>NZ_NCJH01000049.1 GCF_002278925.1 Polaromonas sp. 39-63-25
CGCCCGCACGATGCGCGACACCAGCATCCAGGTCTTGCCAGAACCCGCGCAGGCTTCAACCGCCACGCTGCGGCGCGGGTCGCAGGCAATCGCGTAGAACGCGTCGGCAGCAACCGGCTGGCCGTTGCATTGGTAGGCGGCAGGATGCGTCGCCGTCATCGTACGCACCCGCTGATAGATGCAGGTATCCCACTCCAGCAGGGGCCGCGGGACTGGCTCTGCCAGACCGCAGGCGCAGCGGCCCCCTCGGGGGGCAGAGAGCTACGCGCAGCGAACGACCGTGGGGGCTCTTCACCCCAGCAGGGGCCGCGGAACCGGCTTTGCCGGGCCGCAGGCGCAGCGGCCCCCTCGGGGGGCAGGGAGTTACACGCAGTGAACGACCGTGGGGGCATAGCTAGTTCCAGAAATCCTTGCGGCACAGGCCGCGCGCCGCGCAGTAGTCGCAGGCCTTGCCTTCACCCAGGGCAGGCAGCGGGGCACCCTGCTCCAGGCGTGCCATGTCGTCGCGAATGCCTTCAATCAACTCGTCACGCAGGCCGACAATGTCGGGCTGGGCGTAGGTTTTCGTCGGCTCCTTTTCACCCAGGTTGACATACGCGGCGGCCAGCGTGTCGTCTTCGATCAATGCGGCGTAAAACGCCAGCTGCGTGTCTTCCTGGCCGCTTTTGATGCGTTCAGCCGTGGTGGAACGCGACTCGGTCTTGTAATCGATCAGCAGCGCGTGGCCATCGCTCTGGCGGTCCATGCGGTCGATTTTTCCGACCAGGGTCAAAGGGCCCAGCGGGATTTCGCGCCACACCTCGCCGGCGTCAAAAACCGCGCCGGTCGCTTCATGCTCAGCCAGCCACGCCAGGTAGCCTTTGCGCACACGCGGCCAGATCGCCGCAAACGGCAGGAACTCGCTTTCGCTCAGGGCAAGCTCTTGGGTGGCGCGTTCAGCCGCTATATTAATAATAGCTACTCGCGCAGGTATATCCTGGGCTGCAGCCGTTTTTAGCATGTCATGGAAGATCTTCAGCAGGCTGTGCAGCCAGTTGCCGAAATCGCGCTTGCCCAACTCGCTTTCAAGCTCGTCGGGCGCCTGCAGCCTGAGCTGACGCAACGCAAAAAACCGGTATGGGCAGCGGCGCAGGTCTTCATAGGCGCTGGCGGAAAGGCGGGTCACGGGCAGCGCGTCGCCGCTGGGCAGCGGGCGCGGCGTGGGACGCGCCGGCAACGCGCGCGGCAGGCGCGGGTCGGGCGCGAAGGTGATGACGTGGTCGAGCAGGATCTCCTGCACAAACCCGCTGGGCACCAGACGTTCGCCAGCCTCGCTGGCGCGCCACAGC
>NZ_NCJH01000050.1 GCF_002278925.1 Polaromonas sp. 39-63-25
CGCCCGCGCCGCCCATCGCCTGAACGCGCTGCGCGAAGCCTGGCTCAACCCGCCGGCGTGGACCGAGCGCGTGCCCGAGGTGATTCCGCTGGGCCTGCAAACGTCGCCGTACCCCGACCGCATCGTGGCCAAAGCCGGCCATGAAAAAGACCTGGCCGAACGCACGCTGACCCGGCTCTACAACCAGCGCCCGGCCTGGCTGCATGCGGCGCACCAGACACTCGACGAAGCCGTGGCCGCCGCCTATGGCTGGGCCGACTACACGCCTGACATGCCGGATGAAGAGATTTTGAAGCGGCTGCTGGCGCTGAACCTGGCGCGGGCGGGGGTGGCGTAGCGGCGCTGACGGTTAGCAAAGTTGTGAACCATGGATTGCAATAAAAATGCTTGAAATCATCAAAAGCGAGAGCTTCGAGCGTTGGCTGCTGGGGCTGAAAGACCGGATGGCCCGGCTTCGCGTTCAGGTGCGGATCGACCGGCTGGCCGATGGCAATCCGGGGGATTTCAAAGCGCTGCGTGATGGCATTTCAGAGCTGCATAGTGGCAGAGCTGCGCGTGGATCATGGGCCGGGGTACAGGGTGTATTGCACGCGACGCGGCCCGTGGGTGATTGTGTTGCTGGTCGGTGGCGACAAGCGCACGCAAGATGCCGACATTGCGCGCGCCATTGCGATGGCACAAGCATGGAAAGACTAAGGTCATGACTGACAAAAAAGCGATAGAGAAATTCTCCAGATGGGATCCGGTCGATGACCTCACGACGGAGGAAGACATCACGCTGTACTTCCAGGCCTGCGTTGAAGACGACCCCGGCGACGGCAGCCTGGTTCGCGCAGCGCTGGGCGATATCGCCCGCGCACGCGGCATGACCCAGCTGGCGCGCGACACCGGCCTCGCGCGTGAGGGGCTGTACAAGGCGCTGTCGCCCGAAGGCAACGCCGAGTTCGCCACCGTGATGAAGGTGATCAAGGCGCTGGGGCTGAAGCTGGGCGCGCAGGCGGCGCGGGTTTAGCACCCATCCGTACGGGCTGACCTTTGAGCAAGGTCAGGACGGGATACGCAAGGCGCATCGAAGTGGGGCCATGCCCTTCGATACCTCAGGGTGAACGGGTTTCAATGAATAGTCTGGGATCCAGCTTGATCCAGCCCCGATCGCCGGCGCAGCCACCGCGCTGTGACTTTGGTCACTTGCCAGCGTGCCGAATCTGCGCACAATTGGAAACGTTTCTCAATTTTTTGGGGCGGGTGTGGACCAATCCGGCGACTTCACGGTGCTGGTGGTGGATGACCACCACAT
>NZ_NCJH01000018.1 GCF_002278925.1 Polaromonas sp. 39-63-25
AATCGTTTTTCTCCTCGTCCTGCCCACAGCAGTCCTGCTGCAAGGCTGCGGCAGCCCTGTTTCGACGACCGGGCCGTCCGACTGCCGAGGTCTTAGTGGGGGTCGTCTCAGAAAACGGAAAAAATCGTACGCTAAGGCTAGGCCAGCGGTCGTAGTGGCCTGAACTTCCCCGCACCGACTTTGGCGCTGCTGCGCCAGAGGTAATCGCCGGTCAGGTTGATGTGCTCCCAGCCCAGCGGCGACAGGTACTGCAACAGCGCGTCATCGACACCCTGGCCGTGATGACGCAATGCGTTCGCGGCCCTTTCCAGATAGACGGTGTTCCACAGCACGATGGCTGCCGTCACAAGGTTGAGGCCACTGGCCCGATAGCGTTGCTGTTCAAAGCTGCGGTCGCGGATTTCGCCCAGTCGGTTGAAGAACACAGCCCTGGCCAGCGCGTTGCGTGCCTCCCCCTTGTTGAGTCCGGCCTGAACGCGGCGGCGCAACTCCACACTTTGCAGCCAGTCCAGGATGAATAGTGTGCGCTCGATGCGCCCCAGCTCGCGCAGGGCGACGGCCAAGCCGTTTTGGCGCGGATAGCTGCCGAGCTTGCGCAACATCAGCGAGGCCGTCACCGTGCCCTGCTTGATCGAAGTGGCCAGTCGTAGGATTTCATCCCAATGGGCGCGAATAGCCTTGATGTTCAGCCTGTCGCTGCTAATCATCGGCTTGAGCGCATCGTAGGCAGTATCGCCCTTGGGAATGAACAGCTTCGTGTCGCCCAAGTCACGAATGCGCGGCGCAAACCGGAACCCCAGCAAGTGCATAAGGCCAAACACATGATCGGTGAAGCCTGCCGTATCGGTGTAGTGTTCCTCGATACGCAAGTCAGACTCGTGGTACAGCAGGCCGTCGAGCACATAGGTCGAGTCACGCAAGCCAACGTTGACCACCTTGGCGCTGAAAGGAGCGTATTGGTCGGAGATATGGGTATAAAACGTCCGCCCAGGGCTGCTTCCATATTTCGGGTTGATATGCCCGGTGCTCTCTGCCTTGCTGCCGGTTCTGAAGTTCTGCCCGTCCGACGATGATGTGGTGCCGTCGCCCCAGTTTCCGGCGAAGGGTTGCCGGAACTGTGCGTTGACCAGTTCGGCCAACGCCGTTGAATAGGTTTCGTCGCGGACGTGCCAGGCTTGCAGCCAGGACAGTTTGGCGTAGGTCGTGCCGGGGCAGGACTCGGCCATTTTGGTCAAGCCCAGATTGATCGCATCGGCCAGAATCGTTGTCATCAGCAAGGTTTTGTCCTTGGCGGTGTCGCCGGTCTTCAGGTGCGTGAAGTGCCGCGTGAAGCCCGTCCATTCATCGACCTCCATCAGCAACTCGGTAATTTTGAGGTGTGGCAGGATCATGGCCGTCTGATCGATCAGGGCCTGCGCAGCATCGGGCACCGCCGCGTCCAACGGCGTAATCTTCAGGCCCGACGCGGTGGTGATGATGGCGTCCGGCAGGTCATTGGCGGCCGCCATGCGATTGACGGTGGCAAGCTGTTCCTCCAACAATTCCAGCCTTTCACGCAGGTATTGATCGCAGTCGGTGGCCACGGCCAGCGGCAATTCGCTGGCCAGCTTCAGAGTGACGAACTTCTCGACCGGCACCAAGTATTCGTCGAAGTCTTTGAACTGGCGCGAGCCTTGCACCCACACGTCGCCCGAGCGCAGCGCGTTCTTCAGCTCCGACAGGGCGCAAAGCTCGTAGTAACGCCGGTCGATGCCCTCGTCGGTCAGAACCAGTTTGGCCCAGCGTGGCTTGATGAATGCGGTTGGCGCGTCGGCTGGCACCTTGCGGGCACTATCGCTGTTCATGCCGCGCAGAACGTTGATGGCATCGAGCACCCCCTTGGCGGCGGGCGCAGCTCGCAGCTTGAGTACGTCGAGGAACTGCGGCGCGTAGCGGCGCAAGGTGGCGTAGCTTTCTCCAATGTGATGCAAGAAATCAAAGTCAGCAGGCCGCGCCAGAGTTTGCGCCTCGGTGACACTGGCGGCGAAGGTGTCCCACGGCATGACTGCCTCGATGGCGGCAAACGGATCGCCGCCTTTTTGCTTGGCATCGATCAAGGCTTGTCCGATGCACCCATACAGCCGCACCTTGTCATTGATCGCCTTGCCGCTGGCCTGAAACTGCTGCTGATGCTTGTTCTTGGCCGCGTTGAACAGCTTGCCGATGATGCGGTCGTGCAGGTCGATAATTTCATCGGTGACGGTGGCCATGCCTTCGATGGCCAGCGCGACCAAAGTGGCGTAGCGCCGCTGCGGCTCGAACTTGGCCAGGTCGGCGGGCGTCATCT
The DNA here is from genome assembly GCF_002278925.1 of Polaromonas sp. 39-63-25. Classification (GTDB taxonomy): domain Bacteria; phylum Pseudomonadota; class Gammaproteobacteria; order Burkholderiales; family Burkholderiaceae_C; genus Polaromonas. The sequence continues at coordinate 2,327 of NZ_NCJH01000018.1, forward strand.
GACCACCCTCGCGGGCGATCTTGAGCAAGCGATTTTGATGAACCTTCCGCTCGATGCCAGCGGGTAGGTCAAGCGCCTGCCAGGATTTTAGACGCTCAATGTGTTCGAGCATGTGGCGCGAGTTCGGTTTGGCAGGCGACTGGCGTAGCCAAGCCAGCCACGTCATTTTGCTGCCTTCCTTGCGCTTGAGTAGTTCATCCAGGCGCGGACGGTGGAGGGTTTCGAGGGAGTCGGTCAGCACAGCGTGAATGCGCCGGTTGGCGCGGGTTATCGCCTCGGCACAGACTCGTTCGATAACATCGAGCGCCGGAATAATGATGTGCCGGTGACGCAGTGTATCGAGTACGCTGCCAGCCAACACGATGCCCTTGTCTGTCTGCAAAGCCAGTTCGGTCGCGGCATGCACCGCTTGGCGGTAGTGCGCCAGAACGAAAGGTTCCATGCCCAGATAAGTGCGCAACTCCAGCAAATGCTCGCGGCGCGTGGTTTCCCGCTCGGCATACTGCGGCCAGCAGGCCGGATCGATGCGCAGTTGCCGCCCGATCCATCCCAGCAGCGATGCCGAGACGATGGTATCTGTCAGCAAGCCTTGACCCGGAAAACGCAACAAGCACAACTGCACAGCCACCCCCAAGCGGTTGGCATCGCCGCGCCGTTGCCGAATTAATGACAGATCGGTTTCGTTGAAGGTATAGTGACGGATCAGCTCATCTTTGTCGTCAGGCAGAACCAGCAGGCTGTCGCGTTCAGTGACGGAGAGGACCGACCGACGTGGCATTTAGCGTCACCTCAATCCCGTTACACGCTCAGCCTTTGAGCCAAGAGGCGTCGCTGCCACGGACGCAGGTAAGCGCGCCACCCGTCTACGCCCAAGCCAAATGTGTGCTGGGATAGCCAAACAGGCGACGGTGCCGACACCTATATGCCCCCATCGCACCCAATCGCGCCATTCCTCGCCACCGTAATAGAGCAGCATGCCTGTTGCACCGAGCAGGGCCATCAATGACAGCGCGACGAGGCCGGATGCCAAATTACGTTTGACACGCCACGCAAGCCGGATGTGCAACGGCAGTAAACCACCGACGATCACAAGTGCGATGGCAGCGGCCACACCATGAACTGTGAGTAGGCGGCGCTCAGCGAGCATCCAACCCCATTGCAGAACATCGTGGAGCAGGCTCCATATAAGCCCGCTGGCGGCGACTACGATCAGTGCCAGGTAAGTCGCCCAGCGTTGTGCCTTGGGCAAGCGGATGCTAAACATATGGTGCGTCGTCATAGTGTCACGACCCTGGCTTGTGCATATCTGGCGAGGCGCATAGGCAGTCGCCCGTGAAGAATGGCGATCTTGGTCAAGCCATCGGCCAACAGGCAGTTGCGAGCGATCACCGATACACTATTGGTTATCGTGACGATTCGTTCTCGCCTAGCGTTCACAATCGCACTTGACGCAGCGCCACCTGGACGGTTTGTGTCGGTAAAGTACGATGCAGAGGTCGCTATCGCGCCATTGGTCAGCGTCCCGATTAGTTGAGCCTGATAAGGATCGTCTGGACAGCGTAGCCACACGGGCTGCGAGGCGGCACCAAAAGTGCGCAAATCACCACCAGCATTGACCAAGCCGCTTTTCATGCCATGCGCTTGCAGAACCTCGACCGCTTGATCGACAGCAAAACCCTTGGCAATTCCACCAAGGTCAAGTGCTACGCGAGCATTCAGTTTGACCGAACGGTCGTTTCTCAAGCAAATGGCTTCCCCATAGGGAAAGCGGCGGACTGATTTGCCAGGAGTATTCTTGGGTAGTTGGCCAAAGCGCATCAGAGATGCGCCGACATTGCAATCGAACACGCCACCGCTCCACTGCCAAAGCCGCAGCGCCTCACGCAACACCTGGTAAGTCCAGCCATGTACACGCAGGATCGATCCAGGCCGCGCACAATTCAAACGTCCAATATCGCTACTGCGCCGATGAAAACTCATCAAGCCATCGACACGAGCAATGGCGCGAAAAGCAGATTCGACTGCCGACTCCACCTGGGCACTAGCCGCAGCACCTTCTGCCCGGATCGTCACGAATGTGCCCAGCAAAGGGCGCATGCGCTCAACGACCGACACCTGGCAACCCTTTCAACATCGTATCGTATACCGCCAACACGCGGCGTACGCCATCGGTGAGATGCTTGGAAGATAGCGTAGCGCCGGTGATATTAGTGATGTCTTTGTTCAGTTTGACAGGCGATGCGGCGGTCTTGCCGACAAACTGCTTACGCCAAGCCGGATCACGAATCTCATAGCCGTAGGTTTCCCGGTATTCGAGAATTTCAACTTGCTTCACGCTTCCATCGGCATTAAGACCCACCGCGTAGGTAATCATTTCATGCTTACCCACAACTTGGTCGATGACGAAAAATCCTCGCCCCTCCACGGCCCATACGCGATTTTCCTGAAATGGCTCATAAACACCGGAACGGGCACGCAACGCGTCGCGCTGATCCTGGGTTAGCGCCAAATTCATCTGAGTGAACTTAGCTCCTGGAAACATGGCCTGTTGAGCCTGCTCTGTTGAAAAATAGACATTGCCCCAACTGGCTGTTGAAATTACAACAAGCGGGACAGCAAAGAAAGGTTCCCAGCGCATGATTAGAACGGCACTCCGACTTTGAGCATGAACTGGTTACGCGTATGCTCGTCGCCATAAATACGACTATTGCTGATGACCGCTTTTTGATCATCTTGAAAACCACTGGCTAGGGGTAGTTGCTGACGCCAAGCTACGGTCACCCACCAGTTCTTGGTCGCGTAATGCAAATTCGGCCCTAAGAACCATGCCGAGTGATTGGCAACGCCATAACCATAACCTGTGAACTCGCGGTGGTTGCGCGCCTCAAAGCCAGCGGACCAGTTATTGGTAAAGCGGTAGGACAACCCAGTCAGAAAATCGACTTCAGTAGCTTTTTCCACACGGCTCCCTCGTTTGTTGTTTTCAAGAGCTGTAACTAGATTTGTTGCCCAGATCAAACGGTCGTCGAAGAAATTCTTTTGCAAGATGAGTTTGAACTCCAACTCCTTGTTTCGTGGCCCCCAAGTCGGTTCGACATAAAGCGCCAGACCAATCGGATCGACGAGAGGGTTCGATATCTGATAGACGTTCTCCCAGGACACGGACTCGAATCGGCTCAACTTGTAGCGAGAGGTTGGATCAAAATTGTCTGGGATGTCAGTGTTTGGGCCAGCAGTTGTGCCATCCATTTGATTTTGGTATGCGTTGATGTACCGCGAATTTAAGTAAATTCCGGTTTGGTACTTTGATGTGATGCCGAATTCCATTTCCGAACGTAGTCTTACGTTCGTGTAATCGCCCAGGGTCTGTTTCGTCTGCACATCAACCCATTGCTGGAATTGGCGGGTCCCGGGTGGCTGAACATCAGCCGTGTAGATCCATCCAAAGGGCGACTCCCCGGCAGCGGCAGGTTGTGAAAATGCGCCTGCCAGTGCGGCGACGGCGACGAGGGACTTGGCAAGCTTCAAGGTGATTCTCCATACAATTGTTAATGCGAATCGTTATTATTCTCGTTTTAATGGCCTGTGTCAAATTCCAGGGTTATTGCGACAAGTAGAGGTCGCCGACTCATTGGCACAAAACAACGCTTGCAAGTGACGCAAAAATCGTCGCATAATCAATGCTTCATAAACCTATGGAATGGATGATTTGAAACATGCGCATCGGCTATGCACGGGTATCAACCGACGACCAGACACTCGACTTGCAGCGCGATGCGTTGAAGCTGATGAATTGCACCGAGATCTACGAGGAATACGCCAGCGGTCGAAGCGCGGCTCGCCCCCAACTAGAGGTGTGCTTGAGAGCGCTGCGTGCTGGCGATACGCTGGTGGTCTGGCGACTCGACCGCCTAGGACGCAGCTTGAAGGATTTGATCGAACTCACCGCCGCGCTACGGACGCGTCAAATCGAGTTCGAGTCGCTGACAGAACACATTGACACGAACTCACCTACCGGCAGACTGGTTTTTCATCTATTCGGTGCCCTGGCCGAGTTCGAGCGCAATCTGATTCGTGAACGGACAATGGCCGGACTGAAGGCTGCGCGGGCGCGAGGGCGCAGCGGTGGGCGTCCGAAGAAGCTGTCGGTGAAAGACTTGAGAACAATCCAGGCACTGCTGAAATCCGGCGACGTACCCATCGTGACCATTGCTGAGCAGTTCGGCATTTCACGCTCGACGATCTACCGCAACGCGGGTAAGCCGTCCTGAGCGCTTGCAGTCGGCCTTAGCGTACGATTTTTTCCGTTTTCTGAGACGACCCCAAGAAATCAAGGCGCTCCGCGAGAAGCACGGCAAGGTGGCGATGGTAGGAGATGGCGTCAATGATGCCCCTGCCATGGCCAACGCTACCGTCGGCATTGCAATGGGTGCTGCAGGGTCCGATGTTGCGCTTGAAACCGCCGATGTGGCCCTCATGGCTGACGACCTGGCTCAACTTCCGTTTGCGGTTGGATTGTCCCGCAGCACGAGTCGCATCATTCGCCAGAACCTGTTTGTCAGCTTGGGCGTGGTTGCGGTGTTGATTCCGGCCACGATATTTGGTCTCAACATTGGAACTGCTGTGCTTTTCCATGAAGGATCCACTGTGATGGTTGTCGCGAATGCATTGCGTTTGCTTGCCTACAACTTCACGTCAAGCGCCAACAAAGAAGCATGAATGTCGGTCGAGTTCAAGGGCCGAAAGGCGACTGCGGTACCTCTCAGGGGCAAGAGATCATCATCTTGTACCTGTGCAAGATGCATACACATCTAGTTGAGGCTGGTAGACAACGGTCTTAATACTGAGCAGCCCTAGTACCGAGTGAAAGTAATTGTCGTGCGTAATCTTCTCCTCTTGTTTCTTGTGCAAACACTCAGGAGTGAGAGTTTTCTGGCTTGCAAAGCGGGGGGATAGCCAGGTAAACCAAGGCACCCTCGTCTGCACATCAGGCGCGATAGCATACGGCAGGCCGTGGAGGTAAAGATTGTTCTCGCCGAGGGACTCTCCATGATCACCGACATACACCATGGCGGGAGCATAGGTGGCTTGCTGCGTTCTGAGCCAATGAATAGTTGAGTCGAGGAAATGGTCGGTGTAGATGATCGAGTTGTCGTACGCATTTAGCAGTTCAGCTTGGCTGCAGTTTTGCAAATCGTTGCTCGAACATTCAGGCCCAAATTGTTTAAACGCTTGGGGAGAGCGAAGGTAGTAGGCCGGGCCATGGCTACCCATCGCGTGCAGTACCAAAACCACCCCGCGCGCACGCGCCTTTGCAGGCAGCGCTGCAATCCGTGCATCCAAATCCTCAAGCATGATGGCGTCGTAACACGCACCCTCCGGACACAATTGAGGGTTCCTTAGTTTGGATGTATTGGCATAGCCAACGCGATCACATGCCCCTTTGCAACCTGACTGATTGTCCAACCAAAGCACTGCCATCCCCGCGCGTTGGATCACGTCCAGAAGACCCTCAAAATTCTTGCTTCTCGCGTCGAATTGGGTTCGCCCAAGGTTTGAAAACATGCAGGGCAGGGCCGCCGCCGTACTGGTTCCACATGCTGAGACGTTCCGGAAGCTGGCGACTTCTTCGTGTCCCAGCTTGGGAGTCGTCGGACGAGGATAGCCATTTATGCTGAAATTGCCACTCCGCGCCGTCTCTCCAACCACCAAAATTATCAGCGGCGGAAGATCATTGGAAGCAACCTCAGGGGAGCGCGCATCCAGACCTATGGGCTCCAGGACTGATCGATCACGTTGTAGCGGCCCTGCAGCTAAATAGCCCAAGGCATACATCGAATTCAGCGGGTTCATCAAATACCGCACCTGCTTGTGGTTACGCATCGTGGACGCAAGCGGTTGATAGCTGAGTACAACCGACACTGCAAGCAGGATCACGGCAGCTATCGCCATCAGAAAATTCTGAAGCAGCCGTCGTGACCAAGGGCCGTAGCCAATAGGTAGGCGCCAGATTGCCCAGGATGGCAATACAGCCAATACAAGCACCGTAACGACTAATCGCGGACTGAACAGGTCTGCGGCCTCCCTCACGTCGGTTTGAAGCACATTGATCATCATGGTCGCATCAATCACAACGCGATAACTCCACATGAAGTAGGCCCCAAAAGCCGAGGCGAATAGCATCAGCGTAAGAACGGGTTTCAATGTCCAGCGCCATGCAAACAGGCTGAGCATGGCCATCAGTGTTGCAGCAATGATTAACATCATTGCCAACGAAAAAGCAAGCCCTGCTGGGTCGCTAGTCAACGCAAGATGGGACAATTCGCGCCACAGAGGAAAATTGGCCGCGGTCGCCAGCCAAAGACTGCCGCCGGTTACCAGCCAAATGGGATTGTGATTCCTCGGAGCCTCACCTGCATGGTCGACGGAAGACGGAAACTTGCGTGAAAATGGCGCCGAATCGAGGCGCCAAGCATGGAAAAATTTCATTGCATCGCCTCGATTCGCATTGGGGCATGAAACCGCGTTTTCATCTGGTTTCCCACTAAGCGTCAGTTCCTCTAAATTTTTCCCACAAGCCACCTTCGTCACCTTCTTTTTCTTCTGGTTTTAGAAGGTAGCTTTTTTCGATATATCTCTGGTATTTTGAGCTTTTTGTCTCTCCACAAAAAGTACAGAATGATCAATAAAAGGACAACCGAAATTCCACCGGCCGAAAGTAGTAGTGCACCGAGTGACTCACGAGATGCATTGACGGGGCTATGAAAGTTTGAGGGCATTTACGACTCCAAAACTCTCTCCGATGTGACCCTGTAACCCTGGTAACGGTGAGGTACAGCCTCTGCAATAAGGAAGGTTGAGTCAGGCCATACGCGTTCCGCAACGTGGTTTTTTAGACCTGCGACTTCCCGCAGTTCGCACAAAACTTCGCACCTGCCACCAATGGGGATTTACAGGCGTCACAGCTTGCCGGTGTCATTGATTTTCCGCACTGGGCGCAAAAGCGTGCGTTCGGCAAATTGGTGGCTGAACAAGCGGGACACGAAATTCCCGTGTTAGCCGGCGGCGTCGGCTGCGCAGGATAACCATAGGGCTCACCCTGGTAGCCATGTTTGTTCCCGCCATGACCGCCACGGTTGCCATGGTGTCCGCCACCCATGCTCGAAAGAAGCTTGTCAAAAAAACTCATGCTTTTCTCCATAAAAGTTAAAAAAGCTCGCCCGAAATCATTGTCGAACTCATCGGCACCAGGCCTATAGGGGAGGCCTCCGCTACAACCTTGCTTCCGCCGAGTTGTTTCCGTCCGTGCGGACAGTGAAGCGAGATCGCCATCAGCAGCAGCGCGCCCGACAGAACTACCGTCAAGAGCATTCCCAAAGCGCTGGCCATAAGGATTGCACCGTTGCCCAAGTGACGCTGCCGCCAGTCGACATCCATACAGGTCCATTTCTATGTTGAACACCGGCTTAACGTAGAGGACGGATTGGTCATCACAGAACAGGGACGGCAGTGACCACATCCATGACATAGACCCAACCCGAGTTGGCTTGCCCCGTGCGTGCTAATGCAACGATGATCTTTACCAGTTCATCGACATGCTCTTCAGAACAATGGAGCTCCAGCTTGTATTCATTGATGACTTCATCGCCAAGCTCGACCGAGAAACGCCGCTCGCTCTCATCCAATGGGACCAGGGAACCCTTGACCATATAGGCCGTCAGATTGTGCTCATTGTTGCCGACTGCCGTCCATGCAGCTGAGCTCTTGAGGGCGCTGATAACTTCCGCAACCCGGTTGCGATGTATGTAAGCCTTAATTTCCTTCATGACGATGCTCCTTCGTTGGTGAGAAGTTTTTGCGCTTTGCGCTCAGCCCGAAGCTCAGACCATTCATAAAACAACGGCAATAACAGCAAGGTCAAGGCGGTTGAAGTGAACAAGCCGCCCACCACCACAGTGGCCAGCGGACGCTGAGTTTCAGCACCAACTCCGGTGGACAAAAGCATGGGGACGAGTCCCAGGATAGCCACGGAAGCGGTCATCAAAACCGGTCTCAAGCGCAGTTCAGCACCCTTGCGCACGGCATCTCGTATCGATAGGCCCTGTCCCCGCTGATCGTTCAGGAATGTGACCATCACAATGCCATTCAGCATGGCGACTCCGAACACAGCAATAAACCCGATGGCCGAGGGCACTGAGAGATATTGACCCGTGATAAACAGACCCACAATCCCGCCAATGATGGCAAACGGCACGTTGGCGATGATGAGGGTCGCGTGGCGTACCGAATTAAATGCCGTGTACAGCAGCATGAAGATCAGGCCAATGGTCAGGGGCACAATCACCGCCAGTCGGGCCATGGCACGCTGCTGGTTCTCAAACGCACCTCCCCACTGGAAGTAGTAGCCCGTCGGCAATTTGACCTGCTCAGCGATCTTGGCACTGGCTTCCTTCACAAAGCTGTCCACGTCACGGCCTTTCACGTCCATCTGCAGCACAGAGTAACGCTGCAAGGCCTCGCGGCGCACAAACGAATAGCCTTCATCCAGCTCAATGGTGGCAACCTGGGAAAACGGCACAAGCGCGCCCTCACCGGTGCGTATGGGAATGGCGCCGATGCTTGCCGGGCTGGCCCTGAAAGCATCAGGCAACCGTACCGTAATGTCGAACCGTTTGGTGCCGTCGATCAAGGTAGAAACAGCTTCCCCACCTATACCTGCCTTGACGACTTCGAGGACATCGTTCACGTTGATGCCGTAACGAGCTGCGGCCTCACGATTGACCTTGATTACCAGTTGCGGCTTGCCCTTGTTCGCCTCGGCAGACAGGTCTGCCACGCCAGGGACTTTGCCCAACACGCCCTGTAGCTCCCCCGTTAACCGGTCAAGAGTACCGAGGTCTTCACCGTAAAGTTTAAGCGCGAGAGTGGCCCGTACACCGGAAATCAACTCTTCCACACGGGACTGAATAGGCTGGCTGGCTCCAATAACAGCAGTGGGAACGACCTTTTCCATGGCCTCCTGCATTTCTGATGCAAGCGCGGGATACGGCACCTTTTCTGGCCAATCCGACTGAGGTTTGGTCGCTATCAGTATTTCCATGTAGTTGACGTCGGTGGTTTCACCACCCTCAGCCCGGCCTATGGTTGCCAGGACAGATTCGACCTGCTTGGGGAATTGCTTCTTGAGCTCTGTACTGATGACGTTGGACACGCGAATGGACTCGTCCAGGGACGTGGAAGGAATACCGGTTACCCGGAACAGTATGGTTCCCTCTTGAAGTTGCGGCATGAACTCCTTCCCAAGGAAAGGAAACAAAGCCAGCGACACTAGAAGCAGCCCTAGCGCCGTACTAACAACCAGCTTTTTGCGCTCCAGCGCCCAATCAAGTAGCGGCAGATAGGCCTGCTTGGCCCAGCGCACGATAAAGGTGTCCTTTTCTTCTTTGGGCTTCAGAATGAGTGCAGCCAATACCGGTACCAGCGTCATAGACAGCAGGAGTGAGCCTGCCATCGCAAACGAAATCGTGAATGCCATTGGCTTGAAAAGCTTGCCTTCCAACCCTGTGAGGGAGAACAGCGGCATGAATACCACGATGATGATCAGGATAGCGAAGGCGATAGGGTTCATCACCTCGCGCGCGGCTTCAAGGATCAGGTGAGTTTTCTTGATCGGTTTACCGGATTCCTTGGCATGAGCTAGCAGCCGGAATGCGTTTTCGACCATCACGATGGCACCGTCCACCATCATTCCCGTCCCAATCGCTAGTCCAGCCAGTGACATCAGGTTGGCCGTTACCCCGAACTGCTGCATGAGGATGAACGCAATCAGCATGGCCATCGGCAACGTCACGATCACGACGATGGCGGAGCGGAAATCCCCCAAGAATAGAAACAGGATGATCGCGACCAGAACCGCGCCCTCTATCAGCGAGTTCTGGGCGGTGCGCAGTGCCTTGTCTACGAGATCAGTACGGTCGTACACTGGGATCAGCGATACGCCCTTTGGAAGGGCTGCCTGCGCGAGCGCCAGCTTGGCCTTCACAGCCTCGACAACATTCTTCGCATTTTCATTCACGCGCGATAGCGCCATTCCAAGAACGGCCTCCTGACCATTCCGCGTGACCGCGCCAAACCTGGGCGCTGCGGCTTCCTTCACGGCCGCGACATCACGGACAAAGATCGGCGCACCATTGCGCTCGGCCACCACAATGCTTGCAATGTCGGTGGTACCTGTCACCAGGCCCAGTCCGCGAACCAGGTATTGCTCGGAGCCGAGATTGATGGATTGCCCGCCCACTTGCTTGTTGTTTGCAGCCAGGCGTTCCATCACTTGCTTAAACGTCAAGCCATACTTGATCAGTTTATTGGGGTCAATCTGTACCTGGTACTGCTTCTGGTCGCCGCCCCATGAAATTACGTCATCCACCCCTGGAGCCGTCCGGAGGATCAGCCGCACGGTCCAGTCATGCAGCGTACGCAGATCCATGGCGCTGAGCTTCTTGTCAGCCGATTCAATGGTGTACCAGAACACCTGACCAAGACCGGAGCTGTTGGGGCCAAGAACAGGTTCACCATACCCCTCTGGCAATCGGCCTTTGACATCCTGCAGCTTTTCACCGACGAGGCGACGCGCGAAGTAAATGTCTACGTTGTCCTTGAAATAGATGCCAACATAGGAAAGGCCAAACAGGGAAACCGAGCGAACTTCTTCCACATTGGGCAGGCCTGCCATCGCACCTTCGATGGGAGTCGTGAGTAGTCTTTCAACGTCCTCGGCGGCCAAACCAGGGGACTCCGTATAAATATTGACCTGGACAGGCGTAACGTCCGGGAAGGCATCCACAGGTACATTGCGATAAGCTTGGACGCCCAGGCCGACCAGAACCGCGAAGGCGACGAGAACAAGTACTTTGTAACGCAGTGAGGCGTCAACGATTGCATTAAGCATGGTGTTCTATCCTTGGCTCAATGGGCATCGCCGATTTGCGACTTCAGCATTCGTGCCTTCAATGCATATGCACCTGCTGCAACGACCTGTTCTTTCGGTTTTAGTCCCGACTTGATGACCGTGCGTCCGGATATTTTTTCACCTGTCTCAATGGCGCGTGGCTGAAAACTACCTCCTTCACTCACAAAAACGGTTGGTTGCCCCTGAAGCAACAAGATTGCGCCGTCTGGCACTGAAATCGCTTCCAGTTGCCCACCAGTTGCAATGTTGGCGGTGGCGAACATCTCCGGTTTGAGACGCCCGTCTTTGTTGGGCACTTCGATACGCGCTGCAATAGTGCGGCTGTCCTTGTCCAGGACATTGGCTATGTATGCCACCCGGCCGCTAAAGCGTTCGCCGGGATAAGCACCTACGGTCACAGTCGCTGCTGCACCGGTTTTCACTTTCGAGAGAAGTTCATCCGTAAGGTTGGCCTCAATCCATACCTTTGACAGGTCCGCAATGGTGAAAACTGCTTCGGCTGGCGAACCCAGCTCACCTATCGTGGCTTTTTTCTGAATAACCGTGCCTGCAAATGGCGCCGTCAGTGCAAACGTGGACTGTGCCCTCCCGCTGGCACTTGCAGAGCCTCCGAGCAGCCGCAAACGGTCACTTGCCGCGCGCGATTCCGCACTGGCGCGCTCAAGCTCGCCGCGCGATCTGAGCAACTCCTTTTGCGGGATAATTTCTTCGGCACTGAGCGACTCTGCACGCTTGAAGTCGGCCTGAGCAACACGCTCCGACGATTGCGCACGCAAAAGAGCAGATTGCGCCTCGCCAATCGCCAGACTGTCCATGATGGCCAATGATTGGCCGGCGCGGACGTTGTCCCCCAGATTTGCCGACACGCTCACAATCCGGCCTTCAACGCGCGGCGCAATTTTGGCAATTCGATCTTGATTGGGTCGAATGGTTGCGGTCACGCTTACGGAGTCCTCGAAAGTGCGAGAGGAGACTTCTTCAAATTTGATCCCTGCGAGAGCCTGTTCTTCTGCGGTGAGCTTCAGGCCTTTTTCTTCCTTGCCGGCTGCCTCCTGTTTAACAGGCTCTTCTCCTTTGGCCACTTTGTCACCACAGCCGCCCAACGCTAGGAATACAGCAAGAACGGAGGAGATGCCGAGGAGACGGCGTGACGCAGAAGTTTTGAATATGGTGGTGTTCATGATGACTCTCATTCTTTGGACCAGCCCGCTTCCAACTCAAGTGTGGCGCGGGTACTGTGGTATTCGGTAAGTGCTTCGATCAGGTCACGGCGAGCATCGAGTGCCTGACGGTTGACCACGATCAGTTCAAGTAAGCCGATCTGCCCCGCTTGGCGAGACTTAACCGAAAGGCTCAGGTTGTCGGTCAGCGCTGGCAAGACGACGTCCTGGAGCCGACGCACGCGCTGCTCCTGGCTTGTCAGCCTTGTCCAAAGCGACAGGACATTGGCTCTGGTGTCGCGCTGCGCGGCCTCCCTGTCAATTTGCGCCTGGGTTGCAGCGGTGGACGCTTGACCAATGCCGGTCGCATTGCGCTTGAAAATGGGGAGTGGAATCGAAACAGAAATGGTGGTGAGCCTTTCTCGCGCAACGCTTGGGCCTTCACGCCCTACATTGAGTCCCACCGTCACGTCTGGACTGACGCTTGCGCGTTCCAGGCGATATCTTGCGTTTGCGCTCTTTTCACGGGCAGAAAGAGCCAGAAGACGCGGCTGAGAATCGAGACTGCCAAGCAGGTCGTTCAAAGCAAACCCCATAGGTGCAGGTGTCAGTTCACCCTGAGCCAGAGGAAGGGCTGGGCCCACAAGCTGCAGGCGCGCCGCCAGATCGTTACGCTCTTCGTTAAGCTGTTCCCGCGCCAGTGCTAGTTGATTCCGTGCGCGCTCGGCCTCCACCAGCGCGACGTTGGCATCAAGCTTCGTATCCTCGCCCGCTACTCGCCGCTTTTGTACGGCTGCAGCAGCATCATCGAACAATTTCAGCGCCTGGCTCTCCAGTTCAACACGTTGCTGCAAAGCCAGCACACGATAAAAGCGCGTGGCTATCTCGCTTCGAATTTGCCGCTGCGCATCAACAATCTCGTAGCGCAATGCCTCCAGGGCAGACGAGGCTGTCTCTCGCCTGTATCCTCCCTGCCCGCCGGTTTCAAAGGTCTGGGAGACTCCCCCAGTCCACTCGTTGCGGCGTTCAGTAGCCATGCCCGTCTGTGGCACGAGCCGCCGCGTCTTGTCAAAAGCCAGTTGGGGGTTGTTGAAAAGCAGCGACCTCGCGTCGCTATTGAACCCTTCTGCTGCGGCGAGCTCCGCCTGTTTGGAGCGCAACGCAGGATTGGCCTGAGCGGCCCGTGCCAGGGCTTCCTGCAGCGTGAGGGGAGCAAGTTCCGGCGTACTGGTTGCTACAGGACTGGTTGACTGCGCAAAGGCAGGTACCGATATAAAAAACAGTGTGCAGGCCAGCGCCAGCGTTTTCGGTCGCATCGAATTCTCCTAGTTGCGAAAAACCAAGGGGGGAGAATCCGGCGGGAAGCCAGCTACCGAAGGGCAGCTAAAAAGAAAAGGAGCGTTCTCGCCGGATTAAGCGGCGAGAGTCCAATTGGGTCGTTCGATCGTGTCCGGAAGCCAATACTGGGTGGGCAAGGGATCCGGTGGTTCGAAAATTGCGGGAAAGACCGCGGAAAAATCCAAGACATTGCTCGGCAGCGGCTGAGCGCAACTTAGGTGGCAATAGTTGCAATCTGGATCATCTGTTCCGCCCAAATCACCGGTCAAAGCACTTTCGGGCACTGAAACCGTATGCACATGTGCGTGGTGCCCAAAATGACTGACCTTGTCCACCTTCTCGTGCACGCAATACCTCGCTGCAGCGCCCCAGGCGAACTGGAGCGGCAGAAATACAATAAAGAAAATGATCAGATAACGGCGCACGGCGAAAGTGTACAACGTATGTGTTTCAGGAGCTCACGGGCGTGGCCGTCACGACATAGTTTTCCGGGAAAAACCGCCGCTCGATCAACTCCAGCAAGATATGAATAACCTTGATATGCAGTTCCTGAACGCGGTCGGCAAAGTCTCCAGCGGGCGTAGCGATGCAAATATCTGCCAGAACGCCCAGTTGAGACATCTCCTGACCGGTCAATGCAATCACGCTCATACCGAGCTCTTTGGCTGCGACGGCAGCATTAACGACGTTGGTACTTTTGCCACTTGTGCTGATGGCCAGCAAACAGTCTCCAGCCCGGCCATGTGCATCCAGGTATCTTGAGAACACCTGTTCATACCCGAAGTCATTGGCGACACAGGTCAAATGACCGACGTCGCTAATGGCCTGGGCTGGCAGTCCTTTACGGTTGTGACGAAAGCGTCCAGTCAGCTCCTCTGCAAAGTGCATGGCATCACTCATGGAACCGCCATTCCCACAAGCATAAACCCTTTCCCCGCCCTCGAATGTCTTCACCAGTAACGCCGCAGCGTTTTCGGTCGAAGCCAGTGCAGATTCGTCGCTGATAAGAGCGGTAAGCGCACTCTGCGCATCCTTGAGGGCGCTCAGAATAGTTTCACGCATGGCTGTAGGGTTGGGTGGTTCATTGGGCAGCTCTAAACTTTGGCGCTGGGAGTGGTGTTTTTCGCTCGGGGAAGCAAGCGAAGGCCATTACCCACAACCAGCAGGCTGGCACCCATATCTGCAAAAACAGCCATCCACATGGTTGCGGTTCCAAACACGGCCAAGACCAGAAAGACAGACTTGATACCCAACGCCAAGGTAATGTTCTGCCAAAGAATCGCATGTGTCCGCTTGGACAACTGCACGGTTTCGGCAACGCGTTCGAGGTTGTCGTTCATGATCACAATATCGGCAGCTTCCATGGCTGTGTCTGTGCCCGCCCCACCCATGGCAAAGCCCACATCTGCTTGAGCCAGCGCCGGCGCGTCATTGATGCCGTCCCCCGTCATGCCTGTCGGGCCATAGCGCTTTTGCATATCCTTGATGGCATCGAGTTTGGCCTCTGGCAACAAGTCTCCGCGTGCGTCGTCAATGCCTGCCTCGCTGGCGATGGCTTTGGCTGTGGCACTGTTATCGCCCGTCAGCATGACGGTCGTGACACCCAAGACCTTCAGATCTGCAATGGCCTTGCGCGATGTTTCCTTGATCGTGTCGGCAACCGCGAACAGTGCAAGAACCACCTTGCTGTTGGCCAGCAAGGTCACGGTTCGGCCCTGATTTTCGTGAATAGCCAGCTCAGCCTTGAGTTCTGGAGATGACAGATTGTATTCTTCCATCAGGCGATGATTGCCCATCAGCAAGCTTTGACCATCCACAACGCCCTGAACGCCGCGGCCTGGAATTGCCTTGAAGTCCTCGACTTCGGCAACTTCCTGCTCCAAGCTGGCCGCGATAGCTTTTGAAACCGGGTGATCCGACCGGACTGCCAGACTGCCAGCGGCACGCTTTGAGGACGCCTCCGCGGCATCGCCCCATACGCGCCAATCCACAAGCTTTGGCTTGCCCTCAGTGATTGTTCCGGTTTTGTCCAGTGCAATAGCCTTCAACAGTCGAGCCTCTTCGAGGTATGTACCGCCCTTGATTAGGATGCCCCTGCGCGCAGCCGCAGATAAACCGCTTACAACAGTCACAGGCGTGGAAATGACCAGCGCGCAGGGGCATGCGATCACCAAGAGAACCAACGCCTTGTACAGTGCTTCCATCCAGGTGAAGCTGGTGAGTACTGGCAGAAAAACTGCCACAGCAATGGCAATGGCGAAGACTGCAGGCGTATAAATGGCTGCAAATCGGTCCACAAATCGCTGGGTAGGAGCGCGAGTTCCCTGGGCTTCTTCGACCGCATGGATGATGCGCGCGAGCGTCGTGTCATTGGCACCTGCGGTGACGCGCATATCCAGTTCACCGGTTTCGTTGATGGTTCCTGCGAACAGCTGGTCTCCGGTGCTTTTGTCGACCGGAATACTTTCGCCCGTGATTGGCGCCTGGTTCACTGCGCTGCTGCCTTTGATCACCACGCCATCAAGAGGGATGCGTTCTCCAGGTTTGATGCGAACAGTGGCCTCCAGCGCGACGGATGCCACCGGCGTCTCCACCCACGACCCGTCGGGTGTGAGCATCAGCGCCTGTGCTGGAGCCATGTCCAGCAAGCCTTTGATGGCATTGCGGGCCCGATCGACGGCTTTCGCTTCAATTAGCTCGGCAATGGCGTAGAGCGCCATCACCATGGCCGCTTCGGGCCACTGTCCGATGAAGAATGCCCCCGTAACGGCGACCGCCATCAAGGCGTTGATGTTCAGCTTGCCGCGCAGCAGCGCTGCCATGCCCTTTTTATAGGTCTCCAGACCGGCAAGACCAATCGCCACGCCCGCCACGGCCATGCCACCTATCTTCCATGCCATCGTGTCAGGCGCGAGATACGAAAGAATCTCTGCACCGATCGCAAAAGCCAGGGCCAGCACCATCCGCCACACGCCCCCCGAAATGCCATGCTCATGGTCGTGCGCCGCTTCAGCGCCTTCCAAAGCTGGCTCAGAGCCAGCCGCTGGCAGCGGCTCGGGGTCGAAACCTGCCTTGCGAATAGCCGCTAGCGCCAGCGGGTACGCCTCCGAAGTCGCATCAATGCGCAAGGTGCGCGCTCCGAGCTGGAATCCCAAGGAGCGTATCCCCGAAATAGGCTCAAGCGCTTGACGAATTTCGGACTCTTCGACGGCGCAGTCCATGGTGGGAATACGAAAGAACTGTCCGGAACCCCTTGCTTTGGGCGCGGGAGCTGTCGAAGCTGGTGTGGAGATTTCTCTTGGAGTACAACAGTCGTCGGACTGAGTCGCTGGTAGCGGTTTCGCCGCGGCGATGGGAGCCGTCTCGGCGGGCGCGCAAGATTGACCCGCATTGCAGCAGGTATCGGATTGGGTGTTTGGCAAGTTTTCTGATTTCATGCCTAATTGGAAACCCTGTAGCGGCCTTAAGGTCAAGTGCTGATAAACCGAACTTTGTCAGCCGTATTGCCTTTGGTTTGAAGGAGGATTTCCCCATGAAGATCGGAGAATTGGCCAAGCTGGCCCAAACACAATCGGAAACCATTCGTTTCTACGAGCGAGAGGGCTTGCTACCTGAGGCCAACAGGAATCAGGCGAACTATCGCGTCTATGACGAGAGTCACATCCAACGGCTTGCCTTTATTCGCCACTGTCGATCTTTGGACATGACTTTGGGTGAGATTCGAACCCTGCTTCATTTCAAGGATGCCCCGGAGGAGAACTGCGACGAGGTCAATGCACTACTTGATGCGCACATTGACCATGTTGCTACACGCATTCGCGAGCTTCGTATTCTTGAGAAAGAGTTGAAGTCGCTGCGCCTGCAATGCCAGGCAGGCAATGCGTCAGCCGATTGCGGCATTCTCTCCGGTCTGGAAAAAGCCTCCCGGAATACAAAGCATCACAACACCCGGAATCTGGGGCATGCAGCGCATATTCAGAGAACCCACCAGCAAATTGCGCCGTCCCCACACAGTAGCGCCCCGAAGCTTCGCAAATAGTCTAAGTGGTCACCCTACGGAGCCGTTGCATGGATTTCCTTGTACGGATCGGCACTGCTTCGGATATTGCTTTTAATTGTTGATGCTTTAGAGATTACTGCATTTAAAGCCTTTTGATTACACGATTTTCGGGTTCGCAAACTAATCTCTGAATGTAGGAGCCAATGTCGGCCCAAACAAATTCACGTTAGGAGTTAGATATGCCACACCAAATTCATGCCGCCTGCATAGAGGCCTGTAACGCTTGCGTCATCGCCTGTAATCACTGCGCCGCTTCATGCCTGCAGGAGCCCGATGTAAAGATGATGATCCGGTGCATTGCGCTGGACATGGATTGCGCTCAGATTTGTGCGGTCGCGGCTGCGGCTATGGCACGAGGCAGCGAAAACGCCAAAGCGATCTGCAAAGCGTGCGCAGACGTCTGCCAAGCCTGCGGTGACGAGTGCGCCAAGCATGACATGGACCATTGCCAAGTCTGCGCCAAGGCCTGCCATGCCTGCGCCCAAGAGTGCCGCAACATGGCGACGATGGCTTAAAACAATTCAATAAAGGAACAATCATGATTTCAAAGTTCACTCTTTTAAACACTTGCCGCCTCGGTGCAATGACCTTGGCAGTATCTTTAGTTTGGCCTGTCGCGCATGCACAATCGTCTGGATCCACTGGCGGCGCCATGCCAGGGATGCCAGCAGCCGCCGCTCAAATGCAAGGCGGCATGGATATGAAGGCAATGATGAAGGACAACAACGACAAGATGGCCGGGATGAATATGACCGGCAATGCCGACGCAGATTTCGCCATGATGATGCGGATGCACCACCAGGGTGCCATCGACATGGCGGAGGCTCAACTGCGCAGCGGCAAAGATCCTGAAATGCTCAAAATGGCCAAAAAAATCATTGCCGACCAGAAAAAAGAAATTGCCCAGTTTGATAAATACCTGGCAAAGCATCCTCACGAAGGCGCCAAAAAGTAAGGTCCTGCCAAATAAACCTGATGGATCAGTCGCTGCGTCGAGCCTTAACGCTGGCCGGCACGTTGTGAACTTGACCCAACTGGTCAAGGATTGGACAGTCAGGCCGGTGATCGCCATGGCAGCAATGAATTAAGGTCTCCAAGGCCCGCTTCATTGCCTCCATCTCTGACATCCTCTCGTTGAGATCAGCCACTTGCTTGAGCGCGATCTTTCGAACATCGCTGCTTGAGCGTCGTTGGTTTTGCCAAAGTTTGAGCAGCTCCGCAATTTCGGCCATGCTGAAGCCCAAGGCCCGGGAACGCTTGATAAAGCGAAGGGTGTGAACCTCTTTATCAGAGTACTGGCGGTACCCTGAGTCAGTTCGATCAACGCTGGGCAGCAGACCCAGCGACTCGTAATGCCGCACCATTTTTGCGGAGACATCGGATTGGCGAGCGGCTTCGCCGATGTTGAATGGCCCCCCCATATTCGATTGGTTCATGTGTTGCTTCCTTTCCAGCGGCGCAGCATCAAGGCATTCGTCACCACGCTGACGCTGCTAAAAGCCATGGCCGCGCCAGCAACCATGGGACTCAGCAGACCGAAGGCTGCCAGCGGCACACCCACCACGTTGTAGATAAATGCCCAAAACAGGTTCTGGCGGATTTTCGCGTAAGTACGGCGCGAGATGTCGATTGCATCAGCTACCAGGGCCGGATTGCCGCGCATGAGCGTCACGCCCGCAGCATGCATCGCGACATCTGTTCCCGTGGACATGGCGATTCCGACGTCCGCAGCTGCCAGCGCCGGCGCGTCGTTGATGCCATCCCCAACCATGGCGACGATGACGCCCCCGGCTTTCAGTTCACCCACGATCCTGGCTTTGTCTTCCGGCAGCACTTCGGCACGGATTTCATCAATGCCGAGTTGCTTGCCCACCGCCTGGGCACTGCCGCGGTTGTCGCCAGTCACCAGTACGGACCTGACACCTTGTTCGTGGAGCTTAGCGATGGCTAGTGCCGCCGTCGGTTTGACAGCATCGCCAAACGCCAGCAAGCCCAAAAGCACCGGTTGGTCTGTGATGTCAGCCACCCACGACACCGTCCGGCCTTGGGCCTGGAGCTCGGCGGCACGTCCCGATAAGGGCCCAAGGCCCACTCCCAGTTCGTCCATGAAACGTGAACTGCCAAGGCGCAGGTCACGCTGCGCCACTACGGCAGCCATGCCGCGGCCGGCAATAGCGCGAACTTTGGACGCCGATGTCAGTTGAGCGCCCTCTTGAACAGCGGCATCCATGACGGCGCGTGCCAGAGGGTGTTCGCTGCCCGCCTGGATAGAGGCACTTGCCGCAAGAAAAGCCAGACGATTGCCATCGACGGCATCGGCTGCTACCAGCTCTGGTTTGCCTTCGGTAAGCGTACCGGTTTTGTCGAACGCAACCACTTTGACGCTATGTGCAATTTCGAGTGCTTCGGCGTCCTTGATCAAGATGCCATGCCGGGCAGCAACCCCGGTACCAGCCATGATCGCTGTGGGAGTGGCCAGGCCCAGAGCACAGGGGCAGGCAATAACCAGCACCGCTACAGCGTTGAGAATGGCGTTTTCCCAATTGCCAGTGGTGAGGCCCCAGCCCAGCAAGGTGACCAGTGCAATCCCAATCACCACCGGTACAAAGACCTCGCTGACCTTGTCGACCAAGCGCTGGATGGGCGCTTTCTTCGCCTGGGCGGACTCGACCAGCCGCACGATGCGCGCCAAGGTCGATTCGGCGCCAATAGCGGTGGTTTTTACCAGCAGCAAGCCCTCCGCATTCACGGAACCTCCGGTGACCTGGTCACCCTCGTGTTTGGCCACTGGCAGGCTTTCGCCAGTGATCAGGGATTCATCGATCTGGCTGGCCCCTTCGACCACCACGCCGTCTACCGGTACACGCTCACCCGGCCGAATGACCACGAGATCTCCCGTAAGCACCTGGCTGATCGGCATTTCCTGATCCTGTCCGTCCCGGCGCACCCGGGCTGTTTCCGGCCGCAACGCATTGAGCGCGCGAATGGCTTCGGTCGTCTGGCGTTTGGCGCGGGTTTCCAGCCATTTGCCGAGCAGCACCAAGGTGATCACTACTGCTGAGGCCTCAAAGTAGAGGTGTGCCATTCCATGGTCACCGTGGACCAGCAATTGGTACACGCTCAGACCGTAACCAGCTGAGGTCCCAAGGGCTACCAGCAGATCCATGTTGCCGGCGCGCGCTTTGAGTGCTTTCCAGCCAGAGCGGTAAAACCGGGCGCCCAGCCAGAACTGCACTGGCGTTGCCAAGGCAAATTGCACCCAGCCAGGAAGCATCCATTCGATGCCGAACAGCATGGCGGCCATGGGGATGACCAGCGGAATCGACAGCACGGCCGCGACAGCCACCGGCCACCATTCGTTGCCACCCTTGACCGCCTCCCCCTGTCTCTTCCCCTCGGCGATCGCGCGCGCGGCATAGCCGGCCTTGGCCACCGCCGCAGTCAGAGCGCTGACGTCCAGATCACGGCTCGCAAGCTTAACCTCGGCGGTTTCGGTGGCCAGGTTGACTTGGGCGGATGTCACGCCGGGCACTTTGAGCAAGGCTTTTTCGACGCGAGCAACGCAGGATGCGCAGGTCATGCCCTCGATACTCAATTGCACCGTTTGTTCGCCCACCGTGTATCCGGCCTTCTCGACGGCTGCGCGCAACGCATTCAGGGCCACGCCCTGATCGGCCCGGACGGTGGCCGCCTCGGTTGCCAGGTTCACGCTCGCCTCGCTGACACCGGGAATAGCCGAAAGGGCCTTCTCGACGCGGCTGACGCAGGACGCGCAAGTCATTCCCTCGACTGGTAAGGTCCAGTCGATTTGGCCTGGCGCGCTGGGTTGGAGTGCTGTTGCTGTGTTCACGGTGTTCCTCATCTGCTTTTAGGCCGGCATGGCGGCGATGAGGGAAATTCTGAACCTTCCCACCATGGAAGGGTCAAGCCGGTAGAAGTTAATTCCCTGCCCTGCATGTGGGTATGTGACGAAACCTTTTGACCTTGCCACGGTGGCAAGGTCTAAATTCAGGCATTCCAATTTTTAGGAGCCTCCCATGCTTGAATTCAACCTGCCAGACATGAGCTGCGGCCATTGCGCCAGTACCGTCGCCAAGACCGCCAAGCTCGTCGATCCCAACTCCAAGGTGGATGTCGACATAAACACCAAAACGGTCAAGATCGAATCGACCGAAGACCGGTCGGATTTCGTCGAGGCATTGACCGAAGCTGGTTACCCGCCGGCACTTTGAGGTCCGGTTGATCGCACACCACCCCGCGTTTGGGAGGCGATATCTCTGGATGACATATCAGCTGTGTCGCTGCCCCGGTGGATGAGCACTACGAAACACAGGCGCCAGAGCTGAAAGCTGTGCCGATGCCACCCGCCACGGTTCCGCTATACACCGGCGCAAAGCCTTCGCCCAAGGTGCGAAAGTTGGTGGTTTGTCCCTGATACAACCTGGTGGCGAACCACATAGCGGAACCTTCGTAGGTATAAGCACGCATATCGAATTTCATGACTGCCCGGGATCACCCTTGCTGACCTTGCGCTCACCTGGAGTTACGAACTCCTGCGCGACATACCCGGACGTGAGCCTCAAACTCCAGATGAACCGGTGGTTTGGATGGGTGGACGAGCTGGAAATGCTTGCCGAAATGCGGCATGCGGCGCCGCAGATCTAGCGACCTCAGGACGGTGCGGTAATCTCTGCGCGATGAGGAACCTGCCCGGCCACGAACCTGCGAATCGCAGCCGCCACGGCAGCGGGTTGGTCTTCCGTCACGAATGGCCCCGAATCCTCGATGATCTCGACTCTGGCATCCGGAAATATCGCCGCCAGCCGATGCGCGTGATCAAGCGGAAAAAAACGTCGCCGCTCCCGAGCCCACACCAGGAGCACAGGCCGGCGGTAGCTCGCCAAGCGCGGTGCCACGTCGATTGTGTAGCGTGGGTGGATCTGCCGGACCAGCGCCGCGAAGTCGCGCCGTGTGCTCGCATAGTCCCGCAGCGGACCTGTGTACGAACGCATGATGGCAGCGGGAATAGGTCGCTCGGTCAGCAGACCAAACGCGATCGGCAGCCGTTGCACAAAGCGCCAGCGCAGTGTCTGGGCCAGTAGCCACAGGCCCCAAGTAGTGCGTCCGAAGAGGCGCAGGTGTCGGATCGGCGGCGGCGGAAAATTGTCGAATGCGTCACAGGGGGTTAGCACGAGCCCGGCGATCCGTTGCGGGTGAGCGGCGGCGACGTATTGGGCCACGGCGCCGCCCGTGTCATTGGCCACCAGAACGACTTGGTCGAGTCCCGCCGCGACAAGGAATCGCTCGACCATGCGTGCGATCCCGGGTAACGAGAAGTCCGTGCCGGGGCGCATCCCGAGCCGGTGCCCACCGAGTGGCCAGTCCGGTGCCACGCAGCGGTGGTCGGATGCGAGATCCGACACGACTCCGCGCCAGACATCTGCGTTGGCGATGATGCCGTGGAGGAAGACCACGGCGGGGCCCGGGCCACCCCCGCGGATGCGGTATTCGATGCAGCCGTCCTCGATCTCGAGGGTGCGCAGGTCGCCGAGCGAATCGGAGATGGCCATGTCGTCTCCTATGGATTTGTCGTTCCGCTGCGGCGTTTCGGCGCCGCACCCGGCCGATCTCGGCGCCAAGCCTGCAGGCCCAACCACGCCAGTTGCAAGCGGCCGCGCACATGATCGGCGAACCACCAGACAAACTGGCGGGTACGTGGCGGGTGTCGCTCGTCGACGACGATCTCCACGCGGTGGTATCCGCCGGCCCCGCCGGGGTATGGCGCAGCGATGGTTTCGCTCTGCACACCATCACGGCCCCAGGCCCGTGCTTCGACGATGTGGCGACCCGAAGTGGCCTGCCAGCGGACGGACCAATGACGCCATGCGCGTGGTCCCAAGGCGTCCGCCAGTGTGCAGACCTGCCAGGCGCCGCCATCAACTCGCAATTCGACCCGCATAACCCCGTGGGGTGGACTCCAGGCCACACCAGCGGCCACCTGCTCACCTGGCAACAGGCTCGCCGAGGTGACTGGTACATCGATTCGGCATTGCGGCCCCATGCGCGACGGCACGCGCGGCCAGCCCTTGCGCTCCGCATAGTCAATAGCGTGCTCGAAACGTGTCACCTCGATCGTTTGCAACCACTTGATGTTGGAGTCGTAGCCGTGAATACCCGGCACCAGCAACCGCAATGGTGCACCGTGCGCTCGCCTCAGAGGCACACCATTCATCGCGTAGGCGAGCAGTGGTTCGTAGCCTTGTTCGATCAGCGCCAGGCTGAAGCCGGCGGTAAAGCCGTCAACCGAATGCAGACGAGTGTGATCGGCGCTCTCTGATACGCCGGCGCTGGCAAGCAGGTCGGTAAGCCGGACGCCCTGCCAGCGGGCGTTGCCGATGAACGGACCGCCCACCGGGTTGTGCACGCACATCAGCACGGCATCGATCTCCACCGAGGGCAAAGCAAGTAACTGGTCGTAAGTCAGCGAAAGAGGACGGTCGACGAGGCCGACGACTGTAAGCGTCCAACGGTGCCGATCAACCATGGGGGTCGGAAACGTCACATCGGTCACATAGAACCGTTCGGGCGCCGTAAACAATGGGGAGATGCCCGGAATGTCCAGCGTGGCGCCAGAAGAGGCGGTCGGCAAAGGCTGCTGCGGCAACGGCAACACCGGCTGATGGCGCTGGGAACGGAATCGCGCCGCGGCGCGCAGCCCGGCCACCCCCAGCGCCAGCGCAAAAGTGATCGCCAAGACCCCCGTGGGCGACAACCACATGCCGCCAACCCCACCGGCAAGCGCTGCGAGGCCGATGCCGCACGCAGCGACACGACTCAGTTCGTCACGCCGCCACAGCGCCGCCAGCCCGATGATCCCGAGTAGCACGAGCGTCACGACGAGCGCCGCTCGGCTGGCGAGCGCGGCCAGCGCCGGCACACTCAATGACAGCAGCAGCAACGTCGCGGCAATGACAGGTTTATCCGCCCGGCGCAACAGCGCCACCCCGAGATCGATGAGCGGTGTCGGAATGACGTCGATCAACCAGCGGCCGGTTGCGCGCAAGGGCGAGGTCTGCGTGCCGTGTACCGCGGCGGCGAACTCGCCTGCCGCTACCTGCACCAGGGCCGCGCCCAATCCTCCGAGCCAGAGTTCCGAATAAATCATAGAGTTTCGCTTCGCGTCAAAGATTTGACCGGTTGGCGGTAGGGGAACCCCACGGCCTCCATATGTCAGCAGTCTCGCCCCCTTGGCCCCGCCGGGCTAGAATAAACTGGCAAACAAGTGACCAACGAACTACCGACGATCCGCCTCTATCTCTGGCCGCACCGCTTGCTCTATCTCGGGCCTGGCATGGACGCGGGCATGCATCATCATCATGCGGCTCAACTTTGCGTGGGGCTCGACGGGCCGCTGCGCTTACGCTCCGGAGAGGATCTGAAGTGGGGTGAGCACCAAGGGTTCTACGTTCCGCCAGACGAACCGCATGAGTTCATCGCCACCGCCACGTCGACAGCCATCGTCTATGTGGAAGCCGAGAGCGCCGAGTTCGCGGCGCTGCAAGCACCATCGCAAGGCGCGGCCGCCCCCCGGTCCTCTACCATCGAGGCGTTGCGGCAGCTCGCTGCCACCGGGGGCTCCGCCGAACAAGCTGATGCAATCTGTCTCGCATGGTTGGGATTGACCGAAGCTGCGCAACAACGCCGCATACTCGACCCGCGCATCGTGGACGGCCTGGCGTTGATCCGCACCCAACTCGATCAACCGTTGCGCCTGTCTTCTCTCGCCGCCGCGCTGAACATGTCGCCGAGTTGGCTGAGCCATCAGTTCACCGAACAGATCGGCATGCCCCTGCGCCGCTATGTGTTGTGGCAGCGGCTGTGGCGGGCGGTGGAGTCGGCGCTGATGGGGAGTACATTGACCGAGGCCGCGCACGCGGCCGGTTTCAGCGATTCGTCCCATCTCTCGCGCACCTTCCGGGGGACCTTCGGTGTTGCCCCGTCCTTCTTGTTCGGACGCCGGGATCAGGTATTCGTCTGCTTCGCGAACGATTGATATGTTTGATGCCTGTCGGCAGCTTATCGACCCTACCGGCGTCTGAACAGTTTTGCATTTCGCAGTAGATCAACACCACGCTTGCCATCGCCGCGCATGCCAGGCACTACCCCGGCGCAAGCGGTGCCGTGCCACGCGGTACACAAAAGCGGCCGCCGTCACCAAACCGACTAGGGTCCACATGTACGGGCTTTGACGATGGGTAGCGACAGCACCAGTTCAACCCAGCTCTGTGTGCTCATTCCAAACCAGCCAAATATGTGCCCGAACATGGCGAGCACTGGGGCTGTTGCCGTTAAAGGCAACGACCACCAGAACCGTCGCTGAAAATCTTTCGCTGCCTTTCTGGGCCTGCAGTGCACAAGCCAATTTAATGCAATCTCGATTTCCTTGACCCTACCTCGGCCTCTTCCTTCGAACCCGGCGCGGGTGCCCGCGCGCTGCCTTTCCTGCCTTGAATTTCTTTCTGTCGCGCCACAGCAGATAGCTTATTAGCGCAAAAATCATCAGCGCCGCCACGGCACTGGCCACCAGTGCGGTGGTCAGTGTTTCGTGCGAAACATTCGGCAAGTTACGAAATTCGTGTGGCATCAGAACATTCCACTGGATCCGCCGGCGCATCAGCCCGGCAGATCGATAGCCACTATTTCGCCGGTTGGATGTCGGTCACGACAATGGCGCCGCCGGCCTTCTCGGCGGTGAAACGCACCTTGTCGCCTGCTTTCACCTTGTCCAGCATGGCTGGATCCTTGACCTGGAACACCATGGTCATACTTGGCATGTCCAGATTTTTGATCTCGCCATGCTTCATGGTGATCTTCTTGGCTTCTTTGTCCACTTTGCGCACTTCACCATCGGCCATGCTGGCCTCGGGTGCAGCGGCCTCTTTCTTTGCTTCACCCATCGGCATAGCACCGCTACCGTGGTTCATGGTCGATTGCGCGTGAGCTGCACCGGCAAACAGGGCACCGAGGATCAGAACGGTTTTAAGGGATTTCATGGTTAACTTCCTTTCAGGAAATAGTGGAAAAAAAGTTTGAAAAGTAGGATTTAAATATGCTGGTGCTGCCATCGGCTTTGACCAGCAGCACGTCGTAA
The DNA here is from genome assembly GCF_002278925.1 of Polaromonas sp. 39-63-25. Lineage (GTDB taxonomy): Bacteria > Pseudomonadota > Gammaproteobacteria > Burkholderiales > Burkholderiaceae_C > Polaromonas. The sequence continues at coordinate 29,005 of NZ_NCJH01000018.1, forward strand.
GCGTCTTTGCGCTTTCCATAGATGGGGCCGTCCATGCCCGGGGAGCCCACAGGCATGCCGGGCACGCCCAATCCGATCGCTTTCGGACGTTTCGCCAACAGGCTCTGAATGTCACGCGCCGGTACATGGCCTTCAACGGCATAGCCGCCGACCTCTGCGGTGTGGCATGAGCCCAACTTGGCAGGAATACCGAGCCGGGCCCTTGCCGCCGTGTTGCCGCTGTCGTGGACCCGCACATCAAAGCCGCTGTCCTCCAAGTGTTTCACCCAGTCTTTGCAGCAGCCGCACTCCGGGTCTTTCCAGACGTCGACGAGGGGACGGGCTTTGGCGAACGCGCCGCTACCAAGACTGAGCTGCGCGCCGGCTACAAATACCGGGAGAATTTTGAGGAACGAGCGTTTTTTCATGAGGCCTCCGCAGGGCTCAGGTGATTACTTGGAGGCCATCACAGTGACTTTGCCCACCATCCCGGCCTGATAGTGGCCAGCGATCAGGCAGGCATAGTCAAAAGTGCCTGGCTTGTTAAAGGTCCAGATGATCTCGCCTGTCTTGCCGGGGCCGACATGGGCCATGTAGGGCTCCTCGTGCTCCATGCCGGGAAACTTCATCATCAGTGCAGCATGCTCGTCCAGGTCTGTCTTGGTGCCGATCACCATTTCGTGCATGACTTTCCCGCCGTTTTTTATGATGAATTTGATCGTTTCGCCTTGTTTGACTTCCAGCTTGTCAGGGTTGAAGCGCATGTTATCGGTCATGGTGAAAGTCACCGTGCGGATAACGCTTTTGGCATCGCCCGCGATGCCCCACGCTTTTTGTTCCTTTTTGACGGGACCGGCTTTTTTGACGTGAGTTTCGTCGCCATGCGCCAGCGCCAGAGCGCCTGTGGTGGCAATCAGGGTACCCAAAACAATGGAGGTCAGTTTTTTCATGAAAATTCCTACTAATGGAAGGTTGAGGGAAAGTCGATGGAGGAAAAAAAGGATCAGTGCTTCATGTTGCCCATGGGTTTGCGCACCTGGACTTCAACTTCTTTGGCAGGCATGTTTTGGACCGGCATCGATTTGCCACCTTCTGCGGCGAAGCGCGCAGGGTTGGGCAGTGAGCCCGTCCACTCATAGGCGATCTCGCCGGCGGGATGCTTGTACCAGCCCGGATCTTTGTAATCACCTGCCTTCTGGTCCTTCCGTACCTTCACCATTGAAAACATGCCGCCCATTTCGACCGAGCCGAACGGGCCGGTGCCCGTCATCATGGGCGCGGTGTTGTCCGGCAATGGCATTTCCATCTCGGCCATGTCGGCCATGCCGCGCTCGCCCATCACCATGTAGTCGGGAACCAGGTTGGTGATTTGCTTGGCAATGCCGCGGTGCTCGACGCCGATCATGGTTGGGACGTCATGGCCCATGGCGTTCATGGTGTGGTGGCTTTTATGGCAATGGAACGCCCAGTCGCCCTCTTCGTCGGCCAGGAACTCGATCTGCCGCATCTGGCCTACAGCGACGTCGGTCGTGACCTCGTACCAGCGGGTGGATTTTGGGGTCGGCCCGCCGTCGGTACCAGTCACAAGGAACTCGTGCCCATGCAAGTGCATGGGGTGATTGGTCATCGTCAAATTACCGATGCGGATCCGGACCTTGTCGTTCTTGCGAACCACCAGCGGATCGATGCCAGGGAAGATACGGCTGTTCCAACTCCACAGGTTGAAGTCCAGCATGGTCATGATTTTCGGCGTGTAGGCACCAGGGTCGATATCGTAGGCATTGAGCAAAAATACGAAGTCCCGGTCCACGTCATCAATCAGTGGGTGCTTGGCCTTGGGATGAGTGATCCAGAATCCCATCATTCCCATGGCCATTTGCGTCATCTCGTCGGCATGCGGGTGGTACATGAACGTGCCCGGCCGTCTTGCCACAAACTCGTACACAAACGTCTTGCCCACCGGAATGGCCGGCTGGTTCAATCCGGCAACGCCGTCCATACCGTTTGGAAGGCGTTGACCATGCCAATGGATGCTGGTGTGTTCGGGCAGCTTGTTGGTGACAAAAATGCGGACACGGTCGCCTTCGACCACCTCGATGGTTGGCCCGGGGGACTGGCCGTTGTATCCCCAGAGATGGGCCTTGAAGCCCGGTGCCATTTCACGCACCACAGGTTCGGCCACCAGATGGAACTCCTTGACGCCGGCATTCATACGCCAGGGCAGCGTCCAACCATTCAAGGTCACAACGGGGTTGTACGGGCGGCCAGTGCTGGGCATCAACGGCGCCATGGTGTCGGGCTTGGTTTGCAGGACCGGCTCAGGCAGCGCAGCCATGGCGACCCTGCTGACGGCCGCGGCAGCGACTGCCGTAGTTATTGCCCCAGCGCCTGTCAGAAAATTTCTTCGATTTGTCATGTCAATTCCGTAAATAGTTGATCAGGTCTAGTGGCCGGCATCGGCGCCGCCGCTGGTGGCACCCCCTGCGGCCATGGCCATGGAGGTCGGCTTGCCCGTCATCGACGCGGCAAGCGCGGCATCGGCGAGCCAGAACTGCTGGTAGGCGTTGATCGCCGCAGTCACGCTGGAGATCTGGTCTCGCGTGTCGGCCAGCAATTCGAAGACGCCGATCAGCATGCCGTTGTAGCGAAGGATGTTTTCTTCAGCCATTGTTTTGCGAAGCGGAACGATTTCGTCGCGGTAGTGCTTGGCAACGTCATAAGCAGTCCTGTAGGCGGAGTAGCTTTCGCGAAGCTGTGATGACGCGCCGCGCACCGTGCTTTCGTAGCGGCTGGCGGCGGCCAGGGACTGGGCGTTCATGACACCACGTTGTGCGCTACCCCAGTCAAAGATCGGCAGCCGGATCCCCAGCTCGAACCCCCGCCTGGGCGTGCTGGTGCCGGCCGAATTGTCAAAAACGGTGTCCCTGCGAATGCCCAACTCCACATCCACCAGGCTGTTGAGCAGGTTCAGGCCTTGTGACTTGCCAGCGATATCGAGCTGGCTACGCGCCATCTGCACATCCAGGCGCTGCTGCATGGCATTGGCATTGACCACCTCGGGTTGACGCGGCGCTTTGGGCAGATCGGGCAGGCGCTCGGGGAGCTTCAGCTCTTTGGCCTGGGCGTCAGTCAAACCCAATTGACGGATCAACTCCTCCCGCGCAGCAGTCGCGGCGTGCTGGCTGGATGCCAGCTGCGCCGTGGCATCCGCGTAAAAGGCCTGCTGGCGCGTCCGCTGCAGCTTGGTGAAATTGCCCACCTGCTGCATGCGTTTGGCCAGCTCGGCGCTCGCTTGCGCGGTGCGATTGACCTGTTCAGCGTATTGCAGCGTCTGCTGAGCGGTGACTGCCCTGACCCAGCCCTGACGCACCTGTGTGACCTGCTCGACCACATTGGCACTGAGCTGGACTTTGGCCTGGTCGGTTTGCCCGCGCGCAATGATCCGGCGCTGCGGCAGCGTCAACAGGTCCAGCAAGCCGAACGATAGCAAGCGGCCCAGTTCCAGCTCATCCGCAAAGCGGATCCGTTCAAACGTAAAAACAGGGTTGCTGATCCGCCCTGCCTGGTTGGCCTGAGCCAGTTCGGACCAGCTTTGCGCCAGCAAGGTCTGCACAGCCGGACTGTTCGCCAGCGCCAGCTGGACGGCGTCGTCCATCGACAAAGGTTTGCCCAGCAGCTCGTTGGTCAGCTTGGTCCTGGCTTGCTGCTGTTGTGCGGTACGGCTGAACTCAAGCTTGCCGCCAGTAAATGTGGTAGTCGAGTCGTTGGCGTCCTGAACAGCCTGATCAATGTTGACGGAAGCGCAGCCTGCCAGCACAAGGACGGCGGCGGTCAGTGCGCCCAGTCGAAAAATTCTTTTCATGGGTCGTCCTGTCACTGTTTGGAATGCCCGGCATGCGGGTCGGGTTTAGCTGAGGCGCCTGGGGCCGAGGGCTCTTGTGCTTCTTTGGCGTATACGCGCCATCCGCCGATGCTGCCAACGCGATCATTTGCCTCCTTCCAGGAGAGCGTTTTTTCGTCGGTGTACGGCTGATAGCCTTCGAATGCTGAGCGGTACTCTGGCGGCGTGGGTGATGATGCCGCCGCCGGATTGGCTGGCGCGGCTGATGGAGCACTTGCGGGAGCGGCTTGTGCTAACGCAAGCGCCGGCAAGGCGGATAGCAGGACCAGCGAACTGGTCAACAAAGATTTAAACATGAATTCCTCGCGTTTTCAAAGGGCGGCGAACACGAAGTCATCCCGCAAGGGATTCTTCGAGGGCGAGCAGATGAAAAGTGCCTGCTACTGCGGCGCGAACGGCCGCAGCTCTACAGGCGCGTCAGGCGCGAGGTGGTTTCTCGGGCTGGCGCGAGGGAACGGTATCGATCAGCACGAAAGGCTCGGCCAGATCAGCATGGGGGGAAGGCGAGATTGCGACCGTACGGGGCAAATCAGCGATGGCCACGACGCTGCAGCAAGAAGCGCATACGCCGCACTTGTGAGTGGCGTCCGGTAATTGTGATTGGACGTCGGATGCTTTGTCGACCTGTTGCACCAGCAGTGCAGCCTGTGTGGGCTCATGCTGCAAGACAATGCCATCCGCAAGATGAGGTGCGACGGCGATCATCTGACTTTGCGCGGTCTCGTGGCCTGGACTCGAGCTGCAATAAAGCATGGATGCCGCAGCAAAACCCTGCAGGGGCAAGGCCAGCATCATCAAGCAAAGCAACAAGTGGCGAAAGCGCAACATAGTGGTCGGATTCTACCCGGTGTTTTTAGTCCTGCTGTGTCACAAGGGTAAAGATCAGTTTTGCGCTGACCACTGCCGCCAAGGCTTGGAATTCACGAACCTTCCGGAGTTTGAAAATGTTCTATTGCTCTACGCCAGGCACGGTATCTCCCACCGCCACGGAATAACGATGAACGCAAACCCGGAGGCCCATATGAATGTGAATCGCCTCAACGGCTTAGTCACGCTGCTTCCGGTCAAGCCACCATGTCGAAAACTTGAATATGACGGGTGGCAATACCAGCATTTGCAGCACTGGCGAAAGGCCGACACCCAAGCCTGGTAAGCGTGGCATGCGCGCCGTGTAACTCCAGCGGTCTAAGACATACACAGCGCCCCATTCAATAGCCAGGGCAATAGCGAATCCGGTAAAGATCATCAGAGCGTAACCGCCGAGTCCCGGCTGGCTAAACCAGTCCGTCCGGCCCAGCACAATGACGCCGACGCCAAAGATAATCAGTACGATTAGGCCGTCCCCTAGGCTGGGGACGACGCAATGTACTGCAAACTCCAACAAGTCACCGTCCTCCACATATAGCGGCATCTGCGCCACCTCCCACAGAAAATTGAGCGGTACGCTAACCACGAATAAGGTTGCAGCTATTAATAATAGTTTTGCCATGGTGTGCCCCATGATTACTCAGTCACGCGGTTCTGGCAAAGCCGGATGAATGGTCGGCGACGCGTAGACGGCCGACAACCATCGCGGGCACATCAGCAAGAGCACGAGCATCACCGCCAAAGGAAGAGCTAGCCATGCGAAGCTGTCACGGGCGAAAGCACCGAAGATCCATCCGCCGGCGGACGATCCGAGCGTCTGCCCGAAACTAGCCGCCGCGGCAAGCCCACCCATCGTAACGCTGAGCATCTGTCGCGAAACACTCGCGCCCAAGTAGGCGATGACTGGGAGAACCAAACCGGTTCCAGCGGCTGTAAGACTGATGCCCACATACATCCAAATGTCTGATCGATGGCGAGCGAGCACCAGCAGCCCTGCCATCGCAAAAAGCAACCCTACGCCGATCAACCATCTGCTTTGAACTCTTTCAAGCATATTCGTGAAAAACAGCAGGGCGTTGACACCAAGCATCACAAGGCTGCACTCGGCGAACATCAATCCGATCTCGCGCGAAGAGACGCCAGGGTGTTGCTGTCCTTGCAGGAGTATCCCCAACTCAAAACCCGCGAGCACGAGCATGACAACTCCATTCATCCACCACAACGCGAGATGGCGTCCTTCAGTGGAAGCACCCGGACTTATCTGCGCCGCTGCGTTGGCAGGCTGCGTCGTAGGCAGTGTCACCGTGAGTCCCGCCATCATGGTCGCACCGAGCACAGCGGAAAGAACAATAACAAGACGTGCCGAGAGCGAGGGGGAAACCACCCCTGAAATCAACAATGCGCCGATCCCGTCTGCTATGACTCCCATCCCAGGTCCGAAGAGAAATCCGAGTAGCGACATAGCACTGAGCCAAGCGAAGCGCCGCGCGCGCTGCTGCCTGGGAGTGTGTTCAGCAACCAGTGCGGCAACAACCGGAACCACCGCCGCCACGAAGAAGCCAGTTGCACCGCGTAGCCCATACATTCCCCACAGGCTGCTCAATGTAGGAACCAGCAAAAGAAGCAGGCTAGCAACGTAGCCAACGAGTCCAACAACCAGTATCCGGCTCCGCCCGGCGCGGTCCGACATCACACCCCACAGAGGGGCGCCGACCAGTACGCCGCCAGCGTACGTGCCGCTTAGAAAGCCGACGTGGCGTGCAATTTCAGCCTCAGTCGCACCTGGCGTCAACTCAGACAGCCATCCCGGCAAGAGAGGCATGAGCGCCCCATAACCGGCCGACACAACAAACACCGCCGCAGCCAGCCACCCCAACTGCACAGGCTGCAATCCGGGGAGATCAGCCGCTGCAGTTAACGGAGAGACAGAAGTCATTGCAGTAATAAAATTTCAATGCTGAAAACCTTAGCTCGCCATTGCTGCCCTGTTGCCGCATAGCCCTACCATGGTCAAGGGGTCACGCTGACACCATTGGGCAGACGGCCGACAGGGATGGTGGCGATCACCTTGCGCTGCAAGATATCGATAACGGAGACTGTGTCCTCGTAAAGGTTAGTCACAAAGGCATGGAGTCCCTTGCGATCAATTGCCACGCCGTGAGCACCCTTTCCGGCCTTGATCGTCGATACGACCTTGAAGCTACGAAGATCAATGATGCTGACAGTGCTACCTGGGTTTTGCCGTGTTCCCTGATTCGCCACCAACAATAGCTGGCTGTCAGGTGTCGCGTACAACTGAATCGGAACTGTACCCACAGCTATCCTGCTGATAACCTTTCGACTCACAGGGTCAATCACGGCGACCCGGTTTTCCCCAGACAGCGACACGAACCCCAGCCGACCATCGGGCGTAAAACCCACCTGCGCGGGACCCCTGCCGACAGCGATTTGCAAAGTTTCCTTTCGTACCGCCGTGTCAATGACCGAGATGGTTCCGCCCTTGAGGTTGGCGACCCAGGCTTGTTTGCCGTCCGAACTGATCCGCATGCCGTGTGGGGATGCGCCGACCGGAATTGTGTCAACAACCCGTTTCGCAGAAATATCCACCACGCTAACGGTGTTCTCGCCGCCGTTTGCGACGTAAGCAAAACGGCCATCGGGCGTCACGACCACGTGTGCGGGATGCATGCCGACTGGCACCTTAGCCGCCACCGCATCGGTGGTGGTGTCAATGGCCCAAATTTCTCCGCTGCCAGCCATTGCGCCATGCTCGGACTTGGGCATGTTGTGGACCGCCTTTGCCGGTTGACCGTTGTTGGTCACCCAGACCTGCCTGCCATCAGGCGCGACCTGGACGTTGTGCGGGCCTTGACCGACCGGGATGCTGCCGATCCTCTTGAAGGATGTCGCGTCGATGACGCTGACAGTGTTCCCCTCTTCATCCGCGACATAGACCTTCTCCGCCGCGGCGTAGGACGCCCCGGCAGCCAACAGCGCACTGATCTGCACAACTGAGACCAACCATTTCATTGAGCTTTTTCGCATAGTAATGACACTCCTAAGTTTGAAATCGACCAGCCTTAAAGGATTACCGGCTTGTCCGGCAGTTCATCAACACTGCGACCATTGGCGGGAAAATTCTCCACCAGATGCAGCGTCACAGCCTGCACGCCTTTGAGCGCACCGCTCTCATAGTTCGATTGTTTGAAGGCCGTTTCCATCTGGCGGCAAACCTTGCTCCATTCCTGTGATCCCACTTTTGCGTGAATCCCGCGGTCGGCAACAATTTCTACCGCCCGATCAGCGAGCAGCAAGTAGATCAGCAAACCACTGTTGTCTTCGGTATCCCAAACGCGGAGTTGCGAGAAAACTTCAACGGCTCGTTCTTTGGCCGTCTGCCCCTTAAACAGCGGCATGCCGTCTAGCCCGCCCTCCACGACAAATCGGATTTCTCCGACATGTGCGGTCTCGCTTGCTTTGATAGCTTTTTCGATAGCGCTCAAAGTACTGCGCGGAAAGGCTCGCCTGACCCGCCCTTCGGTGAGCAGTAAATGCGTCAAGATGCGTTTGATATTCATGATTACCATCTCCCCGACGCGCCGCCGCCACCGAAGCCACCACCTCCTCCTCTGAAGCCACCGCCACCAAAGCCGCCTCGCCCGAATCCTCCGTAGTGCCCGCCGTGTCCATGCCCGCCCATGCCTCCACCTAACAACGTGATGAACAGCGCGATCACTCCAGCGAGCAACGCCACGGATAAGGCGCCAGCGATAAGCCAGGCAACTACTGCAACTGCCCCACCTGTGACCAGCGAGCCGGGTACTTTGCCCAACGTTGCCCGCAACACGCCGCCCACTGCGAGAGCGACAATGAAAAGGATAGGGGCGTACTGCCGGACGTCTCCGGTACTGGTGGCAGGTTGCCGGATGGGTGCCGGCAAAGGCTCACCGTCAACGACGCGGATGATCTGCTCGACCCCGGCCGTGATGCCACCGTAGAAGTCTTGCTGCCTGAAGCGAGGCAGAATGGTTTCGCTGATGATGCGTTTGCTGGTGGCGTCATTGAGCGGCCCTTCCAGGCCATATCCCACCTCAATACGTAGCGTGCGATCGTTTTTGGCAACAACCAGGATAGCACCGTCATCAACTTTCTTGCGTCCGAGCTTCCATTGCTCTGCAACCCGCAAGGAAAATTGCTCGATTTCTTCCGGCGCTGATGACGGGACTATCAGGACAGCAAGCTGACTGCCCTTCCTTGTCTCAAACGCTGTCAACGTTTTCTCCAGTGAGGCCTTCTGCTCTGCGGCAAGCGTGCCGGTTAGATCAATGACATGCCCAGTCAAAGGCGGGACCGGTGCTTGCGCTATAGAGAATGCAGCCCAGCCAAGTGCGAATGCAAGGAATAAGGCCCTGCCTGCGCTTCTCGCAATCATTTGGCCACACCTGAAGCACCGACTTTGGGATTGGCAGGTGCGGAGTCAAAACCGACACTGGGCGGCTTGGAAATTTCCTTTTCGTTCTCGACGGTGAAGTTGGACTTTTGCTTGTAGCCGAGCACCATCGCCGTCAGATTGGTGGGAAAGGTCCGCACCGTCACGTTGTAGTCCTGCACCGATTTTATATAGCGGTTGCGTGCAACCGTAATGCGATTCTCGGTCCCTTCCAGCTGCGCTTGCAGGTCCCGGAAACCCTGGTTGGCCCGTAAGTTCGGGTAGTTCTCTGAAACAGCCAACAGCCTCGACAATGCACCAGTCAATTCACCTTGAGCCTGCTGAAATTTTCGAAATGCCACGGGGTCATTGACAAGCTCCGGGGTAGCCTGGATTGATGTAGCCTTTGAACGCGCATCAATCACCCTCGCCAGGGTGTCCTGCTCGAACTTTGCTTCGCCCTTCACGGTATTGACGAGATTGGGAACCAGATCCGCACGGCGCTGGTATTGGTTGACGACCTCCGACCAACTCGCCTTGACTTGCTCGTCATTTGTCTGAAATGTGTTGTACCCACAGCCCGTTAGGCTCAGCGCCAATGCTGCGGTCAGGACAGCCAATAGTTTTCCCATACTCTTTTCTCCAAAATGTTTAATTCGACTGTTGTCTCAAAAAGCAAAGGCCAGTCAGATTGACTACAACCCTCACAACCACGCAGCAGCAGTTCAAGCAGATTTCCCCAACCGCTTGACAGTGCAACGGTGCCCGACGACGATGCGGGTCTTCACCATGTCTAGTGTTTGTACTCCTATGAAAAGTGATCAGGCGGGCTGCGTTCGGATAGTCGATCCAACGCCGGATGCCCGCACATGCGCTTCGGCTTGTGATGTCCGTCTCTAAGCAAAAGAAAGTGAAGAGAAACGACAACGCTCAACAGCGCGGCAAAGAAGCACCATACCGAAATAAACCAGGTTGTATAGAACCAATAGGCCAAGCCAAAGGACAACAGCGCAAGGACTCCGTAGGCTTTCACCGTTCTATGCGTTGACAGCAAAAGACTGACGGTGGTTGACATCAGGTAAAGCGTCATGGCCACCGCAGCATAGAAATGCGGTGAAACGTACTCGATGTGCTGGCCGATGGGTCGCGAGACGATGGGGAATGCGACCAGGAAGTAAAGCAGGTACGCTCCCACCGCGATGCCAGCGGCGGAAAAAACGACAAGCGCTTGCCGTCGGCGTCCGGGTGGTTCTATCAGCAACACGGCGACCGGCACGTAGACTGGCCACAATACATGTGAAAAGAAGGAATACACATGTGTCATCACCGTATTGAGCAAGGGCGCCTCGTGGCTAAACGTCAGCCAAATCACACCCTCGCTCAGCTGCTGGATTGCGAACAACAGCGGTATTGCGGCGAACGGCAATTCGCGTCGACACCGCGCCGACCGCAGCGTCAGCGTACCCAGGCCAAGCAAAAAGGCACCCGCGGTGAAACTGGCCGTGGCGGAAAAGCACATTCAATTCACTCCTGAATTTAGGCCACTGCAGTCTGCGTAGAGGTCGCGCCGCGATAGTGGAACCGGCCATTCGCCAAGGTTGCGCCTGGAGGCGAGAATTTGGTAAATCCCTGTTCCACCAGACTCGAACTCTAGCGCGCAGGCTGCCATGTACAAGCGCCACACACGATAGGTCGCCTCGCCAACTTCGCGCAGCGCAGCGTCGCGGTTGGCCTCCAGTCGTTGCACCCAATGGCGCAACGTCAGCGCGTAGTGCGGCCGCAGACCCTCAACATCGTGGATTTCGAATCCCGCGCGCTCCATCCCGAGTTGAATGTTGCTGACACAATCGAGTTCGCCATCCGGGAAGACATAGCGGTTGATGAACTCAGTGGCCACCGTCTTGTTCCAGCCCTCTTCGTCGTGCGTGATGCCGTGATTGAGGAACAGTCCGCCAGGACGCAGCAGGCGCATGACGGTCGACAGATAGGTCGGCAGGTTGCTCAAGCCGACATGCTCGAACATGCCGACGCTCGACACCTTGTCGTAGACGCGTTCGCCGGCCATGTCCCGATAGTCGCGCAGCTCCACAGTTACCAGTTCCTGCAACCCGTCTGCCTTGATACGCTGCTGGGCGTACTCGAACTGCTGCTGGCTAAGCGTGATGCCGTGGGCCCGCACGCCATGATGCCTGGCAGCCCAGCACACCAGGGCCCCCCAGCCGCAGCCGATGTCAAGCAGCCGCTCGCCGGGCTGAAGTCGAAGCTTGCGGCAGATATGCTCCAGCTTGTTGCGCTGCGCCTGATCCAGCGATTCGTCAAGGCTAGTGAAATAGGCGCATGAGTACACGCGCTCCGTGTCTAGCCACAAGCGATAAAACTCGTTGGAGACGTCGTAGTGAAACTGGATCGCGGCACGGTCACTGTCTTTCGAGTGGCGATGGGAGAAACGCCGGGCGATCCGGGAAGCCAAGGTATCACCCGGCTTGAGATTGGGATCCGTCATGGCGGGCAGGCGCCAGGCATCGCGCAGCAGAGCAAGCTTGTCGTGCCAAGTAAGGGATAGGCGCTCGAAATGCGTCTTTAGTGAGAGTGCGCTGTACAGGTCACCCTCGAAATCAATCACACCCCGGAAGTAGGCATCGGCCAATAACAGCGGACTACGCTCAAGAATCAGACGACGCAGGATGGCGGGATCGCGCAGCACCAGCGTGAAGGATGGCAACTGATCACCGGGCGCATGCAGGATGTTGTTCCACAGCCGCAGGGAAGCTGATCCAGCGTAGCCTCGCATCAAACGATCGAAGATTCTGACAGCCGTTAAGTCTGCAGTGGCTGCATCTGACGCGCTGGCTGGAGTGTTACTTGTCACTGTGGGCCTTTGAAGGTTGACCAACGGGTTCTTGGGCGGGATAGCTTATCGGACTTCGCGATGAGGCGACCAGGCCGACACAGCGAACTCGATCTCGGTGGCTCGGCTGGCCAGCTTGACCATGACGCGGAAGCGGTACGGCCCGCTCCTGGCGGTCGAGAACAACTGGCCGTAGGTCATTTGGCCGTTGACACTCATCGGCGTCAGGTACTTTGGCGGTGCATCGACAATCCCGGTTTCGCTGAGCTGGGCGCGCACCACGGCGTCCCCGATACGCGCGCCGCTACTTGTGAACAGGGCAACGACGAGGTGGTGGACTTGGCTACCGTCCTGCGGCACGACACCATGCATGTCTTCCAAAGCGTGTTTCTCTGACACGACTGCGGCGGGCACGAGACCCCAGTAGAGAACCACACCGTCGCGTTCGAGGCGCGCCTGTGCCAGAACGGCGGACGACCCAAGTGCGAGGATGAGCAGCACAAAAAGTGCAGCCAGTTTTGACAACACGAACGACATGGCGGCCTCCCGGATAGTCTGGTTCGGATTCATGGAAGAAACTCGCGCACGCTGGCTGCAATGGCGAAGGCCAGTGCGATGCGATTGGACGGGTGAGAAATCGTGTCGCAGCTCACTATGTCAGCCGCACCGGCCGCATGCAGATCCTCAAAAGCCGTTTGTGCGAACACAGCATGCACGGCCACGCACACGGGTGCGGCCAGACCGATACGGCGTAGATGGCCAACGGTTTCGATCATGGTCCGTGCGGTCGAAACGATGTCGTCCACCAGCACTGGCGTGTGCGAGCGCCAGCGATCAACCTCAGGGACGGACACTTCGACATCACGATCGCCTCGCCGGTTCTTTGCCAATATGATGAAAGGCACTTCCGCGCGCTGCGCCACATCCCTTACCCACTGGCCGCTTTCCTCGTCAGGCCCAATCAAAAGCGGTTGGCTTACATTCAGCCGTACCCAGCTTGCGACGCCGTCTGCCGCATGGGCCACCCGCGAAGGAATACTGTAAACCTGCGATAGATCCGCAATGCGGTGCAAATGAGGATCTACAGTGACCAACCAGTCCACATGGCGTGAGATCCACGCCGCTACATGCTGGGCGCTGATCGTCTCACCCGCGTGAAACTGCCGATCCTGACGCATGTAGGCCAGGTATGGAGCCACCAAGCCGACCGATGCCGCACCAGCTTCGCGGATGGCGCTTGCCAGAAGCAGGAGCGGCACCAGTTTGTCATCCGGCCGGTCAAGCGTGCACACGATGAACACATGTCGCCCTTCGACCGAGGTTTCAGCCCTCACATGAGATTCTCCGTCGGGGAAACGGCGAACCGTTGCAAGTCCGCGCTCGAAATCAAAATGAGCAGCCAGATCGTCGGTAAGGCGCTCATTGCCTGGCATGGCGATCCCCACAGGCTTCATGATTTTGCCACCTCGCCCAGTGTCAAAATCGGGTGCGTCGCGAGATAGCGCTTAGCGTAGGCCAGTTCTCCCGGTGCCTCCGCGTGCAATGTGAACAAGGGCTGACCAAGCTGCACAGGATCGCCCAACTTCACATGTAAAGAGAGCCCGGCAGTGGGAGCGCCAGGCGCACCGGCGAGTTTCGCAACCCGCGCGAGCCGTCGACTGTCGATGCCGGAGACATAGCCGGTACGTTCGGCTGTCACCGCTTCAAGCAAAGGGGCGACACCGGGCTCGCGCAACCCACCTTGCGCCTCGCAGATAGCCTGAAACTTGTCCCAGGCCGCGCCGCTGTCAAGTAGTCGCCAAGCCTCCGATTTGCCAGCGCCTGGAATGCTATGCCCGCAGAACTCCAGAAGATCTCCCGCGAGCACCAGCGACCGCATGCGAAGATCCACAGGGGCCGCAGCCGCACCGCGCAACACCGCCAGGACATCATGCGCTTCCAGTGCGGGGCCAACGCCACGCCCAACGGGCTGTGCACCGTTCGTGCGGACAACCCGCAAGTGGATTCCATGTGCAGCAGCTACCTGTTCAAGCAGGACCTGAAGGCGATGCGCATCTTCATTGGTCCGAACCTTGGCGGTGGGACCAACGGGAATGTCGATCACCGCGTGCGTCGCCCCGGCGGCAATCTTCTTGGACAACACGGACGCGACCAGCTGGGCGTCGCTATCGAGGTCCAGTGGACGCTCAACACGGATCAGCAAGTCATCCGCCGGACTCAGGGTCAGCGCCCCTCCCCATACAAAACAGCCGCCCTCGCGCTCGACGACGCGGCGCATTGCAGGTAGATCCAGATCAACACGGGTCACCGTTTCCATCACATCGGCGGTACCAGCAGGTGAAGTGATCGCGCGGGATGAAGTCTTTGGCATTGTCAGCCCAGCTGCAGCGGCAATGGCAACCACGATGGGAGTTGTCCGGTTGCCAGGCAAACCTCCTATGCAGTGCTTGTCCGCAATGGGGGTTCGCCCCCAATCAATACGCTCCCCCACGTCAACCATTGCTCGCGTCAGATCGATTGTTTCCTGGAGGTCCATACGCCCACCCGCGCAGGCACTCAGGAAGGCGGCGATGTGCAAATCCGAATATCGGCCCGCAGCGACGTCCGTCACGATGGCCTTGAGCGCAGGGGCATCAAGCCGATGACCGTAGATCTTGGCACGCATGGCACTCAGAGAGTCGAGTGTCGGCGCATGCGCCACGCCGACGATGTCTCCCAAAATGGCATTCAACGCTTTCCAGGCGCTGGTTGAAAGACTGACCTCCCCCTCCGCCAGCAGATCTGAATCGACGACGTTGATTGTCGCTATGATGCGACGGTCGTGCAGGTCTACCTCGACGCGTGTTTGCGCTTCGAACCCTTCAGCGCGGCAGACGTGGCAATCACGCCGCATGTAGATCACGAATTCCTGGTGTGTGTCTATCCCCAGGGGACGCAGCCGCAATCCAACTCCGTTCATCGTGCAATCTCCAAGGTCTGGCCCAGCCGCGGGACGGTCACAGACCAGCCGAGTTCACGCTCTATGCGTTGCCGGAGCGCATCTGCCGGAGCCGGTTCGCCATGATTGAGGAAAACACCCCGAGGTGCCTTCGGAGAAGTTTTGAGCCAATCGACGATCTGGCGCGCGTCGGCGTGGGCGGACATGCCTGGCAAAGACACCACTTCGGCATTGACGGCGACATCCTCCCCGTGAATGCGAATGCTTTTCTCGCCGGCAACTATCCTGCCGCCGCGTGTGCCCCCAGCCTGGAATCCGGCGAACAAGATGGTGTTGCGTCTATCCGGCGCCAGCGCCTTCAGGTGATGCAGCACCCGCCCACCAGTGGCCATGCCACTAGCCGATACGATAACGGCCGGGTAATGTTGGGCGACCAGCGCACGCGACTCCTCTACTGTACGAACCATTTTCGCGACCTGACACATCCCGATGCACTCCTCCGGCGACAGCCGGTGCTCTGCGCGATAGCGGTGATAGATATCGGTCATGTCGATTGCCATCGGGCTGTTCAGGTAAACGGGCATGTCAGGGATTTCCGAACGCTCTTTTAAGCGGTAAATCGAATACAAAAGCGATTGGGCTCGCCCGACTGCAAACGCGGGAATTACTACGACACCTCCCCGTGCGGCCGTGCGCCTGATCACCTCGCCCAGCAGAGTTTCGGCATCTGCCCCGTCATGAAGGCGGTCACCGTACGTCGATTCGGCGACGATATAGTCAGCCCGCTCGATAGGCGCAGGCGCCCGCATGACGAGATCGTCCGGGCGGCCCAGGTCGCCTGAGAACAAGATGGTGGTCTCGCCCGCCGTCACCTCGACCGAACCGGCGCCCAGAATATGCCCCGCTGGCCGTAGGCGGAGATGCATACCGGCGACGCCTCTGGCGGGGGCATCAAAAGGCAACGGCTCCAGACGACGCAAGGCCCGGAAAGCATCCTCTTCGGTGTACAGCGGCAGGGCTGGTGTGTGTTTAGACCGCTGGCGGCGGTTGGCATACTCCGCGTCTTCTTCCTGCAACCTTCCGCTGTCGGGCAGCAGAACTCCGCAGACTTCAATCGTGGATGGCGTGGCAAATACCGGACCACGAAAACCCTGCTTGACGAGCAATGGCAAGGCCCCGGAATGATCGAGGTGCGCATGCGTCAGGATGACGGCATCGAGTTGCTTCGGATCGAATGGGAATTCCTCCCAGTTCATCGAGCGTAAATTTTTGTAGCCTTGAAACAGACCACAATCGACGAGCAGCTGTTTCCCTTCATGGGTGACGAGTGTCTTGGAACCGGTGACAGTGCCCGCGGCACCGAGAAATGCGAGTTTCATGTGGGAACTTTCAGGAAAGTGATTGAAAATACGGTTTCGGATGACACAAACACTGGTTTAGCCATTGCAGTACGGCAACCACCGGTCGTATACGAAGAACCTCTCTCTCATGACGAAGGCCATTTTTTTGATGCGAACGGTGCGCCCACGCCTAAAGAGGCGTCTGTCATGGCAATGGATTCGCTTGCCGGCACACCCCTTATCCCCAGCGCACGGATGGCGTCTATCGTCTCTGGAATAACGATGGCCTGGTTGTCTACCATGTAGGCATAGAACAACTCCGCGCCTTCCACGTGCAGCATGTCGGACCAAAGTCCTACTTCGTACAGGCTGTCGTGCGGCCGGCCGCTGTCGGCCATCAACTCCTTGACCACGTTTGGGGCAGTGAGGCCGGTACTGCCTTTGATTAGGGCGATCCGGCTGGAGCGGGAAAAGGTCTCCAGAACTTCCTCTTTGCTCGCTGAACGGGTCATATCAACCGCCCAATAATGGACGTGCGCAATCGTCGTCGGAACAGCGACCGCCATCGTCACCACGTCGAGATCGGGGTCAACGCTGCGCGCATCGGGCCCCTGGTGGCTCGGAATCGAAGGTTCGGGAAGCACCGTGTTCATGATGCCGCCCAGATGACTTTCCCATGGGTCGGTGGCGCGCCGCAGCAGTGTGCCGCGCGCGCGTTTGAGCAAGCCGGCGCGTTTGAGGGCACCCAGGGTGCGAACGATCGATGTGGTATTGCAAGACACCACACGGGTCGCTCGGCGACCGACCGCCGAGGCGTAGTTCGCCTCAGCCACGAAGGAATGCCCAGTTACTTCATGTTTTTCGCCGCCGTGAAGAATAAATGCCTTTCCGGCGGCGCGATAGCGCTCCGCATTGCTGGCACCAACGCGCTTGGGCGTACAGTCCACGACGATGTCGCTGATGCCCAAGAGATCATCAAGCGACCCGCTGAGATGAAAACCCGCCTCTCGCATGCGCTGGCTTGCCGACGCGTCCGCGGCATAGAGGGGTATTTGTTGCGTCACGGCGCCCAGAATGCGCCAGTCTGCGGCAACATCGGCTACGCCCGCTAATGCCATATCCGGCTGATTTTTGATGGCTTCGGCAACACGCTTGCCGATCACCCCGTAGCCGACGATGCCTACCTGGATCATGTTGTTCATTCGTTCTCCTTTATCAATCGATACTGGGCTACCGCGAGATCTGGGGTGTCACGCCTCTGGACGCCTGTGAGGTCGGGCTCAGCGAGCCATATCGCTGCCGACGCGCCCTTCGCTTTCGTCCTTCCGGCACGGCCGCACGAGTCTCTTTTCACGTAACACCTCTTCCGGCACTTACGACTCGGCGAATCCGCGCCATGTCCCGCTGCCGCCAGGTGAGATGCTCATAAACACTGCTCCAGTACATGCCGAAAGCGAAGCCAAACAAGAGCTCCTCTATAGGCAAACCACCCGGACGCCAGGCAAGCAAAGCGCCCAGGTTCCAGACGGCCTCAACGTAACCGGGCCAAAACCACTTCAACCCGAGCAGAAAGACCGCATACAGCGCCAGAAAAACGCCTCCGCCGAAGAGTGTGTTTCGCCAGAGGTCCGGCCGGCAAAAGAGTGTTGCCATTGCCCCTGAAAACATCGCCAGAATTCCGGGATAAATTGGATTCCAACGCATCACCATCAGGCCACCGAAGACGAAAATTGGACTGGCTAGCGCCAACAGGTGCCAGCGATGCTGTGGCATCGATCTCGCTCGGTGATCCATGCTTCTGAGTGGTAATGAAGTTAGAGCGCGATAGCCGGCCACGCCTAGGCCACCGATCGCGAAACAGAAGATCAGGCTTTCAATATCAAAGCCTGTTCGTTGGGCCAGATCAAACAGACTGGGTGGATTCCAGTAGGCGGGCACGAAAAGCGGCTCTGTCAGACCGAAGGGTGTGGTCAGCGTGCTGGCCCAAAGCATGGGACGGCGCTGTTCGGGGCGGAAGTAGAACAGCAGTGCCCACGGCACCATAAATGCCGAGGCCCAGATTAACCATGCATAGCGGAAAGATGGATCGTCGGTCATGTCGTAGCGCCCCAAGTGAGATGATTTCCAATGCCCAGCGACGTGTTAAGTGGGGTGTTGCGTCGAAGGTGATCCGCCAAAGTTCGGAATAAATCGAGGTGTTCGGCTCGCGTAGCGATCCCATTCATCCCCAAAACGCTGTGCCGATTCGCGCTCCTCCGTATAGGAAAGCCGCACGTACATCACACACAAGACTGGGAACATCACCAGCGTCAGTACCGTTGGCCACTGCAGCAGGAAGCCGAACATGATCATCACAAACGCCACGTACTGGGGATGCCGAACCCTTGCATATGCGCCACTTTGAGCAAGTGTTCCTGCACGCTGGTTCGCGTACAACACCGACCAAGCTGCGGACAGCAGCCAAAAGCCGCCGCCGATGAATAAGGCGCTAAGCAGATGAAACGGACCGAAGTGGGGATTAGCACGCCAGCCGAACATCACTTCCAACAAATGACCGGCATCGTGCGAGAGGAAGTCCACACCCGGGAACTTGGTGCTCAACCATCCCGACATCAGGTAGATGGTTAGCGGGAAGCCATACATCTCGGCAAAAAGCGCCACCAGAAACCCGGAGAAGGCACTGAACGAGCGCCAGTCCCTTGGGCTCTGCGGCTTGGCGAAACTAAAAGCGAAAATAATGAACACCAGTGAATTGATGACTACCAGCGTCCACAGCCCATAGGCTGGTGCAGAAGATTGGTCCATGTCCTTGACTCCGAAATAGGTTCAGTGGTGGTGGGTGCCAGATGACGCTGATGCGCCCGGCTTCGGGGTAACCTCTCCGGGTGCTGCGTCTTGGTCGCGGCGGCCGGGCGTATCGTCAGATCGATGTTGACCGTGGCCCCCATGACCACCGTGGAACATATGCATCAACACGCAGCCCCCCAAGAGCAGGAAGGGCAGCCAGCCGAAAAGATGAGCGCGATGTTCTGTCAAAAGGAAGAACAGCGCGACCGCCGCAAAACCAGCGAATATCCAGGTCGAGACCTTGCCGCGTTGGCGGCGGCGTAAGGAAAGTAAGCGTTTCATGTGAAAGTCCTTTCGAGGATCGTGGTTGGAGAAAATACAGGGCTCAAGGGCCGTGTACGGAATGTCAAAATGCGCGGTTCTTCATTCATGGCTAAGTTCCTCAGAGACCGGTGCTATGGACACGGATGCGGTATGAGCTGTCATCATCGAATGGCGTCGATCGCGATAGGAGTACTTCATGATCTTCCGTATAAGGTTGTGAACAGATGCTCCTCTGCAGCATCGCGCTGTACACGCCACTGTTCCAGCGTGGCGGAAATAAATTTCCCCGCCTCCTCTTCCCGTAACCGCCACGGGTTATCTTTGGATGCAGCCTGTCGGTTCCGCCGGACCCACTCCGCGGCGAAGGTCACCCAAGCCATCGCTGGCGTCACCTGCGGCGAGAACAGGTAGCGCCGCAGACGCATCGGGTGGCCCCACTTTTGCGTGAATGCAGACACCGGGTTGGCACTCCACTTGATCCAGGGGCTGGCCCAGGTGCGATATGCCAACTCGTTCCACTGCGACACTACTGCCACTTT
Source organism: Polaromonas sp. 39-63-25 (assembly GCF_002278925.1). GTDB lineage: Bacteria > Pseudomonadota > Gammaproteobacteria > Burkholderiales > Burkholderiaceae_C > Polaromonas. The sequence continues at coordinate 48,957 of NZ_NCJH01000018.1, forward strand.
CTCGAAGGCCTTTCGTGGATAGTTGAACTGCAAGTCCTCGATACGCCGCTCCTCGAACCAGACTTTATGCCTTGGCAATGACGTATCACCGCCAGCTGGTTTTTCAGCTCCGCGCACTGCCCGGCTTTTGACCGGCTCTCCGAGCTTCATCTCATACAGCCCGGGTGCCAGATTCTTGAAGGTTTCGATGTTTTCCAGAATGGCCCGGTGTTCATGTTGTGCAACGCTGGCTGACACGAAAATTCCCAGGTGCCCGACATGCGGATTGAGAAGGTACACGATGCGCTGTCCCGCGGCTTTGAGCGCGGCTGTGTCAGGGTAGATCGCGGGAAGCCAGGCCAGCGCCTGATGCGGTGGTGTGATGTTGTCGCCGCTGGAGGCGAAGATCACCATCGGATTGCGGATGCGCTTCAGGTCTACGACACAGGGATCGGCCATATCGCACGAGTCGAGTTGGACCTGGCCTTGCTCTAACCGGTTTCCGATGAACAGGTTCTCAACGGTGGCGAGGATTTCTTCGCGGCTGAGGAAAAAGTAGCTTGACCACCAGCGTTCGAATTCAAGGAAACGTTCGCGTTCGGTATCCACATGGGCGTAAAGGTTGTAGTTCTTCTCCCACCAGGTATTGGCCGGATTTAGACCCTCGAAGTTTTGCACCAGCCAGGCGCCATCGAGCCGCCCACCGCCAAGATCGGCCATCAGGTGCGTGAGCCACTCGCCGCCCAGCAGGCCGCCAGCAAGGCGCATCGGGTTCACTTTTTCGGCACCGGCCCAGTACGACAGCGGCGAACCATTGAGCACTGCCGGACCGTCGAGACCCTCACATTCGGCGGCCAGCAGCGCCACAGCCCAACCGCCCTGACAGTTGCCGTAAAGAGCCGGTGCCACGCCGTGGCGACGTACGATCTCTTCTACGAACGCGCGCAGTGCATGGATCACGTTACTGAGCGTCTGGCCCGGGCAAGGCTCGGAGAAGAAGCTGGCGAAATAGGTCGGGTGCCCCTCGTGCAGTGCCACGCCAACCTCGGAGTCGTGCTTGAAACCGCCGATACCTGGACCGTGACCGGCACGCGGATCAATCACCAGAACCGGCCTCAGGTCTTGCCGCTCGAAATCGCTGGCATGTGTGGGGCCACAGCGTGTGATGCGCAGCAGCGCGTAGTTGGCGGATTTTGCGAAAGTGCGGGCATCCAGCACCAGTTCATGCTCAAAGTCGAGCAAAGGCGGCTGGCCAGCGCGCTCGTGGGCAAGCATGTTGTCGCCGCGTTCGCGTAGCACGTCGAAGAACAGCACGCCGCGCTGCACGGAATCGATGTAATAGCGCCACGCGGCATCCAACGCCCCCAAACTGTCTGTCGCGGCTTGCACCTTTGGCGCGGCAGACTCGCCGGGTGAGGCGTCTGAAACCGGCTTGGCTGAAGACCTGGCCTGTGTTGCGGTAACTCGCCCAGGTCTTCCCTTAGGACGATGTGTGCTCGTGCTCATGGTCTACCTTCTATGTTTCGAACAATCTGAGTCCATGTCGCTTGGAACCGAGTACCGCTTTATCATGATGAAACCCCTGCGGCCGTTGTCGTTGAAGCTTGCGGCTTCTGGTGTCTAATACCAGCGAGCTTGGTGCGTTTGAGTAGCAATGCATTGATTGCTACCAGGGCCGAGCTGCCGGACATCGACAGTGCTGCGACCTCGGGCGACAGGGTGAATGGGTAAAAGACGCCGGCCGCCAGAGGAAAGGCAATTACGTTGTAGCCGACAGCCCACCACAGGTTCTGGTGCATCTTGCGCAGCGTGGCGCGTGACAGCTCGATGGCACCGACCACGTCATAGGGATCGCTCTTCATCAAAATGACTTGGGCGCTCTCCATCGCCACGTCAGTGCCCGCGCCAATTGCGAAGCCCACATCAGCCTGTGTCAGGGCCGGAGCGTCGTTAATGCCGTCGCCGACCATGCCGACCTTATGGCCCTGGGCCTGCAGTTCTTTGATCTTGGAGGCCTTCTGGCCAGGCAACACATCGGCTAGAACGATGTCGATGCCGAGTTCTTTCCCAATCCGATCCGCTGTGGACTGATTGTCCCCGGTGATCATCGCGACCTTCACGCCACGCTCCTGCAGCTTGGCGATCGTCGCCATGGAGGTTGGCCGGACGGCGTCGGCGATGGCAATCAGGCCTATCAGCTTGCCAGCCCGAGCGACATACACCACGGTGCGGCCGCCGCCCTGAAGACGGGAGGCTTGCGACGAGAGCTCCTCCAAGGCGACGTTTTCAGATTCCATCAGCTGACGATTGCCGAGCAAGACGTTTTCACCGTTGATAGCTGCGCGAGCGCCCTGCCCATCAATATTGGTAAAACCCGTCGCGACCTCAGTCGGCGTGGTGCCGGCTCGCTTGAGTATTGCAAGCGCCAAAGGATGCTCGGAGAACTTCTCCACAGCCGCTGCCGTGGCCAGCAGCTGCGCGTCGTTGACACCTGGCGCGGTGACCATTTCCACGACGTCTGGCTGCCCGAGCGTGAGCGTGCCCGTCTTGTCGAAGACGATGACTGTCAACTTGGTGGCGTTTTCCAGCGCGGCAGCGTTCTTGAAGAGGATGCCGTTCATGGCCCCAAGTCCGGTCCCGACCATGATGGCCATCGGGGTGGCCAGCCCCAGGGCGTCGGGGCAGGCAATCACGAATACCGTGATCGTTAAAGTCAGGGCGAACAGCAAAGGCTGGCCCAAGACCCAGAACCAGACGCTGAAGGTGAGCAGCCCGATAACAATGGCAGCCAGCACCAGCCACTGCGAGGCCCTATCCGCCAGCAACTGGCCCGGGGCCTTTGAGTTCTGCGCTTCCTGGACTAACTTGACAATCTGCGCGAGCGCGGTGTCTGCGCCGACTTTGGTAGCCTTGTAGCGGAAGCTGCCGCTTTTGTTGATCGTAGCGCCGATGACCGCATCGCCAACGACCTTTTTTACTGGCATGGACTCGCCGGTCAGCATGGATTCATCGACCTGCGAACCGCCCTCAAAAATTTCGCCATCCACCGGAATCTTGTCTCCCGGTTTGATGACAACTGTCTCCCCGACCAATACCTCGGCAGTAGGGACCTTGACCTCGACGCCACCACGCAGCACTGTGGCCATGGGTGGGGCCAGATCCATCAAGGAGCGGATCGCGTCCGAAGCTCCGGCGCGCGCGCGCATCTCCAACCAATGCCCCAACAAGATGAAGACCAGCAACACGGCTGCCGCTTCGTAAAACACCTCACCTTCATAAAGGAAAGTGGCGCCGACACTGAAGACGTACCCCGTGCCTACCGACAGGACGACCAGGGTCGCCATGTTCGCAACCTTGTTGCGCGCAGCACGCCAAGCAGCGATGAAGAAGGGCCAGCCCGGATAGGCAATGGCACCTGTCGCGACGACGAACAGAAACAGCTTGCGGTCGATGCCAAACGGAGTAGCAAAGTCGCCAAACATCTGCCCCATCGGTGAATACAGAAACACTGGAATTGCGAACAACAGTGCTACAAGGAAGCGGTTGCGCATGTCCTTGGCCATGTCCTCCATCGACATACCCGGTGCGTGCCCCATGTCATGCATCATGTCGGCCTTCCCGTTAGCGGAAGGGTCGCCGTGACCACCGTGAGAACCATGGTCGCCACGCGCCGCTGGCGCAGCTTTCACCGCGGCTCGCAGCTCAGTCCCCGAATCGCCGCCAGGCATGGTGTGCCCGGCATGTCCGGCATGTGCATCTCCTGCCGTCTTATGCTGCTCCGGAGCGCAAACATAGGCTGGGAGGAGTTGGCCGCGGCAGTGATAGCCGCAGTCGATCACGCGTTGCCGGATAGTTTCAAGCTCGATCCGCGATTCATCATAGTGCACGGTCGCGCTGCCGGCGACGTAGTTCACGTCTACGTGATGGACACCCGGAAGCGTAGAGAGCTGCTTCTCAACGCCTGTGGCGCTCAGTGTGGAGACCAGATCGCCAACCTCGATGGTTTTTGTTTTCATGCATTTACCAATACAAATAATTCAGCGGGCCCGCAGCCTGGCGTCGCTTGGAGTAGAGACATCCGAGTCGCGACCATGGTCACGGGGAGTGCCGTGTGGCCATCTCTGCTGGGCTTGTTTGCGGCTCTTCCTGCTCATGGCCGGGCCTATTGACCTTGATCTGCCGGGCGCGCCTTAGCCGGGTAGCCAAGGCTGGTGATCGCCAATTCAATTTGCGCGGGCGACACCCGGGCGGGATCAGTCACAACGGTAGCGACGCCCGGATTCAAAGTCACTTCGGCGTGACTGACTCCGTCAATTTTTTTCAGAGTTCGCTGCACGCTACCCGTGCAACCGCCGCAAGTCATTCCGCTGATATCAAATTTAAGTGTGTTCATGGTAAGTTTTCCCGTGAGTTGAATTGCCTAAGCCCGTGTATAGATTCGCCTTCACGCCTTGACGCGAAAATTGATCATCATCCCGCCGTCTTCGTGTTCCAGGTTGTGGCAATGGAATACATAGGTCTGGTCGCCGGGGTAATCGTGGGCGAAGTCGATTGCCACCCGCACCGTTTCACCGGGCCAAACCAGCACGGTGTCTTTCCAGCCGAGGTCGCTTACGGTGCGGCCCTGACCGAACCGCGCCATGGCCGCTATCTGAGGCGGGCTGCCAATGCGTTCGAGCACCTGGAACGAAAAGCCGTGGATGTGCATCGGATGCGGCATGCCCAGCGCCGGGTTGCTGATGCTCCAGATCTCCACTGCACCGCGTTTAACGTCGAATGCGATTTCGTCCATCCGAAAGGTGTATCCGTTGATCAGGAAGCGCATTTGCCCCATCGACAGTTCGATCTTGCGCTGCGTGGCGCCCTCGGTGGGAATCGGCTTGACCTGAGACAGCGTGGCCGGCAGTTTGGCGACGACGCGCTCGCCGGCCGTGACAGACAGTTTCAAGATATTGAACTCCAGGCCCAGCGGCAATCGTGACGAGGACATGCTGGCCATCATCTGGCCCATGCCCATGCCGCTCATGCCCGGCATGCCGCCCGGGCCGGCAGCAGGTCCTTCGTTTTCCATCGCGTCGAAGGTCAGACTTCTGAGGAAGATGTCCTCACCGGGCCGCGCCTGGCCTGCGTCGAACAGCACGTCAAGGCGTTCGCCCGGCGCGAGAAAGGCTTCGCTCACCGTTTCCGGCCGTTCGATCAGGCCGCCGTCGGTGCCGATGACGGTGAAGTCAAGCGCCTTGTTTCCCTTGACGAAGGCGAGCCGGTAAATGCGCGCGTTCGACCCGTTGAGCAGCCGCAGGCGGTAGGTGCGCGGTGTGACGGCCTGCACCGCATTGGGTGTCAGGTTGGCGAGCATGATGTCGCCCAGCCAGCCCATCATGGCTTCATGGGCACCAGGCTTGTACAACAGCTTGCCCTGCGCGTCGAACTGCTTGTCCTGAATGACCAGGGGCAAATCGGTGACGCCGAGCTGCAGATCAAGTGCCTTGCTGACTCTGCGCTGGTCATCGTCGTCCACCAGGAAGAAACTCGCCAGGCCGTGATAGGCCTGTTCGGCGGTCAATTCATGCGCGTGCGTGTGGTACCAATAGGTGCCGCCGCGGTTGTTCACCTTGAAGTCATACGCATAGCGCCCGCCCGGACCGATGGTGCTGGCCGGGTGGCCGTCCATGGCGGCGGGTGTGTGCAGCCCGTGCCAGTGGATGATCGTCGGCTCCTGGAGCGCGTTGTCCAGGCTGGCCGTGAAACGCGCGCCGCTCTCAATGCGCAAAATAGGGTTCTGGTAGGCCTTGCCCGCCTGCTCGGTCTGGTACAGCAAGAAGGGGGATTCGCGGCCGGGCAGCAACGGGAAGCTCGCCGCCGTAGCGCGGATTTTGAGCGGCCCGGCGACATCGAGTACCCCAAACGGCCCGCTGCCGACAGGAATGAACAGCTTCTGCTGGAAATTGTCTGCAGCCACCGGATCGAAGGGATAGTGGCGAAACGGCCCGCCCGCCAACGCCTCGGAACGAGGCGATCCGTAATACATCCAGGCGGCGCCCCCGGCGGCGGCCACGGCCGCCACACCGGCAAACTGAAACAGCTGTCTTCTCTTCAACATATAACTTACCTTTACAAGCTTTAACTACCCCGCCAGCGCGCTAGAGCCGGCAATCAACGCGTCATTCGATTGAGCAGCCAGGCGAAAAAAGCCCCTGCCAATAGCGCCCAGGTGCTCAGTACGAGCAGCGCCGTCAAGAAACCTTGCCACCCGAATGGCCGAGGCTGAACCATGCTGTTGAAGTTCATGCCATGGAAGAGGTTATTCATGAAACCCAAAAAAGGCCCTGGGGCAAGAGCCCAGACCAGCGCGCACAGGGCATAAAACACCCCGACGGTGACAGCCAGAGCAATACCTGTACGAAACGGTGTCATGACCACACCCCTTACTTCGCCGGCGTGGCAGGCATCCGGTCCATCATCATTTTCATCATGGTCTGCATCATTTCCATGCGCTTTTCCATCATCTGATGGCGCGCGCCCATATCGCCCGTCATGCCTTGCATGCCTTTCATATCACCCATACCGGCGCCGGACATGCCGCCCATCATGGCCATGCCGTCCTGCATGGTTTTCATGTGCTCGGCCATCAGCTTGCTGCGCTCTTCCGGGGTTTTGGCGCTCATCATCTTTTCGTGCATGCCCTGCATGGTCTTCATCTGCGCGTCCATCTTGGCCATATGGTCGGGTGGGGCCATGCTGCCCGCAGTTGCCGAGCCCATGGGCATCGTTGGAGCGGTAGTGCAAGCAGCTAACGTGAGAGTGGCAGCAAGAGCAATGACAAGGGAAATTGAACGGAGATGGGTCATGACAGACTCCTGGTTAGTTGACGGAAGGGAAATACAGTGTGTATGCGCGCACGCGCAGGTACCGGCGTGATGTCCGACTTTGCCCGCTATACCAAGAGGACCAAGAGCCAAAATCGGCGGAAAAATGTGGAAGCGGCGAAGATCACAGAGCGCGAGGCTCTGGAACACGCGGCAGCAGACGGCTAGAGTGCTAGTCGCGAGTAGCGAACCCGAAGGGGTCGCTCAGATGTCGTGGGCCGCATTTCGTCGATTCGACTAAACGGGAAAGGGCGCCGCAGCAAGATCGATCTGGACAGACCGCAATTTCTGCGGGGACACAGAGGACTCGCCATCGGCGCAAGCCTTAAGGCACGGTGCCTTGGAAGCACGGGAGTCATCGCCGTGGTCGGCAATGACCCCAGCATGACCAGTTGATATGGCGGGTGCATGCGTTGCATCGGCCAATCCGGCTGCTACGTGGAGATGGGTTCCGCGAGCCTCCAGAAGACAAGCATTAGCGACGCCTGAAGCCAAGGCAAACACCCAAAACAGCAGCGCTACGAATGCGATGCTGCGTTTTGAGCGGATGTTGGAAAAGAGCTTCATGCTGGTACAGATTTATGCTTTTAATGTTATCTCGCCAACGCGATAGCTGATTGACATACATCAAGTGGAAGTTAAGCCAGATCACAAAACCGGTCAGTCTGCCGCCTGCATTGACAAAGAAGACGAGGCATTTGCTCGATCTCCTTGAAGATAATATGGGCTCTGATTTGAAAATTGGAGATCTTTTCCTGAACCTCTTATCCGCCTCCATCACGTCCACGGTGTCTGCTCTTGCCGCAGCACTTGCCGTCGGCATTTTGATCGGCCTCGAACGCGGGTGGCGTGAACGCGAGGGCGCTGATGGGAGCCGGGTCGCGGGATTGCGGACGTTTGCATTGTTCGGCTTGTTGGGCGGCGTGCTCGGCGTCCTAAGCCAGACACTGGGGCCTTGGCCACTGGCTGCAGGGCTTGCCGGCTTGTCCTTGCTCGCCACAGTGTCTTATCGGGAAAGTGTGCGTGCCCATGGCAGCCTGAGTGCAACTACCGCTGTCGCTGCACTGCTGACGTACGCCCTGGGCGCACTGGCGGGCATCGGCCATGCTGCCGTTGCTATCGGCGCATCTGTCATCGTCGCAATGTTGCTGGACCTCAAACCCACCCTGCACCGCTGGCTACGGCTGGTGGAGCACCGCGAACTCAGCGCTGCGCTGCAGCTGCTAGTCTTGTCGCTGGTCATCCTGCCCTTGCTGCCGGATGCCGGCTACGGCCCCTACAAGGCATTGAATCCTTATCGTCTTTGGTGGGCGGTCGTCCTGATCGCCGGCCTGTCTCTGTGCGGCCATATCGCAATACGCTTCACCGGACCCCAGCGGGGCATTTTCTGGACCGGTCTGCTGGGAGGGCTCGCCTCTTCGACCGCCGCCACATTGACGCTCGCCAGACGTGCTCGAGCTGAACCGGGGATGGCCAATGCCGCGGCAGCCGGTACTTTGGCCGCCTGCGGAATGATGTTCCTGCGCATGGCGGTGATCGTCGTCTCACTTCAGCCTGCGCTAGGCAGGCCGCTAGGAGTTCCAATGGTCGCTGCGGGTATCGCGCTACTCGGCCTGGGCGCATTGCAGTGGAAGCGACACTCATCAGTCGACATCGCACCCGAGGGAGATCCCGTCGCGCCGTTCGATCTGAGTACTGCGCTGGGCTTCGGCGCGTTTCTCGCCGTGATGATGGTACTGACTCAGGCCGGCAGAGAGTGGCTGGGTAATCCGGGCCTGTATGTGGTGGCGACACTCTCCGGGCTGGCAGATGTCGATGCAATCATGGTCACCGTGCTTCAAATGCAGGCTGCAGGCAGCTTGACGGTGACCCCCACCGCGACGGCTGTTGGCATCGCAGTAGCGGCCAACATGGTAATGAAGGCGTTGATAGCCGCGGTGATCGGCGGTCGATCCCTAGGCCGCCGTGTCGCAGCCGGCTACGGTGTTTCAATCGCTGTCGGTACGGCGGCTGCAACCATCATGATGCTTGTCTAAAAGTTCCGTCAGCGCATTTCAAGGCATCCAGGTCGCTGCACGCTGTCAGGCGTCAAATTTGTCAAAACTTCCAGCGAAAGACGCGTGATTCTGCCTCGCCCGGACGCTCCAGCCTGAGCTCAACGGCACTGGGCGGAGGTGCGGTCATGACAAACTCAAGCACGCCTTCGCGATGGTGCCCGCCCGGCGCGGCACCCGTCCACGCAACCGGTTTGATCTCGCGACCATCGGCAGTCATCAGCGTTGCGGTCTTGAGCAGATCATCGCTGAGGTCGCTGCTGTGGGTGTCAAACACGACGGCAAATTGCCAGCGCAAAATGCTGGCACCGACCGCCTTGGGTGTCACCTTCACCGTGACCCCTTGCTGGACCGATACTTGGGGTGAAGCCTGCGCGCCATCCTGCGCCTGCACGCCGAAAGTCGCGACCGTCAAAGGCAGAAAAAGCGATAGGGCAACCAGAACCTTCTTGGGTGCGCCGCGAAACGCCATGGAAATTGGCATACTGAACTCCTTGTTTGTAAAGGATCTGATCCTAGAAAATTTGAGCACCGATGCGATTGAGATGCATCAACTGTAGCCCATGCCAAAGAAAGCTTAGGTGCCGCGGTTACTACTCGGCCAATTGCAGACCTCAAGAGCAAACCGAACGCTCAAAAATCGCTGTTTTCGCGGATTTCCATTCCGGCCTAATCCATGGACATACCGAACTCGCCAACCTGACTATCGCCAGTTGCATCCGTAAATGTCAGTGTTTGTGATCGTTATGGCCGTCACTCTTTGGCGGTAGTTTGTCGGCTGCCACATTCACTAGCCCTTTCATACCGGCGTCAAAGTGGCCCGGCTGCAGGCAGGCGAAGTCAACCCTGCCCGCCCTCGTGAACTGCCAGATGATCTCGCCGCTTTTACCCGGTGCTACGGTGACCATATTGTCGTCGGCGTGTTCCATCTCCGGGTTTTTCTTCATCACCTCATAGTGGTCCTTGAGATCCTTTTCGGTACCCAATACCATTTCGTGCTTGACCTTACCGGAATTCTTGGCGACGAAGCGAATGGTTTCACCTTGTTTGACGTTGAAATTTGAAGAGTGGAAGCGCATATCGTCTTTCATGTCGACGGTGACTGTGCGCGTCACTTTGGAAGCGACGCCAGGCTTGCCGATCGCGCTATCGTCGTGATTCCCTGCCGCCATCGCGGACAAAGAAAGCAAGGCGAAAGGCAGCGCGAGCAGGATGTTTCGTGATTTCATGGAATACCTTTCAAGAGTGGGTGTTGAATTGCGTTGAAGTCTGACCCGAGTTTTCCATCGAATATTGACCCACACTCTTTGTGAGCAGAAGCTGCTCACGATGTGGATAAGTTCTTGGTTTTCTCCTTTTTGGGCTGAGTCTGTGTGGATCTGCCTCAAAGTGCGCCGCTGTTTCCGCGATTTTGTTGCCTCGACTCCCAGCCAGGTAGCCAGCTTCTCGGCGTACGGATCGAGCTTGCTTGAGCTGACCCGCCTTTCGTAGCTGGGCTCCGTCTCATCTGATCGCAGGTACTTCTTCACTGTGTTGCGAGCCAGGCCTGTCCGCCTTGAGATCTCGCGGATGGACATCTGATCTCGCAATGCCCATCGCCTGATGACATTCAATGTCGCCACGTCTATCACTCCTAATTTCTCCTGCTTTTAAAACAAGCAGGGTAGTGCCTACGTGGGTCAGTTTTGGATGGAAATTACTGCGCTAAGTGGGTCAGATTTCGACGGAATTCAACAGACAAGGCTGCGCTTAGCAGCCCCACATAGGTCGCTACCTTCAGTGGAGCGGTAGAAAATGAGGTGATTCCTTCAATCGCAAAATTAAAAAGGCGCCAGTACCGCCATTTGCTAGATCCCGCTGCGCGCGGCGCCCGATCGTAGTCGAGCGTCACTTGCCGAAAGCCCACCCAAGCAAACAAGCCCTTCATGAATCGCCCTCTTTCCGACAACAGGTTCAGTGCGGCAACCACTCGCCTGTCCAAAAGTCTGAAGTCGCCCACATCGGGAGGCACGGGTACTTCGCTCAACATGTTCATTACGCGATAGAAGGCGTAGGCTGTTGCCATCTTGAACCAGGATTCACCAGCGCGTGAGCGACGCCTCATATTGACAATGTCAGCACCGTCGCGCCACGCCACGACCATTGAAGCAATCAGCTCGGGCGGGTCCTGCAGATCGACATCGATCAAAATGACAGCATCGCCTTGAGCCAAACGCAGACCGGCGCTCATGGCCTGCTCTTTCCCGAAATTGCGGCTCAGTCGAACAACACTGACTTGTTTTTCCAGCGCCTGCAGGTTCTGTAGTATCAGGAATGTTCCGTCAGAGCTTCCGTCGTCGACGTAGAGCACCTCTACTTTTTCGTCCAATTTTGCGAGGACCTCTTTAAGACGTTGATGGAAGGCCGCAAGCACCGCTTCTTCGTTAAAGACTGGAACAACCACACTCATGGAGCAAAGTGAAGCGGTGGGGGTATCAAACCCCAGTGGATATCGAATCATTTGAAAGACCAATTGCGATTGATGGGATATGCGATGCACAGAAAAAAAACTGTCGCGACCAGCTGAGCGACAAGGTAGTGCGTGGCGAGCAGGTGCACGCCGACCCACACGATGCCCCCATTGCCAATGGCCGAAAGCATCGCGATCATTGCGTATCGCGGCAGCACGACGCAGTGCAGGTTCGGGGTCTGAAAGGTAAACATCCGGTTGCCCACGTACGCGATCATGAATCCGGTAACTGCACCGATGAAAGCTGAGAATGCTGGGGGAACACCGGCCACCTTTGAAAAAAAAATCAATACCAGGTAATGGACTGCGGTAGCACATCCGCCAACAAAGCCATACCGGGCAATTCGTCGCGCTTGGGGCCTGTGACTGGGTATTTGCGGCTGGATCTCGAGCACAGGCATAGGTGAGCCTGTACGTGTTTTGTTGGTGAGGGAATTTGGTAATGCCACATGCAAGGAGTGTTAGTTGCGACCGATCAACGACCGGCACCGAAGACGACTTTATGGCTGAGAAGTGTATGCAGCAGTGGCACGTCGGGCAATGACTACCAGATTACTTTTTAGTAATCTTGGTCAACGGAGCTGCGCGCGTAATTATTGATAGCAAGCTCGCAGAAGACCATATCGTATTTGCCATCGCAGTCCAGCCAGTTGTTGGTTTGTAAGCACATTTTTAGCAAAACAAGTAGGACTTGCGCGTCAGGGTTCGCTGGTTTTCGCTTTCCGCGCGGCCTCTTGGTGCTTCCTTGTTAAACCGATATTTCAGCCCGTCGGGTTGATGAAATATCTGGCAACACAAAAGAGGACCTATGAGAAACATTCTTATCGCAGCGGCATTGGCTGCCTGCACCATAAGTGGTGCGTATGCTCAGAGCACGGCGCAACTCGCCGGTGCTGTGGACGTCTACGCGGGAAGGATGCAGATGGCCGGCGATGCCCAGCGCACCAGTGTTGTCAACAGTGGCGGCTTGACCACCTCATGGTTCGGTGTCAAGGGTTCGGAAGACCTGGGCGGCGGCCTGAAGGCGAATTTCGCGTTGTCTTCATTTTTTCGAGCTGATACGGGTGTGCAGGGGCGCTTTACCGGTGATACCTTCTTCTCGCGCGAGGCCTCTGTTGGCTTGTTTGGCGGTTTCGGCAGCTTGACACTCGGGCGCGGGCTGGCGCCCAACTTCCTGCCGACGGTCGTCCTGAATCCCTTTGGCGACTCCTTCACGTTCTCGCCGCTCATGCTTCACAAGAATGTGCCCCTGTTCAATGGGACCGGATGGGCCGCTACCACGCCTTCCGACACGGGGTGGAGCAACCAGGCGACCTACAGCACGCCGGACATCGGCGGCTTGCGTGCTAACCTGCACTATCAGTTCGGGGAGATCGCTGGGCAATCCGGCAAGAAGAATGTTGGCGTTAACGCGCTGTATTTCAGCGGCCCCATGGCACTGGGCGCCTACTACGAGAGAAATCAGGTGACCAATCCCGTGCCGGTCGCCTTCGCGTTGGGTGACACAAGGACGGACTGGATGCTGGGCGGCTCATACGACTTCACGGCCGTCAAAACGTTCGCAACGTACGGACAGAGCAAGGCGGCTATTTCCACGACGCGAGCCAAGTCCTATTCGCTGGGCTTGTCCAGCCCGCTTGGCAGCGGCAAGATTCTGGCTGGCTTGGCCGGGACACGAGTGGTCGCAGGCAATACGCGCAACACCCTTTCGTTGGGCTACGACTACAACCTGTCCAAGAGAACCGATGTCTACGTGATTGCCATGCTTGATCGCATCACGACATTTAATAGCGGCTCCAGCTTGGCCACGGGCATTCGACACAGGTTCTGATTCTGATTTTTCGAGCTCGCGGGGCCGGACAGCCACAGAGCTTGCGATCGGTGCTCACCTTGCCCATGGCTGCATGACAGCGCGGGTTGAGAAGTTCGCGATCCCGGAAACTATCGATGCGATTCAGGCTCTAACCGCTTGGTCGGTGTCCGCAGGGGATCCGATCAAACCTGCCGACCTTGCTCTGGGTATCAGTTTGCCACTCACATGGTCTGGCCTATTGGGACCCTCATGACCTGAGGCCGCGGCGTCGAGATCAGAAGCCCTGCTGAAAGGATTTCCCATGACTGACGCCTTGAAAGCCTGCACGTGTGCGCCCGATGCGTATCGCCGTCAACTCACCTTCGCCACAGTGGGTGTCGGCGGCGCCGGCATCGTCGCCGCTGCGGTTCCCTTCGTGTCGTCCTTTGCCCCCAGCGAGCGCGCCAAGGCGCTTGGCGCGGCGGTGACGGTGTCGATCGAGGATTTGCCGGAAGAGCGGCTCATGACCGTCGAATGGCGTGGCAAACCCGTCTGGATTTTGCGGCGCAGCGCGGCTCAGCAGCAGCGCTTGCAGTCGCCCGATCTGCTAAGCGCCTTGGCGGATCCGGCTTCGCTGCGACGCGAGCAGCAACCCGACTACGCCAAAAATTCGCAGCGCTCGATCCGACCCGAGATCGGCGTGTTTGTCGCGTTGTGCACGCACCTCGGTTGTATACCGGCGTATCGCCCCGATGCCGGTGCGACCGACTTGCGTGCCGGGTGGCCGGGTGGCTTTTTTTGTCCCTGCCATGGGTCGGCTTTCGACCTGGCAGGTCGTGTGTTCCGCAACGTTCCGGCGCCCAGCAACCTTGAAGTGCCGCCGCATCGCTATGTCTCTGACTCCCTCATAGAGGTTGGCACTGACAAAAACGCCAACTGAAGTCCTGCCTGTGAACTAGATTTTCAGGTGTCGCGGGCACTGCCACAGGCTCCAAGCCGCACGTCATGCAGGACTTCAGCGCAGTTTTGACCGATCAGCATCAGCTATCCCGCCGCGCTCCAGCATCTTCGCCTCTACGGTGTCCGGCATCGGTTGATTGCGCTCGTCAAGCGCTGCGCACTGCTTGCCCTCGTGGTCCAGTCAGTTGTTGTTTTGCAAGCACGACAAGGTGGGCCTGCAAGCATGTCTACGTCATCGCCATGCGTGATCGCATCACGACATTCATAGCTGCTCCAGCCTGGCCACGGGCATTCGACACAGGTTCTGATGCGCGTAAGTCGTGTATTGGGTCCCGGTTGTTATTTTCCGCTAGATGTAATTTCCCAAGAGATTGTTCACCCGAGGTGAAGGAAGATGGAGGCTCTTACATCCCAACTTTTTCAGGACTCCCCGGATGAACATCCACAAGAATGCCTCAATGGCGCCCAAAGGTCGAGCCCATTTGGTTAAAGAAATAGACCGGATGGGTCTGAAGCCAGCGGCTGCAGCCGCTGGTTTGAGTGCCCGCACGGCCCGCAAGTGGCAGCAACGCTACGCCCAGGAGGGCAGCGCTGGACCGCAGCTCCCGACCTCTGATTTGCCCACAGCGCAGTTACGCCCGCAAAGTCGAGCGGGCCGTGCGCTTGCGCAAGACTCAGCGCCTGACCTATTAGATTGCCGATCGGGTGGGACTGTTGCGAAGCGCTATTGCCCGGGCCTGCAAGGCCGCCGGCGCAGCCAAGCTGACAGCCTTGCAGGATGCGCCACCGGTGGTGCGCTATGAGCGCGCCAGCCCCGGTGAGTTGCTGCACCTGGACACCAAGAAGCTGCACCGCCTTGATCGGCCGGGCCACCGGGTGACGGGTGACCGCACCCAGAACACACCCCGGGCGGGCTCCCAGGCGCTGCATGTGGCCATCGACGACCATTCCAGGGTGGGCTTTAGCCTGCTGCTGCCTGATGAGACGGCACGCTGTGCCTGCGCTCACCTGCTGGCGGCGCTGCGTTACTACAAGGCCTTGGGCGTCAAAGTGGCCAGCGTGATGACCGATAACGGATCGGCTTACAAATCAAGGCGCTTTGCCAAGCTGCTGCGCCGCTTGGGGATCAGGTACACCCGCACGCGCCCGTACACTCCGCGCACCAATGGCAAGGCCGAACGATTCATCCAGACCTTGCTGCGCGAATGGGCCTACGCCTTCGTCTATCCCAATTCAGATGCGCGAGCCCATAAGCTGGCGCCCTGGATGCATCACTACAACTTCACCAGACCCCACTCAGCTACCTCCCACTTCCCTCCCACCTCCCTCCATCTTCTTGCCTCGGATTTGATGGGAACAACGTCGTGAGAAACTACAGCTAGAAGATAACGCGCAAACCAGCACGGACCAGTGTTGAAGGCTGCTGCCCACCCGGTTGAGTAAGAGGGTAAAAAGTTCTCGACAGATCCACATAAGGCGCGAAACGCCGGTTGAATTCGTAACGTGCCTGAATGCCAATGTCGACTTGGTAAGGTCCCGAGCGAACCGTGGAATCGAGGTTCGAAGCGGACCACTCCACATTGGCGTAGGGACGCAGGATGAAGCGGTTGGTCAGCAGGAAATCGTTTTCGAACCGGGTGCGGGCGGATACCTTGCCGTCGTCTCGAATGAATAGCTTTAGATCGACGTCAAAAGAGTACGGTGCGAGGCCACGAACTCCCAAAGCGAGGTAGTCACGTCGACCTGGTCGCTCGTCATGTCGCAGGCCAATCTGTGCGTCCCAGAATGGAGCAACGTAACGCCCGTAAAGCAGCTGCATCTCAGCGGCCTCCGTTCGTCCTTTGCTACGCTCAGCATCAAACTGGTACCAAAGCCTATTGACGTCACCGCCAACCCAGCCATCGACACTGAGTGACTGGCTTGAGCCGGCCTGGCCGCGTATCTTGCCGGTTCCGGCTTCGACCTTGGTGTAGGAATAAATCGACTCGTCTTCCACCGCCTGCGCAGACAGGGCAGACAGGCCGAGGACGGCAGCAGCGAGCCAACGCACCGATGCTATAGGGTTGAGATTGTTGTTCATTATGGTTAGGTTCAAGCTACTTCGACAAGGCGAAACATGCCGGTCACTGCGTGGTAAAAAAGATGGCAGTGGAAGGCCCAGGTACCTTCGTCTTCGTAGGTAACATCTAGCTCCACTGTTTGCGCCGGTGGCACGATGATGGTGTGTTTGCGCGGGGCGAATATGCCATTGCCATTGACCAGCTCCATGAATACGCCGTGCAGGTGCATGGGGTGCTCCATCATGGTTTCGTTGACCATCTTGATGCGTACCCGCTCCCCAAGCCCTATTTTGAAGGGCTTGGCGTTGGAAAGTTTCTTGTCGTTGATCGACCAGAAATAACGCGTCATGTCGCCGGTCAACCGTACCAAAAGTTCTCTTTCCGGCGCACGGTTGTCGGCGTTGCGGGTGGCAGCGCGCAGCAGCCCGTATTTCAGCCGGCGCAAGCCGTCCGCATCCACCGGGGCGGCAATCGGGGCGGCCGCCGTCTGGTCCGACATTCCGGGCATACCCGCCATCGAATCCGCCGGCTTTGCTGCAGGCACTGGCTTGCCCGACGCTGACATGCCGGGCATGTCGGCCATGGCCTTGTCGGCAGGCGTGGAAGGCATGGCCATAGACGCGCCTGGCGAAGTGGCCGCCGGTTTGCCCATATTCATACCTGCCATGCTCGCGTCTGCAGCGGGTTTGGTATCCATGCCGGGCATTCCGGCCATGCCTGAAGCATCTGCCGCTCCCGAGGTATCGGCTGAGCCGCTCATGTCCATGCCCGCCATACCCATGTCGGCCATCGTCCGCACGGGCTTCGGTCCCATGTCCGGCACGGGGGCACTCATGCCAAGTTCCGGTGCCAATGTTCCCAGTGCGTAGCCGATGCGTGCGATGGTGGGCACGAAAATACTATAGGCCTTGGCTTCCTTCGGTTGCACGATCACGTCGTAGGTTTCGCCGTTGCCGATGCGGAATTCATCGACTTCGACAGGGCTCACGTTCTGACCGTCGGCCTGCACCACAGTCATCGGAAGGCCTGGAATCCGGACATCGAACATATTCATCGGCGAGGCGTTGATGAAGCGCATGCGCACGCGTTCGCCGGGCTTGAAAAGCGCGGTCCAGTTCTCGGCTGGCTTTTTGCCCGCCATCAGGAAAGTCCATTCGTCGCCGCCGTCGCTGAAGTCGGTCGGGTCCATGCGCATCTTGGCCCATTCCATGCGATCGTTCCAGACCGCATCGCGCGCCTTCTTGTCGGGTGCATTGCGCAGTTGAGCGAGAAACTGGGGCGTCGTGATGCGCCGGTAGTTGTAGTAGCCTTCAACCTTCTTGAGGTTCGCCAGCACCTGGGGTGGTGGCGTGTCGTTCCAGTCCGACAGCATCACGATGTACTCGCGGTCGTATTTGAAGGGGTCGGGCTTGATCGGGTCGATGACGATGGGGGCGAAATACCCGGCCGCTTCCTGCAGCCCCGCATGGCTGTGGTACCAGTACGTGCCTGACTGGCGCAGCTTGAAGCGGTAGGTAAAGGTTTCGCCCGGCTGAATGCCCGGAAAGGTAACGCCTGGCACGCCGTCCTGATTGTTGGGCACCAGCAGTCCATGCCAGTGAATGCCGGTGATCTCGCGGAGCTGATTCGTCACGCGAATTACGACCTCTTCGCCCTCCCGAAAACGCAGCACAGGCCCCGGCATGGTGCCGTTGATGGTGATGCCCATGGCAGGCTTGCCAGTGATATTGAGCGCCGTCTCGGCGATCGTCAGGTCGTAGGCGCGGTTGACGGGTACCGCGCCAATCTCAACAGCGCGCAGCTGTGCCCAACCGGGTGGAAGCGCTCCCAAGGCGCCCAGGCCAAGCAGCGACTGCAGCGATCTGCGTTTCAGTTCATCCATGGTGATCTCATTTTCTTTTGTGCAAAAGTGACACGGTAAAGGCCGTGCCGACTGGGTCGGCGTTTCTCTGCCCCCTGCTTACTGGGCAAGTTCAATGCTGGTCACGGCTATCGCGCCGTCCGATTTTTCGGCCTTGAACTTGACTTTGCTGCCCACCTGGACCTTGTCCAGCATGGCCGCGTCCTTGACCTTGAATACCATCGTCATACCGGGCATATCGAGGTTTTTGATGTCGCCATGCTTCAGGGTGATCTTCTGGTTCTCCTTGTCGATCTTGCGGACCTCGCCGTCGGTTTTTGCTGAGTTTGCCGCTGTGTCCAGCGTCATGCCGGGCATGCTGCCTTGATTCGTCGGCGCCGTATTCATGCCGGGCATGCTGCTTTTATCGGTCTTGTCCATCTTCATTCCGGACATGTCCATACCGGACATGCTGTCCTTGCTCATGGTGGTCTGGGCATAGACGTTGGCGGCGAAAGACGCCGCCAGAGCGAGGGCGCCAAAAGCGGCGAGAGATTTAGAGGTTTTCATAATGTATTGATTTCCGGGGAAGTTGAAAAAGTTAAAAGTTATATAAAAAAGTATCGCTCAGGGATGCGAGAACCCGGCAAAAAACGCTGTCGGGCTATTCGGATCGATCAATGCTTGTGACTTGCGTTGTGGCCTGCGGGAGTGTCGGCGTTAGGCGCCGCACCAGCGGTTCCTGCGACGGTGACCAGGCCCTTCATGCCGGCGTCGTAGTGGCCGGGTTGCAGACAGGCGAAATCAACTTTGCCTGACTTGGAGAATTGCCAGACGACTTCGCCCGTTTGACCCGGTGCGACCGTGATCATGTTCGCGTCGGCGTGCTCCATTTCGGGCATTTTCATCATCATGGCGTAGTGCTCCTTGAGTTCTTTCGGCGTGCCGAGAACCATTTCGTGCTTGATCTTGCCGGAATTGGTAACCAAAAAGCGGATGGTTTCACCCTGCTTGACAGCGATGTCGGCCGAGGTGAAACGCATGTTGTCGGTCATGTCGACTTTGATCGTGCGGCTCACGTTGGCTGCCTGCCCCGGCTGACCAATGGTGGCCTCACCGTGACCACCTGCATGGGAGCCAGCGGCGAAGGTAACAACCGAAGCAGCGGAAAGAGCAAGCGCCAAGGTAGCTGTGCGAAGATGATATTTCATGAAAATGTCCTTAAGGGGTAGGGGTAGGAGAAGGGCCGGGCGGTGTTCACCCTGCCCGGCTTGGTGCGGGGGTCAGTTGGCGTACTGTTCCTGAAACAGGGTCCGCTCCGCGTCTGTCATGGCGAGGCTTGGCTTCGGGGTGTTGTGTGCAATGCTGTCGGTGTGGACAAGCCTGCCGTCCTGGAACGCATAGCTATGCTGT
>NZ_NCJH01000019.1 GCF_002278925.1 Polaromonas sp. 39-63-25
TCTGGGCGGCCGCAGCGTTGTCGTCAACGAAGCCCGTCCGATGGAAGCTCGTCCTCCACGCACTGGCGGCGGCTTCGGCGGCGGTAGCGGTGGTGGCGGCGGCTACGGTGGTGGTGGCGGCGGTGGTGGCTACGGCGGTGGTGGTGGCGGCCGTTCCGGCGGCGGCGGCTACGGTGGTGGTGGCTCTGGCGGTGGACGCGGCGGCTACTAAGCCCTGACCCCCAGCCTCTTCAGCTTCGGCTGAAAACAGCTTTAAAAGGCTTCAAGACTTAGGTTTTGAAGCCTTTTTGCATGGTGGCCCTTAAAGCGCGGGCGTATGCAGCTATTGTTTTTATAGCGTTAAAGCGGTTTTTCCGGTTGCCGGTGTTTGCGCGGCCGGCCCGCCAGGGCCTTGTCAAACACCGCATTGGGCAACAGGCGCAGCAGCTTGGCCACCACGCCCATCTCCCAGGGAATCACGCGGTAACTGGCGCCGGCCTCAATGGCTGCGAAGGCCTTGTCGGCAAACGCCGCTGGCTGCATCAGAAACGGCATGGCGTAGCGGTTCTTCTGCGTCAGCGGCGTATCGATGTAGCCGGGACACAGGGTCACGACCTTCACGCCCGAAGGCCGCAGCTCGCCACGCAGGCTCTCGCAATAGCTGATCACCGCCGCTTTGCTGGCACAGTAGGCGCCGTGGCCAGGCAGTCCGCGAATGCCCGCCACGCTGCCGATGCCCACCAGCGAACCCGAACCCCGCTGCACCATGGCATCCACAAAGGGATGAAACGTCGCCGCCAGGCCGATATTGTTGGTGGCAAACGTCTGCGCCATCACCTCCAGGTCCTCGCGCACCGCCGTGTCCATGCCGATGCTGATGCCGGCGTTGGCCACCACCACATCCGGCACCCCCTGGGCCGCCATGCAGGCCTGCCCCGACGCCACAATGCTGTTGCTGTCCGCCACATTTGCGCTATAGATTTTATAGCTTTCAGCGCTTATTCCATGAGCCTGAGCCCATGACTCCACCTCGGAGGTCCGGCGCGCCACCAGTGCCAGCCGGTACCCGGCCTGAAAAAACCGCAGGGCCAGGGCCTGGCCAATGCCGCTGGAGGCGCCGGTGATGAAAACGAGTCTGGACATGGAGAACTCCTGCCGGGCCTGAACAGGCTGGCTGATTTTTTGCAGGCGGCCACCGGCCGCCGTCAGGGCGCGCCACCCGCGGGGGCTTTGCGCGGTACGAGCACGCCTTTGACGCGCCCCTTGAGGTCTGCCACGCGGTCCAGATTGTCGTAGGCAAAGGTGTCGCCGGCAAACTGGTCGCTGCCACGCGTGATGACCACCGGCAGGTGCGACTTGGCGCGCTCCTCGTTGACAAACACGTGCAGGAACTCGCCCTGGAATTCGAGCCGCGGGATTTCCTGGCCGGCCGCATTCACGGCCGCTTCGCGCACCACGCGGGCATTGCCGATGAGCTGGACTTCCGAGCCGTCGGCATTGGTCAGGGCCCGGTTTCCGGTGGAGGTTGTCAGCCGGCCTTCCAGGCTGTAGCTGCGGATCAGCGCCTGGTCGATCTCCAGCGTGTCGGTGTCGGGATAGTGGCGCAGTTCGGCGCCGGAGACATCGCTCTTGAGCCGCCCCGCATCGTCAAAGGTCTTGATGCCGAATTTGCGCATGTAGTAGTCCGGCTCGGCGCTGACCGCCCGCTGGCCTTCCGGCGGCAGCGAGGCGGGCGTGTTTCTCACCAGCCAGTATGTGCCCAAGGCCAGCACACCCATCATCAGCACCGGGATGTAGATGGCGGTGCGCTCCCACAGCAGCGACACCCTGTCCAGCGCGTTGCGCCAGGCGGGAACCACGCCGGCGGGCGGGCCCAGGGCGGGGTTGGCGGCCATCAGGCGGTGTACTCCTGCAGCAAGGCCGCGTAGCGGCCACTGGCCACCATCAGCAGGTCGCAGAACTCACGCACGGCGCCGTCCCCACCGCAGGCCCGCGTGACATGCGTGGCCAGGGCCTTGACCTCCACATGCGCGTTGGCGGGTGCGCAACTGAAGGCAACGCGGCGCATCACCGGCAGGTCGGGCCAGTCATCCCCCATGAACGCCGCCTGCGACCAGTCCAGCCCCAGCGCCTTGAGCGTGATCTCGGCCGCCGGTCGTTTGTCTTCGGTTCCGAAATGGGCATGCACGATACCGAGGGCCTGCAAGCGCGTCCGCAGCACGGCGCTGTCGCGCCCGGTGATCACCGCCGGGGTGATGCCGGCACGTTGCAGCAATTTCAGGCCATGCCCGTCGAGGGAGTTGAAGCGTTTGAGCGTCTCGCCCGCGGCATTGAAGCCGGCTTGCGGCGTCGCCCGGGGGTCGCCTTCCGGGTATTCACCGAAATAAAGGCCGCCGTCGGTGAGCACGCCGTCGACATCGAAAAAAGCCACCTTGACCTGGCGAGCAGGCAGCAGCAGTTCTGGCGCGAAATTCAGGGCAGGCAAACAGGGTTTCATCAATGGCTTCAAATGACTTTGGCACGCAGCAAGTCGTTGCTGTTGAGCGCGCCACACAAGGCGCCCGCATCGTCCACCACCAGCACACTGGTGATGCGGTACTGCTCCATCAGCGCCACCGCCTCCACGGCCAGCGCGCCGGCGTGCAACGTACGCGGATCGGGATGCATGACTTCGGCAGCTTTGCTGGCCCGCAGGTCCACGCCTTTTTCAATCAGCCGGCGTAGATCACCATCGGTGAAAATGCCACGCACCTGGCGCGCGTCATCGACGATGGCCGAAGCGCCCAGGCCTTTCCTGCTCATCTCGCGCATCAATTCCGTAAAACTGGCTTGCAAGCCAACCGCAGGAACAGCATCGCCGGTGCGCATCACATCCTCGATATGCGTCAGCAGCTTGCGGCCCAGCGCGCCTCCCGGGTGGGAGCGGGCAAAGTCTTCTTCCCTGAAGCCGCGTGCGTCGAGCAGCGCAACCGCCAGCGCATCGCCCAGCGCCATTTGCGCAGTGGTGCTGGCCGTCGGCGCCAGATTAAGCGGACAGGCCTCCGCATCCACGGCGCTGTTCAGGACAATGTCGGCGTGCTTCGCAAGCGTCGATTCGGCCCGGCCGGTCATCGCCACCAGCGTCACCCCAAGGCGCTTCAGGGCCGGCAGGATGACCGCCAGCTCCTCGACCTCGCCGGAGTTGGAAATCGCCAGCACGACGTCCCCGGGCGAGACCATGCCGAGGTCGCCGTGGCTGGCTTCCGCCGGGTGGACAAACATGGCCGGCGTACCGGTGGACGCAAGCGTCGCGGAAATTTTACGGCCCACGTGGCCGCTTTTCCCCATGCCCATCACCACGACCCGCCCCTTGCAGGCCAGCATGCCATGCACAGCTTGCGCGAACTCGGGGCCGACCCGGGTTTTCAGGCCGAGTACCGCGGCGGCTTCTATGTCAAAGGTTCTGTGGGCCAATGCCAGCGCTTGCGCAGGGTCGAATTTCGCGGGATCAAAGCTCATGCCTGCATTCTATAGAGCCGCACTGAATCAGGGCCTGCCATGCCCGGTCGCCACCCGGGGGAAAAGACCCCCATCGGCTACCATCAAAGCATGACCGCGCTCGAACTCACCCTGCTGTATTTGCTGGCTGCTGTGCTGGGTGTGGTCGCCTGCCGTTCGCTCAAACTGCCGCCCATGCTCGGTTACCTGGCCGTCGGGGTGGTGATCGGACCGAACGCGCTGGCATTGGCCGAGAATTCCGACGGGGTGCGCCATCTCGGCGAGTTCGGCGTGGTTTTCCTGATGTTTGTGATCGGGCTCGAGTTCAACCTGCCCAAGCTGCGCTCCATGCGGCGCCACGTTTTCGGTCTGGGCCTGCTCCAGGTCGCTACAACCATTGTGCTGGCCACGGTAGGCTCCCTGTTTCTGGCCACCCTGGCGCCCACCCTGTGGAAGATGTCCTGGCAGACCGCGCTGGCACTCTCCGGCGCGATTGCCATGAGCAGCACGGCGGTGGTGGTCAAGCTGCTGTCCGAGCGGCTGGAGCTCGATTCCGAACACGGCAAACGCGTGATAGGCGTGCTGCTGTTCCAGGACCTGGCCGTGGTGCCGCTGCTGGTGCTGATCCCCGCGCTGGGCGCCTCGCCGGACAAGCTGCTGATGGCTCTGGCGGTTGCCGCGCTCAAGGCGACCGTGCTGGTCGGCTTGCTGATGACCGGCGGCCAGCGCATCATGCGCTGGTGGCTCACGCTGGTGGCCAGACGCAAAAGCGACGAGCTGTTTGTGCTGAACCTGCTGCTGGTCACGCTGGCGCTGGCCTGGCTGACCGAACTGGCGGGGTTGAGCCTGGCACTCGGCGCGTTTATCGCCGGCATGCTGATCTCGGAAACCGAATACAAGCACCAGGTGGAAACCGACATCCGGCCCTTCCATGACGTGTTGCTCGGCCTGTTTTTCATCAGCATCGGCATGATGCTGGACTGGCGGCTCGTGCTCGAGCGCTGGCCGCTGGTGCTGCTGCTGCTGACCGTGCCGGTGCTGTTCAAGTTGGTCATGATCACGGCGCTGGCGCGCGGCCTGGGCGCCACTACCGGCGTGTCGCTGCGCACCGGCCTGTACCTGGCGCAGGCCGGCGAGTTCGGCTTTGTGCTGCTGACCCTGGCGCAGGGCAACAACCTGATTCCCCCGTCGCTGCTCAACCCCATCCTGGCGAGCATGGTGCTGTCGATGCTGGCCACGCCTTTCATCATCATGTACAGCAACCGCATCGTGATGAAGCTGGTCTCCAGCGAATGGCTGCAGCAGTCACTGCAGATGACCACGATTGCGCGCAAGTCCATCAACACCGACCGGCACGTGATCGTCTGCGGCTATGGCCGCTGCGGCCAGAACCTCGGCCACATGCTGGAGCGCGAAGGCATTCCCTACATCGCGCTGGACCTGGATCCGGACCGGGTGCGCCAGGCCGCAGCGGCTGGCGATTCGGTGGTGTTCGGCGATGCCGTGCGGCTGCAGTCGCTGATGGCGGCCGGCCTGGCGCGCGCCAGCGCCGTGGTGGTGACCTACCTGGACACCGCCAGCGCGCTCAAGGTGCTGGCCAACATCCGTTCCCATGCGCCCACGGTGCCCGTGATTGTGCGCACGGTGGACGACCGCGACCTGGAAAAGCTGCAGGCCGCCGGCGCCACCGAGGTGGTGCCCGAGGCCATCGAAGCCAGCCTGATGCTGGCCAGCCATGCGCTGGCACTGGTGGGCGTGCCCATGCGCCGCGTGATCCGCGTGGTACAGGACCAGCGCGACGCGCGCTACAACCTGCTGCGCGGCTACTTCCGCGGTGCCGACGACGACACGACAGGCGATCTGGAGCAGGAACGCCTGACCACCGTCACGCTGCCGCTCGGCATCAAGTCAGCCGGCCGACCCCTGGGCGAGTTGGCACTGCACGCGACCGGTGTGCGCGTGGTCAGCCTGCGCCGTGGCGGCGGCAAGACCCTCGAAGCGCTGGACACCACGCTGCTCGAGGGCGGCGACACCTTGGTGCTGTCGGGCAAATCCGAAGCCCTGGCCCTGGCCGAGCAGAAACTTTTGCGCGGCTGAGCGCTCCCAGGCTCATGGACCGACGACTTTTCACCGGCGCGCTGCTGGCCGCCCCCTGGCTGGCCGGCGCGCAAACCGACCCGCTCGCCACCCGCCTTCGCGCGGGCGCCTGTGTGATGTTGCTGCGCCATGCGCAGACCGTGCCCGGCGTTGGTGACCCGCCGGACTTTCGCCTTGACCGGTGCAGCACGCAGCGCAACCTCAGCGAAGAAGGGCGCCTGCAGGCCCGGCATATCGGCCAGTGGTTCACGTCCCGCGGCTTGCAGCCACGCGCCGTCCAGTCCAGCGCCTGGTGCCGTTGCAAGGACACAGCGGACCTGGCATTCGGCAGCCACCGGGTTTGGCCGGCGCTGAACTCCTTTTTCGGGTCCGCCGGCGGGGAAACCCAGACGGCGCAATTGCGCGCGGCACTGGGCCGCATCCCGGCGGGGCATTTCGAGGTGTGGGTCACCCACCAGGTCAACATGACGGCGCTGACCGGTGAAGGCATGACGATGGGAGAAGGCCTGGTGGTCGATGCAAGGGGCAAAATGGTGGCCCGCAGCACTTTTGGCTAGATCCATGCCCTCCACCCGCGACGCGTTCAATTTCGGCCCCTATCTCCGCAGCCACATCCGCACCGTGCCCGACTGGCCGACACCCGGTGTCCAGTTTCGCGACATCACGCCGCTGCTGCAGGACCCGAAGGTGTTCCGTGTGCTGATTGACGCGTTTGTGCACCGCTACATGGATCCGGCGCTGCGCCCCGACGTGGTGGCCGGGCTGGATGCGCGCGGCTTCATTCTCGGCGCGGTCGTGGCGTACGAACTCAACATCGGTTTTGTGCCGATCCGCAAAAAAGGCAAGCTGCCGTTCACCACCGTGCAGGAAACCTATGAACTGGAATACGGCAGCGCCACCGTCGAGCTGCACACAGATGCCGTCAAGACCGGCGACAGGGTGCTGCTGATCGACGACCTCATCGCCACCGGCGGCACCATGATGGCCGGTAAAAAACTGCTGGAAAAGCTGGGCGCCCGCGTCATGGAAGGCGCTGCGATTGTGGATCTGCCAGAGCTGGGCGGCTCCGCCAAGCTGCGTGACGCCGGTCTGCCGCTGTTCACGCTGGTGGATTTCGCCGGCCATTGAGCTCGGTCAATCGCTATCAATTCAATAGCCGTCGGCGCCCATCTACAAAGGGCTGGAGGTCGATTTGATTCAATATTCCAGAAAATGCGGGCAGCTGCGCCCGCAGTTCACATCAGGTCGCCGTACTGCGTTGCACTGAGCGCCGGCGCCGAGACAGGCATCTCCGGCATCTCGGTGTCTTCAAAGCCGGTGAGCAGGGTGTAGGAGTGCGGGCCGCTGCGGGTTGACACGCCTTTTGCCACCTGCGCCGCGCCGCCGTTGGCGGACGCGGCAGCCAGGGCCTGCTTGAAAGCGGTCACTTCGTCGTCCTGAATGGGTTCAAAACGGGAGGTGATCGGCGCCGCAACAGCCGTCTCGACGGCGGCAACGGCAGCGACAGCCGGCTCGGGTAACGCGGCTGGCGCGCTGTGCGGCTGGGCGCCGTGGGTGCTGGGCCGGGGGCGGCCCACCGACACCAGCTCGTTCATGCGCCAGTACACGGCCGTCACACGGATGTTGTAGCGCGACTTGGCGCTCTGGGCAATCATCACCTCGATTTCCGCCAGACGATCCGTCTGGCCGCCGAACTCCTGCGCCAGGTCCATCATGACCATGAACTGGTCACCGCGCGGGTCCAGGGACAACACCTTGAATTTGTAGCTGGCCGACAGGACGCCGGCCCGGATCATGGCCTCGCGCACGGCGGCATACAGCAGCTCCCTCTTGGCATGCCGCTGGGATTTCTGCTCGCCGGCGTGTTCGCCGGCTTTCAGGGGTGTTGGCACCGAAGCCCTGGCCCGCGCGCCTGCCACCGGCCGGGTCCGCTCATCGCGCGTCAGCCCCGAACTGTCGCCGCCAGGCCGCGCCTTGCCGGAGACGCGCTGGTCGTTGCTGGAGGTACCCGAAAACCAACTGAAAAATGACATCGTCTGGCGCCTGGAAAATGATGGCTGCGCATGCAGCGATCGGGTGGTGTTGCAGGAGGCCTGCAACTTTCATCGGTCTAGTTTACTGATTCCCCTTGTCAAGGCAGCCCGCGCCGGGCGGATGCAAGGTACCGCCGGTAAGTCCTGGCGCCCATCCCTGCAATAAATCACGTTATCGCCGCCTGAATGCACAGCCAGCGCCTTGTTTACACCTGCCTTTGTGGTGACGCCACCACTGACCACGACCCAGCGCCCTCAGGTGACCGCCACACGTTTGGGACGGTTGTACAGGCGCCTGGCCATCACCCCGCCCATGGCCAGACACAGTTCGAGCGCGATCGGGCTGTGCCGGTTGGACAGCTCCTTGAAACGAATCGCGGTGAGACACCAGAGCTGGCAGGCGTTGGTGGCCTGCACGGTGGCGTTGCGCGGCAGGCGCGAGAAAAAAGCGCCTTCGCCCACCATGGAACCCGCAGCCACCATGGCCAGCCGTACGCGGCCCTTTTCGTCCTGGTAGTGAACGCTCAGCGTCCCGCTCTCGATGAAATACAGGGTCTGGTCCGCCGAACCCTGCTCGATCAGCGACTGCCCCTGTTGCAGCGCGAAAGGCTGTATGTAGCCGGCCAGCACGTCCCACTGCTGCGGGGTGAGCTGACAGCGCAGCGCGTCGCTGGCATGGCTGTGCGCCATCGCATTGATCAGCCCCTGGATGTCAAAGCGGACCGAAGTGGGAAGGGGTGCGTTCATGATGGGTGGAAGATACCCTTCGCGGGGACCTTGCCGCAAGGGACGTTAACGCCCGTTTACACCTGATACACCGGCACGCCACACGTAATCTGTCCGCTGTCACCGTCGGCCCAGGCCGGGGTCACCCATCGTTAGCGTGCTATTTGCCGATGCAGAATTTCGAAAAAATCTCGCCGAGCAGGTCATCGGTCGTGAACTGGCCGGTGATGTCGCCCAGGGCATTCTGGGCCTGGCGCAGGTCTTCCGCCAGCAGGTCCAGCGCAGGCGCCGGTGCATGCAGCTGGGCGGCGGCTCGCGCGAGTTGCGCCTCGACCTGGCGTAGCGCCCGTACATGGCGCTCCCGGGCCATGAACACCCCTTCGGGCGCGGCCTGCCAGCCCACCACCTGCAGCAACTGCTGACGCAGCTGCTGCAGGCCAGCGCCGGTTTTGGCGGAGATGAGCACGCCTGAAGAAACCGTGGCCAGCACGTCGGCACCGGCCATGTCGGACTTGTTCCAGACATCGATCACCGGCGTGTTGGCAGGCAACCTGTCGGTGATGGCGTCAGCGATTTGGGCGTCTGCCGCGAGGTAGTTCATGGCAATGCGGAGATCCTCGGGCGTGTGCTGGCGCGTCAGGTCGTGCAGGAACAGCACGGCATCGGCACTCTGGATTTCCGTCCAGGCGCGCTCGATGCCGATTTTTTCTACTTCATCGACCTCGGGCAGCAGGCTGTCGCGCAGGCCTGCGGTGTCCACCACATGCAGGGGGACACCATCGATCTGGATCAGTTCGCTGACCTTGTCGCGCGTGGTGCCGGCCACCGGCGTCACGATGGCCAGCTCGGCACCCGCCAGCGCATTGAGCAGCGAGCTTTTGCCGGCGTTGGGCTGGCCGGCAATGACGACCTTGATGCCTTCCCGCAGGATGGCGCCCTGCTGCGTGCGCTGCAGTACCGTGGCCAGCGTCTGCTGCAGACGGGTCAGCTGGCCCTGGGCATCGGCCTTCTGCAGGAAGTCAATATCTTCCTCGGGGAAATCGAGCGTGGCTTCCACCAGCATGCGCAGGTGCACCAGCTGGTCGAGCAGCGCATGAACCTCTTTGGAAAACTCCCCGGACAGCGAACGTGCCGCCGATCGTGCGGCCGTTTCGGTGCTGGCGTCGATCAGGTCGGCAATGGCCTCGGCCTGCGCCAGATCGATCTTGTCGTTCAGAAAAGCTCGCTCGGTGAATTCACCGGGCTGGGCCAGGCGCAGGCCGGCGAGCCGCGGCCGCCCCGTGGCGGCATCATTTTCTGCCGCCGCCTCCAGGCAGCGTGCCAGCAGCAACTGAAGCACCACCGGCCCGCCATGGGCCTGCAACTCGAGCACATCTTCGCCGGTGTAGGAATGCGGCGCCGGAAAAAAAATCGCGAGCCCCTGGTCGATCGGCTGGCCGGCCGCGTCGCCAAAAGGCAGGTAGGTGGCCTGCCGGGGTGTCAGCGCGCGCCCGCACAAGGCCTCGACCAGCGGTGCCATGGCCTTGCCTGAAATGCGGACGATGCCCACCGCACCGCGGCCGGGCGCAGTGGTGATGGCAGCGATGGGGTCGTGGTGACGGGCCAGCATGAGGGCACCATGTTAAAGGGCCGCGAAGCGGCCCTTTTTTTGTGTTTACTTGAACTTCGGCAAATTGAACTGCGGCGGCACACCCATGCGGGTGTTGATCACCCACTGCTGCGCGATCGACAGCACGTTGTTGGTGATCCAGTAGAGCACCAGGCCGGCCGGGAAGAAGAAGAACATCACGCTGAAGATCAGCGGCATGAACCACATCAGTTTGGCCTGCATCGGATCGGGTGGCGTCGGGTTCAGGGCCGTCTGCAGCATGGTGGTCAGGGTCATCACGATGGGCAGGATGAAGTAAGGATCCGGCGAGGACAAATCCTTGATCCACAAAATCCAGGGTGCGTTGCGCATCTCGACCGAGCTGAGCAACACCCAGTACAGGGCAATGAACACGGGAATCTGGATCAGGATGGGGAAGCAGCCCCCCATGGGGTTGACCTTTTCGTCGCGGTACATCTTCATCATGGCCTGCTGCATTTCCTGCGGCTTGTCTTTCAGCCGCTCGCGCATTTCCATGATCTTCGGATTGACCGCCTTCATCTTGGCCATGCTGGCGTAAGCCTTGGCGTTGAGCCAGTAGAACGCGGCCTTGAGCAGCAGCACCAGCGCCACGATGGACCAGCCCCAGTTCTGCAGGAAGCCGTGCAGCTTGTCGAGCAGCCAGTACAGCGGTTTGGCCAGAATCGTCAGCCAGCCGTAGTCCTTGACCAGCTCCAGGCCGGGCGCAATGGCTTCGAGCTGCTTTTCAATCTGGGGGCCCACAAAAAACCGGGCCTCCACCGTTTTGGTGGTGCCGGGCGCCACAGCCCCCAGCGGCGTGATCATGCCCACCGCATACAGGTTGGTGTCGACCTTGCGCAGGAAGATATCGCGCTGGACGCCGTCGGCCAGCATCCAGGCCGACGCAAAATAATGCTGCACCATGGCCACGTAGCCATTGCTCGCCTGTTTCTCGACGTCCACCTTGTTTTTCTCGATGTCGCTGAACTCGACCTTCTGGTATTTCTTGGCCTCGGTATAAAGCGCCGGGCCGGTGAAGGTGGAATAAAACGAAGACTCGCCGGGCGGCTTGTTGCCGTCGCGCACCAGCTGCAGGTAAAGCTGCGGCGAAGCCGCGCTGCTGCCCGTGTTGACCACGTCGTGACGCACGGTCATGTCATAGACACCGCGCTTGAGCGTGTAGGTCTTGACCAGCTTGACACCGCCGACCTCGGCCGACTCGAACTTGACTTCCAGGGTGTCCTGCCCGTCCTTGAGCGTACGCTCGCCGGGAACTGCGGTCATCAATGTCTTGTGGGTCGGGAAACTGCCGCCCTCGGCGCCGGCAATCAATCCGGACTGCGCCACATAGACACGCGCCGCACTTTCATCAAGCAGCACAAAGCCCGAGGACTGGTCGACCATGTCCTTGTGCTTGAGGAAGGAGGAGTGGACCAGCGTGCCGCCTTCGGTGTCGAAAGTCAGGCTCAGCACATCGGTGTTGACGACCAGACGCTCCTTGGTGGCCGACGGCGTGGTGGCAGGCAGCGCACCCGGCGCCGAAGCCGCCGCGGCACCGGCCACCGGGGCCGGCACGGCACTGCCGCCGACCGGGCCGGTGGGCACACTGGCGGCACTGGCCGGCTTGTTCGCCGGTGCCGTGCTGCTCACGGCGGGGGCGGGCGACGGGAAAAAGGTGGCCTTGTTGCCATTGAAAAGCTGCCACTGGTCCCACAGCAGGACCATGGAAAAACCAAAAATCACCCACAAAATGGTACGGCGAATGTCGTTCATGACGGCTTCTTTTTAGAGGGGATCGAGGCCACGGGCGTGACCAGACGGGTGAAAAGGGAAGGACGGCCGGAAGGCGGCGGCACCGGATCGTAACCGCCGCTGCACCAGGGGTGGCAACGCGCCACCCGGTAAAGCGTCAGGTAGCTGCCCCGGGCGGCGCCATGCTGCTGCAAGGCCTGCAGTGAATAAGCTGAACAAGTCGGCTCAAAGCGGCACGACGATCCCAGCCAGGGGCTGAGCAGGAGGCGGTAACCCTTGACCAGGGCCACCAGTGTTTTCTGCGGCAACCGGCTCAGCGTCACCGCCGCACGGCGAAGCGTGGACAGCGCGCTCATGCGGCCTGCGCCCCGGCCTGCATCAAGGCCTGCACTTCGCTGCGTACGGCCTGCTTGAGCGCCTCCGAGCTGGCGCTGACAAATTCCTTGCGCGAAAAGTCACGACGCAAACGGATCACCCACCCGGAACGGGACAGGCGAGGCGAAAAATCAGCGCTCACGGTGTAGATCTGTCTTTTGATGGCGTTGCGCGTGACGGCCCGTTTGGCCCAGCGTTTGGGCACCATCGCCCCGACCCAGACATCCTGAACGGGAAACAGGTCCGGCGTGTCATGGGTCTTGCTGGGCACGGTTTGCGCGTTCATGGCATCGAGCGCATTGCGGTGCAATGCGAAATGCGTTGTTCTTGCAACAATGACGCCAGCAAGGACTGCCTGGAACTGGGGTCGGGTTTTAAGCCGCTGCACTAGCGCCAGGCGTCCGCGAAGCAATAGGCCTGCTGGACCCGGCGCTTAGACAGCCAGGCGCTTGCGGCCCTTGGCGCGACGGGCCGCAATCACTGCGCGGCCGCCACGTGTTTTCATGCGTGACAGGAAACCGTGCGTACGGGCGCGCTTGACTTTGGAAGGTTGGTATGTGCGTTTCATGATGGGTCCTACAAGCTACAAAAAGCTCCCTTGTGCAAAATCTGAAAATTCTGCGATTCGATCCTGGCGGCTGTACAACACAACCAACTCTGCAAGTCAGCAGGGCCCGCAAGGCGTAAACGGTGCTTGAAAACAAGCATCGCCACGGCGCGCCGACCCGCTATGAATCAGGGAAACCCACGATTATCGCAGATTTCCCAACGCTGGCAACAAGTTAGGGGCCGCATTGCCGGTAAATGCTGAGATCCCCCTGTCAACGCCGGCGCCAGGGCCGCGCAGCGACCGCCCGGCGCTACCTAGGTTAAAACCCGAAGTCCTTTTTGTGTGGATAACTACGCCACACGACTACAATAACGGGTGCCAAAAATTAATAATATCCACAAGCAAAAGCATGCTGGCCAATGCGACTACCCAGCCCCCGGACACCATGCGTGAGGGAGCCGTTCACAGTTCAAGCCAGGACTTGTGGCAAAGCTGCGTGGACCATCTGGCGCAGGAACTGCCCGAGCAGCAGTTCAACACCTGGATCCGTCCGCTGGTGGCCGAGGTCGCCGGCGACCTGTCCAAAGTCACCATTCAAGTTGCCAACCGCTTCAAGCTGGACTGGATACGCGCGCAATATGCCGGCCGTATTTCTGCCCTGCTGGAGAAGGTTTCCGGCCACAGCATTCATCTTGAGTTAGCGCTCGCTCAGCGCGAACCCGGCACCAGGTCTGCACCTTTGACGCGCAGCTTCGAAGGTAACGGCGTCACCGAGCCGGCTGGCTTGGGCGTCGCAGAAGACGCTGCCGGTGCGCCGTTCAAGAGCCGGCTCAACACCGCGCTGACCTTCGACACCCTGATCGAGGGCACGGCCAACCGCATGGGCCGTGCCGCCGCGATGCATGTGGCCAGCAGTCTGGGCCAGCTTTACAACCCGCTGTTCATCTACGGCGGCGTCGGCCTGGGCAAGACCCACCTGATGCACGCCATCGGCAACAAGCTGATGGTCGACAACCCCGCCGCCAAAGTTCTCTACATCCACGCCGAGCAGTTTGTGTCGGATGTGGTTAAAGCCTACCAGCGCAAGACTTTTGACGAGTTCAAGGAGCGTTATCACTCGCTCGATCTGCTGCTGATCGACGACGTGCAGTTCCTCGCCAACAAGGACCGCACCCAGGAAGAGTTTTTCAACGCCTTTGAGGCGCTGCTGACCAAGAAGTCGCACATCGTGATGACCAGCGACACCTATCCCAAAGGCCTGACGGACATCCATGAGCGCCTGATCTCGCGTTTTGACTCGGGTTTGACGGTTGCCATCGAGCCGCCCGAGCTGGAGATGCGCGTGGCCATCCTGATCCGCAAGGCCGAGGCCGAAGGCACGGTCATGCCCGAAGAGGTCGCGTTTTTTGTGGCCAAGAACGTGCGCTCCAACGTGCGTGAGCTTGAAGGCGCTCTGCGCAAGATCCTCGCCTACTCCCGCTTCAACCTCAAGGAAATCTCCATCCAGCTGGCCCGGGAAGCCCTGCGCGACCTGTTGTCCATCCAGAACCGCCAGATATCGGTCGAGAACATCCAGAAGACCGTGGCCGACTATTACAAGATTAAAGTCGCCGACATGTATTCGAAGAAGCGGCCCGCCAGCATTGCCCGGCCGCGCCAGATTGCCATGTACCTGGCCAAGGAACTGACCCAGAAGAGCCTTCCCGAAATTGGCGAGCTGTTTGGCGGCCGCGACCACACCACCGTGCTGCACGCCGTGCGCAAGATGGCGGCCGAGCGCCAGCAGATGACCGAACTCAACCAGCAGCTGCACGTGCTGGAACAAACATTGAAAGGCTGAATTGAATACTTTTTCAGCAATTTCCCACCGGTTTCAGGCTTGCCTGACAACCATGGGGACAACTTTTGAACAACTGATGACTTATCCACAGGGGAAGTGGATTTCCGGAAGTTGTTCATGTCGAGCGGCAGAGTAGAGGGTGGTCTGACCACAAGGTTAAACAAGCGCCAAGTAGTTGATCAAAAAGAAGAAAATAGGGCTGTCCACAGAAACGTGCTTCCCTTATCTACTACTACTAATTTGAATTAAAGAAATAAGAGGTTAAGACAGTGATCGTTCTCAAAGCCACCCAGGATAAAGTTTTGTCGGTTCTGCAATCGGTCGCGGGCATTGTTGAGCGTCGGCACACGTTGCCGATTCTGGCCAACGTGCTGATCCGCAAGACCGGCGCGCAGCTGCAGCTGACGACCAGCGACCTGGAAATCCAGATCCGCACGACAGCCGAGCTGGACGGTGACACGGGCAACTTCACGACCACCGTTGGTGCACGCAAGCTCATCGACATCCTGCGTTCCATGCCCAGCGACCAGACGGTGTCGCTGGAATCGGCGCAGAACAAGCTGATCCTCAAGGGTGGCAAGAGCCGCTTCACGCTGCAGACGCTGCCGGCCGAAGACTTTCCGCTGGTGCAGGAAGCCGCCAACTTCGGCCCCAGCTTTTCGGTGCCGCAAAAGGTGCTCAAGGAGCTGCTGAACCAGGTCTCGTTTGCCATGGCTGTGCATGACATCCGCTACTACCTCAACGGCATCCTGTTCGTCGCCGAAGGCAAGCAGCTCAGCCTGGTGGCCACCGATGGCCACCGCCTGGCGTTTTCGTCGGCCACGCTCGATGTCGAGGTGCCGCGCCAGGAAGTGATCCTGCCGCGCAAGACGGTGCTGGAGATGCAGCGCCTGCTCAGCGACAAGGAAGGTGCGATCGAGATGCAGTTCGCCGGCAACCAGGCCAAGTTCTCGTTCGAAGGCATGGAGTTCGTCACCAAGCTGGTCGAGGGCAAGTTCCCCGACTACAACCGCGTGATCCCGAAGAACCACAAGAACATCATCACCCTGGGCCGCGTGCCGCTGCTGGCCTCGCTGCAGCGCACCGCCATTTTGACCAGCGAGAAGTTCAAGGGCGTGCGCCTGAACATCGAACCGGGCACCCTGCGCGTAGCGTCGAACAATGCCGAGCAGGAAGAAGCGGTCGACGAGCTCGACATCGACTACGGCGGTGACGCCATTGAGATCGGCTTCAACGTGACCTACCTGATCGACGCCCTGGCCAACATGGACCAGGACATGGTGAAGATCGAGCTGGCCGATTCCAACAGCTCTGCACTGCTGACGATTCCGGACAACGCCGCCTTCAAATACGTCGTGATGCCGATGCGGATTTAAGCGCCACAGCTCGCGAAAAATAAAACCGCCACCCAGCCGAACCCGCTAGCCAAAGCGGGTTTGGTCATTCAAGAGTTTGAGAAAACGAAGTTTCACCGTAGGTAAAAGTTAGTTATGACCGAAGAAAACAAAGCCAACGAAGCCGCTCCTGACAACACGGGCCGCGAAATGGAAGGCGTTCATTCCGGTGAGGGCGGCGAGGGAAGCTCCAATTTCCAGCCCAAGATCGACTCCAACCAGGCTGGCGCCTCTGAGGGGTACGGCGAGGGCTCGATCCAGATCCTGGAAGGGCTGGAGGCCGTGCGCAAGCGCCCTGGCATGTATATCGGCGACACCTCCGACGGCACGGGTCTGCACCACCTGGTGTTCGAGGTGGTCGACAACTCCATCGACGAATCGCTGGCCGGCCATTGCGACGACATCATGGTCACCATCCACCTGGACAACTCCATCAGCGTGGTGGACAACGGCCGGGGTATCCCGACCGGCATCAAGATGGACGACAAACACGAGCCCAAGCGTTCGGCCGCCGAGATCGCGCTGACCGAGCTGCATGCCGGCGGCAAGTTCAACCAGAACAGCTACAAGGTTTCGGGCGGCTTGCACGGCGTGGGCGTGAGCTGCGTGAACGCGCTGTCCAAGATGCTGCGCCTGACGATTCGCCGCGAAGGAAAAGTCCATGTGATGGAGTTTTCCAAGGGCTTTGTGCAGAACCGCATCATCGAGCAGGTCGGCGGCGTCGATGTGTCCCCCATGCAGGTGCTGGGTGATACCGACAAGCGCGGTACCGAGGTGCATTTTCTGCCCGACACCGACATCTTCCAGCAGAACAACGATTTCCATTACGAAATTTTGAGCAAGCGCCTGCGCGAGCTGAGCTTCCTGAACAACGGTGTGAAGATCCGCCTGAAGGACGAGCGCACCGGCAAGGAAGACGACTTTGCCGGCGCCGGCGGCGTGACGGGTTTCGTCAATTTCATCAACAAGGGCAAGACCGTCCTGCACCCCAACGTGTTCCACGCCATGGGCGACCGCCAGAGCGACCAGAACACCAACATCGGTGTGGAAGTCGCCATGCAATGGAACAGCGGCTACAACGAGCAGGTGCTGTGTTTCACCAACAACATCCCGCAGCGTGACGGCGGCACCCACCTGACCGGCCTGCGCGCCGCGATGACACGGGTGATCAACAAATACATCGACGACAGCGAGCTGGCCAAAAAAGCCAAGGTCGAGGTCACCGGCGACGACATGCGCGAAGGCCTGACCTGCGTGCTGAGCGTCAAGGTGCCCGAGCCCAAGTTCTCCAGCCAGACCAAAGACAAGCTGGTCAGCTCCGAGGTGCGCGGCCCGGTGGAAGACATCGTCAGCAAGCTGCTGACCGACTACCTGCAGGAGCGGCCCAACGACGCCAAGATCATTGTCGGCAAGATCATCGAAGCCGCGCGCGCCCGTGAAGCCGCGCGCAAGGCCCGCGACATGACACGCCGCAAGGGTGTGCTCGACGGCATGGGCCTGCCCGGCAAGCTGGCCGACTGCCAGGAAAAAGACCCGGCGCTGTGCGAAATCTACATCGTCGAGGGCGACTCCGCCGGCGGCTCCGCCAAGCAGGGCCGCGATCGCAAGTTCCAGGCGATCCTGCCGCTGCGCGGCAAGATCCTGAACGTTGAAAAAGCGCGTTATGAAAAGCTGCTGACCAGCAACGAGATCCTGACGCTGATCACCGCGCTGGGCACCGGCATCGGCAAGGCCGGCGGCACCACCGGCAACGACGACTTCAACGTCGCCAAGCTGCGTTACCACCGCATCATCATCATGACCGACGCCGACGTGGACGGCGCGCACATCCGCACCCTGCTGCTGACTTTCTTTTACCGCCAGATGCCCGAGCTCGTCGAGCGCGGCCACATCTACATCGCGCAGCCGCCGCTGTACAAGGTCAAGTCGGGCAAGGAAGAGCAGTACCTCAAAGACGGCCCGGCCCTCGACAGCTTCCTGCTGAAGATAGCGCTGAAAGACGCCGCTGTGTTGACCGGTGCCGACCCCGCCAATGGCCAGGGCACGCTGCTGAGCGGCGACACGCTGGCTGAGCTGGCGCGCAAGCACCAGCTGGCCGAGTCCGTCATTGCCCGCCTGCGCGGCTACATGGACGCCGAAGCGCTCAAAGCCATTGCCGACGGCGTGGCCCTGAACCTCGACACGGTGGAAGACGCCGAGCGGTCCGCTGCCGCGCTGCAGGCCCAGTTGCCCACGGCCGAAGTGGCCGGCGAGTTTGACAGCCGCAACGACAAACCGATTCTGCGCATCAGCCGCCGTCACCACGGCAACGTGAAAAGCAGCGTGCTCACGCAGGACTTTGTGCACGGCGCCGACTACCTGGCACTGGTCGAAGCTGCGGTGACCTTCAAGGGCCTGATGAGTGAAGGCGCCAAGGTGACGCGCGGCGAAGGCGAGCGCCAGAAGGAAGAAAAAGTCGAGACCTTCCGCGACGCCATGGCCTGGCTGATCACGCAGGCCGAAGCCGCCACCGCACGCCAGCGCTACAAGGGCCTGGGCGAGATGAATCCGGCCCAGCTGTGGGAAACCACCATGGACCCGACCGTGCGCCGCCTGCTGCGTGTGCAGATCGACGACGCGATCGAAGCCGATCACGTGTTCACCATGCTGATGGGCGACGACGTCGAGCCGCGCCGCGAGTTCATCGAGACGAATGCGCTGCGCGCCGCGAACATTGACGTCTGAGTTGCTCAGCGCATAATTTGCAGCATGAACATTGCACCGGCCCAACACTCACAGATCGCCGAGATCTGCAGGCGTTATCACGTCCGCAAGATGAGCATGTTTGGGTCTGCAGCAATAGGCCAGGAGCGTCCTGAGAGCGATGTCGATTTGCTGGTGGAGTTTATTCCCGGAGAGGCTCCGAGCGGCTTTGCCCTGGTGGACATGCAAGACGAGCTGTCTGCCGCGTTCGATGGACGGAAAATTGACTTGGCTTTTCCTTCCATTCTCCGCAATGCCTACCGGCGCATGGCCATTGAGCCGCAATTGCGACCCGTTTTTGAATGACGATTGATCGCACCCCGGCACATCTGGCCGATATGCTGCAGTTTGTGCAGGAGCTCCGCGGATTGCTCGCAGAACAGCCTCTTGAAAAGTTTCTGGCGAACCGTGTTCTTTGTCTCGCGACTGAAAAACTGTTTATCAATCTCGGCGAAGCGGCCAGCCGCATAGACGTGGCGCGTTGTGGGCAGATGCCCGATGTGCCGTGGCGGCAGGTGATCGGCTTGCGCAACATACTGGCGCATGGGTATGAGCAGGTTGAACATGAAACCCTGTTCAACACCGTCTCCCGGGATCTGCCTCAACTCGAAGAGGCGCTAAGCCAGGAGCTGCTGAAGTATCAGCTGCGTTGAGGCGCCGGCCGCACATGACCCGCATCGCCGTCATCGACTTTGAAACCACCGGCCTGTCGCCCGCCATGGGCGACCGCGCCACCGAGGTGGCCATCGTGCTGCTTGAAAACGGTTGCGTGGTGGACCGCTTCCAGAGCCTGATGAATGCGGGCGTGCACATTCCCGCCTTCATCACCAGCCTCACCGGCATCAGCAACGCCATGGTGGCTGCGGCGCCCGAGGCTGCCGGCGTCATGCGCGAGGCCAGCCGCTTCGTCGGCAACGCACCCATGGTGGCGCACAACGCGTCGTTTGACCGCAAGTTCTGGCAGGCCGAGCTGGCGCGTGCCGGCGCGGCGGCGTTGCAGCCCTTTGCCTGCACCATGCTGGTCGCGCGCCGGCTCTACCCGCAGGCCCCCAGCCACAAGCTCGGCGTGCTGGTGGACTACCACCACCTGCCGCGCGCCGGCCGTGCGCACCGGGCGCTGGCCGATGCGGAAATGGCGGCATCGCTGCTGGGGCAGATCCAGCACGACCTGCGCACCCGCCACCGCGTGGGCAAGCCCGACCACGCCTTGCTCATGACCCTGCAGCGCTGCGCGAAACCTGCCGTTCCTGCGCTGATGGCGAAGTACGCCAGTGTGTGAGCGGCGCTGAATCGCTATTAAAAGCGTAGCTGGTTGCGCCCGCCCCCAAAGGGCTGGAGTCATAAAACGCTCATAATCTGCCCCATGCCCTCCCATACCCACCCCGCCACGCCGCTGTCCACCCACGACACCACCCGCATCGACGACACCCGCATAGGCGCGGTGCGCCCGCTGATCACGCCCGCCTTGCTGCAGGAGTGGCTGCCGGTGCCCGAAGCCAGCCTGAGCCTGGTGGAGCGCAGCCGCGCGGCCATCTCGCGCGTGCTGCATGGCGCCGATGACCGGCTGATCGTCGTGGTGGGGCCCTGCTCCATCCACGACCATGACCAGGCCATGGACTATGCCCGCCAGCTCAAGGTGCAGGCCGACGCACTGGCCGACGACCTGCTGGTGGTGATGCGTGTGTACTTCGAGAAGCCGCGCACCACCGTGGGCTGGAAGGGCTACATCAACGACCCGCACATGGACGGCAGCTTCGCCATCAACGAAGGGCTGGAAATGGCGCGGCGCCTGCTGCTCGACGTGCTGGCTCTGGGCCTGCCGGTGGGCACCGAGTTTCTGGACCTGCTGAGCCCGCAGTTCATCAGCGACCTGGTGAGCTGGGGCGCCATTGGCGCGCGCACCACCGAAAGCCCCAGCCACCGGCAGCTGGCCTCAGGCCTGAGCTGCCCGGTTGGTTTCAAGAACGGCACCGACGGCGGCATCAAGGTGGCCACCGACGCCATCCAGGCGGCGCAGGCGCAACACGCCTTCATGGGCATGACCAAGATGGGCCAGGCCGCGATTTTTGAAACCCGCGGCAACAACGACTGCCACGTGATTCTGCGCGGCGGCAAACAACCCAACTATTCAAAAGCCGATGTGGACGCCGCCTGCGCGCTGCTCAAGGGCGCCGGCCTGCGCGAGCAGGTGATGATCGACGTGTCACACGCCAACAGCAGCAAGCAGCACCAGCGCCAGATCACCGTGGCGGCCGAGGTGGCCCAGCAGATGGCGGCTGGCGACCAGCGCATCACCGGCCTCATGATCGAAAGCCACCTGCATGAAGGGCGGCAGGACATCGTGCCCGGCACGCCGCTGCGGCCGGGTGTGTCGGTCACCGATGCCTGCATCAGCATGGCGCAGACGGTGCCTGTGCTGGAGGGGTTGGCGCGGGCGGTCAAAGAGCGGCGGAAGGCTAAAGATTAAGTGAATCCGAATCCTGCGCTTCAAATGTGTCGATTGCGTAGCGAGCAGAAAGTCCTGATAGCTACATTCAATACACAGAAGGGGTTTGTCCTCGTCAGCGGGAGGAGCCTCCTATTTTTTTTTTTGGTTTCTTCAATTTGCTTGGGTTCTTGAAGCGAGTGAACTCTTCTGGAAGCAATTGCAGGAGTGTATCGGTGGGGGGATCTTCAAGATCGTAAGTCAAGTCGAATTGATTTAGAACGGAAACGAATCTACGAGGGCCGCCGTCTTCCTTTGTTGAACTGCCAGCCTTCAGTTTGTCGGTTTTTTCATCAAAGTAAAGTTCATAAGCAAGTCGAACTACATTTTTGCTTTCGACAAACTGCTGAGTAGCCGATATCTGCATCTGCGGTTCAGCACGAACTGCGACGGGAACGGGATGCTTTGTGCCGGGCACAAGGAGTACTTTGCTTCGGTCGCCATGGACGGTGACTAACGCCCAAGCGCTTCTGACTATGTGTCGGTAATAACGTTGGTATGAATACTCCTTGGCCAACACATAGGCGGAAAGCTCCAATGGCTTCCGATTCCCCTCAATCGATGGGCACAGCTCATCAAATAGATAAAGTGCCAACCAGTTCCACAAGCGGTAGTCGTGTGAGATGTCACTTTTTGGTAGTGATACCAAAACGCTAGTGCACAGGTAATTGCCTAGCTCATACGCAGAAGAAAATGGGCGACCATACGGTCGTGGCTCTATTTGCGCGGTGAATTTAGCTTTCTCTGACCAAGCATCATCAAGCAAGATTTCCTTAGGTGGCTCCAGTGTTGCATCATCGGCCAGAGACAGAATATAGGCGGTGAACTTTGATATTCCTGCATCGTTGAGGACCCGTATTTCATTCATGGTACGAAGGCTCCGGCTCTTTTGTGATCATTGCTTGAGTCGCGAATTGATACTTATTCGAGAAAGCCGCAACGGCTTGATTGACAAATGTGTCTCGCTCATCATCTTCATCAAACAACTGGCTCGGAAATGAGATACCGAGCTTGGCCAGAAAGATCTTCCAAGATGCAAGCCATTCAAGCTCCGCCGACTCCGGGTCTAGCATATGCATTACGATTTTCCGGAATGCCTCCACGAAAACAGAGCCTCGAAGTAGTGGATCGTTTTTGATCCTATAGGCTAGGTCAGGAATTCGGTTATTCACAAGGAGATATGGTCGATCTGTATCGGCCAGGCTGATGTCCCAAATTCGCTCCCCGAGCCATTCAGGCTTCGCGGGGAGAAGGGGTTTGATGCCGGCTTGATCGCCCGAGACCAATGGAGCGTTCGCCGGTATGCGATGGCCTGATGCGAGAAGGCGACCGACGTGGCTGGTTGTATCGATAACCTTTACGCGAAAGAGAATTTCGCCACCCTTATCAATTTCCGCAAGTGAAGTATCTGTCGGAGGTGTTATTTCTCCGATAGTGCCGTAAGTAAAGCGCGAGCCGCTGGCGCGAAAGTATGGCTCAACTATGACCGATGCGTCATGGGGCAAGCCAAGTTCGCTTAGCCCCGCAAGATGTGCTGTGAAACTCGTCGGTAGTCCGTCCGGCGTCCGAGCTATGTCAAAGGACACCATTGAGCGATTTATACGCAGCCGACCCGTGGAGTTAATCGTTCGCTTCATTCGGATTGCTCCACGTTGAGTTCTAGATCCCGCTCCAAGTCAAATCCCGTTATGTCGAGACGGAATGCTGGATTGGAGACGTTAATCTCAAGGGTGTTCGGATTGATGGCTTTCCAAGATGCACCGCTAGCGGAGACATGAGGATGTGTAGAACCTGAAAAGTCGAAGTCTTGTCGCTTGTGTTTGTTGAATGCATTTCCTCTGAAAACGCCATAGGCGAGTTGAATGATCAACTTGTAAGGTACTGAAACCGTCGATGCTGCAACTCCCACAACCAGAAAGCCACCCGCTTTGGGAATTACTTTGAATACGCGCGGCTCAGGTGGTGGTGGTGGAGGCGGTGGTGGTGGTGGTGGAGAGGGGTCGGGTTTCTTTTTGACCTTCTTTCCTGGATCCGGATCAGGAATGGAGAAGAACTCGGCAAAGACGTCTTCGTCGACGGTAGTGTCTGCGTCTGCGACAAGATCATAGAACTCATTTAGAAGCCTGCGTATTGCTGAGACCGTTTCTGCGCCCCGGTCCCAGCTATCGCTAAGCTTCTTCGCAGAACCAACCCACTTTGTATGAGCCGGATTTTCGGCGTCGCCTAAAAACTCGGTGATCGGATCATCCGCTGCG
The DNA here is from genome assembly GCF_002278925.1 of Polaromonas sp. 39-63-25. Taxonomy (GTDB): domain Bacteria; phylum Pseudomonadota; class Gammaproteobacteria; order Burkholderiales; family Burkholderiaceae_C; genus Polaromonas. Next base: position 23,315 of record NZ_NCJH01000019.1, read on the forward strand.
ATTAGGGCGCCGAACGCGCTTCTACCTTTGAAGGCACGAGCTTCGCCAGGAATCGTTATGCTGCCTCTAACGAACAAAGCCAAGCCGTTCGAATTTTCTGGCGTTTTCTTTAAATAAGCATCAACATAAGTTGTTTCTTGTGACCCGTCCTTGCGGTGTAGCGTTATCGGGGCTCGTAAAGATGCTAGCAAGCCCGAGCGATAGGCCGCTTGCAAAATTTCTTTGCTCGCATCTGACAACGACGCCGCGGTTCCCCGCTTTGGCCATTCCTTCCCTAACTGCTGCCGTTCCGTGTCAGCGTCATGTCCCGGGATAGAACGAATAAACGTGACTAATGCACCATCAGAAAGAGCCGCCCCTCCATAGGCCTTGGCAATCGAATCGAATGTGTCGGCTGTGATGGTTTTATCCCCTATCTCCACGATCAATTTGCCTGTTAGAACAGGAAAGAAATAATTCGAGATTACGTGTGGAAGAAGAGTAATCGGTTCAAGACCACTACCAACACAAATTATTGCTATCGATAGGCCCGGTTCATTCTTTCGTTGAATTCCGGCGGCTTTGCAGAATCGCTCTATGACAGAGCTTGTTCGCTCCGGTAGTTGAAAATTATCATCGGCAGGAACAGCAAAGAAGATATGTGGTGCGTAGTCTTTATCCCCGATTTTGTGATTATTCAGAACTGCTTGACCCATTAGCAAACGCTCTAAAGCCGGGTCGCCATGCCGAATAGTTAGTCCGAAAAATGTGCCAATTGCTGATGCGCTGGAATACACAAGTTTTCCTAGGCCCCAACGGCCACCGGCTCCCCCCTTTTTATGAGATAAACCAAATCGGCGCCAGAAGTCCGAGAAATTGAGCGTGTCTTTGTTGTCCGGGTCGCCCAGTAGCCCCGTAGTGCCAAAGTCTTCGATTAGGAGGATTCGCGGTTTCGATAGATCAAGGGCAGATAAATTTATTCGTGATGCTTCTAGGTGTGGGCGAAGCGGCGATAGCAATTCGTCCCAATACCTAGCATCAGTTGCGGCTGCTTCAACAAGAGCGATTCTTGTCCTGACCGGTTCAGTTGAACCTTTGACCCGACCATCAAGCGAGTTCTGGTGCGGTTCACGAATCAAAGTTTCGCCAATCGCGAATTCTTCGGTATTGAATTGATCCCGCTGGGTAATACCCTGATCGACTTCGGCGCGCGGAATTATCCTTGGCATGCACTTCATTTTTCTCTCCCTTGGCCATTAATTTATTTACTTCCCTATATCCGCAGCCGCCAAGGAGAGTCCTCATATCGAAGACGCGTAACTGACGAGAACCGCCATCAGTTGTTAACCTTGTGCATCTCGACTTTGGGAAGGGGAGGGGCTTGCTTTTTTCCCGTTACTTGCGAATTTGGATGGCCTTGCCGCTCGCGTTTTCCGCCAGCGGATAACACAAAATGTAAGACAAAACTAACATTTACAGTACTGGCATTTTCCTCAGTGAGGTTGGCCTGCCCCGCGTAGTATCTGACTTACTACTTGCGCAATTTGATTGGCTAGTAAAGGTGGTACGGCATTGCCAACTTGGTGATATTTCTCTGTCCGATTTCCTTCAAAGAAATAGTTGTCGCGAAAGCTCTGTAGCCGGGCAGCCTCGCGAATCGTCAGGCTACGGCATTGTGCGGGGTCGTGGTGAATGAAGTAGTGCCCGTCCTTGGCAATGTGACTGGTTACGGTACTGCTCGGTGCTCCCTCAACCTGGGTCCTGAACCTGTCACAAAATTTTCCCGTTTTCCAGTTGGCGTGGGCTGGTGCCAAGCCGTCCAGGTTGAATTCCGTATCACCCTTCGGTGAGCGCTTGAAGTGCTCCGTAAATGTTGCTGAATAGAAGTACCGCCCGAGATCGCTAGCCATGTGCGAGCGTGCGGCATGATGCAACCAGACCTCAATGCGCTCATCGCGCACCCAGTTGAGATAGTCGTCTGAGGATTGCCTGGGTGTTCGCTTTTGGAGTCGGTCATCACCGGTGGGTAGGCCGGGCTCCATTGCTCTGGCGTTGGCCAACAGCGCTTCTGCCAGTGGGTGTTTGCGGTGCCGGGCGTCGTTGGCAAAACCACGTGCAATTCCAGTCACTGTCTGGTACCAGCCGTCTGGGCTGTCATTTGTGCTCAAGCGACTGCGTAGCCTGGGTAGATCTCGCAGTGCGAAGCCCACGGTTCGTTGCTGTTGGCGCGCAAGCAACGGGTGCTGAGTGGGCTCGAAGCCTTCCTTTACACCCAGGAGGATCACGCGATGGCGAGCCTGCGGAATTCCATGCTCTTCAGCACGAACAATAAAGTCGGCCGGGTCAATTTCGCTGATTTCCATTTCCGATGTGTACTTTGTTTCGGAAGACAGTGAGTAGATGGTGTATCGGGCACCCTTCTTTTGTCCAGCTGCTGCGCGCGGGTTCGTTAGATCCTTCAAGATGTCGTGGAAGACCAGGTGACCGTTGAGCTTTGAGGAAAGAATGCCCTTGACGTTTTCCATTACAAAGGCGGCCGGCTGCTCCTTTGCCAATATCCGGAGGTATTCCTGATAGAGAAAATGACGATGGTCTTCCTCCGGAACGTAGTCCTTCTTGCCAAGGTTGCGTGAGCGTCCAACCAGTGAGTAGGCTTGGCAGGGAGGTCCACCGATGAGAACGGTGTTTTCACTTGACAGCTTTTTCTTCCTCAGGATCTGATCCAGGGTTTCGTTGGAAGCAGGATCTCCCAGCGTCAGCTGTTGAGCCTCGCTCTTCGCTGCCGCCCAGAGGCTTGTATGCGCTGTTGAGGGGTGCGGAGCCCCCACGTAATTGCAATAGGCGTAGTAAGTGTCGATCGCTTTCAGGTCCCCGACCCGCTGAGCGTGCCTGAAAAAGGCTCTCAGCGTCAGGGTCTTGTGGGCGCTGCTCTCCATCTCGGCTGATACGGCAATCCGAAAGGCGTTGCCCTTATCCAGCGAGGAAAATCCCTCGCCAAGGCCGCCAGGGCCAGCAAACAAGTCAATAACGTCAATGGTCATGTAGTCGGTCGTTCAAGTCGGGTAGTTCCAGCGCGGGTTGAGCGCTTGGGTGTTGTATCCAGGATGCCAGAGTATCCATGCGGAAGGGTAACTTTGCCATTGCGTCCTTTCCCCGTAATGCGCATTCCCAGACAGTGGCAACTCGCCAGCCTGCAGAGAGGAGGCTGAGCAACGCAACAGTGTCACGGCTCGTATTTGCGTTTAGTTTGGTTTCCCAGAATGGCCGATTGTTGGCCGGCATCTTGGAAAGGGCGCAGCCATGCCAATGCCAGAAGCATCCGTGGACGAAGACGGCTACCTTCCATTTCGGGAGCACAACGTCCGGGCGCCCCGGAAGACCTGCGCCATTCAGGACATACCTCAAGCCTCGGCGGTGCAGCTCCTTGCGGACAAGCAACTCTGGCTGGGTGTTCTTGCCGCCGATACCGGCCATCATGCGGCTACGTGTCGCCGCATCTACTACGTCAGCCATACATCGAATGCATGGCTCTCCGCTCTGCTGGGATATGGAAAGTTCTGCTCACGACCTCGAAAGCCAGGTCATGAAGTTCGTCGCCGTGTTTTGCGAAGAGCACATCAAGGATTCCTGCAACTTCCTTGGCTTCGTTGTCAGAGTAAAGCCGGGTACCGTCCGATATCCTGAGAATGTCTTCTGGCCTGTCATCAAGGCAGAAAAGCAACTCTTGCTTGTGCATGGCCTGGAGCCACGCAAACGCCGCTTCTCTGGATGTTCCGTCGAGTTGAGGGATGCGTGATTCCGTCATGATTGCTGTTCCTTTGACAGGGGGGCTTTGCTTCACCAGGTTAACAGGCCGGGGATCACTTGGCAACCGTCAGATGGCCGTGTACGCTTGATTTTCGGCGGGATGCGGTGGGTGGTTTCATCAGTGTCTTGCTGAGAACAGTCGATCATATTCACCCAAGGAGCCACCATGTCCGATCCCTCCGACCTTCCCCCCAGCATCCTCTCCCACCTCTCCATAGGCACCAACGACTACCCGCGCGCCCGGGCGTTTTATGACGCGGTGCTGGGCGCGCTGCAGATCAAGCAGGTCATGACGCACGGCGAGTCGGTGGCTTATGGCCGGGCGTTTCCGGAGTTCTGGGTCGGGCGGCCGCTCGATGGGGGGCGGGCTGCGCCGGGCAATGGCACCCACATCAGCTTCCTGGCCAACTCGCCGGCGGAGGTGGATGCCTTTCATGCGCAGGCGCTGGCGCTGGGCGCGTTGTGCGACGGGCCGCCCGGCTTGCGGCCGCACTACACGCCGACGTACTACGCGGCCTTTGTGCGCGACCTGGACGGCCACAAGATCGAGGCCATGTGTTTTGCCGAGGCGGCGGGCTGAGGCTCTTGCTCTTGGGTCCGGCGGGGCCTGTTGGCCGGATTTTAGGGGTGAAATCTGCCTCTGGACCTTATGGAGTGTGCGTGGGCAGCTACTAAATACGTAGCAGATCCGTAGCGCACCCGGGCCGCTTCGGCGCCGGCTGAGGGGTGTGCAGGCCGCGCTGGCGGCCTGCCGGCACTACCAGCGTGTTTCGCCGGTGACCCGCTCCACCTCGTTGATCGCATAGGTGGTGAACTCCTCGATCTCGGTGGCTTTGTCGAACACGGCGTCGGCGCCTGCGGCCAGGCAGCGCTGGCGCATGGCCGGGGTGGCGTAGCCGGTCAGCACAACGATTTTTTGCCGCAGGTCGCGGTTGCCGCAGCTTTTGACCACATTCAGGCCGTTGCCCTGCAGCAAAAACAGGTCGACCACGGCCAGGTCCCAGTCTGTGGGGTGGTCGGCCAGCCATTGGCGGGCCTCGTCTTCGCTGCTGGCCCCGCCCACCACGCGGGCGCCCACCAGCTCTTCCAGGGACTCGGCCAGGTTGGCGCGGATCACGGGGCTGTCTTCGACCAGAAAGATTCTCAGGCGCATCAAGGGACCGGTTGAAGAAAAAAGCCGCCTGGGCAACAGGCGGGCGGGGTGCAGAAATTCTTCAGGCGAGTCTACACAAGGATGGGGGTTGCCTTGAAAACTGCCCACAGGGGCCATGGGACGCGCCGCCGGGCTTGGCTGGCTGCGTTTGCAAGCGGGCCTGTATGACATAAAACAAGAACACGCAGCCAAAAAGGCGTAACTTGATGGCATGGCCCAACCCGGCAGCATGGCTGGCGCGGGGACCTTTTTCCCCTTCATCCCCCTTCATTCCAAGGAGTGCACCATGCCCAGCAGCAAGAACCAGAACCCGCGTGACAAGCAGCCCCCCCACACCGGCAAGGTGGAAAACGACACCAACAAAATGGGCGAGCAGGATGCCACCCAGCTGAACCAGGGCAAGCGCACGCCCGACAGCCGCAGCGACCGCGAGGCGCATGTCGGCGGCAGCAACCAGTCGCAGGCGCGGCGCGGGAAAACCACCGGGCATTGAGGCGGCCGGTTCGGGGGCTGGCGCGGGCATCCAATCGGGGCCCAGCCCTTGATTGGTGAGCGCCAGCAGCTATGTTTGTCATAGCGGGCTGATGATGGTTGCCTTGCTGGATCAATCACACCCTCGCTGGTACCATTGCGCCACGATGCATCCCCTCATCACGCAAAAGCGCGCGGACATTGCGCGCATCTGTCAGCGACTGCACATCCAGCGGCTGGAAGTGTTTGGATCGGCCGCGCGCGGCACCGACTTCGATCCACTGCGCAGCGACGCTGACTTTCTGGTGGAATTTGCCCCCGGTGCCAAGCGCGGGCTTGATGGCTACTTTGCGCTCAAGTCGGAGCTGGAGCAGTTGCTCGGGCGCGGTGTTGACCTGGTTGAGCCGCGCAGCGTGCGCAACCCGTACGTGCTGGCAGGCATCAATAGCGCACGTGAAGTGGTTTATGCAGCGTGACCCGCGGGCCTGGCTTTGGGACGTACGCGAGGCTGCCGCAGCCATCAAGCAGTTCACAGCCGGGCTGGACGCCGACAGTTACGCGCACACGCCGCTGGTTTATTCGGCGGTGGAGCGGAAGTTTGAAATCATCGGCGAGGCGCTGAACCAACTGGACAAGGCGCAAGCTGAACTGGCTGCCCGCATTCCACACCTGCCGCAGATCGTGGCGTTCAGAAACCAGCTCATTCATGGTTATGCGCGGGTAGATCACGATACGGTTTGGGACGTCATTGAACACTCACTGCCGGCGCTGGAAGCGGTGGTCAATGAATTGCTGCAGGAGCTGGGTCAGGGCTGACGGGGCCGGGCCGGGATGACTGGCCTTTTTGATTCTGCGTGACTTTTTCATGTCAAATCGGCCTTCAGCCCTTTATCCACCTGCGCCACCAGCTATTAATTCAATAGCGGAATGGCGCCAACCAACTCAACCAGTTCAGCCCGAACGGCGTGGCGGCGCACGCCGCGGGCGCTCATAATCGCTTCCATACTTCGAGGAGATGGCGGTGGCAATACTGATTCTGGGTCTGGTGCTTTTTCTGGGCGTGCATTCCATACGCATCGCTGCCGACGGCTGGCGCACGGCGACGATAGGCCGCGTGGGTGAGCTGCCCTGGAAGGCGGTTTATGCGCTGCTGTCGATTGCCGGTTTTGTGCTGATCGTGTGGGGCTTTGGCCTGGCGCGGCAGCAGCCGGTGCAGCTGTGGATGCCGCCACGAGGCATGCGGCACCTGGCCTCGTTGCTGACGCTGATCGCTTTCATCCTGCTGGCGGCCACCTATGTGCCGCGCAACGCCATCAAGGGGCGGCTGCACCACCCCATGGTGCTGGGCGTGAAGGTGTGGGCGCTGGCCCACCTGCTGGCCAACGGCAACTTGGCGCATGTGGTGCTGTTCGGCGCCTTCCTGGTGTGGGCGGTGCTGAGCTTCAGGGCAGCGCGGGCGCGTGACCGGGCGGCAGGCACGGTGTACGCGGCGGGTACGGCTTCGGGTACGGCGATCACGGTGGTGGTGGGTGCGGCGGCCTGGGCGGTGTTTGCGTTCTGGGCGCACGGCTACCTGATCGGCATCCGGCCCGTCGGCTGAGTTGGGCCGGCAGCGCCTGTGCCGGTGGCCCGGAACCGCGCTTGGGCGGGAATGCGGGTAGTGAATGGTGACATCCGCTACATCCGGCCGGCATGGCCGTTCCGCATGGTGAAGACGGCTTGTCATGTAAGCGGTCACTTGCGCTAAAGTGCTCGCCTAGTGGTGGCAATGCATCACCTTACAAAGCCAACGAAGCCGACACTCAGTGAACATTCTGGCGTTGGAAGATGAACGCTTCTTCAACAGCAGGAGCTTCAATGATCCGTTTCAACAAATTTCAATCTGCCTCTTCCCGAACGCTGGCACCTGTGGCCAAGCCGCGGGCCTTGCGCGCCCTTCCTTCCCTGATGGTGCTGACCACGGCCATGATCTGGGGTGTGTCAGCGCAGGCCGGCGGCTTGGTGAATGTGGACGGTGCCGTGCGCGGCGCCACCGGCGTGACCGTTGCCGCCGGCCCGGCGGCGAATGCTGGTGTGGGTGCAGGCATTGGTGCGAACACGGCCGTGCAGCCCGCTGGCGGCACCGCCAATGCCGGTGTTGGCCTGGAGGCCGGCGTGCGCGCAGGTGCCAATGGCAATGCGACGGCGGAAGAGCACAGGGCGCCCGCAGGCGCGGCCAACAGCGCCACTGATGGCGCAGGCAAGGTGCTGGGCGGTGTGCGTGATACGGCGGAAGCCGCAGGTGGTGCTGCAACGACCGGCGGCAAGCGCGTGGCGCAGGCCGGCAAGGCTGGAGTGAAAAGCGGCACCGGCGCAGCCAAAGCTACGGGTGGCCAGGCGAAGGCCAAAGTGAAGGCCGATGCCAAGGCGGACGCGGCCGTTGAGGGCGCCGCCCCGGCCCGCTAAAGCGCGCCAACCGTCTTTGACGGGCTTTTAAAAGACCGTAACAGGCTTTAAAAGACGCTCAAAAGGCTGGAGGCGCCTTCAACCCAAGCAGCATTTGCCAACAGGCGGATGCTGCTTTTTTTTGGGTTTACTCCGCTTCGTCGATGTCGCGCCCGCGGCTGCTGCGCCAGATGGCGCGCACCAGCCACAGGCCGCCCAGCACGGCGCCGGCGAAGCCAAGAAAGCCGAACAGCGGCAGGCCCATCAGCGTGGGGCCGCCCTTGACCGTCATGACGATGGACGAACCGATGATGAGGGCGGCAATGATCAGCGCCATGGCCAGGCGGTTGGCGGCGCGGTTGAGCTGGTCGCCCACGCGTTTGAGGTGGGCCAGCTCGATGCCGACGCTCAGGTGGCCGCGGCGCGCGTTGCGCAGCAGGCGCGAGACGTCGTGCGGCAGCTGTTCGGCCACGGCCAGGGTGCGGCGCAGGGTCTTCCAGGCGCGGCCGGCCAGCGCCTCGGGCTGGTAGCGGGCGCGCAGCACCTGGCGCAGCATGGGCGTGGCCTCGGTGGCCATGTGAAAGCCCGGGTCCAGCCCGCGGCCCATGCCCTCGAGCGAGATGAAGGCCTTGATCAGCAGCGCCAGGTCGGACGGCAGGCCCAGGTGGTGCTCGCGCAGCAGCGTGGTGACGTCGGCCAGCATCTGGCCCAGGCTGAGCTCGGCCAGCGGCGTGCCGTGGTACTGGTCGACAAAGGTCTCGATCTCGGTTTCGAGCTGCCCGAGGTTGGTGCCGTGGCTGTCGCCGGTCCAGTCCATCAGCACGTCGGCCACGGCCTGCGCCTGCCGCTCGACCAGGCCCAGCAGCAGCTGCAGCAGCTCTTCGCGCCGGCGCTCGGACAGGCGCCCGACCATGCCGAAGTCGATGAAGGCGATGCCGTTGCCGGGCAGGTAGAACACGTTGCCGGGGTGCGGGTCGGCGTGGAAGAAACCGTCTTCCACAATCATCTTGAGCACGGCGCGCGCGCCACGCTGGGCCAGCAGGGTGCGGTCGAAGCCGGCCTCGGGCGTGAGCTGGTCGAGCTGGTCGCCGGGGACGCCGGTCACGAAGTCCTGCACGTTCACGCGTTCGCCGGTGTGCGCCCAGTGCACGCGCGGAATGACGATCCACGGCAGCGGCGCCATGTTGGCGGCAATACGTTCGGCGCTGCGGCACTCGCCGGCCAGGTCCAGTTCGCGGCGCAGGGATTTGACCAGTTCACGCACCAGCTGCTGCGGGCGGTAGGGTTTGAGCGCGGGCATTTCCGCTTCCACCAGCGCGGCCAGGCGGCCGAGCAGGCGCAGGTCGGCCTCGATCACCTCGGTGATGCCGGGGCGGCGTATCTTGACGATGACCTCGGTGCCGTCCTTGAGTTGCGCGCGGTGCACCTGGGCAATCGACGCGGCGGCCAGTGGCTCGGTGTCGAAGCGGGCAAACACGCCTTCGGGCTCGCCGCCCAGGTCTTCGCGCAACTGCGGCCGCAACTGCTCGAAGGGCACGGCGGGCACATGGCTGTGGAGTTTTTCGAACTCGGCAATCCACTCGGGGCCGAACAGGTCGGCGCGGCCGGCCAGGATCTGCCCGAGCTTGACAAAGGCCGGGCCCAGCTCTTCCAGGGCCAGGCGCACCTGCACGGGGGGCGCAATGCGGGCCAGGTCGGCGGCGCTGTCCCACCTGAGGGCGTGGCCGGCGCGCTCGAGCTTGTCGGCCAGGCCCAGGCGGCGCACGCTGTCGCCGAAGCCGTGGCGGATCAGCACACCGGCAATTTCGTTGAGGCGCCCCATGTCGCGCGCGGCGCTCAGAGTCTCTATCAGCATGGGGCGATGATAGCCGCGTGCCGGGGCGTTGCGGTGGCCTGGCGCCTGGGGTGGACTCCGGGCGTGATGGAAAAAAGGGCTCCAGCCCTTGCTGCTGTTGCGCGGGCAGCTATGAAAAATGGAGTGTCTGCAGGATGCCCGGACCCGCCGGGCTAACATGAAACCGTTGCCGCCGCGCCGTGCCGGCCGCTAAACCCATGCACGCAGGTGCGACAAACTGCGGGCTTTGACACACAGGCTCAGGGTGAAAGAATGCGGCTTGGGCCCCGTGGGCCGCCGCGTTAATTTTTGAACTGGAGTTGCATGTCACACCTGACCCGTCTGGCCGGATGGCTGGTTTCCCTGAGTCTGGGGACCCTGGTGTTCACCCACGCCGCGCAGGCGCGCGAGATGGTGAGCGTGAACCGGCCGGAGATCAGGATGCGCGCCGGTGCCGGCACCGGACATGCCGCGCGCTGGGCGCTGAACAAGGGCTACCCGCTGGAAGTGACCGGCCGCAAGGGGCGGTGGCTGAAGGTGCGTGATTTTGAAAACGACACCGGCTGGGTGTACCGGCCGCTGGTCGGCAAGACGCCGCACCATGTGGTGAAGGCCCCGGTGGCCAACATCCGCAGCGCGCCGACGACCGGCAGCCGCATTGTGGGCAAGGCCGAGCGCGGCGAGGTGCTGCGCACGCTGGAGCGCCGCGACAGCTGGGTCAAGGTCCAGCCGGAGAGCGGCCGCAAGGGCTGGGTGGCGCGCCGCCTGCTCTGGGGCTGGTGAGGCGGCAGAAACGCGCATGCCCGCAGCGGGCTTGCGCTGCGGGCCTGTGAATAAAAGAGGGGGGCCGTGGCAGGCCCCGGAGCCCCTTATTGGGCGGCGTTAAAAGGCTGGCCGGCAACCCGCACGCCGTTGGTCACCCCCTGGTGCTGCGCGAGGTAATGCGAGCCACTGTCTTCACCATTGAACGCCGCGACTTCGTTGCGGGCGGCCACATACTCGGCAACCACCTGGGCGCGTGAAGCGGTGCTCTGGAACTTGGCCAGTGGGTTGTACTGGGTGGACCAGGGGCTGGTGCCGGACTTCTTGAACTGGTCGAGTTCAGCGCGCACTTCAGCGCGGCTCTTGGTGCTGTTGAAAGGCGTGGTGTCGATGGTGATGTCGTCAGCGAAAGCGTTGCCGGCCACAGCAGCGGCGGCGATGACGAGGGCGGAGGCGATATGGCGGTTCATGATGATGGATCCTTGAAAAAAATGGATGACAAATCCGGGCATGGCGAGCCCTGGTGGCCCGTCTGTTTCCAGCCTCGGTGAGTCCTTGCTTGAAAGTTGCGGCTCATCGATGAAGAGCAGATGGGCGGCAAAGCCCCGGCAACAAGCTGCCGCTTCGTCGATGCTCTGTTTCGGTTTTGGAAACAATCAGGCCGCTGCGGCGTACGGCCCTTGCCGCCTGGACCGGCGGCCCGCGTGATAGGCTGCCGAAGTTTGAATGCACCGGCATTCAGTATCCTGCGGCGGAGCGACTCTATGACACTGTTCTTACGAAGCCTTTTCTTCTTTCTGGCCGCCTTGCTGGTTCTCGCCGCGGTGGCTCTGGTGGCCACCTGGGCGCCGGACCAGCCGGTGGAGGCGCTCAAGCCGCGCTGGGCGCAGCCGCCCTCGCAGTTCATCACCATCGACGGCATGCAGGTGCACCTGCGTGACGAGGGGCCCAGGGACGACCCGTTGCCCATCGTGCTGATCCACGGCACCTCGGCCAGCCTGCACACCTGGGAGGGCTGGGCCGCGGCCTTGCGCGGGCAGCGGCGCGTGATCCGCTTCGACCTGCCGGGTTTTGCGCTGACCGGGCCGAACCGGCAGAACGACTATTCGGCCGAAGCGTACGTGCGCTTCGTCACCGCCGTGGTGGACCAGCTGGGCGTGCAGCGTTTTGTGCTGGCCGGCAATTCATTGGGCGGGCAGGTGGCCTGGGCGACGGCGGTGGCGTTGCCGCAGCGTGTGGCGCGGCTGGTGCTGGTGGATGCCAGCGGTTACCCGCCCGAGTCGGCCAGTGTGCCGCCCTCGCTGCCGCTGGGTTTTCGCATTGCGCGCATGCCCGCGCTGCGGGCGCTGACGCAGTACACGCTGCCGCGCAGCGTGGTTGAAAAGAGCGTGCGCAATGTGTATGGCGACCCCGCCAAAGTCACGCCCGAACTGGTGGATCTGTACATGGACATGACCTTGCGCGCGGGCAACCGCCAGGCGCTGGGGCGGCGCATGGACCAGGGCTACACCGGCGATGTGGCCGGGCTGAAGGCGCTGGCCGTGCCGACGCTGATCCTCTGGGGCGGGCAGGACCGGCTGATTCCGCTGGAGTTCGGCCAGCGCTTTGCGCGCGACATCGCCGGCAGCCGGCTGGTGGTGTTCAACGACCTGGGCCACGTGCCGCACGAGGAAGACCCGGCGCGCACGGTGGCGGTGGTGAAGACGTTTCTGGGGCTGTAAGCCGCGGCGGCAGGCCCCTCGTTGTCATGCCGGGCCTGACCGGATCCATGTTGGCTTGCTCGGGTCGTTTGGTGCGCCTGCACCTGTAGGCCGGGGGTTGCCCGGCGGCAAGTAACTTTCTTTTGCTTCGCCAAAAGAAAGTCACCAAAGAAAAGGCGACCCGATGGTCCGGGTCCCCTGCGCTGCGCTTCGGGGCAACCTGCGGTGCTCGCCAAAATCGGGGTCGAGCTCGAACTCGCCTTCGGCTCAGACAATCGCTCGCCCTGATCCGTTTTTGGCTGCGCTCCTCGGCCCAGCCCGACGGGTGGGGACACAAATGCGGGAACGGATGCGGATGCGGGGAGACCTGACGCGCGCAGCGCGTCAGGTCACTCACGAGACGGTCATGTATGCACGTGGTCGCAGCACACGCGGCCAAATGAAGTCCCCCTCCATCGCCCCGCGGGGCGAGGGAGGGGCTAGGGGTGGGAGTGGGGAGTTGCGCCTACTGCCCGGAGCACACAGCAGGCGCAGCGTGATGCAAGCGACGCGGGCGCGCCGCAAGCGGACCCTACTTCTTGTCCGCGGCCTCCGGCAGCTCGATCTTGACTTCGAGCACATCGAGGTTGTCCTGGCGTTCCAGGTTGACCTTGATGTCGTTCGGGTCGATCTTGATGTATTTGGAAATCACCGCAATCAAGTCACGCTGCAGCGCCGGCAGGTAGTCGGGCTCGTGGCTGTTGCGGCCTGAGCGTTCATGCGCGAGGATGATCTGCAGCCGCTCTTTGGCGACGCTGGCGGTTTTTTTCTTTTCGCCGAGCAGGAAGGAAAGGAAGGAGGCCATGGCGGGTTATTTCCCTCCAAACACGCGTTTGAAAAAACCGACCTTGGGTGCGTCGATGAAACGCAGCGGCTTGTCCTCGCCCAGGAAGCGGGCAATCATGTCCTTGTAGGCTTCGGACACGTCGCTGCCTTCCATGTGCACGGCGGGCACGCCCTGGTTGGAGGCCTGCAGCACCGCCTCGGACTCGGGGATCACGCCGATCAGCTTGATGCGCAGGATGTCCTTGATGTCTTCCAGTGAGAGCATCTGGCCCTGGTCCACGCGGCTGGGGTTGTAACGCGTGATCAGCAGGTGCTCCTTGATCGGATCGCCTCCTTCCATGCCGCGTTTGGTCTTGGAGGACAACATGCCGAGGATGCGGTCGGAGTCGCGCACCGAGGACACTTCGGGGTTGGTGACCACCAGCGCCTCGTCGGCAAAATGCATGGCCATCAGCGCGCCGGTTTCGATGCCGGCCGGCGAGTCGCAGACGATGTATTCGAAGTCCATGTCGGCCAGGTCGTTGAGGACCTTCTCGACGCCTTCCTTGCTCAGCGCTTCCTTGTCGCGGGTCTGCGACGCGGCCAGCACGTAGAGGTTGTCGCACTGCTTGTCCTTGATCAGGGCCTGGTGCAGATTGGCTTCGCCCTGGATCACGTTGATCAGGTCGTACACCACGCGGCGCTCGCAGCCCATGATGAGGTCGAGGTTGCGCAGGCCGACGTCGAAGTCGATGACGGCGGTTTTATGCCCGCGCAGGGCCAGGCCGGTTGCAAAGCTGGCGCTGGTGGTGGTTTTGCCCACGCCGCCCTTGCCGGAGGTGACCACAATGATTTTTGCCATGCGTAAAAGTCCTTAAAGAATGAGAAGAGATGGCTGTCCCGCTATCCGTTCGTCCTGAGCCTGTCGAAGGATGGCCAGGAACCCTTCGACAAGCTCAGGGCGAACGGCCAAACCTGAAAAGCGGGGCCTCATGTTTTGATCAGATCCATGACCAGCTTGTCGCCTTCGGGACCGGGCACCAGGCGCACCTGCGTGGGCTGGCCCCACACACCATCAGGCAACGGGTTTTCGCTGGTGCGGTAGATGCCGGCGATCGACAGCAGCTCGGGCTCCAGGCTGAGCGCAAAAATGCGCGCTTCGGTGTTGCCGCGCGCGCCGGCCATGGCCTTGCCGCGCAGCGGTGCGTAGACATGGATGTGGCCGTCGGCAATGACCTCTGCGCCGGCGTTGACCATGGCCAGCACGACCAGATCGCGCCCGCGGGCATACACCTGCTGGCCGGAGCGCAGCGGCTTGTCGATCACCAGTGCGCCGGGAGCCGGCGCGGCGTGCGCTTCGGCCACCGGTGCCGTCGCCTTGCTGCGCGTGGCGGGTGCCGGGGCGGCTGCGGGAGCGCTGACAACACGAGCGTCCGGCGCGGCGACCAGCCCGGCGGCCAGGGCCGCGGCCAGTTGCGCCGGGTTGCCGCCGCGCACTGCCAGAGGGGCGACGCGGTAGGGCCGCAGCAGCGCGATCAGCGCTGCAAAATCAACCGTGGCCGCGTCAAGAGGCAACTGCGAGAGGTCGATGACCAGCGGGTCGTTGTCGAAAAAATCAGGGATATCGCCGAAGCGCAGCGCCATCTCGCGCGACAGGGCGCTGAGATCGGAGGACTTGAGGAGCAACGCCACCAGGGGCAGGTTGGCGCTTTTGATTTCGAAGGTGGCGGGGGTGCTGGCCGGGATGGCAACGGTCATGAGGGATAGGCGTCGCGTTGTCGCGGAAAGGAGAGAAAAAACGGGCGATTCAGACGGGTCTGAAAGGGACGAATCTTAACAGCGGGGCATGACGCAGTTGTGAGCGAATGAAACGCCTGTGATTGTGTGAGGATGCGCCTCATGACACAGGCAAGCCCATGTCCTGCGCACGAAACCCGGCGACGACCTGCGCGGAGGCGATGCACCGGCAGGGCTGAGCGGGAAAAGCATTGTCTACAAGCAAAAAAGGCCTCCAGCCCTTGGTTGGTGGGCGCAGGCAGCTATGTAAATAATAGCGTCACTGTGTCTGCCGAGCGGCGGCGTTGATATTGCGCGCCGTGCCGAGCAAGGTGGCGCACAGGACTTCTTCGCCCTGGCTGCTGACGGCGTACACGTCTGCCGCACAGATGGTCAGCAGCTTGCCCGCGCTGACCACCCGCCCTCGCGCGCGCAGCAGCGCACCTTGCGCGGGCGCCAGCAGCTTGATGGTGGCGTCCACCGTGGCGTTGACCCAACCCGGTGCCAGCGAGGTACCGGCGGCCGCCACGGCGGCAAAGTCGGCCACGGCAAACACCGCGGTGGCCTGCAGCTGGCCGGGGCGAAAGCAGAAGGCCTCGAGCACCGGGATTTCGACCTCCACTTCGCCGGGCACGATGCGCCTGAAGGCCAGGCCCAGGGTGCGGGCCATGGGCATGGCGAGCACCAGTTGTTCAAGCGGCTGGAACTGCGGGGAGCTGTGTGGGGCTTCGGTCGTCATGGTCTGGTTTTCCTGCGTGGTGTGGAAAGGGCGGCGGGCCAGGGTGCCTTGCCGTTGGGTGTTGCCGCGAGGCGTTGCGCTTTTTTGGCCTGGTGCGCGCGCTGCTGTTTGTGCATCCACGCGATGTGCGCGACCACGGCGCGGCGCTGGGTTTTGAGTTCGCCGATCTGCGCGTCTATTTCTGCCACGCGGGCCTGCATGGCTTCGACCATCTGTTCAAAACTCAGCCGTCCGGCGCGGTAAGCGGGAAGCTGCGCCGCAATGGCCTTGAGCGAAAAACCGATGCGGCGTGACATGGCGATGAATACCACCTCGCGGCGCATGGCGTCGGTATATTCGCGGTAGCCGCTGGCGCGGCGCGCGGGCTGGAGCATGCCGAGCTTTTCATAGTGGCGCAGGGCGTGCACGGAAACGCCGGTGCGTTGGGCGAGTTCAGAGATCTGCATGGCCACCACATTAGCAAGCTTCGCCCTGCACGAAGCTAGTGCAGTGTTGCACGCTATCTGGAACATAAAAGCGCGTCTTTTGCGCCATGGCGGCGTTGCAAATCCGCGCGATACCCTGGGTATCGCTGTGGTTTGCGCCTTGCCCTGACCCAAAATCCATCGCTTTTATTCGTTCCATCAAGCATGCAACACTGCACCAGGGCCTGTCCTGCCGCTGTCACCTGCGCGGCAGCTGGCCTGCGGCGCACAACTGTTACAGCCATGCGGGCTGGCTGCCGATAAGCTGGGGCGTGAGCGCGTCCCGTGTTGAAACTGCGGACCTGCCACTGTGCGGGCGGATCAGGAAAAGGGAGACGGTATGCGCATGCAACACTGCACTGGAAACCCTTGCGCCAGGACAACCCGCCGCGCCCCGCGGGTGATAGGCTGGCGCCTTGCCCCTGAAAGAAGGAGAGTTTCCATGAAGGCCCCTTTCTCAAGTTACTCACGGTGTTCAGCTGCTTTGTTGCCTTTGTTTGCCGCCATGTTGCTGGCCGGCGGCGCGGCGCTTGCGCAGGTGGCCCCTCCGGCAGACCCGTCCATGCCTGGGCCGCGCATCAACCGCAACCCGGAATTTCGCCGCAACCTGCCGCCGGCGCCGCCCGTGGAGCCGGACCCGCGCGACTCGACTGTCCGGCCGGTGCAGCCGGCCGAACAGCCACCGGCCGATGGCCGCAGCGTGGTGCTGCCGTTGCCCGGGCCGCAGGCGCCCGCCTCTGCACCGGCGTTGCCGGCCTCCGGCGCGCCGGGGCGTTGACCCGGGTTTTCAGGGCAAATTGGCTTGTAGCCTATATGTGGCGCGCGCAGTCAGCTATCAAATAAATAGCGTCAAATAAGCAGCGGCTGCAAGGCGTCCGGCGAGGGGGCGAACTCGTCGAGGGACAGCTGAGCCGGCGCGCCCGGCGGCTGCGTGGGGACGGCCAGCGTGGCCCGGGGCTGCGGCACACGTCTGGCCATGCGTGTGGCGGGCTGCGCGGTCAGGTGGTGGTTGCGCTGGTGCGCGGCCGGGGCCAGCGGGTGGAGCCGGCCAGCCTCCGGCAGCTTGCGCCGCGGCCTGCGCGGCAGGGACTTTTGCAGGCTGCGACCCGGCAGGCGCTTGGGCTTGAAGGTGTGCTCGTAGCAGGCAAGCCAGCGTGTTTCACCGGCGTCGGGCAGGGGCGCGTCGGCCGTCTTGATGCCCGGGCCGAAATGCAGCCGGGCGCCGTCCCACTGCGCGCTGCGCTCGGGCGTGAGGATGGCCCAGCGCATCTGCGCGAAACGTCGCGCAAAAAACGCGGCCATGACCTCGATGAGGTGGTGCTCGGGCGCGACCCACGCCACATGCAGGGGCCCGCCCTCCGGGTGGTTGCGAAAGCTCTCGTCCTGCACGCTGTGAAAACGCACAAAGGCTTTCATGCTGTGCATCTCGTCGCGCACGGCCTGCGCCATGCGCTGGGCCTCGGCCAGGTCGGCGTCGAGCGGGTCGTGGCGCAGGCCGGGCTCATGCACCAGACGCCACAGCAGGCGGTAAAGCAAGTCAAAACGCCGGGGGTCGGCATGCAGGATGGCGCTTTCGCACAGGGCCACAAACTCGGGCGGCACCTGGACTGCGGGCGCATCGCCGACGGCGGTGTGGCTTTCCGGCGGTGCGGTCAGCGGATCCTGCACCGGCAAACCGGTGCAGTGCCAGCTGACCTGCGCGGGCAGGATCTGTTGTGCCAGCAGGCCGCGTGCGGCGCGCCGGAAGCCTTCCAGGTCGCCGGGGCCCTGCAGCGTGACGGTCAGCAGCGCCTGCGGGAAGAGGTCGTTCGTCAGGGGGTCACTCATCATGCCCATGCCGTGCTCCTTGGGTGGCCGGGGTTGCCACCTTGCTCTGATGGTGCGCGTTGTGAAGGGATTGGCGCTGTAGTCCGGGAGGCTGACTGCACTGCAGGCTGGGGCGCGTCCGGGGCGCTGGAAAAGGGAAATGCGGCAGCTACAGCCCAACACGGGGCGGCGCTTGCGCCTGCGCGGGCACGACGCCCTGAATGGGCAGCGACGGTCGTTTTGGCGATTTGTTGCGGTGTATCCACTGTATCAATATACAGTGGTTTGGCGATTTTGACCAGTCATGGACGGACCGGATTTCCGCCATGTGTTGTCTTTCAGGGCGAAAAACCGGGGCAACGGCGCCTAAACACCGTTAACCGCCTAACTGGGAGATTCGGCCGTGGCAGCTTCGGCCGGCGTTGCCTTTGGCGCCAGTTTTTTGGCCCGCACTTCCATGACCAGGTAGATCGTCGTTGCGAGCGCCAGCGGCACCAGGTAATAGATGACCCGGTAGGCCACCAGGGCGGCCAGCAGCTGGTGCGTGGGCATGGCATGCGAGAGCAGGGCGACAAACACCGCTTCCAGCACGCCCAGGCCGGCCGGCACGTGGGCGATGACGCCCGCCACGGCGGCCACCAGCAACACGCCGGCCACCGCCGGAAAGGCAATTTTTTGCTGCAGCAGCAGAAACATCAGGCCGCTCATGATCAGCCAGTTCGTTGCCCCCATCGCCACCTGCAGCAGCGCCATCCTGCCGGAGGGGAGTTCCAACCGATGACCGCGCAGGGTGATGCTGCGCTGGCGCGACAGGGTGCACAGCAGCAGGTAGGCCACGGCGGTCGCCAGCAGCACAAAACCCAGGATCTGCAGACCGGCGCTGCCCATTTTCCAGCCGGGCGGCAAGGCGGGCGTGGCAAAGGCGAAGATCAGGCCGCCCAGGAACAGGTAGCCGGTCCAGTTGGTCAGCATGCTGAGCGACAGGACCCGGGTGATGGTCCCGGTACCCAGCTTCAGCCGGGAATAAAGCCGGTAACGGAAGGCGACGCCGCCCACCAGCGAGCCGAGGTTGAGGTTGAACACATAACTGATGAAGGTGACCAGCATCACCGTCGGGGCGCGCAGCTTGTGGCCGGTGTAGTGCCGCCCCAGCAGGTCAAAGCAGCTGTACAGGCCCAGGCTCAGGGCGGCCAGCGCCACCGCGCCCAGCAGCAGCGCCGGCGGGTAGGCGCGCAGCGCGGCAAACACCTCCTGCCAGTCGATGGCGCGGCCCTGCTCGACCAGCAGCCAGGCCACCAGGGCAAAAAAAACCAGCGTGGCGACCCGTTTGAGCCAGGGCCACCAGACCTTGCCGGTGATGCCGGCCTTCTTCGGACGGCCCAGGTCGGGCAAGGCGGGCGCCGTGTTGTTCATGAGACCCGGCCCTCGTTGACATGGCTGATTTTCACGTCCACGTCTGTCTGGCCCAGCAGTTTTTCGGCCAGTGTCAGGCGCGGCACGTGGGCCGGCAGCCAGCCAAACCAGGCCGGGTAGTGGCGCAGCAGGTGAAAGACAAAAAAGCTGCGCAGACTGACCCAGGGGCCGGCTTCGGCCACGTCCCTGGCGTGAATTTGCGTGCAGCTGTCCTGCATCAGCTGCTCCAGGTGCTCACCGAGATGCTGGTTGAAGGCGTGGTCCTTGATGATGACGTTGGCCTCCAGGTTCAGCGACAGGCTCAGCGGGTCGAGGTTGCTGGAGCCGACGGTGGACCATTCGTCGTCGGTCAGCGCGACCTTGCCGTGCAGCGGCCGGTCGTGGTATTCGTAGATCTTGACGCCGGCGGCCAGCAGGTGGTGGTACAGCAGGCCCGCTGCGATCTTGACAATCGGCATGTCGGGCTCGCCCTGCAGGATGAGGCGCACGTCCACGCCACGCCGCGCCGCCTTGCGCAGCTGCCTGAGCAGGCGGTAGCCCGGAAAGAAGTAGGCATTGGCGATGATGACGCGGCGGCGCGCACCGCGGATGGCGATGCGGTAGTGGCGCTCGATGTCGTTTCGGTGTTCCACGTTGTCGCGGGTCACGAAGATGGCATCGGAAGGGCCGGTGGCCGGCGGCGGGGTGCCGACAGGCGCGGCGGCGGTGGCCGGCCGGCGCTTGAGAACCCGGGCCAACCGGCTGCCTGGCGGGTGCTGGCCGAGCAGCAGCTGGGCGCGGACAAACTGGTGAACTTCGGCAACCAGCGGCCCTTCCATTTCAACCGCATAGTCCTGCTTGGCTTCGGCCCCGAAGTCTGCGAGGTGGTCGGCCGAATAGTTGATGCCGCCGACAAAGGCGCGCTGGCCGTCGATCACCACGATCTTGCGGTGCATGCGGCGAAACAGGTTGGTGCGGTAGCCCCACAGCCGGGGGCTGGGGTCGAACACATGCACCCGCACGCCGGCCTGCGTCAGCGCCAGGATGAAGGCGGGCGAGAGGTCCGGGGAGCCGTAGCCGTCGATGGTGATGTCGATCTGCACGCCGCGCCCTGCGGCGGTGAGCAGGGCCTCCTGCAGGGCCTGGCCGACCTTGTCTTCAAACAGGATGAAGGTTTCCAGCAGCACCTCGTGCTCGGCCGCCGCGATGCATTCGAACACCCGCGGGAAAAAGCCTTCGCCGTTTTCCAGCAAGGTGAAGCGGTTGCCGGCGACCCAGCGTCCGTTCATGGGGTGGTCCCGCGTGCAGGCCCCTGGTGCATGTCAGAACTCGATCTCGGCAGCCAGCGGTGCGTGGTCCGACAGGTGCGACCAGGGTTTGAGCGGCAGCACGACAGGCGAGTGGCCGATCGCGTTGCGCACGTAGATGCGGTCCAGCGGAAGCACCGGAAAGCGCGCCGGGAAGGTGCGCGCCGCCTTGCCGTTGGCATTGACGAACACCTCGTGCATGGCGGCTCCTTTTTCGAGCACGGCATGGGCGCGGCGGCGCCAGTCGTTGAAGTCGCCGGCCGCGATCACCGGTGCGCTCGCCGGAATATCCTTGCGCACCAGGTCACACAGCATGTGCAGCTGCTTGAGCCGGTGCGATTCGGCCAGGCCCAGGTGGACGCAGATGGCGTGGACATGCGTGTCGCGCCCGGGCACTTCCAGCACGCAGTGCAGCAGGCCGCGCCGCTCGGGGCCGCTGATGGACACATCGCGGTTCTCGAAGTGGACGATGGGAAACTTCGACAGCACGGCATTGCCGTGATGGCCGTTGGTGTACACCGCGTTGCGGCCGTAGGCAAACTGCGGCCAGATGGTGTCGGCCAGGAATTCGTAGTGCGGTGTGGCCGGGTAGTTGGCGACGCGGCTTTCGTGCCGGGCATGGGTGCCGGTGACTTCCTGCAGGAACACCACATCGGCGCCGACCGTGCGCACCGCTTCGCGCAGCTCATGCAGGATGAACTTGCGGTTGAAGAAGGTGAAGCCCTTGTGGATATTGACCGTCAGGACCTTGATGGAAAAACTCAGGGCGGCGGTGGCAATCGCCTGCTGGGTCTGCGCCAGTGCATCGGCCTCATCGGGCGGCGTTTCCACCACCGGGATGGCGGGCGCGACGGGTTCGCTGGGCTGAAGAGGTGTTTCGGAAGAGGGCATGGCGCGGCAAAAGGGGGGCAAAACCCTATTGTCGCGCGGCCGCGCCCAAAGGCTGTAGGACAGCAAGCTCATTTGCCGTCTGGCGGGTCTTTTGCCCGAATGTCAAGCGGCTGTAAAGGTCGATGTCCTACGCCCGTCAGGGGGGCTTTCCGGCAGATCCGCGCCGCCCTGGGCCGTAAATTTGCGTTATCCAGTTCCGGCAAGGCGCTGGCGCCTGCAGATGCCTTCCCGGCGCCCTGCAGGCTGGCAGCTACTTCAGATGGTCACGACCTCTCCTGACCTGCCTGTTTCATCACAAGGAGTTTGAAATGAACAAGTTTTCCATGCGTTCCCTTTCTGCCGCTGCGGCCCTCACCGCCACGCTGGCTTTTGCCGCCCATGCCCAGGTGGGTGTCGGCGCCGACGTCGGTGTGCGCACCGGTGTCAACAACAACATCAGCAACGACGTGCGTGCCAACGCAGGCGTTGGCGTGAATGCCAGCGCTTCTTCGTACGGGACGGCCACACGCAGCGACAGCTCGATGGGCGCCAACACCGACACACGTGCCGGTGCGCAGGTCTCGGGCAGCGGCGTCAAGGGCACGGTCAGTCGCACGGCCAACCGCGCTGAAAACGCGGTTGAACGCGGCGCCAATGCGACCGCCCGGGTTGGTGCACGCGCCGGCAACGCGGTGGGCAATGCGGCCCGCCGTGCCGGCAACAGCATCCAGAACGCTTTGCCCGCCGGCGCGCGCGGCAATGGCCAGGTGAATGTGCAGGGCTCCGGCGCTGCCGAGGCGAAATAAGCCTGCGCTGACCACACGGTCCAGCGGGGCCGGGCCGCCGGGGCATGTTTCCGGTGGCCCGGCCCTTTTTTTGCCCGCGTGGCTGGCGTCTGCGCGCTGTGCCGTATGCTGCGTCTGGTTCCGGCGTGGCCTCACGCAGGCCCCACCCCCTGCCGCCCACCCACTGAAAGGCTTGCCCCATGCCCCGCGCCATACTTGATGAGTCCCGCATCCATCCGGCCATCCAGGGCAAGATCGCCCGCCATGAGCAGGCCATCGTGCAGGAAGTGCAGGCCGCCGTGGCCGCCCATGCGGTGGTGGTGGTCGGCATGGCCATGAACCCGTTTCCGCGCAAGGCGCGCCGCGCGCTGGATGCGGCGGGGGTGGCGCACCACTACCTCGAATACGGCAACTATCTCAACACCTGGCGTGAGCGCAATGCCCTGAAGATGTGGACCGGCTGGCCCACCTTTCCCATGATTTTTGTGCGCGGCACGCTGATAGGCGGAGCGGCCGACCTGGACAAGCTGATCGCCAGCGGCGAACTCAAGACGCTGGTGGGCGGCTGAAGCGGAGTTCATGCGGGGGCACCGTTAACCACATGCGTGGGGGGCTCCCTCTTCACCAGCCGGGGCCGCGGATCTGGCTTTGCCAGTCCGCAGGCGCAGCGCCCCCTCGGGGGGCAGAGAGCTACGCGCAGCGAGCGAACGTGGGGGCGTTACTTCCGCCGTGGCCGTGAAAGACCTTTGTCGGGCTGCGACAGGGTGCCGGCCCGCAGGGCCTTGACGGCGTTGGCCACCGCGCTGGCGACATTGCGCACCTCGGCTTGCACGGGCGCGTCGGCGTCCAGGGCGTCGTGGCTGGTGGCATAGGACTCGTAGTAGCCGACATAACGGTCCAGCCGTGCCTGGCTACCGGCGTCGATCAGGCCCATCCAGTCGAGCCAGTCCGACAGGCCGCGCCGCACCCCCTCGATGCCTGCAACATCGCCGTGCACGACCAGGCCGTAGGCACGGCCGGCCAGGTGTTGGGGGTAGTCCCAGCCCTGGAGCTCGAGCGCCTTGGCCTCGGCGGCTTTTTTCCCGTGGGTGCGGGTGGGGTCGGGGTTGCCGCCATCGGCACAGACCAGCCGGTCCATCATGAGCTTGAGCGGGCTTGGTGACTGGTACCAGTACACCGGCGTCAGGATGATGACCGCATGCGCCGCGGTCCAGCGCTCGTAGATCTCGTTCATCCAGTCGCTGGTCTGTCCCTGGGCGTGGTTGGGGTAACAGCTGCAGGGCCAGTGGCACAGCGGCATGGCGGTGGAGACGCAGCCTTTGCAGGGGTGAATGTTCAGGTGGTAGCTCGATGTCAGCAGGCTGAGGTCGAGCACGTCGGTCTGGATCTGCGCCTGTGCGAGGGTTTCTTCGGCCCACTGCACCATGCGAAAGGTTTTCGAAATTTCGCCGGGGCAGGTGCCGTCGTTGCGTGCCGAGCCGCAGACCAGCAGCACGCGCGAGGGCGTGGCCGGGTCGGCCCAGGCCGCCTGCGCCTGGTCGATGCGTTCTTTCGTCGCCAGCCACTCGACGGACAGGTCGTAGTCGGGATCGGCGTAGCCGGGGCCGGCCTTGCGGGTGCGGGGCGCCTTGCGGCCTTCCTGGTAGGCGTCCCAGGCAATGGCCTCGACGCGGGAGATCGCCTCGGCCTCGGCCTGGAAAGCCGGGTCCATGAAAGATTCCATGAAACGCTCATGGAACACGCTGCGCGATAAAGCGGCCGGCGCCTGGCCTTTGCGGATGGGGGTCATGACGCCAGTTTAGGCAGGCAGCCGGCTGGAAAAGCGAAGCTTGCACCTCGTCCTACGCAGGATGGCGATGGCGTCTGGCGAGGCGGAAATTGTAAGTAAAAAGTGCCTCCAGCCCAATACCTGTCTGCGCAAGCAGCTCCTGAAAACATAGCGCTTCAAGTACGAGCCACCAGCAAAAAGGCCTGCGCCACGCCCGGAAGGGACGCGGCGCAGGCCGGGGGTCAGGCTGCGCTCAGGCGCTGGCCTGCGAAGGCTCAGCCTTTGTGATGCTGGCCGTGGTGTCCGCCCTGGCCCTGGCCTTTGCCGCCGCGGCCCATGCGCTGGCTGTCAAAGACTTTTTGCTGCTCGGGGCTGAGCGCGGCATAAAAGGTTTTGGTCGCCTCGCCACGTTTGTCCATGGCGGCGTTCATCTCGGTCATGCGCTGGGCGCGCAGGGCACGCATCTTGTCGATGCGCTCGGGCGTGGTCAGTTTGTCGAACTCGGCCCTCATGGCAGCATGGTCGGGACGGGCGCCATGAACCGGCGGTTGCATGGTTGCGGTGAAGGTCGTCCACGCGCCTTCCTGGGCCGGCGTGAGTTTGAGTTTGGCCTTAAGGTCGGCCTGGTGCCTGGCGATGCGCGCCTGCATCTGGGCCGGGTCGTGACGGCCCATGCGGTCGCCATGGTAGCCGCCGGCTTTGGCCGGAGCGCCTGCTGTGGCGGGTGCCGCTGGCGCGACGGTTTGTGCCGTGGCGGCCAGGGCCGCGGTGGCCATGATGCCGGCAAGAACCAGGCTTTGGACAGATTTCAGGGGTTTGAACATGGAGGTCATGAGAGCTTCCTTTCGGTAGAAGACAAGCCCGGTGCCGGGAGTGGCGTCAGGTTGAAAGGAAGTTTGCGCCGCCTGTGTAAGGGCGCCATGAGGCGCATGTCAGGATTTCGTAAAGTTTTTTGTCGCTGCGCGGCCCGCCGGGGTAGCCGGGGGGAGGAGGGTGCGCTGCTGCACCGGGGCAGCGGGCTTTTCCGGCCCGTTGTACACCCGCCCGGTTCAGTTCATGGCGAGTGCCCGGGTGCCGGTGCCTGCCAGGCCGCCTCGTCCAGCACCCTGGACAGACTGGCGCGCTGCTTGCGCGGCACGCCGCGCAGGCCGGCCAGCACCCACTGCGCGCGCGCTGTGTTGATCTGGCCTGTGTCCCGCCAGCGGCTGGCTTCCAGTGTCGGGTTGTGCAGCATGGCGGCCAGCCAGATGGCCTGCGCGGGTTCGAGCGCATGTGCGCGTCGGCCGAAGTAGTGCTGCGTCGCCGCCTCGGCGCCGCACAGGCCGGGTCCCCAGGGCGCATGCGCCAGGTAGAGCTGCAGCATGCGCGGCTTGCCCAGGGTCTGCTCCATTTCCACCGCATAAAGCAACTCGCGCAGCTTGCGCACGGGGCTGCGCTCGTCGCCGGTGACCAGCAGTTTGGCCAGCTGCTGGGGCAGGGTGCTGGCGCCGCGGACGATACGGCCTTCGCGCTGGTTGCGGCTTAGCGCGGCGCTGAACTCGGCCAGGTCGTAACCTTGGTGTTCGTAAAAGCGCTGGTCCTCGGCGGCCACCACGGCGCGCGCCAGCCAGCTGTCAGCGGTGAGGCGGCTGGTGCGCCGGCTGCAGCCCGAGCGGGCCGCCGCAAACACTTCCGTGCCCAGACCGCTGACCTGGAAACCTTCGACTTGCGGCGCCAGGCTCAGGCGGCCGCCGGGCAGGCTCAGCTGGGCCTTCAGGGCAAACCGGCCTTCGATGCGGACGCGCGTCAGCTCGGGAATGGCGGCGCCGAACAGGGCATAAGCGTCGGCGATGGCGCTGGGCGGGAGCTGCAGGTGGATCTGCAGTTCGCGGTTGCTCAGTTCACCCTGCCAGGTGGCGCGTAATGCGCCCGAGGCCAGCTCGCCGTCAAGCAACAAGCCTTGGCGGCGGACGCTGAGCCGCAGTTCCTGAAGGACGACCCGCTTTTCGCCCAGCCCGGCCGGCGAAACCGTGCACGGCGCGCAATAAAGCAGCAGCGTGCGGGTGGGCGCCTGCCAGGTCAGTTGCACCGGCCCGGCGCGTGTTGCCAAGCGGCGGCCGTCCAGCAGGGGCCCGACCCAGGGCGCGGTGGCGAGGCGCAGCATGGTCGGCACGCCGGCCTGCAGCTGCAGCGGGCCGGCGCGCAGCGGCACGGACCATTCGCCGGGCAGCGGTGTCAGCACCATTTTTGCTATGAAATAGATAGCTGTCAGTGCAGACACCATAAGGGCCAACAGCCCAAAAAGCATGAAGACCACGAAGCGCAGCGTTTTCACAGCGGGCTCGCGACGGTGATGGCTTGCCACGGGCCCTGCGACTGGCCGAGGGCGGCGGCCCAGTACCAGGCCGAGGTGTCAGTGAAGCCCCGGCCGCTGGCATCCACAATGCGCTCGCAGACCCGCAGGCGCTGCCCGCCGCGCCGCGCTTCAAAGCAGCGCCAGAGCAGCCGCTCGCTGTCCAGTTCGAGCTGCTGTGCCGCGATCTGGTAGCCCAGACCCTGGTAGCAGTCAGTGGCCGGATGCAGCATGCGGGTGGGCTTGTCCACACTTCGCACCACCAGCACCTGCGTGCCGTTGGTCAGGCGGCTCAGCGTGCCCGGAAAGCGCCGTGCAAAACGCTGCTCGACCTCGCTCAGAGCCAGCGGGCGCAGCGCCTGGCCCTGCCATTGCGTGGCGAACTCGCTGCTGCCAGCGGGCTGATGCGGCGGGGCAGCTGGCCGGGTCAGCGCAGCGAAGGCGGCCCACAGCATGCATGCGGGCAGCAGCACGGCCCACAGGGTTTTGTGGATGACGCGGTTGATGAAACTGTTTTCAAACATGGCGTGTTTTCTCGGGGCGCGACATCACCCCGGCAATGGCGGTACACACGGCGGCCAACACCAGCAGGCCCACGCCTTCATGGACCCATCCGGGCACAGGGCTGCCCGAGGCTTCGGCGGCCACCAGCACGGTGTTGCGCACGATGTTGCCGGCCAAGACCAGCACGCTGACCGCGGGCAGGCGGGTGAGGAAGGCGCGATTGCCGCGCGCCAGGTAAAGCGTCACGGCGCAGGCGCTGAAGTAGCCGAACCAGGCCATCTGTACGCCCGAACAGGGCGCGTCCACGATCACCAGCCGGCCGTCCACCAGCAGGCTGGCGCCGCTGCGTTCGACCTCATGGCCGAGCATCAGCAGCCAGCGGCTGGCCTCGGCGGTAATGACGCGCAGCGGGTAGCCGGCATAAAACTGCAGTGAGGCCAGCAGCGGCAGCGACAGCACCGCCAGGCCCAGCACAGGCGCACTGGCCACCTTGCCAGGCAGGAAGGCGCACAGGCCGGCGGCCAGCGCGGTGAGCGCCAGCAGCGCCACCACCAGCGAGGGCAGCAACCCCTGGCTGAGCGTGGCGGCGATTGCGCCGGCCAGCGCCAGCGCCAGCCACACCAGGCGCGGCGCGGGCCGCAGGCGGCGGCGCTGTTGCCAGGCCAGCAGCCCGAGCGCCGACAGGGCCAGCAGGCCCAGCGGATCGTCGGAGTGGTCCAGCATGCGCTGGCCCATCCACAGCCAGGTCGGCCACAGCGCGGCGGCCAGCAGGGCCAGCCAGATCCATTCGGGGGCGGTGTCGATGCGCACGCCCCAGCGCACAAAGCCGGGCCGCTTGAGCAGGCCCTGCGGGCGGGCCAGCGTGTGAAAGCCGGTAAGGAAAGCCATGGCTGCTGACCTTCAGGCGGTGAAACGGGCGGCGTTGTGGCGGCGCTGGCGGCGTGCCAGCATGGCCAGCACCGACAGCATCATCGCCATGCCGGCCCAGGTGGCTGGCTCCGGCGTGCCGGGCACTTCGGCACCGATGGCCAGGTTGCTCACGCCCTGCGGCATGGGCGAGGGCTGGTTCACGCTGGGCGTATCCAGCGGCTGCGTGTTGCGTACGACCTTGTCCACCGCGAGGAAGCTGGTGTATTGGGTCAGCAAGTTGTATTGCAGGCCGAGTTCGGTGATGCGCGCGCGCTGGGAGTCGCCGCCTTCAAGCGCTTCCTGGTCGGACAGGCCGGCAACGCGGTGCCGCGCCCAGAGGTAGCGCAGTGCGGCCGCGTCCTGGTTGCTGCTGCCGACTGGCAGGGCCTGGCGATAGGCGCCGCTGGCGCTCTGGCCTTCGATGACAAGCTGGCCGCCGGCGGGGCCGCGCCATTTGCCGAAGACCACCACCGGGCGTTCGCCCAGCACGTCGGGCAGCTGGGCCGGCTCCACGTCGTACACGTCCATGCCTTCGAAACGCGCCTTCACGCTGGTCAGAACGGGCGACTCGATCATCTTGCGAAAGCGCGCTGCCTCGGCTGGCGCTTCTGCGGCGTTGGTGATGATGAAAGGCTCGCCCATGCCGGCGCGGGCCAGGCCTTCCATCAGGTGGCGATTGACCGAGGAGCCGATGCCGAAGGAGAACAGGTTGGCTTGCGAGAGATTGCGCCGCACCAGCTCGAAAGCTTCACGCTCCACCGTGACGTAGCCGTCGGTCACCACCACGATGGTGCGCGACACGTCGGCGGTCTTCGGCTCGGCGTAGACGCGCTTCAGGGCCGGGATCAGCTCGGTGCTGCCGCCACCGCCCATCTGCACGATGGTGGCGATGGCCTGCTCGATGTTGGCGCGGCTGGCGGGCACGGACGTCGGGCTCAGGAAGCGGTTGCTGCCGGCGAACAGCAGCACGTTGAAGCTGTCGCTGGGGCGCAGGCTGCCGATCAGCTCGCGCAGCAGGGCCTTGGAGGTTTCCAGCGGAAAGCCGTGCATGGAGCCAGAGATGTCGACCACAAAGATGTACTCGCGCGGATTGATGGTTTGCGCCGCGATCTGCTTGGGCGGCTCGACCATGGCGAGGAAGAAGTTTTCGCCGCTGCCGGGGTTGCCCTGGTAGAGCATCACGCCGGACTCAATGCGGTCACCGGCGAGGCGGTAGTCGAGGATGAAGTCGCGGTTGTTGGCCGGGCCGCTGCCGGGGCGCAGTGACACGCTGGCGGTTTTACTGCCTTCGTCGCCGGCTTCCCGGCTTTTTTGCACGTCGATGTTGTGGGAGTTGGAGCGGACTTCCTTCAGGCCGATAGGTGTGGCGAGCTGCACCTTGATGTCGAAAGCCGTGGCCGAAGGCTGGCCGGCCGGCAGGTAGGGCTTGGCCACCCACTTCGCCTGAGACTGCTCTGACTGCGGGCTGTTGTAGCGCGGGCCGACCACGGTGGGAAAGACGAACTGGTAGTTGCCTGATTGCGGCACCAGCAGTTCGGTGTAGCGCAACTCCACCTTGACGTCGTCGCCGGGCAGGATGTTGGCGACATTCATCTGGAACACATTGGGCAGGTGCTGCTCGAGCAGGGCGGCGGTCTTTCCCTCTTTTTTGGCGCTGTCATATTCGATCCGCGCCTGCTGCTTTTCGCGGATGTTGGCGGTGATGAGTCGGTCGGCCAGGCGCACGTTCATGCCGTAGACGGCGGCTTTGGTGGAGCCGGGGAAAACGTATTTCGCCTCAATCGCACGCTGGCCTTCGTTGCGGTAGTGCTGGGTAACGGTGACGTCGGCAATCACGCCGGAGATGCGCACATCGACTTTGGTCGCCTTGAGCGGCAGCTGGTCCAGGCCGGGCTCATCGCTTTTGACGAAGAAATAGGGGCTTTCGGTTTTCTGCCGCGGGGCGGTGTTGTCCCGGCCCTGGGCGTGCGCGGGGCGCAGCGTCAGCGTGACGAAACAGGCGGCGGCAACACCGGCGGTGGCAAGCCACAGCCAGCGCGCGGCGGGGGCCGGATGAGACAGGGTGAGCGGCATGAAAAACTCCTTGGCGGGCGTGCGACAGTGCACGGGTCCAAGGATGGCGACCGTCCGGGAAGGCGGTTTGAAGCTTTCAGGAAGCTTGTGTGAAGTCGGCGTGAAGTGCTGTTACGAAGCGGCGCGCGGCAGCGACAGGGTGGCGACAGCGCCCTGCCCGGGCTCACCGGGCACGTTGGCCAGCTCGATACGCCCGTCGTGCAGCGAGGCGATCTCGCGCACAAAGGCCAGGCCCAGGCCGGTGCTTTTCTTGCGTGAATGCGGCCGCGCCAGCGAATAAAACTTTTCGAATACCTTGTCCTGGGCGTATTCGGGAATGCCGGGGCCGCTGTCCTGCACCCGGATGCGCACCGTGCGCGCCTGCAGCTGCAGCGACAGCACCACGGTGCCGCCGTCGGGCGAGAAATCGATGGCGTTGTCCAGCAGGTTGCTGACGGCGCGGCGCAGCAAAAAGGCATCGCCCTCCACCACCGCGTCGTCCGGCGCATCGACGGTGATGCGGATGGCGCGCGCGGCCGCGGCGTCCTGCGCTGCGCCCGCGAGTTCCTCGAGCAGCGGCTTCATGGCCACCGGCACCGGGTGATCCAGCGCGCGGCGTGTCTCCAGCGCGGTGAGCTCCATCATGCGGTCCACCATCTCCTGGATGCGGCCGGTCTCGCGCATGATGTTGGCCAAAAAGCGCTGCCGCTCGGCCTGCGGCATGCCGGCTTCCTGCAGCAGCTCGGCCGCGCCACGGATCGCGGACAGCGGGCTTTTCACTTCGTGCGTGAGGGTCTGCACATAGTCGGCCACGTAGTTGCGGCCAGCCAGCGCGTCGCGCATCTCGTCGTAGGCCGCGCCGATGGCGCCCAGCGCGCGCCGGCCCAGGCGCGGCAGGTTCAGCGAGCGCTGGGCCCGCACATAACGCACATAGTCTGCGATCACGCCGAAGGGGCGCACCAGCCAGACCGAGACGATGACAGCCAACAGCAACACCGCCAGCACGGACACCAGGCCGACAAACAGGGTTTTCTGACGCGCGGCGGAGACGAACTGGCCGAAGCTGGTCACCGGCTTGCCGACCGTGGCGACGCCAATGATCTCGTTGTTCCAGCGGATGGGCGCGCCCACGTACATCACCGAACTCAGCGGATCGGCTTCGACATCACGCGTGGTGCGCGCGCCGTAGTCGCCGCGCAAGGTGTAGCTGACGTCTTTCCACTGGGAGTAATCGGCGCCGGCAGACTTACCCAGCGAGTCGAACAACACACGGCCGGAGCGGTCGGTGACGTAGGCGCGCATTTCGATCCGGGTTTTGGTGACCGAATAGATCTGCGATAGGAACTGGCGGGCGTACAGTGATTTGAACAGCGGCTCCAGGCGCGTCGTGTCGATGGCGCCGGCCTGCACATCCTGCTCGATCAGGCCGGCCAGCAGATGCGAGGTTTCGACCAGTGACTCCTCGGCGGACTCGCGGTAACGTGGATCAATCTCGGCGACGACGCGGTACAGGATGAAGGCGATGCCGGCTGCATAAATCAGCAGGATGCCGATGAAGATGCGGTTGCGTTTGGTCACGACGGCGGCAGGTCTTCGGCCAGCGCGTAACCCGAGCCGCGTGAGGTGCGGATCGGCTCGGTCTGCGGTGCCACGGCCTTGAGCTTGGCGCGCAGCGTCTTGATGTGTGCGTCCACCGTGCGGTCCAGGCTGCCGCTGCCGTCTTCCCAGACCTGGCCCAGCAGTTCGTCGCGCGTGAAGACGCGGCCGGGCTTGCGCACCAGCAGGCGCAGGATGCCGTATTCATAACGTGACAGCTCGAGCGTTCGGCCGTAGAAGCGGATCTGGCGGCGCTCTTCGTCGAGCATGAACACGGACTGTGTGGTCGCCGGGGCAGACTCCTGCGGACTGGCAGAAGGCGTACGGACTGTCCGGCGCAGGATGCCGCGCACGCGGGCCACCAGTTCCCGCGGCGAAAACGGCTTGGCGATGTAGTCGTCGGCACCGAGTTCGAGGCCGACGACGCGGTCGATCTCGTCGCTGCGCGCCGTCAGGAAGAGCATGGGCACGCTGGCGCCGCCGGGCAGGGCGTGCAGGCGCTTGAACAGTTCAAACCCGTTGAGGTCGGGCAGGCCGACGTCGAGGATGGCGAGTGCCGGCGGCTCGGCCGCAAACTCCTGCAGGGCCTGCTGGGCGGTGGCGCACCAGACCGGCGCGAAGCCGTCTGTGGCCAGCACATACTGGATCGTGTCGGCAATGCCGGACTCGTCTTCGATCACCAGGATGCGGGGCTTGTGGAGCATGGGGCGTATGGTAGCTGTTGGCCGGGTTTGTCATCCCGGGCTGGATCCCGGGTCCATGTTGCGCGCTACTTCGCCTCTTCCGTTCGGGCTGAGCTTGTCGAAGCCTTGTTCGATTCCCGCGGTTGTAGTTCGCCAACAAGCCGGGGGTTGCCCGGCGGCAACTCACTTTCTTTTTGCGTCGCCAAAAAGAAAGTAAGCAAAGAAAAAGGCGACCCGATGGTCTGGGTCCCCTGCCTCGGTAAAAGCGGGGTCTCGCTCGAACTCGGCTTCGCCTCAGACAATCGCGAGCCCTGATCCGCTTTTACCTGCGCTCCTCGGCCCAGCCCGACGGGTGGGGGGAAAATGCGGGTTCGGGATCGGGTGCGGGGAGACATGACGCGCGAAGCGCGTCATGTCGGACTCACGGGACTGTCATGTATGCACGTGGCAGCAGCACACGCAGCCAAATGAAGTCCCCCTCCATCGCCCAGCGGGGCGAGGGCAGGGGCTAGGGGTGGGAGTGGGGAGTTGCCCCTACTGTCCAAAGCACACCACAGTCGCAGCGTGACGCAAAAAATGATTTAACTTGCGTGCTTTCCGCCAGCCAAGTCGTCGAGGATGGGACACTCCGGCCGGTCGTTGCCCTGGCAGCAGTGCACCAGGTGGGCCAGTGTCTGCTGCATGGCCTGCATGGCGGCGATGCGCTGGGCCAGCTCATCGGCGTGTTTCTGCGCAATGCGCCGCACGCTTTCGCTGGCGCGGCGGCGGTTTTGCCACAGGCTGACCAGCTCGGCGATTTCCGGCATGGAGAAACCAAGCTCGCGCGAGCGCTTGATGAAGCGCAGCGTGTGGACTTCGGCGTCGCTGTACTGGCGGTAGCCGCTGTCGCTGCGGTGCACATGCGGCAGCAGGCCCAGCGACTCGTAGTGCCGCACCATCTTGGCCGACACGCCGGACTGGCGCGCGGCTTCGCCGATGTTCATGGGCGAGCTCATGGTGCGACGCTGTAGCCCTCTTCGGCAATGGCGGCGGCAATGGCCTCGCGGGGCTGGCTG
This sequence comes from Polaromonas sp. 39-63-25, assembly GCF_002278925.1. Lineage (GTDB taxonomy): Bacteria > Pseudomonadota > Gammaproteobacteria > Burkholderiales > Burkholderiaceae_C > Polaromonas. Next base: position 56,287 of record NZ_NCJH01000019.1, read on the forward strand.
GAGTCTACCGCCACCTTGCCGGCAGCGCGGTCGATGCTCACGGTGGCTTGGGGGTCGAGGGTCTTGACAGCCTGGGTCACGGCGCGTTCGCAGTGGCCGCAGGTCATGCCTTGGACGTTGAAGCTCTGGTTCATGGTGTTTCCTTCTGGATAGTTGTGGATGAGGTTCTGGACGTCTGCAGTCTGAACCTTGCCACCATGGTAAGGTCAAGCCATGGCCACTGAAAACCCACACAGCGCATGGGGTTGATCTGCATCAAGGCTTGACCTTGCCATCATGGCAAGGTTGATCATCCACCCATGACTACTTCCACCACCTCCCCCCTCACCCTGGACCTCGGCGTCGGCGGCATGACCTGCGCGTCGTGTGTGTCGCGTGTCGAAAAGGCCCTGAAAAAAGTCCCCGGCGTGCAGGACGCCACCGTGAACCTGGCGACTGAATCGGCGCGGGTGGTTTACGCGCCCTCGGCTCAGATGGATGCCCAGATCCGCCGTGCCGTGCGCAACGCCGGCTACGAACCGGTCTCTCCGGAAGAGGCGATGCCCGAAGACCTGTCGCCCTGGGCCGGCTTTGCGCCGGTGGCCATCGGCCTGCTGCTCTCGTTGCCGCTGGTCGTGCCCATGATCGGCGATCTGCTGGGCAAACACTGGATGCTGCCGGCCTGGCAGCAGTTCCTGCTGGCCACGCCGGTGCAGTTCATTCTGGGCGCGCGGTTTTACAAGGCGGGCTGGCATGCGCTGAAAGCGCTGACCGGCAACATGGACCTGCTGGTGGCCATTGGCACCAGCGCGGGCTGGGGCCTGTCGATGTGGCTGTGGCTCAGTGCCGAGCCCGACACGATGCCGCATCTTTATTTCGAGGCTTCGGCCGTGGTGGTGACGCTGGTGCTGCTGGGCAAGTGGCTGGAGGCGCGCGCCAAGCGCCAGACCACGGCGGCGATACGTGCGCTGCATGCCTTGCGGCCCGAGGTCGCGCACGTGCTGCAGGGCTCGGGCGAGGAAGCCGACCTGCCGGTGGCCGAGGTGCTGCTGGGCGACCGCCTGGTGGTGCGGCCGGGCGAGCGCATTCCGATGGACGGCCTGCTGCAGGAAGGGCAAACGCAGGTGGACGAATCCATGCTCACCGGCGAGCCGCTGCCGGTGACCAAACAACCCGGCGACAAGCTCACCGGCGGCAGCATCAACGGCGATGGCCGCGTGGTGCTGCAGGTGAGCGCCGTGGGCAGCGAAAGTGTGCTGGCCCACATCATCCGCCTGGTGGAAGACGCGCAGGCCGCCAAGGCCCCCATCCAGCGGCTGGTGGACCAGGTGTCTGCCGTGTTTGTGCCGGTGGTGCTGGCCATCGGTCTGCTCACCTTGCTGGGCTGGCTGTGGGCCGGGGCCGGGATGGAGACGGCGCTGATTCACGCGGTGGCCGTGCTGGTGATTGCCTGTCCCTGTGCGCTGGGGCTGGCCACGCCGGCAGCCATCATGGCGGGCACCGGGGTGGCGGCGAAAAACGGCATTTTGATCAAGGACGCGCAGGCGCTGGAGCTTGCGCACAAGGTCGATACGGTGGCGTTCGACAAGACCGGCACGCTGACGGTCGGGCGGCCGCGGCTGGTGGCATTTGTCGTGTCTCCGGACGCAGACGAAGTTGAACAACTGGCGGTCGCCGCCAGCCTGCAAAGCGGCAGTGAACACCCGCTGGCGCGTGCCGTGGTGGCGGCGGCGCAGGAGCGCGGCATGACGGTGGCGCAGCCCGACGGCCTGCGTGCCGTGCCGGGCCGCGGCAGCGAGGGCGAGGTCGGTGTGCGCAGCTACCTGATCGGCAGCCTGCGCTGGATGGACGAGCTCGGTGTGAACCTCGGCGCGCTGGCGCCGCAGGCGCAGCGGCTGCAGGGCGAAGGCGCGACGCTGGCGCTGTTGGTGGAACGCACGACCGACGGCCTGAGCCCCCGGGCGCTCATGGCGTTTGCCGACGAGCCCAAGGCCGGGGCCAAAGAGGCGCTTGCGGCGCTGCGTGCGCGCGGCATCCGCATCGTGATGATCTCGGGCGACAACCAGGGCGCGGCGCTGGCCATGGGTGCGCGTCTGGGCCTGGGCGCCGACGAAGTGATGGCGGAGGTGCTGCCCGGCGACAAGGCGGCGAAGGTGGCGGCGCTGAAAGCCGGCGGGCATACCGTCGTGATGGTCGGCGACGGCGTCAACGATGCGCCGGCGCTGGCGGCGGCCGATGTCGGCATGGCCATGGGCACGGGCACCGATGTGGCCATGCATGCGGCCGGCATCACGCTGATGCGCGGCGATGTGGCGCTGGTGGCCGGCGCACTCGACATCTCGCACCGCACGGTCATGAAGATCCGGCAGAACCTGTTCTGGGCCTTTGCCTACAACGTGGCCGGCATCCCGCTGGCGGCGCTGGGTTTCCTGAGCCCGGTGGTGGCCGGCGCGGCGATGGCGCTGTCCAGCGTCAGCGTGATCTCGAACGCCCTGCTGCTCAAGCGCTGGCGGCTGCGCCGGGATTGACCTGGATCAAGGTTTGGCGCCAAGGCCTGTGACAAGCTGCCGCCATGACTCATTCCTCACTGCAAATCATCCGCGACGAACATGCGGCCGTGGCCGCCGTGTTGCGGTCCCTCGTCATGATGATGGAGCGTGGCCCGGGCGATGAGCCTGAGCGCTTTTTTGACGTGGTGCGTGCGATGCTGTTTTACATCGACGAGTTTCCCGAGCGGCTGCATCACCCGAAGGAGTCGGACCTGCTGTTTCCCCGGCTGGCGCGCGTGGCGCCCGAACTGATGCCGGTGATACGCCGGCTCGAATCCGACCACATGAACGGCGAGGGCAAGGTGCGCGAACTGCAGCACCTGCTGCTGGCCTGGGAGCTGATTGGCGAGACGCGGCGCGCCGCGTTCACCGAGGCGGCGCAGGCCTATGTGGGCTTTTACCTCGACCACATGCGCACCGAGGAAACGCAGATCCTGCCGGTCGCCCAGAAGGTCCTGACGACCGACGACTGGGTGCAGCTGGACGCGGCCTTCCAGCATGAACGCGACCCGCTCGCCGGCGGCATGCGCGACCCCTGTTACGACAGGCTGTTCACACGCATCGTGCTGACTGCGCCTGCGCCCATCGGCGTCGGCGCCACATAAATCACCTCGAAAAGTGCCTGAAGCCCGCTTAGGACGGGTGTGGTCGGCTATTTATTTTGTAGCTTTGCAGGCCGGGCGGCAGCGTCAAGCTGCCGCCGGGTTGATGCCGGCTCAGGCCAGCGCAGGGTAGTCGGTGTAGCCCTTGGCGCCGCCGCCGTAGAAGGTGGCCTTGTCGGGGGTGTTGAGCGGCGCGCCTTCGCGCAGGCGGCGCACCAGGTCGGGGTTGGCGATGTAGGCCTTGCCGAAGGCGACCAGGTCGGCGCCGTCCTGCACGGCCTGCCCGGCCATGGCCAGGTCGTAGCCGTTGTTGACCATCCACGCACCCTTGCCGCCTGCAGCGCGGTAGGCCGCCTTGAGCGCGGCGTAGTTGAACGGGCGCTCGGGCAGCGCGCGCGGGCCGCCGGTGGCGCCTTCGATGATGTGGATGTAAGCCAGGTTCAGCGTGGCCAGTTGCTTGACCACGTAGTCGAACAGCGGCTGCGGATCGGCGTCGAACGCGTCGTTGGCCGGGGTCACCGGCGACAGGCGAATGCCGGTGCGGCCGCCACCGATGGCGCCGGTGATGGCGCGGGTGACTTCCAGCAGCAGGCGGGCCCGGTTTTCGATGCTGCCGCCGTAGTCGTCGGTGCGCTGGTTGGAGCCGCTCTTGAGGAACTGGTCCAGCAGGTAGCCGTTGGCACCGTGGATCTCCACGCCGTCGAAGCCAGCGGTTTCGACCGCGTTGCGCGCTGCCGCCTGGTAGGTGTGCACGATGCCGGGCAGTTCCTGCGACTGCAGGGCACGCGGCTCGGAGGTATCGACAAAGGTCGGCACGCCGTCCCTGATCAGCACGGTCTTGGTCTTGGCGGTGATGGCCGAGGGCGCCACCGGCTTGCCGCCGTGGGGCTGCAGCTCGTTGTGCGAGACCCGGCCCACATGCCAGAGCTGGACCACGATCTTGCCGCCGGCCTGGTGGACCGCCTGGGTCACGTGTTTCCAGCCGTCGAGCTGCTCGGTACCGTACAGGCCCGGAACGTCGGAGTAGCCCTGGCCCTCGTGGCTGATGGCGGTGGCCTCGGTGATCAGCAGGCCGGCGCTGGCGCGCTGGGTGTAGTACTCGGCCATCAGCGGCGTGGGGATGGCGTCGGGCGCGCGGTTGCGCGTGAGCGGCGCCATGACGATGCGGTTGGCAAGGTGCAGGTCACCGGCCTGGACGGGGTCGAACAAAGTAGGCATGAAAGGGTTCCGATGAAAAAGGGACAACAACCTGCAGTGTGGGCTGTTTTGAATTTGCCGGGGGTCCGCGGGGCTGCTGGTTTCGTGTTATCCGCGCAAGCTGGTTCAGGCAAGTTAGCGTATTCCTGTCGCGGGCGTTTGATCTGGCCCAAAGAGAGGTTGATCAGGGGAAAACAGGCCCGCCGACCGATGCGGCCTGTTTGTGCCAAATTTGCTCAAAGTGCCAGGCTTCAGTCCATGAGCACCATGAAGATTTCCCTGCCCGAGGGCCTGAACGAACTCTTCTGCAAGCAGGGCTGGCGCCACGCCCGGCCGCCGGGCTTGTGGTTAAAACCGGCATCAGCCCTTTTCCTGCCTGCGCCGGCAGCTATGAAAAGAGGAGTTCGGCGGCCTGTCCGGTTTGTCCTACAGCGGCGTGCGCCGGCTGCTGATTCGACGCGCGCGGCCTGCCGCCTACCATTGTCCTGATTGTCGCAAGACTTGCCTGGCACCGTCTTGCCTGGCGCCTTTTCATCCTTTTCAGGGAGAAACACCATGTTGAAGTACGCCATTGTTTTCGCCATCATTTCGCTGATTGCCGGAGCCCTCGGCTTTGGCGGCATTGCGGCTGGCTCGGCCGGCATTGCCAAGATCCTGTTCGGCCTGTTCCTGATTCTGGCCGTGGTGTTTATCGTGTTGGCGGCGCTCGGTGTGGGTGCGGCCAGGAAGGCGCTCAAGTAAATGCCGCTGTCAGTGGATATCGGCTTCATGTCCCAGGTGCCCCCGACCCCGCCTTCCGACCAGAGTCGCCATGTAGCAGTGCGGCGGGTGGATCGCCTGCGGGCCAGCATTGCGCAACTGCTGCTGGTGACGCGACTGCGCGCCCTCACCCGGCGCAGCCTGACGGTGGATTTGCTGGAACGCGCCGCCCATGTGATTTTCGTGACCTGCAAGAACTGGTTTCTGCCGTCGCCGGACCGGGACGGGCAGGTGCCCCCGGTGGCCACCGGCGCCCCGGTTTCACCGCCCGCCGACTACAACAAGAAAAAGGACCTTGATGCACACCGCCACGATTGACTGCCTGCTGGACTACGACGTCGCCAGCCCCACGCATTTCTGCTTCAGCATCGAGGCGGCTTTTCACGAGGCGCATCGCGTGGTGGAGGAGCGACTGACGGTGACGCCCAGCGTCAAGGTGCGCCATTTCTGCGACGAGCGTAGCGGCAACCGTTTTTTCCGGCTGGACGCCTCGCGCGGCCAGTTGTCGGTGAACTACCACGCGCAGGTGGAGCTTCACCATGCGCCAGTGCCCTTGCACCTGGAAGAGGCCGCGGTGACGGCCGTGCCCGACGACGTTTTACGTTACCTGATGCCGAGTCGCTACTGCGAGTCCGACATCATGAGCCGCGCCGCGCAGCAGCTGTTCGGCCACCTCTCGCCGGGCCTGTCGCGGGTGCGGGCCATCGAAAGCTGGATCCATGATTCCATCCATTACCTGCCGGGCTTCAGCAATTCCACCACCACCGCGCAGGAGGTGTTTGTGCAGCGTGCCGGTGTCTGCCGCGACTTTGCGCACCTGGGCATCACCTTGTGCCGCGCACTGAACATTCCGGCGCGGCTGGTGGTCGGTTATGTCTATTTTGACGAGCCGCCGCAGGATTTCCACGCGGTGTTCGAGGCCTGGCTCGATGGCCGCTGGGTGCTGTTTGATGCGACACGCATGGCGCCCAACGACCGCCTGGTGCGCGTCGGCACCGGGCGCGATGCCAAGGACGTGGCCTTTGCCACAATTTTCGGCAACGTGCAGATGTTGCGCAAGGAGCTGGTGGTGGACCAGGGCGACAGGCCTGCGGGCGAGGCGGCCGATAACTCGCCGTCGGCCTTGTCCATGGCTGCCTGAACAGCCAGCGTCTCTGGTCAAGTCTTCAGGACTTGTAACCCTCGTCGATCCGGTCGAGCTTGCGGATCAGCGAGGGCCAGGCAAAGGCGCCGCCCAGGCCGCCGGTCTGCACCCGCATGGCTTCGGCCACCCCCTTGACGATCTGTGGGTTCACCGCGATCAGCTCGCCACCCGCCTGGGCGTCGAGCTGGATGCGGCAGGTGTTCTCGAAGGTGTACATGCTGAGGAAGGCGTCGGCAATCGTCTTGCCGACCACCAGCAGGCCGTGGTTGCGCAGCATCAGGAAGTTGGCCGTGCTCAGGTCCGCCTGCAGGCGCGGCTTCTCGTCGTCGCGAAAGGCCACGCCTTCGTACGCGTGGTAGGCCAGCGAGCCCAGCACAAAGGTGGACTGCTGGCTGATCGGCAACACCCCGCATTTCTGCGCGCTGACGGCGACACCGGCGCGGGTGTGGGTGTGCAGCACGCAGCCGGCGTCGGGTCGGGCTTCATGCACCGCGCTGTGAATCACGAAGCCGGCCGGGTTCACCGGGAAGGCGGAGTCGATGACCTTGTTGCATTGTTCATCGACCTTGACCAGGCTGGACGCGGTGATCTCGTCGAACATCAGGCCGTAGGGATTGATCAGGAAGTGGTGCGCGCCGGCGCCGCTGACGGATTCGGGCAGCTTGGCGCTGATGTGCGTGAAGACCAGGTCGCTCCATCCGTACAGCGCCACCAGCCGGTAGCAGGCGGCCAGGTCGCAGCGCAATTGCCATTCTTCGGCGCTGACGACTTCCTTGAGGGAGGGAATATGCATGAGGGGTCTCCTGAATGGGGTGATGTCGCACGATACGCCAGCGGCGGGGCGGCGACGGTCACGCGTTTGACAAGCGCCTGACCGGTCCGGGGTCATCCTGGAATGCTATCAAAAGAAGAGCTGTCAGCGCACGTCCCCTAAGGGCTAAGGGCCCATTTGATGCTGAATCTGGCCCGGTTCAGTGGCGCAGCAGCCCGGCAGCCGCGTTGAGCAGCCAGGCTTGGCGGAACTCGCTGGGGCTCAGGCCGGTGTGCCCGCGGAACACGCGGCTGAAATGCGAGAGGTTGCTGAAACCCCAGGACAGCGCAATGTCGGTGATGGGGCGCGCCTGGGGCCCGCTTTGCTGCAGCTCGCGGATGCAGGCCTGCAGGCGCAGGTGCAGGATGTAGCTGGCCAGGGTGTCGGTTTCGCCGGCGAAGGCGTTGTGC
>NZ_NCJH01000040.1 GCF_002278925.1 Polaromonas sp. 39-63-25
GCTCGGGCGGCCTGCTGCGTTGAATTTCTTGCCAATAGCCAGCTATTGGCTGCGAAATCCGCCTTGCATTCCATCCCGATCCGGCTGCCGCGCATCCGCAAGGACATATTCAGCGCTTCCTAAAGCCTAAAATGGTTTGGTGATCCCCAAAAACATCCTCAACGCTGATCTGCATTGTCACTCCGTGGTGTCGGACGGCACCATGACCCCCGAAGCGCTGGCCGAACGGGCCAAAACCAACGGTGTCGAACTCTGGGCGCTGACCGACCACGACGAAATCGGCGGCCAGCATCGGGCTGCAGCGGCAGCCCGGGCGCAGGGCATGCATTACCTGACCGGCACGGAAATTTCGGTGACTTTTGCCGGTGAAACCGTGCACATCGTCGGCCTCGGGTTCGACCCCGACGACGCGGCCATGCAGCAGGGCCTGCGCAACACGCGCGGTGGCCGCGAACAGCGCGCCATGGAGATGGCCTACTCGCTGGCCAAGGCCGGCATCCGCGGCGCCTACGAAGGCGCGCTGAAGTTTGTCGGCAACCCGGACCTGATTTCGCGCACCCACTTCGCACGCTTCCTGGTGGAGACCGGCGTCTGCAAGGAAACCTCCGAGGTGTTTCGCAAGTACCTGACCGAAGGCAAACCCGGCTACGTGCCGCACCGCTGGGCCAGCCTGCAGGACGCCGTGGCCTGGATCACCAGCGCCAATGGCGTTGCGGTGATCGCCCACCCGGGGCGCTACAAGTTCACCCCCAACGAAGAATACGCACTGTTCACCGAATTCGTGTCCCATGGCGGGCAGGCGGTGGAAGTGGTGACCGGCAGCCACAGCACGCAGGAATATGTGAAATACGCCGAAACCGCCAAAGAGTTCGGCCTGGCCGCCTCGCGCGGCAGCGACTTCCACAGCCCCGACGAAAGCCACACCGACCTGGGCACCCTGCCCTTTTTGCCCGGCCACCTGACCCCCGTCTGGGAGCTTCTGGAAGACCGCATCCGGTGAGCCGCGCGCCGTCGGCCCTGGCGGGCATCACGCTGGTCATTGCAGCCACCGGTTTTTTTGCAACGCTGGACACCACCACCAAATTTGTCAGTGCCAGCGTGCCGCTGTTGATGGCCCTGTGGTTTCGCTACTTTTTCCAGGCGATTGCCACCACCGCCGTGGTGCTGCCGCTGCGCGGCCTGAGCGTGCTGCGCACCGCCCACCCGAAATTCCAGTGCCTGCGCGGCCTGCTGCTGCTGCTCAGCAGCCTGTTCGCCTTCCTGAGCCTCAAGTACATGCCGGTGGCCGAGTTCACCGCCATCGGCGCCATCGTGCCGCTGCTCATCACGCTGCTGGCCGCTACGGCGCTCGGCGAAAAGGTCTCGGTCCTGCGCTGGTCGCTGGTGCTGGGCGGTTTTGCCGGCACGCTGATCATCATTCGCCCCGGCGGCGAAGACTTCACCTGGACCCTGCTGCTGCCGCTGGGCATGGTGGCAACCAACACCGGCTTCCAGGTACTCACCAGCCGGCTGGCCAAAACCGAAGACCCGATCACCATGCACCTGTACACCGGCTGGGTCGGCACGCTGCTGGCCTCGCTGGCCCTGCCTTTTGTCTGGATCACCCTGCCCTCGTGGTCGTTGTGGGGCTGGCTGCTGCTGATGGGCGTGATGGCCACCGTCGGGCATTTCATGCTGATCCTGGGCTACATGCGGGCGCCGGCCGCCACCCTCACGCCCTACCTGTATGCCCAGATCGCTTTTGCGATGGTCGGCGGCTGGATCGCCTTTTCGCATGTGCCGGACGGCTGGTCCATGATCGGCATGCTGATGATTGCCATCTGCGGGGCACTGGGGGCCTGGCTGACCGCGCGTGAAAGCCGTGCGCTGAAAGAGTTCAGCGTGCGGCCGGCAGAGTCCTGACATCCTTGAAAAACACACCATGGCCCAGTATTTCGAGATTCACCCCGACAACCCGCAAGCGCGCCTGCTCAAACAGGCGGTGGCGCTGCTGACGCGCGGCGCGGTGATCGCCGTGCCCACGGATTCGAGCTACGCGCTGGTCTGCCACCTTGACGACAAGACGGCTGCCGACAGCCTGCGCCGTATCCGCGGCGTGGACGACAAACACCACCTGACCCTGCTGTGCCGCGACCTGAGCGAGCTGGCCAACTACGCACGCGTCGACAACAAGCAGTTCCGCCTGATCAAGGCCGCCACGCCAGGGCCCTACACCTTCATCCTCGAAGCCAGCAAGGAAGTGCCGCGGCGCCTGAGCCACCCCTCGCGCAAGACCATAGGCCTGCGCGTGCCCGGGCACAAAACCCTGCAGGCGCTGCTGGAACTGCACGGCGCGCCGCTGCTGGCCACCACGCTGATTCCGCCGGGCCAAACCGAGCCGCTGAACGACGCGGGCGACATTCGCGACCACATGGAACACGACCTGGCGGCGGTCATTGACGCTGGCGCCTGTCCCCAGGAAGCCACCACCGTGATCGACCTGACCCCCATGGGCCAGGGTGATGACCCCGTGGTGGTGCGGCAGGGGCGCGGCGACCTCGCGGCGTTGGGCATTTAGAGCCCCCACGGTCGCTCACTGCGTGTAGCTCCCTGCCCCCCGAGGGGGCCGCTGCGCCTGCGGGCCGGCAAAGCCGGACCCGCGGCCCCTGCTTGAAGGACATCCACACTGGGCACTTCGTGTCCTCGCTGCCCTGCCCATCGGGGGAACAGGACGCTACACGCTGGTAGAGCGACCGTGGGGGCCACGTCTGAGACAATTGGCGGATGGACTTTGCCAACCTGATTCAAACCGTCGCCATTTACGCGCTTCCCGTGCTGTTTGCCATCACCGTGCACGAGGCTGCGCACGGTTATGTGGCCCGGCATTTCGGCGACAACACGGCCTGGATGCTGGGCCGCGTGACGCTCAACCCGCTCAAACACATCGACCCGGTGGGCACCATCCTGATGCCTCTGCTGCTTTACTTCGCGACCTCGGGCGCCTTTTTGTTCGGTTATGCCAAACCGGTGCCGGTGCAGTTCGGCAAGCTGCGCAACCCCAAACGCGACATGGTCTGGGTGGCGCTGGCTGGCCCGGGCGCCAACCTGGCCCAGGCCCTGCTGTGGGGCATCGCGCTGTACCTGCTGCAGGGCACGGGCATCAGCGAACCGTTTTTCATCAAGATGTGCCAGGCCGGCATTCTGGTCAATGTCGTGATGCTGGTGTTCAACCTGTTCCCGCTGCCGCCGCTTGATGGCGGGCGCGTGCTGGTCGGTTTGTTGCCCTGGAAACAGGCCATGCTGGTCTCGCGCGTGGAGCCCTGGGGCTTCTTCATCGTGATGGCGCTGGTGATTTCCGGCGTGATCACCAACCTGTGGATGCGGCCGCTGATGACGCTGACCTACGCCCTTCTTGAAATCGTGCTGACGCCTCTGGCGATGCTGGTGCAATGACCCTGGACAAATGATGACAAACAAGCCTTCCGACGCCGCCGCGCGCCCCGCCCCTTCGACTTCGCCTTCGCCCCAGCGCTTTCTCACAGGCATCACCACCACCGGCACGCCGCACCTGGGCAACTACGTCGGTTCCATCCGGCCCTCCGTCGCCGCCAGCACAGGAGCCGGCGCAGAGAGCTTTTACTTCCTGGCCGACTATCATGCGCTGATCAAGTGCGACGAGCCGGCGCGCATCCAGCAGTCCACGCTGGAGATTGCCGCCAGCTGGCTGGCCGCCGGGCTGGACCCGGAGCGCGTGACCTTTTACCGCCAGTCGGACATTCCGGAAATTCCCGAACTGACCTGGCTGCTGACCTGCGTGACGGCCAAGGGTGTGCTCAACCGCGCCCATGCCTACAAGGCCTCGGTCGACAAGAACACGGCGGCCGGCAACGACCCCGACGCCGACGTCAGCGCCGGCCTGTTCATGTACCCGGTGCTCATGGGCGCTGACATCCTGATGTTCAAGGCCCACCATGTGCCGGTCGGGCGCGACCAGATCCAGCACATCGAGATGGCGCGCGACATGGCGCAGCGTTTCAACCACCTGTACGGCGAACACTTTGTGCTCCCGCAGGCGCTGATCGAGGAGTCCGTCGCCTTGCTGCCTGGCCTGGACGGCCGCAAGATGAGCAAGAGTTACGACAACACCATCCCGCTGTTCACGCCGCGCGAGCAACTGAAAAAACTCATCGCCGGCATCGTGACCGACTCGCGCGCACCGGGCGAGCCCAAGGAGATCGAAGGCTCGGCGCTGTTCCAGATCTACCAGGCCTTTGCCAGCGAGCCCGAAACCGCCGCGCTGCGCCAGGCCTACGGCGAAGGCATTGCCTGGGGCGATGCCAAGCAGCTCCTGTTCGAGCGGATTGACCGGGACGTGGCGCCCATGCGAGCCCAGTACCAGGCGCTGATGAAGGATCCGGCCAGGATAGAAACCATTCTGCAGGCCGGCGCCGACAAGGCACGCCAGCTCGCGGCCCCTTTCTTGCGGGAACTGCGCCACGCGGTGGGCCTGCGCAAGCTCGGTGCCCCGGCGAGCGCCGCCCCCAAAGAGAAAGCAGCCAGGGCCTCCCTGCCGGTCTTCAAGCAATACCGCGAGGCAGACGGCAAGTTCCATTTCAAGCTGGTCGATACCCAGGGCCAGCTGTTGCTGCAAAGCCACGGCTTCGATGCTCCCAAGGAGGCCGCGCAGGCGATTGGCCTGCTGCAAACCCAGGGCGCCAGCGCACTCGACGGTTTACGTGAAAAGCTGCAGCCTCTCCCCGGCATCACCGCGGCAGCACTGGATTCGGCCTTGCAGCAACTGGTCGAAGCGAGGTCCTGAAGGCCGGGACGAGGCCCCTCAAAACGCGTCCAGCAGCAGAAGTGCAAGGCCGACAAGTAATGAAAAAGGATGCCTTTCAAACCATGCATCGTGAATTAATTCCGGACTTAAAATTTATCGCTTACTCGCCAACTTGACAGTCAGCAGGTATGCTTACTTTTTGTTCCATTCACTGACAGTCTTTCACATCCTTACCGCCAGGCCCCATGCGTATTTTTGTCATCGATGACCATCCACTCATGCGGGAAGCCGTGGTGATGCTTATTCGCCGTCTGCATACCAAAGCCGTCGTCATCGAGCTGGACAGGCTGGCGGCCATCGGCCCGGCCGTGGAACAGCATGGTGTCCCGGACATCATCTGCCTGGACCTCAAACTGCCGGACACCCATGGCGTATCAGGCGTGCGGGAGGTGCGCCAGCAGTTTCCCGAGGTGCCCATCGTGGTGTTGTCAGCCGCCCCCGCGCAGGACTACCAGGACCTCTCGCTGGAAGCCGGCGCCGATGTCTACATTGAAAAATCCGTCGGCGCGACCGAGATCGCCAAGGTCCTGAAAACCTTTCTGGACGACAGTGCCGATCCGGAGGCCAGCACGGAACCCGAGAAGCTGTCCAAACGCCAGAAGCAGTTGCTGGTGATGCTGGACAAAGGCCTGAGCAACCGCGACATTGCCGCCGAATTGCAGATCAGCGAACACACCGTGAAGGTTCATTTGTGGCGCCTGTTTCGCAGGCTCAATGTCAAAAGCCGCTCACAGGCCAGCCACCTCGCCCGCACCCAGGGCCTGCTCTAGGACCTGCACTGGGGCCTGCTCCAGGGCGCCGCTTCAGTGGTGGCTGTCGTCTGGGCGTCCGCGGGTAGCCTCTCCGTCGTCGAAGGCCTCCATGTCCAGCCGGAACACCGTGCCCTTCCCAGGCTTGGATCGCATGCTCAGGCGATGATTCAAGGCCCCGCACAGCCGCGTCACGATGGCCAGCCCCAGCCCGAAGCCTTCCTCGGTTCCGTTGTGCCTGGCCACGCGGTAAAACTCCTGAAAAATCGCCTGCTGGTGCTCCGGGGCGATGCCCACGCCGGTGTCCCACACCTCCACACGCCAGCCGTCCTCGCCCGGACGAACCGCCATCAACACGCCGCCCCGTTCGGTATGGCGGATCGCATTGGACAGCAGGTTGCCGAGCAGGCGCTTGAGCAGCACCGGGTCTGAGCGCACCGCCCCCGGCAGCACATGGGTGCGCAGGTCCAGCCCCTTCTCCTTCGCCAGCGGGGCGTAGCGCAACTCCAGCTCCCCGACCAGTGACGGCAGGTCCACCCGCTGCCAGTTCACCTCGACCACGCTGGCATCGAGTTTGGCCAGATCAAACAGCGAATTGAAAAGCTCGTTGACGGCCTGCGTGGACTGCACAATTTTCGGGGTGATCTGCAGCACCAGTTCCGGCTCGGCGCGCAGCCAGTCGGCATACAGGCCGAGGGCATGCACCGGCTGGCGCAAATCGTGGGCAGCACTTGCAATAAACCGGCTTTTGGCTTCGACCGCCTCCAGCGCCACGCGTGTTTTTTCGGTCAGCGAGGCGATCAGCTGCGCGTTGGCAAACTGCAGATCCAGGTTGGACCGCTGAACGCGGTTCAGGCGTTGCCCGGCCATGCGGACGGCCGACCAGTAAATCAGCACCAGCGCCACCAGCGCATAGGTCGTGAGGGTGCCCGGGAAGGGCCGTTCTACCGCCATGCTCCAGGCCAACGCGGCCAGGATGGTGTAGGCCAGCCCGTTGATGTACCCGATAAAGCAGCGCAGGCACGCAGACAACGCACCCACGGAAAAACCCGCCATGCCCACCAGCACGATCAGGCAGATGAACTGGTCAAAGACCGGCGCCTTGAGAAAGTACAGGAACATCGACGCGCCCCAGACCATGCCACCCAAAGGCCAAGTCCAGCCATAACGCGCGATGAAGGCCCGCTGCTGGGCGATGCCGGAGTCGGCATAGTCGCGCTGGTAGATCCGGACCACCGAGTAGCGCATCACCAGAATAAGCACTGCCGCCAGCGTCCAGCTCAGCAACGCCCAATGGTTGACGTTGTTGTAGAGGACAGCCACGATGACCGGGATCACCAGCGCAGTTGAATTGAGCGCCGGCCGCGCGTTGCGCATGAAGTTGCGCGTCAGCTTGGCCTCCACCCAGTCATCACGCGCGGCGATGTCCGCCACGACGTGAGGGCTGTCAGCTGGCAAAGGCAGGGGGGCGGAATCCATGGCTGCAGTTTACTGTTTGCCGACTCCTGCACGACGCACAGTGCCTGACCGTTCTGGACAATATTTCGTTTGGCTTCACTTCTGGCTGAGTACAAAATTCGGCCTCAGCCCTTATTGCATGGACGTGAAAAGCTACATATTTCATAGCGCTTTCACGTCTTGCCTCCTGGCGCCGCTCCCGCTCCGCCTCAGCCGACACCTTCTGCACCGGGCTCAACAAATACTCCATGAGGGTTCCCAGGCCCTGGTGAATTTCGCCTGACACCTACTGCATCTGAGCGAGGTCGAACTGCTGGATCTCCTGAGGCCTAGCCACCTGCCTGAGCTGCCCAGCCGTGCCAGCCACCCCGCCCAACACCGCTATGCCCAGGCCCAGGTCACGCGTAGCTCGGCTGTCCATCGAGATGTCGGCTGTGAAACG
>NZ_NCJH01000020.1 GCF_002278925.1 Polaromonas sp. 39-63-25
AGGGACGCAGACAGCAGGGTCGCCTTTTCTTTTGCTTACTTTTCTTTTGGCGACGCAAAAGAAAAGTGAGTTGCCGCCGGGCAACCCCCGGCTTGCTGGAAGCACCTCAATCGCAAGTACTGGCAATGGCGTTGATACGCGCTGCCGCAAGACCCGCATGAGCCACCAAAAACCACCATGCAACTAGACCAAGCCCAACCCTTCCCCTACAACTTCGAGCTGAAGTCCACCGCCCTCGTCATCATCGACATGCAGCGCGACTTCATCGAGCCCGGTGGTTTTGGCGAGACGCTGGGCAACGATGTCTCTCTGCTGCAGGCTATCGTGCCGGCTTGTCAGGCGGTGCTCGAAGCCTGGCGCGGCGCCGGCGGCCTCGTGGTGCACACCCGGGAAGCGCACCGGGCCGACCTGGCCGATTGCCCGCCTGCCAAGCGCAACCGGGGCAATCCTTCGCTGCGCATCGGCGACATGGGCGCGATGGGCCGCATCCTGATCGCCGGCGAGCCCGGCAACCAGATCATTGCCGCGCTGGCACCGCTGCCGGGCGAGATCGTCATCGACAAGCCGGGCAAGGGCGCGTTCTACGCCACACCGCTGCACGAGCTGCTGCAGCAGGAAGGCATCACGCACCTGCTGTTCATGGGGGTCACCACCGAGGTGTGTGTGCAGACCTCCATGCGCGAAGCCAACGACCGGGGCTACGACAGCCTGCTGCTGGAAGACTGCACCGAGAGTTACTTCCCGGCGTTCAAGGCGGCGGCGGTGGAGATGATGCGGGCGCAGGGTGCCATCGTCGGCTGGACCGCTGCCAGCGACCAGCTGCTGCCTTTGCTGCAAGACTGCTAGAGTTCCGCCATGCACACCGCTGCCCGTCCTTTGCCTGCCCTTGCCGAGGCCCCCGCCCACCGCTCGCGCGCCGACGAGGTGTACGAACAGCTCAAGCGCGATGTGTCCGAATTCAAGCTGGTGCCGGGCGACCGCTTCACCGAAACCGAAATCAGCGAACGTCTGGGCGTGTCGCGCACGCCGGTGCGCCAGGCGCTGTTTCGGCTGCAGCATGAAGGTTTTGTCGAGGTGCTGTTTCGCAGCGGCTGGCGCGTGTTGCCCTTTGACTTCAACCAGTTCGAAGAACTGTATGACCTGCGCATGGTGCTGGAAACCACTGCCGCGCATCGCCTGTGTGAAGATGCCCTGAAGGTCAACCCGGCGCTGCTGGACGATCTGGTCGCGATTTGGCTGGTCAGCCCCGAGCAGCGCAGCAGCGACACCGTGCAGGTTGCGCAATGGGACGAGGCCTTTCACTGCGCGCTGGTGGCGGCGGCCGGCAATGCAGAGATGGCCCGTGTGCACCGCGACGTGACCGAACGCATACGCGTGATCCGCCGGCTCGACTTCACCAAGCAGCCGCGCATCGACGCCACCTACGAGGAACACGCCAAGATCCTCAAGGCGATCCAGCGCAGGCGCGGCGACCAGGCAGCCCTGCTGCTGCGCGCCCACATCCAGGCCAGCCAGGCCGAGGTGCGCAAGATCACGCTGCATCAGGTGCACCTGGCACGCCAGCTGGGCCAGGCGGCGCGGTAGGCATATTCGCCCGAAAACCATGAGAGAAAATCGACTCAAGCCCTGATGGGGCGTGCGTTATCAGCTCATGTATTCATAGCATCCAGAGACGGCGGCATGCCGTCTTCTGACAACGGCTCCAGGGCGCGGCACGACGTCACGGCGCCACCGCCGCCAAGCCGAGCAGCCGGAGTACGCCCGACACCCGCTGCTCATCGGACATGGCGGGGTGGTCCGCCGCTTAACCGTGAGGTGTTCAGATCAGCACCATGGTGAAGTCGGCCTTGCCGACATTGCATTCCGGACAGGCCCAGCCTGCGGGCACCGCGGCCCAGGGCGTTCCCGGGGCGATGCCGTCTTCGGGCCGGCCGGCCGCTTCGTCATAGATAAAACCGCAGACGACGCACATGTAGACGTTCATGAATTCCTCACTGAAGATGATGGGAGCCGGACGCCGGTTTGTCAGTCGTCATCGTGTGCCCGGCTGCCTGCCGGGTTGGTGGAAATCAGGCCGTTCGGTGATTGCTGCCACTCCCACGCACCGAAGGCCAGCACGGCGAGCAGCAGCAAGGCGGCCAGCCAGACGCGGTTTTTCTGCACCAGATCCGGCCCCTTGCCGTCGATCCGGCCGGTCAGCATGGGCAGGGCCTGGTTTTTGCGCCGCAGCAGGCTCAGGCCTGCGATCAGCGCCAGGTGGGCCAGAACGACGAACAGAAACGCTTCTCCGAAAAACTCGTGAACCTCTTCCAGCCAGTCGCCGCCGAGAAAGTCACCCCAGTCGTTGTAGGTGGCATAACCGCTGAGCGTCAGCGGCACCACCATCAGCAGCAGGGCCACCACGGCCAGCGCCATCAGCAGGTTCTGGCCCTGGCGCCAATTGACGTCGGCCAGCGACCGGCTTTGCGTGAGCGAGCGCAGCCAGGCCGGCGCGCCGGCCAGCTTGCGCCACATCAGGCCCAGGCCCGCCTGGCGCGGACCCAGCAGGCCATAAAGCACACGAAACACCAGCAGGCCGGCCATGGTGTAGCCGAGCGTGACATGCAGCAGCCGCCAGCTTTCGCCGTCAGCGGTCACGTAGGCGCCCAGAAAGCTCAGCGCAAACAGCCAGTGGAACATGCGCGTGGGCGCGTCGGTCACCCGGCGGCTTGGCGCGGTAGCGGCGTGCGGGGCCGGTGCGGGGGTGTTGATGGAGGGGTTGGCATGCATGGTGGTTCTCCTAGTCGTTCCAGGCCCGGCGGTAACGGGCGTCGAGCCCGGCCGGGAAGCGGATGTTGTCGTCGTTGTAGTCGCCCTTGTCGGCCGCGGTGTGGCAGGCCGCGCAGTTGGCTGCGCTTTTGACACTGGCGTGTTTCCAGACGGCGGCGTCGACCTTGCGGTGTTTGTGTTCAAACCAGGCCGAGCGGGTAATGCGGTCTTGCGGCGGCTCTTCCGCCACGCGTTTGTAGGTGCCCGCGTTGACCTTCAGCCAGCTGCTCAGCTGTTGCACCGTGGCCGCGTCCAGCGAGGCGTCCGTGCCGTAGTGCTTGTCCAGGCCGGTCATGATGCGTTCCCAGGAGCGGGCAGGAAGCATGCCCGGTGGATAGGCGGTATGGCAGGCGGCGCACTCCTGGGTGTAGGCCGCAGGCACGTTGCCCGGCAGCAAGCGGCTGCTGTCGGCCCGGACCAGGGCGGGCAGCGCAGTGATGCCCAGGGTGGCGGCGATCAACAGGGAGCGGACGGCGGGGTGGGTGTTCATGAAGAAACTCCGGTGGGTGAACGGCATGGCTCAGCTCAGGGCTTGAGGCTGTTGAGATAGGCCAGCACGTCGGCCTTTTCGCCAGCGTTGCATTCGCGGCTCAGCACATCCTTGCAGTTGCGGCGGAACCACTTGTCCACCTTGGCGGTGTCGGTGAAGGCTTTGGGGTTGAACGCCGGGGCCAGCGGTGTTATCGACTTGCCGGTACTGGCATGTTTGCCCTGCGCCGTAGGTGGCGTGCCGTGGCATGAGGCGCAGGACCATTCGCCGCCGTGTTTGGTGGTAAAAAATACCCGGCCTTTGTCGGCATTGCCCGGGGTCCCGGCCTGGACGCTCCAGTGGCGGAGCTGCTCTGCGGGCGAGGTGTCGGCCGCCTGGCTGGTGGCGGGCAGCAGTGCACCGGCCAGCGCGGCAAATAGGGCGGCTGCGGGAAAGAAGCTGCGGATCAAGGTCATGCTGGGCTTTCTGCGTTTCGGGTGGGATGGACTCTTGCAGGAGATGGGAGGTAGTTTTGGCGAAGGCGCTTGAACCCTTCCTGAAGGCGTCGTTCATCTGCGGTTCACAATGTGTGCAGGACAATCACGCCATGACCTCCGTCCAGCCTTCCCTCTTTACCGGCAAACGCCGCCGTTCGCGGCCGGGCGGGTTGTGGGTGCTGGCGCTGCTGATTGGCAGCCTGGGGCTGCAGCCGGCCTGGTCGGGCAGCAAGGATGACCACAACCGTGCGCGCCAGGCGGTTCAGGCCGGCCAGGTGTTGCCGCTGCGCAGCGTGCTGGAGCGGCTGGAGCGCGAGCACCCGGGCCAGGTCATGGAAGTCGAACTGGAGCAGGAGGAAGGCCGCTGGATCTACGAAGTCAAGTTGCTGCAGCCGCAGGGCGAGCTGGTCAAGCTCAAGCTGGATGCCCGGACCGCCGTCCTGTTGCCCGGCAAGGGCAACAGCAAAAGCGACGAGCGCCGCAACGGCCGTGACGCACGTCCCTGACACCCCGCTGCCAGCCCATGCGCATCCTCCTGG
Source organism: Polaromonas sp. 39-63-25 (assembly GCF_002278925.1). Lineage (GTDB taxonomy): Bacteria > Pseudomonadota > Gammaproteobacteria > Burkholderiales > Burkholderiaceae_C > Polaromonas. The sequence goes on from NZ_NCJH01000020.1 coordinate 4,314, forward strand.
TTGAAGACGAACCCACGCTGCGTGCCCAGCTGCGTGCCGGCCTGGTGGAAGCCGGCTATGCGGTGGACGAGGCCGACAATGGCCGCGATGCCCACTTCCTGGGAGACACCGAAGCCTTCGATGCCGTGGTGCTCGACCTGGGCCTGCCGGTGCTCGATGGCCTGACCGTGCTCAAGCGCTGGCGCGACGGCGGACGGGCCATGCCGGTGCTGATCCTGACGGCGCGCGACAACTGGAACGAAAAGGTGGCCGGCATCGACGCCGGGGCCGATGACTACCTCACCAAACCTTTTCACATGGAAGAGCTGCTGGCACGTGTACGCGCGCTGATCCGCCGCGCCAGCGGCCTGGCCTCTGCGGTGCTGCAGTGCGGCGCGCTGGCGCTGGACACACGCAGCGGCCGCGTCACGCTGGCCGGCCAGCCCGTGAGCCTGACCAGCCATGAGTACAAGGTGCTCGATTACCTGATGCACCGTCCGGGCGCCGTGGTGTCGCGCACCGAACTCACCGAACACATTTACGCCCAGGATTTCGAGCGCGACTCCAACACCATCGAGGTCTTCGTGGGCCGCCTGCGCCGCAAGCTGCCGCCCGAACTGATCGAAACGGTGCGCGGGCTGGGTTACCGGCTGGTGCCGCCGCCATGAACCTCTGGCGCCGGGCCACGTCCCTGCGTTTGCGGCTGTTGGCCGCGACGCTGGTGGCACTGGCGCTGGCGCTGCTGCTCGCGGGCGTGCTGCTCAGCGGCCTGTTTCGCGACCACGTGATGCGGCAGTTCGAGGCTGCCCTGACGCAACAGCTCGACCAGGTCACCGCCCGGCTCGAATTTGATGCCGCCGGCCAGCCGCTGATCGACCCCCAGACCCTGTCCGACCCGCGCTGGCAAAAACCCTATTCGGGACTGTACTGGCAGCTGGACCGCACCACCGCCGATGGTCTGTCCCGCGTGGGCGTGTTGCGCTCGCGCTCGCTGTGGGACACCAGCCTGCCGCTCCTCGCCGACGAACTGGCCGACGGCGCGGTGCATGTGCACCAGGGCAAGGGCCCGCTGGACGCCCCGCTGCTGATCCTCGAGCGCAAGGTAAGCATCGCCGAACAACCCGATGCCCGCTGGCGCATCGTGGCCGCGGCCGACATGCAGGAAGTCACTGGGGCCGTGGACAGCTTCAACGGGGTGATGGCAGCATCGCTGCTGGTGCTGCTGGTGCTGCTCGTGCTGGCGGCGCTGGCGCAGGTGGCAGTGGGACTGTCCCCCCTGCGCGCCATGCAGCGCGCGCTGGCCGATGTGCATGAAGGGCGGACGCAGCGCCTGCAGGGGCGTTTCCCCACCGAAGTGCAGCCCCTGATCGACGATTTCAACGATGTGCTCGACCGCAACACCGAGGTGGTGACGCGCGCGCGCACCCAGGCGGGCAACCTGGCCCATGCACTCAAGACGCCGCTGTCGGTGCTGGACCAGGCCGCGGCGGGGACCTTGGCGATGCACGACAGCGAGCTGGCCCGGCTGGTGAAGGAGCAGGTGGGGCTGTCACGCCGCCACATCGACTGGCACCTGGCCCGCGCGCGCGTGGCCGCCACCCAGCGCCTGCCCGGCCAGCGCACCGCGGTCGGGCCGGTGCTGGCCGGACTGGTGCGGGTCATGGAGCGGGTCCACGCCGAAAAAGGCATCGCCATCACCGTGCAAGCGGATGGCGCGCCGCTGTTCTTTGCCGGTGAGGAGCAGGATTTGCAGGAAATGCTGGGCAATCTGCTGGACAACGCCTGCAAATGGGCACGTTCAAGCGTGACGATTGCCGTCCGACCTCTGGCCGGCGCCCAGCCTCTTCAGTTGCAGGTCCATATCGAGGACGATGGGCCCGGAATTGACGCCGCACATCTTGCTTCAGTGGGTGCCCGAGGCGTGCGTCTGGACGAGTCGGTTCCCGGTACGGGGCTGGGCCTGGCCATTGTGCAGGACCTGGTTGGCTTGTACGGAGGGGATCTCACCCTGCAGCCAGCCGCGGGGGGTGGGCTGCGTGCCACCTTGCGCCTGCCGGCCACAGGTCCGCAACAACCCGCCTGACGTTCCTGTGCCAGACCGGGTTGCCGCAAGCATTCTCCCGTTTCAGCTCTCCGGTGTTTCGCGTCTGCAGAGTTTATGGACGCGCGCCAGCAGGTCTGCCGGGTGGAAGGGCTTGAGCAGGTAGTCGTTCGCGCCGGCACGAAGTGCTTTTGCAACGTCCTGCTCCTGGGCTTTGGCGGTCAACATGATGATGGGGGTTGATTCCCATGCAATCCTGTCGCGCATCACCCGAATCAGGCCGAAGCCGTCGAGGTAGGGCAGCGCAATATCGAGGACCACGATATCCGTGGAGGCGTTTTCCTCCACGTATTTTCTGGCCTGTCGGCCATCCTGGCACAGGTGGACTTTGAAACCCTCCCGCTCCAGCATGAAGACCAGCAGGTACGCGATGGACTCGTCGTCCTCGACCACCAGGACGGCAGGCAGGGCCGCTGCCGGCTCCTCCTGAACGGGGGGCGCCTCAGCCTCCAGGGGCGGTGGTGTGGGGTCGGTGGTCATGGGGTACTTTCCGCGGAAGGGAAAATACCAATCCAGTGAGGACCCGCTCAATAGTTGCCCTGTTCTCCCGGATGGCCATCTCTGGCCTAGTTCTGTGGATCCGTATGACGGAACCGTTCTAAAGCTGCAGCCGGTAGTCGACCGTGATCGGCGCGTGGTCGGAAAACCGCTGGGTTCTGTAAATCGTTTCGCTTTGGGCCAGGGCCGCCACGGCCGGCGTGGCCAGGTGATAGTCGAGCCGCCAGCCCACGTTTTTTGCATAGGCCTGGCCGCGGTTGCTCCACCAGGTGTAGGCCTCATCGGTGGCCGTAGGCTGCAGCTTGCGGTACACATCGACCATGCCCCCGCCGCGCACTGCTTTCAGCGCCGGCTGGCCGGTGCCCCCGGTCATCTCTTCAAGTGCTTCTTCGGCCACTTCGGCATCGCGCAGCAATTCGGTCATCCAGGCGCGCTCTTCGGGCAGAAAGCCGCTGTTCTTCTTGTTGCCCTTGAAGTTTTTCAGGTCGATCTCCTGGTGCGCAATGTTGATGTCGCCGCACAGCACGAAGTCGCGCGTTTCCTTCAGGCTTGCAAGGTAAGGGTAGAACTCCGCGAGAAAGCGGAACTTGGCCGCCTGCCGCTCCTCGCCAGAAGATCCACTTGGAAAGTAGCAGCTGATGATGGACAGTTTGGGTGCCTGCTTGCGGCCGGGGCGGTCGAAGCGCAGCTCCACATAACGGCCTTCGGCGTCGAACTCATGCGAGCCGTAGCCTGTGATCACATCGCTGGGCTCATGACGGGTGTAGATGGCGACGCCGGAATAACCCTTTTTCTCGGCGAAGTGAAAGTGGCCCTTGAGCCCGGCGATTTCCTCGAAGCGGCCGGCCACGTCAGCCGCCTGGGCCTTGAGTTCCTGCACGCAAATACAATCCGGTTGGGTCTGGCCCACCCATTCCTGCAGTCCCTTGCTGGCTGCGGAACGGATGCCATTGAGATTCAGGCTGGTTAATTTAAACATGGGACTTCCAATGAGCATGACAACGGGAATGCCGGGGCAAAAACAGGACAACAGCAGCCAGACCGCTGAAAGTCATGACTTGGCGCAGGAATTCGTGCAGTTTGCCATCGAGGCTGGCGTGCTGCGTTTTGGCGAGTTCAAGACCAAGGCTGGCCGCCTGAGCCCCTACTTTTTCAATGCGGGGCTGTTTGACGACGGTGCCAAACTGGGCCGGCTCGCGCAATTTTATGCGCGCGGCCTGCTGCTCGAAGAGAAAACGCGCGGCTTGCAGTTCGACATGATTTTTGGCCCGGCCTACAAGGGCATCCCGCTTGCGGCAGCGGTGGCGGTGGAACTCGCCCGGCTGGGCCGCAACGTGCCCTTTGCCTACAACCGCAAGGAAGCCAAGGACCACGGCGAAGGCGGCACACTCGTCGGCGCGCCGGTCAGGGGGCGGGTGCTGATCATCGACGACGTGATTTCCGCCGGCACCGCCACGCGCGAGTCGATCGCCATTATCCGGGCCGCCGGGGCGACCCCCCACGCGGTAGCCATCGCGCTGGACCGGCAGGAAAAGGCCATGGAAAATGGCCAGGACGTCGACTACAGCGCGGTGCAATATGTTACCAATCAGCTAGGGCTGCACGTTTTCGCGATTGCCCGTTTGACCGACTTGCTGCAGTATCTGTCTGAGGCGAGTCGCGCCCTGCCAGACGCTGCGCAACTGGCCTCCGGCGATTCGCTTCAGACCCATTACCAGCATGTGCTGGCCTACCGACAGCGCTACGGCGTGGATTAAGGACTTTCCCGGTGATGCAAATGCATGTTCAGACGATGACCGCGCTGGCCTGGGTCGCGCTGGGGGCCTGCCTGTGCAGCATTGCCCAGGCTCAGGGCATTTACAGCTGTGTCGATGGCAAGGGCCGCAAGATCACCGCCGACCGTCCGATTGCCGAATGTATTGACCGCCCGCAGCGGGAAATCAATCCTTCGGGCACCGTCAAACGTGTCGTCGGGCCTTCCCTGACCGCGCAGGAGAGGGCCGCGCAGGAACAGAAAGACAAGGCGGCCGCCGAAGTGCGGGCCCGCGAGGCGGAGGAAAAGCGCCGCGACCGGGCCCTGTTGCTGCGTTACCCGAGCCGGGCCGTGCACGACAAGGAGCGCGCCGAGGCGCTGGACCAGATCGATGTGGTCATCAAGGCCGCCAGCAAGCGAACCACCGAACTGGCCGGCCAGCGCAAGGCCATCGATGCCGACTTCGAGTTTTACAAATCCGATCCGGCCAAGGCGCCGGCCTCGCTCAAGCGCCGGCTCGAGGAAAACGACAGCAGCGTGGCGGTGCAGAAACGTTTTATCGCCGACCAGGATGCGGAGAAAAAACGCGTCAACATGCGTTTCGACGAAGAACTGGTCAAGCTCAACCAGCTGTGGGCGATGGGCGGTGCGGTGCCTGCCGCAGCGGCAGCGCCCACCGGCAGGAAGTAAAAATTCAGGTGAAAAAAGGCCTTTAGCCCCCGTCGGTATTGCGTAATTTGCTACTTTTTTGGTAGCAACTTGCCGTTGATCCCGCCGCGTTTCAGCCCAGCTTTTTCTTCAGCAGTTCATTGACCTGGGCGGGGTTGGCCTTGCCCCTGGTGGCTTTCATGGCCTGGCCGACCAGGGCGTTGAAGGCCTTGGCGTTGCCGGCGCGGACTTCCTCGACGTTCTTCGTATTGGCGGCCAGCACGTCATCAATGATTTTTTCGAGCTCACCGGTGTCGCTCATCTGCTTGAGGCCTTTGGCCTCGATGATGGCGTCAACGTCACTGCCTTCGCCGGTCCAGAGGGCGTCGAACACCTGCCTCGCGGCGTTGTTGGAAATCGTGCCATCGGCAATGCGCGAGATCAGTTGGCCCAGTTGTTGTGCGCTGACACTCGAAAGCTCGATCCCCTTGTCTTCGGTATTCAGGCGGCGTGACAGCTCGCCCATGACCCAGTTGCTGGCCAGCTTGGGTTGTTGGCTGGCAGCCGCCACGCCCTCGAAATAGGCGGCAACAGCCTTGCTTTGCGTCAACTGGCCGGCGTCGTACTCGGGCAGGCTGTAGTCGCTTACAAACCGCTGCGCCATCACGCGCGGCAGTTCACTCATTTCGGCGCGGGTCTTCTCCACCCACTCGCGCGAAATCACCAGCGGCGGCAGATCGGGGTCGGGAAAGTAGCGGTAGTCCGCCGCGTCTTCCTTGGTGCGCATGGAACGCGTTTCACCGGTGTCCGGGTCAAACAGCACGGTGGCCTGCTGGATCGCATGGCCGTCCTCGAGTTGTTCGATCTGCCAGCGCACTTCATAGTCAATCGCCTGCTGCATGAACTTGAAGCTGTTCAGGTTCTTGATCTCGCGGCGTGTGCCGAGCTCGGCGCCGGGCTTGCGCACCGAGACGTTGGCGTCGCAGCGGAAGCTGCCTTCCTGCATGTTGCCGTCGCAGATGCCGATCCAGGTCACGATTTTGTGCAGCTCTTTGGCGTAAGCCACGGCTTCCGCAGACGAACGCATGTCGGGCTCGGTCACGATCTCCAGCAGCGGCGTGCCGGCGCGGTTCAGGTCAATGCCGCTCATGCCGATGAAGTCTTCATGCAGCGACTTGCCTGCGTCTTCCTCCAGGTGGGCGCGCACCAGACGCACGGTTTTTTTCTCGTCGCCGAGGAAAAATTCCACCGTGCCGCCTTGCACCACCGGGATCTCGAACTGGCTGATCTGGTAACCCTTGGGCAGGTCGGGGTAGAAATAGTTCTTGCGCGCGAACACGCTGCTTTCGGCAATATGCGCGTTGACGGCCAGGCCGAATTCGATGGCGCGTTGCACCGCGCCCTTGTTCATCACCGGCAGCGCGCCGGGCAGTGCAAAGTCCACCGCCGAGGCCTGCGTGTTCGGTTCGGCGCCAAACGCTGTCGAGGCCCGGCTGAAAATTTTCGATTGGGTGGTCAGCTGGGTGTGGGTCTCGAAGCCGATGATGACTTCATAACCCTGCACCAGGGGCCCGGTGGGCCGGCCGGCCTGCATCTGGGCGAAGGAGTTCACGGGGGGTGGGGTCTGGCTCATGGTCGCAATCACTCAAATGCCTGTGGGCTGGCGCAGGTGCCAGTCGGTCGCGAGCTGGAACTGGTGCGCCGTGCCCAGCAGCTGCGCTTCCTTGAAATAGTTGCCGATCAGCTGCAGGCCGACAGGCATGCCGCCTTCGCCGAAACCGGCCGGCACACTCATGCCGGGCAGGCCCGCCAGGCTGGACGACAGGGTGTAGATGTCGGCCAGGTAGTTGGCGACCGGATCGTCGGATTTTTCGCCGATCTTCCAGGCCACCGTGGGCGACACCGGCCCGGCAATGATGTCGCACTGCGCAAAGGCCTTCTGGAAATCCTCGGCGATCAGGCGGCGGATTTTCTGCGCCTTCAGGTAGTAGGCGTCGTAATAACCGTGCGACAGCACATAGGTGCCGATCATGATGCGGCGTGTGACCTCGTCGCCAAAACCTTCGGAACGCGACTTCTTGTACATGTCGGTCAGGTCGGTGTAGTGCGCGGCACGGTGGCCATAACGCACACCGTCAAAACGGCTCAGGTTGCTGCTGGCCTCGGCCGGGGCGATCACGTAATACACCGGGATCGACAGCTCGGTCAGCGGCAGGCTCACGTCCACCAGCGTTGCGCCCAGCTTCTCGAACTCGGCCAGCGCGCTGCGCACGGCCTTGAGCACGTCGGCCGAGCAGCCGGCGCCGAAAAACTGGGCCGGCAGGCCGATCCTCAAGCCTTTCAGGGGTGTAGCGTCCGTCGTTGCTGCGCTGACGGCTATCAAATCGGTAGCATAGTCGAGCGCCGGCAGGTCCAGCGAGGTGGAGTCGCGGTCCGGGTCGGGCCCGGCCATGCTGGACAGCAGCAGGGCGCAGTCGAGCGCGCTGCGTGCCATCGGTCCGGCCTGGTCCAGGCTGGAGGCAAAGGCCACCATGCCGTAACGCGAACAGCGGCCATAGGTCGGCTTGATGCCGGTGATACCGGTCAGCGCGGCCGGCTGGCGGATGGAGCCGCCGGTGTCGGTGCCGGTGGCCGCCGGCACCAGCCGCGCCGCCACGGCCGCGGCCGAGCCGCCCGAGGAACCGCCCGGCACGCGGCTGGTGTCCCAGGGGTTCTGCACGGGTTTCCAGGCGCTGTTGTCGTTGCCCGACCCCATGGCGAACTCATCGCAGTTGAGCTTGCCCAGGCTCACCATGCCGGCGCCGCTGCTCACGCCGAGCCGGGCCACCACGGTGGCGTCGAACGGGCTGCGGTAGTTGGCGAGCATCTTCGAGCCGGCCGTGGTCGGGAAGTCGCGCGTGACAAAAATATCCTTGTGCGCCAGCGGCACACCCAGCAGGGGCGTGCGTTCGCCGGCGGCCAGGCGCGCGTCGGCCGCCCGGGCCTGGGTCAGCGACACCTCGCCGTCGGTGGCCAGGAAAGCGCCCAGGCCGGCATGGTTGTCGATACGGGCCAGGAAGTGTTGCGTCAGCTCGACGCTGGACACCTCGCGCGCTGCGAGCTTGGCCGCGAGTTGGGCCACGCTCAAATCATGCAAATCGGTATGGCTCATTCGATCACCTTTGGCACCAAAAACAGGCCCCGCTCGACAGCGGGGGCGCTTTTCTGGCTTTCCTCGCGCTGGTTGGTTTCGGTCACGACGTCATCGCGCAGCCTGAGGGCCACCTGGCCCAGGACCGCGGCAGGATGGGCCAGCGGTTCAACACCTTCCGTGTTGACGGCGTCCATCTGTTCGACGAGGGCAAAAAAACCGTTGAGCTGCCTGAGCGTGTGCTCGGTCTCGTCGGGGCGCAACTCCAGCCTCGCCAGGTTGGCGACGCGTGATATGTCTTGGGATGTCAATGCCATGGGAAAAACAGGGGCTGAAACCAGGTGTAAAGATGAAATAATGGGCAGGGTGCCGCCCGGTGATTTACAGGGGATGCGTTATTATCCCGCCTTTGATGTGAAATCAGGGTCGGATGCACGCTTTAGGCGCGGTTTACGCTCTGGAATCAAGGTGTTGCCTCATTTTCCTGTCCATCGACTTTTTTTGACCCCTCACAACAATCACAAAAGGCGATAGAGCAACGAAGTTTGTTCCATGCCCAAAACCGGACTCCCTCACCATGTTTGAAACTTTCCGTCGGTATTTTTCCACCGACCTGGCGATTGACCTCGGTACCGCCAACACCCTGATTTTTGTACGCGACCGCGGCATTGTGCTGGATGAACCTTCCGTCGTTGCCATTCGCCACGAAGGTGGCCCCCAAGGCAAAAAAACCATCCAGGCCGTTGGCCATGAAGCCAAGGCCATGCTCGGCAAGGTTCCCGGCAACATCGAAGCCATCCGGCCCATGAAAGACGGCGTGATCGCCGACTTCACCGTCACCGAGCAGATGCTCAAGCAGTTCATCAAAATGGTGCATCCGCGCAGCTTCTTCAAGCCCAGCCCGCGCATCATCATCTGCGTGCCCTGCGGCTCGACCCAGGTCGAGCGCCGCGCGATCCGCGAAAGCGCCCTGGGCGCCGGCGCCAGCGACGTCTACCTGATTGAAGAACCGATGGCCGCAGCCATCGGGGCCGGCCTGCCGGTCTCCGAAGCCAGCGGCTCCATGGTCGTCGACATCGGCGGCGGCACGACCGAGGTCGGCGTCATCTCGCTGGGCGGCATGGTCTACAAGGGCAGCGTGCGTGTGGGCGGCGACCGTTTCGACGAAGCCATCATCAGCTATATCCGCCGCAACTACGGCATGCTGATCGGCGAGCCGACGGCCGAGGCCATCAAGAAAAACATCGGTTCGGCCTTCCCCGGCTCCGAGGTCAAGGAAATGGAAGTCAAGGGACGCAACCTGTCCGAAGGCGTGCCGCGCAGCTTCACGATCTCCAGCAACGAGATCCTCGAAGCCCTGACTGACCCGCTCAACAACATCGTCAGCGCCGTGAAAACCGCGCTCGAACACACGCCGCCCGAGCTCGGCGCCGACATTGCCGACCGCGGCATGATGCTGACCGGCGGCGGCGCGCTGCTGCGTGATCTGGACCGCCTGCTGGCGGAAGAAACCGGGCTGCCGGTGCTGGTGGCTGAAGACCCGCTGACCTGCGTGGTGCGCGGCTGCGGCATCGCGCTGGAGCGCATGGACCGCCTCGGCTCCATCTTCACCTCGGAATAAACCTGGCGCATCCTCCTCGATGCAGCCGGACAGGCGCATGATTGACCGCAGACCATGCCCTTAGGAACCCTCGACAGAAGCCCGCCGCCCTTTTTCAAGCAGGGACCGTCGGCCCTGTCCAAGCTGATGTTTTTCAGCGCATTGGCCCTGTTCCTGATGGTGGCCGACCTGCGTTTCAAGATCACCCAGCCCATCCGGGCGGCCGTGGCGACGGTGCTTTACCCCGTGCAGTGGCTGGCCCTGCAGCCGGTCCGCGCGGCCCGGTATGGCGGCGGTTATTTCACCGCGCTGAGCCAGGCCCGAGCCGGCGAAGAAGCGGCCCACCAGAAACTGGCGACGCTGTCGCTGCGCGCCAGCCAGGTTGAGCAGCTGGCACTCGAAAATTCGCGTCTGCGAAAGCTGCTTGATCTGCGCGAACAGGCGGCCCTCACAGGGCAGGCCGCACAGGTGCTTTACGACGCCCCCGACCCCTACACCCGCAAGGTCATCATCGACAAAGGCCTGCTTCAGGGTGTGGCGCTTGGTTCGCCGGTGGTGGACGAGTCCGGTGTGCTGGGCCAGGTCACCCGTGTCCATCCCCTGATCAGCGAGGTCACGCTGGTCATTGACCGCGACCTTGCCATCCCCGTGCTCAACACCCGGACCGGTGCGCGCAGTGTGGCCTTCGGCGAGCCGACCACCCATGGCGGCGGGCTGGAGCTGCGTTTCATGGGCAGCAATTCGGATGTGCAGCAGGGCGACCTGCTGACGACCAGCGGTGTTGACGGCGTTTATCCGCCGGGGCTGCCGGTGGCCAAAATCGACCGGATAGAGCGGCGTGCCGAATCGGCGTTTGCCCGGATTTACTGCACACCGCAGGCCCAGGTCAATGCCGCTTTCCATGTCATGGTGGTCAAGCCCTTGTCCGGCGAAAAGCTGCCAGCTGTTGCCGCAGAGCCCGCGCCCGTACCCGTCAAAAAAGGAGCCGGCAAATGATCATGCCCTCTGGCCAGCAGCTGCTGCTGCCCGCCAACCCGGTGTTCATCTGGACCAGCCTGATCGTGGCCCTGTTGCTGGACATGCTTCCGCTCGGGCGGGTGCCCTGGATGCCGGATTTCCTGGCACTGGTGCTGGTGTTCTGGAACATTCACCAGCCGCAGCGGGTGGGGATTGGCCTGGCCTTCATGTTCGGCCTGGGCATGGATGTGCACCAGTCGGCCCTGCTCGGCCAGCACGCGCTGGCCTACACCGCCCTGAGCTTTTTCGCCACCATGATCCACCGCCGCCTCCTGTGGTTTACCGTGCCCTCCCAGGCACTGCAGATCCTGCCGCTGTTTGCGGTGGCGCATGGTGTGGAAATCACCATCCGCATGATGAGCGGCGGTGTTTTTCCCGGCTGGACGCTGCTGCTGGCGCCGCTGGCCGAGTCCCTGCTGTGGCCGGTGATCAGCGTGATGCTGCTGGCGCCGCAGCGTCGGGCGCCCAATCCCGACCAGAACCGGCCGCTGTAGGCATGCCCCCACGGTTGCTCACTGCGTGTAGCGCCCTGCCCCCCGGGGGGGCCGCTGCGCCTGCGGACTGGCAAAGCCAGATCCGCGGCCCCTGCTGGTCTGAAGAGTCCCCGCAGTCGCTGCGCCAGCGGGCTGGCCAAGCCGACTCCGGAGCGGAGCTTGGTCTGGAGATGGGACGCATTTTGCAAGTGGGGGCACTTTTTCCGCCGGCCCTGAGTCCTACTTGCCATGACTGAACTCAGAAACGTCGAGGCTGATCTTTCACGTTTCCGTGCGCGGGTGCTGGTGGCCGGGCTGGTCATCCTGTTCGCCTTCGTGCTGCTGGCCGCCCGCCTGGTCTTTTTGCAGGTGGTGCGGCACGACGACCTCAACGAACAGGCCGAGAGCAACCGTACCGCGGTCGTTCCCATCGTGCCCAACCGGGGCCTGATCCTCGACCGCAACGGCATTGTGCTGGCCACCAACTATTCGGCGTATACGCTGGAGATCACGCCGTCCAGGGTGGCCGACCTGGAGGAAACCATCGAGGCGCTGGGGCGGCTGGTGGATATTCATCCGCGCGACAAGCGCCGTTTCAAGAAGCTGCGCGAGGAGTCCCGCAATTTCGAGTCACTGCCGATCCGCACGCGGTTGACGGACGAAGAAGTGGCCCGTTTTGCAGCCCAGCGTTTCCGCTTCCCCGGTGTCGACATCAAGGCGCGGCTGTTTCGCAGCTACCCGAATGGTGAGCTGGCCAGCCACGTGGTCGGCTACATCGGGCGCATCAACCGGTCGGAAAAGGAACGGATCGAGGAAAACGACGAGGAAGGCAACTACCGCGGTACCGACTACATCGGCAAACTCGGCGTTGAACAGAGCTTTGAAGCCCAGCTGCACGGCAACACGGGCGTCGAGCAGGTGGAGACGTCGGCCGGTGGCCGCGCGGTGCGCAAGCTCGCCAGTACGGCGGCGGTGCCGGGCGATACGGTGATGCTGTCCATCGACATCAAGCTGCAGAAGCTGGTGGAAGACCTGTTTGGCGACAGGCGCGGCGCGCTGGTGGCGCTGGACCCGTCCACCGGGGAAGTGCTGGCCTTCGTCAGCAAGCCGACATTCGATCCCAACCTGTTTGTCGATGGCATTGACAGCGAAAGCTGGCAGGCCCTCAACGAGTCAATCGACAAGCCGCTGCTGAACCGGGCACTGCGCGGGACCTACCCGCCCGGCTCCACCTACAAGCCCTTCATGGCGCTGGCGGCGCTGGAGTCCGGCAAGCGCCAGCCCGGCAGCATCACCAACGACACCGGGTCTTGGATGTTTGGCGGCCACCAGTTCCGCAGCCATGGGGCCGGGCTCGGCCCGGTCGACATGCACCAGAGCATCGTCAAGTCGAGCAATGTCTACTACTACTCGCTGGCCAATGACCTCGGTGTGGATGCCATGCATGACTTCATGAAGCCGCTCGGCTTCGGGCAGATCACGGGGATCGACATCCACGGTGAAGTGCGCGGCGTGCTGCCCAGCCAGGAATGGAAGCGCAAGACCTACAAGCGGGCCGATCAGCAGAAATGGTACCCAGGCGAAACCATTTCGCTGGGCATCGGCCAGGGTTACAACGCGTTCACCATGCTGCAGCTTGCGCAGGCCACCGCCACGGTGGCGAACAACGGCGTCCGGCACAAACCGCAGCTGGTGATTGCCACGCAGGACCCGATGACGCGGGCCATCGAACCCATTGCTCCGGAGCCGCCGCAAAACCTGGGCTACAAGCCGGAAAACGTGGCGGTGATCCGCAAGGCGCTGGTCGGTGTCACGCAGGAGGGCACGTCGACCCGGGTGTTTGCGGGGGCCGGCTATCTCAGCGGCGGCAAGACCGGTACGGCCCAAGCGGTGGGTGTCGGCCAGAAGGACAAGTACGACGCCCGCAAACTTGAAGAGCACCAGCGGGACCATGCCCTGTACATGGCTTTTGCGCCGGCAGACCATCCGAAAATTGCGCTGGCCGTGGTGGTGGAAAACGCCGGCTTCGGTGCAGCCCATGCGGCGCCCATTGCCCGACGCGTGTTTGACTACGTGCTGCTCGGCCAGTACCCCAGCGAGGTGGACATGGCGGCCGTGCAAAAGGGGCTGGCGGCTGCGCCCATCGGCAAGCCGCGCCTGGCGGCCGAAATGGCGGGCTTGCTGGGGAGCGGCACGACCACAGCCACCAATCCGGCCAAGGCCGCGGCGATTGCCGAAGCCCTCAGCAAGCTGCCGCCGCCTGTGCCTGTGCCTGTGCCTTTGCCCGACGCCGATTAGCGCCGTTCTTGCGCTATTTCAGGAAAGCGTCGAATCCGGTTTTGAGAATCAGTGCGCTGACCACCACGATAAACACCACACGTACAAAACCTGCGCCATGCTTGAGCGCCAGGCGTGTGCCCAGCAGGCTGCCCACCACGTTGGCCAGTGCCATGGTCAACGCGAAATGCCACCAGACGTGGCCCTTGTACGCAAACAGCAGCAGGGCGGCCAGGTTGGTGGCCGTGTTGAGCAGCTTGGCGGACGCCGAGGCGCTCAGGAAGTCGTAACCCAGCCAGCGCACGAACAGGAAGACAAAAAAGCTGCCGGTGCCCGGGCCGAAAAACCCGTCGTAAAACCCCAGCAGGATACCGATGGTGCAGGCCGCCCAGGTTTCGGCGCGACCGGAAAACCGAGGTGCGTGGGTGCGCCCCAGGTCCTTGCGGACCAGGGTGTAGAGCAGCACGGCCAGCAGCACAAACGGCAGGATCTTGCGCAGAAACCCCGGGGAAATCACGGTGACCAGCCAGGCGCCGGCGAACGAGCCGGCAAAACCGGCCAGCGCGGCCGGCAGCAGGGCGGCCCAGCGCATGTCCACGCGCCGGGCGTATTGCACGGTGGCCACAGCGGTGCCCCAGACCGATGCGCCCTTGTTCACGCCAAACAGCGTCGCCGGATGGGTGGTGGGAAACACGGCGAACAGGGCGGGCACCAGAATCAGCCCGCCGCCACCCACGATGGAATCCACAAAACCCGCCAGCAGCGAGGCCAATGACACGATCAGTAATTCCATGGGTGAATTGTCTCATTGGCCCCGTCGGCGGCAGGCTGCCGGTCCCGACCTCGCACCTCGGATGATCCGGATCGGGCGGGCAAAAAAAAGCGCCGGGTTCACCGGCGCTTTGTAAAAAACATCTCTCTGGATGCCAATTCTGTTGTCTGTTGTGCTTGTGCGAGTTTGTCTCCTCGGCCCTCTGCGAGCGGCTTGGCTCGTATGCAGATCACTGAATGTAGTGTGCGCACCCGCATAGTGCATCGGGACTTTCCCTTCCCCGTGTGGGGGGGGCTGTTCCCTGCTGGCTGGGCGCCAGGGTGCGGTGAAACAGGGCGTCGGCAGCTTGGCACGACTTATGCCTGTTACGAGATGTTCGATCCATTCAGCACACATCGGAAATCACCATGCACCACACGCGGTTCGTTTCATTGGGTTGGGGGCTCGGGCTGCTGTTGGCCGCCACGCTGGCCGGAGCACAGACGCCGGCTCCTGCAGAGGCCGCGTCTGCCGTGCCAGCAGCCAGCGCGCCTGTCGAACCGGTGGCGCAGGTGGTGGTTGCGCCGCCTGCCACAACAGCGGCTCCAGCCCCAGCTCCTGTCCCTGCGGTCCCGGTCCCCGCCCCTCTGACCCGCCCGGGTCTGGTGGCCGCCGATACCCTCAATGGCGCCGACACCGCCTGGATGATGACATCGACGGCGCTGGTTCTCCTCATGACCTTGCCGGGCATCGCCCTGTTCTACGGCGGCATGGTGCGCAAGAAAAACGTGCTCAACACCATGGCCTGCGTGGTGGCCATTTGCGCAATCGTCAGCCTGCTGTGGTTTGCCGTCGGTTACTCCCTGGCCTTCACGCCGGGCAGCGGCGCGCTGGGCCACTACATTGGCGGTGGCGAGCGGCTCTGGTTTGCCGGTCTGGACTATGTCAAGGACGCGCAGAAAGTCGCGGTCAGCCATATTGCACCGAATATCCCCGAGTCGGTGTACGCGATGTTCCAGCTGACCTTTGCCATCATTACCGCGGCGCTGGTGGTGGGGGCGTTTGTCGAGCGCATGCGGTTTTCCG
Source organism: Polaromonas sp. 39-63-25 (assembly GCF_002278925.1). Taxonomy (GTDB): domain Bacteria; phylum Pseudomonadota; class Gammaproteobacteria; order Burkholderiales; family Burkholderiaceae_C; genus Polaromonas. The sequence continues at coordinate 19,627 of NZ_NCJH01000020.1, forward strand.
CGATGCTGTGTTTCATCAGCCTGTGGACCCTGGTCGTATATGCACCGATTGCGCACTGGGTCTGGGAACCCAATGGCTGGCTGGCCCAACTTGGGGCGCTCGATTTTGCCGGTGGCTCCGTCGTCCATATCAATGCCGGCGTAGCGGGGCTGGTCTGTGCCTACGTGCTCGGACCGCGCCGCGGCTACGGCCGTGAGGCCTTCACGCCCTTCAACCTCGGGCTCACCATGGCCGGTGCCGGCATGCTCTGGGTTGGCTGGTTCGGATTCAATGCCGGTTCCGCCGTGGCCTCCGACGGCCGGGCCGGCCTGGCGATGGCGGTAACGCACATTGCCGCCGCTGCCGGCGCCCTGTCATGGATGGCGGCCGAGTGGATGGTCCGCAAGCGGCCCACCTTGCTTGGACTGTGTTCGGGGCTGGTGGCCGGGCTGGTGGCCATCACCCCGGCGGCTGGCTTTGTCTCGCCTCGCGCGGCCCTGGCCATCGGGCTGATTGCCGGCGTCGCCTGCTACTGGGGCGCGACCGGCCTCAAACGCCTGCTCAATGCCGACGATTCCCTCGACGTGTTCGGCGTGCATGGCGTGGGCGGCATCGTCGGCTCGCTGCTGACCGGCGTGTTTGCCAGCAAAACCATCTCGGGCGTGGAAGGCAGCGTGTTGACCCAGGCCATCGGTGCAGGCGCCGTGCTGTGTTACAGCCTGCTCATGACGGCCGTGGTGCTCTGGATCACGTCGCTGGTTTTCAGCCTGCGGGTCAGTGACAGCTCGGAGTCCGATGGCCTGGACATTGCCCAGCATGCCGAGCGGATGGGCACCTGATGGAGGATCCCGACATGCCTTCCAGCGAAAAAATTGCGATTGCTGCCCACTTGCATGTATTGCTGCGCAGAAAGACCGGGCGGGTGACCGACACCGAGTGGATGGCGACCAATGCGGAATACGCGGCCGAAATCGTCCGTTTCTCGCGCGAGAAGGCCGTCGAAGATGGCCATATCGATCTCGGCGTCTGGGCCGACCGGCTCGAGGAAATCATGGCGTCTCCGGAGGCCAGGCACCGCGTGCCGCTGGTCAGGATGATGGCCGATGCGGTCAAGGAGCGCAGTGCCGCGCCACCAGCGGGCGCCGCGCCGGTGCCGGATCAGCAGGGGGCCCGCTCGGTCAACACCGAGGAAGAGGTCTACCCCGAGTCGGGCTTCATCGAGTCGACGTTCGGCAACTTTTTTGGTGACAGCGAAAAACACCGCGAGCGCAAGCCGCGCGATCCGGATGCCCCCCGTTATGTGAAGGGACTGCGCTGAGCGGCTCTCGCCTGCGGCACCTGTTTCACATGCCTAGCGTCGAAGGGGAACGGCTGGAGCTGCGCGTCCAGCGTTTGGCGCCAGCCAGTGTGAAATAAAAACAGGTGCCCTGCCCGGGTGCCGATGTGGCCCAGATCCGTCCGCCATGGCGCGTGACAATCCGGCGTGCGGTCGCCAGGCCAATGCCGGCACCGGCAAATTCGCCTGGGGCGTGCAGTCGCTGGAAGGCGGTAAACAGCTTGTCGGCATACGTCATGTCGAACCCGACGCCGTTGTCCCTCACGAAAAAAATCATCTCGCCATCGGTACCTGGCTCGCCGCCCACCGTGATCTCGGCGTCCGCCCGCGTAGACGTGAACTTCCAGGCATTGCCCAGCAGGATGTTCAGCAAATGCAGCGCCAGCCCGGCGTCGGCCTGCACGGCCGGCAAGGCCTGGACCCGGGTGGCCACAAGGCGTTCCGGGTGCTGTTCCTGGAGTGATTTCAGAACCGCGCCGGCTATGGCGCCCAGGTCCACCTGCTCGCGGCGGGACTGCGTGCGCGACAGCTGCGCCAGCGCCAGCAGGCTGTCGGTTCGTTCGTTCATCTGGCTGACCCCGGCACGGATGCGCTGGAGGTAGTGCCTGCCGCGCTCGCTGATGCCGGCCGCCATTTCCTTTTCCAGCAGCCGGGTCATGCCGTTGATGGCAATGTAGGGCTGGCGCAGGTCATGGGCCAGCGCCTGCGAGAAAGCCTGCAGCTCCAGGGTGGCTGCCGTCAGTTCGGCCGTGCGTTTTTCCACGCGGGTTTCCAGCTCCGCATTGAGCTGCAGGATCTGCTGCTCGGCAAGCTTGCGTTCGGTGATGTCGCGCAGGATCACGCTGACCTGCACGTCGCCGTCGCTGTTCACATGCTGCGACGACGAGGCCTCGGCCGGAAAACGCGTCCCATCCCCGCGCACACAGACGAGTTCGCCGCGGAACCTGGCGGAGCGGCTGATCTCCATTACCAGTCCGGCCATGCGTGGATCCGTGCTGTCCACCAGACCGGCAATGCCTGCCGCCCTGATTTGCTGTTCGCTCATCCCGAACATGGTGCAGGCGGCCTGGTTGGCCGCGACCACCGTGCCATCGGGCAGGCTGTGCAGGAAGCCGTCCAGGCTGGTTTCGACCACCAGCCGGAACCGCTCCTCGCTGATGCGCAGGGTGTCCTCGGCTGCGAGCAGGCTGCGGTGGCGGCGTGCCCGGCTCTGCGCCGCAGAGACCAGCGTTTCCGGGGAGACGGGCTTGGTGATGAAGTCATCACCACCCTGCCGGAGCGCTTGGGCCTGCTGGTCCAGGCTGGTCTCGGCAGACAGGAAGATGATGGGCACCCGGACGAACTCGGGCTGCTGCCGGATCAGGGTCGCCAGCTCGATCCCGTTGCATTGCGGCATGTGGATGTCGCAGGTGATCAGGTCGGGCTGGAAATCGGCCAGCGGCGCCATGACCTGACGGGGCTCGGTGACGACGCACGTTTGCATGCCTGCGGACTGCAACACGCCGGCATAAAAGCTCGCCAGTGTTTCGTCGTCCTCGATGATCAGTACCCGGTAGGGCTGCGTCGGCTCCGCAGAGGTGAGCAGGCCCAGCAGGGCGGTGATGGCCCGCACATCCACGGGGTGCGGGAAATAACCGGCTGCCCCGGCCCGCACGGCGGCCAGGCGGGTCTGGAAGTCCGCGCCGGCGCCCATGAGAAGGAGGGGCGTCCGGCCTTCTGTGGCCGGGCCGGGCGCGGCCAGTACGGGCCACGCCACCAGGGGGTCTGCGGAAAACGTGATGTCGGCAAGAATGGCCGCCGGCGCTTCCTGCCGTGCCGCCAGGTCTGCGGCAGCAGGCTGGGTGAACACGCGGATCTGGTAGCCGCCATGGCTCAGCTGATCGGCAAGCTGGCCAGCCGCTACCCCGTCGGGATCGATGATGTGAAGCAGCCGTGCTCGCCCGGTGGGCTGGGGCACGACGGCATGACTGCTGGCCGTGAGAACCGCAGCGGGAGTCTCAACGGCAGGCTGGTCCGCGGCCGCCGCAGCTTTCAGCGCCTGCAGGCCGGCTTCCAGCGAGAGACGATACTCAACGCTGGGAAAACCCGGGACACCGGCGTTTTTCGAGAGAAGTTTCTCGATCGCCGCCGCCGCTTCGCTGACGGCGGGAAAACCAAAGGTGCCGCCAGAGCCCGCCAGCTTGTGGGCCTGCGCCAGCACGGACAGCGCCGCCTCCTGGCTTGCGGGTTCGTCGGTGCCGCCGTCCAGTTGTCGCAGCGCTGCTTCCAGCGCACTGATCTTTTCCGGCAACCCGGCCGCATACAGCGCGCGCTGGGTCTGCATGTAAAGGGCTAGGCTGGTGGTCGGCATCAGGGCTTTGGGGTTGTGAGGGGAGCTGGTCCATTATCGGGCTCGCGGCGGCGTGGGCGTCGTTTTGTCTGTCACCCGACGTATCATGGCCTCGGGGCGCAGGGCGTCCCGAAGCCTTCCGTACAGGCAGCCACCCCTCAAGCCAACTCCCATGAGACATCCGGACAGCAACAGCACGAAACAGGCCCGCCCGGCCGGTGCGGGCCTTCGGTGGGGACCATTGGTGATCCTGCTTTTCTGGCTGACGGTCATGGGGGCCCTGTACGCCGTGATGCGCCAGGTATTGAAGCCGCCACCGCTGACCGTTTCAGTGACCGGAGAACTGGTGATTCCGCGCGCCCGGGACGGCCACTTCTACGCGCTAGGACAGGTTCATGGCCGGCCTGTCACTTTTCTGGTGGATACCGGCGCATCGCTGGTGGTGGTCAGCCAGGAGTTTGCGCGGACCGCCGGCATGGCGCCGGGCGAGGCGACCACCTTCCGCACCGCCAGCGGCGAGCTGCAGGGCCGGATTGTCAAAGGTGTCACAGTGTCGGTCGGGCCGGCCAGCGTCTCGGGCACACGGGTCGGCGTGGGGCTGGTGGGGCCCGATCCCTCGATGGCCCTGCTGGGACAAAGCTTCCTGTCCCGGTTCGAAATCGTGCTGTCCGGGGACAACATGGTGCTGCGCGGCAAATAATGAACCTAAGGTTTTCATTTTGCGGTGAACCCGCTACACCGATAAGTCTCAGATTCTCCCCCTGGGCCGCCACGCTGAAAACCGGACGGTAAATAAGTTACCGCTACCCCGGTAATTGATGACTGACGCCGGCGCAGCGCAATCCTAGGATGACATCTGTTCAGCTCTTCCGGCTGATGGCAGGAGATTCTCATGATGCGAGCCCTCATCACCCTTTTGATCAGCGTGTTTGCCACTGCATGCCTGCCCGCCGCGGCTGCTGATATCTCGGCCTACCAGCGTGGCGTGTTGATCCAGGGAACCATCGAGAAAGGTGACTACGCCAGGATCATCGGGTTCGTCCGGCACCCCGACAACTACGGGCGCTTCGCGCGCATGGTCTACCTGGATTCATCGGGCGGTGATGTGGTGGAGGCCATCAAGATCGCCCACCTGCTTGACAAGAGTTACGCCGCCACCCATGTGGCCCGTGGCGCGCGCTGCTACAGCGCCTGTTTCATTTTATGGATGAGTGGCGTGACCCGCCATGTGTCCAGCGGCGCAACGCTGGGCGTGCATCGCATCCATGTCCAGCTCAAGGAGGGCAGCATCGACCAGCAGTCGGCGTATGTCAGCCAGATTGCGCGCACGGTGGAAAACTACATGTCAGGGCTGGGCACGCCGCGCCTCATTCTCGACAAGATGAACGCCACTGCGCCGACAGACCTGTTTGTCATCAGCCCGCGCTGGCTGGCCGAGCAACAGTTGCTGACCGCGGTGTCTTACCGGCTCGGCTTCATCGATGCAGCGCAGGCCCGCTGCGGGCCCGAACCTGTGGCGCTGGCCATGAAGGGCAAGGCGCCGCCGGCCGATGGCGAGGCGGAAGGCTGGGTCTCGCAGATCAAGAGCTGGATCACCTGCGCTGACGAGTTGCGTGCCAGCAACCAGAGAGGTGATGGCGTGACCATCGCCGCGCTGATCGGGGAATAACTAAGCACCCACGCTTGTCACTGCGTGTACTGCGCTGCCCCCCGAGGGGGCCCCTGCTTGTTTGAACCCCGGCGAACAGGCGTCGACAGCTCGGAACGAGCGGTATAAGCGGTCGTAGGTGGGGCTTCGCTCCAGACCAGCCAGGGCCGCGGAACCGGCTTAGCCGGGCCGCAGGCGCAGCGGCCCCCTCGGGGGGCAGGAAGCTACGCGAAGCGAGCGACCGTGGGGGCCTTACTTGGGGGCTTTAATTTCCGTCCCGTATCCACTGCGCGGCTTTTTCCGCAATCATCAGGGTTGGTGAATTGGTGTTGCCGCTGGTGATCAGCGGCATCACGCCGGCATCGACCACACGCAGCCCGGTCACCCCGCGCACCCGCAGGTGCGAGTCCACCACCGCCATGGGGTCATCGGCCCTGCCCATTTTGGTGGTGCCCACCGGGTGGAAGATGGTGGTCGCAATGTCGCCGGCCAGCCGCGCCAGGTCGTCATCGCTCTGGAACTGCACGCCGGGGCGGAACTCTTCGGGCTGGTAGCCGGCCAGGGCGCTCTGGCTCACAATGCGGCGCGTGACACGCAGGGAGTCGGCCGCCACCTTCCGGTCCTCGGTGGTGCTGAGGTAGTTGGGCGCAATCGCCGGCGCGTCTTCGAAGTTGCCGCTCCTGATCTGAACCGTGCCGCGGCTGGTGGGGTTGAGGTTGCAGACGCTGGCAGTGAAGGCGTTGAAGTTGTGCAGCGGCTCGCCAAACGCGTCGAGCGACAGCGGCTGCACGTGGTACTCGATGTTGGGCCAGGGCTGGTCCGGCGAGCTGCGCGTGAAGGCGCCGAGCTGCGACGGCGCCATGCTCATCGGGCCGGTCTGTTTGAGCGCGTATTCGAGGCCGATTCTGGCCTTGCCCCAGAGCGAGCTGCCCAGAGTGTTGAGCGTGAAGTTTTTTGCCTTGCTGCCGGCGATGTTGTTGACCTTGTAGACCGAGCGGATCTGCAAGTGGTCCTGCAGGTTGGCGCCGACGCCGGGCAGGTCCACCACCACCGGGATGCCGTGCTGTTGCAGCAGCGCCGCCGGGCCGATGCCCGAGAGCTGCAGGATTTGCGGCGAGCCTATGCTGCCGGCGCTCAGGATGACTTCGCCGAGCTTGCCCTGCGCTCTTGCTGAGTCGCGCGTGGCAAAGGCCTGCACGCGTTCGTGGCCGGTCCAGACCTCGACGCCGGTGCAGCGCTGGCTGCCGTCGTCCTGGCGCTCGACAATGAGTTTGCAGACCTGCGCGCCGGTCCACATTTCGAAGTTGGGGCGGGCAAAACAGGTCGGACGCAAAAACGCCTTGGCGGTGTTCCAGCGCCAGCCGCTTTTCTGGTTGACCTCGAAATAACCGACGCCTTCGTTGTTGCCGCCGTTGAAGTCGTCGGTGGCCGGAATGCCCGCCTGCTGCGCCGCCGCGGCAAACGCGTCGAGGATGTCCCAGCGCAGGCGCTGCTTTTCAACGCGCCACTCGCCGCCCATCTTGCGTGCCAGGCCTTCGCTGGTGGCGTGCTGGCTTTTGTGGCCATGCAGTCGCCGGAAGTTTTCATTGACCACGACCTCTGCCTTGCCTTTGGGCACATCGAGTTTGTAGTGGTCCTCGTGTTTGCGAAAGCCCGGCAGCACCTTGTCCCAGGCCCAGTCGTCGTCGCCGGTGAGTTCGGCCCAGCGGTCGTAGTCGCGCGCCTGGCCGCGCATGTAGATCATGCCGTTGATGCTGGAGCAGCCGCCCAGCGTCTTGCCGCGCGGGTAACGCAGCGTGCGGCCGTTCAGGCCGGCGTCGGGTTCGGTGTTGTAGAGCCAGTCGGTGCGCGGGTTGCCGATGCAGTACAGGTAACCGACCGGGATGTGGATCCAGTGATAGTCGTCCTTGCGGCCGGCCTCGATCAGCAACACACGTTTGGACGCGTCGGCGCTCAGGCGATTGGCCAGCAGGCAACCCGCAGTACCGCCCCCGACGATGATGTAGTCAAAGATGTTTTCGTTCATGCGTCTTGTCTCGTCGTTCTTGTAGCCATACCGTCAAAACCTTCCACCGCGACTCATTCAAGCGCGGTCCGGACCTGGGCCATCGCGGAACCGGCTCCGCCGGGCCGCAGGCCGCTTCGGGGGGGCTATTTGGCGGTCGGCATCACGAATTCCGCACCCTTGCCAATGCTCTCGGGCCAGCGCTGCATGATGGACTTCTGCTTGGTGTAAAAACGCACGCCTTCCTCGCCGTAGGCATGCATGTCGCCGAACAGGCTTTTCTTCCAGCCGCCAAAGCCGTGCCAGGCCATGGGCACGGGAATCGGCACGTTGATGCCGACCATGCCGACCTGGATGCGGCGCGAGAATTCGCGCGCCACATTGCCGTCGCGCGTGAAGCAGCTCACGCCGTTGCCGAACTCGTGGGCGTTGATCAGGTTCACCGCTTCGGCCAGGTCCTTGACACGCACGCAGCCCAGCACCGGACCGAAAATTTCTTCCTTGTAGATCTTCATCTCCGGGGTCACATGGTCGAACAGCGTGCCGCCCATCCAGAAGCCCTTGTCGCAACCGGCGCCCGCGCTTTGACCGGTGAAGCCGCGGCCGTCGACCAGCAGTTTGGCGCCTTCCTGGACGCCGGTGTCGATGTAGCCGGTGATGCGCTGGTGGGCTGCGGCCGTGACGATGGGGCCCATCTCGGCATCGAGCTCGACCCCGTTCTTGACGACCAGTGTTTTGGCACGTGCAGCCAGCATGGGAACGAGTTTGTCGGCGACGTTGCCGACCAGCACCGCGACCGAGATCGCCATGCAGCGCTCACCGGCCGAACCGTAACCCGCGCCGATGAGTGCATCGACCGCCTGCTCCAGGTCGGCATCGGGCATGACCACCATGTGGTTCTTCGCGCCGCCCAGCGCCTGCACCCGTTTGCCGTGGTGCGCGCCGGTTTCGTAGATGTAGTTGGCAATCGGCGTGGAGCCGACAAAAGACACGGCCTTGACGTCCGGGTGCACCAGCAGGGCATCGACCGCTTCCTTGTCGCCCTGCACCACGTTGAACACGCCGTCGGGCAGGCCGGCCTGTTTGAGCAGCTCGGCCATGTACAGACTGGCGCTCGGGTCGATCGGACTGGGCTTGAGGACAAAGCAGTTGCCCGCGGCAATGGCCACCGGGAACATCCACATCGGCACCATGACGGGGAAGTTGAAAGGGGTGATGCCGGCCACCACGCCCAGCGGCTGGCGCAGCGTCCAGTTGTCGATGCCGGTGCTCACCTGGTCGGTGAAGTCGCCCTTGAGCAGCTGCGGAATGCCGCAGGCGAACTCGACGATGTCGATGCCGCGCGAGACCTCGCCCTGGGCGTCGGTGAAGACCTTGCCGTGTTCGGCCGTGATCATGTGCGCCAGTTTGTCCTTGTTCTGGTTCAGCAGTTCGAGGAACTTGAACATCACGCGTGCCCGGCGTATCGGCGGCGTGTCGGCCCAGGCCGGAAAGGCGGCCTGCGCCGCGCTGACGGCAGCGTCCACCTCGGTGGCATTGGCCAGCGCCACGTGGCCTGTCACGGCGCCGGTGGCGGGGTTGAAGACGTCCTGTGCGCGCCCGGAGTTGCCGGGCACGGTTCGTCCGTTGATGGCGTGGCCAATGGCCTGGATGCTGCTGTTCATATTTGGGCGGCTCATATCATTCATGGGGCGGTCTCCTGCAATTAACCTGTGATCAATCAAATAGGTTAGCGGACCAGGCCGACTTTTGCTAGTTTGAATTTCTCAGAAGTGTTATAAATATTACTAATAATGGACATCCAGACACTCCGGATTTTTGTGGCGGTGGCCCGCGAGGGCAGCCTGTCGCGCGCTGCCGACAAGCTGGCCCTGACCCAGCCGGCCGTCAGTCTGCAGATTAAAGGCCTGCAAGCTGCCACGGGGCTGACACTGTTCAAGCGCAGCGCGCAGGGCATGAACCTGACGCGCGACGGCGCGGCCCTGTTGCCGCTGGCCGAAAAAGTGCTGGCCGCGCAGGGCGACTTCAAAAACGCCGCCGCCCGCCTGCACAGCCAGGTGCGCGGCCGCCTGCGCATAGGCACCATCCTCGACCCCGAGTTCACCCGGCTCGGGGCCTTTCTGAAGGTGCTGGTGGAAACCGCGCCCCAGGTGGAAACGGAACTGCGCCAAGCCATGAGCGGCGAGGTGCTGGCGCAAATCGACCGGGGCGATCTCGATGTGGGCTTTTACCTCGGCACGCCGGCCCAGCCGCTGGGGGAGACCCATGATTTTGTTAAGAATCAGACTGCAGCCCTTTCCCTACAAGCGTCGGCAGCTATACATTCAGGAGCTGATCAGGCGCCCGGCCGGGTGGCACGTTTTGCCGTCCGGGAGCTGACGCACTTCACCTACCGGGTGCTGGCGCCGGCCGGCTGGGGGCCGCAGGTGCGCGGCAAGGACTGGAAAGCCCTGGCGGCCTTGCCCTGGATTGGCACGCCGCCTGCCTCGGCGCACCACCGGCTGCTGGCCAGTGTGTTCGGCCCGCTGGGTGTCGAGCCGCACCGGGTGGCGCTGGTGGACCAGGAGGCGTCCATGCTGGATCTGGTGAAGTCCGGCGTGGGCCTGAGCCTGGTGCGCGACTCGATCGCGATGCGCGAGTCGCACGCCGCGGGCCTGGTGATTGCCGACCAGGTCAGCCTGCAAAGCGTGCTGAGTTTTGTCAGCCTGAGCGCGCAGCGCGAGGCGCCGGTGGTGGCCAGTGCCTGGCACGCGCTTGAGGCGGTCTGGGGCACGGACTGACTCCTTCGCCAGGTGCCCCCGGGCCCCGCCCGTCCATGCAAGCCGCGTCCACCGCGCTGTAGGACAGGGCGGAGTATGGATTGGGGACAAATGCTGTAGCGCCTGCGCCGGCCGCTGCTTTAATATGCAATGAATGGGCGGCTGTCACGCGTGTGGACCGGAGCGCCGCCCTGTTCCGCCCATCGATCCCAAGCTGTTTGCACCTATCGACCACATGCCATCTCCGGAGGACGACGCCGCGCGCGAATCTGCTCCGCACATCGACCCGCAAGACACGCCCGAAGGTGCGTGTTACCGGGTGCTGGGCCCGTGGACGGCCGCCGAGCTGACGGCCCAGCCGGCGTGGCAGGCGCTGACGCTCCAGTTGAACGCGCTGGATGCTGCGGCAGCCGGCACCGCCCTGTGGGACTTGCGCCAGATCGACCAGCTCGACCATCTGGGCGCGCAGGTGTTGTGGGACCACTGGGGCCGGAAGTGGCCCGAGAAGCTGGAGGTCCTGCCGCCGCAACGCGCGGTGCTGGACCGCGTGGCCCAGTTCAGTACCGACCGGCCCGAACCGCCGGCGCCGGGTTTCCGGGAAAATTTCCTGTCGCTGGGCGAAGGTGTTCTGAAGGTGGTGGATCACGGCGCGGACCTGCTGGTCCTGGTGGGCCGGCTGCTGCTGAACCTGATCAAGCTGGTCAAAAATCCGCGCGAAGGCCCCTGGCGCGACCTCTCCGGCCACCTGTACCACATCGGTGCGACGGCACTGCCGATCACCGCCCTGGTCGGCTTCCTGATCGGTGTGGTGCTCGCCTACCTGATCTCGCAGCAGTTGCGCCAGTTCGGCGCCGACGCCTTCATCGTCAACATCCTGGGCATCTCATTGATCCGCGAGCTCGGGCCGGTGCTCGCCGCCATCCTGATCGCAGGGCGTTCCGGCTCGGCCATCACGGCTCAGATCGGCGTGATGCGGGTGACCGAAGAGCTCGATGCCATGCGCGTGATGGGCATTGCCCACAGTTACCGGCTGGTCATGCCGCGCGCCATGGCGCTGGCCATCGTGATGCCGCTGATCAGCGTCTGGACCACCATCGCGGCCCTGCTCGGCGGCATGCTCGCTGCCGACCTGGTCATGGGCGTGACGCCGTCCTTCTTCCTCGATGCCCTGCCCGAGGCGGTGGACGCCGCCAACCTGACGCTGGCCACGGCCAAGTCGGTCGTGTTTGGTGTGCTGATTGCGCTGATCGGTTGCCATTTCGGCCTGCGTGTCAAACCCAACACCGAAAGCCTGGGTCAGGGCACCACGGCCTCCGTGGTCACCTCGATCACGGTCGTGATTCTGGTCGATGCACTTTTTGCAGTTTTGTTCAAGAGTATCGGTGTATGACTTGGCCCCCACGTTCGCTCACTGCGTGTAGCTCTCTGCCCCCCGAGCGGGCGCTGCGCCTGCGGCCCGGCGAAGCCGGTTCCGCGGCCCCTGCTGGAAGGTGTGGGGTAACTTTTGGTGGAACAACGCTGGGGTGTGCGCAATGAGTGATGCCATTGTGGATATCCGCGATCTGTGGACGGTGTTCAAAAACGGCAAGAAAGAGGCCGTCATTCACCAGGACCTGAACCTGCGCATTGAGCGCGGCGAGTTCATGTCGCTGGTCGGCGGCTCGGGATCGGGCAAGACCGTGCTGCTGCGCGAGATGCTGGGGCTGGAAGCACCGACCCGCGGCGAGATCACGGTGCTGGGCAAACCGGCGGCCGAGCTGGGCAAGCGCGGCGCGGCGCGCCGTGTCGGCATGCTGTTCCAGCACGGGGCGCTGTTTTCGGCCTTCACGGTGCTGGAGAACATTGCCTTCCCGCTGCGCGAGCTCAAGACCCTGCCCGACGCGCTGATCCGTGAGGCGGCCATGGTCAAGCTGCAGATGGTTGGCCTGGCGCCCGAACATGCCGACAAGATGCCCGCCGACCTGTCCGGCGGCATGGTCAAGCGGGTGTCGCTGGCGCGCGCCCTGATCATGGACCCGCCGCTGCTGCTGCTCGACGAACCGACCGCCGGTCTGGACCCGGAAGCCTCCGACAGCTTCTGCGCCCTGCTGCGCTCGCTGCACCGCGACATGGAGCTCACCGTGGTGATGGTCACGCACGACCTGGACACGCTGTTCGAGCTCAGCACGCGCATTTCGGTGCTGGCCGACAGGCAGGTCATTGTCAGCGGCCCGCCCCGGGACGTGATTGCCTTTCCCCACCCGTTTGTCCGCCGATTTTTTCTCGGCGAACGGGGCCAGCGCGCGATGGAGCTGCTGCGCGAATACCCCTTCACCGTATGAGGTGCCTCCATAAATCCGCAGTTCGGGCGCATTGCTGCGTTGCGCGGTGCTCGGAATCCTCATGCACCGAAGTGCATTCCGGTGTCCTGCGCTCCGGGCGCCTTGCACTGCATCCCGATCAACGAATTTCTGGAACCACCTCACAGAGATAGTAAGGACTTCAAAAATGGAAAACAAAGCCCATGCCATCGCCGCCGGCGCTTTTGTGCTGGTGGTGGCTGCGCTGCTGGCGCTGCTGGCCGTCTGGCTGACACGCGACAACGGCGAGCGCCACCTGTACGAGCTGTCCACGCGTGAGACGCTCTCGGGCCTGCAGCCGCAGGCGCAGGTGCGTTTTCGCGGCGTGCCGGTCGGCAAGGTCGAGTTCATCGGCTTTGACCACAAGACCAAGGGCAATGTGCTGGTGCGCATTTCGGTCGATGTCGGCACGCCCCTGACCCAATCGACGTTTGCTACCGTGAGCTCGCAGGGCGTCACCGGGCTGGGCTTTATCCAGCTCGAAGACGACGGTCCTTCTACAGAGCTGCTGGTGCCCAACGACGACGATCCGCCGCGCATCCCGCTCAAGCCCGGCCTGCTGCAAAAGCTGCTGGACAAAAGCGAAGTGATCATGGACCAGGTCGAGGCGGCCAGCACCAAACTCAACAAGCTGCTCGGCGACAGCAACCAGCAGGCGCTGATGAGCGCTGTCCAGCAGTTCGGCCAGGCGGCCGACAGCATCAACAAGGTGGCCCTGAAGCTGGACCCGGTGGTGTCTTCACTGCCCAGGCTGAGCCAGGAGGCCAGCGTCACCATGAAGTCGCTCAAGACCGCGGCCGATGATGTGTCCAGGACCGCCAACGAAGTGAACACCACGGCCGGGCGCCTCAACGCCAAGGGCGGGCCCCTCGACAAGCTGGCCGAAGGCGGTGCCGCCCTGACGGCCACGGTGGAGACCTTCAGCGCGGCCACCCTGCCAAGGCTGGGTGAAGTGGCCGAGGAAACCGCCCGCGCCATGCGTCAGCTCCGGCGCACCGTCAACGCGGTGGACGACAACCCGCAATCGCTGATTTTCGGCAACGGCCCGCCCACGCCCGGTCCGGGTGAGGCGGGCTTTACCGCTCCCGGAGGAAAACCATGAATCCCGTAAATGCTATCAATACCGTAGCTGCCGGCGCCCGCCAGAAAAAGGCTGGAGCCCGATTTGGCTTGATTTTTCTGGTGGCGCTGACACTCGCCGCCTGCTCGGCCCTGCCCGACAAGCCGCTGCGCGCCGCGCTCTACGACTTCGGGCCCGGCCTCCTGAACACGCCGCCCGCAACCCGGCAGGCGCCGCTGCCGGCGCTGGCACTTAGCGACATTTCAACGCCCGGCGGCGTACTCGACAACCAGGCGGTGCTGTACCGGCTGGCCTATGCCGATGCGCAGCAGTTGCGGCCCTACTCGCAGGCACGCTGGAGCATGCCGCCTGCGCAGCTGGTGCGCCAGCGCCTGCGCGAGACGCTGGGCCGCGACCGGGCCGTCTTCAACGCCGGGGAAGGTCCGGCCCTGAACCGAAGCGCCGCTCTGGGGCCGCCGCCGCGCACGCTGCAGCTGCAGCTCGAGGAGTTCAGCCACCTGTTCCAGTCGCCCGCCAGCAGCACCGGCCTGGTGCGGCTGCACGCCACGTTGGTGGAGAACACGCCGAGCGGCGAAAAACTGCTGGCCCAGCGCTACTTCACGGTCCAGCGGCCGGCCACCAGCGCCGACGCGGCCGGCGGCGTGCGGGCGCTGACCGCGGCGACCGACGCTGCGATCGAGGAGATCTCGTTATGGCTGCAGCAGATCCCCTGAACGCCGCCGCGTCGCCGCCGGCACCCGAAGCGGCGGGCACGGGGGCACCGGCTTCCCTGGAAGACCAGTTGCGGCAGGCCGGGCTGGAAGTGCTGGGCAGCTGCCAGAAGATGTCAGGCCGCGGCCCGGGGCTGCTGCAGCACTCGGCCCTGCTGGAAGACTTCACCATGAAGGAGCTCGACACGCTCGGTGACGCCATGCTGCTGATCCGCGCGCAGCCCGGGCAGGTGCTGATCGCCGAGGGGGATGCCGGCGACTGGATGCTGCTGCTGCTCAGCGGCACGGTCGATGTGACCAAAACCACGCTGGCGAACGACGACGACCCGGACACCGCGGACAACAAGTCCCGCCTCGGCGTGACGACCGAGGGCGCAGTCCTCGGCGAAATGTCGATGTTCGACCGCGACGTGCGTTACGCCACCTGCACCGCCATCGACGCGGTGGAGGCCGCGGTGCTGAGCCGCGCCGCCATCGGGCAGCTGATACGCCAGCACCCCGGCGTCGGCGCCAAGCTGATGGTCAAGATCACCCAGCTGCTGGCCCAGCGGCTGCGCAACACCAGCAACCGTCTGGTCCGCTTGCTGCAAAAAAGATAGCTGTTGACGCTTGTTGGTATTGGGCTGGAGGCTGATTTGATTGATCTCTTGAGGATCCGGGCATGAACACACCCGCTTTGCGCGGCGGCCTGCTGGCGTTGCTGGCGGCGACACTTTTCGGTGTCAGCACGCCGCTGGTGCAGTACCTGGGCCGGGGCCTGGGGCCGCTGACCACGGCAGCCCTGTTGTACGCCGGTGCCGCGCTGGCCGGCGCGCTGCTCAGGAAAGGCCGCCAGCAGGAGGCCAGTCTGCAGCGCAGCGACGGGCGGCGTTTGCTGGCGGTGGTGGCCTTCGGCGCCGTGATCGGGCCGGTGGCGCTGGCCTGGGGCCTGCAGCGCACCAGCGGCGCCAGTGCATCCCTCATGCTGACCCTGGAGGCGCTGTTCACGGCGCTGCTGGCCTGGCGGCTTTACCGTGAGACCCTGGGCCTGCGCGTCTGGGTCGCCATGGCGCTGTTGCTGGCCGGCGGGGCCGTGCTGGTTCTGGACCAGGCCCGGCTCGGCGGGGCCCAGCTCGCCGGCCTGCTGGCCGTGCTGGTGGCCACGGCCGCCTGGGGCATGGACAACACCCTGTCACGTGCGCTCGCCGAGCGCGACCCGGGACAGGTGGTGTTGGTCAAGGCGGCGCTGGGCGCCACCGTCACGGCCCTGCTCGCGCTGGTTTTCGCCGAACCGGCGCCCGCTCTGGCGGCTGCCGCCGGGCTGCTGGCGGTCGGCGCCACCGGCTACGGCCTGAGCCTGCGCTTTTATCTGCTGGCGCAGCGGGCTTTCGGCGCGGCGCGCACCGGCTCTGTTTTTGCCTTCGCGCCTTTCATCGGTGCGGTGCTCGCGCTGGCCCTGGGCGACCGCTCGGTCAGCATGTGGATGGGCGCCGGCGGGCTGCTGATGTTGGGCGGTGTGTTGCTGCACCTGATGGAGTCACACGGTCATGCGCACCGCCATGAGATTCTGGATCACGAACATGCACATGACCACGCCGATGGCCACCACAACCACGTCCACGTGCCGATGCCGGCAGGGCCGCACAGTCATCGCCACCACCACGAGCCGCTGGAACACGCCCATCCGCATGTGCCCGATGCGCACCACCTGCATCGTCACTGAACCGGATGACCTTGGTGGGCAGTCTGTTTTGCTATTGAAAAAGTAGCTGCCTGCGCCCGTCTGGAAAGGGCTGGCGGCGAATTTTCTACAGGCCGCGGCCGAGGATGGGAAACAGCTTGAGCAGCCCGCCGGTCATCACCTCGATCGCCAGCGCGGCCAGGATCAGGCCCATCAGCCGCGTCATCACGTTGATGCCGGTCTTGCCGAGCACGCGGGCAATCGGGTGGGCCAGCGCGAAACACACGGCCGTGGCCAGGCCGATCACCACGCCGTAACCAACCAGCATGCCGAGCTGCAGGAAGTTCTGCGCTTTTTCTGCGTAGATCACCACCGTCGACATGGTGGCCGGGCCGGTGAGCAGGGGAATGGTCAGCGGCACCACGGCAATGCTCGCACCCATGGCGGCTTTTTCCGCGCCGTCTTCGAGTTCGTGGGTGTTCGGCTTGGCTTCGGCCGGCTGCGCGTTGAGCATGTTCATGGCGCTGATCAGAAGCAGCATGCCGCCACCGACCTGGAAGCTGGCCAGCGAGATGCTGAAGAACTCGAGGATCTGCAAGCCCAGCAGCGCGCTGGTGGCAATCACCATGAAGGCGCTGAACGAGGCGATGACGATGGTGCGCCGTCGCTGCTCTGTCGAAAATCCCCGCGTGTAATGAATGAAAAACGGCACGATGGCCAGCGGGTTGACGATGGCCAGCAGGGTGACAAGCGGTTTGAAGTCCATCAACGGCCTCCCGCGATGTCCAGCAACGCGCCGGTGGTGTAGCTCGATGCATCGCCGAGCAGCCAGACAATACTTTGCGCCACTTCGTCGGCGCTGCCCGCCCGCTGCATGGGCACCTGCGGCGCCAGGTCGCGCGCGCGGTCGGGCAGGCCGCCCGAGGCGTGGATGTCTGTCTCGATGATGCCGGGCCGCACCGCGTTGACGCGTATGCCCTCGGCCGCCACTTCCTTGGCCAGGCCGATGGTGAAGACGTCCACCGCGCCCTTGGCGGCCGCGTAGTCCACATACTGGCCGGGTGAGCCCAGCCGCGCGGCCGCGCTGGAGACATTGACGATGGCGCCGCCCGCGCCGCCGTAGCGCGTGCTCATGCGTTTGACCGCTTCACGCGCGCAGACCATGGTGCCGATCACGTTGATGTCGAACATGCGCTTGAGGCGCGCCACGCTCATGCCGTCCACCCGCGAGGTCTGGTCCACCACACCGGCGTTGTTGACCAGTGCCGTGAGCCGGCCGAGCTTGGCATCGACTTTTTCAAACATCGCCAGCACCTGGCTTTCCTCGGCTACGTCGGCCTGCACCGTGATGGCCGTGCCTCCGCCCTGGCGTATTCTCCGCACCACCTCGTCGGCGGCGAGTGAGTTGGCGGTGTAGTTGACCGCCACGGCATAGCCGGCGCGGGCGGCCTGCAGGGCGGTGGCGGCGCCAATGCCGCGTGAGCCCCCGGTGATCAGAACGATGTTGGACAAAGCCGGCCTCCAGCAAAAAAATGCAATCCCGGTTACAAACCGGGTTGACCCGAATCTACCTCAATCGGCCGCAACGGCCGCAAAACAGCTTTCCACCGGAGACACCCTTGAGCACCACCATCGACTATTACTTCACGCCGCAAAGCCCGTGGACTTACCTGGGCCACCAGCGTTTCGCGCAGATCGCCAGCGCCGCCGGCGCGGCGGTGCGGGTGCTGCCGGTGGATTTCGGCAAAATCTTTCCGGTCTCCGGCGGCCTGCCGTTGGGCCAGCGCGCGCCGCAGCGCCAGGCCTACCGACTCGTGGAACTGCAGCGCTTCGGCGAGCACCTGCAGTTGCCGATCAACCGCCAGCCCAAATACTTTCCCGTGGGGGGCGACCCCGCCGCGCGGCTGATCACGGCGGTGGACCAGGCCGACGGCAGTGCTGCGGCCATGGCGCTGGCCGGCGCGATTTTCAAGGCGGTCTGGGTGGAAGAGCGCAATATTGCCGACGACGCGGTGCTGGCGGAAATTCTGCAGGAGCGCGGCCTGGATGCAGGGCGCCTGGCCCAGTCGCACAGTCCGGCCATCCAGCAGCTGTATGAAACCCGCACCCAGCAGGCCATCGATGCGGGGGTGTTCGGTGCGCCCAGCTACGTGGTCGACGGCGAGATTTTCTGGGGCCAGGACCGGCTGGATCTGCTTGAGAAAAAACTCGCTGCCAAGTAAATTGAAGTTGACATTGAAAAATTGAAGCATTCATCAGCAACTGAACAGGAGACTTGCGCCATGGGCAAATTCATCGATCTCACTTCCGCCGACGGTTTTGTTTTTCCGGCCTACGTGGCCGAGCCGGCCGGCACGCCGAAAGCCGCTGTGGTGGTGCTGCAGGAAATTTTCGGCGTCAATTCGCACATCCGCTCGGTCGCCGACGGCTACGCGGCGGCCGGTTATATGGCGGTCGCGCCCGCCACCTTCCACCGTGTCCGGCCTGGCGTGGACATCGGCTACACCGACGCCGACATGAAAACCGGGATGGAACTCAAGGCCGCGGTGGAAGCCCTGCCGACGTCCGGCGTGCTGCAGGATGTGCAGGCGGCCATCGACCACGCGGCGAAAAGCACAGGCGGCAAAAAGGTCGGCATCGTCGGTTACTGCTGGGGCGGCCTGCTGACCTGGCGCGCGGCCGCCGCGCTGTCCGGCCTGTCGGCCGCCGTGCCGTATTACGGCGGCGGCATGACGGCGGGTGATGAACCCGCGCGCCAGCCGGCCTGCCCGGTGATGGTTCACTTCGGCGACCAGGACCACTGGATTCCGCTGGACACCGTCGAGGCCTTCAAGAAAGCCCAGCCCGGCGTCGCGGTACATGTCTACCAAGCCAACCACGGCTTCAATTGCGACCAGCGCGGCTCGTACAACGAGGCCGCGGCCACGCTGGCGAAGCAGCGCACGCTGGCGTTTTTCGCCAACCACCTGGGCTGAACCATGGGTCGCCCGCGCTTCAGGTGTTTTTGGCCTCTGGCCATTGACTGGCGGGCGCCGACAGCTCTGTTTTTGATAGCATTTTCGGCGTTCGCCCAGGCGACCGACTACAGCGGCCCGCTGTTCGATGCGCACCTGCATTACAACGAGGAGGCCTGGAACGGCAGTGTGGGGCCCCATGGTCCCGCCGATGTGCTGGCGCGTATGCAGCGCAATGGCGTCAAGGCCATCGTCGCCAACTCGCGGCCCAACGACGGCACCAAGGCGCTGGCGGCCTCGGAGCAGACGGCGCGCGCCGGTGTCACCGTGGTGCCCTTCATCCGCCTGTACCGCAACCGCGCCGACTACGAACTCTGGCATCGCGACGAGACGATTTACGAGATGGTGCAGGCCGAGTTTGCGCGCGGCGTCAGCGGCGCCCAGGCCGGACCGTACAAGGGCATCGGCGAATTCCATCTGTACGACAGTGCCAATGCCAACGGACCGGTGGCGAAAAAGCTGATGCAGTTCGCCGGGAAGAACAATCTCGCCATCCTCGCGCATGTGGACGATGTGGCGATTGACCTGCTGATGGCGCATGCGCCCAAGGCCCGGCTGATCTGGGCGCACACCGGCATCAGCGGCGTGCCCGTGGCGCAGGTGGAGGCGCTGCTGGCCCGCTACCCGACGTTGATGGGCGAGCTGTCCTACCGGCCGGGTTTGACCTGTGACTCGGGCAAGCTGTGCCCCGAGTGGCGCGCCTTGCTGCTCAAGTACCCGGGGCGTTTCATGATCGGCTCGGACACTTGGGTCAACCAGCGCTGGCAGTACTACGACGAACTCATGAAGGGTTACCGCAGCTGGCTCGGTGACTTGCCGCCCGACGTGGCACGAAAAATCGGCTGGGACAACGGGGCGACCCTGTTTGGCGTCAAAGTGCCATGATCAGTCTGCACTATTACCCGAGCACCGCAGCCATGGTGCCGCACATCGTGCTTGAAGAAATCGGCGTGCCTTACCAGCGCGTGCTGGTGGACCGCATGCAAAACGCCCACAAGGCGCCGGACTACCTCAAGCTCAACCCGAACGGCCTGATCCCAGTGCTGGTCGATGGCGACCTGGTGTTGTATGAAACCGCGGCCATCTGCCTGCACCTGAGCGACATGCATCCCGAAGCGGGGCTGGTACCGCCCCTGGGCACGGCAGCGCGCGCGCACTTCTACAAATGGCTGATGTGGCTGACCAACACCTTGCAGGCCACGCTGATTGTTTACTTCTATCCAGAACGCTCGGTGGCGTCCGGCAATGCGGCCGGCGCGGCAGAGGTCAAGGCGCAGGCCGAAGCAAAAATCGGCGGCATGCTCGACCAGCTGGACGCTGAACTGGCACGCCATGGTGGCCCCTGGTTTGCCGGTGAGAAGTACAGCGCGCTGGACGCTTATGTGTTCACGCTGTGCCGCTGGACGCGCAACTTCCAGTCACCCGCCGCCCGCACGCGTCCGCACCTCGGGCCTTACCTGCAGCGCATGCTGGCGCGGCCTGCGGTGTTGCGGGTCTTCGAAACCGAGCAGATCGCCCAGCCCTGGGTCTGAGCGGCGGCGCCCGGCTAGTTGGGCGCCTCGGAGCGGTCGCGCTGTGCCTGCTCGATCTGTTCCAGCAGGGCCTCCG
Source organism: Polaromonas sp. 39-63-25 (assembly GCF_002278925.1). Classification (GTDB taxonomy): domain Bacteria; phylum Pseudomonadota; class Gammaproteobacteria; order Burkholderiales; family Burkholderiaceae_C; genus Polaromonas. Next base: position 40,095 of record NZ_NCJH01000020.1, read on the forward strand.
GATGTGTCGCCTTTTTCAGGATGTGCACGGCGGGATCGTCGTCCATCGACACGCCGACTTTTCTGGCGATGCGCTCCAGCATCTGCAGCATCTTGGTGTTTTCCTGTTCCGTCAGAAGGTTGATCTGCAGGTCCAGCTGGTTGCGCCGTTCGCTGATCCGCAGCTCATGGTTCTGGCTAATCAGGATGAAGGTCGACAGGAAAATCGCTTCGAGCGACACCACCAGTGTGAGAAAGGTAAACGGGTAAGGGTCGAAGTGGGGCAACGCAGGCAGTGAATTGACCAGTAGCCAGGCAGAAAATATCGCCACGTGCACCCCGACAAAAGGCATGGAGCCGCAAAAGCGGGCAATGAAGCCGGCGATGCGGTCGGAACGGCTGCGCGAGGCGAGTGCGGCTTCTTCCAGGCGCTGCATGGCCTGGACGTTCTGACGCGTCAGGTCGTCGACGCAGGTCGGTTCTGCGGCGGACCCGGGATCACCATAGGGGGTGGGTCTTGCTGTGGCGGCTGAACTCATCGCAACTCCTTTGGCTTGCGGTGGAGGAAATGCCGCTGTCAGGTGCCCGGACCCTGTACCGCGCGGCAGGTGTAAAGGGCATTTTCTGTGGCTGCGCCCGACGCCGTATTGTCAAAAATGCACCACACCGTGTCAGCCGTCGCCGCTTCCAGCACGAGCCGCGCAGCCAGCTGGTCCAGCAGGGCGTGGCCGTAGGGCGAGTAGTACGTGCGTGGGGAGCCATGCAGGCGCAGGTAGACCAGGCCGGGCCAGCCACCGGGCCGCGCTCCCGCTTCAAACAGCACCGGGTCGGCCAGCACGCGACCCACTTCAAACGAACGCAGCAGCGCGTCCGCGGACGGCGCAAACCAGCTGGCATGCCGGGGCTCGAGTGCAATGGGGCCGGTGTGCTGCTTTCTCAGGGTTTGCAGAAAGCCGGACGCCACGTGGGTGTCCAGTGCCAGGCTGGGCGGCAGTTGCACCAGCAGGCAACCCAGCCGGTCGCCAAGTGCGCAGGCCTGGGCCAGAAAGCCGTGCAGCAGCGATGCGCAGTCGCGCAGGCGCTTTTCATGGGTGATGGTTTTGGGCAGCTTGACCGAAAAACGGAAGCCGGCAGGCACCGCCGCAGCCCAGCGTTCATACGTGGCCGGCTGGTGCGGCCGGTAGAACGACGAATTGATTTCCACCGCGTTGAACCGCTGGGCGTAACGCTGCAGGTGGGTGCCGGTGTCGGGGAACCGCGGCCAGCTGTCCCTCGGAAGGCTCCAGCCGGCGCAACCGATACGCACCACTGCCGCCATGCCCCTGGTTCCTAACGCCTGCTTCTGGCCAGGTAGCGCTTGCGCCAGAAGACCGACACCACCACCACCACCAGCAGCACCATGAAACCGAGGGTCCACCAGAAGCCGCTGGTCTGGTGAATCAGGGGCATGAACTCGAAGTTCATGCCGAAAAAGCCGGTGATCAGGTTCAGCGGCAGAAACACGGCGGTCAGGGCGGTCAGCGTGCGCATGATGTCGTTGGTGCGGTTGCTCTGGGCGCTGAAGTGGATCTGCACCACCGTTTCGGCGGATTGCTCCAGCCGGCGCGCGTGGTGCACCACCCGCTCGATGTGTTCAATCACGTCGCGCGCGCGCGCCACCATGTGGTCGCGCCGTGTCAGCGCCAGCTGTTCATCGGCGGCAAAGGACGACATCGGCTGCTCGCGCAAGGAGTCGAGCCACTCCTGCATCGCGTCGCGCTGCTCGTCACACAGGTCTTCCAGCACATGCAGCTGGCTGCGTGCGCCCATCAGCGAGCCCCAGTTGATGAAGCGCGAATTGGGTTTGAGCAGCTCGGCCTGCCAGTGCTCGAGCTGGGTGGTGAGTTCCTTGCGCACGTCGAGGTAGCTGTCCACCATGGCATTGACCATGCGCAACACCAGATCAGCCGGGCTGGACGGGATGCGGCTGCGCGCCGACACGCTGTCCACGCTGAACTTGGCGTCGGTCAGCGAGCGCTGGATAAAACTCTTGGCGGTGTAGCAGCCGCGCGGGTGCACGCTGATCAGCAGCCGGTCAAACACCACAAAACCCACGGCCCGTGAGCTGATGCGGTTGAAGGCAGGCAGGCCGCCGCGCTGCTTGGTACGCGGCTGGCTGCTCTGGCCGTGGTAGGCATCGACCGCCGTCTCGTGTTCGACCTCGGCCCGGGTTTCGACTTGCGTGGCCAGCCGCCGAAAGATGATCAGGTCGTAGATGGAGGTGTAGTCGTAATGCGATGGGTGGACCGGGTTGCGCAAGTCCTGGTAATGCAGGTCCAGCAGGGCCGAGCCGCCCAGCTGCTGAGCCGCCTGATGCAGCAGCGCCTCGTGGGTCTCGAATTCTTCGCGGTCAAGGAACAGCCAGACAAAACCATCCGCCGACGCCTGCGCCGGCAGGGTGTCGGAAAAGCGCAGGCTGTCGGCGGTGAATTCAACTATTTGCACGGGGGTCTGTCCGGTTGATGGTCAAATTGGCCTCTAGCCCTTGTCAGTCATGCGTAGATGGCTATGTTTTTTGTAGCAAACGCGCTGCCGCGATGGCGAAGTAGGTGAGCACGCCGTCGGCGCCGGCGCGCTTGAAGGCCAGCAGGCTTTCCATCATCACCGCGTCGTGGTCAAGCCAGCCGTTTTGTGCGGCCGCCTTGAGCATCGCGTATTCGCCGCTGACCTGGTAGGCAAAAGTCGGTACGCCGAACTCGTCCTTCACGCGGCGCACCACGTCCAGGTAAGGCATGCCGGGCTTGACCATCACCATGTCGGCGCCTTCGGCAATGTCCATGGCCACTTCGCGCAGCGCTTCGTCGCTGTTGCCCGGGTCCATCTGGTAGACCTTTTTGTCGGCCTTGCCGAGGTTGCCCGAGGAGCCGACCGCATCCCGGAAGGGGCCGTAAAACGCACTCGCGTATTTGGCGCTGTAGGCCATGATCCGGGTGTGGATCAGCTTGCGCGATTCGAGCGCCTGGCGGATCGCGCCAATGCGGCCGTCCATCATGTCGCTGGGCGCAACGATGTCCACGCCGGCTTCGGCCTGGGCCAGCGCCTGACCGACCAGCAGCTCAATCGTCTCGTCGTTCAGGATGTAGCCGGTTTCCTTGTCTGGCAGGCCGTCCTGGCCGTGGCTGGTGAAGGGGTCCAGCGCCACGTCGGTCATCACGCCGAGCTCGGGAAAACGTTTTTTCAGTTCGCGCACCACACGCGGTACCAGGCCGTCCGGGTTCAAGGCTTCCTTGCCGTCGTAAGTCTTGAGCGAGTTGTCGATCACCGGAAACAGTGCCATCACGGGAATGCCGAGCTGCACACACTCTTCGGCCACCGGCAGCAGCAAATCCAGGCTGAGCCGTTCCACGCCAGGCATGGAGGCCACCGGTTCGCGGCGCTGGCTGCCTTCGGTGACAAACACCGGGTAAATCAGGTCATGGGCACTCAGCGCGTTCTCGCGGACGAGGTTGCGCGTGAAGCTGTCGCGGCGCAGGCGGCGCGGCCGGCCGAGCGGGTAGGGGGCGAAGTTGGAGGCGTGGAGGGTCATGCCCAAATTGTGCCAAAGCTTTGTCAAGGCCGGAAATTCATCACCGGTGCCGGCCGTATGTGCGTTACCGAACATAGCCAGCAAAACTATCTTTGACTTTGGCCGCACGGTGCTTGTCATCGCCTTGCATGCGTGGTTAGAATGCGGCGTGTTGTCTCCTTTTGGGGACAGCATCCCGCTTTTCCTCCCTGAGCGGGTGCCTTCAAGTGTCACAGCAGACAAGGCTTCCAGGCCCGGTTGACCCAGTGTCATCCGGGCATTTTTTTGTCCGTCGCCATCACGCAAAGTCAAAAGCGAAGGCCGTCTCAAGGGGCGGGCGGGTTTTAAACCAGCAGGGGCCGCGGAACCGGCTTTGCCGGGCCGCAGGCGCAGCGGCCCCCTCGGGGGGCAGGGCGCTACACGCAGTGAGCAACCGTGGGGGCTACACTTTGTGCATGCTCTGGGTCAAATCACTCCACATCGTTTTTGTCGCCAGCTGGTTTGCGGGCCTGTTTTACCTGCCGCGTATTTTTGTCAACCTGGCGATGGTGCCGCCGGAAAGTCTGGCCGAGCATGAGCGCCTGATCCTGATGGCACGCAAGCTTCTGCGCTTCACCACGATCCTGGCCGTGCCCGCGCTGGCTTTCGGCCTGTGGCTGTGGCTGGGTTACGGCATAGGGCGCGGCCCCGGCAATGGCTGGATGCACGCCAAGCTCGTCATCGTGGCCCTGGCCCTCGGCTACCACCATGCCTGCAGCCGCATGTTGTCGACCTTTGTGGCCCGGCGCAACACCCGCAGCCACGTGTGGTGGCGCTGGTTCAACGAAGTTCCGGTGCTGCTGTTGCTCGCTGCGGTGATCCTGGTTGTGGTCAAGCCGTTCTAGCATCACAAGGCCGCCAGCGTGCCATCCCCGCCTTCACCAGCAGACGCGAGCGAACCGGCTTTGCCGGGCGCCATGCGTCGCCCCCTGCAAGGGGGGGCAGAACTACACGATGCGCAGCATCGTGAGGATGTCAGGGGTGTGCCACCTCTTTCCCTGGAAGGGGATAAGGAACGACACGCAGCGAAGCGGAGTGCGGACGATAGGGGTGAGCCAACTGCCTCCTGGCCGCTGGCACTGGCCACGGTCTGCCTGATTGTTTATGCCAGCCTCTACCCGTTTGCCGAGTGGCGCAACCAGGGCATCTCGCCGCTGACCTTTCTGACGGCGCCCCTGCCGCGCTACTGGACCGGTTTTGATGTGGGCATCAACCTGGCCGGTTACGCGCCGCTGGGTTTTCTGCTGGCCCTGGCGGCGCTGCGCAGCGGCCGCACGCGCTGGGCGGTCACTGTGGCCGTGCTCGGCGCGGGCACCCTGTCGCTGGTGATGGAGTCGCTGCAAAGTTACCTGCCTGCGCGCATTCCCTCCAATGTCGACTTTGTCCTGAACACGGCCGGGGCCTGGCTGGGCGCCTGCAGCGCCTGGCTGCTGGAGCGGGCCGGTGCGATGGACCGCTGGAGCCGCTTTCGGGCGCGCTGGTTTGTGCGCGACGCCCGGGGTGCGCTGGTGCTGCTGGCCCTGTGGCCGGTCGCGCTGCTGTTCCCGGCCTCGGTGCCGCTGGGTCTGGGGCAGGTGCTGGAACGGCTGGAGTACGCGCTTGCCGACGTGCTGGCCGATACGCCGTTTCTCGAGTGGCTGCCGGTGCGCGACATAGAGCTGCAGCCGCTGGTCCCCGGCGTCGAAGTGATCTGTGTGGCGCTGGGCGCGCTGATTCCCTGCCTGCTCGGCTACTGCGTGATCCGCACCTTGCTGCAACGCGCTGTTTTCCTGATGCTCACGCTGGCGGCCGGCATCGCGCTGACCGCCCTGTCCGCCGCGCTCAGTTACGGCCCGGACCACGCCTGGGCCTGGCTGGACCTGCCGGTGCGTGTCGGCCTGATCATGGGCGGCGTGCTGGCCGTGCTGCTGCTGCCGGTGCCGCGCCGGGCCGCCGCCGCGCTGCTGCTGCTGGCGCTGAGCATTCATTTGTCGCTGCTCAACCAGGCCCCGGTCGGCCCCTATTTCGCAGAGACCCTGCAGATCTGGGAGCAGGGGCGGTTCGTCCGTTTCAACGGTCTGGCGCAGTGGCTGGGCTGGCTTTGGCCTTATGCGGCCGTGCTGTATGTGCTGGTGCGTTTGTCCAGCCGTCGGGCCGCCGACGCCGGCGAAAGTAAAATCGAGGCATGACCCCACCCAGCGCACCCCCCGGCTCCTATTACGAGCGGCACATCTTTTTTTGCCTGAATCAACGCGACAGCGGTGAAGACAGCTGCGCCAACCACAAGGCCCAGGAAGGGTTCGACCGCTGCAAGGCGCAGGTCAAGGCGGCCGGCCTGGCCGGACCGGGCAAGGTTCGTGTCAACAAGGCCGGCTGCCTGGACCGCTGCGCGGCCGGGCCGGTGGCCGTGGTCTACCCGGAGGCGGTCTGGTACACCTATGTGGATGCACAGGACATCGACGAAATTGTCGAGTCCCACCTGAAAAACGGCCAGGTGGTCGAGCGGCTGCTCACCCCCCCGCATCTGGGGCGCTGAGCCCGCGCCCCGGGGCCCGTCGACGATGGTTTTGGCATGTTTTATGGCTCCAGCCTTTATGTGACGGGCGCAAACAGCTACTTTTTTTATAGCGTCCCGAACCCGGTGCATTTTTCTCATGAACGCTCAAACCCAGAAAAGCAGTGTGGCCGGCCCAGCCGGCGCGCTTGAAACCGCGCTGGACGCGCCCGCCGGCCCGTCGCGCGGCGTCGCCGTGATCGCGCACCCGCATCCGCTGTTCGGCGGCACCCTGGACAACAAGGTGGTGCAGACCCTGGCGCGCGCTTTCACCCAGGCCGGGTGGACCGCCGTGCGTTTCAATTTCCGCGGTGTCGGCGCCAGCGCAGGGGCGTACGACGAGGGGCGCGGCGAGATCGACGACATGCTGGCGGTGGTGCAGCAACTGGCGCCCGACGGGGCGCTGGCCCTGGCCGGATTTTCCTTTGGCGCGTTCGTGACTTCACACGTTTTCGAACGCTTGCAGGCCCTGCGCCCCATCGACAAGCTGGTGCTGGTTGGCACCGCCGCCAGCCGCTTTGCGGTGGCGACCATCCCGGAAGCGGCCCACGCGCAGACGCTGGTGATCCATGGCGAGCAGGACGACACAGTGCCGCTGCAGGCGGTGCTGGACTGGGCGCGGCCCCAGGTACTGCCTGTTACGGTTATCCCCGGCGGCGGGCACTTCTTTCATGGACAATTGCCGCTTCTGAAAAATCTGGTGGCCCGCCACCTGGGCTGACTTTTTCAGGCCGAACCGGTCGCTCCGCCTCTTCTTCTTCTTCTTCTTCTTCTTCTCTTCTTTCTTCCCCCTTCCTCCATTTCAGGTCTTATCTCCCCATGCACCGTTTCCTGACTGCTTTCCGTGGCCTGGCTTCATCGCTTGTGCTGCTTTCTTCCGTGGTCCTGTTGCCGGTGGCGCAAGCACAGATGCCGCTGCCGCCGGAAGTGGCTGCCCGCTCCTATCTGTTGCTCGACGTCACGGCCAACCAGATCCTGGCCGCCAAGGACATTGACATTCCGATCGAGCCGGCCTCACTCACCAAGCTGATGACCGAGTACCTGGTGTTTGACGCGCTCAAATCCAAAAAAATCACCCTCAAGCAGACCTTTGGCGTCAGCGAGCGCGCCTGGAAAATGCCAGGCTCACGCATGTTCATCGATCCCAAGATGCAGGTGCCTGTGGAAGACCTGATCAAGGGCATGATCGTCCAGTCCGGCAACGACGCCACCATGGCGCTGGCCGAAGGGGTGGGCGGCAGCGCCGAGAATTTTGTGAAACTCATGAATGAGCAGGCCAAGGCGCTGGGCATGAAATCGACCGCCTACAAGAACCCGGAGGGCCTGACCGAGCCGGGCCATACCACCACGGCGCGCGACCTGAGCATCCTGTCCACCCGCCTGATGCAGGATTTCCCCGACTACATGGGCTTTTCGGCGATCAAGAAGTACCGCTACCCGGGCACACCTGCCGCCAACGACACCAACCGCAACACCCTGCTGTTTCGCGATCCCACGGTCGATGGCCTGAAAACCGGCCACACCGCCGCGGCGGGTTACTGCATGATTGCCACGGCCAGACGCGACTTTCCGAACCTGGGCGCTGCCGGCACGCCAGGCGGCCGGCGCCTGGTGGCCATCGTACTGGGCGCCGCCAGCGACAGCGCCCGTGCCAATGAGTCGCAAAAGCTGCTGAACTGGGGCTACACCGCGTTTGAGGCGGTCAAGCTGTTCGATGCCGGCCAGGCGGTGGTTTCGCCAGCGGTCTGGAAGGGAAAATCCGGCACCGTCAAGCTGGGCCGGCCCGAGGCCATCGTGATTGCCGTTCCCGCCGGAAGCTCCGCCAAGGTCCAGACCCAGGTCGCCCGGCCCGACCCGCTGGTCGCGCCTTTCACCCGGGGGCAGGCCCTCGGGACGCTCAAGGTCAACGTGGCCGGAGGCGAAACCGTGGTGGACATCCCGCTGGTGGCGCTGGAAACGGTGGAGGAAGCCGGCATTCTGGGCCGCGCCTGGGATTCGGTCCGGCTCTGGATCAAGTAGGGCGCCATCCCCCGCAGGTCGCTGGGCACTCCCCCAGCGGGGTAAATTTGCAGATGGCCCCCCAAACTGCTACACTCGAGGGCTTTTCCGGAATTTCCGGGGAGATTCACGTTTTCACGTAAATAGTCACGTATTTAGTCAAGTCAGAAATCAGACGTTTAGGGACGTTTTAAATGCCAACCATCAATCAGCTAGTTCGCCAGGGGCGCGAGGTCGAAAAGATCAAGTCCAAGAGTCCTGCGATGCAGAACTCCCCCCAGCGCCGTGGCGTGTGCACCCGTGTGTACACCACGACGCCCAAGAAGCCAAACTCCGCTCTGCGTAAAGTCGCCAAAGTGCGCCTGACCAACGGATTTGAAATCATTTCCTACATCGGCGGCGAAGGCCACAACCTGCAGGAACACAGCGTGGTGCTGGTTCGCGGCGGTCGTGTCAAGGACTTGCCCGGTGTGCGTTACCACATCGTCCGTGGCTCGCTCGACTTGCAAGGCGTGAAAGACCGCAAGCAGTCGCGCTCCAAGTACGGTGCAAAGAAGCCAAAGGCCAAATAAGCCAGACCGGCTCGGGTTTTATCGCCCGCGCCAGAAGAAGTTGTCATGACGTCTTCAAAAACAGGTGTTTGAATCACCTTGGCAGGTGTTTCAAGCGAAGTGACCCAAGTGCAAATTGTTGTGCCGGTCGAGTAAGTGAGGGTTTTGATAACTCTCGCGGTGCTGCCAAAAGCGGTGCCAACTGAAGCAAAGAGGTGAAAAAATGCCACGTCGTCGCGAAGTCCCTAAACGTGAAATTCTCCCTGACCCAAAATTTGGCAACGTTGACCTTGCCAAGTTCATGAACGTCATCATGCAAGGCGGCAAAAAAGCTGTCGCCGAGCGTATTGTCTATGGCGCCCTCGAGCAGATCGAGAAAAAGAACCCTGGCAAAGATCCGCTGGAGGCTTTCCACATGGCCATCGGCAACATCAAGCCCATGGTTGAGGTGAAGTCCCGCCGCGTCGGCGGTGCCAACTACCAGGTGCCGGTTGAAGTGCGTCCGGTCCGCCGCATGGCCCTGGCCATGCGCTGGCTCAAGGAAGCCGCCAAGAAACGTGGCGAAAAGTCCATGTCCCTGCGTCTGGCCAACGAACTGATGGAGGCCACCGAAGGTCGCGGCGGTGCCATGAAAAAACGTGATGAAGTGCACCGCATGGCCGAAGCCAACAAGGCGTTCAGCCACTTCCGCTTCTGATTTTTCGTTCGCAGTATTTGCTGCGCTGATTTGACGGGTTGCCGAGCGGCCTCCAGGTGTCCACCACCTGGACGCCTGGCGGTTCAACCCCAATTTCTGCCAGCTGAGCGCATAACGCACAGCTGGCAGGCGCGCAGAAAACATGAGAGATGTCATTGCAGGGCGTCTTTCAGCAGTCTTTGTTCGTAACCCCGAACTGAAAGTAATTTATGTCCCGCGCTACCCCCATTCAAAACTACCGCAACATTGGCATTTCCGCGCACATCGATGCCGGAAAAACCACGACCACCGAGCGGATCCTCTTTTACACCGGCGTGAACCACAAAATCGGTGAAGTTCATGACGGTGCGGCCACCATGGACTGGATGGAGCAGGAGCAGGAGCGTGGCATCACGATTACTTCCGCTGCAACCACCTGCTTCTGGAAAGGCATGGACACGTCCCTGCCCGAGCACCGCATCAACATCATTGACACCCCCGGCCACGTGGACTTCACCATCGAGGTGGAGCGTTCCATGCGCGTGCTGGATGGCGCCTGCATGGTTTATTGCGCCGTGGGTGGCGTTCAGCCGCAGTCCGAAACCGTCTGGCGCCAGGCCAACAAGTACAAGGTGCCACGTCTGGCCTTTGTCAACAAGATGGACCGCACCGGTGCCAACTTCTTCAAGGTCGTGGAGCAGATGAAACTGCGCCTGAAGGCCAGCCCTGTGCCCATGGTGATCCCCATCGGCGCCGAGGAAAACTTCACCGGCGTGGTGGACCTGCTGAAAATGAAGGCCATCATCTGGGACGAGGCCTCGCAGGGCATGAAATTCACCTACAGCGAAATCCCGGCAGAGCTCGTCGAGCTGGCCAAGGAGTGGCGCGAGAAGATGGTCGAAGCCGCGGCTGAGTCCTCCGAAGAGTTCATGAACAAATACCTTGAAGAAGGTGATTTGACCGAAGAAGAAATCAAGCTGGGCATCCGCACGCGTACCATCGCGAGCGAGATCCAGCCGATGTACTGCGGCTCCGCGTTCAAGAACAAGGGTGTGCAGCGCATGCTGGACGCCGTGATCGAGTTCATGCCGTCGCCGATCGACATCCCGCCTGTCAAGGGCATGGATGAAGACGAGGCGCCCGTGACCCGCCGTGCCGACGACGAAGAGAAATTCTCCGCGCTGGCATTCAAGCTGATGACCGACCCGTTCGTTGGTCAACTCACTTTCGTGCGCGTGTATTCCGGCGTGCTGAAAAAGGGCGACAGCGTCTACAACCCGATCAAGGGCAAGAAAGAGCGTATCGGCCGTATCGTGCAGATGCACGCCAACAACCGCGAAGAAGTCAGCGAAATCCGCGCTGGCGACATTGCCGCCTGCGTGGGCCTGAAAGACGTGACCACGGGCGAAACCCTGTGCGATCCGGATGCCATCGTCATGCTCGAGCGCATGGTGTTCCCCGAGCCTGTGATCACGCAGGCCGTCGAACCCAAGACCAAGGCTGACCAGGAAAAAATGGGCATCGCCCTGCAGCGTCTGGCCCAGGAAGATCCGTCTTTCCGCGTCAAGACCGACGAAGAGTCCGGCCAGACCCTGATCGCCGGTATGGGCGAACTGCATCTGGAAATCATCGTGGACCGCATGAAGCGCGAGTTCGGCGTGGAAGCCAACGTCGGCAAGCCCCAGGTGGCTTACCGCGAAACCATCCGCAAGACCATCGAAGATGCCGAAGGCAAATTCGTGCGCCAGTCGGGCGGCAAGGGCCAGTACGGCCACGTGGTACTCAAGATCGAACCCAATGAAATGGGCAAGGGCATTGAGTTCATCGATGCGATCAAGGGCGGTGTGGTTCCTCGCGAATACATCCCTGCGGTTGAAAAAGGCATTCACGAGGCAGTGACTTCGGGCGTGCTGGCCGGCTATCCGGTGGTGGACGTCAAGGTCACGCTGCACTTCGGTTCGTACCACGACGTGGACTCGAACGAAATGGCCTTCAAGATGGCTGCGATCTTCGGTTTCAAGGAAGGCTGCCGCAAGGCCGGCCCGGTGATTCTCGAGCCGATGATGGCCGTCGAGGTGGAAACACCTGAAGACTACGCGGGCAACGTGATGGGCGATCTGTCCTCACGCCGCGGCATGGTGCAGGGCATGGAAGACATGGTTGGTGGCGGCAAGGCCATCAAGGCCGAAGTGCCGTTGTCCGAAATGTTCGGTTACTCGACCACGCTGCGTTCGATGTCGCAGGGCCGTGCCACCTACACCATGGAGTTCAAGCACTACTCCGAAGCGCCGCGCAATGTGTCTGAAGCCATCATGGCTGCGCGCGCCAAGTAAGTAAAACCGGTGCCGGTCCCGCAGGGGCCGGTACCTTCTTTTTTCCTGTCTGCGATTGTGTGCCCCTCACTGCCCGTGGTGATGGAACAAGCAACACAGTGCAAACGTTAAACCATACACGGGCGTGTTCTTTATCTGGAGTTAAAAATGGCAAAAGGCAAATTTGAGCGGACCAAACCGCACGTCAACGTAGGCACGATTGGGCACGTTGACCATGGCAAGACCACGCTGACGGCAGCGATCGCAGCCAAGTTCGGCGGCGAAGCCAAAGGTTACGACCAGATCGACGCGGCTCCCGAAGAAAAAGCCCGCGGCATCACCATCAACACCGCCCACGTGGAATACGAAACGGCCAACCGCCACTACGCCCACGTCGACTGCCCAGGCCACGCCGACTATGTGAAAAACATGATCACCGGCGCCGCCCAGATGGACGGAGCGATTCTCGTTTGTTCGGCTGCTGACGGCCCCATGCCCCAGACCCGCGAACACATCCTGCTGGCCCGCCAGGTCGGCGTGCCTTACATCATCGTGTTCCTGAACAAATGCGACATGGTCGACGACGCCGAACTGCTCGAACTCGTTGAAATGGAAGTGCGCGAGCTGCTCGACAAATACGACTTCCCCGGCGACGCCACCCCCATCATCCACGGCTCGGCCAAACTCGCCATGGAAGGCGACAAAGGTCCCCTGGGCGAACAGGCCATCCTCAAGCTCGCAGAAGCCCTGGACACCTACATCCCCCTGCCAGAGCGTGCCGTTGACGGCGCCTTCCTGATGCCCGTCGAAGACGTGTTCTCCATCTCCGGCCGCGGCACCGTCGTGACCGGCCGTGTCGAGCGCGGTGTGGTCAAGGTCGGCGAAGAAATCGAGATCGTCGGTATTGCCGACACCCAGAAAACCATCTGCACCGGCGTGGAAATGTTCCGCAAGCTGCTCGACCAGGGCCAGGCCGGCGACAACGTCGGTATCCTGCTGCGCGGCACCAAGCGTGAAGACGTCCAGCGCGGCCAGGTGCTGTGCAAGCCCGGCTCCATCAAGCCCCACACCCACTTCACCGGCGAGATCTATGTCTTGTCCAAAGATGAGGGCGGCCGCCACACACCTTTCTTTAACAACTACCGTCCCCAGTTCTACTTCCGCACGACGGACGTGACCGGTGCGATCGAGTTGCCAGAAGGCAAGGAAATGGTCATGCCAGGCGACAACGTGTCGATCACCGTCAAGCTGATCAACCCGATCGCCATGGAAGAAGGTCTGCGTTTCGCCATCCGCGAGGGCGGCAAAACCGTCGGCGCCGGTGTCGTGGCCAAGATCATTGCGTAA
>NZ_NCJH01000051.1 GCF_002278925.1 Polaromonas sp. 39-63-25
AGCACGCCGAGCGTGAACGGCGTGTAGGTGCCGGCAATCAGCAGGTAAATGGCGCTGTGGTCGAGCACCTGGAACACGCGCTTGGCGCGCATGGTTCCGCCCGAAGGCATGACGTGGTAGAGCATCGAGGTGGCGTACAGAATCACCATGGTGGCGGCAAAAATGCTGGCTCCGACGACATCGGCCGCATCGCCGCGCCGCACCGCCCCGATGATCAGCACCGGCGCTGCGGCCAGGGCCAGCAACAAGGCCACGCCGTGGCTGATGCTGTTGGCGATTTCCTCGCCGACGGATTGGGGTCTGTCCAGCGAATACGGGTTCGCGTCCGCAGGTGGGGGCAAGTCAGGCACGCGCTTCACCCGGTGTCTCGCCCGATGGGGTTGGACCGTTCGGGCTGAGCGTGCGGGAACCCTTCGACAGGCTCAGGGCGAACGGAGACGGGCTGAGCCCGAATGGAGTCGGGCTCAGGGCGAACGGAGTCGGGGTCAGGGTGAACGGCGTAGGAATGACGTTGAACGGACACCGTCTGACGTCAACGCACGTGTTCGACAAGACCCCGCCAGCACTCATCGCTTGAGCAGCACCTTCAACACGTTCTGCACGCGGCGCGCGTTGGCGGGTTCAAAGTTGCCGGCCAGCACCCGGGCGGCGTCCTCTCCCCAGGTCTCGACCGGTGCGGGCGCATTGCGTTTGGTCAGCAGTTGCAGTTGCAGCATGCGGCGGGCGCTGATGTGTTCGGCGGGCGTCGGCACGTCGGCGGCCATTTCCAGGCGCAGCAGGGCTTCCGACGCATCTTTGCCGGAGGGCTTGCTGACGGCCTCGACCCAGGCATTGCGAACGGCCGGCGTGATCTGCTTGCCGAGATCCTGCACCGTCGGCAACTGGGCCGGGTCGCGCTTTTCCCAGGCCGTGAGCAGGTGCGTCAGCACTTCACCGTGCGCCTGCATCTGCAGCTTTTTGAGCGCCATGTTGGCCGCCTCGAAGGCTTCGCGCTGGGCGCGGAAGGCGGCGTCACCGAGGCGCGGGCCGCGCTCTTCGAACGCCGGGCGCTCGTTGCGGTCGGCAAAGCGCGGGGCGCGGTCACCACGGTCTTCGCGCTCGGGC
>NZ_NCJH01000021.1 GCF_002278925.1 Polaromonas sp. 39-63-25
GACTCACTTTCTCTTGCGTCGCCAAGAGAAAGTAAGCAAAGAGAAGGCGACCCGATGGTCTGGGTCCCTCCGCTTCGCTACGGGCAGCCTGCGGTGCTCGACAAAAGCGGGGTCTCGCTCGAACTCGGCTTCGCCTCAGACAATCGCGAGCCCTGTTCCGCTTTTGCCTGTGCTCCTCGGCCCAGCCCGACGGGTGGGAACAAATGCGGGTTCGGATGCGGGGAGACCTGACGCGCGAAGCGCGTCAGGTCGGGGTACGCGGCCGTCATGTTTGCACGTGAGAGCAGCAAACGCGGCCAAATGAAGCTCTCCGCCATCGCCCAGCGGGGGGAGGGAGTGGGGAGTCCGTCCTACTGTCCAAGGCAAACCGCAGGCGCAGCGTGACGCCTCATGGGTTTTGCGCAACCCTGCCAAAATCTCCACATGCAGTTCTTCAGAGACCTCAACCTCTCCGCCTTCACCGCAGGCTTCGTGGCCGTGCTCGTCGGCTTCACCAGTTCGGTGGCGATTGTTTTCCAGGCGGCGCAGGCCTTCAACGCCACGCCTGAGCAGATCAGCTCGTGGATGTGGGCGCTGGGCTGGGGCATGGGGCTGTGTTCGGCGATTCCTTCGCTGTGGCTGAAAAAGCCGGTCATGGTGGCCTGGTCCACGCCGGGCGCGGCGGTGCTGGCCACTGCGGGGTTGGCGGGCGGCTTCTCGATGGGCGAGGCGGTGGCGGCCTTCATGGTCAGTGCGGGGCTGATCACGCTGTTCGGCGTCACAGGCTGGTTCGAAAAGGTCATGAACCGGATCCCGATGGCGATTGCGTCGGCCCTGCTGGCCGGCGTGCTGGCGCGTTTTGGCCTGCAGGCTTTTGCTGCGGCGCAAACCGCCTTGCCGCTGGTGCTGTTGATGCTGGCGATCTATCTGCTGGGCAAACGCCTGATGCCGCGGTATGCGGTGGTGCTGACCTTGTTCGGCGCGATTGTGTTTGTTGCCGCGCGCGGCGAGATGGCCTGGACAGCCATGAACTTCTCTTTTGCCATGCCCGTGTTTGTCGCGCCGCAGTTCACGCTGGCGGCGGTTGTCAGCCTGGCTCTGCCGCTGTTCGTGGTGACCATGGCCTCGCAGAACCTGCCGGGCGTGGCGGCCATTCGCGCCGCGGGGTACGGGCCTGACGCGCCGGACGGCGGCATCCCGGTGTCCAAGGTCATCACGCTCACGGGCCTGGCGGCGCTGCTGCTCGCGCCTTTTGGCGCCTTTGCGCTGAACCTCAGCGCCATCACGGCCGCCATCTGCATGGGCCCCGAAGCGCACGAGGACCCGCGCAAGCGCTACACCGCGGCCGTGGCCTGCGGCGCCATTTATGTCGTGATCGGCATTTTCGGCGCTGCCGTGACCGGTTTGCTGACGGCTTTCCCCAAGGAGCTGGTGGTCGCGATTGCCGGGCTGGCCTTGCTGGGCACGATAGGCAGCGGCCTGGCGCAGGCCGTGCGTGACGAATCGCACCGTGAGGCCGCGCTGATCACTTTTCTGGTCACGCTGTCGGGCGTGGCCATTGCCGGCATCGGCTCGGCCTTCTGGGGCGTGGTGGCCGGCGCGATCGCGCTATTTGTACAACAATACCGGCAGCGCGCTGCCTGAGCAGTCACCACCCCCTTACAGATTGACCCGTTCATGAACATTCTCTTCATTGCCGACCCGCTGGCCTCTTTCAAGATCTACAAGGACACCACCTTCGCGATGATGCGCGAGGCGCAGCGGCGCGGCCACCAGATCAGCGCCTGCGAGCAGCAGGACCTGATGTGGCAGCGCGGTGCACCCGTGATGGCCCATGTGCGCGACATCACGCTGACCGGCGACGCCAAGGACTGGTTCACCGAGCGCGGCACGCGCCAGGTCGCGCTGAAAGACGTCGACGCCATCCTGATGCGCAAGGACCCGCCGTTTGACAGCGAGTATTTCTACGCCACGCACCTGCTCGAGCAGGCCGAGCGCGACGGCGCCCGGGTCTTCAACAAGCCGCGCGCGCTGCGCGACCATCCTGAAAAACTCGCGATCATGGAGTTCCCGCAGTTCATCGGTCCCACGCTGGTGACGCGCGACCCCGAGGACATCAAGCGCTTCCATGCCGAACACCAGGACATCATCCTCAAGCCGCTCGACGGCATGGGCGGCATGGGCATCTTCCGCGTCGGCCCCGACGGCCTGAACCTAGGCTCCATCACCGAAACGCTGAACCGTCACGGCGCGCAAAGCCTGATGGTGCAGAAATTCCTGCCCGAGATCGTCAAGGGCGACAAGCGCGTGCTCATCATCGGCGGCCGGCCGGTGCCGCACAGCCTGGCGCGTATCCCGCAAGGCAGCGAGGTGCGCGGCAACCTGGCGGCCGGCGGCAAAGGCGTGGCCTTGCCGCTGTCGGCGCGCGACCGCGAGATCGCCGAGGCGCTGGGCCCCATCCTGCACAGCCGCGGCCTGCTGCTGGCCGGTGTGGACGTGATCGGCGACTGCGTGACCGAGATCAACGTGACCAGCCCGACCTGCTTTCAGGAAATTTTCGACCAGACCGGGTTCGATGTGGCGTCCATGTTTGTGGATGCGCTCGAAGCCGCCCTCTGAATTTGATCAAACAGGCCTGTAGCCCGGCATTGACGGGCGCCACAAGCTCCTGTTTTTATAGCAAGTCAGGGGTCAGCGCACCGCCGACAAAAACCTTGAGCTCGCCCGATGCAAAGGCGACCCAGTGTTCATTGGTGGTCAGCGGCGCCGTCACCACCACCGCGACGCGGTCGGTGGGTTGCGTGTGTTCGGCAAAATTCACGCTGAGGTCTTCATCGCTGAGCGTGGCATGCGCAAACGGGTGCTTGCGCTCGACGTAATACAGGCTGGTCGAGGCATGGGCCCACAAGGCCTGGCCATTGCCGAGTAAAAAGTTGAAGGTGCCGTGGGGTGCGATCTGTGCTGCCAGTTCGCGCAGGGTCAGGGTCAGCTCACCCACGCTGGGCACACCGGCGTGCGATTTGGCCAGCTCCTGCATGATCCAGCAAAACGCGCGTTCGCTGTCGGTCGTGCCCACCGGCCGGAAGCTGCCGTGCAGGCGCGGTGAAAAATCCCTGAGGTCGCCGTTGTGCGCGAACACCCAGTAGCGGCCCCACAGCTCACGCACAAAGGGGTGGCAGTTTTCCAGCGCGACCCGGCCCTGGGTGGCCTTGCGGATGTGGGCAATCACGTTGCGGCTCTTGATCGGGTAACGCCGTATCAGTTCGGCCACGGGCGAGGCGCAGGCCGACTGGTGATCGACAAAATGGCGCAGACCCTTGTCGCTGCCGCCGCTGCCGTCGCCTTCAAAAAAGGCGATGCCCCAGCCGTCCGTGTGTTCGCCGGTGTTGCCGCCGCGTTGCGCAAAACCGCTGAAGCTGAAGGTCACGTCGGTGGGCGTGTTGCAGTTCATGCCGAGGAGCTGGCACATGGCATCAATCCTTGACAACGAGAGGACGAAGCCTCCAGGCTGCGAACAGCGCCAACACACACAGCGCCGCCAGCATCATGAAGGACTCGTTGAACGCGGCCAGCCGCGCCGGGCTGGTCGCAGCCTGCGTCAGCGAATCGCCATGCGCCGCGAGCCGCCATTCCAGCACGATGCCGCACAGGCTCACGCCGATGGCGCCGCCCAGCATGCGCACGAAGTTGATGGCGCTCGAACCTTGCGAAATCAGGCTGTGGTCCAGCGCCCGCAAGGAGCCGAGGTTGAGCGACGGAAGGATGAAGCCGAGCCCGATGCGGCCCAGGATGGCCCAGAGCACCAGCACCCAGATGGCGCTGGTCAGCGTCACCGTCAGCATCAGCGCAAACGACAGCGCCAGCAGCGCCAGCCCGATGCTCACCAGCAACCAGGTGGGGTGGCGGTCGGCCAGCCGGCCCACCAGCGCAATCGTCACCGCCAGCACAAAACCGGCGGGCAGCAGGATGGTGCCGACATAGGAGGCCGACAGGCCCAGCCCGAGCTGCATGTAGACCGGCAGCAGATAGGTGGAGCCGAACAGCGCCGTGCCGTAGATGAAGGCCACGATGCTGCCCATGGCGAAAGTCCGGTAGCCGAACAGCGCCAGGTTCATCAGCGGTTCGCGCCCGGTGGCGGCCATGCGCCGCTGCCAGGCCAGAAAGAGCACCAGCGCCAGCGCCGCGCCACCCAGCAGCAAGGCCGCTTGCAGCACCGAGCCGCCATGCAGGGCCACCATGCCGTTGAGCAGGCACAGGGTGCCGGCGCCGCCCAGCAGCAGGCCGCGCCAGTCCAGTGTGGCGCCCTTGCGGTTCGGCGCCACGCCGCCCGGCGAGGTGACCGGCACATAGCGCCAGGCCATCCACAGCGAGGCCAGGCAAAACGGGATCACCATGAAAAAAATCGAGCGCCAGCCGAACAGGTCGACCAGCACACCGCCCAGGCTGGGGCCGATGGCCGGTGCCAGAACCACGCCCATGCCGAAAATGCCGCTGGCGCGCCCCTGCTCGTGCGGCGCAAAAGCCCGCATGATGATGATGGCCGGAATCGGCTGCACCACGCCGGCCGCCAGGCCCTCGGCCACACGTGCGCCCAGCACCAGCGCAAAGCTGTTGGCAAAGCCGCCGACGATGCCGCCGGCCAGTAGCAGCAGCATGGTGCCCACATAGGTGCGGCGGTAGCCATACCGTGCCAGCAGCCAGGGCGTGGTCAGCATGGAGACCGTCATCGCCACCATGAAGCCCGAGGTGACCCACTGCGCCCGCTCCTGGCCCAGGGTGAAGTGCTGGCTCATGTCGGGAATCGCCACGTTGACGATGGTCGAGGACATGATGGAGGCCATCGTGCCGATCATCACCGAGAGCAGCAGCAGCCAGCGGTAACGCGCGCCGTAACGCGCCTGCATCTCGTCCAGGGTGGCGGGGCTGCTCAAGACCGGCTTTGTGCTGTCGCGGCGGAACGAGGCGGCATCAGTCGCGCGGTTCGGACCAGAGCTTGCCGCCGGTGGACCAGTTCTCGCGCTTGATGTCGGTGATGATCACATCCACCGAATCGGGCGCGCCGCCCAGGACGTCGACACTGACGCGGGTGATTTCGGCGACCAGCTTTTTCTTCTGCTCGAGGGTGCGGCCTTCCATCATTTCGACGTGGTAGGTGGGCATGGTTTTCCTTTGAATTGATTTGAACCGGTGCCCTGATGATAAAAGCCCGGCGGGCGTGTGCCTCTTTTTTGTCGGCAAAGACTGACACAAGAACAAGGCGGGCAGGCCCCCGGGCGGCGCGACAAACGTGGGAAACTCCAAAGGAAACGGCCCACCGGCCTTCGCCGGGCCACCAGCCCATGCCTTTGCCCGCCGCGCCAGGCGCTTTGAGAAAACCCCTTGTTCAACGACAGCCCTTCCTCCGCCCCCGCCCATTTGCCGCGTCTGGCCGGGCGTGCCTACCACTGCCATTGCGGCAGCCCCGTTTTTTTCAGGAACAGCACCTGCCTGGCCTGCGGTACGGCGCTGGGTTACGACCCGGCGCAGGCCAGCCTCCTGCCCCTGATGCCGGGCGACCAACCCGACACCTGGGTGGCCTGGCAGCCCGAAGACGGCGCTGCGCAGCCAGAGACACCGCCGGCGGTTTACCTCCGCTGCGACAACCTGCAGACCCCGGCGGCCTGCAACTGGCTGGTGCCGGTCAGCCAGGACGAACCGCAGTTGCTGCTGTGCCAGGCCTGTCGCCTCAACCGCACCATTCCCGACCTGAACGATCCGGCGCACCCGGACAACGGAGAGCTGTGGGGTCACATCGAGCTGGCCAAGCGGCGCCTGGTGTCGGCGCTTCTGGTGCTGGGTCTGCCGGTGGCGTCGCGGGCGAGTGAGGACAGCGAACATGGCCTGATGTTCGACTTCCTGCGCTCACCCGACTTCGGCCCGCACATCATGACCGGGCACGACACCGGGCTGATCACCCTCAACCTCAACGAAGCCGACGACGCCACGCGCGAGGCCACGCGCAAGGCCATGCATGAGCCCTACCGCACCTTGCTGGGTCACCTGCGCCACGAGGTCGGCCACTATTACTGGGACCGCCTGGTCGCCGGCACGTCCTGGCAACCCGGTTTTCGGGAGCTGTTCGGCGATGAAAGCCAGGACTACCTGGCCAGCCTGCAGGCCAACTACGAGCAGGGGCCGCGGCCGGACTGGGCCCTGCACTACGTGAGCGCCTACGCCAGCGTGCACCCGTGGGAAGACTGGGCCGAGTGCTGGGCCCATTACCTGCACATGCGCGACACCGTCGACACGGCCCTGAGTTTTGGCCTGTCGGCCGAAAGCGCCCAGCTGGAATTCACGCCGTTCACGCTGGATGCCTTGTACCAGCCGGACCACCCCGGTGCGCAGGTGTTCCTGGACTTCCTGAACCAGTGGACACGCCTGACCACGCTGCTCAACGAAATGTCGCGCGCCATGGGGCAGCCCGACTTTTACCCCTTTGTGCTGCCGCGCGAGGTGGTGGCCAAGCTGCATTTCATCCACCTGGTGGTGACTTCCGTCCATGACGGGGCAGACCATGGACAGGGGCAGGCGCAAGGCCAGCGCCAAAGTCAGTTCTGATCAAAAATCGGCTCTAGCCCAATATCCGTGGGCGGGAGCAGCTCCTGATTCAATAGCAGCCGGCGCTGCTCCGGCGGCGGCTATTCGAGCGCCTGCACGGACAGGCCGTGCTGTTCGGAAAACGCCTGAAGGACGGCGGCAATCTGCATGTCCTGCAAGGTGGTCACCAGCTCGACCATCTTGTGGCCGCTGCCCTTGTGGCTGTCGCTGATGGTCACCGTGGCCGCGCCGTCGCCGGCGGCAAACAGCGCCTGCAGCGTCGGGCCCAGCGCGGCCATCAGCTGCGCGCGTTGTGCCTCGGGCGCGCGGGTGCCGGCCGGGTAGTGCATCTCAAAGGAAAAATTGGTTTTCTGGCTCATCCTGATCTTCCATGTCCGTCGGGAAGTTTCCAGTGTGCCTTCGCGCCGGCCCGATGGCGTCGGGCAGGGGCGAGCGATGCCGTCGGCGGCTTGGCCCCGAATGATTGACGGACAGGTTCTAAGTATCCCCGGCGAGGTCTTTCATTTCCCAGGCAATGCGCCCCAGCTCGGCTTTGAGCTGCAGGCGCCCCGCGTCGTCCAGGCCGGCCAGGCTTTTGGCCAGGTTCACGCGGCGCGGTGAAATGGCCGGCCCGCGGGAGGCAAACACAATCGCGTTGCTTTTTTCCGCGGCCATGACTTCGACCGCGTTCCCGCTGAAGCTGCGGTGGATGCGACCGGCCAGCACCGGGTAGTCGGGGTGGTCGTGGTGCAGGTTGACCACCAGCACGCCGTGCTCGCCCAGGGCGGCGAAGCAGTCGTCATAAAACCGCTGGGAGCACAGCGCCGTGGGCTGGCCGTCCTGGTCAAAACCGTCGACCAGCAGCACATCGAAAACCGGAGCGGCGGCCTGCAGGTAAAGCGCGCCGTCGGCGGCGACCACTGCAAACCGTTCGTCGTCGTCGGGAATCTGGAACTCTCGCCGCAGGGCGATCACATGCGGGTTGATCTCCAGCACGGTCATGCGCGAGGCGGGCAACTGCCGGTGGCAGAACTTGGCCAGCGAGCCGCCGCCGAGTCCGATCATGCCGATGTGGGCCGGCGCGGGCTGGAACAGCAGAAAACCCATCATGGTCCGGGTGTAGTCCACGTCCAGCCGCCAAGGCTGGTGCAAAAGCATGCGGCTTTGCAGCTCGCCCAGCGTGAAATGCAGCGACTTCGATGCGCCGTCCTCCCGCACAAAAGGCACGATGTACTGCAGCGACTGAAAATCGTCGGGCGCCAGGGTCACAGCGACCTCGCGATCTTGCGCAGGTCCATCGCGACGGCCGGCAGGGCCATCGCCACCAGCAGCAGGGCAATTGGCAGCGTGGCGCTGAAGCCCATGGCCTTGAAGGCGACAGCGCCAAAAATGCCGCCCGAAAAAAACAGCCCCAGCAGGGTGGCATGGATGAACAGCTTGTCGGTGTTGGCCTGGACAAACTGGATGTTGTTGGCCTTTTTCGACTGGTTCCAGTAGATCAGGCGCCCCAGCTCAATGCCCAGGTCGGTGACGACTCCGGTCATGTGGGTGGTGCGGATCTCGGCGTTCGAGATTTTGGTGATGATGGCGTTTTGCAGGCCCATGATGAAACACAGCAGCAGCACCGCCGTCGGCACCAGCAGGGTGGCAAATGATTTCAGGTTGGCGCCCACCAGACCGAACATCAGCAGCAGCACCGCTTCCAGCAGCAGGGCCAGCGCGTACTTGCTGCGCAGTTCCTGGCGCCTTGCCCAGCTGATGAGCAAGGTGGTGGTGATGGCCCCGCCGATAAACGCGGCCAGGCTCACCAGGCCGGCCAGCGCCAGGCCAATGCTGCCGACCACCAGGTCGTCGGCGATGGACGAGACGATGCCCGTCATGTGCGAGGTATAGCGCTGCACGGCGAGAAAGCCGCCGGCATTGATGGCCCCGGCCACAAACGCCAGGATGCCGCCAAACTGCCGGTTGCTGCGGCGCGTGCGTTCCCTGGCGGTGAGTCGAAGCAGAAATTTGAACAAGATGGACCTCTGCCATGCAAGAAGCATGACAGTGGACATTATGGTGCGGAGAACCGGTGCCGCCGGTGCCGCCCACAAGATTTTTTGACGAAATCGGCCTCCAGTCCCCAAGTGATGGACGCGAGATGCTATTGAATTTGTAGCGCGTCGGGTTTGACCTCCGGATGGGCCGGCAAGCCGGCGTTAGGCGGCGCGACCTTCCGGATCCACTGGCGTGGCCTCCCTGACCAGGTGGTCCAGCGCATGCTCCACGACGCCGTGGGTTTCGACCGGGCGCAGCAGCTGGTCCTTGATCAGGCGCACGCAGCTGCGTTTGGTCATGGAGTGCGGCTGGCCGCCGTGGCTGACGAACATGAACAGGGTGCCGCGGTTGCTGGCCCAGATCAGCTGCGCGCGCAGCCAGCTGCGTTTGGAGTAGAGGTCCACCCAGCTGCCTTCGCGCAGGCCCATCAGGATGTCTTCGGGCTGGCGCCCGCCAGCGCCGGCGACGTCCGCCGGGGTGTCATCGGCGCCGCTGCCGGGCGCCTCAGAGGCCGGCGTGTCGTCCTCCGGCGTGGCGCTCAGCGCCGCCGGCCCGGACGGCAGGGTGTCGTCAAAGCCAGCCTTGTCGAGTTCCTGCGGCGCCAGCCAGGGCTGGCCGGCGGCCTTGGCTTTGCGCTGCTCGGGGGTGGCCGGCAGAAGGTCGCTCAGGTCGGACAGGTCGGTTTCGGCCATGGCCATTTCCAGCGGTGCGTTGTCCGATTCGACGGCGTCGCGCCGGCTGCGCACGCGGCGCAGCTTGAGCACCGGGCGGTGCAGTCTTTCCATGGCGTCGAAAAACGCCTCGGTCTCGCCCGGGTCCAGCCCCAGCGATGCCAGGCCCGCATGCAGCTTGCCCAGCAGGCCGGGAATCATCGCGATGAGCTTGCCCGGTCGCTTGAGCGTGGCCTGGCGCTTGACGCTCCAGAGCAGGTCGGTCACCAGCGAGCCATAACCCTGGGGGTCGATCTGGCGCGCGGTGTCGGTCAGCCGGGCATGCGCCATCACCAGCGCCCAGGGCCCGAACAGAAAGTCCAGCACCACGCCGGGCACATGGTCCAGGTCGGCGCGCAGACTCATGTCCAGGGCAATCTGGTCGGCCTGCGCCTGCCGCTCTTCGGCAAACTGCATGGTCTGGCGCATGTTGCCGCGCAGATCGCGCTCGTGCTGGTCCTGTTCGTCCCACAGCGCCTGCAGTTCGGCCAGCGCGGCGCCAAAGGGCCGGGCGTCCTCGATCTCCAGCGCGTTGAGCCCGTTGAAGGCCTCGGTCAGCGAATGGAAAAAAACGTCGAACGCCGGGCTGCGCTCGTCGTTGTACTTGAAGCTGCGCTGCGCCACCCGCTCCATCAGGCGGCGCCCGGGGTGGTTTTCCTCACTGAAAAAGCGCGAGTCCACCATGGCCAGGCGCAGCAGTGATGGCTCCAGCGCCACAATCGCCTCGCGCACCGGCACCAGCAGGCGTGGGTCCTGCGCGACCTGGTTGACCAGCTTTTTCACCACCTCCATACCCAGCACCTGGCCGACGCGGGTGGCGTCTTTCCTGAGCTGCGTGCGCACCAGCGCCCGCTCGCGGGCACGGCCATAGACGCCCCAGACCTGCGAGCTGAGCTGGCTCAGCACGTCCACGATGCGCGACGGGTTGTCCGGCCCCTCATCGGCGTCCTGCGCCGGCAGCGCCGGGCGGTGCGGGTCGCTGCGGGTGCCGTGGTAGCTTCGGACGTCATCGCCGGCATGGCCAGTATCGGGGGTGGCCGGCCCGGCCTGCAGCGCCGCCTGTGCCGAGTCGGGCGTGCCCTTGAGCGCGATCAGTTCTTCTTCAATGGTGGCGTAGTAGGCGGGCGCCAACCCGTGATCGGCGTTGCTGCCGCCGCGAAACAGGAAGTCCTGGAACAGCGCGTCCTTGACGTCGTGGTTGGACAGGTCCGCGTACTGCGACGGCACCCGGGTGAAGGGTTCGTCCGAGGCGTAACCGATGCCGACGGGGCCGCCCTGCGCGCCCGGCCCGGTGCCGGGGTTCTCACCCGCCGGGGCGCCAGCTGCGGCGCTGCCCGGCTTTTTGCCGGTGGTGGCGGGCGTCTGCAGCACCCGGTAGCTGGCGGCCCGCACCTTGGCCAGTTCCAGCTCATTGATCAGCCGTTCGTAGATGCGTTTGAGTTCGCGTCCCAGGGGCTCGCCGAGGTGTTTGATCCACAGCGCGCTGATGGTGGGCGCGACCGGCGCGGCCAGCAGCAGGGTGCGCAGCGTTTGCGCATACACCTCGGGCCGCACCGGGTTGGCCTCCGCGCGGACGTTGACCAGCCCCTGCGCCGAACTCATCAGGCCGTCGAGTTCGGCCAGCACCTGCTCGACCATGGGCGCGACCTGCTGCAGCAGCCGCGAGGACTCGATGCCTTCCTCGACCTCGGTGTCATCGACCAGCGAGAACATGTCGGCGCCTGCCAGCGCAGGCACCGGGGTGCGCGCCGCAACCGGCTGCGCAGCCGTTTTTGCGGGCTGGTTGAAGGCGGCCAGCAGGGCCCCGGGGTATTGCGCACACCAGCCATCGCGGTGGCGCAGCAGCTCGCGGCAGGCCAGTGCGAGGTCGTCGCGCTCGGTGATTTTCAGGCTTTGTGTCTCCGCCAGCTGCAGCGCCGCCACCGCGTGGTCGATAGAGCGTTCAAGCGCCGGCCTGGCGGCTTTGGCAGCCTCCTGCAGACAGCGGAGTAAGACGTCGGCTTGCGATGCCATGGTGGAGAGGCGAGGTGGCTAACAGAAGTAAGAGTGAAAACGTGTCAAGTCAATTTTCTGGGAAAAAATTCCGGTTCGACCCGACCCCGAAGTGTGGGCTGAACTGGCGGGCTGCTGCTGGAAATGCCGAAGTATCTTGTAACGATTTCTAACTAACCGCGCAGCAAAGAGACGCTGCTTACATTCCACCCGCGTGGCCGTAGCCGCTGGCGCCGCCCGGGGGCAACTTCTGGTGCTTCAGCCTTCGGTGGCTGGTTCGTGAAGAAAATCCGGCTTGAGCCCAATAAGGAAAAGCGCTGACAGCTATGTTTTACATAGCAAATCAGGAAGGCCTGTGCGGGTGCCGCAGCCTGCCGGCTGGCGCACCCTGTTTCTGCGTCACCGGGGCCGGATGGCCAAAGCCACAACAAACCGTTGCAGTTTGTGGTGGCTTTGCAGGGGCGGGTTCGCCGCCCCCGGGGTCAGCGCAACGCGGGATCAGTTGGGCACCAGCACCTTGTTGACCACGTGGATCACGCCGTTGGACTGGTAGACGTTGGCAATGCTGACCATCGCCGTGCCGCCTTTTTCATCGGTGACCATCACATTGGGGCCGCTGGCCGTGACCACGAGGCTGTCGCCGCTGGCGGTGGTCAGGGTCGCGCGGCCATTGCCGGCCATCACGCGCTGGCTCAGTGCTGCAGCGTCAAGCTTGCCGGGCACCACGTGGGCCGTCAGAATTTTTGTCAACAGGGCCTTGTTCTCGGGCTTGAGCAACGTGGCGACGGTGCCGGCCGGCAGGGCGTCAAACGCGGCATTGGTCGGTGCAAACACGGTGAACGGGCCGGGGCTCTTGAGCGTGTCGACCAGACCGGCCGCCTTGACGGCGGCCACCAGCGTTGTGTGGTCCCTGGAGTTGACGGCGTTGTCAACGATGTCCTTGGTCGGGAACATGGCGGCGCCGCCGACCATGACCGACGGGCCGCCGGACATCTGGCTGTTGGACATGCCACCGGCACAAGCGCTGAGCAAAACGGCAGCACCGGCTGCAATGAGTAGTTTTTTCATAGTGAGACTCCTGTTGAGGGTTGTTGGTCTGTGGAATCCGCCACAGCGCGTCGGCGTGGTGTCCGCCTGGAAGGAATACGCCGGGGATGACCCACTGGATTCAAGGGGCAATCTTCAAAAGGCCCTGGGCCGGACCGCAGGGAACAATGCCGGGCCAGGCCGGGTCAAATTTCCTGCAGCGGGCCCCGTTTTTCCCCGCTGTCAGGAGGTGTAACCATGGAGCAAGTGAAACACTGGCAAGACCCGGTCAATGCCTTGTTGGGTCTCTGGGTCCTTCTATCGCCCTGGGCGCTGGGTTTCCAGGATGACAGGGTGATCATGCTGAACGCGGTCATCGTCGGCGCGGCCCTGGTCGCCGTGGCACTGGGGGCGATTTTTGTGCCGCGTGCCTGGGAGGAGTGGACCGAGGGGGCCCTGGGCGTCTGGCTGATCGTCTCGCCCTGGGCACTGGGGTTCAACACGCATGAGCAGGCCACGCTCAATGCAGTGGTCGCCGGCCTGGCGATTGCCGTCCTGGCCCTGTGGACGCTGCTGACCGACAAGGACTACAGCGGCTGGACACGCGACTGGACAGTGCGCTGAGCGATTGGCGGCCGGCCGTGGCGGGCTGAAGCCGGTTACGGCCAGATGACAACCACAGCGCAGCGCGCTGTGGTGGGGGGGTGTTGGCCCGAACAGGCGGCAGCCCTCCCATGGGGAAAATAAAAACGGCGCCCGAAGGCGCCGTGGAGGGTAGTTTGTGCATCAAATACGGCCCCGGCCCTTGTTGGACGGGCGCAGACAGCTATTGACTTGGTAGTGAATCAAGCGCTGCCGGCCTTCACCTTCAAGCGCCAGGCGTGCAGCAGCGGCTCGGTGTAGCCGCTCGGCTGCTCCAGTCCCTTGAACACCAGGTCACAGGCCGCCTGGTAGGCGGCCGACGTGTCGAAGTGACCGGCCATGGGCTGGTACAGCGGGTCCCCGGCGTTTTGCTTGTCCACCACGGCGGCCATGCGTTCAAAGGTTTCCTTGACCTGCGCTTTCGTCACCACGCCGTGCAGCAGCCAGTTGGCCATGTGCTGGCTGGAGATGCGCAGGGTGGCGCGGTCTTCCATGAGGCCGACGTTGTGGATGTCGGGCACTTTGGAGCAACCCACGCCCTGGTCAATCCAGCGCACCACATAACCGAGGATGCCCTGGGCATTGTTGTCGAGCTCCTGCTGTTTCGCCTCAGCGCTCCAGTCCGGCGTGGCCGTGACGGGAACCTGCAGCAAGCCGTTCAGCAGGGCATTGCGCTCCTTGCCGGCGTCGATTTTCTCGAGGTCTTTCTGCACCTTGCTGACCTTGACCTGGTGATAGTGCAGCGCATGCAGCGTCGCGCCGGTCGGGCTGGGCACCCAGGCGGTGTTGGCGCCGGCCTTGGGGTGGGCAATCTTCTGCTCCATCATGGCCTTCATCAGGTCGGGCATGGCCCACATGCCCTTGCCGATCTGCGCCTTGCCGCGCAGGCCGCAGGACAGGCCCACCAGCACGTTGTTCTTCTCATAAGCCGCGATCCAGGCGCTGCTTTTCATGTCGCCCTTGCGGATCATGGGGCCGGCGTGCATGGCGGTGTGCATCTCGTCGCCGGTGCGGTCCAGGAAGCCGGTGTTGATGAAGGCCACGCGGCTTTTGGCCGCGGCGATGCAGGCCTTCAGGTTGACGCTGGTGCGGCGCTCTTCGTCCATGATGCCGAGCTTGACGGTGCTGTCGGGCAGGCCCAGCATTTTTTCGACACGGCTGAACAGCTCGGCGGCAAAGGCGACTTCGGCCGGGCCGTGCATCTTGGGCTTGACGATGTAGACCGAGCCCTTGCGCGAGTTCTTGATGCCTTTTTTGCCCTTGCGCTTGAGGTCGTGAATCGCGATCGTGGTGGTGATCACCGCGTCGAGGATGCCTTCAGGGATTTCTTTGGTCGAGCCGTCGGCGGCGGTGTAGAGGATGGCCGGGTTGGTCATCAGGTGGCCGACATTGCGCACAAACATCAGCGAGCGCCCGTGCAGGGTGACGGGTTTGCCCTTGGGCGAGGTGTACTCGCGGTCCGGGTTCAGGCCGCGGGTGAAGGTCTTGCCGTCCTTGGTCACGCTTTCTGTCAGCGTGCCTTGCAAAATCCCCAGCCAGTTGCTGTAGGCCAGCACCTTGTCGTCGGCATCGACGACGGCGACCGAGTCTTCCAGATCCAGAATCGTGGACAGCGCCGCTTCCACCACCAGGTCGCTGACACCGGCCGCATCACTTTTGCCGATAGCCGTGTTGCGGTCGATGCGGATGTCGATGTGCAGGCCGTTGTGCTGCAGCAGCACCGACGATGGTGCCGAGGCCTTGCCCTGGTAACCGATGAGCTGGCCCGCATCGGCCAGCGTGGTGGTTTTGCCGCCCTGGAGGGAAACGACCAGCTTGCCGCCGCGGACCGCGTAGCCGGTTGAATCGATGTGCGAGCCTTTGACCAGCGGCGCGGTGCGGTCCAGTACGTGACGTGCGTACTCGATCACCTTGGCGCCGCGCACCGGGTTGTAGCCCTTGCCTTTTTCCGCGCCATTTTCTTCGGAGAGCACGTCGGTGCCGTACAGCGCGTCGTACAGCGAGCCCCAGCGCGCATTGGCTGCGTTCAGCGCATAACGCGCATTCAGGATGGGCACCACCAGCTGCGGGCCGGCCTGTTTGGCGAGTTCTGCATCGACATTGCCCGTGGTGATGGGGACTTTTTTCGGCGAGGGCACGAGGTAGCCGGTTTTCTCGAGGAAGGCGCGGTAGGCCTTCATGTCGGCAATCGGGCCGGGGTGGGCTTTGTGCCAGCTGTCCATCTCGGTCTGCAGGCGGTCGCGCTCGGCCAGCAGGGCGATGTTTTTCGGGGCCAGGTCCGCCACGATGGCGTCAAAACCTTTCCAGAAGGCGGCGCGGTCCACGCCGGTGCCGGGCAGGACCTTGTCATCGACAAAGCGTTGCAGAACCGTGGCCACCTGCAGGCCGTGGAGCGTTGTGCGTGGGGTTGTTGTCGTCATGGGGGAACCTCAAAAAAGGGCAAAAAGAAGGAAAGGGAAGGAAAAAAGGGAAGCTCGAAACAGTGAAACGGATTATCCCGCCGGGAAGAAACCCAGCACGTCGCGCAGATTGCTGCCGTTGCGCGACGGCTGGGTGCCCAGCTCCTCGAAGGGCAGGGCGTAACGGTTGACCCAGAGGGTCTGGTAGCCGTACCAGGTCGCGGCCAGCGCGTCCCAGCTGTTGCAGCTGACAAAGGCGATCTGCGCAACGGGCAGCCCCGTGGCCTGCGGCCCGAGCGCATAGGCATCGGGGTGGGTCTTGTATTTGCGGATGCTGTCGACACTGATCACATGGTCGAGCAGATCCTCGAGCCCGGCGGACTTGACGGCCACGTCCAGCATCGAAGGATCGCCGTTGGACAGAATGCCGGTGACGATGCCGCGTTTTTTCAAAGCCTGCAACACTTCGCGGTTTTCCGGAAAGGCCGACAGGTGCCGGTACTGGTTCATCAGCCGATCTTCGCGTTCGGCCGTCAGGTCCAGTCCCAGGCGCTTGCACGCGTAACGCAGGCCGGCGCGTGTCAGCTCCCAGAACGGCCGGTAGTGTTCACCGCCATTGCTGGTAGTCACCAGCCGCGTGTATTCAATCTGCTTGTCGCGCCAGAGCACGCCCAGCGCCTGTCCCTGGCCCGGAAACAGCTGTTCCGCCAGCAGGCCGACGCTGTACACGTCGAACAGCGTGCCGTAGGCATCAAAGAGAACAGCCTGTGGCGCGGCGCGCCCGGTTTTGGGTTTTTCCATGGCTAGACTGTATTTGATACTTTGTCAAAGATTAATTGATTAAAAAGTGATTTATCCATGACATATTTGTTGGTAATTTCCGGGGCCTGACGGGTGCCGCATAATTTGCAGCCGACGATTCCCAAGTCCGACAGGCTCCTGGCAGTCGGTCAACCATCGTCTTTCAAGGATTCCACTGTGTCCGAGCCCTCCCCGCCGCCCCCAACGGCTTCTGGCCCCGCCACGCCTCTGCCGTTGGCAGGCCTGCGCGTGATCGAATTCACCCACATGGTGATGGGCCCGACCTGCGGCATGGTGCTGGCCGATCTGGGCGCGGAGGTCATCAAGGTCGAGCCGCTGGGCGGCGACAACACGCGCCGCTTGCTGGGCTCGGGCGCCGGGTTTTTTGCGCTGTTCAACCGCAACAAGAAAAGCATCGCCCTGGACCTGCAGACGCCGCAGGGCCGGGAGATTGCGCTCAAGCTGGTGGCGACCGCCGATATCGTCAGCGAGAACTTCAAGCCCGGCACCATGCAGAAACTGGGGCTCGACTATGCCAGCCTGTCCAGACTGAATGAAGGCCTGATTTATGTCAGCCACAAGGGGTTTTTGCCCGGCCCGTATGACCACCGCACCGCGCTCGACGAGGTGGTGCAGATGATGGGCGGCCTGGCCTACATGACGGGCCGGCCCGGCGATCCGCTGCGTGCCGGAACCAGCGTCAATGACATCATGGGTGGCATGTTCGGTGCCATCGGCGCCATGGCCGCGCTGGCTGCGCGCGCGAAAACCGGCAAGGGCCAGGAGGTGCAGGCGGCCCTGTTTGAAAACAATGTGTTCCTGGTGGCCCAGCACATGATGCAGTTTGCCGTGACCGGCCAGCCGGCCGCGCCCATGCCGGGCCGCATCTCGGCCTGGGGCATTTACGACGTGTTCACCGTGCAGGGCGGCGCGCAGATCTTTCTGGCCGTGGTCAGCGACACCCAGTGGCAGCTGTTTTGCGACGCTTTCGGGTTTGCCGACCTGCGCGCCGACCCGCGGCTGGACAGCAACAACGACCGCGTGCGTGCTCGCGACTGGCTGCTGCCGCAGCTGCGCGAACGTCTGGCGCCGCGAACGGCGGCCGAACTCAGCGCGCTGTTCGAGCAGCACGGCCTGCCGTTTGCGCCCATCACACGTCCCGAGGACTTGTTTGACGACCCGCATTTGCAGCAGACCGGCGGCCTGGCGCCGCTAACGCTGCCGGACGGGCGCGCCACTCATGTGCCGCTACTGCCCCTGACTCTGGGCGGCGAGCGCCCCGGTGTACGCCTGAACCCGCCCCGGCTGGGTGAACACACCTTGGGATTACTGCAGGAACTCGGTTATGGCGAGACGGACATCCAGGCCCTGCAGGACGGCAAGATTGTTGCGAGCTCAGGGATGGAGGCTCAGTCGGCGGCGCAATAAAGACCTTCAACGCCCCATTGCCACCTTTTGTGCTCATAATCGCGGGCCATGAGCAAACTCAAACAGATGGAGTCTTTCGTCTCGGTCGCCACGCGCGGCAGCCTGACCGCGGCGGCCAATGCCGAGGGCGTGGCGCCGGCCATCATGGGGCGGCGGCTCGATGCGCTGGAAGAACGGCTGGGCGTCAAGCTGCTGGTGCGTACCACGCGGCGGATTTCGCTGACCCACGAGGGCAGTGCCTTTCTGGAAGACTGCCAGCGCCTGTTGATCGATGTGGCCAACGCCGAGGCCAGCGTGTCGGCCGGCGGGGTCAAGGCCAGCGGGCATCTGCGCATCACCGCGCCGGCCGGGTTCGGTCGCCGCCATGTGGCGCCGCTGGTGCCGTTGTTTCGCCAGTTGCATGCCGACGTCACGATTTCGCTGAACCTCAGCGACCGCGTGGTCGATCTGGCAGGTGAGGGTTTCGACTGCGCGGTGCGCGTCGGCGACCTGCCCGATTCCTCGCTGGTCAGTGTGCGCATGGCCGACAACCGCCGACTGTGTGTGGCCACGCCCGGCTACCTGCAGCGCCACGGCACGCCGCAGCACCCCACCGAACTCGCGAAATTCGACTGTCTGACGCTGTCCAGCGACGCTTCGCAGACGCGGGGCTGGGCGTTTCGTGTTCCACGCAACGCCCAGGGGCGACAACATGAAGGCGTCCTCACGGACGCGGCAGGTGACAGCGACTACGAAGTCGTCCATCTCAAACCGGGCGGTCCGCTCGACTGCTCGGACGGCCAGGTGCTGCACGACTGGTGCATGGCCGGCTACGGCATTGCCTGGCGCAGCACCTGGGAGGTCGAGGCCGAAATTGCCGCCGGCAAGCTGGTGGCGGTGCTGCAGGACTTCGACGCGCCGCCCAACGGGATTTACGCGGTGTTCCCGCAGCGCAAGCACCTGCCGCTGCGCGTGCGCCTGTGGATAGACTTCCTCAAGCACAATTACGGCGAGCCGGCGTTCTGGACCGGCCAGCGCACCGCGCAGCCCTGAACACAAGCACCGGACCAGCCGCGAGACCTCCATGACGCTCGAAGCCCTGCTCGCCTACGCCCATATCCTGGCCATCCTGACCATGGTGGTGTTTCTTGCCAGCGAGGCCGCGCTGTGCCGCAGCGAGTGGCTCAACGCCGCCGTGGTCGAGCGCCTGGTCAAGATCGACCTGATCTACGCCGTGGCGGCGGGTGCCGTCTTGCTGACAGGCTTGCTGCGCGTGTTCCTGGGTGTCAAGGGTGCGGGCTGGTACGGCACCAACCCGCTGCTCTACGTCAAGCTGGCCTTGTTCGTCGTCATCGCGCTGTTGTCCATCCAGCCCACGCGGCTGTTTGCGCGCTGGCGCCGGGAGCTGCGCGCCACCGGCCGCCTGCCCGACGCCAGCCAGGTCACCAAGGCGCGCAAGCGGGTGATGGTGCAGGCCCATCTGCTGCCGCTGATCCCGCTGGCCGCCGTGTTTCTGGCGCGCGGCTACGGCAAGTAGTAGGCCGCGCGGAAACTGCGCCGGCCCGCACCCGTAAAATCAGCGCATGCTCCTAGTTAAACAAGAATTGCTCGCGGTCCTGGCCGCTGAGCTGGACAAGCTGTCCCCCGGTGCCGGCCAGAAGGCCGCTTTCGAGTCGCCCAAGGTCGCCGCCCATGGCGACTTCGCGTCCACGGCCGCCATGCAGCTGGCCAAACCGCTCAAGCTCAACCCGCGCCAGCTCGCCGAGGGGCTGCGCGGGTCTCTGCTGGCGGCGCCGGCTTACCAGCGCTGGGTCGATGCGGTGGAAATCGCCGGGCCGGGCTTCATCAACTTCCGGCTCAAGCCGGCGGCCAAGCAGGAAACCGTGCGCGAGGTGCTGACGGCGGCCGGGCAGTACGGCGTCAAGCCGGTGGACAAGACGCGCCGCGTGGTGGTCGAGTTTGTCTCGGCCAACCCGACCGGGCCGCTGCACGTGGGCCACGGCCGGCAGGCGGCGCTCGGCGACGCGATCTGCAACCTGTTTGCGACCCAGGGCTGGGACGTTTACCGCGAGTTCTATTACAACGACGCGGGCGTGCAGATTCACACGCTGGCCACCAGCACGCAGGCACGCGCCAAGGGCCTCAAGCCCGGCGACGCGCTCTGGCCCGAGCCGGCTTACAACGGCGACTACATCGACGACATCGCCCGCGACTTCATCGCGAAAAAAATGGTCCGCTCCGATGACCGTGAGTTCACGGCTTCGGGAGACATCGAGGACCTGGACGCGATCCGCCAGTTCGCCGTGGCCTACCTGCGCCACGAGCAGGATCTGGACCTCCAGGCTTTTGCAGTCGGCTTCGACAACTACTACCTCGAGTCCAGCCTGTACAGCTCGGGCCGGGTCGAGGCCACGGTGGCCAAGCTGAAGCAAGCCGACAAAACCTACGAGCAGGATGGTGCGCTGTGGCTGAAGTCCACCGACTACGGCGACGACAAAGACCGCGTGATGAAAAAAAGCGACGGCAGCTACACCTACTTCGTGCCCGATGTGGCCTACCACCTGGCCAAGTGGGAGCGCGGTTTCACGCGCGCCATCAACATCCAGGGCATGGACCACCACGGCACGATCGCCCGCGTGCGTGCCGGCCTGCAGGCCGCCGGTGCCGGCATTCCCCAAGGTTACCCGGACTATGTGCTGCACACCATGGTGCGGGTGATGCGCCACGGCGAGGAAGTGAAGATTTCCAAGCGCGCCGGCAGTTATGTCACGCTACGCGACCTGATCGAGTGGACCAGCAAGGACGCGGTGCGCTTTTTCCTGCTCAGCCGCAAGCCCGACACCGAGTATGTGTTCGACATCGATCTGGCCCTGGCCAAGAACAACGAAAACCCGGTGTATTACGTGCAATATGCGCATGCCCGCATCTGCTCCGTGCTGGCGGCCTGGGGCGGTGATGTCGCCACGCTCAAGGGCATGGACCTGTCCGCGCTCGACAGCCCGCAGGCGCAGGCCCTGATGCTGCTGATGGCCAAGTACCCCGACATGCTGGCCAACGCCGCAACCGGGTTTGCGCCGCACGACGTGGCGTTTTACCTGCGCGAGCTCGCGGCCAGCTACCACAGCTACTACGATGCCGAGCGCATTCTGGTCGACGACGAAGTGGTCAAGCTGGCGCGCCTGGCCCTTGTCGCCGCCACCGCGCAGGTGTTGCACAATGGCCTGAAGGTGCTGGGCGTTGACGCCCCGCAGAAGATGTAAACCAGAGCCTGACACCATGACGCGTCACTCTTTCACCAAGCAAACCGGGCAAGGCATGAACACACAACGAGGCGGGACCCTGCTGGGGCTCATTATTGGTGCGCTGATCGGCCTGGCCGCTGCCCTGGCGGTGGCCGTCTACATCACCAAGGTGCCGGTGCCTTTCATGAACAAGAGCCAGTCGCGCAGCCCCGACCATGACGCGGCCGAGGCCAAGAAAAACCGGGACTGGGACCCCAATGCCCCCCTGTATGGCAAAAACCCGGCCAAGCCGTCTGCGGCGTCGGGCGGACCGGTGATCGATGTCACGCCCCAGAAGCCGGCAGCGGCGCCTGTGGCCCCGGCTGAGCCGGCTGCCAGGACCGCCAAACCCGCGGTCGACCCGATCGGGGACCTGGCCAAGGCCAGGCTGGCCGCACCGGCCGCCGCCCCCGGGGCCGACCCGTTCACCTATTTTGTGCAGGTGGGCGCCTTCCGCACCCCCGAGGACGCCGAGCAGCAGCGCGCCAAGATCTCGCTGATGGGATTGGAGGCCAGGGTGACCGAACGCGAGCAGTCCGGCCGCACGGTGTTCCGGGTGCGGCTGGGGCCTTTCGACAAGAAGGACGACGCCGACAAGGCCAAGGAACGGCTTGACGGCAGCGGCATAGAAACCGCCCTGGTTCGCGTCCAGCGCTGAACTTTCTGCCGGCAGGGTATCCAACCTTCTCGCACCCCGCCAGCACTAACGGAGAAATGACTGATGCAACGACGTGAATTTTCGATGGCCACCGCTTCGGTGGCTGCCGCCGCCTCTCTGGGCGCCCTGAGTATCCCGGCCCAGGCCCAGGGGCCGGCGCCGCGCGCGGGAACCGACTTCCTGGTCCTGGACAAACCGGCCCCGGTCGAGGCCCCGGCCGGTAAGGTTGAGGTGGTGGAGTTCTTCTGGTACAGCTGCCCGCACTGCAACACTTTTGAACCGGCACTGGACGAGTGGATCAAAAAGGCGCCGAAAGACGTGGTGGTCCGCCGCGTGCCGATCGCCTTCCGTGCCGATTTCGAGCCGCAGCAGCGCCTTTACTACGTGCTCGAGGCCATGAACAAGGTCGACGAACTGCACAAAAAGGTGTTTTACGCCATCCATGTGGAAAAGCAGACGCTCAAAACGCCGGAACTGATTGCGGACTGGGCTGAAAAGCAGGGCCTCAACAAGGCGAAGTTTCTCGAGACCTACAACTCGTTTTCGGTGGCGACCAAGGCCCGCAAGGCCACCCAGCTGCAGGATGCCTACAAGATCGACGGCGTTCCGGCGCTTGGCGTCGCCGGGCGTTATTTCACCTCTGGGTCGATGGCACAGACCATGGGGCGCGCGCTGCTGGTCACTGACTACCTGATTGCCCAGGTCAGGAAGGGTTAGCCCCCACGGTCGCTCACTGCGTGTAGCTCCCTGCCCCCCGAGGGGGCCGCTGCGCCTGCGGCCCGGCAGAGCCGGTTCCGCGGCCCCGGCTGGTGGAGAAGCAGCAGCCCCCGTGCTTGTTGCTTCCCATCCCGTTCGTCCTGAGCTTGTCGAAGCATGTCCCTTGGGAGCTATCGAGCCCCGCCCCGAATGGACGGGTTTTTTATGGGGGCGGCGGATTCCCCGGAGTTGCGTCGCTACAATGGGCCAACACCACCAAAGCAGCAAGATTCGTGCCTTTATGAAAAAAACCGCCTGTGTACTGATGCTGGCCGCCGTCTTCGCGGCTTTTCCGGTTGCGGCTGAAAAGGCCGACCGCGACAAGCCCATGAACGCCGAGGCCGACGCCCTGCGTTACGACGACCTCAAGCAAACCAGTGTTTTCACCGGCAACGTGGTCATCACCAAGGGGACCATCATTGTTCGTGGCGCCCGCGTCGATGTCCAGCAGGACCCCGAGGGCTACCAGAACGCGATCGTGATTGCGGCACCCGACAAGCTGGCCTACTACCGCAAGAAGCGCGAAGGTGTTGATGAATACATCGAAGGCGAGGGCGAAAGAATCGAATACGACAGCCGTGCCGACACCGTCAAGTTCATCAGGCGCGCCGTGCTGCGCCGTTACGTGGGCGCCACCCTGGCCGATGAAACCACCGGCGAGCTGATTGTTTACGACAACCCGACCGATGTCTTCACCGTCGACGCCGGCGCCCAGACCAGGACCCCCTCCAACCCGACGGGGCGCGTGCGCGCCATGCTGGCCCCGCGCAACACGGTTTCCGGCGCCCCCGCAGCGCCCGCGCCGGCCGGGCCTTCTCCCTCCCTGCGGCCCAGCACCACGCTGGGCAATGACAAGAAGTAACCAAACTCCCATGGATGTGTCCCCGGAAACCGCTCCCGTCAGCCGCCTGGTCGCCACCGGCCTGCAAAAATCGTACGGAAGCCGTCAGGTCGTCAGGGATGTCTCCCTTGCGGTGAAAAAAGGTGAAGTGGTCGGCCTGCTCGGTCCCAACGGCGCCGGCAAGACGACTTCCTTTTACATGATCGTCGGGCTGGTGCGCGCCGACGCCGGCGAGATCACCATCGACGGCGAGTCGATCGAGCACATGCCCATCCACAAGCGTTCGCGCCTGGGCCTGAGCTACCTGCCGCAGGAGGCCTCGATTTTCCGCAAGCTCACGGTCGAGCAGAATGTGCGCGCCGTGCTGGAGCTGCAGACCGACGAGGCCGGCAAACCGCTCAATGCCGCGGTGCTCAACAAGCGCCTGGATTCATTGCTGCAGGACCTGCGGGTCGACCACCTGCGCGACTCGCCGGCACCGGCCCTGTCCGGCGGCGAGCGTCGCCGCGTGGAAATCGCCCGCGCGCTGGCCACGCAGCCGCGCTTCATCCTGCTCGACGAGCCGTTTGCCGGCATCGACCCGATCGCGGTGATCGAGATCCAGCGCATCATCGGTTTCCTCAAGTCGCGCGGCATCGGCGTGCTGATCACCGACCACAACGTGCGCGAAACGTTGGGCATCTGCGACCACGCGTACATCATCAGCGACGGCCATGTGCTGGCCACGGGAACCCCTTCTGAAATCGTCAACAACGCCGATGTGCGCCGGGTCTACCTCGGTGAGCACTTCAAGATGTGATGGTTCCCCCCCGTTGTCGCTCACTGCGTGTAGCTCCCTCCCCCCTGCAGGGGGCGGCGCCTGCGCCCCGGCCAAGCCGGTTGCGCGGCCCCTGCTTGCTTAATACCTCCCAACCCGCGTTGCTGCGCGTTTAAGGGGTGGCATGAAGCAGGGACTTTCCCTTCGCGTCTCGCAGCATCTGGCGCTCACGCCCCAGTTGCAGCAGTCGATCCGCCTGCTGCAGCTGTCGACGCTGGAGCTGAGCCAGGAAGTCGAGCAGATGCTCGACGAAAACCCGTTTCTTGAAGTGGCCGAGGAGGCCGCACCGCGTGAGGATTTCGGCCTGGGTCAGGTGGACACGCCGGTCAGTCAGGAAACCCGCGAGTTTGAATCCACTACGGATTCCATAGCAGTCAGCGCAGAAGATACGGGCGCTGCAGGCCAAAATGATGCCGAACCGAGCAGCGAGGCCAAACTCGAGGAAAGCTGGGAGGGCGACGGCAGCGTCGACACCGCACCTGACGACAACGAATGGGGCGGCGACGCCACGCCGCGCAAGAACAACAACGACGACAGCGATGTGGATGCCACCGAACTGGCGCGCAGCCATGAGTCGCTGCAGGACCACCTGCACCGGCAGGCTCTTTCGCTGCGCCTGTCGCCCGAGGGCAAGGCCGCGCTGCATTTCCTGATCGAATCGCTCAACGATGACGGTTACCTCGAAGACAGCCTGTCCTCGCTGGCCGCCGGCCTGGCCGGGGATGACCTCGAGCAGCTTGAAGCGGTGGAGCATGAGTTCGCGGTGGCGCTCAAGCTGCTGCAGCACATGGAGCCTGCCGGCGTCGGCGCGCGCAACCTCGCCGAGTGCCTGAGCCTGCAACTGCTCGACTGCAAAAACAACGACGAGACCCGCGCCGCCATTGCGATGTGCCAGCAACCCATGGAGCTGCTGGCCAAGCGCGACGTCAAACGCCTGTCGCAACTCTGCGGTTTCCCCGAGGCGGTGATCAAGGGCGCGATCGGCCTGATTGGCCGGCTCGACCCCAAGCCGGGCCGGCGTTTTGTCAACGTCGAGCGCAACCTGATCGTGCCCGACGTGCTGGTGGTCAAGTCCGGCCGCGGTTTCAAGGTCTCGCTCAACAGCGACGTGATGCCGCGCCTGCGCGTGCACGACATCTACGCCAACGCCCTCAAGCAGAACAAGGGCCAGGGCGGCCAGGCGCTGCAGCAGCGTCTGCAGGAGGCGCGCTGGTTCATCAAGAACATCCAGCAGCGTTTTGACACCATCCTGCGCGTCAGCAGCGCGATTGTCGAGCGCCAGAAAAACTTCTTCACGCACGGCGAGCTGGCGATGCGGCCGCTGGTGCTGCGCGAGATCGCCGACGAACTCGGCCTGCACGAATCGACGATCTCACGCGTGACCACCGCCAAGTACATGAGCACGCCCTTCGGCACTTTCGAACTCAAGTATTTCTTCGGCTCGGCACTCGGCACCGAGACCGGCGGCAATGCGTCCAGCACCGCGGTGCGCGCGCTGATCAAGCAGTTTGTCGCGTCCGAAAGCCTGAAAAAGCCGCTCAGCGACAACCAGATTTCCGAGATGCTCAAGGAGCAGGGCATTGAATGCGCGCGCCGCACGGTTGCCAAATACCGCGAAGCGCTGCGCATTGCGCCGGCCAACCTCCGAAAATCTTTATGAACATGGCCCCCACGCTCCCGCACTTCGTGTCGTTCGCTGCCCCCCGAGGGGGCCGCTGCGCCTTGCGGCCGGCGGAGCCGGACCGCGGCCCCTGCTTGTCTGGCGAGTCAGTTAATTTATGAACCAACTCCAACTTTTTCTCCCGTGCGCCGCCGGCGTCGAAGAACTTCTTGCCGCCGAGGTCAAACGCATCACCGGCAGCACCGGCAAGGCCTGGCGCGCCGGCGTGCAGGTGACGGGCTCTTGGCGCGATGCGCTGCAGCTCAACCTGCACAGCCGGCTGGCGCAGCGCGTGCTGATCGAGCTGCAGCACAACAGCTACCGCAGCGAGCAGGACCTGTACAACGCCGCAGCCGGCGTGGCCTGGGAGATCTGGTTCACGCCCAAACAGACCTTCAAGGTCGAGATCACCGCACAGCACAGCCCGCTGACCAGCCTGAACTTTGCCGCGCTGAAAATCAAGGACGCCATCGCCGACCGCTTCCGCGACAAATACGATGTGCGCCCCGACGTTGACACACGCTGGCCCGATGTGCGCGTTTACGCCCACCTGACCACCGACACCGTCACGCTCTACATCGACACCTCGGGCGAGCCGCTGTTCAAACGCGGCTGGCGCGAGGACAAGGGCGATGCGCCGCTCAAGGAAACCCTGGCGGCCGCGATGCTGGCCGCCAGCGGCTGGAGCGGCGAGGCAGGCCTGTGCAAGCAGGGTGTGCCGCTGTACGACCCCTGCTGCGGCTCCGGCACCATCGTCATCGAGGCGGCGCAGATCGCCTGCAACATCGCCGCCGGCATGGGCCGGCACTTTGCGTTTGAAAAATTCGTGCCCTTCCAGCCCCACGTCTGGGAAGGCCTGCTGGACCAGGCCGAGCAGGCCATCACGCCGCCGACGGCGCCGGTGTTCGGCAGCGACGTGTCCTTCCGCATGGTCGACTTCGCCGAACGCAACGCCGAACGCGCCGGCGTCTCGCACGCGGTGCAGCTGCGCGGCGGCGACGCGCTGCAGCGCATGCCGCCCGCGCCCTCGGGCGTGATGCTGGTCAATCCGCCCTACGGCGAGCGTATTGACGTGGCCGGTGTGGCCGGCATTCCCGCGCTGCAGGGACGCGACCAGCGCCGCCAGCAGGGCGGCCAGGCGCAACAGGACCACCGCAACCAGCCCATCGACGAGTTCGGCCAGCCCTTGAGCCGTGACGCCGGCGACAGCCGCGACACCCGGGACACGCGCGAAGAGCCCGCCTTCGAAACCTCGCGCGACCGTTCGGCCAACCCGGGCCGCGAGCAGGCCGTCAATGCCTGGGGCGAAGAGGCCTCGGACTTCTTTCCGCAACTGGCCAGCCACTGGAAGAAAAACTACGCCGGCTGGACCGCCCATGTGCTCACGCCCGACATGAAGCTGCCGCAAAAAATGCGGCTCAAGGAGTCGCGCCGCGTGCCGATGTGGAACGGCCCCATCGAATGCCGGCTGTTCCGCTTCGACATGGTGGCCGGCTCGGCGCGCGAGAAAAAGCCCGCCGCCACACCTTGAGCCCGGCCGCCATGGACACCCAGGCGCGGGCCGGCGACTGCGTGGTGCTGGACACCAACATCGTGCTGGACCTGTTTGTGTTCGGCGACCTGGCGGCGCAGGCGCTCAAAAGCGCCGTGATCACCGGGCAGCTGCAATGGCTGGCCACCGAGGCCATGCGTACCGAACTGGCGCGCGTGCTTGACTACCCGCAGGTCGCCAAACGCATGACGCGCGACGGCCTGGTTGCTGCGCAAGTGCTGCTGGCCTTCGACACCCATGCGCGCACCGTCGCAGCCGGCCCCAAGGCGCCGGTGACCTGCAGCGACGCCGACGACCAGATCTTCATCGACCTGGCCGTGGCGCACAAAGCCTGGCTGCTGAGCAAGGATCAGGCCGTGCTTTGCATGAAAAAAAGGCTGCTGGCCCTTGATGTACGTGCGCAATCAGCTATTGATTTGATAGCTGTTTGAGGTTTTCCGCCGGAGAACGTACGCCGGAAGAACGGCTTCAGCCCAGCGCCTGCACGACCGCAGCGAAGAAGCTCGCAGGCTGAATCGGTATGGTTCCTTTGGGTTTGGGCATGGCGCTCCACTGGGCGATGACCACCTGTTTTGCGGGGTGGATGTACAGGTACTGGCCAAAGATGCCGATGGCAAGATAAGCGCCCTGGTGCACCGCGCCGGCCGAGGCGGCCAGGGGCCACCACATATAGCCGTAGGGCGTCTGGCTGTCATGGCCGCTGTTGCTGCAGGCCTCCTTGATCCAGTCCTGGGGCAGGATCTGCGTACCACCGGCCACGCCGCCGCCCAGCATGAACAGGCCAAAACGCGCGAAGTCGCGCAGGCGTGCGCTCAGGCCGCTGCCCGCCACCTCCATTCCGCCCGGCGACTCCAGCCACCAGCTGGCATCGGCCTCCATGCCGAAGCGGGCCCAGATGCGTTCGGACAAATAGTCGGACAGCGGCTGCCCGACCGCCGCGCGCAGTACGGCGCCGGCCACCTGGGTTTCGCCGGTGCTGTAATTCCATACCGAGCCCGGCGGGCCGGCGCGCGGCAACGCGGCCATGCAGTCCATGAGGGCGCCCGGGCGCTGGCTCAGTTGCGCTTCCAGCAGGCGGCGCCGGTCGGAATGGGGGTCGGTGTAGGTTTCATTCCAGCGCACGCCGGAGCTCATCTGCAGGACCTGCCGGATCGTCACGCCCTCATAGGCCGAGCCTGCAAGCGTCGGGACGTAGCGGCAGACCTGCTCGTCCAGGCTGCCGATGTGGCCGTCGTGGATGGCCGCACCGACCAGGGTGGCGGTGATGGACTTGGCCATGGACATCGAGGTCCAGCGCGTCTGCGGTGTATTGCCCAGCGCGTAATGCTCGAAGGCGACCTCACCGTTCTGGAGAACCAGCAAGCCGCTGACACGGTTCAGGGCCAGATAGTCGAAAAGATCCCAGCGGTGGCCCCCATCGTCGAACCCGATCGCGGGCCAGGGCCGGGAACTCACGGGCAAGGCATGAACGTTGGCACCGCGCGCCACGACGCGGGTGGGGAACAGGTGGTCCACATGGCGAAGCGTGCTGACCTGCAGGTCGGGCAGCAGGGCGCCATCGTAAAGATCGCGGACGGAGCCGATGGCCTCCAGGCCGGAAGCTGCGCCGGCCGCGGCTGGCTGGTCAGGCATCGGGCGTTGCATCGAAGCCGCTGGCAGGTCGGAATGGACGATGGAGGCAGCCGGAGGCGTCATGCCGGGACGCCCAGACCCAGCGCAAGGGCGGTGTAGCGGATGGGATACACCGCGTTGATACGGTCAAGCATGCAGGCCTCTGTAAAAGGAGCTGGGTGGTGCGAAAGCGCCGGGCCGGCCCGCGTGGGGCCTGCGGCTACACTGCCCATCATACGAGTTAAACCACCACGGACACCCCATGACAGACGCCGCCGCCCCTGCCGATTCGACCTTCCCGGGCGCCCTGAGCCCCGAGGATTTCGAAACACTGGACACCATCCTCGACGACCTGCGCAAGCGCGAGGAAGAAACGCCGCAGTGGGAGTTCTGCGAGGGTTTCCTGGCGGCGCTCGCCTGCACGCGGCGCGAGATTCCGCCCGACGAATACATGGCCGTGCTGCTCGACTTCGAGGGTGCCGAAGACGAGGCCGCTGCCCGGCAGCTGTTTGCCAGTGACGAGCAGCGCGCGCAGTTCATGGACCTGTGGGAGCGCCGCTACAAAGACATCTGCCGCGCGCTGGATGCCGACGTGGAAAACCTGCAGGACGAGCGCGCCTTTTACCCGCAGGTCGGCGACATGCGCGGCATGCTGGCCCGGCTGCCCGAGGAAGAGCGCAAGGACATCGACATGGACAGCGTGCCCTCGTTCGCCCAGGTCTGGGCGCTGGGTTTCATGTACGCGGTCGAGTCCTGGCCCGACGAGTGGGCGCTCTCACGACAGGAAGCCAAGGACAAGCAGGCCGTCGAGGACCTCGACGCCGCGCTGGGCGCCATCATCGAGCTGACCGACGACGACCCGGGCCCGATGGAGATGCCCATGCTCGGCGAAGACGCCGCGCCCAGTGCCAGCGAAGTGCGCCTCGAACAATTCGGCGAAGCCTTATGGGCGGTGTACGACCTGCGCGGCTTCTGGCGCAGCTTCGGCGCCAAGGTGGCGACCATTCACAAAGAGGCCACGCC
This sequence comes from Polaromonas sp. 39-63-25, assembly GCF_002278925.1. Classification (GTDB taxonomy): domain Bacteria; phylum Pseudomonadota; class Gammaproteobacteria; order Burkholderiales; family Burkholderiaceae_C; genus Polaromonas. Next base: position 29,772 of record NZ_NCJH01000021.1, read on the forward strand.
CGGCCGCAATGATTTGTGCCCCTGCGGCAGCGGCAAGAAATACAAGAAGTGCCACGGGGCGGGGTGAGCCCGGGTCTCTGGTTTGACCAGAGAGCGTGAAATCAGCGCGGTGCGGGCCGCTGCCGCATCAAGCGGGACTTCGCCGAGAACAGGAGCGCACGGGAATACAGCTTGTGAAAGCCAAGCAGCAGGCGAAAGGTCAAACCCAAGTCAGGCGTCTGGGCGCCGGCCCTTGCGGCGCGCGCCGGCACCACAGCGGACCCAAAGTACAAGCGCGTGCCTCTGGAGTTCTCGCCTTCCATAGGAATGACCATCAACCATGAGCGCGTACGTCCCTGGAAGTCGCACATGAGCAACTGATTTTCACGCCGTTCCTCCACGCTCCACGCGGCAAACGAATCAACTGCTCCTGAAGCCAGTTGACCGGCCTGGACGTCCGTCGAGGGTTTCGAAACGAGCCATGCAAGCAGCAGCCTTTCAAGCCTGAACAGGGGCGTTGTGTAAAAGGCCTGGACATACTCGGCCTGGGAAACGTGCCGCGCTATCTCCGTGGTGTAGCAATCCGCGTACGCCCCCCCGTATTGGTATTTTCTCAGGAGCGCGCCGTGCGGGAGTTCAGATCGTTGAATGGATGGCATGTAGTGGATGCTTGGAGTGCGAAGCCTGACGTGAAAATGACCGGACCACCACCCTTTGCGGCGACGCCGCCTCCGGCAGTTGCGGGTGCGTGTCGAGCGACATGTTATGCGTCTGGACTCTCATCACGCGATGACACACTCCACTACCATCCAAAGATACTCGCGGTTGCGAGGTCCTACAAGTTGAGACGTTTTTGATCGAGCCGCCCCAGATGGACAGAGTTTCCGAGCGATAACTTCCCTCTCAGCGAACAGCGCAAGCTCCGCCCTGATACTCTCCGATCCCCCACGTTTCAAGATTTCGAAGTATTGTTTATTGCCGACCTTCACTCGGAAAGCGCGTGCATTAACCGCCTCGACCGGCAGCCATCCAAACGAGGAGTTTGGAACTGAGGTCGCAGGAGGAGGAACATAGGCGACTGGTTCTACGATCACAAAGTCTGTATTCGGTGGAGACGAGGTGCACCCGATCAAGGCTTCGAGCAGCAATGCCAGGGTCAATGAAGTGACCGACGCGGACAAGCTAGGACGCATAACGTCGGCGCTGTACGGCGGGCAGCGTACGCCGCGCAGCGGCCTTCTGCTGCTGCATGTCCGCGACGAGCAACAGGTTAAACATCATTGTGTGCCCATGACTCATCAACCAGCACTTTGAAGTAAGACCAGAGATTGTCTTCTGCTCCGTTTGTCAGACGCTTATTCACTTTTGCCGGTGGAAAGACCCAACTCTCTCCGCGCACAATCCCCAACGCTTGGTACTCTTGATTAATTGCCCAGTCTCCGCCTTTAGAGCGCCGATAGACCTCACCGAGATAACCACCAAGCATTTTGCAAACCGTTTGAATTTCCTCGTCCGACGGAGACTTCCGTAGTAGCTTAGCAATTACGCCTTTAGGCCGCGCCTTCTCAAGTTGTTCGGCTACAAATTCAACCTGTTGGACGCTTGCAGTTGAATAGTCTAGCGAAACAGCAAATTTTTCACGCGCAAAGTCCACTGCATCCTCAGCGTACGCAGCCATCATTTCGTTGATTGTCGGGGCAGCCATGTTTGATGTTTAACATTGATTGGACGCCAACGGCACCCAGTGGTCCGAAGGAAAACTAAGACGTTGCCTGCCGTTGGCGGTCCAATCGATCAACCAGTTAAACTTCATTTTTTTACCTGCGATCTGACTGACCGATGCGCTCGTTCAACTCTTTGAAATCGGCGATGAGTTTGTCACATGCTGCTTTTTCCGCTTGGCACAAGGCAGACATCTCAATGAATATGCCACCATCGGTCTTCATTTTTATGGCTCGACGAACTACGGCGGGATAGGCACTGTGGCTACTTGGTGTGAATGACCATTGAACATCGCCTGGCTCATTTGCAATCGTCCAGGCATCAGGCTTTGTAGTTTGGATTTGAACCCCCGGTTTGGCCTGCAGCGCTTCAAGCGCAGCTTGAACAGTTGGATAACCAATGCCTGGACTCAAAGCGGACGGGGCTGGTTCGGCCGGAACAACAGATTGAGCAAAAGCTGAGGCTCCGACAAAGCAGAACAGCAGCGAGGCAAGGTAACGCATTTGAGCAACCCTCGGTGAGGTTTAACGCTGGAGATGACCGGTGGACAGTAGGTCGGCGAAGCCGGCCAATAGGACGTCCGTGTCGATCAACCTGTTAGATTGCGGGGCGCTCACTTTCCCTCGCCCGCCCACGAGGGACGTTTCTTCACAGGCTTCGATTTCCATTCGTGCCCATTCGAATCGCTAACTTGGGCCACGATTTTGTCCCAGTACTTAGCGTATACGTCCATGGCGTCCTGGGTCACGACGTAGATTTCCGACGGTGCGGCCTCGGAGAGTGTTTTGCCTCGAATGCCGCTACTGATCAGAAGGTGGGTGTCGTCCAGTCCCTTCGGCAGGCGAAGAGCGACGTGGCTCACGTGGATGGGACGGCGTCCGACGTTCGTGACAGTTACGACACCCCAGAACTTGTTCTCGTCGTACTCCGGCGCGCCAAAACTCTTCATGTCCCATTGAAGCGATACCTGAACACTTGCACGATCGCGCAGGTAGTTCATCACGCCAAGGACGGTGCCCGTAACGCCAGATGCAAGACCCAGGACTGCGACTACTTCGGTGATGGTCATAGAGCAATCTAACGTGATGTCGACCGCAAACCCTGCGGTATAACTTGGCGAATGCGGTTCAACTTGGTCATCAAAATTTCCTGCAAATGGCGCGGCTGTTGGGTTTTACCGCAATACGCTGCAAATTCATACAGGGATAAAAAATTTGCGAAACACCGCAAATTCACATTTTGTGCTTCCTGAGGTGCCGGTCAGGCAAATTCAATAGTCTTTTTGGCCTCCAGCCCAATGGAGACGGGCGCAAGCAGCTATTTATTTGGTAGCGAATTGCCATGGTTCGCCGGACTCAATCCGGACTTTGTCAAACATCATGCGAATAAACGATGAACCCCATGTGTTGGGCCACCTTGTCATAAAGAAGCCGGCCGGCTGAATTGGTGGTGTGTGTTTGCCAGTACACCCGTTTGATGCCGGCGGCCTTCGCGCGCTCGTACACGCCTTCGATCAGCGCGCGCCCGACGCCCTGGCCGCGCGCGGCCGGATCGGTGAAGAGGTCCTGCAGGTAACAGGTGAGCTCGATGCGGGTCGTGCTGCGGTGATACAGGTAGTGGGTCAGCCCGAGCAATTGCCCATCAAGCTCGGCCACCAGCGCAAAGACAGGCTCGTTAGGGTCGAAGAAACGCTGCCAGGTGGTTTGCGTGATCTCCGGCGCCAGCGCGGTCTTGCCCTCGCGGCCGTAAAAGGCGTTGTAGCCGTCCCAGAGCGGTGTCCAGGCCGGAAAGTCGGTTTGTTCAATCGGACGTATGCGAAGGGGAGAGGTCATGTCTGAAGGGTGGTGAGTTTCAGGTTCAGTGCAGTGAGCGGGTCTTCAAGGCATCCGGAGCAACCACGCTGTCGTCCTGGTAGACCCGCGCGAGCAGCAGGCTGAGGGCGTACCGGCGTGCCGGCGGCGTGGCGCGGAGAATGCCCTCGTCCTGCAGGATCTTGATCAGTTTTGTCGGGGCCACGCGTTTGTCGCCCACGATCTCGACATGGCCCGCATCGACTTCCACCCGGCGCGCCCGCGTGTCGGTTTCTATCCGGGCGTTGCGCTGCTCCGCCAGCGAGAAAATTTCGTCACCTTCCGCGCAGCGCCCGCCCTCTTCGCGCCGGCAGGTGCCACGCTCGTTGGTGTCTATCTTCAGGTAGTTGGCGACCTGTTGCGCCAGAGCGCCGGGCTCGCGGATGAACAGCGAGGAATAGGTGATGTCGGCCCATTTCGGGCCTGTCACCAGGTAACAGCTCAGCGGCACCATGCCCAGCGTGAGCGGGTAGAGCCAGGTCTTGCCGCAGGTCCTGGCCGCGTCGATGCCGGCAAAAGGCCCGGAGATGGTCACCAGACGCACATCGACAGCGCGGCCGGAGGGCGCCGTGGCGGAAGATTCCGTCATCGACCTGCGTGCGATCAGCGCGCCCTGGCTGTGGCCTATCACCGTGATCTGGGGGACCCGGGATTGCGCCGAGAGCTGGCTGACGGCCTGCTTCAGCTCGTCGGCAACTTCGGCGAGCCTGGCACGGTCGTCATAGGTAAAACAAGCCGTCTGCTGGCCATGAAAAGCCAGCACCTGGGCCAGGCCCCGAAACTGGCCGGAGGAGCCGAAGCAGCCGTGCACCAGGATGTGGACCGGCTGGCTCGCGTCGAGGTGCAAGGTGCGATCCGGGTTGTCCGTGCAAGGCCCCAGGCCGGGAATGTTGAGGCTGATGTCAGGCGACGGCAGGCGGCCCGGCTCCAGGTCCACGGTGTTCATCGCCTGTTTTGAAGCGCAGCCGGCCAGCAGGCCGAGAAGGGCGATGAGAATGGCGATGTGTTTCATGTCTTTCTTTCAAGCATGGCGCCGGCTCATGCGAGCGCCCCGTACACCGGCTCGCAGCGCACGTCGGTCTTGACCGAGTTGGCGATGAAGCAGGCGTCGTGTGCCTCGTGGTGCAGACTGTCCAGCTCTTCGCGGGTCGGCTGGCGCGCGCCGGAAAACTCCACGTCGGGCCGCAGGGTCACGACAGTCATGGCCATTTTTCCATCGGCATTTTTTTCCATGACCCCTTCCGCGGCGTCGAAATAACGGTCCACGCAGAATTTGCGTTTGGCCGCGATCGACAGAAACCACAACATGTGGCAGCTCGACAGCGAGGACACAAAGGCTTCCTCCGGGTCCAGCGCCGAGGCGTCGGACATCGGCAGCGGCACCACATGCGGTGACGACGAACCGGGCACCTCCAGGCCGCCGTCAAAACGCAGCAGGTGCCGGCGGCTGTAGCGGTTGCCCGCAAAGTCGCCTTCGTTGCGCAGCCATAAAACTTCAGCGGTGTAGTGAGCCATGGTTATTTGAAGAAGGTGTGCAGGGCGTGCGCCGTTTCCAGCGGCAGCTCTTCGGGAATGAAATGCCCGGCCGGCAAGGCCTGGCCGCTGACGATGCCGGCGCATTGCGCCTGCCAGAGGTCCAGCGGCTGGAACAGCTGCTGCACCACACCGCGCTCACCCCAGAGCACCTGGGTGTCGCAGGCGATCTTGTCGCCGCGCGCCCGGCTTTCGCGGTCATGCACCAGGTCGATGCCGGCGCTGGCACGGTAGTCCTCGCAGGCGGCGTGGATCGCCTCGGGCGTGCAGAAGCAACGTTCGTACTCGATCAACGCCTCGGGTTCGATGTAGCTCAGGCCCCGGCTGCCCCAGCCGCCGAGCTTGGCGTGCAGGTAGGCCAAGGCGCAGCCGCCAATCATGGTTTCGGGCAGCGGGTTGGGCTGGATCAGGTGGAACCAGTGGTAATACGCGGTGGCAAAACGCATGTCGGTGGCGTTGTACATGTCCAGCGTGGGCGCAATGTCGATCAGGCACAGCTTGTCCACGCGCCCGGGGTGGTCCACGGCCAGGCGGTGCGCCACGCGGCCGCCGCGGTCGTGGCCGCACAGGTAGAAGCTGCCGCGGCCCAGCGCGTCCATCACGGCCACGGCGTCCTGCGCCATGTTGCGTTTGCTGTAGTTGCTGTGGTCGGGCAGGCCGGCCACCTTGGACGAGTCGCCGTAGCCGCGCAGGTCGGGCAGGACCAGGAAAAAATGCGCCTGCAGCGCCAGCGCCACGCGGTGCCACATCACATGGCTTTGCGGAAAGCCGTGCAGCAGCAATAGCGTCGGGCCGGCGGCATTGCCGCCGTAGCGGGCGAAGATGGAGGTGCCGTTGACTTCGAAGTCGCGCGCCTCGAAGCCTTCAAACCAGGCCTGCGGCAGGGTGGAGGCCATGCTCAGTGCCCGCCCTGTTTCCGGCGCGCCAGGTAGGTGTGCAGGTTGGCCGCCGCCGTTTTGCGTACCTTGCTGCGCAGAAAGGGCGTCCAGCCCAGCAACAGGCCCGGCGTGCCCAGCGCCTGGCGCGCCCAGGCCCAGAAGTCGAAGCGGTCACGGTGGGTGGCGATCAGCCCCTGCGGCGTGAAGGTGAAGCGCCCGTCGATCACGTTGTGCACCATGCGCCCGGTGGCACTGAAGCGGTAGTGGGCCTCCCAGTGCGCCTGGCCACCGGCCGCGTCGGCCCTGACGTCGCTGTAGTCGAGTTTCCACACATCGCGCCCCTTGGCCCGGGTGGCGTCGCACAACATGTGCCACATGCCCGTGACCTGCTCATGCCCGCGCAGCGAAAAGGCCTCGTCGTCAAAGGACGCGTCGGGCGCATAACACTGGGCCATGGTGTCCGGGTCCAGGCGCGCAAAGGCGCTGTAGAACTTCTCCAGGGTCTGCTGGTTGGGGTGCATAAACACTTTCGGACGGGAGGGCTCGCGGGGATCTACTCGCGAAATCGTACACCCTCCGGCTGCGCCTGCGTCGTGACCTGTCGCCGACGGCAGGCACCCGGGCGACAGGCCGGGCATTGATAATGCGCCAACGCGACCCATCTGCTCCACCATGATCCCTTTTTCCGTTCTGGACCTCTCCCCCATCGTGGAGGGCAGCGACGCCGCGCAGTCCCTGCGCAATACCCTGGACTTGGCGCAACACGCCGAACGCTGGGGCTTCCAGCGCTACTGGCTGGCCGAGCACCACGGCATGGCCGGCATTGCCAGTGCCGCCACGGCCGTCGTCATGGCGCATGTGGCCGGCGGCACCTCGCGCATCCGCGTCGGTGCCGGCGGCATCATGCTGCCCAACCATTCCCCGCTGGTGATTGCCGAGCAGTTCGGCACGCTCGAATCGCTGTTTCCCGGCCGCATCGACCTCGGGCTGGGCCGGGCGCCGGGTTCCGACCAGGCGACGGCACGCGCGCTGCGGCGCGACCTGAACGCCGACCCCAACGAGTTTCCGCAGGACGTGGTCGAACTCATGCATTACTTCGAGCCGGTGTCCGAGGGCCAGCGCGTGCGCGCCGTGCCCGGCGCGGGCCTGAAGGTGCCGCTCTGGATTCTGGGTTCCAGCCTGTTCGGCGCGCAGCTGGCGGCCCAGCTCGGCCTGCCGTTTGCCTTTGCCTCGCACTTTGCGCCGGCGCAGATGATGCAGGCCATCGAGGTTTACCGCAGCCGCTTCCGCCCCTCGGAACAGCTGGCGCGTCCCTATGTGATGCTGGGTTTCAATGTGTTTGCGGCCGACAGCGACGAGCAGGCGCAGCTGCTGTCGTCGTCGATGCAGCAGGCCTTTGTCAACCTGCGCAGCGGCCGGCCGTCGCGCCTGCAGCCGCCGGTGGCCGGTTACGAGGAGCGCCTCACGCCGCCCGAGCGCGCCATTCTGGAACAAACGCTGTCATGCTCGGCCATAGGCGCCCCGACGACGGTGCGCCATGCGCTGGAGGCCTTCGTGGCCCGTACCGGCGCCGACGAGCTGATGATCACCTCACAGATCTTCGACCACAAGGCGCGCCTGCGGTCTTACGAGATCACGGCGGGCCTGCAGGACTAAGCGCACTTTCAAGAGTTGAAATGCAAGCCAGGGCCGCGGGTCCGGCTTTGCCGGCCCGCAGGCGCAGCGGCCCCCTCGGGGGGCAGGGAGCTACACGAAGTGAGCGACCGTGGGGGCCTATTTCTTGACCGACAGGAGCTCGATCTCGAACTGTAGCGTGGCGTTCGGCGGAATCACGCCGCCTGCGCCGCGCGAGCCATAGGCAATTGCCGCCGGGCAGGTGAGTTTGGCCTTGCCGCCCACCTTCATTTTCTGCACGCCTTCGGTCCAGCAGGGGATGACGCGGTTCAGCGGGAATTCGGTCGGTTCGTTGCGCTTGTACGAGCTGTCGAACTCCTTGCCGTCCGGAAAGCTGCCGCGGTAGTGCACCTTGACGGTGTCGGTGGCGGCCGGGCTGGCGCCGCTGCCGTCTTTCAGCGAGCGGTAGACCAGCCCGCTGGCCGTGACGGACGCACCCGCCTCCTTGGCGGCAGCGGCCGCGGCCGCATCGGCTTGCGCCCAGGCGGCGGGCAAAACAAACAATGACAAAACGCTGGCGCAGAGGATGGATCGCACAAAAACTCCTTGGGTGATGTTCAGAAAGACTGGCCGGGCCCGGCCTGATGCACCCATGTTAGCGCGGCACGGGTCAGCGCCGCCGCCCGCCTTCTTTACCAGCCAGAGCCGCGGGTCCGGCTCTGCCGGCCCGCAGGCGCAGCGGCCCCCCTGGGGGGCAGGGCGCTACACGCAGTGAGCAACCGTGGGGGCCACATTCAGCGCGGCGCGTTGCGCAACAGGTCCCGGTTGTCGTTCCACCAGGGGTCGTTGATGCCCTCCAGCAGCTTGTCGAAGGCAAAAGCCTTCTGGCTGATCACCAGCCGGGCCGCGCAACGCCGCACGGCGTGAAAGGACTCGTCCGTACTGTCCAGTGGCGGGCAGCGGGCGCTGAGCCTCTGGAAATAGTACGGCGGCCAGGTGCCGGTGGTGTTGACCTCCTGCCCGGACAACCAGTACACCCCGTCGGTGCGGTTGGCCCTCCAGCGTTCGTACACCGGCGCGGGCAGGCCCTGCTTGAAAAAGTAGTTGCGCAACTGGTCGGTGGGAGCCTTGCCCGGCGCGGAAGCCGGCGCTTGTTGCAGGCCAATCCGCCCGGCGGGCAACAGTCGCCAGGCGCCGGCCAGCCAGACGATGGCGCAGGCGCCCGCGCAGTCGGCGCTCGTGACCGTGTGCGGGTACAGGGCGGCCAGGGTGTCGGCCAGCAGCAGGGCTTCCGCGGTGTCGCCGCCTGAAATGGCCAGCTCGACCCGCCCCAGGGCATGCCAGGCGTCGGCCGGTTTGCGCCGCACCAGTTCGGTCAGGCGGGCCGTGTCGCCCGGCACCAGCTCGCCGCTGATTCTCAGGCTGCGCGCCACACCGGCCAGCGGGCCGTCCGGGAAGGGGTTGCTGTAGCTGAACTCCAGCGCGTGGGCGCAAGGCAGCGCCAGCAAGGATCCCAGCAGGGGCAGCAGCGCCATCGGTGCGGCGCCGGGCACGCGGCCCGTCGCACCGGGGCGGTGCCAAAGCGTCTGGAGCCAGCGGGGTATCAGCATTCAATCCTTGTCAAACCCGTCAGCCGCGCTGTGGGTGCTTCTGGCCAAAAAACAAAACAACTTTACACGTCCCGCCTCTGCGGCGCTGCAGGGCAAGGCCTACTTTACACAGCCCGCAAAAACCCTTCGCCACGAGACCCTGAACGTCGCCGGCCTGGCGTTGATCTGCGGCAAGCCAGCCTGGCGCTCCTGTGTCATCCTGTCGCCATGAACACAGTCACTGCCTCTGCTCCGGGTTTTCTTTCTGCCGCCACGCGTTTTCTTTTCTTCACCGGCAAGGGCGGGGTCGGCAAGACCTCCTTGTCGGCCGCGGCGGCCATCGCACTGGCTGATGCGGGCTGGCGCGTGCTGCTGGTCAGCACCGATGCCGCGTCCAACCTCGACGAGATGCTGGGCGTGCCGCTGCGCAACCAGCCGGTGGACGTGCCCGGCGTGCCGGGTCTGGCCGTGCTCAACATCGACCCTGACGCAGCCGCCGAGGCCTACCGCCTGCGCGTGCTCGCGCAGCTGGAAGCCGATGCCAGCGAGGACGAACGTGCCACCGTGCGTGAGCAGCTGTCCGGCGCCTGTACCACCGAGATTGCCGCGTTCGACGAATTTGCCGCCTTGCTGGCCCAGGAGGGCGGCGGCTGGGACCATGTCATCTTCGACACCGCGCCCACCGGCCACACCTTGCGCCTGCTCAGTCTGCCCAAGGCCTGGAGCGGTTTTCTGGCCGGCAACGACCGCGGCGCCTCCTGCCTGGGCCCGCACTCGGGCCTGAAGATGCAGGAAACGCGCTTCAACGCCGCCCTGGCCGCGCTCAGCAATGCGGCCATCACCACCGTGGTGCTGGTGACACGGCCCGATCCGCGCCCCATGCAGGAGGCCGCGCGCACCGCCGAGGAGCTGCGCACCCTGGGGCTGTCCAACCAGCGCCTGGTGGTCAACGGCGTGTTTCACGCCACGGTGCAGGCGGGCGGCAAGGTGGACCCCACCGCCCGGGCCGTCGAGGCGCTGGGCCTGCAGGCCCTCGCGCAAATGCCCGACGCGCTGGCGCGCCTGCCGCGCGACGAGGTGCCGCTGCGCGCCTTCGACACCGTGGGCCTGTCGGCGCTGCGTGCGTTGTTGGGGGGCGGTCCGATGCCGGCGACGGTCCCCGATGCAGCTACGGGTGTGGCCTCCTTGCCGGCCGAACCCTTGTCCCGCATGGCCGACGAGCTGGCCGCCCTGGGCCACGGCCTGATCATGGTGATGGGCAAGGGCGGCGTCGGCAAAACCACCATTGCCGCCGCACTGGCCGTGGGCCTAGTGCAGCGCGGCCACAGTGTGCACCTGACCACCACCGACCCGGCCGCCCATGTGGCCGGGACGCTGAACGGCAGCCTGCCCAACCTGAAGGTCGGCCGCATCGATCCCAAAGCCGAGACCCAGGCCTACATTGCCAAAATCATGGCCACACGCGGCAAGACGCTGGACGAGCAAGGCCAGGCGCTGCTGCTGGAAGACCTGCAGTCGCCCTGCACCGAAGAGGTGGCGGTGTTTCATGCCTTCAGCCGCGTCGTCAACGAGGCGCGCAGCGCCTTTGTGGTGCTGGACACCGCGCCCACCGGCCACTCGCTGCTGCTGATGGACGCCACCGGCGCCTACCACCGGCAGATGATGCAGCAGTACGAGGGCAGCAACAACGCCGTGCACATCATCACGCCGCTCATGCGGTTGCAGGATGCGTCCATGACCCACGTCATCCTGGTGACCCTGCCCGAGGTCACGCCGGTGAGCCAGGCCGCGGCATTGCAGGACGATTTGCGCCGCGCCAAAATCGAGCCCTGGGCCTGGGTCATCAACAAAAGCGTGGCCGCCACCGGCACCACCGACCCGCTGCTGCAGGCCCGCCTGGCCGGCGAACACCGCCAGACCGCGCGTATTGCCGGCGGCCTGGCACGCCGCACCTTTGTGCTGCCCTGGCTGGCCGAGCCGCCGGTGGGGGTGTCGGCCCTGGGCGCGCTGGCAGCGCCTGCCGCGGTGTGAACAGGCCCTAAAGCGCCTTCGGCACCGCCTGGCTCAAAAAGTCATACACCGCGCGTATGCGGCGGCTGGTGCGGATCTCGCGGTGCACGGTGAGCCAGATCGGCAGCGGCGGCACCTTGATCATGGGCAGCACGGCGACGACGTCCCTGTCGGTGGCGGCCAGGTAGTCGGCGATGAAGCCTATGCCCAGACCGGCACGCACGGCCTCCCAGTAGGCGATCAGGTCGTCGCAGCGAAACGCAAATGCTTCGCGTGTGACCGGCAGGCCAAAGCCCGCCATGCCCTTGAGGATGGCCTCGTCGCGGTCGCTGCCTACCAGCTCGTGGTTCAGCAGATCCTGCGGTTGCTTCGGCGTGCCGCGCCGGCGCAGGTAGTCGCGGTGCGCATAAGTGCCCAGCGTGACCCTGGCGATGCGCTTGACCACCAGGCTGGCCTGGTCGGGCTGCACCATGCGCAGCGCGATGTCGGCCTCGCGCCGCAGCAGGTTGCTGACCGCGTTGCTGGCCACCAGTTCGACCTGGATGTCGGGCAGGGCCAGGCGCATTTGCGCCAGGATGGGTGGCAGCACAAAACAGGCCACTGGCTGGCTGGCGGTGATGCGTACCGTGCCCGAGATGCCCGGCTCCAGGCCCGACACGTTGCGCGCGAGTTCGTTGGCGGCGTTGTCCATGGCGCGGGCCGACTCGGCCAGCTGCAGCGCCGTGGCGGTGGGCAGCAGGCCACGCCCGGTGCGCTCAAACAGCAGCACGCCGAGCTGTGCTTCCAGCTCGGCGATGTGGCGACCTATGGTGGGCTGGCTGGCGCTGAGCACACGCGCCGCGCCCAGCAGGCTGCCCTGGTCCAGTGCCGCCAGGAAGGAGCGCACCAGGCGCCAGTCGAAGTTGTTATTCATGGATGAATACCTGATGTGGAGCGTTAGGGGATTGTCGAACAGCTGGCAGATTTCCACAATCACGCCATGTCCACCCCTTTTCTTCAGGAGATTTCCATGACGCAGCCTGCCACCGTTCTTATCCTCGGCGCCCGCGGGCGGTTTGGCCTGGCGGCCACACGCGCCTTTGCCCAGGCGGGCTGGCGGGTGCTCGCCCAGCTGCGCCCGGGCGCCAGCGGCCCGGTGATGCCCGGGGTGGTGTGGCTGGCCGCGCAGCCCGGCGACACGGCCCGGCTTGCCGCCGCCGCACACGGCGCCGCGGTGGTGGTGCAGGGGCTCAGCCCGGTGTACACACACCGGGCCTGGCGCCGGGACCTGCCCGGCCTGACCCAGGCCGCCATCAATGTCGCGCGGGAACTCGGCGCCTTGCTGATGCTGCCGGCCAGCGTCTACAACTTCGGCGAATCCATGCCACCCCTGCTGCGCGAAGACACGGCGCAGGCGGCCAGCACCTTCAAGGGCCGCATGCGCATCGCCAGCGAAGCGCAGGTGCGCGCGGCCACGCAGGACGGCCGCATGAAAGCGGTGGTGATTCGCGGCGGCGACTTCTTTGGCAGCGGCACCGGCTCGTGGCTGGACGAGGTGATGGTCAAGGACATCCGGCGCGGCAAGTTCACCTATCCTGGCCCCCTGAACGTGCCCACGGCCTGGGCCTGGCTGCCCGACATGGCGCGCAGCTTTGTGGCGGTGGCCGGGCAGCGCCATCAGCTGCCGGCCTTCGAGACCCTGCACTTTGCCGGCTACAGCCTCACGGGGCAGGACTGGGTCGATGCACTGACCGACATCGCGTGGGAGCGCGGCTGGCTGCCCGCCGGCGGCAAGCTGCGTACTCAATCGCTGTCCTGGCTGATGATGCGGGCGCTGGGCCTGGTCATGCCGAAAATCGCGGCGCTGTGTGAAATGCGCTACCAGTGGTTCACGCCGCACACCCTGGTCAACACCCGCATGGCCGCCCTGACCGGCGCCGAGCCCCACACACCGTTTCCCGAGGCGCTGCGTGCGGCCCTGGCAGAGCTGGGCCTGTTGACCTCGCGCAAGGAGGTGGCGGCAAAAGGCGCTACGGTGACGGCACCAGTCTTTGAACGGAGCGCCTCATGAACCTGAACCGCAGAAACTTTGTGCGCTTGGCCGGTGGCGGCGTGGTGCTGGGCGCCACGGCCGGACTCGCCGGCTGCTCGTCCGAGCTGCCGCCCGAGGCGATTGCCGCCTGGAACGGTCCCGCGGCCGATACCGCCGATGTACGGCGCTGGATCCTCAGCTACGCGATTCTGGCGCCGCACTCGCACAACCTGCAGTCCTGGCTGGTGGACCTGCGCCAGCCCGGCGAGATCATGCTGTACTGCGACCTCACGCGGCTGTTGCCCGAGACCGACCCGCAGTCGCGCCAGATCATGATGAGCCAGGGTACTTTTCTGGAATTGCTGGACCTCGCCGCCAGACAGAAAGGTCTGCGCGCCGACATCACCCTGTTCCCGCAAGGCGAGTTCGGTCCGGCCACGCTGGACAAGCGACCCGTCGCACGCATCGTTTTGGCCGCAGATGCCGGCGTCAAGCCGGACCCGCTGTTTGCCGACATCCTCAAGCGCCACACCAACCGCGAAGCCTATGAGATGCGCGAGCCCGCGACAGATGCGCTGCAGGCCATTGCCGCCAGCGTCGCGCCCTTTGCCTTGCGCACCGGCTTCGTGGGAACCAGCCAGCCTGACCTGATGCAGAAGCATCGCGCCATTGCCATGGAGGCCTGGCGCATCGAGCTGGTGACGCCGCGCACCGTGCTGGAATCGTTCAAGGTGCTGCGTGTCGGCCCGCGCGAAATTGCCGAGCACCGCGACGGCCTCACCATCAACACGCCCATGGTGCGTGCGCTGACGTCACTCGGCCTGTTCGACCGCAGCAAGGCGCCGGGGCCGGATGACGCGGCCACCACCGGCCAGATCAAGGATTTCAATACCAAGATCGCCGCGACGCCGGCATTTTTCTGGATGGTGACCGAAGGCAATGACCGCAAGACCCAGGTCAACGCCGGCCGGGCCTATGCGCGCGCGCAACTGGCGGCGACGGCGCAGGGGCTGGCCATGCAACCGCTGTCGCAGGCCTTGCAGGAGTATCCGGAACAGGCCAGACCTTATGCCGACATCCACGCCCTGCTAAAAGCGCCACAGCCACGTTATACGGTGCAGATGTGGGCGCGGCTGGGTTATGCGCCGGCTGTCGGCCCGTCGCCACGGCGCGGTTTGCAGTCCCACCTGATCACCGCCGCTTAGGCAGCGGCAAATCGCGGCCTGAGCGTTCGGCGCAGCAAAAACAGCACCACCCCGAAGTTCAGCAGGTTCCAGGCAATGCCGTTGAGGAAAGCAGCGTTGTAGGAGCCGGTGAGGTCAAACACCTTGCCCGACATCCAGCCACCCAGTGCCATGCCCACCATGGTGAACATGATGACGGTGCCGACGCGGGCGCCGGCTTCGGCGGCGGGAAAATGCTCGCGCACGATGATCGCGTAGCTCGGCACAATGCCGCCCTGAAACAGGCCGAACATCGCGGAGATCACATACAGCGAGACCATGCCGTCAAACGGCAGGAACAGCAGCAGCGCGACGGTTTGCAAGGCCGAGCCCAGCAGAAGCGTGCGCAGCCCGCCGATGCGGTCGCAGATGGCGCCGGAAATCAGGCGGCTCACGATGCCGCAGGCCAGCATCAGCGACAGCATTTCAGCACCACGCGCCGCGCCGAAGCCGAGGTCGGTGCAATAGGCCACGATGTGCACCTGCGGCATGGACATGGCCACGCAGCAGGACAGGCCCGCCACACACAGCAGCGCCTGCGCCTGACCCAGCGTCAAACCGAAAGGCCGGTCGCTGGCGGCGACACCGCGCACGCTGACCGGCGCCAGAGCGAGCGCCGGCGGTCGCTGGCGCATCAGCTGGGCCAGCCCGAACATCGCCAGGCTGCAGAACACGGCCAGTCCCCAGTAGGTCTGGCGCCAGCCCACGCTTTCCACAAAGTGCTGGATGATGGGCGGCCAGAGGGCGCCGCCCAGGTAGTTGCCGCTGGCGCACACCGCCACGGCAATGCCGCGGCGCCGCACAAACCACAGCGAGGTGTCGGCCAGCAAGGGAGAAAACGTGGCCGAGCTGCCCAGCAGGCCGATCAACAAACCGTGCGCCAGCGCAAACAGCCAGATGTTTCCCGACAGGGCGGCTGCGCCGAAACCCAGGCCCATGCCGACAGCGCCCACGCTGAGCGGCAGCGCCACACCGAAACGGTCGGCCAGCCGGCCCATGAGCATGCCGCCCAGGCCAAAGCCGACCATCAGCAGCGTGTAAGGCAAGGCAGCGTCGGCACGCGCCACGCCGAAGTCGGCCTGCACCGCCGGCAACACCACGGGCACCACATACATGCCGGCGGCACCCACGGTCATCAGCGCCAGGGTCACCAGCAGGCGGCGCCAGGCCGTCGCGGAGTCAATCAGATGGGCAGCGGCAGGGGTGGCAGGCATGAGCTAGGGCCTGTTCACACTGTTTATACAAGTGCGAACGTGGTGAAAACAGTGCCAATCTAGGCGCGCGACGACACCCAGACCGGGCGTCTGGGTTAGGAGTGCA
This sequence comes from Polaromonas sp. 39-63-25, assembly GCF_002278925.1. Lineage (GTDB taxonomy): Bacteria > Pseudomonadota > Gammaproteobacteria > Burkholderiales > Burkholderiaceae_C > Polaromonas. The sequence continues at coordinate 45,501 of NZ_NCJH01000021.1, forward strand.
ACAACGAGTGGCGCTGTTTTCACCACGTTCCCTTCGGGTTGCGGCCAAAAAGGCCATGCGCAGCGTTGCAAAGCCTTGCCGGGCGCCAGCCCGGCTGCGTTTTGCGCCTCGCGCATGACCTTTTTGACTCGCAACGCATCTTGCATAAACAGTGTGAGCAGGCCCTATCCCAGCAGTTGCACCAGCCGCTGCAGCGCATGCTGCACGGTGGCAAGGCGCACCGCGGCGCGGTCACCGTCAAAGTGCTGGACTTCGCTGCTGAGCCGGCCGTCCACCATGAAGCCGAACCAGACGGTGCCCACGGGTTTGGCCCGGCTGCCGCCGGTGGGGCCGGCCACACCGGTGACGGCGACGGCGACCCGCGCCCGCGAATGCGTGATGGCGCCCTGCACCATGGCGCGCGCGACTTCTTCGCTGACCGCGCCGTGCCCGGCGATCAACGCCGCATCCACGCCCAGCATGTCGGTCTTGGCTTCGTTGGAGTAGGTGACAAAGCCGCGCTCGAACCAGTTGCTCGAACCCGCCAGGTCGGTGCAGGCGGCGCTGATCAAACCGCCAGTGCAGCTTTCGGCGGTGGCCAGCAGCCAGTCTTTGTTGAGAAGCAAATCGGCCAGAAGCCCAACCAGGACGGGCGCAGGCAGCTCACCTTTTGATAGTGATGAAAAGTTCACCAGAAGCTCCAGGCGGCGATCACCAGCAGCGTGCAGAACGCAGCCGCGAAGTCGTCGAGCATGATGCCGAAACCACCGCGCCAGCCAAAACCCTTGAAGGTCCTGTCGGCCCATGCCATGGGGCCGAACTTCACCGCGTCAAAAAAGCGGAACAGCACAAAGGCCGCGAGCTGGCCCCACAGGCCCGCCGGCATGACCAGCCAGAGGATGAGCCAGAAGGCCACGACTTCGTCCCAGACGATGCTGCCGGGATCGGCCACGCCCATGTTTCTGGCCGTGACCGTGCTGGCCCACCAGCCCAGCAGCGTGGCCACGGCAATCAGCAGCCCCATCTGCGGCGTGCTCAGCCAGGGCGCCATTGCCAGCCAGGCCAGCCAGGCCCACAAGGTGCCGGCCGTGCCGGGCGCCACCGGGCTCAGGCCCGAGCCGAAGCCCAGCGCCAGCAGGTGGGCTGGGTGCGCCAGCATGAAGCGGGCCGTGGGCCGGCGCGGTGGCGCCGGGTTTGGCACGCCCGGAAAGGCAGGGGTTTCGTTCAGTGGGGGCATGGTGTGTGGGAAGAGGGTGCGCTGGGGGCGAGGCGATTTTATTTCATGCGTAAAAATGGCACGCAGCCCAATGAGGGTGTGCGCAGATAGCTATGTTTTTCATGGCGTTTCAAGGGGCGGGGCTTTCTTCCAGCACTGCCCGCAACACGGCATCAAAGGCCTGCGGCTGCTCGAACTGTACCCAGTGGCCCGCGTTGTCTATCCAGTGCATGCCGCGAAAATTCGGCGCCGACTGCAGGGCCAATGCCAGCGCTTCCTGCCGTTCGCGGTACAGCGCGTCTTCGCGGCCGTAAATCGCGTACACCGGACAGCGCACCTCGGCGAGTGTGCGCGCCAGCACGTCGGTGTAAGCCAGGCGGCGGCCCTTCATGCGATCGCGCAGCGTGTTGTCGCTGTGTATCCGCAGCGCCAGCGCGGTGATGGCCTCGGGCCGGTAGAGCATCAGCGCGGCGAGGTTCTTGCGGTGCACGGCCTCGCGTTCGGCCGGGTCGGGCAGGTGGCGCCAGGCGGTGAGCGTGACGGTGTTTCGCGAGGCCACGCCCAAGCCGGGCGAACCGATGAGCACCAGCCGCGCCACGCGGGCCGGCCACTGCGCCGCCAGAAAGCCGGCGACCATGCCACCGAAGGAAAACGCCACCAGGTCGCAGGCGGCATCGCCCAGCAGAACCTGCAGACCCGCTTGCACCGGCGCGGCCAGCGCGTCGGCGTCGTTGCCGGTGGCGGGCGGCGCCGAATCCCCAAAACCCGGCAGATCGGCGGCCAGCACCTCGCGTCCGCTGCCCACCAGCGCGTCGATGTTGCGCAACCAGTGGGTCCAGCTGCCGCTGCCGCCGTGCAGCAGCACCACGGGCCGATGCGGCGCACCGGTCGGGGCCGGATCGGGCCGCCAGCGGTGCCAGACCATGCTGCCGCTGCCGCAGGGCGTTTCGAGTCGGGTGGCGCGGTCCAGCAGGCGCCGGACTTCGGGGGGCGGGGCGGTGGACGTGTCGGCTTGCATCAGGGGGTTATACCTGCACCGCGGGCTGAACGCCCTCGGCCTGGGCAAACCACCCGGCCCAGTGGTCCAGGCAGGCCCTGATCTTGGGCAGGCGGTGCCGGCTCGTCAGCGTGACGGCGTAAATCGGGCTGGGCTGCTCGTCCACAAATTCGGGCAGGACGGGCACCAGCAGGCCTTGCCGCACCAGGGGCTCGGCGACCACGGTGGCAAAACGCGAAATGCCCAGGCCGTGCAGCGCCAGCTGCGCGGTGATGCCGGTGCTGCCCGAACGCCACTGGCCCTCCGCCACCACTACGCTCGGCTCGCCCTTGACGATGAAAGGCCAGCGGTTGAGCATGGCGACCGCGCTGTTCGTGATCAGGCGGTGCTGGTGCAGATCGTCCGGATGGCGCGGTGTGCCGTGGGCCTGCAGGTAGCCGGGCGTGGCGTACAGCTTGCGACCCAGCATGCCGAGCTGGCGTGCCACCACCGTGTCGGTGGTCGGCGTGCCGGTGCGGATGGCGATGTCGATGCCGTCGTGCGCCATGTCCACCAGCCTGTCCTCGACCTGCAGTTCCACACACAGCCTGGGGTGGCGCGCGTGCAGGCTTTCGAAGCTGGGGATCAGGAGGTACTCGGCCACCACCGTGCTGGCCGCCACGCGTACCCAGCCGCTGGCCTGGCGCGACTGGCTGGCAAACTCGCCTTCGAGCTCGTCCAGCGTGCCGGTCAGGCGCCGGCAGTACTGCAAAAAGGTCTCGCCTTCGGCGGTGGGTGTCAGGCCGTGGGTGGAGCGGTGGATCAGCCGCGCGCCACAGGCTTTTTCGATGCGCGCCAGCGCGCGCGAGACCTGGCTCACCGGCACGTCGCGCTCGCGCGCCACGGCAGAAAGGGAGCCGAGCTCGGCCACGCGGGCAAACAGGTGCATGTCGTCGAAGCTGAGGTCGCGCATGGCGTCATGGTAACCAGCCGCCGGCATCCCCGCCTTTGCAGCGAATGCAAAACCCAATTGCACGGCGCGCCGTTTCCCGCGGGCGAGGGTTTGCCTACAGTTGCCTGCACCAGCCACCGCAACGAAAGGACCGGCCATGTACAGCGATCTCCACCATGACAGCTACCAGCGCCTGCACGATGCAGCCAAGCGCCAGGCCGAGGCCTTGCGCCGGCAGGCGATCGACGACTTCTGGCGCCAGTTGGGGCAGGCCTTGCGCCGCCCGGCAAGGCTGCAACTTCCGCGGGAGGCCTGAGATGCCCACGCTGACGCTGAAAGTGGCACCGCTGCAAACCCCGGCCCGTGACCGGCAACTCGCCCAGGCGCTGACCACGCTGACCGCACAGCTGCTCGGCAAGCGGCGCGAGGTGACGGCGGTCATCATCGAGAGCCTGCCTGCCGGACATTGGTACGTGGGTGGCGACGCCGTGCAGCGGCCCACCGCGCTGCTGGAGATCAGCATCACCGCCGGAACCAACACGGCGGAAGAAAAAGCCGCATTTGTCAGCGCGGCGTTTGCCGAACTGCAGCGCCAGCTCGGCGAGGGCGGCGCGCTGGAAGAAGCCAGCTACGTGGTGGTGCGGGAACTGCCGGCCACCGATTGGGGCTATGGCGGGTACACGCAACAGGCCCGCAAGCGCGCACCGGCTCAGGCAAAGTGATCGAAGGACGCGTACCGGCCCGGCACCGCATGGCCCGAGGCGTCGACCAGCCGCAGGCCAGGCGGGTGTTCGATGACACCGATGCGGGTCACCGCTGTCTGCGCCTGCAGCGCGGCGGCCTGCACCACCGCCCGTGCCGACACCGGGGCGGTGAAGACCAGCTCGTAGTCGTCGCCGCCGGCCAGCGCGCAGCGCAGCCGGGTTTCATGAGAAAAATGGCCCTCAGCCCTTGCTGGATAAGCGTCATCAGCTAGTAAATTTATAGCAACCGAGGTGTCGATGCGGGCGCCGGTGCCGGAGGCCTCCAGGATGTGGCCGAGGTCGCCGAGCAGACCGTCGCTCACGTCGATGGCCGCCGTCGCGATGCCGCGCAGCGCCAGGCCCAGCGCGACACGTGGCGTGGGCTGTTCCAGCCGCGTGCGCGCGGCGGCCAGCCGTTCATGCGGCAAGGCGATGCTGCCGCGCAGCGCTTCCAGCGCCAGCCGCGCCTCGCCCAGCGTGCCGCTGACATACACCTCATCGCCGTCGCGTGCGCCCGAACGCAGCAGCGCCTGCCCGCGCGGCACCTCGCCGAACACGGTGATGCAGATGTTCAGCGGGCCCTGTGTCGTGTCGCCGCCGACCAGTTCGCAGCCGTGGGCATCAGCCAGTGCGAACAGGCCACGCGAAAAGGCCGCGAGCCAGGCCTCGTCGGCCCGCGGCAGCGCCAGCGCCAGCGTGAAGGCCAGCGGCTGTGCGCCGCAGGCGGCGAGGTCGCTGAGGTTGACGGCCAGTGCCTTGTGGCCCAGCGTGAACGGGTCCACGTCGGCAAAAAAATGCCGGCCCTCGACCAGCATGTCGCAGGAAATGGCCATCTGCATGCCGGCGGCGGGCTGCAGCAGCGCGCAGTCGTCGCCGACGCCCAGCACGGCGCGGGTCGTGGGGCGTGTGAAGTAGCGTGCGATCAGGTCAAATTCACTCATGGGGGGAGCATAACGGGTGGAATCCTTCTTTGCTTCTACTGCTGGAGGTTTGCCCACAAGCCGGGGGTTGCCCGGCGGCAACTCACTTTCTTTTTGCGTCGCCAAAAAGAAAGTAAGCAAAGAAAAAGGCGACCCGATGGTCTGGGTCCCCTGCGATCCGCTTTTACCTGCGCTCCTCGGCCCAGCCCGACGGGTGGGGGAAGAACGCGGGAACGGATACAGATACGGGGAGACATGACGCGCGCAGCGCGTCATGGCGGACTCAAGCAACCGTCATGTTTGCACGCGAGCGCAGCACACGCGACCAAAGGAAGTCCCCCTCCATCGCCCAGCGGGGCGAGGGGGCTAGGGGTGGGAGTGGGGAGTTGCGCCTAATGTCCAAGGCAGACTGCAGGCGCAGCGTGACGCTGACAAGGTCAGACCGGCAATCCCCGAAACTTCAGCGCGGCCTGGCGAATCACTTCGGCCAGCAGGTTTTCCTTGGCCTGCAACTCGCGCAACCAGCGTGCGTCGTTGTTCGACAGCTCCACGCTGCTGCGCAGCAGGTGGATGCCGCTGCTGGCGCCCAGGGCTCTGGCATGTGAGCCGATCTTGTCCATGGTCATCAGGATGTGGTCGCGCAAGGCCATGTGTTCGCCGGTAGCCGGATCCACGTAAACGGCTTCCAGCCCGAAGCGGCAGGCCTGGAAGCGGTTGTAGGTATAGACCAGGTAATCGTCCTCGGTCGGCGTGAAGGGTTGGTCGTTCATGAACCACGAAGCGAGCGACTGCACGTAACCGGACAGCGCGGCGGCCCGGCCTATGGTCAGCGGCGTGTCGAAGACGCGGATCTCGATGGTGCCGAACTCCGGCTTGGGCCGGATGTCCCAGTAGAAGTCCTTCATGCTCCTGACCACACCGGTGCGCGTCATCTTCTCGAAGTAGACGGTGAACTCGTCCCAGGTCAGCGCCATCGGCGCGCGGCCCGACAGCGGAAAGGCAAACACCGAGTTCAGGCGCGCCGAATCAAAGGCCGTGTCCTGCCCCTGGACATAAGGCGAGGAGGCCGACAGTGCGATGAAATGCGGAATGTAGCGCGACATGCGGTGCAGCGTCAGAAGCGCGGTGTCGGCATCGGGGCAGCCCACATGCACATGCTGGCCGAAAATCGTGAACTGCTTGGACAGGTAGCCGTACAGCTCGGACAGCTCGCGAAAACGCGGCTTGTCGTAGATGCGGCGCTCATGCCATTGCTGGAAGGGGTGGGTGCCGCCACCGACCACGGCGATGTTGAGCTTGTCGGCGCATTTGACCAGCGCGTCGCGGATCTGTGTGAGCTGGCCCAGCACCTCGGACGAGGACTGGCAGACGCCGGTGGAGATCTCGATCATGCTTGAGGTCATTTCAGGCACCACGCTGCCGGGCAGCGGGATCTTGTCCATCAGGCGCAGCATGTCTTCGGCATACGGGGCGAGATCGTAGTCATGGGTGTTGACGAGCTGCAGTTCCAGCTCGACGCCCAGCGACAGCGCCTCCGATTTCTGGAAGGGCTCCAGCCCGCCGGGTGCCAGTGGCGTAGGGGTGTTCTTACTCACGGAGCTCTCCGGTTGAGTTGGTCCAGGGCTTGTGCGTCCAGGGTCTGGAGCTTTCACCTGCGCGGTAGATGGAGAAGGTGGCGAGCATGGCGCCCAGCACCTCCATCAGCAGGATGGCCGGCAGCGCAATGCTGGCAATGCGGGGGCCCAGCGACGCCGACGAAGCCACAAACTGGGACACGATGAGCAGCGCCACCGAGGACATCGGCGACATCGCGCAGCCGACCCACAGGGCCTGCTTCCAGCTGGCGCCGCTGCCCACATTGCCGAGCGCGACGCCGGTGATCTTGGCCAGGGCCCGTGCCACGACCAGCGCCGCCACCAGTCCGGCCACCTGGCCGCTCCAGTCGGCCTGCGCGGCCACCACGGAGACCAGCACGAACATCAGCATGGTCAGCATCGCCGAGGCGGTGCCCATCTGCCGCGGCCATGACCAGGGCCGCGGGTTGAGCTGCTTGAGCATCATGCCGCCCAGCAGCGCGGCCAGCGGCGCCGAGCCGCCAAAGTGGGCGGCCAGCGCGGCGCCTGCGGCGATCAGGGCCAGCAGCAAGATGGCGGTGTTCTCGCTGGTCGGGCTCATCACGCGCAGCGCCGACCGCAGCGCCAGCGCCAGGCCGGCACCGACCACCACCGACAGGCCCAGCACCACGGCCACCGGGTAGAAGGTATCGGTGAGGCTTTGTTCACCGCGGCCCATCATGCCGGCGCGGGCGCTGCAAAGTGTCAGCGCATACAGCGTGCTCAGGGTCGACAGCACCATGGCGCGCTCGGTCACGGGGCCGGAGGCGCGGGTGTCGATGATCACACGCGACAGCACCGCCGGCGAAGCCGCCATGGCCAGCAGGGCCAGCGGCTCGGCGACAACCTCACGCATGCCGAAAAAGGTCAGCGCCCAGTAGACGGCAACAAAGGTCAGCGTCGATTCGGCCAGGCTTTGCACCAGCACCATGGGGTTGTGGCGGAACCAGCGCAGCGGAATGCGGCCGCCTGCTTCAAACAGCACGACGGCCACGCCGAGCTCCAGCAGAAACAGGCCCGTTCCCTGCAGCGGCCAGGCCGCGCCGGTGAACCCGGCCAGGCCGGCAAAGGCGCCGACCGCCGAATAACCCACCACCTTGGGAACGCCGGCATAACGCTGCACCAGGTGCCCGGTCAGCGCGGCCAGCGCCAGCAGGATGGACCACTGAACTGTGGGCAGGCCTGCCGAGGGTTTGATCCATTCGGCCCAGATGGCCATGACTTCATTCATGGATGAGTGTCTCCGCTGATTGATTGAAATTCACGCAGCGCCGCGCCAGGATGCGCGGGTGCTCGATGGGGACAAGCCGCCGATGCGGCGACAGGCCCCGGGGCCTGCTGTGGTTCATTGTTGCGGCCGGTGGTTGCAGGCCGGGCAGGCACCCATGGAAAAGGGAGTCCTAATTTACAACGTTTCACACTCTTTGCACGTAGGACAATCACTGACATGCGGACTTGCTGCGCGATTTGCGCGCCTGTTGTCAGGGTGTTGACAGTTCCTGTGCAAACTTCCTGCCCGAAAAATTCAATCAGGCAGAAAAAAACTGGCCGGCTTGCTGCGCCAGCGGGCCCAGATCGCGGAACGGATACGGCGGCGGTCCACACCGCTGACGCTGTGGGCGCGCAGCGCCAGCCGGAAGGCGAAGTAAAAGCTCACCCCCAGGTTGAGTGCACCGATCAGCGGGATGGACGCCACACACCACCACAGGGCCGGTTGCCGCAGCGCATCCCAGCCGAGGGCCGCCGCGGCTGCGGCCAACTGGCCGGAGGACAAGGTGACGTGGCGCACTTCGAGCTCCAGCCCGAAAAAGCCGGTCATGGGCGGAATCAGCCCCAGCATGAAACCCAGGGCGATGTTGGACGTGAAGCCCGAAATGTTGTCGCGCATGAAATGGGCCCAGCGTCGCGCCCGTACCACGCCCAATGCCCGCGTGATGCGCGGGTTGTAACGCATGGCCGACGCCAGGTGGTACAGCACAAACCAGTTTTCCACCCAGCCGCCTATGATGCTGGCGACAAACAGCACTACGCCGGTGAAGGCGGCCCACAGCAGCGTGGGGCCGAACAGGCTCAGGGTGTGCAGCACATGACCGGCTTCTTTCGCGTCTATCATCGGCTGCCCCAGCGCATACTGCATGGCGAGGCTGATCAGCAGCACCACCGGCACCACCACAAGCACGTTGCCCAGCACAGCCGCCACCTGGGAACGCACCAGGTGGGTGACCTCGTCGACAAACTCGCTGACCGCTTCGCCGGTGCGCAGGTCCTTGAGCTTGGCGGCCATGGCCGGTGCCGTCATGGCCGGCTGCTTGGTGGCCAGCGTGAAGTGCAGCAACTGGATCAGCACAAAGCTGGCGGCATACACGATGCTGGCCAGAAAGCCGCTCCAGAAGGCCGACAGCGCCAGCCCCACCACCATGAACTTGAGCAGCGTCGTGATGGCCGTCACGGCGCCGCCGCCGGCCGCCGTGCCCAGCATGTTGGTATAGGCTGCACGGTCGCGCGTGATGTAGTGCTCGCCGGTTTCGGCGCCGCGCTCGGCCACCTTGGCGGCCAGCAGGGTGGAGTTGCTGGCAACCAGCGCGCGTATGCTGCGCCGTTCTTCGGCCAGCAGCACCAGCCGGGCCAGCAGCTGCATGGCGCTGGTGGCGGGCTTGTCCGAGAGCAGGCAGTCGAGCAGCTCACGAATGCGCAGGATGCGTTCGCGCAGCTGGCGCAGGCGAAACACCAGGCCGACCGAGATGCCGTGTTCGTCGAGATGGGCGTACACCGACGAGGCGGCACTGCGGCAAGCCTCCAGCCGGCTCTTGAACTGGTCCAGCGTCAGGTGCAGCGCGCCGCTGTCGGGCCCGTGCAGCAGCAGCGCGGCGCGCAGCGCTTCAAGATCGGTTTGCAGGCCGTGAAAGGGCCGGGCCAACAGGCTCTGGGGGCTCATGCGCAGTCGCAGTTCCGGCGCAAAGCCGGTGGCGCAGACCTGGCTGGTGCAGTAGGTCAGGGAGTCCAACAGGGTGATTTGCCAATCCTGCGGCAGGGTGCTGGCGGCGGGGGCAAAGGGTTCGACGGGGGCTTCGTCGCCGGCCGGTGCGGCGATGGGCGGGTCCAGCAGGGCGCCCAGCCGCCCCAGCGTGCCCTCGTCGAGCAGTTTGAGCCACTGCGCGTCAAACGGCACCGGGAACAGCAGCATGAACAGTTCGGTGGCATGCGTGGTCTCGGGCGTGCCCGGCAGCAGCTTGTAGCGCAGCCGTTCGCCCAGTTCGCTGAGAAAAGCGGCACGCGGCGCAAAACCGAAATCGGCAAACAGGGGCGTGGCATCCACCGTTTCGACCAGGGTCAGCCACCATAGACGCAGCCGCTCCGGAAAACCCGGCCGGGCCTGCGCCGCGTCGAGGAACAGCCCCACCCGCGACAGCGCCGCCTGGGCATTGCTGGCGTCTCCGCGTATCCAGTCCAGCAGGTCGCTGAGCCAGAGGTGCCGCACGGCCAATTCGGCCCGCGGCTCCAGCTGGTCCAGCAGCTCGCTCAGTGTCCGCATGACCAGAGGGCCCTAATGCAGCACGCGGCCGCCGCCGGCCCCGTTGCCGGGTCCGCCGGCATCGCCAGCGTCGAGCACAAACATCGGAATGACCGACTCGAAACGTTCACCATCCTCGGCGACGCAGAAGTAGCTGCCATGCATGGTGCCGGTCGGGGTGCGCAGGCGCGAACCGCTGCTGTACTGGAAGGACTCGCCCGGCTTGAGCAGCGGCTGATGGCCCACCACGCCCAGGCCCTTGACCTCCTCGGTGTGGCCGCGTGCGTCGCTGATGATCCAGTGGCGCGAGATCAGCTGCGCCGCGACTTCGCCGGTGTTGGTGATCGTGACGGTGTAGGCAAAGCCATACACCTCGTCGTCGGGTGCAGATTGATCGGGAAGGTAGTGCGGCAGGACGTCGCAGGAAAATTCGTATTTCGGCATGGATTGGAAAAGAGTGGCAATCATGTTAACCGCCCTTCGCAGGACGGGAAATTGCAGTGTCAGTGGGCAAGCTGCGCGCTTGCTGCGACAATCCTGCCATGAGCCAAAACAAGCCGCCGGTGTACCGGATTGCCCCTTCGATTTTGTCCGCCGATTTCGCGCGCCTGGGTGAGGAACTCCGGTCGGTCATCGAGGCCGGCGCCGACTGGATCCACTTTGACGTGATGGACAACCATTACGTGCCCAACCTGACTTTCGGGCCCATGATCTGCAGCGCCCTCAAGCCGCACGCCAAAAAGGCCGACGGCACCGCCGTTCCGATCGACGTGCACCTGATGGTGCAGCCGGTGGACAGCCTGGCCGCGGCCTTTGCCGATGCCGGCGCCGACCTGATCAGCTTCCATCCCGACGCTTCCGGCCACGTGCACCGCAGCGTGCAGGCCATCAAGTCCAAAGGCTGCAAGGCCGGTCTGGTGTTCAACCCGGCCGCGCCGCTGGACGTGCTGGACTGGGTCATCGACGACATCGACCTGATCCTGATCATGAGCGTCAACCCCGGTTTTGGCGGCCAGAGTTTCATCGACTCGGCCCTGCGCAAGATCGAGCAGGCGAGGAAGCGCATTGACGCGTCGGGCAAGGACATCCGTCTGGAGGTCGACGGCGGCATCAAGCTGGACAACATTGCGCAGGTGGCTGCGGCCGGCGCCGATACCTTTGTGGCAGGCAGTGCGATTTTCGGCAAGCCGGACTATCGGGCGGTGATCGCGGGCATGCGGGCAGCGCTGGCGACCTAGGCCGATAGCGCAGCCTGCGGGTGAACCAGGCGCCGTGCCCTGGCTGGATTGGAAGGGCCGGACCATGGAGATTGCGGGCAGACCGGAAGCAGAGGAACTGAAGCAGAGCAGCCGTGCGAACCTGCCTGCGCCGCTGCACAGGCCCCGTATCCTGGTGATTGAGGACAGCGAGGACATCCGTTACCTGCTCACGGCCCTGTTGCAGGTCAGCTACGAGGTGACGGCGGCAGCCGCCGGCGAAGCCGGCCTGGACATGGCCCGGTCGGCCGAGCGGCCCGACATCATCCTGCTCGACGTGGTGATGCCGGACATGGACGGCTACGAGGTGCTGGCCCGGCTCGGCCGGGACCCACGAACCGCCGATATTCCGGTCATTTTCCTGACGGCGCTGGGCAGCGAGGACGAAGAGCACCGGGGCCTGGACCTGGGCGCCACCGACTACGTCACCAAGCCCATCAGCCCGCCGGTGCTTCTGGCGCGCCTGAAGCTGCATCTGGAGCGCAGTGCCAACGCCAGGCGCTTGCAGGTGCTGTCCGAGCAGCTCTCGCGTTATCTGGCGCCGCAGGTTTACCAGTCGCTTTTTGATGGTTCACGCCAGGCGGAAATCCGGACGCAGCGCAAGAAGCTGACGGTGTTTTTTTCCGACATCAAGAATTTCACCGAGTCCACGGCGCAGTGGCAGCCTGAAGAGGTCACGCTGCTGCTCAACAGCTATTTCGCGGAAATGTCGCAGATTGCCGCCGAATACGGCGCCACGCTGGACAAATTCATCGGGGACGCCATCGTCATCTTTTTTGGCGACCCGCATACGCTGGGCGTGCGCGAGGATGCGGTGCAGTGCGTGCGCATGGCGATTGCCATGCAAAAACGCATGGAAGGGCTGCGCGCCCGCTGGCGGGACATGGGCATCCACAGGAATTTCGAGATACGCATCGGCATCAACTCGGGGTTTTGCGACGTCGGCAATTTCGGCAGCAGCCTGCGCATGGAATACACCATCATCGGCCGCGAGGTCAACCTGGCGGCCCGGCTCGAGCAGGCCGCCGAGCCCGGCGAGATCCTGATTTCCAGTGAGACCCACGCCCTGGTGCAGGGCGAGGTCCAGTCCGACGCGCGCGACGCCATCGTGGTCAAGGGGTTTTCCCAACCCATTCCCGTGTATGTGGTCCGCCCGGATGCCACGGGAATGCCTGCCGATCCGGAGGTCATCCGCTGCGACCGGCCGGGCCTGCGCCTGGAAATCGATGCCGGCCGCCTGACCGTGGCGCAAAAGGCCGAGGCCGTGAGCGAGCTGCGCAAGGCGCTGGCCAGGCTGGAAGCGACGGCGGCTGGTGAGCCGCCGGCCGATGCCTGGCCCACCGTCATCGCCGGGCTGGACCTGGCCCTCGGGCTGCGCCGGGCGATGGGTGTGAAAACGCTTTATTTCTCCATGCTGGGCCGCTTTCTGGAGGGACGCAGGGACACGCCCAGTCGCATCCGGGAGGCGCTGGACGCGGGCGACCTGAAAGCGGCTGAACTGCTGGTCCACTCCTTGCGCGGCCTGTCTGCCCAGATTGGCGCCACGCAGGTGCCCGAACATGCCCAGGCGCTGGAGCAGGCCCTGCACGGGGGGCAGCCGCGCGCCATGCTCGATGGCTTGCTGAAACCGCTGGAGGGCGCGCTGGGCGAATTGATCGCGGCGCTGGAGGCCGGCTTGCCTGCGGCGGCTACGCCATGAGCGCGCGGCTGCGTTCGGCCGCAGGCTGGCGTGCGGGGTCCGCTGGTGTATCGTCCGTACAGGCGGATCGGGAAAAGCCCTCCGGCACCGACTCCCGTACCAAGCCCCCGCATGAGGCCCCGCCATGAAGCTGCCCTTTCGCACCAACATCACCATTGCCCTGGGCCTGGGTCTGCTCCTGATGGCACTGAGCACGGTCACGTCCTACCTCACCATCAATGCGCTGCTGGAGGACGAGCAAAGCGAAGAAAAAATCCAGGTGACGGTGGTTCTGCTGGATCGGCTCGTTTCGCAGTTCAAGACCGCGGAGTCCCTGCAGCGGCGCTACCTCCTGACCAACATCGACAAGGACCTGGCGGCTTACCGGAAAGCCGGGGCGGGACTGCGGCAGGTGTTGCTGGGCGCCAGTGGCCTGCCGACGGCAGGCGCGAGCGTGGAAGACCTGGGTACCCTGCGGGGGCTGATCGCCCGGCGTCTGGACCTCATGGAAAGGGCGGTCAGCGCCCGGCAGCAGGCGGGGCTGGACGCGGCGACCGCGCTGGTCGGCAGCGACCTCAATCGCCAGCTGCACGACGACATCGAGGAACTCGCTGGCCGGATCAAGAGCGCGCAGGTGCTGACCCTGGAGCGTTCCGAGCAGAATGCCCGGCGGACAGCGCAGACGGTCCGGCTGCTGATCCTGCTGAGCGGCCTGCTCTCGCTCGGGCTGCTCGGCTGGAGCATCCGCGCCGTGATCCGCGCACAGGCCAACAGCCGACGCATGCAGGCGGAGCTTGCCGACAGCGAAGCCCTGAGCCGTGCCATCACCGAGAGCATGGCCGATGGGGTCATCACCGCGACGCCGGATGGCCTGGTTGTCAACGCCAACAGTGCGGCCCGGCACCTCTTCGGCTACCGGCTCAAGGACTTGCTGGGGCAGCCTGTGGCCATGCTCTTGCCGGCGCGCTGGCAGCCGGGTTTTTCCGCTTTTTTCGCCACCCTGGCCGACCGGCCGCCAGGCTTCAAAGAGTCCGATACCGAGGTCATGGCCGTGCGTCGCGATGGCGGCGAGTTTCCGGTCAATGTGTCCTTCGGCGACGTCAATGTGGGCGGGCGGCGGCTTTTCACCGCCATCATCCGCGATATTTCCGAGCGCAAACACATCGCTGATGCGTTGCGCGACAGCGAAGCCCAGCTGCGCCAGCTGACCGACAATGTCCCGGCCCTGATGGCCTATGTGGACAGCGAGCAGCGTTTCCAGTTTCACAACAAGGCCTATGAAGAGGTGTTTGGCTTGTCGCGGGAAAAAATCCACGGCAAAACACTGCTTGAAATCGCAGGCCCCGAGTTTTACAGCCAGATCAGTGGCCATGTGCAGGAAGCGCTGTCCGGTTATGCGGTGCGTTACGAACGGGAGCAGGTCACCGCCAGCGGCGAGCGGCGCGAATATGTGATGAGTTATTTTCCGCGCTACGGTGAAGAAGGCGAGGAGGACAAGGTCATCGGATTTTTCTCGCTGGGCACCGACGTCACCGAACTCAAACGCATCGACCGCATGAAGAGCGAGTTTGTCTCCACGGTCAGCCACGAACTGCGCACGCCCCTGACCTCGATACGCGGCTCGCTGGGGCTGGTCTCGGGGGGCGTGGCGGGTGCGTTGCCGGAGCGGGCCAAGAGTCTGGTGGAAATCGCCAAAAACAACTGCGAGCGGCTGATCCGCCTGATCAACGACATCCTCGACAGTGAAAAAATCGAGTCCGGCAAGATGCAGTTCGAACTGCAGCCGCAGGAACTGCTGCCCCTGCTGCAGCAGACGCTGGCGGACAACGAAGGTTTTGCCGCGCAGCACCAGGTCAAGCTGGCCCTGCATGCGCCCAGGCAGCCCCTGAAGGCCCTGGTGGACAGCGACCGCCTGCTTCAGGTCATGACCAACCTGCTGTCCAATGCCATCAAGTTTTCTCCCGCGCAGGGCACGGTGCTGGTGTTGCTGGGCCGGCACGCGGGCCGTGTGCGCGTCGAGGTCAGTGACAACGGACCGGGTATCCCCGAAGAATTCCGCCAGCGCATTTTCCAGAAGTTCTCGCAGGCCGACTCGTCCGACACACGCCAGAAGGGCGGGACCGGCCTCGGTCTGGCCATTTCAAAAGCGATTGTTGAACGGATGGATGGAAGCCTTGGCTTCACTTCCAAAGTAGACGTCGGAACCACCTTCTTTTTCGAGCTGCCGGAGTGGCGCGAGGCGCCCCCGATCACGGCGCCCATGAGTCTTTACGGCATCAACCGGCCGCGCATCCTGGTGTGTGAAGACGACCCGGATGTGGCCCAGCTGATCGGCATGATGCTGGACAAGGCCGGCTTTGATGCCGACATCGCCCACACGGCAGCGCAGGCCCGCGACTACCTCCGGATGGAGTCCTACGCGGCCATGACCGTGGACATCCAGCTCCCCTACGAAAACGGGCTGGAATTGATCCGCTCCCTGCGCCAGGAAGACCGCACGACAGATCTGCCGGTCCTCGTTTTATCGGTGACGGCCGCGGAGGCCCGGCTGCACGCGGGCGCCACGGTTGTGGTGTCCGACTGGCTTGAAAAACCGATTGACGAGCAACGGCTGCTCAAGAGCCTGCGGCAGGCCATCGACAGCCCGCGTACCCATGGCAGGCGGTGAGCCGGTGTGGTCCTGGGCTATGCTTTCCCTTGCTCCATCCACCCTCCACCATCCAGCTCGATCATGAAATTCTCGCGCCATATTGAACGTCACCGTACCGACCGCATCGGCTGGCTGCGCGCGGCTGTGCTGGGGGCCAACGACGGTATTGTGTCCACCGCCAGCCTGGTGGTCGGCGTCGCCGCCGCGCAGTCAAGCCAGGGCAGCATTCTCGTGGCGGGTGTCGCCGGGCTGGTGGCTGGGGCGATGTCGATGGCCGCGGGGGAGTATGTCTCGGTCCACTCGCAGGCCGACACCGAAAAAGCCGATCTTGAGCGTGAACGTGCCGAGCTCGCGCTCGACCCCGCCGCCGAGCAGCGTGAGTTGACCGGCATTTATGTCGCGCGGGGACTGACGCCCGAGCTGGCGCAACAGGTGGCGGTCGCGTTGACGGCGCACGACGCGCTTGGCGCCCATGCCCGGGACGAACTCGGGATTTCGGAGGCGTTCAGCGCGCGGCCGGTTCAGGCCGCACTGGCCTCGGCGGGGAGTTTTGCGGTGGGCGCGGTGTTGCCGCTCGCCGTCGCCGCATGGGCACCCGCACAAGGCCTCATCGCCTGGGTTTGCGCAAGCTCACTGATTTTTCTTGCCCTCCTGGGTGTTGTGGCCGCCCGCGCCGGGGGCGCCGGCGTGCTGGCCAGTGCATGGCGTGTGACCTTCTGGGGCGCGCTCGCGATGGCGATCACGGCCGGTGTGGGCGCATTGTTCGGCGCGGTGGCTTGAAGCCTGCAGGGAAACAAGCCTGGTGTCCCTGAAGCACAGCGTGATATGGACTAATAGAGTCCACAATAAATTGTTGCTTGCTGTCAGAGTTGCAAACGAGGATGCGATTTTGTCAAACGCACTCCGCTGAGCGAATGGGTAAGTTTGGGGTGGGTGGAAAAATTTTCCTGCAAGATTTCTTTGCAAATGCGCCTGCACGACGGCGCTGCGAGTGCCGCACCCTCGGTGTTCAAGAACTTCAGGCCGCGTTCGCATGGCGCTGCGTAAGTGGTCGTATTGCGCGCTCGTGCAAATCAGAGGTGAAACGAAGTCTCTTCTGGCCTAGGTCAACTGAGCGACAGCAGCCGCCTCCCGCAGCAGCCACTCCCGAAACTGCGCCATCGCCGGGGAAACCGACTTTGACTGCAACTGCGTAAGCCAGTAGCTGCCCACGCGCACCTGGAACGCAAAAGGCTGCACAAGTCGATTCACCTGCAGGTCGTGCAGGAACATGCTGCGGGGCAGTAGTGCGATACCGGCGCCCTGCGCAGCGGCTGCCGCCAGCGCCAACGAAGAATCGAGGACCGGGCCGCGCAGTGGCTGGGGGATCGTTCCCGCCCCGGCGGCCTCGAACCAAAGCTTCCACTCATCACTGCGATACGAGCGCAGAAGTGTTTCACCCAACATATCCCGCGGCCCGGAAAGACGTCGCGCGATTGCTGGTGTGCACATGGGCGTCAGAGGAGCCTCGAACAGCGGGTCGGCATGCGTGCCGTGCCACGCGCCTTGCCCGAAGCGGATCGCGAAATCAAGACCTTCACCGGCCAGATCTACCCTGTTGTTATGAGTCATCAGGCGCAGGTCAATGAACGGAAAGTCGCGGTGGAATGTCTCCAGCCGCGGCAGCAGCCACCCCACCGCGAAAGTGGACACGGCCGCCACCGTCACCGGCTCGCGGTAGGCGCCGCCACGGAACTGTTCCAGGATGTTGCCCAGACGCCCGAAGGAATCGGACAACATGGGCAGCAAGGCATGCCCTTCGTCGGTGAGCGCCAGGCCGCGCGGCAGCCGGCGAAACAACGGCACGCCGAGTCGCGCTTCCAGGTTCTTGACCTGCGCACTCACCGCCGCCTGCGTGACGTTCAATTCCAATCCGGCACGCGTGAAGCTAAGGTGTCGTGCAGATACTTCGAATGCGCGCAATGCGTTGAGGGGCAATGTCATGACCCACATTATCTTGGGTCTCCCCCCGAAAAAGATCGTTTGTCGGCCAATAGCTGGATTGATATCGTTGCGTCCCCTTACCAACAACGTTGTTTAAAAATGAACCGACGCGACTTCCATTCACGACTCACCGCCGCCATTGCTGCCGCCGCACTTCCGGGCTGCGCACAGGTCCTACACCAACCTGTGCAGGAGAACCCCTGGCGGGCGATCGAATCCTTGTCCGGAGGCCGGCTGGGCGTGGCCGTGCTGCAAACCGACGGCAGCATCGAAGGCCACAGACTCGACGAGCGCTTTCCCATGTGCAGCACCTTCAAGTGGCTAGCCGCCGCCCACGTTCTGCAACGGGTGGACCGAGGTCTAGAGCGACTGGACCGGCGCATCCCCTACGGCCGCGAGGTGTTGCTGCCCCATTCCCCTGTCACGGAGAAGCACGTAGGCAAAGGCATGACCTTGGGCGAGTTGTGTCACGCGACCATCACGACCAGTGACAACGCCGCCGGCAACCTGGTCTTGGCCGCGGGAGGCGGTCCGCAAGGGCTCACCACCTACGCGCGCAGCTTGGGCGACGGAGTCACCAGGCTGGACCGATGGGAGACCGAACTCAACGAAGCGACGCCCGGCGACCCGCGCGACACGACCTCTCCGCGTGCCATGGCGCATCTGCTCAAAGCGACGCTGCTGGGCGATGCCCTGTCCATGCGCAGTCGTGAGCAGCTCTCGCAGTGGCTTGTGGCGTGCGTGACCAATGGGCAGCGGCTGCGTGCTGACCTGCCGGCGGAATGGCGGATGGGGAGTAAAACAGGTGGCGGCGGCTACGGCTCTACAAACGATGTTGGAATCTTCTGGCCACCTGGCCGGCCGCCAATCTTGGTCACTGCCTACGTCACTAATACGGAAACTTCGCAGGCCGACCGGAACGCAGCCATCGCTGCAGTGGCGCGCCGAGTCACTACTTCGCACGACCCCGCGAAACGGTGAAGAGGAATGTGTGAGAGCCTTGTCCTTGCCTCTGAGTTGAGCAGTTCTTGGCTCGCGCTTGATGTCGCCCTTTTTTTCGGTGCCGCATACAGGCGTTGCTGTTATTGCATCGGGCTGAGGTAACCCAGAGTCGAGGGCAGGCGCGTGTGATTGGTAGAAGGCCACCCAATTCAGCACGGCATCCATGGCCTTCCGTCAGGTGGCGAATTTCTTGCCGTGGGGTGGGTCATGGCGGCTCCTGGAGAAGCTGCATAGCACGCGGCTCGAACCTATTGAATGAGGTTCATTGTGAGTCTTGCTTTCGTTCCATTTTTTGCACAATAATATACAACGTATAATTAAAAGAGCACTCAATGATCACCGCACATGTTTTCATTGCCATCAGTCTGGATGGCTTCATTGCCCGGCAAGATGGCGACATCGACTGGCTATTGCAGCGCGATGATCCGGCCGAGGATCACGGCTACGCAGCCTTCATCGCCGACAAGGACCTGATCGTGATGGGTCGGGGAAGCTATGAGAAGGTTCTGACTCTCGACACATGGCCTTATGACCGACCCGTATTGGTATTGTCTAAACAACTGACGGATGCGCCAGTGCCCGAGGCGCTGAAGGGTAAGGTTCGGTTCTCCAGTCTCACGCCAAAGGACGCAATGGAGAAGCTGGCTGAGCAGAACGTTCGTCGGGTCTATGTCGATGGCGGGCAACTGGTGCAGTCATTCCTGCGCGATGGGCTGGTCGCCGACATGGTGATCACCACTGTTCCCGTGCTGCTTGGGTCGGGAAGGCCGCTGTTCGGCGCGCTGCCCCAAGACATTGATCTGAAGCTCGTATCCAGCCGAAGCTTCCCTTCGGGTCTGGTGCAATCCAGCTATCGGTTGGCCACATGATTCGCCCGCGTGGGCGTCCTGCCCACGGAAAGGGAGTGGCGCGAGACGACATCCTGAACGCCGCGCTGACTCTTCTGGATGAAAGTGGAGGGCGAGGCTTGACGATGCGCGCCCTTGCAACGAGATTGGGCGTCACGCCAATGAGTCTCTATCATTACGTGGGAGACCAGGCCGGGCTGCTGCGGGCGCTGTCGGACCGGGTCTATGCTGAGGTACTGGAGGGCGCGGGCGAGCTGGCGGATCAACGGGCGGAAATTCGAGCGCTGCTCACCCGATATCACCAGGCCGTCGGCCGCCATCCGCAACTGACGCTGGCTATTTTTGCCACGCCGGAAGCCTTTGCCGGTGTGACTCGCCACATCACTGACCGCCTCACCATGCTGCTGGGGAAGATCACGGCCGAGCCCATTCTGTGGCGCGATATTCTGGTTGACCATGCCCATGGCAGCGGCCTGGCACTTACCTCCGTCCGAGGTGAGCAGATGCAGGTCCAAGCCATACAGGTTCAATATCGACAGGCCCTCGACCGTCTGCTGGATCGTTTGGCTGGCCTCTGAAGGGATGGATCGTAATTGATGGTCTGACAAGACCCCCGTGCGTCCTTAGGCAAGTCTTGCTCTGACGCACATGCTCTACGGAAAAGTCTGATCTCCCGCAGGAGTAAAGGCGCGGACTAACTTGCCGCCCTGATACGTTCAATGATGTACTCACTGTTCTTCATGCGTATTTTCTGCATCTGGCTGTAGTCAAGCCGCTTTGAGTGCGGTCGTGACATCTAACGCCACAACCCAGCGGCACCCCGCCAGGTGCGTCCGCTGCAGTGAAATGTTGGGCGTATGTGGCACCATATCGCTAGTCTGTTGCTTGGGGGGCGCCAGGGCTCTTGCTATGGTAGCCCGATTGATCGAAACAGCAGACATGACTCTCGCCTGATGCAAGTAGCCCGCAGGCATTAACTCTATTCAATGATTCGGAACTCCATTACATCTCACCACAGCCTGTTCGATGCCGCGATTGTTGACCTGGACGGCACCCTGGTCGACACCCTCGGTGATTTTGTGGTCGCCCTGAACCGGATGCTGGCCGATCTGTCGCTGCCGCCAGTCGAACGATCCGTGGTCGGAGCGCGGGTGGGCAAGGGCTCGGAGCACTTGATCAGTTCTGTCCTGGACCATGTGCTGAACAGGCCTGCAGCCCTTGATGGACGGGCGCAAACAGCTATCAATAACGAAGCAGTGAAACGGTTGTTCCCGGCTGCCTGGACCAGCTACCAGCGCCACTACCTGGCCATCAACGGCCAGCATGCCAGCGTCTACCCGGGCGTGGAGGAGGGTTTGCAGCTGCTGCAGCGCCAGGGCCTGAAGCTGGCCTGCCTGACCAACAAGCCGACCGCGTTTGCCGTGCCCCTGCTCAAGGCCAAGGGCCTGGACGGTTTTTTCAGTCTGGTGTTCGGCGGCGATTCGTTCGAGCGGAAAAAACCCGACCCCCTGCCGCTACGCAAGACCTGCGAGGCGCTGGGAAGCGCACCCGCACGGACCTTGATGATTGGTGATTCCAGCAACGATGCGCAGGCGGCACGGGCCGCGGGTTGCCCGGTGTTGCTGGTGACTTACGGCTACAACCATGGCCAGCCCGTGCGTGATGTGGACGCCGACGGTTTTGTCGACACGCTTGCTGCGGTGGACCTGGCTGCCCTGAAAACGAAAACGGGGCTTGCGCCCCGTTGAACATCACGGCCGGCGCTGCGCTCAGGCGGGCTTGCCCAGCAGGGCGTCCTTGAGTTTCCAGTCTGCGGGCACGGGGCCGAGCCAGATACGCATCAACGCGTTGAAAAATTCCGGCTCCTTGAAGGGCTCGCCTTGCGGGACTCCCTTGACGGTGATCACGGTGCCGGTGCCGGGCACCCAGTCGATCATGAAGACGTCGCCGGCGACCAGCTTTTTCTGGTCCGAGAAAATCTGCCCCATCTTGATCAGGCCGGGGATCAGCTTGGACATTTCGGTTTTGGGCGCGTTGTCCTGCACCCCCCGCGTGAAGAGCTTGCCGAGTTCGTTGGAATCGATCTCGCGCAGCATGGTGATCTGCATGCGTTTGGCGCCGGGTGCGGCCAGCACCTCTTCCGGGGTGGCGGCTTTTTTGCCGAGGTAGAGGCCGGCGGTGTAGACCTTGAAAACGGCCTTGTAACGCACACCGGCGCCGTTGAGCACCAGCTTGCTGCCGCGCATGTCGATCTGGTCTTCCAGCTTGACACCACCTACCTCCACGGTGGCTGCGGCGGCGCTGAAGGCCAGCAAAAGCGTCATGGCGCCCGCGAGGCACGGTTTCATCCAGGTCATAAGAGGTCTCCAGAAAAAGAACGGTCGTTCGTTAATGAAGGTATTTTGGTCCGGCACCTGGCTACCCACAAGAGGGTTTGCGAGATAAGCATTACTACTAGTTACATTTGCCTGGGGCTGTGGAGGCGCCTGACTTTTCTGCTGTTCTTTTTGTCGGGCTTCGGTGAACTTCGTTTTTCTGCACATGTTCGAGGGGCTGGGCGGCTCTTTCTGACGTTTTCTGTCCGTCTGTCTTTGCTACACTTGGCCTTCCATGTTCATTCATCGCATCATTCAGACAGGTAGCAGCTACCGGGGAGCCTGGCCCTGGCGGGCCTGACAGCTCTCGCATGCCGAGGCCGGCCGCCTCGTTGCCATGCAAGCCTGTTTTGATGCGCTCTTGCCCTCCTGCAACGAGCATCCTTGCCCCGGTTTTCGGGGTGTACTGAATGAAGGTGGCCACGCCGGCGCGCGTGGGTCCACCGGTGAAGGAACTTGCCGTGATCACTGAACTTGAATTCAAAAGCCTTGCGCAGCAGGGCTACAACCGCATTCCGCTGATGGCCGAGGCGTTTGCCGACCTCGAAACCCCGCTGTCCCTGTACCTCAAGCTGGCGCATTCGAGGGACGGCGGCAAATTCAGCTTTCTGCTCGAATCGGTCGTCGGCGGCGAGCGTTTTGGCCGGTACAGCTTCATCGGCCTGCCGGCCCGTACCCTGGTGCGCGCCAGCGGCTTCGGCGCCGACATGCTGACCGAGGTCGTGCGGGACGGCCAGGTGATCGAAACCTCCAAAGCCAACCCGCTCGATTTCATCAGCGACTACCAGAAACGTTTCAAGGTCGCGCTGCGGCCCGGCCTGCCGCGTTTTTGCGGCGGCCTGGCCGGTTATTTCGGCTACGACACGGTGCGTTACATCGAGAAAAAGCTCGAAGCCTCCTGCCCGCCCGATACCCTGGGCTGTCCCGACATCCTGCTGCTGCAGTGCGAAGAGCTGGCGGTGATCGACAACCTCTCGGGCAAGCTCTACCTGATTGTCTATGCCGACCCGACCCTGCCCGAGGCCTACGCGAACGCGAAAAAGCGCGTGCGCGAACTGAAGGAGCAGCTGAAGTACTCGGTCAGCGCCCCGGTGGTCAAGCCGACCCAGGGCTACCCGGCTGAGCGCGACTTTGCGAAAGCCGATTACCTGGCCGCTGTCGAGCGCGCCAAGCGGCTGATCGAGGCCGGCGACTTCATGCAGGTGCAGGTGGGCCAGCGCATCAAGAAGCGCTACACCGAGTCGCCGCTGTCGCTGTACCGCGCGCTGCGTTCGCTCAACCCCAGCCCCTACATGTATTACTACCACTTCGGCGACTTTCACGTTGTGGGCGCGTCGCCGGAAATTCTGGTGCGGCAGGAGAAAACGGACGAAGGTCAGAAGATCACGATCCGTCCGCTGGCCGGCACGCGCCCGCGCGCTTCGTCGCCCGAGCTTGACAAGGCCGTCGAGCAGGAACTGATCAACGACCCGAAAGAACGTGCCGAACACGTGATGCTGATTGACCTGGCGCGCAACGACATCGGCCGCATCGCCAAAACAGGCACGGTCAAGGTGACCGAGGCGTTTTCGGTGGAGCGTTACAGCCACGTGATGCACATCGTCAGCAATGTCGAGGGCGTGTTGCTCGACGGCATGACCAGCATGGACGTGCTCAAGGCGACTTTTCCGGCAGGCACGCTGACCGGTGCGCCCAAGGTGCATGCGATGGAGTTGATTGACCAGCTCGAACCGACCAAACGCGGCCTGTACGGCGGCGCCTGCGGCTACCTCAGTTATGCCGGCGACATGGATGTAGCGATTGCGATTCGCACCGGCGTCATCAAGGACCAGATGCTCTACGTGCAGGCGGCGGCGGGGGTGGTGGCCGATTCGGTGGCCGAACTCGAATGGAAAGAGACCGAGGCCAAGGCGCGCGCCTTATTGCGCGCTTCCGAGCTGGTCGAAGAAGGCCTGGAATAAGGAGCGGATCATGAAATTACTGATGATCGACAACTACGACTCCTTCACCTACAACATCGTCCAGTATTTCGGCGAGCTCGGTGCCGAGGTCGAGGTCTTCCGCAACGACGAGATCACGCTGGAAGGCATCACCGAACGCGCGCCGGACCGGCTGGTGATTTCGCCCGGCCCGTGTTCGCCGGCGGAAGCCGGCATTTCGGTAGCCGCCATCCAGCACTTCGCCGGCAAGCTGCCGATTCTGGGCGTCTGTCTGGGCCACCAGGCGGTGGGCGCCGCCTTTGGCGGCAAGATCGTGCGTGCGCAGCAGCTGATGCACGGCAAGACCAGTGTGATCACCACCACGCAGGAAGGCGTGTTTGCCGGTCTGCCCAGGCAGTTCACCGTCAATCGCTACCACTCGCTGGCGATCGACAAGGCGTCCTGCCCCGAGGTGCTGGCTATCACCGCCTGGACCGACGACGGCGAGATCATGGGCGTGCGCCACAAGGAACTCGCGATCCAGGGCGTGCAGTTTCACCCGGAGTCGATACTGACCGAACACGGCCACGCGATGCTGAAAAACTTCCTCGAGCAGCGCGCCTAGTCACGGCTCTATTTGCTATTAAAAGCGTAGCTGCTTGCGCATATTCCATAAAGACTGGTGCCACATATGATCTCAAAAGTTGACCTGAGAAGCGACACCGTGACGCAGCCCACCGAAGGCATGCGTGCCGCGATGGCCTGTGCGCCGCTGGGTGACGACGTGTTCGGTGACGACCCGAGCGTGAACGCGTTGCAGGACAAGATCGCCGCCATGCTGGGCTTCGAGGCAGCGTTGTTTGTGCCCACCGGCACCCAGAGCAACCTGTGCGCGATTCTGGCTCACTGCCAGCGCGGCGACGAGTACATCGTTGGCCAGATGCAGCACTGCTACCGCTGGGAAGGCGGCGGTGCGGCGGTGCTGGGCAGCGTGCAGCCGCAGCCGCTGAACCACCAGGCCGACGGCACGCTGGCCCTGGCCGACATCGAGGCCGCGGTCAAGCCGGACGACCCGCATTTCGCCCGCAGCCGCCTGCTGGCGCTGGAAAACACGCTGGGCGGCAAGCTGCTGCCCATGGCTTACATCGAACAGGCAACCGCGCTGGCGCGTCGCCAGGGGCTGGCCCGGCACCTGGACGGCGCGCGGCTGTTCAATGCGGCGGTGGCCCAGGCGGCGCTGCTTGGCACCGAGGCGCGGGCAGAAGCCCGGCGTATCGCCGGCTGCTTCGACTCGGTGTCCGTCTGTTTCAGCAAGGGCCTGGGCGCGCCGGTCGGCTCGGCGCTGTGCGGCTCGGCCGAATTCATCGCCCGCGCCCGGCGCATCCGCAAGATGGCCGGCGGCGCCATGCGCCAGGCCGGCGGACTGGCGGCCGCGGCATCGTATGCGCTGGACCACCACATCGCCCGCTTGGCCGACGACCATGCGCTGGCAACCCGGCTGGCCGACGGGCTGGCTGGCCTGGACGGCCTGCAGGTCGAGGCGCCGCAGACCAACATTCTGTTTGTGGACTTGGTCGGCGGCGCGCGCGACCGCTCCGAGGCCTTGCTGCGACACCTCGCCGGCGAAGGCATCCAGGCCACCGGCCTGTATCGCCTGCGTTTTGTCACCCACCTCGATGTGGATGCGGCCGGCGTGGACCGGGCGATTGCGGCGATTCGCGGCTTCTTCAGCAACTGAGGGGCCATCCATGGCGACCGGACAACTGCTGCTTTTCATCGCTGCCGGCGTGTTGCTGAACCTGACGCCCGGCCCCGATGTGCTCTACATCGTGACCCATGCCCTGCGCCGTGGCGCGCGTGCCGGTATGGTGGCGGCGCTGGGCATTACTGCGGGCTGTTTTGTGCACATCATTGCGGCGGCGCTCGGCGTCAGCGCCTTGCTGGCCGCCTCGACCACGGCTTTCAGCGTGCTCAAGTGGGCCGGCGCCGCCTACCTGGTGTATGTCGGCATCCGCCTGTTGACCAGCCAGGGCGCTGAATTTGCTATCAATTCAGAAGCTGTTGACGACCGGTCGGTAAGGGCTGGAGGCATAAAAGGCATATTTTTTCAGGGTTTCTGGACAAATGTGCTGAACCCCAAGGTGGCGCTGTTTTTCCTCGCCTTTGTGCCGCAGTTCATTGCGCCCGCTGTGGGCAACAAGCCGCTGGCGTTTTTGCTGCTGGGCCTGCTGTTCAACTTCAACGGGTTATGGGTCAACATCGGCTGGGCGCTTGCCGCGGCCTGGCTGGCGCGGCGCGCCGGGGCTTTGCAGCGCGGGCTGTTTTGGCTGGACCGGGTGGCCGGCGTCATGTTCATTGGATTTGGCATCAAGCTGGCCCTGACCGACAATCCTTCCGACTAACTCCAGAGACAAGACAAGAGCACGACCATGCCCATGAGCAACAAAATCACGCCCCAGGAAGCGCTGCAGCGCACGATTGAACACCGCGAAATCTTCCACGACGAGATGCTGCACGTCATGCGGATGATCATGAGCGGGGATATGTCTCCGGTCATGATGGCCGCGCTGATCACCGGCCTGCGCGTGAAGAAGGAAACCATCGGCGAAATCACCGCGGCGGCGCAGGTGATGCGCGAGTTTTCCACCAAGGTCCATGTGGCCGACAAGACGCACCTTGTTGACATCGTCGGCACCGGCGGCGACGGCTCGCACACCTTCAACATCTCGACCTGCTCGATGTTTGTCGCCGCGGCGGCCGGCGCCAAGGTCAGCAAACATGGCGGGCGCAGCGTCAGCAGCAAGTCCGGCAGCGCCGACGTGCTCGAAGCCCTGGGCATCAACATCAACCTGAAGCCCGACGCGATTGCCCAATGCATCGCGGACGTCGGCGTCGGCTTCATGTTTGCACCCAACCATCACCCGGCGATGAAAAACGTCGCCCCGGTGCGCAAGGAGCTCGGCGTGCGCACCATCTTCAACATCCTCGGGCCGCTGACGAATCCGGCCGACGCGCCCAACATCCTGATGGGTGTGTTCCACCCCGATCTGGTCGGCATCCAGGTGCGCGCGTTGCAGCGCCTGGGCGCCGAACATGCGCTGGTGGTCTACGGCAAGGACGGCATGGACGAGGTCTCACTGGGTGCGGCCACGGTGGTCGGCGAACTCAAGGGCGGCGAAATCACCGAGTACGAAATCCATCCCGAGGACTACGGCCTGGCCATGGCCAGCAACCGCACGCTGCGCGTGGAAACGCCGGAGCAGTCGATGGCGATGCTCAGGAGCGTGCTCGACGACGAGCCCGGCGCGGCGCGCGACATCGTCATCCTCAACGCCGGCGCCGCCCTGTACGCGGCCAATGTGGCCGAATCCATGCTGGCCGGCATTGCGCTGGCCCGTAAGGCCATCACTTCCGGCGCCGCCAAAGGCAAGCTGGCGCAGCTTGTTTCCACCTCCCAAGCCCTGGCGACCTGAACCATGTCCGATATCCTGAACAAGATTGTGGCCGTCAAGCGCGAAGAAGTCGCCACGGCGATCAAGCGCAAACCTTTGGCCGCGATGCGTTTTGACGCCGAGTCGCGCGTGCTGACGCGTGATTTTGTCGGCGCCCTGCGCGCCAAAATCAGCGCCGGCAAGCCCGCAGTGATTGCGGAAATCAAGAAAGCCAGTCCCTCCAAGGGGGTACTGCGCACCGACTTCATTCCGGCGGACATTGCCCAAAGTTATGCGGAGCAAGGTGCGGCGTGTTTGTCGGTGCTCACTGACAAGGATTTTTTCCAGGGCAGCATCGATTACCTGAAGCAGGCGCGGGCCTCCTGCAGCCTGCCGGTGCTGCGCAAGGACTTCATCATTGACCCCTACCAGGTCTACGAGTCGCGCGTCATGGGCGCCGATTGCATCCTGCTGATCGCCGCCTGTCTGGACGACGCGCAGATGAAGGCGCTGGAGGCGCTGGCCCTGTCGCTGGACATGGCGGTGCTGGTGGAGGTGCACGACCGCGCCGAGCTGGACCGCGCGCTCAAGCTCAGGACGCCGCTGCTGGGCATCAACAACCGCAACCTGCAGACCTTCGAGGTGTCGCTGGACACCACGCTGGGTCTGGTCAAGGACGTGCCGGACGACCGCCTGCTGGTGACGGAATCCGGCATCACGACCGCGGCCGACGTGGCGCGCCTGCGCGAGGCCAAAGTCAACGCTTTCCTGGTCGGCGAGGCTTTCATGCGCGCCGAAGACCCCGGTGTGGCGCTGGCGGGCCTGTTTCCGGATGCTACTGATTAAGTAGCTGCTCACGTCCATGCCACAAGGACTGCAGGCCGATCTGGCCTTTGACAACCTGCCCAAGCCGCTGCCGGAGGGTATTGGCCACGGCCGGCATCTGACGCGCTGGAATCCGGCTGACTGGCCGCTGGCGGCCGATTGGGCGCCGGAAGTCGGTCATTTCCTGGCCGGCAAAACCGGCCAGCAACTGGGCGCATTCATCGAGCAGCGGCTGGCGCAGGGGGCCGTCATTTACCCGCCGCAGCCCTTCCGGGCCCTGGCGCTGACGCCGCTGGCCGATGTCGAGGTCGTGATCCTGGGTCAGGACCCCTACCATGGCCCGGGGCAGGCTCAGGGGCTGGCTTTTTCGGTCCCCGACGGCGTGAAACCCCCGCCCAGCCTGCGCAACATCTTCAAGGAGCTGGCGCGTGATCCGGCGGTGGCGCCGGAGGCGCACAGCGGCGGCTCGCTGGAACGCTGGGCCAGCCAGGGGGTGTTGCTGCTCAACACCAGCCTGACGGTGGAAGAAGGCCAGGCCGCCAGCCATGCCAGACAGGGCTGGGAAGAGCTGACCGACCAGCTGATCGCCGCGGTGGCGGCCAAACCCGAGCCGGTGGTGTTCATGCTTTGGGGCGCCCACGCGCAGACCAAACAGGCGCTGATTCCGGCCCGGCACCTGGTGCTGACGGCCAATCATCCCTCGCCCCTGTCGGCTTTGCGGCCCCCCAAACCCTTCATCGGCTGCGGGCATTTCAGCGCCGCCAACGACTTTTTGCGAAGCCATGGCCGCCGGCCGGTCAGGTGGTAAGCACTTGTTGTTCTGGATTGCCGGATGTCAAATTTCCATGGCATAATCTGAGGTTCGCCAAAGGAGAGGTGGCCGAGTGGTTAATGGCAGCAGACTGTAAATCTGCCCTCTAACGAGTACGCTGGTTCGAATCCAGCCCTCTCCACCAGCGATAAATTTTGATAGGCAGGCTTGGCCTGGATGGTTGGTAAGCCGTGTTTCGGGGTTGTCTTGATGTGAAAAGGCGGTCGATGCGGGAGTAGTTCAATGGTAGAACCCTAGCCTTCCAAGCTAATGACGCGGGTTCGATTCCCGTCTCCCGCTCCATCACAACAAGCGCTGGTTTTGTATTTGGCAGGTAAGCAGAGTTTTTGAATTTGGCCCATTTGGCTCAGTGGCAGAGCACTCCCTTGGTAAGGGAGAGGTCCCGGGTCCGATTCCCGGAATGGGCACCATTTCATGGGTGCGTGGTCGGCACAGTGTGTCGGCATGGCTGGTGGGGTGGCAGTGGTGTGACAAATTTCGTAAGTAAATCCTTAAGGTATTTGGAGTCGAAAAATGGCAAAAGGCAAATTTGAGCGGACCAAACCGCACGTCAACGTAGGCACGATTGGGCACGTTGACCATGGCAAGACCACGCTGACGGCAGCGAT
>NZ_NCJH01000052.1 GCF_002278925.1 Polaromonas sp. 39-63-25
CGAACGGCTGTTACCGTGCGACGCGCGCTGCGAGCTCATCTTGTGACGCTTGATGGTGCCGGCAAAGCCTTTACCAATGGAAGTACCCTGGACATCCACTTTTTGGCCGACCGCAAACACGTCAGCGGCGGGCACAACAGTACCAGCGGCATATTTGCCTGCGACGTCAGCCGTCACGCGGAATTCTTTCAGGATTTCACCGGCTTCAACGCCTGCTTTCGCAAGGTGGCCAGCGGCCGGCTTGGTGATGCGCGACGCTTTGCGCGCACCAAATGCCACTTGCAGGGCATCGTAGCCGTCGTTTGCTTGGGTTTTCACCTGGGTCACACGGTTGTTAGACACATCTACCACTGTGACAGGAACGGTATCCCCATCATCAGTGAACAGACGCATCATGCCCACCTTGCGGCCCAGCAACCCGAGGGAGTTGCTCAGACTCATGCTTTTTTCTCCGTAACTTCCACCGCTGCGACTTCAATTGGCCGCAGACGTTTTGATGTGAAAGACTGTTAATAAAACTGCCCTACCCATGCACAGCATGTTCAGGACAGCCCAAGAGTATAGCGCAGACTGCCAGTGATGGCAAATCTGCGCTGAAACCTCGTTTTTTGGGGCGCCGGCTTTCGCCGCCGCCCCGCTTCTTGCTTACTGCAGCTTGATTTCGACGTCCACACCGGCGGGCAGATCGAGCTTCATCAACGCGTCAACGGTTTTGTCCGTCGGGTCAACGATGTCCATCAGGCGCTGGTGCGTGCGGATTTCCAGCTGGTCGCGACTCGTCTTGTTGACGTGGGGCGAACGCAGGATGTCAAAACGCTTCATGCGGGTCGGCAGGGGCACGGGGCCCTTGACGATCGCGCCGGTGCGCTTGGCTGTATCCACAATCTCGGCGGCCGACTGGTCGATCAGTTTGTAGTCAAACGCCTTCAGGCGGATGCGGATTTTTTGCTTGGTAGCCATGGTAATTCCTTAAATGTGGAGCGAATTACGCAATGATCTTGGCCACGACACCGGCGCCGACGGTTTTGCCGCCCTCGCGGATGGCGAAACGCAGACCTTCTTCCATGGCGATCGGGTTGATCAG
>NZ_NCJH01000053.1 GCF_002278925.1 Polaromonas sp. 39-63-25
CTTGAGGCGAACCACGCGTCGCCCCAGGCGCGCATGCTGGACCAGCAGCGCATGGATGCCTTCTTGCGGCACCGAGTGATTGCCCAGCGCCTTGCCCACATACACGCGCTGCGCGGCCTCGGGTATCAGCGCCAGCACCTCTGCCGTGATCAGGCGGTCATGCACCACCACCTCGGCCCGCTGAAGCCGGTCGAGTGCCCGCAGGGTCATCAAATCAACCGGGCCCGGGCCTGCACCCACGATGGACACAAACCCGCTGCTGGAGTGCCCCTGTGCCTCAGGCGTCATGACCGCCACCCGGTCCCTGGTGAAACACCAGATCAGTCACGGGCTGCCCACCAACCAGATGCTGGTCAATGATGCGGTCCATATTGGCGGGGGTGACGTTGTAGTACCAGGTGCCATCGGGCTGCACACACATGACCGGCCCGCCCTTGCAGGCGGCAAAGCAGCTGACGCGGCTGCGCTTGACGCGCAGATCACCGTCGTGCAGCCCGGCCGCCTTGAACTTGTCGCCCAGGCTGTCGAACAGTTCCTGGGCCGCCCCGTCCTGTGTGCAGCGCGGGCCAGTGCATATCAGGATATGGCGTTTGTAGCTGCCGATTTTTGGCTTGACGACCTCACTCATTCTTCGGACTCATCCGCAGTAACAGCTTCATCCTCTACGGGTGCGCTTAACACCATTTCAATGTAGTCCGCAGGCAAGCTGTGACGCTGTGCCAGCGCGGCAATGCTCTCGCCCTCGGCGTGGTCGATGCGGAGGTTTTCCGTCCAGCCCAGCAGGCCGGTGGACAGCGAGCGCCCGCGTTTTTCGCCTGCATGGGCGCTGCCGTCGCCGTCGAGCGCGTACTTGTTGGCGTAGCCGCGCGGCGTGACCATCAGGCCATGGCGCACAAAGGTGTGGCTGTTGCCAATCAGCACCGTGCTCAGCATGCCAATGTCGCACTCGCTCATCTTGTCCAGCGTGGTGAACTCAATGTGCTCGCGGCGCCGGTAAGCCGACTTGACCACCACCACCGGGGTGTCAGGGCGGCGATGGCGCAAAAACAGCTGTTGCGCCTGCACGATCTGCTGGGTGCGCCG
>NZ_NCJH01000054.1 GCF_002278925.1 Polaromonas sp. 39-63-25
CTTGAGGCGAACCACGCGTCGCCCCAGGCGCGCATGCTGGACCAGCAGCGCATGGATGCCTTCTTGCGGCACCGAGTGATTGCCCAGCGCCTTGCCCACGTACACGCGCTGCGCGGCCTCGGGTATCAGCGCCAGCACCTCTGCCGTGATGAGGCGGTCATGCACCACCACCTCGGCCCGCTGAAGCCGGTCGACTGCCCGCAGGGTCATCAAATCAACCGGGCCCGGGCCTGCACCCACGATGGACACAAACCCGCTGCTGGATTGCCCCTGTACCTCAAACGTCATGGCCGCCATCCGGTCCCTGATGAAACACCAGATCAGTCACGGGTTGCCCACCAACCAGATGCTGGTCAATGATGCGGTCCATGTTGGCGGGCGTGACGTTGTAGTACCAGGTGCCGTCGGGCTGCACGCACATCACAGGCCCGCCCTTGCAGGCGGCAAAACAACTGACGCGGCTGCGCTTGACGCGCAGATCACCCTCATGCACGCCGGCGGCCTTGAACTTGTCGCCCAGGCTGTCGAACAGTTCCTGGGCGGCCCCGTCCTGTGTGCAGCGCGGGCCAGTGCAAATCAGGATGTGGCGTTTGTAGTTGCCGATTTTTGGCTTGGCGACCTCGCTCATTCTTCGGACTCATCCGCAGTAACGGCTTCATCCTCTACGGGTGCGTTTAACACCATTTCGATGTAGTCCGCAGGCAAGCTGTGACGCTGTGCCAGCGCGGCAATGCTCTCGCCCTCGGCGTGGTCGATGCGGAGGTTTTCCGTCCAGCCCAGCAGACCGGTGGACAGCGAACGCCCGCGTTTTTCGCCTGCATGGGCGCTGCCGTCGCCGTCCAGCGCGTATTTGTTGGCGTAGCCGCGCGGCGTGACCATCAGGCCATGGCGCACAAAGGTGTGGCTGTTGCCAATCAGCACCGTGCTCAACATGCCGATATCGCACTCGCTCATCTTGTCCAGCGTGGTGAACTCAATGTTCTGGCGGCGCCGGTAAGCCGACTTGACCACCACCACCGGGGTGTCAGGGCGGCGATGGCGCAAAAACAGCTGTTGCGCCTGCACGATCTGCTGGGTGCGCCG
>NZ_NCJH01000022.1 GCF_002278925.1 Polaromonas sp. 39-63-25
AGGCTTACTACGGTTTGCTAATCGACGCGCATTTCGTTTGGGGCCTGGAACATGACTAATAAAACGATTTCACAAAGGTCATGTAGATTGCTCTTGGCAGTGGCCTTGCTCATCCTCGCCGGTTGTCAGACCATCTACGAAAGTAAGTATGAATGGGACGCGGGTTGGCGCCCTGGCACGGTGCTCCCCGATGGCCACCCAAATTCCCCCGCCTATGGCCACCTCAAACTCCCCCACCTGAACTGATCGGGGATAGGGGTTAAACGCCGGCGCCGTCGGCACCTGTTGGCAGGACATTGATCCGGTCTTCCTCGAGGGAAGGCCAAGGAGTGAATGTCTTGAAGTCCAACCAACGCGCCACCATAGAGACACTGCTGGAGCGCAATACATCGCAACGCGAGATCGCCCGCATCACGGGCATCGACCGCAAGACGGTCAGGAGCTATCACCAACGCTGGCTGGAGCAACTGCAGTCAAATTCCCCCGGGGTGGCCACCGGCTCGGCCCAGCAAATTCCCCCACCCTGGCCACCGGCTGCTGTGCCGGTGGCCACCTCCCTGTGCGAACCCTGGCGCGAGTTCATCGAAGCCCAGTTGCGTCTGAAGCGCAACGCCATGGCCATCTTCCAGGACCTGGTCGACCAGCACGGATTTACTGGTCAGTACAACTCGGTCAAACGCTTCTGTGCAAAGCTGCGCCACAAGGAGCCCGAGCAGTTCGACCGCCTGTCCTTTCTGCCTGGGGAGGAGATGCAGGTGGACTACGGCGAGGGCGCGCCCACCCGCGTGCCGGGCAGCGAGCGGTACCGCAAGCCCCGCCTGTTCGTGGCCACGCTGCGCTACTCGCGCGCCAGTTTCCGCTGCGTGGTCTGGAAGTCCAGCCAGCAAATCTGGGCCGAGTTGCACGAGCAGGCTCTGCGGTACTTCGGTGGCTGCCCGCAGTACGTGGTTCTGGACAATCTGAAGGAAGGCGTCTTCAAGCCCGACCTGTACGAGCCCGAACTCAACAAAGTCTACGCCGCCACCCTGGCGCACTATGGCGTGGTGGCCGACCCGGCGCGGGTGCGAGACCCCAACCGCAAGGGCACGGTGGAGCATGCCATTGGCCACACCCAGGCCACGGCCTTGAAGGGCCGGCGCTTTGAGTCCATCGAGGCCCAGAACGAGTTCCTGGCGCACTGGGAGAAGAGCTGGGCAGCCAAGCGCATCCACGGCACCGAGCGGCGCCAGGTGCAGGCCATGTTCGAGGAGGAGCGCAGCCACCTCAAACCTCTGCCGCTCCTGGGCATGCAGTATTTCGAGGAGGCGGTGCGCACCGTCTGCGACGACAGCTGCGTGCGGGTGGATCACAGCAGCTACGCCGCTCGCCCGGCGAACATCGGCTCCAAGGTGCTGGTGCGCATCTATGCCCAGCGCATCGAGATCCGCGATCTGCAAACCGGCGCCTTGCTGCGCACCCACGCCAAGGCCGAGCGGCCCGGCACGGTGGTGCTGCCCATGGAGGAGCGGGTATTCAATCCTTCGCGCGAGACCCGTCTGATCCTGCGTCAGGCTGGCGAGATCGGTGAGCACGCCAAACGGCTGTGTGAGCTGCTCTTTGCCATCGAGGGTCGGGTGGGCCAGCGCAAGCTCTGGGGCATCGTCAGCCTGGCCAGGCGATACCCAGCGCACTGCGTCGACACCGCCTGCGCACAGGCCCTGGAGCAGGGGATTTACAGCTACAAGCGCGTGCTGGCTTTGACCGAGGCCATCTTTGCCCAGGCGCTCAACGCCATCGAGACCCAGTCCAGCGGTGCGCCCGCCGGCGGCGGGCGCACGCTGACCCAGCAGCACGAGCTCATCCGCGACGCCGATGAGTACGCCGATCTGTTCGCGCACGCTGCGGCCGTCACAGCCACGAGCACGCTCGAGTCCGCCACGGCGAACACCACCACCAACAACACCAACAACGCACCTGGAATTCAGCCATGAACATGATCGAGATCGAACGCGCGCTGCGCGAGCTGCGTCTGTCCGGCATTGCCGAGACCCTGTCCACCCGCGTGATGCAGGCCCAGGCCGCGCAGGAGCCCTTCCTGGAGACCTTTGGGGCCATGCTGCAAGACGAACTGGACCGCCGGCGCTCGCGTCTGACCGAGCGCCGCTTCAAGCGCTCGGGCCTGGATGAGCGGCCCTCGCTGGCTGACTTCGACTGGCGTTTCAACCCGAAGCTGCCGCGCAGCGCCTGCTTCGAGTTGCATACCCTGAAGTTCATCGGCGAGGGCGCCAATGCGCTGATCATCGGCAAGCCCGGTACCGGCAAGAGCCATGTGGCCAAGGCCGTGGCCTACCAGGCCACGCTGCAGGGATACGACGCGCGTTACCTGGAAGCCGACACCGAGTTTGCTCGCTACGCGTTGGCCAGCGACTCAGAGCGCACCGAGCTGCTCAAGGACTGGGTCTCACCGGACCTGATCATCCTCGATGACCTGTTCCTGGCCAGACGCATCAGCGAGCACGCAGCCGAGGTGCTGCAGGCCATCGTGCACCAGCGCTACAAGCTGCGCCGCTCCATCGTCATCACATCCAACCGCGTGGTGCAGGACTGGGGCAAATATCTGGGCGACGCCACCATGGCCACCACCATCCTGGACCGCCTCATGCACCGCTGCGCAATGCTGGAGTTCGAGGGCAAGAGCTACCGCCTCAAGGAGGCTGCCGCACGCATCGCCATCACACCCGAGTCGTCATAATCTGGTCGTCCTGCCTGGGGGAATTTGGGGTGGCCAAGGGTGGGGGAATTTGACCTGGCCATCGGGG
Source organism: Polaromonas sp. 39-63-25 (assembly GCF_002278925.1). Taxonomy (GTDB): domain Bacteria; phylum Pseudomonadota; class Gammaproteobacteria; order Burkholderiales; family Burkholderiaceae_C; genus Polaromonas. The sequence goes on from NZ_NCJH01000022.1 coordinate 2,799, forward strand.
GTGCTCTCTGTTGGTTCCGCTGATCACGTCCTCCAAACGCCATTTCGCGATTGCCGCCCCGCTTTAAGCCCCGAGGAAAGAACTGCGCTCAAATTTGCAAAAAGCGGTTGTGCCCATTTCACCTGGATCAACCTGGACTGCCGGAAGTTTGGTTTACATCAACGTCACCAACTGCAGGACAGTATTAGAGCCGCGCCAAGCTCAAAGCAAGCAACAAGGCGAGTTCTTAGCAGAGAGGGCTGGCCGCGTCATTGTTGTGACCGACATTCAGCGATGAAGTCAATGCCAAAGAATGTGACGGGTGGGAGCGCTGGCGAATCCAATGGGATGTTCTGATGCCACACGGATTAAGGAATTTGCCGAATGCATCTCACGAAGGGCTGACGATCGCACTGGTAGCTGGCGCAGTGTCCGCGCTGGTGATGCTCGTAATACTCGTTTATCTGCTCTGGCGTGATCGAAAAAAACTGAAAACTCCAACGGCAGTGCGTGGGCGCCCGCGTCGAGGACGAAAGAAGAAGCCGCCATAGAGTCGCAACAATTTCAGATTGCGTCAAATTGGCATTGCCTCCGCGAGTCATGAAAGCGGCTGTCCTAAAAGTACACAAACCTACCAACACTCCACTCTACCTAGAGAATTCTTCTGTTGCGGGTCAGACTATGTAAGTCCAGGCGTGTCCGCATACCTCAAAGATCACCAAGTCGCGGTTGGGCTTGGCGCCTACGCCGGGTTTTGACCGCGTCTTTCCTTCGTGTTAATCCTATGCCTTCTAAGCAAATTCTAAATTCAATCCCGCGAGGAATGACCTGCCGAGGAGTACACAGAGCGATCATCGAATACCTTCTCAAACCCGGAAAAGACTTATCCACCAGCGCTATGCTAGATATTCCTTGCGGGAAGGGTGAACTGATCTCGTCCTTGCGCCGATTTTTTCCTGGCGCTGACTTGCGGGGGTGCGATTTGAAAAAACCTGATTCTTGGGGTGATCTAAGTTTTCTTGCAGACCGTCGCGGTTTAAATAAAGGGTAAACCCGCATTCTGTGCACATAGACCTTCGCAGGCCTGCAGCTCTCGGTATAGTGCCCTGACCAAACTGCTCTGGGGGACTTCTGTGACCGCCTTTCGCCAGCGTTTTGTCGGTGCGACCGAGCTTCCGAAGTCCTTGTCGGACTTTGACGTCGAGCAATCCTTTCGGCTCACCTCCGAAGAAATCGACGCCATCCGAAAGAAATTCAACACGGCTGGCCGACTCGGGGCCGCTCTTCAACTCGTCCTGATACGGACTACCGGCAGACCGCTCAGCCGAGTAACGTCCATCCCCAGATCCCTGCTCCGCTATCTCTCAACGGCCCTTGGCTTAGGCGAGGTTTCGATTGCAACGCTCAAATCTCTGTACGAACGTCGCGCAACCTTGTTTGCGCACCAGCAATGGGCGAGTGAGACCAGTGGATTCTCAGCGCCTGACGAGGCTGTGTTTGCCAAGATTCGAGTGGCGCTTGCCGAACTGGTTGGTACTGCAGCATCTCCTGATGAGCTTGTAAAGACAGCAGAGATTTGGCTTTTTGACCACACCTATTCACTGCCAGGTGACCGGACTCTTCGCGACATCGCACGCGAAACCTTCAAAAGCGTGGATGACGCTGCTGCTGCAATTGTTGTTGCCCAGATTCCGGCACCGGTGATGCGACGGGTCCTGGAGGCGGTTCACGCCAAGCGGCGTGGGCGCGTCGGCGGTACCGTGTTGGAATGGCTCAAAGTGTCGACGGGACGCCACAGTCCCTCCAACATCAACGAGGTCATGGAGAAGATCGCTTTTCTCAAGTCCTTTGGTGTGCACGAGTGGGACCTGCAGGAGATATCCAGCGTGCGACTTCGGGCGTATGGCCAGTCGCTGGTAAACCGGCCACCCTCTCAGTCCCGGCTATTGAAGATCGAAACACAGCAACTGGAAGTCGCATGCTTCTTGCGAATGATGCTCCAGGAGTTCACCGACGTAGCGCTCTTCATGGCGGGCAGGCGCGTGTGTGATCTGGTCAGACATGCCTCGGCCACAGTGCTTAAAAAGCAGGCCCGTGGTGCTGCGCACTACCGCACGCGCCAGGAGGAAATGCGCACGATCCTCTACACCTCCGACCAAACCGATAAAGAAATAGTCGCAGCCTTGAAAGCCCTGCTTCCCCAAGACGAGGACACCAGGCAGTACAGCCATGCCGCACTGGTGCGCCAGTCTTTGACTGATGACAGCAATCGGGTCAATGCCTTGCTTACGGGAATGATGGGCCTGGATATCAACGGCAAAGACCATTTGCCTGCGATGCGCCAGATGGAGGCACTTCGTCGGTTCCACGAACAAGGGGTCAAGGAGCTGCCCAAGGATTTCGACATCACGATGGTGGAGCCGGTCTGGCAGGAGTTGCTGATGACTCCAGACAGGTCCAAGGCCATGGCTGCTCTGAAAGCATGTGCCCTGACGTCGATTCGCAAGGGCTTGAGAGGCGGACGACTATGGATCAACTACAGCCAGGAGCATCGCAACCGGGAGGAGTTGTTTATCCCTCTGGACCAGTGGCGAAAAGAGCGCAGCATCATCACCAGCGCGATGAGCCTTCCCACGGATCCGAAGCGCTTCCTTGAACGTCTAAAAATGCATCTCAAGGTTGGCCTGCAAGCGCTCTCCGAAGCTGTACAGGCGGGAACTGTCGAAATCGATGACAAAGGCCTCATCCACATCCCGGCTCTGGCTCCCATGGATGTGGACGAAGCGGTGCGTCGCACTCGGGATGCAATGTTCAACGTGATCGGACAGTCCCAGTTCAGCGACGTCATCGTGGAGGTGGATGCGCACTGCTGCTTCAGCGAGGTACTCCTGGGTCGCCGTGCGAAGTCAGAGCCGGAACTGCTCGGCTGCTACGGTGCCTTGCTCGCCCATGGAACTGAGAACGATGCAAAAGGCGTCGCGGCGATGATCCCTGGCATCGAGGTCGCCCATGTCACCACGGCGATGCGGGCCCTGGAGGCGCATGGGCGTCTGAAAGGCGCCAATGAGCGCGTACTGACGCTTCAGAAACGTTTTCCTATCGCAACCCTGTGGGACAAGGGGGACAAAGCATCGTCGGACATGATGTCGCTGGATGCCTCCAGACACATCTTCAATGCCCGGGTCGATCCACGGCGGCGCACCCACGCTGTGGGCATCTACACGCACGTATTGGGCTCCTATGGCGTCTTCCACGATGAAGCCATCGTGCTGAACGAGCGCCAGCACTCGATTGCCGTGCATGGGGTCGAGACATACAACGCCAGTAGGGCTGAAGACGAAATCAAACTTTCGCTGCTGGCGGTTGATACCCATGGCTACACGAACGTCGCGATGAGCGTTGCCAAGCTGCTTGGATTTGATCTGTGCCCGCGATTGCGAAACCTCTCTGAGCAACGGCTTTTCTTGCCGCGTGGCTTTGAAGTTCCCGATGCACTGGATCTGGCATCCGTCTGCAACATTTCTGAGTCCGCTATCGTCAAAGGGTGGGATGAGGTTCTGCGGCTCGTCGCTTCCATCCGCCAGGGGCGGGTGTCAGCCAAGTTCGCTCTGGAAAAGCTGGGCAGCGCGGCGCAGGGCGACCTCATGCACAAGGCGGCCGACCAGCTGGGCCGACTGCTGCGCACGCTCTACCTGTGTGACTACTTCAGCAACACCGAGTTTCGACGGGAGATCCACACGCTGCTCAACCGGGGCGAGTCAGTGCACCAACTCCAGCGGGCTGTATTCCACGGGCGCGTCATGCCCGAGCGGGGACGTCGCCGAGATGAGATCCGAGCCATCTCAGGGTCTCATGTTCTGCTGACGAACATAGTGATTGCCTGGAACACACTGCACATGCAATCCGTCGTTGATCGATGGAACAAGGAAAAGTACCCCATCGAAGAGTCGTGGATCCGCCGCATGGGGCCTGTCCACTTCGGCAACATCAACTTCAGGGGCATGCTCGACTTCGAAATCAAGGGCTATGCAGATGCCCTGCTGCAAACAGCCCAACCGATGCGCAAACAGCAACAAGGCGCTTGAAGAGGTGATCTACCCAGAATTCAGGCGGAATTTGGATTGGTGTAAATCGTCGCGGTTTGGATTTTTGAATCTATATAAATCAATGACTTACGCTTATGCCATATTTTGTGGACGGTTTGGAATGATGTAAATCGTCGCGGTTTGGATTTTCGCCACCGCAGGAATTGGCAATGCAATGATGCATCTTCGTCATCAGTGTGAGCATGTTTTCGTAGAGCCGCCGTCGTCAAAAAACCGGTTGTGCGCAGTAGGTAGTGCTGAAAAAGCACCGTCAATAAGGGGGGATCGTATTTTCGGTGCGGATTGATACGGTTACTGCGGAAATCCGTCGAAAAATCAACAACTTGCAGAAAGGAATCTATTGGATAACTCGATCTCTCGAAAGTCCTTGATACCAAAGAACTTTTCTGGTCAAGGCGCACCTTTTTGCACCGAAAGTACGATCACCCCTATATGGAAAACGACATCCGCCTGCGGTATGGCAGAGCAAGAACTGGCATTCATGAGGGCACAGCCATCACGGTACTGCATATCGGCGAAGAGCAAACCGCTGTTGCCACTGGAAACTCCTCCGAACCGAATGTGGTGCTGTTGCTTGCCATCGGGTCAAAAAAAACCGCCGCAGATTTCTTCAAACACACGCCGCCCACGCCTGGCGAACTGGAACACGCCATCATGGTGGTTGAGGATGAGGTGACCCGCTTGCGTCAGATAACGGCCACCGCGTCAAGGCTTGTTACCTCAGACGCAGCAATCCGGGCGATCGCGCTTGTCGCGGGGGGTCCCGGGCAGCCAGAGCTGATTCTTACTCTTGACGCTGTGGAACGGACCTTTGACCTGCTGGCGGCTCTCGCGCTCGGAAGGCCCGCGTCCAGCGCGGGAATTCCAGCCAATGCCGCATTCGCTGCAACACTTTTAATACTTCGCGAGTTCATGCATCACCTGCAGTTTGCGTCGGTCACCGTTACAAGCTGACTCGCCGCTGGACAGGAAGAAAGCTTGAAGGTCTGCAATTGAGAAGCAGTCCTGAGTGCAGGCTTTGGCTGACAAACGCCATCCACTGCTCGATCAGACGGTGACTGCGGGCCAGCCCACGGGTATTGGCCTCCCGGCTCGGAGGTAGGGGCGGCCTACTTCGCCAGTAAAAGCAACGGTGGTGGCGACTCCTGCCCCGCTGGTGCCTGGTCCAGCAGTCCCTGCTCGAACCGGGCCTGAAGCGTCGCGCCTGAAACATCCAGGTAGCGCATGGCCGATTTGACATCCTTCCAGCCGACGTATTCCATCAGTTCCTTGATGTCCCAGCCGCTGGCGCGGGCCCAGCCGGCAAAGCCGCGGCGCATGGAGTGGCTGCTGTATTCCTCGGGCGACTCGACGCCGGCTTCGGCGAACAGGCTGCGCAGCAAGGGGATCAGGCTGTTGGCGTGCAGGCTTTCGTCTGCGACATGGCCCCAGCGATCGATTTTTCGGAACACCGGGCCCTCGCTCAAACTAGCCAGGTCGACCCAGGCATTGAAGGCCGTCACGGGACACAGACGAGACAGAGCCGGGCATTTGAAGACCCGGCCCTGCAACTGCCTGTCGCCTTTGCTGCGGCCCAGATAGCAGGCCATGCCTTGGCCGGGGGTGACCTCGGTGTTCTCAACGCGCAGGTTGACCAGTTCGTCGGAGCGGAAGCCGCGCCAAAACCCCAGGAGCATCAGGCTGCGGTCGCGCGTGTGGCGCAGCAAGGCCGGCTGGTCGCCGGAGCGCCGGGCATTGCTGATGGCGGCATCGAGCCATTGATCGACCTGCTGAAGGACCGCCACCTCCAGCGGTCGTGCGCGCTTTTCTGGCACGGCGTGAACGGAGCGAATACCTTTTAGGACCTGGCGCACCAAGGCTGCCTTGGTGGGATCGGGAAAGCCTTGGTCGGTATGCCAGCGAGACAGCGCCGCCAGCCGCTGGCGCAAGGTGTTGATGGTCAGGGTCGCCGCGTGGTCGGCCAGGTAGCGGGAAATGGCGTCAGCCGTCGACGGCAGCAGGCCTTTCCATTCGATTTCAAAATGACGGATGGCAGAAGCGTAGCTTCGGCGCGTGTTGTCGCGCTCGGCAGCCTCAAGATACTGGGCAAGACGGCTCATTTCAAGGTCGTAAGGGACGATTTTTGACTAATTGCCGTTTCTCAACACAGGGATGATTGATAGCGGTACACGGGCGTTGAGGTTGGACGAAATCCCATCAATTCTGACAGACATACCCCACCCCGGCGGATAACGGCGCGAGCCGATCAAGACGATGCGTTTTGGCCTGATTTCACCAACAGGGAGAACGAGTTATTACCCGCAGATCGTACGCAAACGCTACACGCCAAAAGGCTGTCGTAAGTCCTAGTGCCACTTGAGAGGCACACAGCGGCTATAAATGCCTTGACTCGGTCTGTTGGGCCACGCCCGCGGTCGGGAAAATGAGCGTAAACGTCGTTTCTTTACCTTGCAGGCTGCGAACCGTCACCTGCCCGCCATGGACCGACATGATGGAGCGCACAATCGCCAAGCCTAGCCCGGTGCCACCGTCCAGGCGCGCGCGACCGGAATCAATACGGTAAAAACGATCGAAAATGCGATCGAGGTGAGCTGAAGCAATGCCATCACCTTGGTTGCTCACCTCCAATGTGGCGTTTTCACCGTTCACCGCAATCATCACGGATACCGTCGAATTTGAATAGGCATGACGGATTGCGTTCGATACCAGGTTGGTGATTGCGCGTTGCACCAGCAAATGGTCGGCGCTGATAGTCGCCGTCCCCGAAACCTCCAGACGTAGGCCCCGCTCCTCGGCGATCAACGACAAGTAGTCGACCACCCGCTGTGTTTCCAGAGCCAGCTCTATCGGTTCAAACTGAAGCGGGTTTTCCTTGTGATCGGATTGCGCGATAAAAAGCATGTCGGAAATCAAGCGTGCCAGGCGCTCAAGCTCTTCGACGTTCCCCTCCAGCACCTCCTGCAAATCGGCCACACTGCGAGTCTGCGACAGCGCAACCTGCGTGCGCCCCAGCAAGGTGGCGACAGGGGTGCGCATTTCATGCGCCAAATCCCCCGAAAATACCTGCAGTCGCCGGTAGCCATCATCGATACGCTCGAGCATGCCGTTAAACTCCCGGGCAAGTTCGGCCAGTTCTGTGGGCAGCTCCGCCAGAGACACTCTATGACTCAGCGACTGGGTGCCAATCGAAGCGGCCAGCCGGTTAAAGTGCCGCAGCGGTGACAAAGCCGTGCGCGCAATCAGCCAGGCGCCTAGCGCCACGACGAGCAGCAACACGGGCAAACTCACAAGAGTTGCCTTGATGAAGCCTGATAACAGGCGTAAGTCCCGGCGACGGTCTAGCGATAAGTAAAACCGCACCGGCTGTCCGCTGGCCATGGACGTTGTGCCACGAACAGCAATGAATCGTTCACCGCCAGGTGCCGCCCAGGTCGGGCTGGACATCAAACTGTCAGGCGCAGCCGCCAACACCGCGACCGACTGCTGAGCCACGTCAGAAAAGCTCGCCACGGTCTCACCGCTGGCGGGATCGACCAGCGCCAAATGCAAATCATCGTGGCCTATCAGTAGGTCATTAAAACGATGGCGGCTTTGACTAATCGCCTGTGGCGAGGGGATTTCCGACAATACATGCATGAGCAAGTCGCGTTTGCTCTGGAGCTCGGTCAAGGCTCGTGCATCAAGCTGTTGCGACAACGCCCAGAAACCGACGGCAATGGCGCCGCTGACCACCACGAGCCCAAACAATGCGCTGGCGAACGCGATGCGCACCGCCAGCGAGTCCTGAAACCAGGAGGAAAGCAAGCGGTGTCGTGTCATGGGGTCAGCCGGCTTTCCAGCACATAACCCACGCCACGCACCGTGTGAATCAGCTTCTCCTCGAAAGGATCATCGATCTTGGCGCGTAGCCGGCGTATCGCCACTTCAATCACGTTGGTGTCTGAATCGAAATGGATGTCCCACACCAGTGACGCGATCTGGGTTCTGGAAAGCACTTCGCCCGTTTTCTGGGCCAGAAGCGTTAGCAGGGCGAACTCCTTGGCAGACAGGTCTATGCGTTGACCAGCCCGAGTTGCCCGGTGACGGACAGGGTCGATCGCCAGGTCCGCTGCACGCAGCATGGGATCCACAGGTATGGGCTGGCCACGCCGTAACAGGGCTCGAACTCGCGCCAACAACTCCGGGAACTGAAACGGTTTGACCAGGTAGTCGTCGGCGCCCAGGCCAAAACCCCGCACCTTGTCTTCGGTTTGCCCCCGGGCAGTGAGCATCAAGACCGGCACCTGCTTGGCGGTACGCAGCGCCGATAGCACGGCAAACCCGTCAATGCCCGGCAGCATGACATCCAGAATCACCAGTTGGTGATCGCCGTAAACGGCGGCGTGCAGCCCATCCGTGCCGTTATGCGCCATCTCGATGACGTAGCCGCTTTCCGCCAATCCCTGGCGCAGATACTCCGCTGCCTTGGGTTCATCTTCGATCAGCAGAATTTTCACAAATGCTCTCGCTCCTACATAACAAATTTGTAATCTGCGGGACAGCGTCTTGTTGCCCCCATGTTTCTACAGTAGGAACCGTGATGCAAAGGTTGCATCGCAGTTGTCCCAGGTGTTGGGATGACACCGTGCAAACGATGTTAAAGGAGATTGATCATGTTGTTTCGTAAAACCGTATTTGTCCTGGCCTTGGCTGGTGCAGCCCTTCCCGCCGCATTCGCCAATAGCGGCACCACTTGGTCGGGCGCCGATGGTGGTGACCACCTCTATGCGCAGAGTAATTCCGGAAACTCTGCGAACCGTTCGGATGTGAAAAAAGAGTTAGCTGCTTCTCTCAAGAATCCGGTGGCCAATGACCCCAGCACCTGGGTGGGCGCCGACGCCAGCAGCAACACCTTCCCGCAACACAGCTATGCCTTCCAGGGCGGCAAGCTGGTCCACACGGACAACATTGCGCACGACACGCCCAAGCCGAGCCGGGTCATGCCTGCCACCCAGCAGAACCTGTTCACGGAACGGTACGGCTCCTAAGCCCTGAACCAGGCGGGGTCGGGTGACATCCACCCGACCTCTTGCAATCACGACCTCTAAGGAACTTTTCATGAAATCCAGGATCAACGTTGTACTGATAACTGCCATTTTGTCGGTGAGCGGTTCCGGGCTCGTCATGGCTGCGGCCGACACCCAGGGCGGCGCCCCAACCAACGTGGTGGGAGCAGCCACTCCAGCAACCGCCGAACTGACCGTCGGCGAGGTGCGCAAGGTCGACACCGAACAACGCAAGCTGACCATCAAGCATGAAGCGCTCGACAATCTGGGCATGCCGGGTATGACCATGGTGTTCAAGGTGCTGGACGACAAGCTCCTCAAGGACATCAAGCAAGGCGACAAAATCATGTTCCGTGCTGAAAAGCTCGACGGAAGTTTTACGGTCGTGAAACTCGAGCAAGCCAAATAAGGCAATCGACAGCTGGAGCCGCGCCAGGCTGCTGGCTCCAGCCTGTTAGGCGGTCTCGCTTCCTCCCGGTGCATTAATCTGACCTGCGCAATCGCAGCGCATTGGTGATGACTGAAGCCGAGCTGAGGCTCATTGCCAAAGCCGCAATCATGGGCGACAGCAGCCATCCGGTAAAGGGGAACAGCAGGCCGGCCGCCAACGGTACCCCCAGAGAGTTGTAAACAAACGCGAAGCCCAAGTTTTGCTTCATGTTGGCAATGGTCGCTTGGGACAAGGCGCGGGCTGTGGCGATACCGCGTAAATCCCCTTTGACCAGTGTGACCTGTGCGCTGTTCATCGCGACATCCGTGCCGGTTCCCATGGCAATGCCTACATCGGCTTTGGCCAGGGCCGGTGCGTCATTGATGCCGTCGCCGGCCATGGCCACCACCCGTCCTTCGGCCTGGAAACGTTCGACCAGGGCCAGTTTGTCGGCTGGTTTGACTTCACCATAGATTTCGTCGATGCCCAGGCGCTGACCAACGGCCTTGGCCGTGGTGAGGCCGTCGCCCGTAGCCATGACAATACGAATACCAGCGTCGCGCAGTGATTGGAGCGCTGAAGGTGTGTTCGCCTTGACAGGATCGGAAACCGCTAACAGACCCGCGAACTTGCCATCCACGGCCAGTGACATGACACTCGCACCTTCAAGGCGTAAAGCTTCCGCCCTGGCTTGCATGGCACTGCCGATTGTCACGCCCTCCTGAGCCATCAGCGCCGCATTTCCAAGTGCCAAACGCTTACCTTCTACCACGCCTCGAACACCAATGCCGGTACCTGACTCGAAAGCATCGACCTTGGCCAGAACCATGCCGCGTTCTCTGGCGGCACGCACAATGGTCTCGGCCAAGGGGTGTTCGCTGCCTTGGTCCAAACTGGCGGCCAGGCTTAATACCTCGTCGTCGGTGTAACCCGTGGCTGCGGCGACCTGGTTGAACGCGGGCCGTCCCTCCGTCAGGGTGCCGGTTTTGTCGACGATCAGGACATCCACCTTGCGGAAATTCTCAATCGCAGCCGCATCGCGAAACAGGATCCCTTTTGTGGCACCACGCCCCGTGGCCACCATGATGGACATGGGTGTCGCCAGGCCCAGCGCACAGGGGCAGGCGATGATCAACACAGACACGGCATTGATCAGCCCGTAAACCCAGCTGGGTTGTGGCCCCAACCATCCCCAGACAAAGAGGGTTAACAGGGCTACCGCCACAACGGCCATGACAAAGTAGCCTGCGACGTGATCGGCCATGCGTTGCATGGGGGCCCTGGAGCGTTGCGCCTGTGCCACCATCTGGACGATTTGCGCCAGCACCGTCGCCGCGCCCACACGTTCCGCCTGCATCACCAGGGCGCCTGATGTGTTGATGGTGGCGCCGATCAACTTGTCGCCTTCACGCTTGGTCACTGGCAACGATTCACCGGTGAGCATGGACTCATCGACCGAACTACTGCCTTCGGTGACCACACCATCGACGGGCACCTTCTCTCCAGGGCGGACCCGCAGTAGATCGCCTTCGTGGACATGCGTCAGCGGCACGTCCTCTTCGGCGCCGTTAGCCTGTATGCGCCGTGCGGTTTTGGGGGAAAGGCCTAACAAAGACTTGATCGCAGCCGATGTTTGGGAACGCGCCTTAAGTTCCAGCAATTGACCCAGCAAGGTCAGCGAAATAATGACGGCCGCAGCCTCGAAATAGACAGCCACACGCCCCATGGCCACAAACGAGGAGGGAAAAACCTCTGGCGCGACCGTGGCAACGACGCTGTAAATAAATGCCGCAGACGTGCCCAAGCCGATCAAGGTCCACATGTTCGGACTTCGATTGACGACGGACTGCCAGCCTCGCACGAAGAACGGCCAACCCGCCCAGAGAACGATGGGCAGTGATAGCACCAATTCCACCCAGCTTTGTGTCGCCATCGCGAACAACCCGAGCTGATGCCCGAACATGGCCAGCGCGGTAACGACCACCGTCAGCGGCAGCGTCCACCAGAATCGCCGCGAAAAATCCTTGAGTTCCGGGTTTTCATCGTCATCCAGGCTTGGCATGACCGGCTCCAGGCTCATACCGCATTTGGGGCAGTGGCCTGGATGGTCCTGCCGTATCTCCGGATGCATGGGGCATGTGTAAATGGTGCCCGCGGCTACTTCTGGGGTCTCGGGTACGTTCACCGCCATTGGTGCCGGCTGCAGATAACGCTGCGGCTCAGCGATGAACTTTGTCTTGCAGCCAGCGCTGCAAAAGTAATAGGGTTTCCCCGCATGCTCATGTTGATGCGGCGTCTGCTTTGTCACGTTCATGCCGCACACCGGGTCCTTGAGCCCATCTGGCGACGCGGCCTGACCGGCCGGGTTGTGGGCCTGTGAGGGTGCCGCGCCGGCAGGATTCCCGTGGTTATGCGAGTGGTGATCGTGATTTTCCATAGCAGGCACCTTTCAGTAAATGAGCAAGACGTGTCATCTTAAATCATCGTCGTCGCTTCTTGCGATTTCCGTGCGCTGGTTTTTTAGGCCGCCGTTCAGTCTTCTTCGGCTTCCTGCCGCGCCACAGGAAGTACCCAATGATGATCAAAAGCACTATGGCGGCGGCGCCTCCAGCCAGCAGCGCCGTACCCAGGGTCTCATGCGATGCTCGAAGTAAATTACGAAATTCATGAGGCATCAATAGTCCGTCCAGACTCAACGCATCTTCGTGTCAGTATCGGCGCCAGACGATCGAGACCAGGAAGTCCTGATCTCGATCATTGCATGCATGAATTTACTTCGCCGGCTGAAGGTCGGTCACAACCATCGCGCCGTTGATCTTCTCTACTTTGAAGCGGACTTTGTCGCCTGCCTTGACCTTGTCCAGCATGGCGGGGTCTTTGACCTGAAACACCATGGTCATGCCAGGCATGTCCAGATTCTTGATCTCACCGTGCTTGAGTGTGATTTTCTTGTTGTCGAGATCAACCTTGCGCACTTCGGCGTCTGTCATGTCGGTGGCTGGAGCTTCAGCCATTTTTTTTGTATCGGCGCCCATGGCCGCGCCGCTTGGCGCCATGCTGGATTGTGCATAGGCGCTGCTGCCTAGCATGGTCGCAAGAATCAGGAGGGTTTTCAGGGTTTTCATGGTGATTTCTTTCAGGATTGTTAAGCGAAGCGAATAACAGGAAGGCCAGGCAGGCGAGTTGCTGCAGGGCCTACCGAGGAGAAATATGCTTAGTGTTTGTGACCGCTATGGGCATCGGCCTTTGGTGCCGACTTGCCGCCCGCAACGGTGACCACGCCCTTCATGCCTGCGTCATAGTGTCCTGGCTGCAGGCAGGCAAAGTCAATTTTTCCCGCTTTGGTGAACTGCCAGATGATCTCGCCCGTTTTACCAGGCGCGACAGTGACCATATTGGCATCGGCGTGTTCCATCTCCGGGTTCTTTTTCATGACTTCATAGTGTTCCTTGAGATCTTTTTGGGTGCCGAACACCATTTCGTGCTTGATCTTGCCGGAATTTTTAACGACAAAGCGGATGGTTTCGCCTTGCTTCGCAGTGATGTTTGCGCTGTTAAACCGCATCGCGTCGGTCATGTCTACCGTGATGGTCCGCGTGACTTTGGCCGCGACACCGGGCTTGCCGATGGCTTCATCGTCATGCCCTCCGCCATGGGTACCGGATGCCATGGCGGTCATGGCCAGCAGGAGGGATGGAAGTGCGATCAGGAGGTTACGAGTTTTCATGAAATACCTTTCTAGGGTGTGGTTAAAAAATTAATCAATGCTTCATATTGCCCATGGAGGGCTTGCGGATCTGAACTTCGACTTCTTTGGCCGGCATGTTTTGGGCTTTCATCGACTGGCCGCCGCCAGTCGTCGACCTTTCGGCCGCCTGCGGGGTGCCCGTCCATTCGTAGGCCACCGTGCCCGCCGGATGCTTGTACCAACCGGGGTCCTTGTAGTCACCCGGTTTCTGGTCTTTTCGCACTTTGACCATGCTGAACATCCCGCCCATTTCGACCGAGCCGAATGGACCTGCACCGGTCATCATTCGCTCCGTGTTGTCAGGCAGAGGCATGTCCATTTCCGCCATGTCAGCCATGCCGCGTTCGCCCATGACCATGTAGTCCGGCACCAATTTGGTGATCTCACTGGCAACTTTCCGATGATCGACGCCAATCATGGTCGGTACATCGTGGCCCATGGCGTTCATGGTGTGATGGCTCTTGTGGCAGTGGAAAGCCCAATCACCTTCTTCGTCGGCCAGGAACTCAATTTGCCGCATCTGCCCGACTGCCACGTCGGTTGTCACTTCAGGCCAGCGCGTCGATTTGGGTGTTGGCCCGCCGTCCGTCCCGGTCACCAAAAACTCATGCCCATGCAAATGCATCGGATGGTTGGTCATGGTCAGGTTGCCGATACGGATGCGCACCTTGTCGTTTTTGCGAACCACCAGCGGATCAATGCCCGGGAAGACCCGACTGTTCCAGCTCCAGAGGTTGAAGTCGAGCATGGTCATGATTTTTGGCGTGTACAGGCCCGGGTCGATGTCATAGGCATTGAGCAGAAATACAAAGTCGCGGTTCACCTCGTCGATCAGGGGGTGCGCGGCTTTCGGATGCGTGATCCAGAAACCCATCATGCCCATGGCCATCTGTGTCATCTCGTCGGCATGCGGGTGATACATGAACGTGCCGGGACGCCTTGCCACAAATTCATAGACAAAGGTCTTGCCTGCCGGAATCGCAGGTTGGTTCAAGCCCGCGACGCCGTCCATCCCGTTGGGCAAACGCTGACCATGCCAGTGGACACTGGTGTGCTCGGGCAGTTTGTTGGTCACGAAGATGCGGACTCTGTCGCCTTCGACCACTTCGATGGTTGGCCCTGGCGACTGGCCGTTATAACCCCACAGGTGGGCCTTGAAGCCGGGCGACATTTCACGCACCACGGGTTCGGCCACCAGGTGAAACTCCTTGACGCCATTGTTCATGCGCCAAGGCAGCGTCCAGCCGTTGAGGGTGACGACGGGGTTGTACGGCCGGCCGGTATTCGGCACCAGCGGGGCCATGGTGTCGGGTTTGGTCTGAATGACCGGCTCGGGCAGCGCGGCCATGGCGACTTTGCTGACGGCAGCGGCGGCAACCGCAGTGGTCAACGCACCAGCACCAGTCAGAAAATTTCTTCTGTTATTCATATGTAATCCGTTGGGTAAATTGGGCTACGGTCAATGACCAGCGGCGGCGCTGGCACCACCGGCCGCGGGCGCGGCCATCATCATGGAGGTCGGCCTGCCAGTCACGGACGCTGCGAGCGCGGCGTCTGACAGCCAGAACTGCTGGTACGAATTGATGGCCGCGGTGACGCTGGCGATCTGGTCGCGGCTTTCGGCCAGCAGTTCAAACACACCAATCAGCATGCCGTTGTAGCGCAGCCCGTTTTCTTCAGCCATGGCCCTGCGCAGCGGAACGATCTCGTCCCGATAGTGCTTGGCCACGTCGTAAGCCGTCCTGTACGCTGAATAGCTCTCGCGCAGTTGTGATGCTGCGTTTCGGATCGTGCCCTCGTAGCGATTGGCTGCAGCCAGGGATTGCGCGTTCATGGCATCCCGTTGAGCGGTTCCCCAGTCGAAAATTGGCAATCGGATGTCAAGCTCATAGCCTTTGCGTGGCGTTTTAGTTCCGTCGTGGTTGTCAAACACGGTATCGCGCCGTATCCCGAACTCCACATCGACCAGACTGGTCAGCAAATTCAAGCCCTGGGCTCTGCCGGCGGTGTCCAGCTGGCTGCGCGCCATTTGTACATCCAGGCGTTGCTCCGTGGCCTTCGCCGAGACGGCGTCAGCTGCGCGTGGCTCTTTCGGCAAATCCGGAAGACGCTCCGGGAGCTGCAATTGCCCCGCCTGGGCGTCTGTCAGGCCAAGCTGCCGAGTCAGCTCCTCGCGCGCAGCGGTTGCGGCATGGCGGGCAGAGGCCAGCTGTGCCACGCTATCCGCGTAAAACACCTGCTGGCGTGCGCGCTGCAGTTTGGTGAAGTTGCCAACTTGCTGCATCCGTTGAGCCAGTTCTGCGCTGGCCTTGGCGCTGCTGTTGACCTGTTCTGCATATTGCAGCGTCTGCTGCGCAGCGACGGCTCGCACCCAGTCTTGCCGCACTTGGGTGACTTGATCGATCACGCTGGCGCTGAGTTGAACCCTGGCCTGTGCGATCAGTCCGCGGGAAATCCCCTGGCGTTGCGGCAGGGTCAAGACATCAAGCAAACCAAAGGACAGCAGGCGACCGATCTCCAACTCACTGCCGAAACGAATCCGTTCGAACGAAAAGATTGGATTGGCAATGCGTCCCGCCTGGTTGGCCTGCGCCATCACGGACCAGCTTTGGGCCAAAAGAGTCTGGACTGCCGGGCTATTCGCCAAAGCAAGCTGGACCGCCTCGTCCATGCCTAAGGGCTTGGCCAGCAGCTCCTCGCTTAGTTTCTTGCGGGCTTGCAGTTGCTGGTCAGTGCGGCTGAGTTCCAGCTTGCCCTGGGTAAAGGCCCCGGTTGTGTCATTGGTGTCTTTGACCGTTTGATCAATGTTTACAGAGGCACATCCCGCCAGCACCAGAACCGCAGCAGCCACTGCACCAGACTTGAAAATGGTTTTCACGGATGGCGCTTTCATGGCTTGCCGCCTCCGGTTTTCGGTTCGGGCATCTTGCTCATGTCGTGAGCGGGCGCCTTGTCGTCGGGTTGTCTGGACTCTTTTGCATACGTACGCCAGCCACCAATGCGGCCGGTGTTGTCGTTGGCCTCCTTCCAGTTGAGGAGCTTGTCGTCGGTATAGGGCTTGTAACCCTCAAAGGCCGAACGGTAGACGGGGGGCGTGGCTTGGGGCGCCTCCTGGATTGGGGATGCTGGCGCTGACGTTTGTGCGACAGCTATCCCCGACAGGAAAAATATCGGGGCCAGCCAAATGGCGGGTGAGTTTTTAAACATGGATTCCTCGCGTTTTCATGAGACGGCGACAGAAAAGTCATCCCTGGAGGGATACTTTCATGGCGAGTAATGAAAAGAACGCCAGTCGCTGCGGCACGAACGGCCGCAGCAATCGGGCGCACGTCAGACGTGAGGAGGTTTTTCGGGGAGACCCGGCGGTACGGCGTGAATCAGGACGCTAAGCTCGGCCAGATCAGCATGGGGAGAAGATTGAACCTTGACGGTCCGGGGAAAATCAGAAATCGCCAGGACACTGCAGCAAGAAGCACAAACGCCGCACTTATGGAAGGTATTGGGAAGCTGCTTTTGACCATCCGGGGACTGCTTTGCAAGCGGTTCCGTTTTCCCCATGGATGAATGCTCGTGCTGCACCTCGCCTAAGCCATCCATGTGATGGTAGCTCGCCGCTACAGATACCTGCTCACCGTGGTCTGGCCCCATGCCGCAATACAGCATGGAGGCCGCAGCAAAGCCCTGCAGGGGCAAAGCCAGCATCATCAAGCAAAGCAAAAAGTGGCGAAAACGCGACATCGGAGTTCGATTCTATCGATTATTTGAAGTCCCGTGAAGATACGGGAACCCTAAATCGTAACTAGTGGACCTCGATCCACCAAAACCACAACCCCCAGCCAACCGCGATCCAGATGGCCAGGATCATGACAGCGCCCCACAGGCTGCGCGGCCTGGCGCCGGATTGCCTCATCCATTCATCACCTTGCTGCCGGCACCGGTCCAACACGTTCGCCGGCGTAAGCCGGATTGCCAGCCAGATCAAACCAGGCAATAGCAACAGGTCGTCAACATAGCCCAGCACCGGAATGAAATCGGGAATCAGGTCGATGGGGCTGAGCGCATAGGCCACTACAAATACACCGATGGCCTTGGCATACCAGGGCGTTTCCGGGTGCTTGCAGGCAAACCACAGGGTTATCGCGTCCCGCTTTAGCCGTTTGGCCCAATCGAGGAGGAGTTGCAAAACTTTCATGAAGATGTGTCGTGTTGTGCCTGTGCCGCCATTCAATGCGAATGGCGATGGTGGGCATCGGGAAAGTGCGCATGGCTGTGCGCAATAGGACTGTGCCGGTGTGAGTGGGTGTGGCGTGTTCCCTCCACAACCACTTCGTCATGACCGTGATCGTGATGCTCGTCACCGGAGCCGTGTTCATGCTCATGGTTGTGTTCAAGCGGCTCATGGGTATGCGCATGCTGGTGGCTTTCGGTCAGGTGCAGCCAGACACCCCATGCCATCAGCCCGCCCGCAATAAGCAGCGGCGGGGAGATTGGCTCCCCCAGGATGACGATGGCCAGCGCGGCGCCCACAAACGGCGCGATGGAAAAATACGCACCCGTGCGCGCAGTCCCCAGGTGACGCAAGCCAAGGACAAACAGCGCCAGGCTGGCCCCATAACTTGCAAAACCCAGCACGGCGGCCGCCAGCACAACGGGAACACCCGGCCAGGCCGCACCCAGCGTCAACGCAAGCAGCAGGTTGGTCGCGCCGGCGGCCAGGCCCTTGACCATGGCGATGAACGATGCGTCCGACAGCGAAACCTTGCGCGTCAGGTTGTTGTCCACGCCCCAGGCCAGGCATGCGCCGACCACGGCCAAGGCTGGCCACAGCTCGCCAAACCGCGCCTCCCCCGGCCAGGACAACACCACACCGCCCGCCACAATGGCCAGCATGCCCAGGGCAATGCGCCTGTCAAAGTTTTCCCGGAACACAAACCACGCAATCAATGCAGTGAGCACGCCTTCGGCATTGAGCAATAACGAAGCGCCGGAAGCCGGCATGCCGGACAGGCCCACCATCAACAACACAGGGCCGACCACGCCACCGGCCAATACGGCACCGGCCAGCCATTTCCACTCGCCAGGAGGTAATTGAACGGATGGCGCTTTGCGCAGCAGACGCAAAACGAACAGGCCTATGCCCGAGCCGAGGTACAACAAGGCGGCCAACAGCCAGGGACTGGTTTGCGCCAATAACAACTTGGCCAGCGGGGTACCGGCACCGAACAAAGTAGCGGCCACCAAAGTGGCCAGCACACCGGGCTGTGTGAGCGATTTCAAGAGCAGGCCTCCCGGTTGTCCAGGTTGAGGTCCTCTAATGCAGCACGCAATGGCAATACACAAAGTGCTGGACAAGCCCTGAAGGCGTGTAATGGTCCTCCGTCACATGCTCCAGCAGTTCAAACGCGCCGCCAAACTCTGCATGCAGCGCGTCAGGTGCATAACGCACAACGGGCAAGCCGCTGCATTGAAGCGGGCCATTCGGCCCAAAGGCAGCCACGATGACCTGGCCACCGGGGCGTACTGCGTGGCGCACCTGGGCCACATAGGCCGCGCGGTCGACCGCACTGGTGAGGAAGTGAAAAACGGCCCGGTCATGCCAGACGTCAATACTGGATTTTTCCAGGCCGACGGTGGTGATGTCACCTTCGATCCAGCGCACGCGCCTCGCCTGGTCACCCAACCTGTGGCGCGCCACATTGAGCGCTGCGCCGGAGATATCCAGCACACTCACATTCGTCATGCCGTCAGCCAGCAGGTTGTCTACCAGGCTGGCGGCTCCGCCGCCGACATCCACAATACGCGCCGATGTCTCCGGCGCCACGCGGCGAATCAGGTCCAGCGACAAAGTGGCATGAGGCTGGTACCAGCTCATGGTTTCGGACGATTTGGTCTTGTAGATCTTTTCCCAATGCGATTTAGCTTCCATGAAGCGCCTCCCGGTCGCGGTGTAAATATTTCATGATCGTCAGATATCGTGGCAGCACGATGCCGTACTGCGCCGCTCAGTGAGCATCATGGAGTGCCGAAATCAAGGGGCAGGAAATGCTTCCCCTTGCCGCGCGGCAGTTCTCCACCAGAGTGCTCAGAACCGACTCTATGCGGCGCAGATCCCCCAGCTTTTCGCGAACGTCCACCAGTTTGTGTTCGGCCAAGCCTCTGGCTTCTTGACAATGCGTGCCATCCTCCAGCCTCAGCAGCTCCGCAATTTCGTCCAGACTAAAGCCAAGGCGCTGGGCAGATTTCACAAACCTGACACGGCTTACCTCCGCGTCCCCATAACGCCGAATACTGCCGTAGGGGCGCTCCGGTTCAGTCAGCAATCCTTTGCGCTGGTAGAACCGGATGGTCTCGACATTGACGCCCGCGGAAGCGGCAAACTCGCCAATTGTCAGATAGCTCACGACGTCTTTCATGTCCTTGACTCCGTACTTGAGTACGGAAGTAATCTTACGCCATGAAATCCAGCCTTGCTATAAACCAGCACCCCCCCGCACAACAGAGCGGCACCAGCACGCTGGTTGTCGGCGGTCTTGCCGCCTTTCTCGCATCCGCCTGCTGCCTCGGCCCATTGGTGCTGATTCTGCTGGGTTTTAGTGGCGCCTGGATCAGCAATTTGGCTCTCCTGGAGCCTTATCGCCCCTTCTTTATCGGAATTGCTTTACTGGCTTTGTGTCTGGCCGGACGGCGCCTGTATCGAGCCACGAAGGCCTGCACCTCGGGTGAAGTCTGTGCTTTACCGCGAGTTCGCATTCTCTACAAAGTCACTTTTTGGACAGCTGCGGCTTTGGCGCTGGTCGCGCTTGCGTTCCCCTACGTCTTGCCCTTGTTCTACTGAAAAGGAACTACCCATGAAGCGCCGTATCCCGCCGCTATTCGCATTGGCCGCTGCCTTTGTCCTCCCTGCATGGGCTGCGCCCAAGATGGTGACTTTGTCGGTCCCCGGCATGACTTGTGCCGCCTGCCCGATCACAGTGAAGGTGGCGTTGACTAAAATTCCTGGCGTCTCGAAAGCTGATGTCAGTTACGAAAAACGGCAGGCAACCGTCTTTTTCGATGATGCAAAAACAAACTCTGCGGCGCTCACCCGGGTCACCGCAGACGCCGGCTATCCCTCGCATGTGGTCGGGGTGGCACCATGAAACAGGTCATCCTGGATTCGACCCTGACATGCCCGAGTTGTGGCCACAAGAAAACAGAAAGAATGCCTGAAGACGCGTGCCAATGGTTTTACGAGTGCGAGCAATGCCACACGGTGCTGCGTCCGAAACAGGGGGATTGCTGCGTGTTTTGTTCCTACGGAACGATGCCATGTCCCTCCATCCAGGATAAAGGCCTTGGGTCCGGCTGTTGCGCCTGAGAACTTTTTTCAGCGCTTGAGATCACAGATTCATTACACTCAAGCCATGACCCGGAACCGCCGCACCCGCCTGATCACTGTGCTTTTTGCACTGGTCAGCCTGCTGTTTATGCAGCTGGCGGTGGCTGGCTACGCCTGTCCAGGCAGCGGGACAAAGGTCGCCGAAGTCGCTGCCATGGCCGAGGCGGGCATGCCCTGCGCCGAATCCATGGCACTAAACATGGACGACGAGCAGCCTGGTCTGTGCCACGCGCACTGCCAGGCGGGACAGCAGTCTGCCGACAAATA
The DNA here is from genome assembly GCF_002278925.1 of Polaromonas sp. 39-63-25. Taxonomy (GTDB): domain Bacteria; phylum Pseudomonadota; class Gammaproteobacteria; order Burkholderiales; family Burkholderiaceae_C; genus Polaromonas. The sequence continues at coordinate 23,752 of NZ_NCJH01000022.1, forward strand.
TCAATTGCCGTCGCCGGTAGCCATTGATGCATTGCCTGCAGATTTCAGTCTACAAATCGTCATTCCGCCATTTTTGGAAGCGCCGCTGCAGGCGCCCCATTTACAGCGCACCACGGCGCCCCCTGTAGCCATCCGGAACTGCTGCTTCCGCCTCTGACCTCCCAGACCACTTAGCTCCTGCCTGATGCATTTTTCGTGCATCGACAGGTCATTCTTTGTGCTCTGGAGGTTTTATGTTTATTCCCTTTCCGATTTATCGGACTGCCGCTGCCGCCTTGGTGGTGGCCATGGCGTCCGCGTCATGGGCCATTGACCCTTTGACCCTGATTGAGGCGCAGCGCATCGCCGTCGGCCGGTCTCAGCAATTGGTCGCCCAAGGCGCGCTGACCACCGCCGCTCGTGAACAGGCCGTGGCGGCCGACCAGTTGCCGGACCCGGTGCTCAAATTCGGCATCGACAACCTGCCGGCCAATGGTCCGGACCGCGGCAGCCTGACGCGCGACTTCATGACGCAGCGCCGCATTGGTCTTTCGCAGGAAATCACCCGCTCCGAGAAACGCCAACTGCGGTCGGAACGCTTTGAACGCGACGCACAGCGGGTGCAGGCGCAGCGGCAACTGACACTGGCGAACCTACAGCGCGACACGGCGCTGGCCTGGCTGGACCGTTACTACACCCAAGCCCAGCGTGAACTGTTGCTCCAGCAAATCGAGGAAACCCGGCTGCAGGTACAAGCGGCCGATAGCGCCTTTCGTACCGGCCGGGGCAGCCAGGCGGATGTGTTTGCCGCCCGCGCCGCTGTCATCGGACTGGAAGACCGCCTCAGCCAAATCGACCGGCAGGCGCGCGGTGCTGGCATTGCGCTCGCCCGCTGGATAGGTGCTCCAGACGCAGAGCGACCGTTTTCAGGTTCACCGCCCTGGCAAACCACACCGCTGCAGGGAAAAGTGTCGAGCGAGCACCTCAAGCAGCATCCGGATCTGCTGGCCCTGAGCGCAGAAGTCGATGCCGTGGAAACCGATGCCAAGCTGGCACAAGCCAACAAACAAGCCGACTGGAGCGTCGAGGCCAGCTACGCTCAGCGGGGTTCGGCTTACTCCAACATGGTTTCCATCGGGGTCTCCATCCCCCTCCAGTGGGACCAGAAGAACCGCCAAAACCGTGAACTGGCCGCGAAGCTGGCCATGGTTGACGAAGCCAAAGCGCGCTACGAGGACATGCTGCGCAGCCATGAAGCCGAGGTGCGTGGCTGGCTGAACGACTGGCAAACGGGTAAGGACCGGGTAGCCCGTTACCGCAGTGAGCTGATTCCCACCGCACGGCAGCGGACCGAGGCCACGCTCACGGCCTATCGCACCGGCAAGAGCGACCTGGCTGTGGCATTGGCCGCACGCCGTGATGAGATTGACACCCGAATGCAAGCCCTGACGCTAGAACTGGAAACCGCGCGGTCCTGGGCCCAGCTTAACTTCCTCGTCCCCGAACACAACATGCCGGCACCAGCCAAGGAACAGCCATGAACAAGAAATACCTTATAACCGCGCTGATCACCGCCGGCGTTCTCGGCGCCGCAGGTTATGGCCTGTACGCCCTGGGCATGAAAAACGGCAGCAGCATGGCTGCAGCCGCCCCACCGGGTGGCGCACCGTCGAGTCCAGCGGCCGCGTCCACAGCCGGACCCCAAAGCATCGCCGAAGGCGAAGACGCCACCCGCCGCCACATCAGCGCTGGCCTCAAGGCCGGCGATACCGATCCGGTCAGCGGCCGCAAGATCCTGTACTACCAGGACCCCATGGTGCCGGGGAACAAGTTCGACAAACCGGGTAAGTCGCCTTTTATGGACATGATGCTGGTGCCGGTCTATGCCGATGGCGATTCCGACCAGGGCAAGGTCACTGTCAGCCCGCGCGTCCAGCAGAACCTGGGCGTGCGTACCGCAGCCGTCACTGAGGGCACGCTGTCGCCTCAAGTCTCTGCGGTCGGCAGCATCGCATTTAACGAACGCGACCAAGCCATTGTCCAGGCCAGAGCGACCGGCTATGTCGAGCGCCTGTACGTGCGTGCCACACTGGACCGCGTCTCCAAGGGACAACCGCTGGTGGACCTGTACGTTCCAGACTGGGTTGCAGCGCAGGAGGAGTTTCTCGCCATCAAGCGTATGAAGGGCAATGATCTGGCCTCGCTGGTTGACGGTGCCCGGCAGCGCATGCGCCAGGCAGGCATGAGCGACGAACAGATTGGCCGGGTTGAGGCCAGTGGCAAGACGCAAGCCCGCATCACACTGACAGCACCGATTGGCGGGGTGGTGGTCGAGTTGCTGGCACGCGAAGGCATGACCGTGATGCCCGGCGCCACCATGTTCCGCATCAACGGTTTGTCCACTGTGTGGGCCAACGCAGAAGTACCGGAGAGTCAGGCGGCCTTGCTGCGACCAGGGGCGAAAGTGCAGGCGCGCAGCCCGGCAGCGCCTGGCACCACCTTTGACGGCAAGGTCCAGTCCATCCTGCCTGAGGTCAACCCGGCGACGCGCACGCTCAAGGCGCGGCTGGAGCTGGCCAACCCAGGCTCACACCTGGTGCCAGGGATGTTTGTGTCCATGCAGTTCATGGACATGCGGGCCGAGAAGGCCTTGCTGATCCCCACCGAAGCCGTGATCCAGACGGGCAAACGCACGGTGGTGATGCTGGCCGAGGAGAACGGCCGATTCCGGCCCGTCGATGTTGAAGCCGGCATTGAAAGCGGTGGCCAGACTGAAATCAAACGTGGCCTGCAAGCGGGGCAGCGTGTGGTGGTGTCATCGCAGTTTCTGATCGACTCGGAAGCCAGCCTCAAAGGGATTGAAGCGCGACTCAATGAGGCGCCCAAGCCAGTCGCAGCCAATACCGCGACGCGTCATGAAGGCGAAGCCAAGATCGAAGCCATCGGCAAGGACGCGATCACGCTATCACATGGGCCGATTCCCTCGCTCAAGTGGGGAGCCATGACCATGGAGTTCAAATCGCCGCCCGCCAAAGACCTGCCGCGCAACCTGGCAGCCGGCGACCAGGTGAGTTTTGAGTTCTACATGGACGCGGAGGGACTACCGCAGTTAACCCGGATCTCGCCCTCAAGTGCACCGTCTGCTGCCACACCGGCGGCCACAGGGAGTAAAAAGTGATCGCCCGGCTGATACGCTGGTCCATCGCCAACCGCTTTTTGGTGCTGTTGGCCACCCTCATGATCAGCGCCTGGGGCGTGTACTCGGTCATGCGGACGCCGCTGGACGCGCTACCTGACCTGTCCGATGTGCAGGTCATCATCCGCACCACCTATCCCGGTCAGGCGCCGCGCATCGTCGAAAACCAGGTCACCTACCCGCTGACCACGACCATGCTGTCGGTGCCCGGGGCCAAAACCGTACGCGGGTATTCATTCTTCGGTGACTCATTTGTCTACGTCCTGTTTGAAGACGGTACGGACCTCTATTGGGCTCGCTCCCGCGTGCTGGAGTACCTGAATCAGGTCCAGTCGCGTCTGCCGGCGGCAGCCAAAGCCTCGCTGGGGCCGGACGCCACCGGTGTGGGCTGGATTTACCAGTACGCCCTGATAGACCGCAGCGGCACCCAGGACGCCGGGCAACTACGCGCCTTGCAGGACTGGTTTCTCAAGTACGAACTCAAAACCGTGCCCAATGTGGCCGAGGTCGCATCCATAGGCGGCATGGTTCGGCAATATCAGATCGTGCTCGACCCAGACAAGCTGGCCGCCTATGCGATTCCGCATACCAAGGTGGTCGAAGCCATCCAGAAGGCCAACCAGGAAGCCGGCGGTTCGGTGCTGGAGCTTGGCGAGGCCGAATACATGGTGCGGGCCTCGGGCTATCTGCAAAGCCTGGACGATTTTCGTGCTGTACCGCTAATAACGACGCCTGGCGGCGTTTCGGTGCGCCTGGGTGACGTGGCACGCATCCAGATTGGCCCTGAAATGCGCCGCGGCATTGGTGAGCTCGACGGAGAAGGGGAAGCTGCCGGCGGCGTGATCATCATGCGTTCCGGCAAGAATGCCCTGGAAACCATCGCCGCCGTCAAGGCCAAGCTTCAGACCTTGCAGGCCAGCCTACCCAAGGGGGTGGAGATCGTGCCGACTTACGACCGCTCGGGACTGATCGAACGGGCCGTGGACAACCTCACGTACAAGCTGATGGAGGAATTCCTGGTCGTCGCGGTCGTGTGTTTCATCTTCCTGTTTCACCTGCGCTCGGCTTTCGTCGCCATCATTTCGTTGCCGCTGGGCATTCTGGTCGCCTTCATCGTGATGCACTACCAGGGGGTGAACGCGAACATCATGTCGCTGGGCGGCATCGCGATTGCGATCGGTGCCATGGTGGATGCCGCCGTGGTCATGATAGAGAACGCCCACAAGCATCTGGAGCATTGGGGACACGATCATCCTGGTGAAACGCTGCAAGGCGAGACGCGCTGGCGGGTCATCGGCGACGCGGCCGCCGAAGTCGGGCCGGCCCTGTTCTTCTCGCTGCTGATCATCACCTTGTCGTTTATCCCGGTGTTTACGCTGGAGGCGCAGGAGGGCCGCTTGTTCTCTCCGTTGGCGTTTACCAAGACCTATGCCATGGCAGCGGCGGCCGGACTGTCGGTGACCTTGATTCCCGTGCTCATGGGCTACCTGATCCGTGGCCGGATTCCCGATGAGAAGTCCAACCCCCTGAACCGCTTGCTGATCGCCATCTACCGGCCGATGCTGGAAGTGGTGCTGCGCGCGCCCAAGCTCACATTACTGGTTGCCGGCATCATTCTGGTGATCAGCCTCTGGCCGCTGCAGCATATCGGCGGGGAGTTCATGCCGAGGATGGACGAAGGTGATTTGCTCTACATGCCCTCCGCGTTACCAGGCTTGTCAGCCGGCAAGGCCAGTGAATTGCTGCAGCAGACTGACCGGCTGATCAAGACCGTGCCCGAAGTCGCCAGCGTGTACGGCAAGGCCGGCCGCGCCGAAACGGCGACCGACCCGGCGCCCATGGAGATGTTTGAAACCACCATCCAGTTCAAGCCAATGGACCAGTGGCGTCCGGGAATGACGCAGGACAAGCTGGTCGATGAACTGGATCGCATCGTCAAGGTTCCCGGTCTGTCCAATATCTGGGTGCCGCCCATCCGCAACCGCATCGACATGCTGGCTACCGGCATCAAGAGCCCGGTAGGCGTCAAGGTAGCCGGTACCGACTTGATCACGATAGACCGGCTGACCGGCGAGATCGAACGTGCGCTCAAAGATGTTCCCGGCGTGTCGAGCGCCTTGGCCGAGCGCTTGACCGGTGGGCGTTATGTGGACGTCAATATCAAGCGCGATGCAGCATCCCGTTATGGCCTGAACATTGCCGACGTGCAGTCGATCATTAGTTCGGCCGTGGGCGGCGAGAACATCGGCGAGACGGTCGAGGGCCTGCAGCGCTTCCCCATCAACATGCGTTACCCCAGAGAGTTGCGTGATTCTGTGGAGAAAGTGCGCAGCCTGCCCTTTGTGACGGAACGCGGCCAGCGCCTGGTGCTGTCGGACGTGGCTGATATCCGCATCACCGACGGCCCACCCATGCTGCGCAGCGAAAACGCTCGCCTCTCGGGCTGGGTCTACGTGGACATCCGCGGACGTGATCTGCGCTCGGCCGTGCAGGACATGCAAAAGGCCGTGGCGGACAAGGTCAAGCTGCCGCCGGGCTATTCGATCTCCTGGTCGGGTCAGTTCGAATTCCTGGAGCGTGCCACGGCCAAGCTCAAGGTTGTGGTGCCGTTCACGCTGCTGATCATCTTTGTCCTGCTGTACCTGACCTTCAAGCGCTTCGACGAGGCCCTGCTGATCTTGGCCACGCTGCCCTTTGCGCTGGTGGGGGGGATCTGGCTGCTCTACCTGCTGAGCTACAACCTGTCGGTCGCGGGCGCGGTTGGATTTATTGCGCTGGCCGGTGTCTCGGCGGAATTCGGCGTGATCATGCTGCTCTACCTGAAGTCTGCCTGGGACGATCGGCTGGAACAAGGGAAAACCAGTAACTCTGACTTGTTGGACGCCATTCGCGAAGGTGCGGTATTGCGCGTTCGGCCCAAGGCCATGACGGTGGCGGTCATTCTGGCCGGCCTGTTTCCCATCATGTGGGGCACAGGGACGGGCTCCGAGGTGATGCAGCGCATCGCCGCGCCCATGGTGGGCGGCATGATCACCGCGCCGCTGTTGTCGATGTTCGTGATTCCAGCGGTGTATCTGCTGATACGCCGGCCGCGCACGAGCCATACCCGACAGTGGTTCTTTTGGAGAAGGCATCGTGAAGCGGCCTGAACGCCAGCATCACCTCGATCAAGCGCTGCGACGCGCGCTCCTCATGGCGGCGCTTGTGCTGTTTGCGGCTGGGCTTGCGAACCCAGTCCAGGCCGCGAGCTTGACCATGAAAGCCGTGCCGGAGGTGACACAAGCTGGCGCACAAAAGAATCCGATGTCAGGTGCAATGAACGGCTTGCCTTGCGCGAGCTGCTACAAGGCCCCCGCACCAGCCGTGCATGGGTTCACTGGCGAGCAAGAGGAGCCCAAACAAGCTGTATGGCAGTTGCTGGCGCAGTCTTCTGCGTCAACGAAAAACCTCCTGGATCTGCCAAAGCGAGAGGGGGGCCTGCCTTTGCGCGTCGCGTACTGTTGCTGGCGCAATTAGTCACCAGCCGTGCGTCCCGCTCAATTACCCATCCAGTTCCTTTCCTTATCCAAGGAGACCATCATGAAATCCCTACTTATCGCCCTTGTTAGCGCCGCGACACTTGGCATCAGTTTGCCTGCCAGTGCTGCCCCAGACCAGGTCAAGGTCTGTCCGCCAAAAAAACTCGTATTGCAACTCGACCATGGCCCGCGCGCGCAGACAACGCCATATTTGAACAAACTGCGCAAAGAGCGTTATGAGGCCGAAGTCAAGGCCTGCAAAGATGCCGCCAAAGAAACCAGTACCACGTAACTTTTGAGATGGGATTGGTCACGCTCCTTCCGTCATGCACTGCACGAAGATGCAGCCCATGACGGATTTATCTCGCCGGACAACCGGATTTAACCATTACACCTCTTGCAAGAGGAGTTTTTCATGAAAAAAATCGCAATCGCTTCTCTCGTTTAAGTCGCCGCATCCGCCGCGTTCGCTCAGTCGAAAATGGGCGATATGAAGAGCATGGACATGGCCAAGAAACCCGCTGCCAACGCCCAGACCACGCATGAGGCCAACGGGACGATCAGGAAGATCAATGCCAAGACAGGCTACGTCCTGATCGTCCATGGGCCAGTGAACAGCCTGAACTGGCCGCCGATGACCATGAGTTTTAAGGTCAAGGACAAGGATCTGCTCGCCAAATTGGCCGTGGACAAGAAGGTTGACTTTGGGTTCGTCAAAGAAGGCGACGATTACGTCATGACGACAGTGAAATAATTCCCAGACGCTCGTTCGTCAACTCTTCAGGACTTGGCGATATCCCTGGCCTTGGTTTGCAGCATCAGCTTGTCCACACCCGCAGCTGGCAAGTTCACTAGCAGGTCCAGGCGCCGACGAATAGCGTGCAGAGTCTGCCGAAAAGCTTCCAGCTTCTGGTCATCCGTGCCCGACGTCTCGGACGGATCAGCGTAGCCCCAGTGCGCCGTCGCCGGTTGGCCAGGCCAATAGGGGCACACCTCGCCGGCAGCGTTGTCGCAGACCGTGATGACCAGGTCCATGTGCGGTGCATCCAGCTTGCCGAACTCGTCCCAGCTCTTGCTGCGAAGACCTTCGGTCGAAATACCGGCCTTCTCAAGAATCTTTAGCGCCAGAGGATTCGGTTGCTGATTTTCACGCGGGTTGCTGCCTGCAGAAAAGGCCTTGAAGCGGCCTTTCCCCAGGTGGTTCAACGTCGCCTCAGCAAGAATGCTGCGCGCCGAATTGTGCGTGCAGAGAAACAAAACGTTGATAGATTTCACAGTGCTCATAGGGCGCATCCAATTAGCCGCAGGACTTGCCGGCGCCAACGCCGGGGCGTGCGTTGACAAACGGGACGGGCGCTGCAGTGAGCTCACCCACGCAGCAGGCTCCGGCTGCAGCATCGTCCGTTGCCCGGCTCTCGCCATAGACAGGAATCGAGTCCAGCGTATGGAACTGCTCCCACGCAATGCCCTGGGGATCCGTCACCCAGTATTTCTCGCTTCGCGCATAGCAGCAGCTGGTAGCGCCTTCGTCAAGAATCCCCATGTCGGCCTTAGCGGCACAGCTGCGCAAAACCTTCAGGTCGTCCGTGTTGTCCACCTGGATACCCAGGTGATCAACACCTGCAGCATTGCCTCGCGTCGAAATCGCGAAATTCACCGGAGGATCGGTCAGCATCCATTTCGCATAGTCGGTCTCGGTGCGTGCCGGTTGCTGATCGAACATCGCCGAATAGAAGGCGATGTTTCTCGGGAGGTCATCCACGTGAACGTGGACATGAAAGCGTTTCATGCTGGTTCCTTTCAACAGTTAACACAAGAGGCGGAGTCAACAACCTCACAAGCCGCGCCTTGGCAGCAATGCTCGGTCAGGTAGCCCAGGAGGGCATTCATTTGGGCGAAGTTCGCCCGATAAATCAGATTGCGGCCACGTTGCTCAACGCTCACCAAGTCGGCATGCGACAGTTCCTTGAGGTGGAACGAGAGCGCATTGCCTGGCACGTTAAGTTGTTCGGCAATGGCTCCTGGGGTTAGCCCTGCAGGTCCGGCCACCACCAAGGCGCGGAATGTCCGCACACGTTGGGTCTGGGCCAGGGCGGCCAGGGAATTGATTGCGTCTAGCTCTTCCATAGATCAATAGTACAACTATTGTTGAAGTATTGAAATATCCATGTTTTGAATGAGGTCCAGTCTCAAGGGCACACGCCAATTCGGCGCTGAATTGATGCATCGAGGTCAGGGGAGGTGTCACGGCTCAGCGGTCGCGAGGTGGATGCTTGAGACGGCGCCCGGCGCGCTTACCGGCAGCGACAGCGGTAAATGCACGTTCGCCTAAAGCCAAATCGGGAGCGGCTACCATGTGTGCCAAGACTTACCCATGTCTACCATTGAGCCTGCAATGATGTGCCTGACCGGGCAGTCCTGCCAGTGGGAAGTTTCCATGCGTACCCGAACCAATAAGCGCCGCATTTCCACATTGTTTGATCGCCGTTTTCACGGAAGGCTCTTGTGGTGATCCGTCGAGGAACAAGCTTGGCTGGATGTTGCCCCTGTAGGTATCAGCACGACGATCGGCTGGCCCAGGCGAAGGCAACCCTGAGCCCAGACCTGCATTTATTTGAGCTGCTAGCACGCAAGAGGGAATTCGACGTTGAGCACATGGAGGCGGCCCTGGAGGCCGACGCGGAGCTTTTCGTGACAGTTGACCGCTCCACCATCCTCCACCGCTACCGAGCAGTGCGCGAGCAATTCCGCCGTGATGCAGTGATCACCCGTGCCATCGACCTCTCGGTCACGCCAGGTGAAGCGCTGGGGAGAGTCAAATTGTGGAACCTGGACCGGCACTGACCACCGGAGAGGGTTTTACGGGTTGTGACAGATTCCCGCTGCGTGGTGGCCAAGGTTGGCCGGAACGTTTTTCGATCGTAAGGTCATCGATGGATCCGAGCTTGTCGCCGTTATTCGTTGACCACCTTGCTGAGGTTGACCACTCATAGACCCAGGTTTTCCGCCAGCCATTTTTTACCAACTCGATCCGTCCCTATGGGGAACTCTCGTTGAACTTTGCTGATTGGATCAGGCTACCTGTCAACCCTCATGGTGGGCATCAGGAAAATGCGCATGGCTGTGCGCAATGCGACTGTGGATCCGCGACCATGTGGATGGCGGTCTTTGCCGATATGGGTGCAAGCCTGCTGGTTGTCGGCAATGGCCTTCGTTTGCTGCGCGGTGCGAAAAATTCCGCCACCACTCCCAAAACATAAATCTACAGGATGAACCAGCCCACCATTCCAGCCATGCGTGAAACTATTCTGGCCACCCTCAAATTAGCGACGTTGGTCGCTTGACCTGCGCCGCAAATGACTTTGGGTGTGAACACGTTTTCTCAAGATACCTGGATGCACACGACCGACCGGGAGACTGATAGCTGGCTATTAGCACAAGCGGCAAATGCACCAATGTCGTTAGTGCTGCCGTCGCGGCTATGGAACGAAGTCTGACCGTGATTGCATTAACGAGCCAAGAGATGTCGCAGCCCGCTGGAGTTGATTGAGCGGCTTTTTCCAGAAAACTATACCGTAATGACCACACCTGCAAGTCCCTGAAACATTTGCCTTGTACACTCTCATCGTGCGCCGTTATCTGATCATTTTCTTCATCGTATTTCTGCCGCTCCAGTTCGCCTGGGGCGCTGCGGCAAGGTATTGCGTGCACGAAAATATCGACAAGACGAGCCATTTTGGTCATCACGCACACGTGCATACGGTTTCAATACCCGAGAGTGCCTTGACGGGTGCGTTGGGCGGGACGGACGACCCGGATTGCAACTACTGCCACATAGGATGCGCTCAGCCGCTTCCCGGGAATGCCTTGAGTGTTCCTGTTGCGTCGCCAGCGGTTTTCGAACCACCCGATCCCTTGCCGACCCAGTTCAGGGTGCCGGACGTCATCGAACGACCTAATTGGACCCTCGCCGCTTAGTCCGGCGAGAACGCTCCTTTTCTTTTTAGCTGCCCTTCGGTAGCTGGCTTCTCGCCGGATTCTCCCCCCTTGGTTTTCGCAACTAGGAGAATTCGATGCGACCGAAAACGCTGGCGCTTGCCTGCACACTGTTTTTTTTATCGGTACCTGCCTTTGCGCAGGCACCCAGCCCTGCAGAGGTTAGTACGCCCAAGCTCGCGCCGCTGACACTGCAGGAGGCCTTAGTACGGGCTGCCCAGGCCAATCCCGCATTGCGGGCAAAGCAGGCGGAGCTCGCGGCAGCAGAAGGTTTCAATAGCGATGCGAGATCACTGCTATTCAACAACCCTCAGCTCGCCATTGACAAGACGCGACGGCTCGTGCCCCAAGCGGGCATGAATCCTGAACGTCGCAACGAGTGGACTGGCGGAGTCTCCCAGACTTTTGAAACGGGGGGTCAGGGAGGCTTCAGGCGCGAGACCGCCTCGTCTGCGCTGGATGCGTTGCGTTACGAGATTGTCGATGCGCAGCGGCAAATTCGAAGTGATATCTCCACGCGCTTTTACAGGGTGCTGGCACTTCAGCAACGTGTTGAGCTGGAAAGCCAGGCGCTCAAATTATTCGATGATGCCGCCGCCGCTGTACAAAAGCGACGTACCGCGGGCGAGGACACCAAGCTTGATGCCAATGTTGCGCTCGTGGAGGCCGAGCGCGCGCGTAATCAGCTTGCTCTGGCGCGGGAACAGCTTAACGAAGAGCGTAACGATTTGGCGGCGCGCCTGCAGCTTGTGGGCCCGGCGCTGCCGCTGGCTCAGGGCGAACTGATGCCAGCGCCTATTGGGTTTGTATTGAACGATCTGCTTGGCAGTCTCGACGCACAGCCGCGTCTTCTTGCTTTTTCAGCCCGTGAAAAAAGCGCAAACGCAAGATACCGCCTGGAACGTGCAAGTGTAAGTCCCGACGTGACGGTGGGATTGAATGTAGGCCGTGAAGGTCCAGGCAGCGCACGCGAAAGGCTCACCACTATTTCCGTTTCGATCCCATTGCCGCTTTTTAAACGCAATGCCACTGGCATTGGTCAAGCGTCTACCGCTGCAACCCAAGCGCAAATTGATAGGGAGGCCGCGCAGCGCGACATCAAAGCCAATATCTTGTCGCTTTGGACAAGGCTGACAAGCCAAGAGCAACGCGTGCGTCGGCTTCAGGACGTCGTCTTGCCGGCGCTGACCGACAACCTAAGTCTTTCTGTCAAATCCCGCCAGGCGGGGCAGATCGGTTTGCTTGAACTAATCGTCGTCAACCGCCAAGCACTCGATGCGCGCCGTGACTTGATCGAGGCCCTTACCGAATACCACAGTACCCGTGCCGCGATTGAGTTCGAAGCGGGTTGGTCCAAAGAATGAGAGATTCATCATGAACAACACAAAATTCAAATTTTCCACGTCACGCCGTGTCGTCGGTATTTCATCCGTTCTTGCGATATTGCTTATGCTGGGTGGTTGTGGAGACAAGTCTGCAAAGGGTGTGGAACCAGCCAAGCAGGAGGCCAAGGCAGAATCCGGCAAAGAAGAAAAAGGCCTGAAACTAACGGCAGAGGAACAGGAACGGGCTGGGATCAAGCTTGAAGAAGTGAGCTCACGTACTTTCGAAGACTCGGTAAGCGTCACAGCGACCATTCGCCCCAATCAAGATCGAATTGCCAAGATTTCACCCCGGGTGGAGGGCCGGATCGTTAGCGTGTCCGCCAATCTGGGTGACACGGTTCGCGCGGGGCAGGCCCTGGCTGTTATGGACAGTCTGGCAATTGGCGAAGCGCAATCGACTCTGCTGCGTGCGCAGTCTTCCGAACGTGTTGCACAGGCTGACTTCAAGCGTGCCGAGTCACTTAGCGCAGAGGAAATCATTCCACAGAAGGAGTTGCTCAGGGCGCGTGGTGAACTGGAACGGGCCAGTGCGGAATCACGGGCGGCGCGTGACCGATTGCGCCTGCTTGGAGGATCCGCCAGTGCTAGCGGACACGCACAATCCACCTTTGCGTTAACGTCGCCGTTTGCCGGCACAGTCATCCAGAAAAAGGCCACGATCGGTGAACTGGGATCCCCTTCGGATGCCATTTTTACCATCGCAGATTTATCCAAGGTTTGGATTGAGGCAAATCTCACCGACCAGTTGGTCTCGAAAGTCAAGACAGGTGCGGCGGCGATAGTGACGGTGGGGGCCTATCCTGGCGAGCACTTTAACGGCCGGGTTGCTTATATTGCCAACGTACTGGACAAGGATAGCCGCACCATAGCAGCACGCATCGAAGTGCCTAACAAGGACGGTCGGCTCAAGCCTGAAATGTTCGCCAGCGCCAGCATTGCAACCGGAGGGCAACTAGAAGCCATCTCGGTCCCGGACACCGCAATAGTTTTGCTTCAAGGTCAACCGACTGTTTTCGTAAATGAGCAGGGTAGCTTTGAGTCTCGTGCAGTAGAGACAGGAGAAAAATTGGGGGGGCGTACGGTGATCACATCCGGCCTCAAGACGAAAGAACAGGTGGTGGCAACTGGCGCCTATGCGCTCAAAGCTCGCCTGTTGAAATCGCAAATCGGTGGATAAGGCAAGGAACCATCATCATGCTCAATGCCATTGTCGATGCTTCGCTGCGTTACAAAGTTCTGGTTCTTGTCGCTTTTGCCGTAATTGTCGGCCTGGGTGTTCAAGCCTTTCGCACCGTACCGGTAGATGCCTTTCCAGACGTCACGCCCATTCAGGTCAACGTATACACAGAATCGCCTGGTCTTGCCGCCGAAGATGTCGAAAGGCTGCTGACCACGCCTATTGAGGGGGCCATGGCGGGATTGCCTGGGGTCGAAGAGGTTCGCTCGATTTCGTTGTTTGGTCTGTCTTACGTTGGTGTCTACTTTAAGGACAACGTTGACATTTACTTTGCACGCCGACTTGTGGGTGAGAAGCTGCAGGAAGCCAAAGGTCGCCTACCGCAAGGCTATGGGGAGCCCGTGCTGGGGCCCAACAGCTCAGGCTTGGGGCAAGTGTTCTGGTACACCATTGAATCGGCCGATAAAAAGCTGAGCATCATGGATTTGCGCACGCTGCACGACTGGACGGTTCGCTTGATCATGCGTACTGCGCCCGGCGTGGACGACGTTATTTCTTTCGGTGGAGATCAGAAACAATTTCAGGTGCAGATCGATCCAAACAAGTTGATCAAGTATGGGCTGACCTTCAAGCAGGTCATGGAACGACTTGCTGCTAACAATAAGCAGGTAGGCGGGCAATCAATCAACTTGGGCCCCGAACAATATTTGGTTAGAGGGCTGGGCCTCGTGACGGGGTCGGCCGACATTGCGAGTATCGTTGTTGCTGAGCGAAACGGTGCGCCTATTTTTGTTCGCGATGTCGCGGAGGTCAAGGAAGCCGCCACCCCGCGTTTCGGTGCCGTCACCCGCGACGGGAAGGAGGCCGTTCTTGGTATTGCCTTGTCGCGAGTCAATGAAAATGCGAAGAGTGTCGTAGACGCAGTGAAGGCCAAGATGGCCCTTGCGCAGGCGGCGTTGCCAAAAGGTGTGTCGCTGGTCCCCGTCTACGACCGTACCGATCTGGTCGAAAAAGCATTGAAGACGGCTGAAAGCTCCCTGGTGGAAGGCGCAATATTGGTCGCCATTATTTTGTTTTTGTTTTTGGGAGATTTTCGTTCGGCCATCGTCGTCATTGTGACCTTGCCGATGGCCATGCTGATTGCATTCATCCTCATGCAGCAGTTTGGGGTAACGGCCAACCTGATGTCGCTGGCGGGATTGGCTATTGGCACGGGAATGATGGTTGACGGCGCCATAGTGATGGTCGAAAACGCATTCCGGCTATTGGCTCATGCCAAGGAGTCTGGCAAGCCCATCAAAAAGACGCATCTGATTTTGGAAGCGGCGCGAGAGGTGATGAACCCCATCGCATTCGCCATCCTGATCATCATTGTCGTCTTCATGCCTCTTTTTTCCCTAACGGGCCTGGAGGGAAAACTTTTCAAGCCCATGGCCTTCACTATTACTTTTGCGATGGCCGGCTCCTTGTTGCTGTCAATGACGCTGGTGCCTGTCCTGGCCGCGCTGATTCTCAAGCCGAAGGAAGAGAAAGATACGTTCGTCGTACGTTGGGCCAAAAAGTCCTACCTGCCCTTGCTCGACTGGGCGCTTGAACGAAAGAAGCTCGTTATCTCCATTGCGTTGGCACTGCTTGTGGCATCTCTGGCACTGTTCCCATTTCTGGGCAAGGAATTCATGCCACAACTGCAGGAGGGAACCATTCTTTTGCGCGTGACCGGCATTCCATCGGCTTCGCTCGATGAATCTATCAGGGTCTCGAATGTCATTAGCGTTGAACTGAAGAAACAGTTTCCGCAAGTCGACTCGGTGCTCTCAACGATTGGGCGCGCGGAGGGAGGCGAGACCACCGACGTGAATTCCATGGAGGTACTTGTGGCGACCAAGAATCAGTCCGAGTGGCCGGAAAAAATCTCGTACCCAACGCTTGCCCATGAGATGCAGGAGGCCTTGGAAAAAGTTATTCCCACGGCTGTTATCGCTGCGACACAGCCCATTCAGTCGCGTGTTGAAGAATTGATATCAGGTGTCAGAGCGACTCTCGCTCTTAAGCTTTACGGCCCCGACCTGGCGACGCTGGATCGGCTTACCGCGCAGTTGCAAGGGGTGCTGGGCGAAGTGTCCGGGGTGGCCGATTTGTCAGCCGAGGCCAATAAGGGAAAGCCTCAGTTGGTAATCAAAGTCAATCGCGAAGCGGCCGCCCGTTATGGCATCAATGCTGATGAAATTCTGGAGATTGTCAAAGCAGGCATCGGGGGGGAAGCGGTTTCCACGCTGATTGATGGAACCAAACGGTTTGATATTTCGGTTCGGCTTTCTGATGGCTTCCGCGCTGACCCGGCATCGATTGCGGCAATTCCTATCCGCACCACTGGCGGCGCACTGGTTCCGTTCTCGCAGGTAGCGGCGATTGAGCTGGACGAGGGGTATTCGTTTGTTCGCCGGGAGTCTTTGCAGCGATATTCAGTTCTTCAGATGGACGTCAAGGGCCGTGACGTTGACAGCTTTGTGAAGGAGGCTGACGCCAAGATTGCAGAGCAGGTCAAATTGCCGACAGGCTACTACTACCAGTGGGGCGGTGCGTTTGAGAACCAGCAGCGCGCCATGGCTCGCCTGGCTGTGATCGTGCCTTTGACCATCGGGCTGATCTTCATGTTGCTGTATACGGCATTTAATTCCGTAAGGCATGCGACGCTCATCATTGCGAACGTTCCGTTTGCCATCATTGGCGGGATAGTCGGACTGTTTATCACAGGGCAATACCTGTCGGTTCCTTCTGCTATTGGCTTCATCGCTGTCTTCGGGGTGGCCATGCTCAACGGCATTGTGATGGTGACATTCCTAAATGATCAGCGCGGGCAAGGTCTGTCTATTAGGGATGCCGTGCGTCGGGGGGCAGAACTACGCTTGAGACCAGTCTTGATGACCGCTTCCGTGGCCATTTTGGGTCTCGTCCCAATGCTTCTGTCTACAGGCGTCGGCGCAGAAACTCAGCGGCCACTTGCAACCGTAGTGGTAGGGGGCCTCTTTACTTCGACCGCATTGACTTTACTGTTGCTGCCACTCTTCTATGAGTGGGCCGAACTGCGCGCTGAGCGTCGTAGCCAAAACCAATCCGAAAATGAGGAAGGCACATCATGAAAGAAATCAAGGCATACATACACAGCAATCGAGTAGCCGAGGTCATCAGCGCACTCAAAAGTTCAGTTGCGTGGACGAGCGTTGGAGACGACGAACACAACTTGACAGCTTATATGGTCAAGGGTTCGTTGGTTCCCCTAGACGAGGGCGAACGACGTTTCTCGGTCGAGCTTGGAGATGAAGTCATCAATGAATACAAGCTTGAGCTTCATTGTTCGGAAGACCATGTCGATGAGTTGGTAAAAATCATCGTTGCTTCCGCTCGAACAGGACGCCCCAATTCTGGTTGGGTGTACGTCATGGACGTGGTGTCAGCAGTTCCCGTCGTCTGAGCGTTCACCAGAAAATCAATGGGCTATGACGCAAATGGACGTTGCTAACGAGCTTCTCTATGCCTTCCGGGTCTTCCTGGCAGCCGTGCTCGGGGGAATCAACGGCTGGGAGCGCGAACGAAGTGATAGTGATGCAGGCATAAGGACTTACATGGCGACCTCTATTGGTGCATGTGCCTTCAGCCTCATATCGACCCATGGCGGAGGCGATCCGCCCCGAATCGCGGCGCAGGTCGTCTCTGGCATTGGGTTTATCGGTGCCGGGGTGATTTTCAAAGGGAAAACAGGAAATCCTGGCCTCACTACTGCAGCAACGCTTTGGGCTACAGCAGCAGTCGGAATGGCGAGCGCATTCGGTATGTATGTATTGGCAGTTCTCTGCTGCGGGGCAATTTACAGAAAAGCGTGCAGGGCGGGAGAGTAATGGACAAGTCCCGCCCAGCGACCACGACTAATTTTGAGCAGATTGAGTTAACTTTTAGGAGAAGCGTATGAGCTTTCTTGGCAAATTATTCTCAAATATGAGCGGAAGCCATCATGGCGGGAACCGTGGCGGTCACGGAGGCGGCAGGCATGGATACCGAGAGGACGAGTATCGCAATCCACCGCCACCGCCCGTGCCGGCACCACCGTCTGGAGGTGGGGGCGTAGCGTGTTCATCGTGCTCAGGACTCAACGTGCCTGGAGCACGATTTTGCAGTCAGTGCGGCAAATCAATGATGCCAGGAAGCTGCATGACATGTAACGCAAGCATTACGGCGGGCGCAAAGTTCTGCCCCAACTGCGGAAAACCACAGTCGTAAATTGCCATTGGCTGAGGTTTCGCTAACGACCGTTTTTAGAAGGACTTATATATGAGCGAAGGTCATTCACATGCCGTCCCGGAGAACAAAAAGGAAACCACATTGTGGATAGCTTTTGGTTTGACTTCCACTTTTTTAATCGCAGAGGCGGTAGCCGGGGTTTTGCTAAACAGCTTGGCTCTTCTCGCCGACGCCGCTCATATGTTTACGGACGCTGCGGCATTGGGAATCGCCTTGGTAGCCATGCGCGTGGCGAGGCGTCCCGCAGATGCACGCCGCAGCTTTGGCTATTACAGATTTGAAATTCTCGCTGCCACCTTCAATGCCTTGCTGCTCTTTGCAGTGGCCATCTATATTCTTTATGAAGCGTACCAGCGCTTTCGAAGCCCAACGGATGTTCAGACCACCGGAATGATTGTGGTAGCCACACTGGGACTCATCATCAACATCATTAGTATAAAAATGCTTAGCGGGGGCAAGGACTCCAGCCTGAATATCAAAGGCGCATACTTGGAAGTCTGGAGCGACATGCTCGGCTCTATCGGTGTGATTGCCGCAGCTCTGATCATTCGTTTCACCGGCTGGGCATGGGTTGACACCGTGATTGCCGTAGGAATCGGCTTGTGGGTGTTGCCGCGAACTTGGATACTGCTCAAAGAGAGTCTCAATATTCTTTTGGAAGGCACGCCCAAAGGACTGGATCTCGATGACTTGAAGAGATCAATGCTTGCAGTCAACGGCGTAACCGGTGTGCATGACATTCACATATGGGTTCTCACCAGTGGAAAAAACAGCCTGACAGCGCATATCGTGCATTCTCCTGAAGTTCCGGCCGGCAAGGTAATTAAGGCGTTAAAAACCGTCGTTGCTACGCGCTTTGACGTGTTTCACACCACTTTTCAGTGCGAACTTGTGGGGTGCGCTCATACGGAGGACGGCTGCAACTTCACCGCGTATGAGCCGCCGCCAAGAGAAAATCCGCAACCAGCTGTTTAGCTTCGTCGGATTCTCCGAGTTTTCAATTGACTACAAATGGACGACGGCTTTCTATTCCCCGCCTGCCATATCCGGTTCAGAATCCGCGCGAGCGTTCCTGGGCGCGTCGTTCGTCAGCGCTCATGGACAAGTTTGGCTTTGCAGTGACTTCGTGGGAAAGCTTATCCGCCCTACGGCCTGGGACTTGGCTGGAGTCGCTGGCAAAGGCCGTGAGACTAAGATTGACGCCGCTGGCGCACCTGACGGGACGCATACCGCCCCCCAACGCTGGCACCGGCCGCATGGGTTGCTCGATAGCACCAGCTGGCCACCGGAACTGGATCGCGGAACCCTAGAACGTATGTAAACAGATAAGGATGTGCATGGCAGCCACTGTCGACCAAGTCCGTATCGCCGCAGAGCTGGGCGTGGCGCGCCATTTCGACGCGGCCGCTGAAATCGCCCGTCGCACTGCCTTTGTTGCAGGGTACGTTCGATCCGCCGCAGCGCACACCCTGGTGCTTGGTATCAGCGGCGGCGTCGATTCCACGGTGACCGGCCGGCTGTGCCAGCTGGCCGCCGAGCAGCTGCGCAGCGAGGGTCTGCAGGTGCGCTTCATCGCCATGCGGCTCCCCTATGGTATCCAGGCCGATGAAGCGGACGCGCAACGCGCGATAACCTTCATCGATCCGGACGAGAACTTAAGCGTCGATGTCAAGCCAGCTTCGGATGCTGCCCTGGCGGCGCTGCATGCGGGGGGACTGCGCTACACGGATGCGTTCCAAGAGGATTTCGTATTGGGCAACATTAAGGCCCGACAGCGCATGATCGCCCAATACGCTGTGGCCGGGGCGACCGGAGGCCTGGTGGTAGGGACAGACCACGCCGCGGAAGCCTTGATGGGCTTCTTCACCAAGTTTGGCGACGGTGGCTACGATATTGCGCCTCTATTCGGATTGACCAAGCGTCAGGTCAGGGCCATTGCATCGGCTCTGGGCGCCGATGCAGGCCTTGCGGGGAAAATTCCCACTGCGGACTTGGAAACCCTTCGACCTCAACGTCCCGATGAAGCAGCCTTGGGAGTCAGTTACGAGGTCATCGATGACTTTCTGGAAGGCCTGCCAGTTGACTTGGGGCCCTCTCAGCTGATCGCGACAACTTTCCGCCGCACAGCGCACAAGCGCGCGTTACCCGCTGCACCGTAGGCATAACGGCAGAGGTGCACCGGCTTTATGACGCTAAAGCGCCTGCGCCAAGCCATTGAGAATGCCGCATTCCCTGGCCGAACGAACGGTATCGCAGGAGTGACGCAGCTCGATCAGCTGTTGCTCCAGCGCCTTGAGCTCACGAATCTTGGACCTCACCTGAACAATATGGGCGTCGACCAGCTCGTTGACCTCGCCACAGTCCAGCTCGGGTCGATCGCGGAAAATGAGCAAGTTGCGGATCTCGTCCAATGTCATGTCACGTGATCGGCACCGGCGAATGAAAAGCAGGCGCTCCAGGTGATTTTCGTCGTAAAGACGGAAATTGCCTTCACTGCGCGCAGGTTCCAAAAGCAGGCCTTCTGCCTCGTAAAAGCGGATGGTCTGCACTTGGCAGTCGGCGCGTTTTGCGAGTTCTCCAATTCGCAGCATCTTGAATCCCCGCTAAAAAGCTTGACTCTATAGCAACTTTAGGTTGCTTAATATCAAATCTACTAGAAACCCCGCCTCACAAACAGGAATCCCCATGAGTCAAACGGCAACTTCATCCTGCGGATGCAGTACATCGTCGAAGTCCGACACGGCTACTTATTACATCGACAACATGGACTGCAAAAACGAGGAGGCGATGATCCGCAAGAGCCTGGGCGCGCTTGACGGTGTGAGCGCCCTGGCATTCGACCTTAAACAACGGACGCTGGCGATTACGCACACCTTGCCCTCTCTCAGCGCCGTTGAAGATGCCTTGCGGAGCATCGGCATGCGACCGCAGAGGCGAGCCGCTGGCCTGACCAAGACGCTCTACAGCATCGAGAACATGGACTGCCCAAGCGAAGAGGCTTTGATTCGCTCCCACCTCGGAAAACTTGACGGCATAGAAGCGCTCGAATTCGATCTCAACCAACGCACGCTCGTGGTGACCCATGATGAGCAAGCCCGCTCCAAAATGGAATCGGTGTTGGCTGCCATCGGTATGAAGGCCAAGGCTCAGGCCGACGGCGCTCCATCCTCTGACGACCGAGTGGTGTTTCAGATTGACAACATGGATTCCCGCTCTGAAGAAGCCATGATCCGGGAGCGTTTGGGGCAGCTGGACGGCGTAAAAACACTGGAATTTGACCTCCCGGAACGCAAGCTGGCCGTGACCTTGAACGCTGCAGCACCGGCGTCGATGGAGGCCGCTTTGGCGTCGATCGGCATGCGCGCCAAGCGGGCGGAGTCCGTGCAAGCACAGGTTGCCCCTGCTGTGACGGTAGCGCCTGACCGCGCGCCGGTGGCCCAGGCCGCCAAGGCCGGCAATGGGGTCACAGTCAGCTACCGTATCGAAAACATGGACTGCCCCACCGAGGAGGCCTTGATTCGTGATCGCCTGGGCAAGGTCAGCGGCGTTGCCAAGCTCGAGTTCAACCTGATGCAACGCGTGCTGACTGTTGACCACACCCTCCCTTCCTCCGAACCCATAGAGCAGGCTCTGGCCGCGATCGGCATGAAGGCGCAGCGCCAAGGTGCGGCCGGCGGCACCACGACAGTACTGCAGATCGCCAAGATGGATTGCCCGACCGAAGAAGGACTCATCCGAGGCAAGTTGGAGGGCATGACAGGGATCGCCGGCTTGCAGTTCAATCTGATGCAGCGCACCTTGACGGTCCAGCATTCACCTGAGGCCATTGCCCAAGCCGTCAAAGCCATCGAGTCGCTGGGATATGAGACGGTGGTGCAAACCACGGATGAACCACGTGATGCGTACTCGCCGGCGCCGAAGACCAACTGGCTGCCGATGATTTTTTCTGGGGTGGCGGCTGTACTGGCCGAAGTCGTCTACTGGGCCAACGGCGGCAACCACTGGGTGGTGGTCGCGCTCGCTCTGGTGTCCATCGCCACCGGCGGGCTCAGCACCTACAAAAAGGGCTGGATTGCGCTGAAAAATCTCAACCTGAACATGAACGCGCTCATGTCCATTGCGGTGACCGGCGCCATGGCAATCGGACACTGGCCCGAAGCAGCGATGGTAATGTTCCTGTTCGCGCTGGCGGAGGTGATCGAAGCCAAGTCACTGGACCGCGCCCGCAATGCGATCCGCGGCCTCATGGAGCTGACACCGGCCACCGCCACCGTCCGCCAGGCCGACGGCGCCTGGTTGGAAGTGCCGGCCAAGGAGGTTGCCCTGCAGGCTGTGGTACGGGTCAAGCCCGGAGAGCGCATTGCCTTGGACGGCATCATCGCCTCGGGCAGTTCCGCGATCAACCAGGCCCCCATCACTGGTGAGAGCCTGCCAGTCGAGAAAGCCGAGGGCGACCAGGTCTTTGCCGGCACCATCAATGAGACTGGCTCCTTCGAGTACAAGGTTACCGCTGCCGCCAATAACTCGACGCTGGCACGCATCATCCACGCCGTCGAGTCGGCCCAAGGTAGCCGCGCGCCGACCCAGCGTTTCGTCGACCAATTCGCCAAGGTCTACACACCCGCCGTTTTCGCGGTGGCGCTGCTGGTGGCGGTGGTCCCGCCCTTGGCCATGGACGGACTCTGGCTTGACTGGATCTACAAGGCGCTTGTGCTGCTGGTGATCGCCTGTCCCTGCGCCCTGGTCATTTCCACCCCGGTCACCATCGTCAGCGGCCTAGCCGCCGCAGCGCGGCGCGGCATCCTGATCAAGGGCGGTGTTTACCTGGAGGGGGGGCGCAAGCTCAAGGTGTTGGCCCTGGACAAGACAGGAACCCTGACCCACGGCAAGCCCGAGCAGACCGATTTCGTTACGCTGAGCGGCGACCAGCCAATGGTGCAGCGCTGGGCGGCCAGCCTGGCCGCGCGCTCGGACCATCCCGTGTCCCAGGCCATTGCCAGGCATGCCAAGCAAGCCGCAACGCAGGCCCTGGAGGTGCAAGACTTCAAGGCGCTGCCCGGGCGGGGCGTCAGCGGGCAGATCGCAGGCACTTTGCTACACCTGGGCAACCATCGACTGACCCAGGAGCGCGGCTTGAGCACGCCAGCGTTGCAGTCGACGCTGGAGGGATTGGAGCGCCAAGGCAAGACAGCGGTCATGCTGATGAACGAGTCGGTGGTGCTGGGGATTTTTGCCGTGGCGGACACGGTCAAGGACAGCAGCAAGAAGGCTATCGCGGACCTTCACGCCATGGGCGTGCGCACCGTGATGCTGACCGGCGACAACCAGCACACAGCCAACGCGATCGCCGCCCAGGTCGGCATCGATGAGGCCCGGGGTGACCAGCTTCCCGAGGACAAGCTGCGCACCATTGAAGGCCTGGCGGGCGGCCAGGGCCAGGTCGGCATGGTCGGCGACGGCATCAACGATTCGCCGGCGCTGGCGCGCGCAGACATCGGTTTCGCCATGGGCGCCGCCGGCACCGACACCGCCATCGAGACGGCCGACGTCGCCCTGATGGATGACGACCTGCGCAAGATCCCCGCGTTCATCCGGCTCTCGCAGAAGACCGCGCAGGTGCTCACGCAGAACATCGTCTTGGCTCTGGGGATCAAGGTGGTCTTTGTGGCGTTGACATTCACTGGTCAAGCCACCATGTGGATGGCGGTATTTGCCGACATGGGAGCGAGTCTGCTGGTCGTCTTCAACGGCTTGCGCTTGCTGGGAAAGAAAGATGCAGCGTGATTGAACTCAGTTCTGCGTGCTGCGGTCGGTCATGGACCTGAAGCTCGCCCTCTACGACTGGTATGGCTGGAACCGCGACTTGTTCCAGGCGATCAACGGCAGCCTGCCCGAATCAGCCGCGTTTCTGGCGCACATGGGCAGCGCGCTGGGCAGCTATTGGGCTGCGCCCCTGATGTTCGCCGCCCTGGTGGTCTGGGCGCTGTGGGCCGGTACCCAGGGTCAGCACGTGTTTGCCAAACGGATCTCCGCCCAGGCGCAGCGCTTCGGCTGGGCTTGCCTTCTGGCCTTGGCAGTCGCAAGCCTGCTGAAGTGGGGGGTTGATTGGGCTCGGCCAGCCACCGATTTGGGAGCCGTCGCTCGGGTTTTAGCGCCCGTCGAGCCGAGGCACAGTTTCCCCAGCGGCCATGCTGTGTATGCCGCACTGGTCCTGGCGGCTCTTTGGCCAATCTCGAACAAATTCGCTCGGCCTGTGCTGATCGCTGCGCTGCTCTGGGCGGGTTGGGGACGTATTGCCATGGGAGCCCATTTCCCCGCCGACGTCCTGGGCGGCTGGCTGGTGGGACTGCTCTGTTTCGCGGTTGCCGCCGCATTCACGGGCAGAACAAAAACATTTTCAACCTTCGAGAAGACCTCATGACTGCTACAAAAACGCGCTACACCTTCAAGGAGCGTTTGGTCACCGGCTGGATCTGGTGGTGTCTGGGCGGGGCGATTGCGCTGGGGGACTTCGCCACCAAGCAACTGGTGCGCATGACCATGCCACAGGGGGATCAGATACCGCTCACTGGTTTCTTCAACCTGGTGCATGCCAGCAATGCTGGCGCCGCTTTCAGCATACTGGCGGGCGCTGGCGGATGGCAACGGTATTTCTTCACCGTTATTGCCGTAGTCATTTCTGCCTGGCTGGTATGGATGCTCAGTTCGGCACTGACTCGCATTGAGGCTCTAGCGTACAGCCTGGTACTGGGTGGCGCGATCGGTAATGCCGCAGATCGGATCATGTATGGCGTGGTCACTGATTTCCTGGATTTCCATTGGCGTAACTGGCACTGGCCCGCCTTCAACTTGGCCGACGTGGCTATTTGTGTCGGCGCCCTGGCGCTGATAACCGCTGCCTTCTTGGGCACGGCCGGACGGGCAGAACCGGAACACATGAACGATTCTCCTTGAGGGCGTGGAGGTTAAAGCGGCTGTTTGAAACGATGCAACCGAAAGATCGACCGCCTTGGTCAACAAGATGACTGATTCCACAGCTGGGGACCGCACCTCCTTTCCTTTCCCGAGGATTGAATTCAGGCGCTGATCTTCACCATGCGTGTGGACATTTTTGTGTCGCTCTGGGTAGTGATAGGTATTGGCAGGCTAGTCGCAGGACCGATGTCAGGCTGGCACACAAACTAATTAGTCCGACTGTAGCTAAAATGATAATGATTCATATTCTCACTACAAAAAAATGAAATTGCTTACTCTCCTCGGTGGAAGATCCCTGGCGATCGCGACGGTGCTCGTTATGGCGTCGTTATCGCCAGCTTGGGCCGCAGGCTCGCCTGTAAGCGATAAAGCGAAGCAGACTTGGCAGTTACTCGACTATGTTGCCGTCGACTACGGAAACGCAGTGCGCGATGGCAAGGTCGAGCAAGCCGCAGAATACGAAGAGATGAAGGAATTCGCTGCGACCGCAGCGCAGCAGCTCACTGGGCTTCCAGGCACGCCAATGCTTCCCGAGCTTCAGCGCCAAGCATCGAAGCTGATCGAGCTCATTGCGAGCAAGGCCGACCCGAAAGCGGTGGCAGAGGCCGCCCATGCGATGGCCGCGGCATTGCTAAAGGCTTATCCATTTCCGGTTTCTCCCACTAAGGCGCCGGATCTTACGCGCGGCGCTATGCTTTTTCAGTCCAACTGCGCGGCATGCCACGGCGAACGTGGCGCGGGCAATGGTCCCCTTGGAGCACGGCTCGAGCCAGCGCCTACGGCCTTCACGGACCGGGATCGGGCCCGCAATCGATCGCCGTTCGCGCTGTACCAAGTCATGACCCAAGGCGTTCAAGGTACGGCCATGGCGAGCTTCAGGGAAAGTTTGTCCGACGACGATCGTTGGGCCCTGGCCTTCTTCGTGGGTGGGCTTTCTTACTCCGATGCCGATCGCTCGGCGGGTGCGACGCAGTGGAAAAACGACCGGCGTGCCAGACAGGCCGTGGCCGGTCTGGAGGCGGTCTCCCAGCTTTCTGAGAGTTCCTTGGCTGTCAAATTGGATCCGGGAACCGCACCGTTGATCGTCGCCCATCTGCGCGCCCATCCAGGGGACGCCGCAGCTTCGCAGCAGGGTACGGCGGCGACCAAGGCCAAGCTTCAAGAAAGCCTGGCAGCCTTCACGCAGGGTGATCGCCAACGGGCAAGTAAATTGGCCTTGTCGGCGTATCTGGACGGCTTCGAACCGTTGGAACCGTCGCTCAGGGCTCGCGATGCAGCCTTGTTGACCCAGATCGAGACCGCTATGGGGGCGTACCGGAACGCCCTCGGCGCCGGGGACCGAGCCAAGGGCGAGGAAGCCGAACAATCGCTTCAGTCGCTGCTGGACCAAGCGGAGACGGCCCTGCAGCCCAGTGACAACGATGCGCTCACGACCTTTTTGGCGGCGTTGACGATTCTTCTGCGCGAGGGCCTAGAGGCACTGCTTATCGTGGTCGCGATGATCGCATTCCTGCGAAAGGCCAAGCGTCCCGATGTCTTGCGCTACGTGCACGCCGGTTGGACACTGGCCCTCGCGGCTGGCGGTCTCACCTGGTTCGCTGCAACCTACCTTGTCAGCGTAAGCGGCGCGAGCCGTGAACTCACCGAGGGATTCTCTTCATTGTTTGCCGCCGTCGTGCTGCTCGGCGTCGGCATCTGGATGCACCAGAAGAGCGTTGCAGGGCGCTGGCAAATCTACCTCAATGAAAAGCTGTCGCACGCGCTGAACCAGCGAACAGCGTGGTTCCTTTTTTCACTAGCATTCATTGCGGTCTACCGCGAGGTCTTCGAGACCGTGCTGTTCTTCGCCGCGTTATGGACAGAGGACAACGGACTGCCACTGTTGGCGGGACTCGGGATCGGTTCGGCTTTACTGGCATTGCTCTCCGTGGTCCTTCTGCGTACCAGTGCACGCCTGCCAATTGGAAAGTTCTTTGCGATAAGTTCTTTGCTCATCGCAGTATTGGCAATCGTGCTGGCTGGCAAAGGTGTGGCCGGGCTCCAAGAAGCCGGCCTCCTGAGCTTCTATCCGGCTCCCATACCACGCGTTGAACTTCTTGGGATCTATCCTTCTTGGCAAACTGTGTTTGCCCAACTCGCTGTTCTGATCATTGCCGTTGGAGGCTTCATTGTGAATCTGCGGCCAACCAAGGTGTCCCAGCGTCCATCGGCCTGACCCCGATCCCTGCGGATGCCTCACACCAAAACCCTCTGGAGATCGCGAGAGGAACAGGCTTGGCTCGATGTGGCTCCGGTGGGCCGGGAATTTGGCAGCCCTGACTGTGAGCGTCTCGAAATCTTGGACCATTACGCGACGGACCGCCTGAGCAGCGACGAGGCCATGCGGCGACTCGGGCTGAAGAACCTGCAGGAGCTTCATCAACTGATGCTGGCCGCACACTTGATAGTTCCCCGATTCAATGCCCAACAGCCATAGATAGGGCTATTAGGGGCAACCGGAGCGCAAGGATGGACCCGATCAGGCGAACTGAAGTTCAATCTTGCCGGCGCGGCGCCGTATCGGGCCGACCACGATCTTCACGTCGTGGCCCAGCCTGGCCACCAGCTCCAGCAGCTTGGCTTCACTGACGCCGCGGAACTGGCCGCGCGTGATGCGCGAAACTTTGGACTGATCAATGCCCAGCAGCGTCGCCGCATCCTCTTGCGTCAGGCGGCGCGCCTTGATTGCACGAGCTATCTCGCCGGCCAGCTGGGACTTGCGCTGCATCTCGGCCGCGTCGGTGTAACCCAGGTCGGCGTAGACGTTGGTGCTGCCTTCTTCGATGGTGATTTCGCTGTGCTCATTCATTTGCGTGCTCCTTGCTGTGCCTGCCAAACCTCAAAATCCTGCTTCGCGGCTTTCAGGCGAGTATTGATCAAGTCCAGATCCGGCTTCGGCGTGGCGATGCCGCTTTTGGACTTCTTCTGAAAGCAGTGCAGCACATAGACCCAGCCGGCGAACTTGACGGTGTAGACGGCCCGGTAGGTATCGCCCTGGTGGTCCTCGACCACCTCCAGCACGCCGGCCGAACCGAAACCCGTCATGACCTTGGCATCCTGGTGTTTGCCGCCGGCTTGGGCTAGGTCGATGGCATGTCCAAAAACGTCTTTGACATCCTCCGGCATCCCATCGAGGTCGCGCTTGGCGGAACTGACCCATTTGATGGGCTTGCGGGCTTGCTTCGACATCGCCTAAATTATGCCTGTTTAGGCATAACCCCGTCAAACTTTGCGGGGACCAAATTTTGGCGGCCGCTGTTTCCGCCTGGGCGCATCACGCAAGCCAATGGCGCCGAATGGGTGATTACGTCCGCCCCATACCAGCGCCCCGGCTCAACCAGCCCAAAATTTGCCTTCACATTCGATAATCCAGCATTACCCAACGTTAGCTTTATCGAAAAGCTCAACTTATTGACCTCATAAATGGTATGTAATATCATGGTACATACCACGGTACGAAATAAAGAGGTGAGCCATGGCCAGAGCCGGAATCTACAAGTCGGAAGTGCTGCGTGCCCGCGATAAATTGCGGGCCACGGGGCGCAATCCGTCCATCGATGCGGTGCGCGAAGAGCTAGGCAGCGGCTCCAAAACCACCATCCATCGTTACCTGAAGGAGATCGAGGAAGAGGAAGGCGGGGCCACCGGCAGCCGCGTGGCCGTCAGCGAGGCCATCCAGGACCTGGTGGGCCGCCTGGCGGCCCGCGTCAACGAGGAAGCGGAAGCGCGGGTCACCGCGGCGCAGGCCAGGCACGCCGAGCAGCTCAGCCAGCAGCAGCAAGCCGCCGCGGCCCTGAAAACCGAGGCACAGTCCATCCGCGGGCAGCTGGAGCAAACCCAGCGCACCCTGGCCGATGAAAAGACCGCTCACGGCAAAACCAGCGAGGCGCTCAGCACTAAAACCCTGGAAAACACGCAGCTCGCTCAGCAGGTGGCGGATCTGCAGGAGCGCATCGCGGCCGAAGAACGCCATCGCCAGTCCCTGGAAGAAAAACACCAGCATGCGCGCCAAGCGCTGGAGCATTTCCGGCAATCCACCAAGGAGCAGCGCGACCAGGACCAGCGCAAGCATGAGCAGCAGGTGCAGTACCTGCAGGCCGAGTTGCGCGCCGTGAACGAGACCTTGGCTACCAAGCAGCAGGAGGCCGTCCACACGCTTCAGGACAACGCGCGCCTGCTGGGCGATTTGTCTCGCGCCCAGGGCGATCTGCACCAGGCCCACGAAGAGGTGCGCGGCCTGCGGCCGCTCAAGGAT
>NZ_NCJH01000023.1 GCF_002278925.1 Polaromonas sp. 39-63-25
CGCGGTCGCGTCCAGGTCGGTCAGGCTCAGGGTCCCGCCGGTGGAGAGCACCGCGTTGGTCTCGCTGAGGTTGGCGGTCGCGCTGGTCAGGGTCGAGACTGCCCCCCCAAGATCCGTAGCAACCGACACAGGAGCCGCCGGAGCCACAGAAGCGCCAGCCGCGGGAAGTGCAGCGGAAAAGCCCTGATCGCCCAGATCAGACGCATCCGCCGCATTGTCGGATCGCTGCGCGCCGCCAGCCGGCAAATACCCCAGAGATTGCCTGCCAAGCGAGGCGTATTCATAGGTTAACGGTGCAAGCTCCTCGGCTGTCCGTAGCAACTGAACAAAATTGTTGCCATCGTCAGCCCTGATGTTGGTGCCGCCGACCTCAGAAGATGAATTCAACCCGGATGATGTTTCCTGCAATAGCCTGTCAAGACTACTGCCTTCGCTGATGGCATTAAGAATGCTTGTGAGCTCTCCGACACGCGGCAAAAGGGCGCCACTGTCGGCATCCGGCAAGACGTTGCCAAAGACCGTTGAGTCAAGTGTTACGGTTTCTCTGGAGCGGAGAAGAAACTTCCCCCCCTGATCGAAGGCGAGCTCCACACGGCCTCCGGTAGCCGTGACAATCACCTCCCCTTCAAAAACAGGATCGCCAAACTTGAGAGGTCGCTGCTCACCATCGCTGTTTTGAGCGAAAGCAATGCCTTCAATCAAAACGACATTGCCGACGACGTTGGCTTCTTTTGCCATAGCGAATTCCAGACGGAGTTATTACATTGGGTTTCAATGTAGTCCGTTTGCCTGACCGGGGGAACTGTACTGAGGTACTAGGTCGAACCTGGACTTTAGGGGCGTCCAGGCGCTTGGCCGTTCACGACCAGCGACAACTGGAGGCGATCCCGCACATGGAGTTTTTCAAGAATGGCGCCTACATGCGCCTTGACGGTGCGCTCTGTAATGCCGAGTGCACGGGCAATTTCCTTGTTGCTGGCCCCGGCGGCCAGCGTGGTGGCAACCTCTTTCTCCCGATCAGTGAGATCTTTAAACCAGCTCGGTCCCACTGCGGAGGCAGCCCCGCTGGCCTGCGCCTGAACGCGGCTGGTGGCGCTGACCAGCCGCTGCATCAACGACTCGCCAATCCAGAGCCCTCCCTGCAACACGACTGCAGCTACCTGAACTAAAACCTGAGCAAAGGCGTGCGTATTGCAATATCCCCGTGCACCTGCCGAAAAAGCGGCAATCGCCTCCTCATCTGTCGGCAGATCGCTCAATACCACGCATGGAACCAGCTTCAAACGCGGGGCAAGACGTTCCATCTGCACAGCCACAGACACACCCTGCTCCAGCCGTAGCCAAACGAGATCTACCCTGCCGCCCCCAGAACCAGGTCTCGCGGAGTGGACTTTGCCGGCTCTTCCCGTCTTGAAAGCCTCACTCCAGCGAGGAAGCATGCGTCCGTGCGGGCAGAGAAATAGATGTCCGGTGTCCTGAATTCCCACTGCCGCCCCGATCTAGCGCTCTGTAAAGGCGGCTTGTTTTGCCTTCAATACAGGTTTGAGAAGGTAGGACAGTATGGATTTTTGGCCGGTGATGATATCCACTTCAGCGACCATCCCCGGAATGATGGGCAAGCCCTCGCCCAGCTTGGATTTTTCGGTACGAACACGCACGGTATAAAAGGTATTGCCGCGTTCATCGGTGACCGAATCGGCGCCAATAAACTCCAGCTTGGCCTCCAGACCGCCATAGATGGAAAAATCATACGCCGTGAATTTCACCAGCGCCCGATCTCCTGGTCGCAAGAAAGCAATGTCTTTTGGCAAAACCTTGGCTTCGAGAAGCAGGTTTTCCTCGAGCGGCACAATTTCGATGATGTCCCTGCCGGGCTGGACCACGCCCCCCACCGTATTGACAAGAAGGCGCTTGACCGTGCCTTTGACCGGCGACCGCAGGGAGGATTTATCGACCTTGTCCGCCAGTCCCACTCCGCCAGCGGAACTCACGTTTAGTTTCGCCAGCGTATCGGACAACTCCTTGCGGGCCTCGCTCTGAAAATTCAGGGTGATTTCCTGAATCTTGCGTGAGGCCTCCTCGATCGCCGACTGTGTTTTTGAAATTTGGGCGGAGGCCATTTCCCGCTCCCCCAGAAAACGTCCGGTTTCCCGCTCCAGTCGCAGCAATTCGACTTCCGATACAGCGCCATCCTTGAGCAAGGGCTTGGTATACCCCAACTCCCTGGCGGTCAACTCGTAAGCCCGGGACGCCTGCTCCCGTTTCGCCCGCACTTCAACCAGTTCCTGCTGACGCTGAGCCAATTGCTGCCGGGCGATAGCCAGCTGTGCATTCAATGTTGATGTACTGGCTTCGTAGGAACGGAGTTCTTCTCCGACTGTCTTCGGCGCCTCGGCAACGGCTTCAGGGGGAGGTACAAAAGCCACCCCTTCAGCAAGGGCACGAAGTCGGGCCGCCTTGGCCAGCAGGGCCAGGTACTGAACGCGGTTTTCCTTCACGGAAGAATCGAACCGCGTCGTATCGATGTTTACCAACACCTGCCCGGGCTCCACAACCTGCCCCTCCTGCACAAGAATCTCGGAAACAACACCGCCATCCAGACTTTGCAGGACTTGCAATTGCCTGGAGGGAATGACCTTGCCTTCGCCTTTTGTAATCTCATCGACTTCCGAAAGCCCAGCCCATAAAACCGCCAGAATGAAAACCACGCCGAGGCTATTCACGAGCATTCTGGCTCGAAGCGGCTCCTGGGCGAGCATGGCGCGATCTGCATCTCCGCCAAACCCTGCATCCATACGGCGATCATCCTCCCGCCAAGAGGATAGGGTGCGGTCAAGCCCAGGCTGCAACATGCGCCGGACAGACTCCAGGCCCGCGATCAAGGGGCGAGCCAACGCTATCCATCGCGGCTTCATGAGGCTTTCCCAATACGGCCGGCTTTCAGGGCCTCGATAACCTGCTCATAGGGTCCATCGGCAACGATGCGGCCCTCGTCGATAACAATAATGCGGTCGGCCAGATCAAGCAAGGTATTTCTATGCGTCACCACAACCATCGTCTTGTGTTTGGCATAGCTGCGCAAGCGTTCCTTGAATTGTGCTTCTGATGAGAAGTCCATGGCGCCCGTCGGCTCGTCCAGCAACAACACGGGCGGTTCCAGCAACGCTGCACGGGCGATTGCGACACCTTGTCGCTGGCCGCCGGAAAGCGACTCTCCTCGCTCGCCAATGATCATGTCGAAGCCTTGGGGATGGCGATTGGCAAATTCGATCAAACCGCCCACCTCGGCAGCCGCCAGAATGGCACCGTCATCAGCATAGGGAGCAGCGATCGCGATGTTGTCGCGCAAGGTGCCGTAAAAAAGCATGGCATCCTGCTCGACGTAACCGACGTTGCGACGCAAATCTGCGGGATCGAGCTGCCGGAGGTCGATGCCATCCATGGTGATCGCGCCTTCAGAAGGGGTGTAAAGACCCAGGATCAATCTCTGCAGGGTCGTTTTACCCGACCCGACCCGGCCAATCACGACCACATTTTCCCCAGGCTTGATCCTGAAGGACACGCCTCGCAACGCCTCCTGCGTCCGCCCGGGATAACTGAAGTGCACATTGTCAAATACGATTTCCCCGGCGATATCGGGACGGTGTACAAAATTTATTTCATCGGAACGCTCACCCGGCTTTTTCATCGTGTCCTCAAGCGAGGCCAAGGCTGTTCTGGCATTCTGGTATTGCATCAAGAGAGCCACAATTTGCCCCAGCGGAGCCATGGCGCGCCCAGACAACATCGTGGCCGCGATCAGGCCGCCCATGGTCAGCTTGCCTTCATGAATCAGGTACACCCCTGCCACAATCATCACGATATTGATCAGTTGCTGCAGGCTTGAGACGACGTTGATCACCGAAGACGACAACAACCGCAGTTGGGCACTGACACGCGCCAGAAACGCGGCGGTGTCTTCGAGCTTGGCCTGCATCTGACTTTCTGCACCGTGAGCCTTGATGGCCTCCATGGCTGTTAGTGTCTCCACCAACGTGGCATTGCGCATTGCAGAGGCCCTGAACGTGGTCTCTGAAAGCAGGTGCATTTTGTGCTGAACAACGTAACTGTAGATGACAACCACAATGACCCCTACCAGGGGTGGAATGACCAGCGGCCAGGAAATCCAGCCGAGAACAAGGAAAAAGAGGAGGGCAAACGGGAGGTCAACCACAGCAGTGACCGTGGCTGACGCAATGAAATCACGCACCGATTCGAAGGAGCGCAGTGTCGCTGCATAGGAACCCACAGAAGCCGGCCGCTCGGAGAGCCGCATCCCGAGCACCCGTTCCATGATCAGCGTGGAAAGCTTGATATCTATGCGCGAACCCGCGAGATCCACAAAATAACCCCGCATGACGCGAAGAAAATAATCAATGACCAGCACCAGCAACAGGCCGAAAGCCAGCATCCAGAGTGTCTCAACCGCGAAGTTGGGTACAACACGGTCATAGACATTCATCGAGAAAAGTGGCAACGCGAGCGCAAACAAATTGATGAGGAGCGCCGCCGCCAGGATATCCCGGTAAAGAGGAAACTGATCGCGAAAAGCGCCCCAAAACCAATGGCGCTGAGGAATGTCAGCCAGCTCAGGCGTACGCTGATCGAAACGAAAGTTCGGCCGCGAGAAGATCGCAATGCCGACATATCGGCCAAGCAGTTGTTCACGTGACAACTGCACAACGCCCTGCCCAGCCTCCGGGAAAAGCAGGTTTGCCGTTTGCCCCTGGTCATCCCAGCCCAGCAAAAGACACGCCCCATCTCCCTCAAGGAGCAGAACAACAGGCAACAGCGCCGAATCAATTTTTTCGAGAGGGCGCCGCAATATCTTGCATGACAGACCTGCGCGCGCTGCAGCACGGGAGAAGAGCGAGGGAGGAAGACCCGCCTTGGGCAGGGGAAGGCCGGCAGACAAAGCTGCCCGGGTGCTTGGGCGGCCATGTATGCGCGTCAGTTCCACCAGGCAATCGAGCAAAGGATCGTGATGCAACAAGTCTTCGCGCAAGCCTTGGGCCAAGTGGCTAGCCTCGCTCTTAGGACTGGTCTGCAATGGCACGTTCATGTCACTCATTTCTTGATCTTTAGGGTCAACTCATTTAAAACTCGAATTGACACTTGACGTAACCAATTGTAATAAAATCAAGCACTTGCCGCCACATCTGCATGTCAGATTTTGCAGGTTGGCAGCTTTTTTGGCGACATTGCCTGCTTAGTGTGGTGGCTTGACCCCATGACCACAGCCCCATGTGGCCCACCATCCCCAGCTTCGGAACGTACAGGGAGTTTACGCGACACATGGCCATACAGATTCGCCAATTGTGTGGTTGGGAGATAAAAGCACTGCTACTGGCGCATGTTACCTCGCCAAGGGTGCCCGCCTCTAGGTGTCACAGAACACCTGCTTCTCATGGAAATCCCCAAGCTGCCATGAAGAAACCCCGGATCAGATCCTGAGCACATGGTCTCACCCGCAACGTGGAGCCACTCCCACCATCTGACAAGTAGATGTGAAAGCAAAACGCCCACTTGATGTGGGCGTTTTGTTACCGGCATGATTAACCGGGAGATTGGTTGCGCGGGCAAGATTTGAACTTACGACCTTTGGGTTATGAGCCCAACGAGCTACCAGGCTGCTCCACCGCGCGATATGTATTTATTATAACCTAGCGATATGTATTTATTATAACCTATTCTGACTTGGCAGTGTCAGAAGTAATGTCTTCGGCAGTTTCCGGGCGGTCCACCAATTCAACCAACGCCATCGGTGCGTTGTCACCCACACGAAAACCCATTTTCAGGATACGGGTGTAGCCACCAGGGCGTGCCTTGTAGCGAGGGCCGAGCTCTGCAAAAAGCTTGACCACCATGTCGCGGTCACGCAGACGGTCGAATGCGAGACGCTTGTTCGCGAGCGTAGGCTCTTTTGCCAGTGTGATCATCGGCTCGACGACGCGGCGCAGCTCTTTGGCCTTGGGCAAGGTCGTTTTAATGGCTTCATGCTGAATAAGGGAATTCATCATGTTGCGTAACATGGCCAGTCGATGTGAGCTGGTCCGATTGAGTTTACGAAGTCCGTGTCCGTGACGCATGGTGCTGTCCTTTCATTTTGTAATTCAGATAGCCGTATCAGGTACTACCCGTGCACTGCCTCCCGAGAGAGGCCTGTTTTCAATTAACGCTTGTCAAGACCAGCCGGAGGCCAGCTTTCCAGGCGCATGCCAAGTGTCAGCCCCCGGGATGCCAGGACTTCCTTGATTTCATTGAGCGACTTGCGGCCCAGATTTGGCGTCTTGAGAAGCTCGTTCTCCGTACGCTGAATCAGGTCACCGATGTAATAGATGTTCTCCGCCTTGAGGCAGTTGGCGGAACGAACTGTCAATTCGAGTTCATCGACCGGGCGCAGCAAAATCGGATCAAATTGCTGGGAGCTGCGCTGCACAGGTGCATCAAAAGCAGCCAGTTCGTTGCCTTCAAGCTGTGCAAATACAGCAAGCTGCTCGACAAGAATTTTAGCCGAAGCACGGACAGCGTCTTCCGCGGTCACGGCACCGTTGGTCTCAATTTCCAGGACAAGCTTGTCGAGATCGGTGCGCTGCTCAACGCGGGCACTTTCAACGGTATAGCTCACACGTTTGACTGGTGAAAACGACGCATCCAGGACAATCCGGCCAATCGATTTGGTGGATTCGTCGCCATAGCGGCGCATGGTGCCGGGAACGTAACCACGGCCGTTTTCGACCTTGATCTGCATGTCGATCTTGCCGCCGTGCGACAAATTGACGATCACATGCTCTGGATTGATGATTTCGACGTCATGGGGCGTCTGAATGTCGGCAGCGGTTACAGGGCCTTCGCCCTCCTTGCGCAAGCTCAGCGTCACTTCATCGCGATTGTGCAGCTTGAAAACGACACCTTTGAGGTTCAGAAGGATATTGACAACGTCTTCCTGGACGCCATCAATGGACGAGTACTCGTGCAACACACCGGCGATCGTGACTTCAGTTGCGGCGTGACCCACCATGGACGAAAGCAAAACGCGGCGCAGGGCGTTGCCGAGCGTGTGACCATAGCCACGCTCGAAAGGCTCCAGAGTCACCTTGGCGCGATTGGCGGCAAGCTGCTCAACGTTGATAGTTTTTGGTTTCAGTAAATTGGTTTGCATGCATTCTTCCTCTCAATACCCTCG
This sequence comes from Polaromonas sp. 39-63-25, assembly GCF_002278925.1. Classification (GTDB taxonomy): domain Bacteria; phylum Pseudomonadota; class Gammaproteobacteria; order Burkholderiales; family Burkholderiaceae_C; genus Polaromonas. The sequence goes on from NZ_NCJH01000023.1 coordinate 7,226, forward strand.
GCTCGTTACACCGATAAGGCCGGGTGAAGCGACCCTGCGCTTACAGTGCCCCGTAAGCGCAGGAACGAAAATTAACGTGAATACAGTTCGACGATCAACGATTCGTTGACGTCCGCAGCAAACTCGTCGCGATCCGGCACTTTCTTGAAAATGCCCTCGCCTTTGTCTATGCTGACATCCACCCAGGCCGGCATGCCGACTTGCTGCGCCAACTGCAGAGCTTCCGCCACGCGGGTCTGCTTCTTGGACTTGTCACGAACAGCGATCACGTCGCCCGTTTTAACCATGTAAGACGGAATGTTGACCGAGCTGCCATTGACGGTGATCGCCTTGTGCGACACCAGCTGACGCGCTTCGGCACGGGTAGAACCGAAACCCATCCGATAAACCACATTGTCCAGACGAGATTCCAGAATGAACAGCAGATTGGCGCCGGTGTTTCCCTTGCGACGATCAGCTTCTTCGAAATAACGGCGGAACTGCTTCTCCAACACGCCGTACATGCGCTTGACCTTCTGCTTCTCACGAAGCTGCAGACCGAAGTCCGAGGTCCGGGTACCGGAAGTGCGGCCGTGCTGACCGGGCTTGGAATCGAATTTGGCCTTGTCACCAATGGCTCTGCGAGCGCTCTTCAGGAACAGGTCGGTGCCTTCACGGCGGGATAGTTTGGCCTTGGGGCCGAGGTAACGTGCCACTTGAATTCCTTATGTCATCTGCTGCAGAAACTGCAGGAGCCGCAGGTAGCAACCTGACGGCGGTGGGCTTGATAAAAACTCGCCCGGTTGGCCTGCGTGAAAACGAGGAACAAACCGGAAAAGCAGAACTTAAATACGACGGCGTTTCTGGGGACGGCAGCCGTTATGCGGCACTGGCGTGACGTCAGCAATCGAATTGATGCGAATGCCAAGCGCTGCCAGCGCGCGAACTGATGACTCACGTCCTGGACCAGGGCCCTTGATTTCGACATCAAGATTCTTGATGCCCTGTTCAATGGCAGCGCGACCAGCCACCTCAGAAGCGACCTGAGCTGCAAAGGGAGTCGACTTGCGCGAACCTTTAAAGCCCTGACCGCCAGAAGAGGCCCACGACAAGGCGTTGCCCTGGCGATCTGTGATCGTGATGATGGTGTTGTTGAAAGACGCGTGAACGTGAGCGACGCCGTCGGCAACGTTCTTGCGTACTTTCTTGCGAACGCGTTGTGCTGCGTTACTGCTGGGGGCTTTTGCCATAACTACCTCTTACTCAATTATTTCTTCAAGGACTGTGCCGCCTTGCGCGGACCCTTGCGGGTACGTGCATTGGTGCGTGTGCGCTGTCCGCGCATGGGCAGCCCGCGACGATGGCGGAAGCCACGGTAGCAGCCGATATCCATCAACCGCTTGATGTTCATCGTGGTTTCACGACGCAGGTCACCTTCAATGGTGAATTGCGCGATCTGGTCACGAATCTTTTCCAAGTCAGCGTCTGAGAGATCTTTGACTTTTTTGGAATACGCAATATCACATGCTTCGCAAATTTTGCGAGCACGAGTGCGACCGATGCCGAAAATAGCAGTCAAACCGATTTCGGCGTGCTGCTGCGGCGGAATATTGATACCAGCGATACGAGCCATGTGCGTCCTCTAAAACTCTTGAAATCAGCCTTGACGCTGTTTGTGGCGTGGGTCTGTGCAAATCACGCGTACAACGCCCTTGCGGCGGATGATTTTACAGTTGCGGCAAATTTTCTTGACCGAAGCTGAAACTCTCATTTCTTTCTCCTAAACTTCTGAACTGTACTTACTTGGCGCGAAACACGATGCGTGCTCGCGACAAATCGTAAGGCGTTAACTCAACCGTTACCTTGTCACCAGGAAGAATGCGGATGTAGTGCATTCGCATCTTTCCCGAGATGTGACCCAAAACAATATGACCATTTTCCAGCTTTACGCGAAACGTCGCGTTGGGCAAGTTCTCCACGACCTCCCCCTGCATCTGGATAACATCATCCTTCGACATCCCAATCAACCACCTGGTGACGTTTTAAAATTCGCTTTCTTCAGCAGGGATTCATATTGCTGGGACATCATGTAGTTTTGTACCTGTGCCATGAAATCCATGGTGACAACCACAATAATCAGCAACGAGGTTCCACCGAAATAAAACGGCACGTTGTACTTCAAAATCAGAAACTCCGGCAGCAAGCACACAAAAGTGATGTAAATGGCGCCCGCCAGAGTCAACCGCACCAGAATCTTGTCAATGTAACGCGCCGTCTGGTCACCGGGGCGAATACCAGGAATGAAAGCACCGCTCTTTTTCAGGTTGTCAGCCGTTTCACGGCTATTGAACACCAGCGCCGTGTAAAAGAAACAGAAAAATATGATTGCACTGGCATACAGCAATACATAGATCGGCTGGCCCGGCGTTAATGTGCCGGCGATATCCTTGAGCCAGCGCATGCCCTCGCCCGTGCTGAACCAGCCAACCACGGTCGCCGGCAACAGAATGATCGACGAAGCAAAAATCGGAGGGATTACACCGGCCATGTTGAGCTTCAAGGGCAGATGGGAGGATTGACCGCCATAGACCTTGTTGCCCACCTGCCGCCTGGCGTAATTCACCAGAATCTTTCGCTGACCACGCTCGACAAACACAACAAAATAAGTAACCAGGACGACAACCGCAACAATCACGATGGCCACCAGAATACTCATGGCACCGGTGCGAACAAGTTCAAGCAAACCGCCAAGCGCACTGGGCAGACCTGCGGCGATACCCGCAAAAATCAGAATCGAAATACCGTTACCCAAGCCACGCTCGGTGATCTGCTCGCCGAGCCACATCAAAAACATCGTGCCTGCCGTCAAGCTGACCACCGCCGTCATGCGAAATCCGAAGCCAGGAGCGAGCACCAGACCCGGCGAGCTCTCCAGCGCAATCGCGATACCCATGGACTGAAACAGCGCCAAACCCAGGGTCCCGTAACGGGTGTATTGCGTGATCTTCCTGCGACCAGCTTCACCTTCTTTTTTCATCTGCTCGAATGTCGGAACGACATAGGTGAGCAGCTGCATGATGATGGAAGCCGAGATGTAGGGCATGATGCCCAGCGCAAACACCGTGAACCGCGACAAGGCTCCACCGGAAAACATATTGAACAAACTCAATATGCCGCCCTGCTGCCCCTTGAACAGCTGCTGCAGCTGCCCGGGATCAATTCCGGGAACCGGAATGTGAGCCCCAACCCGATACACCACCAGAGCAAGCAGCAAAAACACAAGCCTGTTGCGCAGATCGCCGAACTTGCCGGTTTTTGCAATTTGTGCAGAGCTGGTTGCCACTGGTCGTTATCCGTGTATGAGTATTAAGCGATCACGCCGCCAGCGGCTTCGATCACGGCCTTGGCACCTGCCGTCGCACCGATGCCATTGAGCTTGACAGCCTTGGTCAGTGCACCCGACTTGATGACTTTGACGTTCTTTGCCAGCTGCCCCACGAGGCCAGCCGTTTTGAGCGCCAACAGATCCACTTCGGCAAGGCCGAGCTGCTCAAGAGCAGTCAAGGTCACTTCCGCATTGAACTTGAGGTTGTGCGACTTGAAGCCACGCTTGGGCAAGCGGCGCTGCAAAGGCATCTGACCGCCTTCAAACCCCACCTTGTGGTAGCCACCGGCACGGGATTTCTGGCCTTTATGGCCACGACCGGCCGTTTTGCCGATGCCCGAACCGATACCGCGACCGACGCGGCGTTTGGCATGTTTTGCGCCTGCGGCAGGCTTGATTCCGTTTAGTTCCATCATAAGCTCCGCTTACAGCACCTTGACCAGGTAGCTGATCTTGTTGATCATGCCGCGCACAGCGGGCGTGTCCTGCAGTTCGCTCTTGCTGTTGATACCGCGGAGACCCAGACCGCGCACCGTGGCGCGATGGGATTCCTTGGTGCCAATCGGGCTGCGAACCAGCGTCACCGTGAGTTTTTTCTCTGTCGTCATTGGGTATCGCCTTAGCCGAAGATTTCTTCGACGGATTTGCCACGCTTGGCTGCGATGTCCGAAGCCGTCGTGGAGTTATTCAGGGCGTCCATCGTTGCACGCACCATGTTGTACGGATTGCTGGAGCCATGGCTTTTAGCGACGATGTCAGTGATACCCATCACTTCAAACACCGCACGCATCGGGCCACCGGCAATGATGCCAGTACCTTTGGCGGCCGGCATCATCATGACGCTGGCAGCACCCCAATGGCCGAACACGTTATGGTGAAGCGTGCCGTTTTTCAGGGACACTTTCGTCATGTTGCGACGGGCTTCTTCCATGGCTTTTTGCACGGCCGCAGGCACTTCTTTCGACTTGCCCTTACCCATACCGACACGACCGTCGCCATCACCAACCACGGTCAGGGCGGCAAAACCCAAAATCCGGCCGCCTTTGACAACTTTGGTCACGCGGTTCACCGCGATCATTTTTTCCTTCAGACCATCGTCTGGAGCGTCGTTTTGTTGTTTTGCTTGAAACTTAGCCATACTTAATTCCAGTCTGCTTAGAACTGCAAGCCAGCTTCGCGAGCTGCCTCGGCCAGCGCTTTGACGCGGCCGTGGTACGCAAAGCCAGCGCGGTCAAACGCTACTTTTTCCACACCTGCCGCTTTTGCCTTTTCGGCAATACGCTTGCCAATGGCCTGCGCAGCAGCAACGTTGGCACCCTTGCCCGAAGCGCCAAGGTCCTTGCGAACTTCGACTTCCGCGGTCGAGGCAGATGCCAGGATCTTGGTGCCGTCGCCAGAGATGACGCTGGCGTAAATATGCAAATTGGTGCGATTCACCGTCAGACGGGCAACACCTTGCGTGGCAATGCGGATGCGGGTCTGGCGTGAACGACGAAGGCGCTGCTCTTTTTTGGTCAACATGGTGCAGCTCCTTATTTCTTCTTGGTTTCTTTGATCGTGATCTTCTCATCCGAATAACGGATGCCCTTGCCCTTGTAAGGCTCGGGAGGACGAACCGCACGAACTTCGGCAGCAATCTGGCCGACGCGCTGACGATCCGCACCCTTGATCACCACTTCGGTAGGCGTAGGCGTCGCGACCTGAATACCAGCCGGCATATCCATCACCACAGGGTGCGAATAACCTACCGTCAAATTCAGCTTGGCACCTTGCGCCTGGGCCTTGTAACCCACACCAACCAGGTTCAGCTTCTTCTCGAAACCCTTGGTGACGCCCGTCACCATGTTGTTGACCAGCTGACGCATGGTTCCACTCATGGCATTGGCTTCACGCGACTCGTTGGCCGGCACAAAAGTCAACTGGCCAGCATCATTCTTGATGGTCACCAGGGAATTTTGCGTCAGCGCCAGGGCCCCGAGGGCACCCTTGACATTGATCTGGTCGTCTTTCATCGCCACGTCCACGCCCTGGGGCACGACGACTGGCATTTTTCCTACACGAGACATTTCAGTTACTCCTCAATGCCCGTTAGGCCACATAGCAAAGCACTTCACCACCGATACCGGTAGCGCGCGCCTTACGATCAGTCATGACACCCTGGGGGGTCGTGACAATGGCGACACCCAGACCGTTCATGACCTGGGGGATGGCGCCGTGGCCTTTGTAGACGCGAAGGCCGGGGCGGCTGACGCGCTCAATGCGCTCAATCACCGGGCGTCCTGCGTAATACTTCAGGGCGATTTCCAACTGGGGCTTGCCATCGTTGGCGCTGACGGAAAAGCCATCGATGTAGCCCTCATCCTTCAACACCTGCGCAATGGCGACTTTGACTTTTGAAGACGGCACCAGCACAACGGCCTTTTCAACCATTTGTGCATTGCGGATGCGTGTCAGCATGTCGGCAATAGGATCACTCATACTCATTTGCGGTTCTCCTATGCTTACCAGCTTGCCTTGGTGATACCAGGGATATCACCAGCAAAAGCCAACTCGCGGATCTTGGCGCGAGCCAAGCCAAATTGACGGAATGTGCCACGCGGACGACCCGTGATCGCACAGCGGTTGCGCTGACGTGTCGGATTCGCATTGCGGGGCAACTTTTGCAACTCCAGACGAGCCAGTGCGCGCTCTTCATCGGAGCGCTTGGCGTCGTTGGACGTCGCCTTGAGTTCAGCGTGTTTCTTGGCGAACTTGGCCACGAGTTTGTCGCGCTTCAGTTCACGTTGCAATAAAGCCTGTTTTGCCATGCCCGCCTCAGTTCTTGAACGGAAAACGGAAGCCGGTGAGGAGCGCCTTGCACTCTTCGTCGGTCTTAGCCGTGGTGGTGATGCTGATGTTGAGACCACGCAAGGCGTCAACCTTGTCGTACTCAATCTCAGGGAAAATGATCTGCTCTTTCACGCCGATGTTGTAGTTGCCGCGACCATCAAAGGCCCGACCGGAGATACCGCGAAAGTCACGGACACGGGGCAAGGCCACCGTCACGAAACGATCAAGGAACTCATACATCTGGACGCCGCGCAGCGTGACCATGCAGCCAATCGGAAGGTCTTCGCGGATCTTGAAACCGGCGATAGCCTTCTTGGCCTTGGTCACCACCGGCTTCTGGCCGGCAATCTTGGTCATGTCGCTGACGGCATGCTCCATGACCTTTTTATCGGCCACAGCCTCACTCACACCCATGTTGAGGGTGATCTTGGTGATGCGGGGAACCTGCATCGGGGAGGTGTAACCAAACTTTTCCATCAAGCTTGGTGCGATTTTTTCGCGGTATTGCTGTTGCAAGCGTGCCATGTTCATGCAGCCTTAATTTCTTCGCCGCTGGACTTGAAGACGCGCACTTTTTTGCCGTCAGCCAACAACTTGATGCCCACCCGATCCGCCTTGCCCGTTGCAGCATTGAAAATGGCCACATTGGATTGGTGAATCGGCATGCTTTTTTCCACGATGCCGCCAGCGGCTCCCTTGAGAGGGTTGGGCTTGGTGTGTTTTTTCACCAGGTTGATCCCGTCCACCAGCACATGGCTGTCGTCCTTGCGCAGCGAAATCGTGCCGCGCTTACCCTTGTCACGACCTGCGATCACAATGATCTCGTCGCCTTTGCGAATCTTGTTCATGGCGCGTCCTTACAGAACTTCAGGAGCCAGGGACACGATCTTCATGAACTTCTCGGTGCGCAACTCGCGCGTCACCGGTCCGAAGATGCGGGTGCCGATAGGCTCCAGCTTGGCATTAAGCAACACGGCTGCGTTGCCATCGAATTTGACGAGTGAACCATCGCCGCGACGAATGCCCTTGGCAGTACGAACCACCACAGCACTGTAGACCTCGCCTTTTTTGACGCGGCCACGCGGAGCGGCTTCTTTGATACTCACCTTGATGACATCACCGACGCTGGCATAGCGGCGCTTGGACCCGCCCAGCACCTTGATGCACATCACAGATTTGGCACCCGTGTTGTCAGCAACATCGAGTTTGGATTGCGTTTGAATCATTTAAATTAGTCCCAACTTGCACCAGCGCCTTTTCCCCAAAGGGAAGTCTTGCCAGTCAGTCTTGGGCCCGTCGTCCACACCACAAACCACTTGCGATGCTTCCGTTAGGCAGAATTCTCAGCTTTTTACAGCGAAGCCCACGATTATTAACAAATTCGCTGCGGCTGTCAACACCTCTTGCTGCAAATTGTTCGCCAGGTACGACATCCCATCAGAATCAACTACAAAAACAGCCTCATCCCATTTGCGGACGGGCGCGGGCAGCTATTAAAAATGTAGCGGCCACAACCGGTTCTTCGGCGCTGGGCGCGGGGATGGAAGGGAATCAGGCCGGAAAAGTCAGGTACTGATCCGCCAGGGCCAGAAAATCGGCGAGCCGGGGATCCACCCCGGTTTCCTGCGCCAGCAACTCAGCCACACTCCGCGCCAGGGTCTTGGCAAGCGCGGCGTCCAGAAACAGGAGCCGGGATCGGCGCGCCAGCACATCCTCCACCGTACGGGCGTACTCGTAGCGCGCGGCAAAACGCACCATCGCCTCCGTCAGGCCACCGCCCAGCATCCTTTCCGCCCCAGGCAGGGCCTGGACGGCAGCCGCATCGCTCCCATACAGATGCAGCCCGGGCGCATCGCTAATCTTGTGAACGGATGGCTGGGCGCCTACCAGTTGGAGGCTGGCCGTGACGCCGCCCGGGCGTTTTGCCAGCAGTTCAGCACCGAAACAGCTGTCCAGCACGTCTTCAGCCATGGCGCGGTAGGTCGTCCATTTGCCGCCGGTCACGGTGACCAGACCGCTTTTGCTGACCAGTACCGTGTGTTCACGCGACAGCGCCTGGGTGCTGTCGCCATCTTCTTCCGGTGGTTTGACCAGAGGACGCAACCCGACCCAGATGCTCTTGATGTCGGCCGGGCCGGGTGCCCGGCTCAGGTAGCGCGCCGACTCGCCGAGGATAAAGTCGACCTCTTCGCGAAAGGCCAGGGGTTCACGCGCCAGGTCGTTGCGCGGCGTGTCGGTGGTCCCCAGGATGGTCTTGCCCAGCCAGGGCACAGCAAACAGCACCCGCCCGTCGGCGGTTTTGGGAACCAGCAGGGCGTGGTCGGTAGGTAAAAACGAGCGATCAACGACAATGTGAACACCCTGGCTGGGCGCCACCATGGGCTTCGCCTCGCGGCCTATGGCCTGGCCGTCGAGCAGTCGCAGCTGGTCGACCCAAACCCCGGTCGCATTCACAATACATTTGGCTCGCAGCGTAAGTGCCCGCCCACTTTCATGATCAACTACATGCAAGCCCACCAGCTTGTCCCCCTCATGGACGAGACCGGTCGCAGCACAATAATTGACCAGCAAGGCGCCGGCGCGCGCGGCACTGCGCGCCAGCGCCAGTGCCAGCCGCGCATCGTCGAACTGGCCGTCCCAATATTTGACCCCGCCCCTGAGTCCGGACTGGCGGGCCGTTGGCTGGAGCTGCAATGTTTCAGCGCGGTTGAGGAATTCGGTGGCGCCCAAGCCGGCCTTGCCGGCGAGCGCGTCATACATCTTGAGTCCGATGCCATAAAACGGAGCCTCCCAGAACTTGTAGGAAGGCATCACAAAAGGCAAGGGCTGCGCCAGATGCGGCGCATTGGCCAGCAGGCGCGTGCGTTCGTGCAGGGCTTCGCGAACCAGGGAAATGTTGCCCTGCGCCAGATAGCGAACCCCGCCATGAACCAGCTTGGTAGCGCGCGAGGAGGTGCCCTTGGCAAAGTCGTGCGATTCGACCACCACGACGGAAAATCCGCGTGCCGCGGCATCCAGCGCGACACCGAGGCCGGTAGCCCCGCCGCCGATGATCGCAATGTCGTAAGTGTGGGGTGCCTTGAGGCGTTCTATCAGGTCTGCGCGTCGCGTCGGCAACGGCGGGGAATCAAAAGTCATGGGCTCCATTGTCCATCTCCGCAGCAACCCCGGAACAGGTTGCGCCTTCCTGGCTTTCTTGTTGGCAAGCGCGCACGGACGCGGTGGTCCGTGCGCGGGCTTGCATCAGTCAAGCAACATGCGGGCCGGAGCCCGGGCGGTTGCGGTCAACGGACTTTGCCATCCTTCCAGGCCTGCAGCAGCTTGTCGTAGTTGATGGTCTCGCCCTTGGGCTTTTCGTTGGCCAGCTTTTTCCATGGCGCGCCGGTGTCGCTGAGGTACTTGGCCGGATCGCCTTTCGGGTTGAGCTTGGGAGCGCACCGGTCCATGCCCGCACGCTCGAGGCGGGCCATGACCTGGTCCATCTCTTCTGCCAGCGTGTCCATTGCACCCTGCGGTGTTTTCTCGCCGGTCACAGCCTGGGCCACGTTTTTCCACCAGAGCTGAGCCAGCTTCGGATAGTCGGGCACATTGGTACCCGTCGGTGTCCAGGCCACACGGGCCGGGCTGCGGTAGAACTCCACGAGGCCACCGAGCTTGGGCGCCATGTCGGTCATGGCTTTGGAGCGGATGTCCGATTCGCGGATCGGCGTCAGGCCAACAATGGTCTTCTTCAGCGAGGTGGTCTTCGCGGTCACGAACTGCGCGTACAGCCAGGCGGCCGCCGTGCGGTTTTCGTCATGGGCCGAGAAGAAGGTCCAGGAACCCACGTCCTGGTAGCCGTTTTGCATGCCCTGTTTCCAGTAAGGTCCGTTGGGGCCGGGCGCCATGCGCCACTTGGGCGTGCCGTCGGCGTTGACCACCGGCAGGCCCTTCTTGGTCATGTCGGCCGTGAAAGCGGTGTACCAGAAGATCTGCTGGGCAATCTGCCCCTGCGCCGGCACCGGGCCGGCCTCGCCGAAAGTCATGCCGGTGGCTTCCTTAGGAGCGTATTTTTTCATCCAGTCCACATACTTGGTCAGTGCGTAGACGGCGGCAGGCGAGTTGGTCGCACCGCCGCGGGAGACCGATGCACCGACCGGTGTGCATTTGTCTGCCGCCACGCGGATGCCCCATTCATCGACCGGCATGCCGTTGGGGATGCCCTTGTCGGCCGTACCGGCCATCGACAGCCATGCGTCGGTGAAGCGCCAGCCCAGCGATGGATCCTTCTTGCCATAGTCCATGTGACCGTAGATCGGTTTGCCGTCGATGGTCTTGACGTCTTCGCTGAAAAAGGCGGCGATGTCCTCGTAGGCGCTCCAGTTCAGCGGCACGCCCAGCTCGTAGCCGTACTTGGCCTTGAATTTGTCCTGCAGGTCCTTGCGCGCAAACAGGTCGGCACGGAACCAGTACAGATTGGCAAACTGCTGGTCAGGCAGCTGGTACAGCTTGCCGTCCGGTGCAGTGGTGAAGCTGGTACCGATGAAGTCTTTCAGATCCAGCCCCGGGTTGGTCCATTCCTTGCCCTTGCCGGCCATGTAGTCGGTCAGGTTCATGACCTTGCCGTAGCGGTAATGGGTGCCGATCAGGTCCGAGTCCGAAATCCAGCCATCGTAAATCGATTTGCCCGACTGCATCGAGGTCTGCAGCTTCTCGACCACGTCGCCTTCCTGGATCAGGTCGTGCTTGACCTTGATGCCGGTGATTTCCTCGAAGGCTTTGGCCAGCGTTTTGGACTCGTATTCGTGGGTGGTGATGGTTTCCGACACCACGGAAATTTCCTTCACCCCCTTGGCCTGCAGCTTTTTCGCCGCTTCGATGAACCATTTCATCTCGGCCATCTGCTGGGCCTTGCTCAGCGTTGATGGCTGGAATTCGCTGTCTATCCATTTCTTCGCCTCGGCATCGCCGGCGCTGGCGTTCTGCATGACCACCAGGGCCGCTGCGAGTGCCAGTGCTGTGTAGCGCATCTTCATGACTTGTCTCCTCAATTGATGACCTCCCCCAGTGTTTCCACGACTCGCCCGGCTCCGGGGAAGCAATGAGCCGAATCCGTACCCTCCGCTAACCCTTGCGCATGACAAGCGCAAGCCATCCCATGGAAATGACAAAACTGAACCAGATAGACGGGTCGGCCTGCAGGCCCAGTGCGGCACCCAGCTTTCCACTGAGGCCCACAAAGATCAGGTTGATGTAGGCGGCGCCCAGCAGGCCGATGAACAGCCGGTCGCCGCGTGTTGTTTCCAGCGGCAAAAAGCCGCGACGCGCCGTTGTCGGAGACTTGATCTCCCAGACCGTCATGCCAATCAGCATCAGGACAATGCAGGTAAAAAAAATGGCTACCGGCAGGGTCCACGCCATCCACTCAAACATGCCTGTTTCTCCTTGTCTGCGGTTTCATACCCGACCCATCGCAAAGCCCTTGGCGATGTAGTGCCGTACGAACCAGATCACGATCGCACCAGGCACGATGGTCAGCACGCCTGCAGCGGCGAGCGTCGCCCAGTCCATGCCCGAAGCAGACACCGTGCGCGTCATCGTGGCCACGATAGGCTTGGCGTTGACGCTGGTCAGGGTGCGGGCCAGCAACAGCTCGACCCAGCTGAACATGAAGCAGAAGAAAGCCGCCACACCCACACCGGCCTTGATCAGAGGCAGGAAGATGCGAACGAAAAAGCGCGGAAACGAATAACCGTCGATATACGCTGTCTCGTCGATCTCGCGCGGGATGCCGCTCATGAAGCCTTCAAGAATCCAGACCGCCAGCGGCACGTTGAACAGCAGGTGCGCCAGCGCCACCGCGATGTGGGTGTCCATCAGGCCCACCGTGGTGTAGAGCTGGAAAAAGGGGAGCAAAAACACGGCCGGTGGCGTCATGCGGTTGGTCAGTAGCCAGAAGAACACGTGTTTGTCGCCGATGAAGCTGTAGCGGGAGAACGCATACGCCGCGGGCAAGGCCACCGTGATCGAAATCACGGTGTTGATAGCCACATAAATCAGGGAATTGATGTAGCCCGAATACCAGGACGGGTCGGTGAAGATGGTCCGGTAGTTGGCCCAGGTGAACTCCTGAGGGAAAAAGGAAAAACTCGACAGGATTTCGCCATTGGTCTTGAAACTCATGTTGATCATCCAGTAGATGGGCAACAGCGCAAAAACAATGTAGGCAATGAGGAACAGCGTCCTCGCCTGGAAACGGGGCTTATTCACCGGTGTTCTCCTTGGTCGCCGTGCCGACCCGTTGCATCCAGTTGTAGAGAATGAAACACAGCAGCAGGATGATCAGGAAATAGATCAGCGAGAAGGCAGCCGCGGGCCCCAGATCGAACTGGCCCACCGCCTTCTGCGTGAGGTATTGCGAAAGGAAGGTGGTCGCGTTGCCGGGCCCGCCGCCGGTCAGTACAAAGGGTTCTGTATAGATCATGAAACTGTCCATGAAACGCAACAGCACGGCAATCATCAACACGCCGCGCATCTTGGGCAGCTGGATGTAGCGAAACACCGCGAACTTGCTGGCCCCGTCGATACGTGCGGCCTGGTAGTAGGCGTCCGGGATGGAACGCAGTCCGGCATAACAAAGCAGCGCAACCAGCGGTGTCCAGTGCCAGACGTCCATGACCAGCACAGTGATCCAGGCATGCAGCGCATTGCCGGTGTAGCTGTAGTCGAATCCCATTTCCTGCAGCATCCTGCCAAGCAGGCCGATATCGGCGCGGCCGTAGATCTGCCAGATCGTGCCGACCACGTTCCACGGGATCAGCAGCGACAGCGCCACCAGCACCAGAACGGCCGATGCCTTCCAGCCCTGCGCGGGCATGGACAGCGCCAACGCGATGCCCAGGGGAATTTCGACGGCCAGCACGGCAAACGAAAAAGTCAGCTGGCGCCAGAGCGCCGCATGCAGGTCCTCGTCGCGCATGACGGCGGCAAACCATTCGGTGCCGACAAACACGCGCCGCTCGGGCGAGATGATGTCCTGCACCGAATAGTTGACTACTGTCATCAGAGGCAGGATGGCCGAGAAGGCCACACAGATGATGACCGGCAACACCAGCAGCCATGCCTTCTGGTTGACGGGTTTTGTGGTGGTGCTCATGGAGCCCTCCCGCTTCCTGGCCTGGAACGGTTTCGCGCTGCGCTCATGCGATCAGCTCCTCATTTTTGTAGAAACAGGTATGGGCTCCGAGCAGTTGCAGCCAGGCGGTGTCGCCGGCTTGCGGCGCCGTCGCGCCGGAATGCAGGCGAACCTTCACAGCACCCTCACCCACCGTCGCCGTCAGCATCAAATGGGTCCCGATGTCCTGCACACGCACAACGCTCGCAGGCACGGCACCCGCAGCGCCGGACGCCGCCAGAGCCACATATTCGGGGCGTACGCCGAGTTTGTAGTCGCCGGCCGGCAGCTCCCGACCGGCCGGCATGGGCAGCGTATGACCCGCGATGTCGAGGGCTTCGCCGGTAGCCCTTGCGGGCAAAAAGTTCATTCCGGGTGAACCGATGAAATGACCCACAAACGTGTGCTGCGGCCGCTCGAACAGTGCATCGGCTGACCCGATCTGCACGGCGCGGCCGCGGGTCATCACCACCACTTGCTGGGCGAAGGTCAACGCCTCCACCTGATCATGCGTGACATAAATCAGTGTGAGCTTGAGCTCATGGTGGATCTGCTTGAGCTTGCGGCGCAGTTGCCACTTCAGGTGCGGATCGATGACGGTCAGCGGCTCGTCGAACAGAACCGCCGAGACATCGGGCCGTACCAGGCCGCGGCCCAGCGAAATCTTCTGTTTCGCATCGGCCGCGAGGCCGGCTGCGCGCTGGTTCAGCTGACCACTCATCTCCAGCATCTCGGCGATCTGCCCGACACGTTTTTTGATCTGGTCTTCCGGCATTTTCCGGTTGCGCAGCGGGAAGGCGAGGTTTTCGGCCACCGTCATCGTGTCGTAGATGACCGGGAACTGGAACACCTGCGCAATGTTGCGCTCCTGCGGCGTGGCATGTGTCATGTCCCGCCCATCGAATTTCACCGTGCCCTGCGACGGCGCCAGCAGGCCGGAGATCACATTGAGCATGGTGGTCTTGCCGCAACCCGAGGGACCCAGCAGCGCGTAAGCACCACCATCCTCAAACGTCATCTGCAGGGGCAGCAGCGCGTAGTCGGCATCTTCGCGCGGATTCGCCTTGTACGAGTGCGCAAGATCCAGGTCAATGCGGGCCATGTCAATGCCCTCCTTTGCGCTGCGGCGCGACCAGCAGGGCGCCGTTCGCATCAAACACATAGGCATGCGAGGGATGGAGATACAGCGCAAGCGGAGCACCCAGGTCGAAATAGTGCACCCCCGTGAGTTGGGCCACGAGCTCGCCCACAGCCGTGCTCACATGCACAAAGGTGTCTGAGCCGGAAATTTCTGCCAGTTCGACCTTGCCGGCCAGCGTGATGTCGCCATCGCGCCGGGTTTCGCGCAAGGCGCTGGCACGCACACCCACTGTCAGTGCAGGCGATGCCCCCGGAGCCAGCGCGATGGCCAGCTCGGGGCCGCCCACCAGTTGCACACCCTGCCCGCTGGCCGTGGCGGCCATCAGGTTCATCGGCGGGTCGCTGAAGGCGCGGGCGACACGCAGCGACTTCGGCGCATGAAACACTTCTGCCGTCGGCCCGTACTGCAGCAGTTCCCCGCCATCCAGAACCGCGGTGTAGCCGCCCAGCAGCAAGGCCTCCCCCGGTTCGGTGGTCGCGTAAATCACCGTCGAATCCCCGATTGCAAACAATTGCGTCAGCTCCTCACGCAGCTCTTCGCGCAACTTGTAGTCCAGATTGACCAGCGGTTCGTCGAGCAGCATCAGGGGCGCGCCTTTCGCCAGTGCGCGCGCCAGCGCCACGCGCTGCTGCTGCCCCCCGGACAGCTCGGCCGGGTAGCGGTCCAGGAACATCTCGATATGCAGGCGCTGAGCAATCTCGCGCACGCGCCGGGCAATGTTCTTTTCGCCGCGCAGCTTGAGCGGCGAGGCAATGTTGTCGGCCACCTTGAGCGAGGGGTAGTTGATGAACTGCTGGTAGACCATGGCCACGTTGCGCTCGCGCACCGCCATGCCGGTCACATCGGCGCCGTCCACCCGGACATGACCTGCGCTGGGGACATCGAGGCCGGCCATCACCCGCATCAGGCTGGTCTTGCCGGCTTGCGTGGCACCCAGCAGCACCGTGACTTCGCCCGGCCGCGGTGCAAGGCTCATTTCGTAAAGCCAGGTTTCGGGACCGACTTTTTTGCTGATGCGGTCGAGCACAAGCTGCATCACACGCCTTTCGGGGCGGCAACGCGCACGGGTGTCGGGGAAGGAATTACATGCACGATTCGTTTATTTATGTTCGTATCTTTTCTATTTTTCTTCCTTTTTGATTGTTTTGAATACATGTTTTCCCTTATTCTTTTCTTTTTGCTTCGATATAAAGTCGCGTGACTTCTCGGACAGAATGGCGCGTGAACTCCAATCCCAGGCAACTCAAACTCCTCGACGTGGTCCGCGCGCACGGCTCCGTCACCGTTGAACAACTCGCCGAGACCCTGGCGGTCACGCTGCAGACCGTGCGTCGTGACGTGCAGCGTCTGGCCGAAGCCGGGCTGCTGACGCGGTTTCACGGTGGCGTGCGGGTTCCAGGCTCGACCATTGAAAACCTCGCGCACCGCCAGCGCGAAAGCCTCAATGCCGACGGCAAGGCGCGGATTGCGCTGGCTGTCGCCAAGGAGGTGCCCGACAACTGCTCGCTGATCCTCAACATCGGCACGACCACCGAAGCCATTGCCAGGGCACTGATGCATCACAAGGGGCTGCGCGTCATCACCAACAACCTCAACGTCGCGGCCATCCTGAGCAGCAACCCCAACTGCGAGGTGATCGTCACCGGCGGCGTGGTGCGCGCGCGCGACCGCGGCATCGTGGGCGAGGCGGCCGTCGACTTCATTCGCCAGTTCCGGGTGGACATCGCGCTGATCGGCATTTCGGGCATCGAGGCCGACGGCTCCCTGCGCGACTTCGACTACCGCGAGGTCAAGGTCGCGCAAACCATCATTGGCCATGCCCGCGAAGTCTGGCTCGCCGCCGACAGCAGCAAGTTCAACCGGCCCGCCATGGTCGAACTCGCCACCCTGTCGCAAATCGACCGGCTGTTTACCGACCAGCCGCCGCCCGAGCCCTTTCCGGCGCTGCTGGCCGAAGCCGGGGTAAGCTGCGTCGTGGCCCTCCCCTGAGCCCCTTCACCCAAGCGACTCCCATGACCTACCTGCTTGCCCTGGACCAGGGCACCTCCAGCTCTCGCAGCATCGTGTTTGACGCGCAAGGCCACATCGTGGCGCTCGCGCAGCAGGAACTGCCGCAGATCTATCCCCGGCCGGGCTGGGTCGAACACGACCCGATGGAGATCTGGCGCACCCAGCTCGCCACGGCGCGCGAGGCCCTGGCCAAGGCCGGGCTCAAGGCCGCCGACATCCGCGCGCTGGGTATCACCAACCAGCGCGAAACCACCGTGGTCTGGAACCGCAAGACGGGCCAGCCCATCCACCACGCCATCGTCTGGCAGGACAGGCGCGCCGAAGCCACTTGCGCGCAGTTGCGCCAGGATGGCAAGGCCGACCTGATCCAGGCCAAAACCGGGCTGTTGGTCGATGCCTACTTTTCCGGCACCAAACTCAAGTGGCTGCTCGACAACGTGCCGCAGGCCCGGCAACAGGCGGCGCGCGGCGAACTCGCTTTCGGCACCATCGACAGCTGGCTGATGTGGCAACTCACCGGCGGCGCCCTGCATGCCACCGACGTGACCAATGCCTCGCGCACCATGCTGTTCAATGTGCACACCAACAGCTGGGACGCCGACTTGCTGGCGCTGCTGGACATTCCGGAGGGCCTGATGCCGCGGGTGTTGCCCTCGAGCACGCACTACGGCGACGTGCTGCCGGACCTGCTGGGCGGGGCCATCCCGATTGGCGGCGTGGCGGGCGACCAGCAAAGCGCCTTGTTCGGCCAGGCCTGCTTCAAGGAAGGCATGGCCAAAAACACCTACGGCACGGGCTGCTTCATGCTGGTGCACACCGGCCACAAATTCCAGACCTCGCACAACGGCCTGCTCACCACCAGCGCGGCGCAGGTCACGCCGCAAACCGAATATGCCTTTGAAGGCAGCGTGTTTGTCGGCGGCGCCGTGGTGCAGTGGCTGCGCGACGGCCTGCACGCGATCCAGGGCAGCGGCGAGGTGCAGGCGCTGGCGCAAAGCGTTCCCGACTCCGGCGGCGTCATGATGGTGCCGGCCTTCACCGGCCTGGGCGCCCCCTACTGGAAACCCGACGCCCGCGGCACCATCACCGGCCTGAGCCGCGGCACCACCGTGGCCCACATCGCGCGGGCCGCGCTGGAAAGCATTGCCTACCAAAGCGCCGCCCTGCTGCAGGCCATGAGCCGCGATGCGGTGGCGGCCGGGGCCGCACCGGTGGCCGAACTACGGGTGGATGGCGGCGCCTGCATCAACGACCTCCTGATGCAGTTCCAGGCCGACCTGCTGGGCATTCCTGTCGTTCGGCCGGCCGTGACCGAAACCACGGCGCTGGGCGCGGCCTACCTGGCCGGGCTGTCCAGCGGCGTCTACGCCAGCACCGCTGAACTCTCGACCCTGTGGCGCGCAGAACGCACCTTTTTGCCGACCTTGAGCGCCGACCGCGCGGCCGGCCTGATGGCGCAGTGGGAACACGCGGTGCGGCAAACCGTGGCCTTGTAAGCCCGGGCCGGCGCACGTCCACGTCCTGTCACAACGCCTACAAGCGGGAGAGCTAGACTCGCTTCATGCCCAGCCAGCCCCCGCCCGCCACAGCCGCGTTTGAACTGACACGGCGCCGGGTGCTCGGTTACGGCGCTGCCGCCGCGCTGGGTCTGGCGGGCTTGAGGCTGCCGAAGCCGGCTCTGGCATCGCTGGCGCCACCCCGCCTGCGACTGATCGGTGAGGCCCGTCTGCCGCACCGGCTCCAGTTTCAGGGCACGATCGTCGGCGGCTTGTCGGGTGTGGACTACGACGAGGCCAGCGGCCTGTTCTATCTGCTCAGTGATGATGGCTCGGCCATCAATCCGGCGCGGTTTTACACGGCACGCCTGTCACTGGAAACAGACCGGCTGGGTGAGCCCATCCTGACGGGCGTGACCAGCCTGCGCCAGGCCGATGGCAGCACCTACCCGGCGGCGCTGCGAGGCATCCAGGTTGCCGACCCGGAAGCGATCCGCTGGCGCCCGGCCAGCCAGACCCTGCTGTGGACCAGCGAGGGGCACGCCCTGACAGGAGCTGCACCGGCCTTGCGCGAAAGCCGCACCGATGGCACGCTGGTGCGCGAATTGGCGTTGCCGGCCATGTTCGACTTTCAGCTCACGCGGGGGCCGCGCAGCAACCGGACCCTGGAAGGCCTGGCCCTGAGCCCGGACGGCCGCCATGCCTGGATCGCCACGGAAGGCGCGCTGCGCCAGGACGGCCCCCTGCCCACCGTGCAGGCGCCGGGCGGGCCGTGCCGCTTCACCCAGCTGGACCTGGCCAATGGAAAAATCCTGCGCCAGATCGCCTACATCCCCGATGCGATTCCGCGCGCACCTGTCCCGCCGGCCACGCAGGCCGACAACGGCGTTACTGAAATCCTGCTGCTGGACGCCGACCGCCTGCTGGTGCTGGAGCGGGCCTACATGGCGGGGCAAGATGCCCTCTCGGGTAATTCGCTGCGCCTTTACCTGATCGACACGCGCGAGGGGACAGACACGCTGGCTATCCCGGCGCTGCAGCCCGGGGCTTACCAGCCGGTCGCCAAGAGGCTGCTCGCCGATTTTTCCGCCTTCACCGGCGCAGGCCCCGGCCACAGGCTGGCCCGCCTCGACAACACCGAAGGCATGTGCTGGGGCCCACGGCTTCCCAATGGCAACCGCAGCCTGCACTTCATTAGCGACGACAATTTCAATTCGCGGCAAATCACCCAATGGCTGGCTTATGAATTTTTTGACTGACCCTTCATGACTTCATCCCTTTCCCCAGACAGCAGCGTCATCGCCTTCATAGGCGGCGGCAACATGGCCAGCGCCATCATTGGCGGCCTGCTCAAACAAGGCACACCCGCCGACCGGATCCAGATCGTCGAGCCCTGGGCCGAGCAGCGCGCGAAACTCCAGGCGCAGTTCGGCATCGCCGCCGAGGCGGCGCCCGGCGCGGCGCTGGCCTCCGCCGCTCTGGTGGTCTGGGCCGTCAAGCCCCAGACCTTTCGGGAAGCCGCCCTGCAGGCCGGCCCGCACACCGGCCAGGCGCTGCACCTGAGCGTGGCGGCCGGCATCCGCTCGGACAGCATGGCCTCCTGGCTGGCGACCGAACGCATCGTGCGCGCCATGCCCAACACACCGGCCCTCGTCGGCCAGGGCATGACCGCCCTCTTTGCACGCCCAGCCGTCAGCGCCGCCGAGCGCCAGACGGTAGAGCGCGTGATCCAGACCACCGGCGAGCATCTGTGGCTGGCGCAGGAAGAGCAACTGGACGCGGTGACCGCGCTGTCCGGCTCCGGTCCGGCCTATGTGTTTTATTTCATCGAAGCCATGGTGCAGGCCGGCACCGAGATGGGGCTGAGCCGCGAGCAGGCGCACCAGCTGGCGGTGCAGACTTTTGTAGGCGCCTCCGCACTGGCCAAAGCGTCCAGCGAGCCACCGGAGACCTTGCGTGAACGCGTGACCTCCAAAGGGGGAACCACCTACGCGGCCCTCACCTCCCTGGAGCGGGATGGCGTGCGGCTGCAGTTCATGCGCGCCATGCACGCCGCCCGTCAGCGCGCCGCGGAACTCGGTGACGAGTTCGGTGCGGCCTAATGCTATTAAAAGAGTAGCTGTCGGCGCCCGTGCGATAAGGGCTAGAGCCTGATTTTATTCGAAGAAATCACCGGCAGGCAGTTACACGCCAGCCAGCGCATACGACAGCGCGATGCCGGCGAACACCGTGAACCCCAGCCAGTGGTTCAGGCGAAAAGCCCTGAAACAGTCGTCGCGCCCGCGCCGGCGGATCAGCCAGCCATGCCACAGCGCCTGTCCCAGCGCCACCGCGATTGCTATGAAATAAATAGCTGGCTGCGCAATATCCATCAGGGCCCAGGCCCAAATTGACAGATAAATCAGGTAACTCGCCATCACCGCCGCCACGTCGAACCGGCCCAGCGTGATCGCCGAGGTTTTCATGCCTATCTTGAGGTCGTCGTCGCGGTCCACCATGGCGTATTCGGTGTCGTAGGCAATCACCCAGAACAGATTGCCCAGCAACAGCAGCCAGGCCAGCGCCGGCACACGCGACTGCACCGCCGCAAACGCCATGGGGATGCCAAAGCTGAAGGCCACGCCCAGCACGGCTTGCGGCATGGACACATAACGCTTGGCATAGGGGTAGACCACGGCCACCGCCAGCGCGGCAAACGACCAGGTGATGGTGGCCGTGTTGGTGGTCAGCACGAGGCCAAAAGCCAGCAGCGCCAGCACGGCGCCCAGGATCAAGGCTTCCCGTACAGACACCGCACCACGGGTCACCGGGCGCTGCGCGGTGCGTTTGACATGCCGGTCAAACTCGCGGTCGGCGACGTCGTTGAGACAGCAGCCGGCACTGCGCATCAGGATGGTGCCCAAGGTGAACACCGTCAGCAGGTGCCAGCCAGGGAAACCGTGCGACGCGACCCACAGCGCCGACAGCGTGGGCCAGAGCAGCAGCAGCCAACCGGCGGGTCGGTCCCAGCGGATCAGTTGCAAATAGAGGGCGAATTTGTTTTTCAAGCCCTCAATTCTGGCACCACTGCCCCGCCCGGACGCCAGGTCCTATTCTTCGAGGAGCGAACGCAGCATCCACGCAGTCTGTTCGTGCACCGTCAGGCGCTGCGTCAACAGGTCGGCGGTCGGCTGGTCGTCGGCCTTGTCGGCCACAGGGAACAGCTCCCTGGCCGTGCGCGCGACCGCCTCATGGCCTTTCACCAGAATGCGCACCATCTCCAGCGCCTTGGGCGGGGTGGTGGGCACGTCGGGCACCGAGGCCAGCTTGCTGAACTGCGCGTACGAACCCGGCGCCGGGTGACCCAGCGAGCGGATGCGTTCGGCCACCGGGTCCACCGCCGCCCACAGCTCGGTGTACTGCGTCATGAACATGGCATGCAGGGTGTTGAACATCGGCCCCGTCACGTTCCAATGGAAGTTGTGCGTGGTCAGGTACAGCGTGTAGGTGTCCGCCAGCAAACGGCTCAGGCCCTGGGCAATCGCAGCGCGGTCTTTTTCGCCGATGCCGATGTTGATGGGCGGTGCGCCAGTGCGGCCGGCAGAAGCCTTGGGAGATGTTTTGGCCATGGTGTGTCCTTGATTGACTTGGATAAAAGAGTCTGGACATCACTCTAAGCAATCGGCAAGCCCAAGGCAACAGTCAAACTGTATCGCCTTGATAGGCATCATGAAATGCCCGCGGGCGCCGCTCAGGACAGGCGCGTCACACCCGGCAGCTCGCAGGCGTAAATCGCGTTGCGCAAGGCGGCGATGGCTTCATACCGGGTGAAACTGCGGCGCCAGGCCAGCACCACACGCCGCGTCGGCACATGGCCCTCAAACGGCAGGTAACGGATGTAGGAGGGCAACTCCGGCACTTCCTTGCTCTTGGCTTTCGAAACGGCTTTGGCAGGTGCCGGGGGCAGCAGGGCCTCCTTGGGCACGCTGAGTCGCGGCACCAGCGTCACACCCATGCCGGCTGCAACCATGTGTTTGATGGTCTCCAGCGACGAGCCTTCAAAACTTTTGCGTATGCCCTCGGCGTTGCTCGAAAACCGGGCGAACTCGGGGCAGACCTCGAGCACGTGGTCACGAAAGCAGTGGCCGGTGCCCAGCAACAGCATGGTTTCTTTCTTCAGCTCTTCGGCGGTGATGTTGCTGCGCGCCGCCAGCGGGTGGTTGCTCGGCACGGCCGCCATGAAGGGTTCGTCGTACAGCGGCGCGATCGCCAGGTTGGTGTCGGGAAAAGGTTCGGCCAGGATCGCGCAGTCGATCTCGCCGGTGCGCAGCTCTTCCAGCAGCTTGACGGTGAAGTTCTCCTGCAGCATCAGCGGCATCTGCGGCGTCAGCGCAATCGCCTGGCGCACCAGGTCGGGCAGCAGGTAGGGCCCGATGGTGTAGATCACGCCCAGGCGTATGGCGCCGGCCAGCGGGTCCTTGCCGCGCTTGGCAATCTCGCGGATGCTGTCGGCCTGCTCCAGCACGCTTTGCGCCTGACGCACGATCTCTTCGCCCAGCGGTGTCACCGTGATCTCATTGGCGTTGCGCTCGAACAGCTTGACCTGCAGCTCTTCCTCGAGCTTCTTGATCGCCACGCTCAGCGTCGGCTGCGACACATGGCAGGCCTCGGCGCCCTTGCCGAAGTGTTTTTCGCGGGCGACGGCGACGATGTATTTGAGTTCGGTGAGCGTCATGGGCTTATTGTGCGGCTTTTCGTGGTGGACGGATCTTTTTCCACCACCGAGAGTACGCCGGCAAGCCGGGTCTCGCCCCGGCGGGCGACTCACTTTCTCTTGCTTCGCCAAGAGAAAGTAAGCAAAGAGAAGGCGACCCGATGGTCTGGGTCCCTCCGCGCCCAGCCCGACGGGTGGGGAACAACCAATGCGGGAAAAAGAATCCGGAGTCCTTGAAGCGCGCAGCGCTTCAAGGACGGGAATCCCAACAGCCCGTCATGTTTGCAAGCTTTTCAAGCCTTCAAAAACTCCGCCTTCCCCCCCAGCCACCGCAAGATATGCCGGTGCGCCAGCTCAGGGTACTTGTCCAGCATCACCGGCGCCAGGGCCCGCGCCCAGGCCAGCAGCTCGGTATCCGTAGCCAGGTCCGCAAACCGCAGCAGCGGCGCGCCCGACTGGCGTGCCCCCAGAAATTCCCCAGGGCCTCGGATCTCCAGATCGCGCCGGGCGATTTCGAAGCCGTCCTGGGTTTCCACCATGGCCTTGAGCCGGGCGCGTGCGGTCTCGCCCAGGCGCGGCGCTTCGCCGGTCGAATAAAGCAACACACAGGCCGAGGCGGCGGCGCCGCGCCCGACGCGGCCGCGCAGCTGGTGCAGCTGGCTCAGGCCAAAACGTTCGGCGTGTTCGATCACCATCAGCGAGGCGTTCGGCACGTCCACCCCCACCTCGATCACCGTGGTGCTGACCAGCACGCCGAGCTGGCCACTGGTGAACAAGGCCATCACCGCTTTCTTTTCAGCCGGCGGCATGCGTGAGTGCAGCAGGCCGACGGGCGTACCGGGCAAGGCGGCGCTCAGCGCTTCATGGGTCTGGGTGGCGTTGATCAGGTCGACCGATTCACTCTCTTCGATCAGCGGGCAGACCCAGTAGACCTGCCGGCCCTCGGCGAGCTGGCTGCGGATGCGCTCCACCACCTCGTCGCGCCGCGCCTCGCTGACCACCTTGGTGACGATGGGTGTGCGGCCGGGCGGCAGCTCGTCAATCGTCGAAACATCGAGGTCGGCGTAATAACTCATGGCCAGCGTGCGCGGAATCGGCGTGGCCGTCATCATCAAGAGGTGAGGTTCCTCGCCACCCTCGGTCATCTTGCTGCGCAGGGCCAGCCGCTGCGCCACACCGAAGCGGTGCTGCTCGTCGATGATGGCCAGCGCGAGGTTCTTGAAAACCACCTTGTCCTGGATCACCGCATGGGTGCCGACCACCAGGCCGGCCGCGCCGCTTTCGATCATGGCCAGGGCTTCGCGCCGCTCCTTCGCCTTCTGGCTGCCGGTGAGCCAGGCGGTCTGGATGCCCAGCGGTTCGAGCCAGCCGATCAGCTTGCGAAAGTGCTGCTCGGCCAGGATTTCGGTGGGCGCCATCAGCGCACACTGCCAGCCAGCGTCCATGCAGCGCGCCGCAGCCAGCGCCGCCACCACGGTTTTGCCGGAGCCCACGTCACCCTGCAACAAGCGGTGCATGGGAACATTCCTCGTCAGATCGGCCGCGATCTCGGTGCCGACGCGCTGCTGCGCGGCCGTCAGGCGAAAGGGCAGGCGCTCCAGCAGTTGCTCCTGCAGCGTGCACTGGGGGCCGTGTATGGGCGACCGCAACGGCGGCGCCCGCATGGCGGCGCGCACGCGACGCGCCTGCAGCTGCGACAACTGCTGGGCCAGCAGCTCCTCGGCCTTGAGCCGCTGCCAGGCCGGATGGCTGCGGTCCTCCAGCGTGGCCAGCATCACGTCCGGCGTCGGGTGGTGCAAAAACTGTAGCGCCTCGCGCAGGCTGGACAAGGGCTGGGGCAGGTTTTTACTTGTAAATTCGGCCGGAAGGGTTTCCGCCAGATCGGCCCGGGCCAGCCCGCCAAGCACGGCCTTGCGCAGATAGGCCTGCGGCAAACCGGCCACCGTGGGATACACCGGCGTCAGGGCGGTCGCGAGTTCACCGCCGGCGGCGCGAAAGCTCGGGTGCACCATTTCGCGGCTGACAAAACCCCCGCGTATCTCCCCGCGCACCCGCACGCGCGCGCCCACACTGAGGGTTTTCTGGTGCACCGGGTAAAAGTTGATGAAACGCAGCACGCAGGTGTCGCTGCCGTCGTCCACCGTCACACGCAGCTGTCGGCGCGGGCGGAACGTGATTTCGCTGTGGGTGACCTGCGCCTCGATCTGCACCATGTCACCGTCGCGCGCATCGGCCAGCCGGGTGATGCGGGTTTCGTCCTCGTAACGCAGCGGCAGGTGCAGCGCCAGGTCGATGTCACGGCGCAGGCCCAGCTTTTCCAGCGCTTTCTGCGGCTGGGACTTGGGCGCCACCGCGTTGCCGGTGCCAGCCTCAGCCGGCGGCGCCTTGCGGGGAGAAGCTGCGGGGGGGGACATGGGACAATTGTGCATCCATGAAGACCTTGTTCCGCCTCAGTGACTTTGATTTCACGCTCCCCGACGAACTGATCGCCCAGCACCCGGCCGCAGAACGCAGCGCCTCGCGCCTGCTGGACGGCCGGGGCGACACCCCTGTGGACCGCCGTTTTACCGAGCTGCCGGACCTGCTGCAGCCCGGCGACCTGCTGGTGCTCAACGACACCCAGGTCGTCAAGGCGCGGCTGTTCGGGCAGAAAAGCAGCGGCGGCCGGCTGGAGCTGCTGATCGAGCGGGTGCTCTCACCCACGCCGGATGCCGGCCATGAAGTCGCCGCCCACATGAAGGTCAGCAAGAAGCCGCTGCCGGGCGCGGTGCTGCAGATGGACGGTGGCTTCACCGCAACGCTGCTGGGCCGCTGGCCCAACGAGGACGGACCGCTGTACCGCTTCGCCCTGAGCAGCGATCCGTATGCGCTGATGGCCAGCCATGGCCATGTGCCACTGCCACCCTACATCACCCACACCGACTCGGCCGTGGACGAGCAACGCTACCAGACGGTGTTTGCCAAAAACCCGGGCGCGGTCGCCGCACCGACCGCAGCGCTGCATTTTGATGACGCGGTGCTGGCGCGGCTGGAAGCGCGTGGCATCCAGCGCGCCACCGTCACCCTGCACGTCGGTGCAGGCACCTTCCAGCCCGTCAAGACCGAGAACATCGCCGATCACCAGATGCATTTCGAGCGCTTCGAGGTGCCGGAATCAACACTGCAGGCCATCACGGCGTGCAAGGCGCGCGGCGGCCGCGTGGTCGCGGTCGGCACCACCAGCGTGCGGGCGCTCGAATCTGCCGCGAAGTTCGGCCCCGCTTGCCGCGACACCAACATCTTCATCACCCCGGGCTTCGAGTTCCAGGTGGTGGACCTGCTGCTGACTAATTTCCACCTGCCCAAAAGCACGCTGATGATGGTGGTCAGCGCCTTTGCCGGCTACGAACACATCATGGCGCTGTACCGCCACGCGATCGCCCAGCGCTATCGCTTTTTCAGCTACGGCGACGCCATGCTGCTGCAACGACGCCCCTGAGACAATCACCCCATGCTGAAATTTGAAGTCCTGACCACCGACGCGCCCACCACCGGCCCCGAGGGCGCCTACCTCGGCTCCTTCGCCCGCCGCGGCACGCTCACCCTGAACCACGGCGTGGTGCAGACCCCCATCTTCATGCCGGTCGGCACCTATGGCACGGTCAAGGGCGTGATGCCGCAGTCGCTGCACGAGATGGGCGCTCAGATCATCCTGGGCAACACCTTCCACCTGTGGATGCGACCGGGGCTGGACGTGATGGCCCAATTCGGCGGCCTGCACAAGTTCGAGAACTGGCACAAGCCCATCCTGACCGACAGCGGCGGCTTCCAGGTCTGGTCGCTCGGCGAGATGCGCAAGATCTCCGAGGAAGGCGTGAAGTTCGCCTCGCCAGTCAACGGCGACAAGCTGTTCCTGACGCCCGAGATCTCGATGCAGATCCAGACCATCCTGAACAGCGACATCGTCATGCAGTTCGACGAATGCACGCCTTACGACACCAAGGGCCACATCACGACCGAGAACGAAGCGCGTTTTTCGATGGAGCTGAGCCGGCGCTGGGCGAAACGCTGCGAGGACGAGTTTGCCCGGCTGGAGAATCCCAACGCGCTGTTCGGCATCGTGCAGGGCGGCATGTTCGAAAACCTGCGCCAGGAATCGCTCGACGCCCTGGTCGAGATGGACTTTCCCGGCTACGCCGTCGGCGGCGTCAGTGTCGGCGAGCCCAAGGAAGAGATGCAGCGCATCATGGCGCACACGCCGCACCGCCTGCCCGCCCACAAGCCGCGTTACCTCATGGGTGTGGGCACGCCGGAAGACCTGGTCGAAGGCGTGGCCGCGGGCGTGGACATGTTCGACTGCGTGATGCCCACTCGCAATGCGCGCAACGGCCACATGTTCACGCGCTTCGGTGACCTGAAAATCCGCAACGCGCGCTACAAGACCGAAGAGGCGCCGGTGGACAGCACCTGCAGCTGCTACACCTGCAAAAATTTCAGCCGTGCCTACATGCACCACCTGGACCGCTGCGGCGAAATGCTGGGCCCCATGCTCAGCAGCATCCACAACCTGCACTACTACCTGAACCTGATGCAGGAAGTACGCGACGCACTCGACGCCGGCCGCTTCGGCGCCTTTGTGCTGCAATTCAAACAGGACCGGCAGCGCGGTGTCTAGCCCGCGGTCCATCAAAGACAAGGAACTCCCATGAAATACCGCCGGCTTGGAAACAGCAACCTGAAGGTGTCCGTCCTGTGCCTGGGCACCATGATGTTTGGTGAACAGACGCCCGACGGCGAGGCGGCGCGCATCGTCGCTTCGGCGAAGGAACGCGGCATCAATTTCATCGACACGGCCGACGTCTACAACGAAGGCAAGTCCGAAATCCTGCTGGGCAAACTGCTGGCCGGGCAACGCCCGCACTGGGTGCTGGCCAGCAAGCTGGGCAACAAGGCCGGGCCGGGCGTGAACCAGGGCCACTATTCGCGCAGCTGGATCATGCAGCAGACCGATGCCATCCTGGCGCGGCTGGGCACCGACTACCTCGATATCCTGTACCTGCACCGCGACTTCCACGGCGAAAACCTCGAGGAAGCGGTTCGCGCGCTGGGTGACCTGATTCGCGCCGGAAAAATTCGCAGTTTTGGCCTGTCCAACTTCCGCGGCTGGCGCATTGCCGAGATCATGCGCCTCTGCGAAAAAACCGGCGTGCCGCAACCAGTGGTCTGCCAGCCGTATTACAACCTGCTCAACCGCGGCCCCGAGGTGGAAATCCTGCCGGCCTGCGGCCACTACGGGTTGGGCGTCGTGCCTTACAGCCCGTTGGCGCGCGGCGTGCTCACCGGCAAGTACCCGCCGGGCCAACCACCGGCCGAGGGCACACGCGCCGGCAGCGGCGACAAACGGATCCTGGAAACCGAGTTTCGTGAAGAGTCGCTGGTGATTGCCCAGAAGATCAAGGCGCGCTGCGAGGCCAAAGGCTGGGTGCCGGGCCAGTTTGCCGCCGCCTGGGTGCTGGCCAATCCGCTGGTCAGTTCGGTGATTGCCGGGCCCCGCCTGCTCTCGCACCTGGAAGACGTCTACGGCGCGACCGAGTTAGTGCTGGACGCTGAGGACGAGGCCTTCATCAACGAGCTGGTGATTCCGGGCCACGCCTCCAGCCACGGCTACAACGACCCGAGTTATCCTTTTTACGGCCGCCCGCTTCAGCCCGTTGCTATTTAATCAGTAGCTGCCTGCGCCCGCTACATAAGGGCTGCAGGCAGTTTTTACTGCAAATCCGGCTTAACCCTGCTTCTGGAACAGCACCAGCTTGGTTTCGGTGGCGACCATGCCGTCCTTGCCAGCTGTCATCGACACCTCGTAACGCGTGCCGGGCAGCGGCAACTGCGGCGTGAAGCTGAACGAGAAGTTGCCGTTGCCATCGGCCTGAATCCGCTGCGTCAGCAAATCCTGGTTCATGCCAAATAGGCCGGCGAGCGTTCCGACGGCGTTGACCTTGACATCAACCACCGCGCCTGGCGCGGTGCGGCCGCGCACCACCACCGGGCTGCCTTCAACCACGGCGTTGTTGGCGTGGCTGGTTACCTGCAACAGCACGGTGGCAGGCGCGGCGCTCACGGCCGAAGCTACGTCGAAGGTCCAGGTCTGGCGCACGGCATTGCCGACCAGGTCTTTGGCTGTCACGTCCACCGCGTAGCGGCCGGCGGGCAGGTCCGCGCGATAGGTGAAAAACTGCGGCGTGATCTGTGTGGCGGCGGTGACATCGCGCCCCGCCAGCATGATGCGAACGCTCTTGGGGTCCACACCCACGCCGCCCGCATCGTCAAAGGTACCGGACACCGAGGTGGCCGCACCGCGCGTGACCGACTCGCCATCGCGCGGGGACATGTTGCGGATCACCGGCGGCTTCGCATCGGCCATCAGGGGCTGGGTCAGGGTCGAGGTGACAGCGCGGTCGCCGACACGCAGGGTGGCGACGACAGGCCGTGACGGCGCCAGGTTGTCGAGGCGGCGGATGGTGTAGGCGCCCTCATAAACACCGGGCCGCACTTCGCGCATCGCAACATTGTTGATGACACCGGGAATGTCGAACTCCGCCGTACCGCCAGGTGCGCCGTTCAGCGTGAAGCGCAGTTCAGCGCCCGGTTCGATTCTGTCGACGGGAGCCACCGAGAAGCGGTCGATTTTCAGGCCGGCCGGCGCCGTGGCCACGTCCTGGCTGGCGATGCCGGCAGGAAAGGTGTAGTTGGTTGCGATGCTGCGGTTGCGCACTTTCAGCGTGGCGCGGATGGCGCTGCTTTCGGTGATCCGGTCCTGGCGCCGGATGGTGTAGCTTCCCGTGTAGATCCCCCGTGCGGTTTCCTTGAGCACGATGGTGCGCGGCGCACCGCGCACGGTGAGGCGGACCTGACCCCGCGGTGTGCCTTCCAGCGTGAACTGCAGCTTGGCGCCGGCCTGGAGACCTCCGTCGGTACCCACCTGCAGTGATCGCAACTCGGGCGCGGCCGGTTGGGCCATGGCAGTACCCGGCAGGGCGAGCAGGGCGGTGGCGGCGGGAAGCAGCAGGAAAAAGGCTGCGACCTGGTTGCGTATCTGTTTTTTCATGATGTTCAAACCTTGTAAATGGGTTTGCCCACTGTGATGGCAGCGCAACGCACAACCTGTAGGCGCCGGGGGTCGCCGGCCGTAGGCGGCCAGCGGGAAGCGCCAAGGACAAGACGCCGTCAACCCATGGGCGTGGAGCCTGCCTGCGCTGCAGCGCCCGGCGCGGGCGCGGAAAGCACGCCGGCCCGCTTGCCGTCCGCGCCGCAGGCATGGCAGAACTTGGCAAACGCGCTCTTGCGCGCGGTGCACTGCGCGCAATGGTCGAACAGCCCAATGCCGCAGTGCGGACAGAAGTCGATCTCCGGATTTTTCAGGTCCACCGCCCGCTCGCAACCGGGGCACACCCCCTTGGACAGGCGGGTGAGCGCCGTGTCGTAGCTCAGCTCTTCTCGGCGCTGCGCATCGGGCAGCTGTTCGGCGAGCTTCTGCTTTTCCAGGTAGCGGTTCAGCGAAACAATCGCCTGCCGCCCGACCAGCACCGTGATGAGGATGCCGACGATGTAGCGTACATAACCGCCGTAACTGGGCAGGTAGGGCACGAGTTCGACAAAAAAGGCGAACAGCGCAAAAAAGATGAAGCCCCAGACAAAAGGCCAGTAGGTACTCTTGCGTTTTTTGGCAAACAGCCAGCCGGCCGCCACCAGCAGCGGCAGCGTCAGGGCCAGCCGGTACAAAAACACGCGCAGCTCCTGGGCGCGCCGCGCGCTTTGCCACTTGTCCTGCGCCGCGCGCTCCAGCTCGGCGATGCGTTCACGCGTGCGCGTGGCGCCCTGGCTGGCGTCCAGTGCCTTCTGCTGCTCGGCCTCCATCGTGGCCAGCGCCTGCCGCTCGGCCGCCTTCAGGCTGTCCAGCGCGCGTGTTCGTTCGATCAGCTCGGGGTCCTGTTCGGCCCGCTCGGTCGCACGCCGTGTCGCCAGCCAGTTGTTGAAGGTCTCGCTGGCAGAGCGCGAATTGGCCTGCGCCACGCGCAGCTTGAGCCTGGCCTGGTCCAGCGCTTCCTGCGCCTGCCGCCCCTGGCGTTCGGCCGTCCTGAGGCTCTCGCGCGCCTGCATGGCGGCAGGCTGCTCGATGAAATCGTCCAGGGTCAGGGTTTTCTCGACCTGCGGCAGGTCGCCCACGACCGTGCTGCCCAGCCCGATGAGGAAGGCGGCAAACACAAAGGCAACCAGCCATAGGCCGCGCTGAAACCATTTTTCGGACAGTCGTAATGCTTTGCTCATGGAAACTCCGGGAGTTAAACAGCCATTGTTAAAGTTTGACGAAGGTCGGCGACTTGCCGGTCGCTGTCAGCTGTGCACGCTGCAGCCAGTCAAAGACCGAATCCACCGTGACGGTTTCGATGCGGTCCGAATAACGTTTGTCGTTGGGATGGTCGTCAAACGCCACATTGGCCGCGGTCATGCGGCCACCCAGCCGCGTCAGCGGGCCCAGCTTGAGGACGGTGGGCTCGTAACCCTTGAACTGCAGCCAGGCCTGGGCCCGCTCGCGCGAGTTGGCGCCGGGCTCCACAGCGGCGGCCAGCGTTTCGATGGCCCACTGGTTGGACTGCTGGTATGTGCGGCCCCAGACATAGCTGACGATGCTGTAGGGCTTGTGGTGCATGCTCACGGTGCGCGCAGGATCCTGCAGCAACGCCAGCAGCTTGGCCTGCACCTCGGGCACAGGCGCCACCCAGGCCGCTTCAAAGCGCCACAGGTCATCCAGGAAAAACTCGCCCAGGCCCTGGCGGTAAACCGCCGATTCACTGGTGCCGCATTCGTTGAGTTTGTGCAGCACACGCCAGGTGTGGCCGCCTTGCCCGTCAGGCTCCTGGTAAGCCAACCCCAGGTGGGAATAACGCAGCTTGTATTTGCTCAGGTCCTGACCGGCGCGTGCCAGCAGCACGACCTTCTCGCCGCTGGCATTGAGCGAGGCCAGGGTTTTTTCGGCCAGCGACATGCCGCGCTCCACCGTCTGCGGGGTGATCTTGCTGGCCTCGCACGAGCGTCCCGCATGGGCTGCTGGCGCCAGCATGCAAGCGGCGGTGAGGCCGAGGCACAGAAAAGTCAGAGAAGCTTTTTTCATGGGTGTTCCCTCGCGTTTTCTCATTGCGTCAGCCGTTCGTTGTGCAGCAGGGCGCGGCCCAGGGCATTGGGAATGAAGGCAATCGCCTCGCCGGCCGCGGACAGCACCACGCCGGTACCGATCACGCTCACAACCACGGCCGTTCCGGCCACCATGGACGCACCAGCCACACCCTTGCCCACCACTTCAATGCTGGCCCGCGCACCGTCGGAGGCCCGCTCCAGCACATACACCGTCCCGCGGGCGGTGCTCTCCACGGTCTTGACGACCAGCACCGCGCCGGTGGTCGATAGCACCACCGGTATCGCCACGACGGCGCCCGCAACCGCGCTGGTGCCGACCACCACGGACGCCACCGGCAAGGCAGACACCGCGCTCAGGGCCGATGCGCCGGTTTGCGCCTGGACATGAAAAGAGGCCGTAGCCCCCGTCGTCATTGCGCAAACAGCTATTAAATAAGTAGCAAATTTCTTTTTCATGATACTTCCTTGCATGTCCTGGATCAGGTTTATTCAATGTCGGTGTCTCGCACCGTGGCGCGGCCGGCCAGACGCGCTTCGCTCAGGTCGGCTTCATGTTTGTCACGCAGGGTTTTGGCCAGCGTGAAGCTGCAGGTGATCAGGTAGAGCCAGCTGACGCCGAGAAAAGCCTTGTAGGTCTCGTTGACCTCCATGCGCCACAAACCCCAGCCGGTGAGCGACATGGCCAGGAAAAAGCCACCCCACACCACAAACCTGAACATTGGCGTTTCGGTCAGCTTGCTTTCGGCCTCGGCCTTCTCCTACTCGCGGACATACTTGGCCAGCACAAAAGCCGCAGACAGGCAGAAAAAGTAACCCATGATCATGAAAGCGCGGTCCAGGTCCTGGCCGGGCAGGTATGACAGGCCGACGGCGCACAGGAAAACGGCAATCAGGAAAGAGGCCCAGACCTGGAACTGCCAGGGTTTGGAATCGCGGTGAATCAGTACTTGCATAAAATCCTTCTTGCTTGTTGATGTGACGCCAATGTGCACCGGGATGGCCGGAAGCAGGGGCGAATAACAATACGGTGACGTTTGAATACCCTGTTGGTATTGAATTGAGATACTTTTCAGGGTTTCATGAGTGCGGCAACGCGGGCACGCAGGATTTCAGGTTGCGCCTGGGCCAAGGGCATGGCGGGGCCGGCAGTGAGCCCCACACGGCTGAAGATGCCGCGCCTGAAAGGCCGCACCATGGCACCGCCTTTCTCAATGCGGCTGAAGAATGAGCCCCAGAGGTTGGTCAAGGCCATGGGAATGACGGGCACGCTGAGGCCGTCGCGGTCGGCGTTTTCCAGGATTTTCATGATGCCCCCCTTGAAGGGCTGGAGTTCACCGTCCTGGGTGATGCCGCCCTCGGGAAAGATCGCCAGCAGATCACCATTGCGCAGCACTTTGGCCGCCGCCTCGAAAGCTGCTTCATACGCCGCCGGGTCTTCGGCACGCGGGGCGATCGGTATCGCCTTGGCCAGCCGGAACAGCCAGCCGAGCACCGGCATTTTGAAAATGCGGTGGTCCATCACGAAATAAATGGGCCGCGGGCTGGCCGCCATCAACAGCACCGGGTCAATGAAACTGACATGGTTGCAGGTCAGCACGGCCGCGCCCTGCGCCGGAATGTTGTCGTCTCCCGTGACCTTGAAGCGGTAAATACAACGCGAGGCGATCAGCGCGATGAAACGCAGCAGGTACTCCGGCACCAGCATGAAGATGTAGAACGCCACCACCGCATTGGCCAGGCCGACGAACAGAAAGACCTGAGGAATGCTGAAGTCGGCCTTGAGCAGGGCGCCCGCGAGGATGGCGCTGACGATCATGAACAGCGCATTGAGAATGTTGTTGGAAGCAATGATGCGGGCGCGGTGGGTAGGCTGGCTGCGCAGCTGGATCAGCGCATACATGGGCACGCTGTACAGGCCCGCAAACAGGCTCAGCAGCGTGAGGTCCAGCAACACGCGCCAGTGCGCCGGCTGGGCCACAAAGGCGGCCAGTCCCATAATCGGTGAAGACGGCAGTCCACGCGAGGCGAAATACAGGTCGATCGCAAACACACTCATGCCGATGGCGCCCAGCGGCACCAGGCCGATCTCGACATGGCGCCGGCTCAGCACCTCGCACAGCAGCGAACCGGTGGCAATGCCGATGGAAAATACCACCAGCAGCAGGGAGGCCACCTGCTCATTGCCGTGCATCACCTCCTTGGCAAAACTGGGGAACTGGCTCAGAAAGACCGCACCGAAAAACCACATCCAGCTGATGCCCAGCATGGAGCGGAACACCACGATGTTGCCGTAAGCGAGCCGCAGGTTGTGCCAGGTCTCCGTGACCGGGTTCCAGTTGATCTTCAGGCCAGGGTCGGTGGCCGGCGCAGAAGGAATGAATTGCGCCACCACCCGTCCTGCCACGGCCAGCAATACGCAGGACAGCGCCACATACAGCGGACCGACCCCCGGCACGGCCACCATCAGCCCACCGACAATGTTGCCCAGCAGGATGGCGACAAACGTGCCCATCTCCACCATGCCGTTGCCGCCGGTCAGCTCGCGCTCGTTCAGGGCCTGCGGCAGGTAGGCGAACTTGACCGGGCCGAACAGCGTGGAATGCAGTCCCATCAAAAAAGTGCAGGCCAGCAGCAGCGGCACCTGCAGGTTCACGTCGCTGCTGAGAAAGCCGGCGGCGGCCACTGCCATGATCACGATTTCCAGATTCTTCACGAAGCGGATCACGCGCGTCTTTTCGTATTTGTCGGTGAGCTGCCCGCTGGTGGCCGAAAACAGCAGAAAGGGCAGGATGAACAGCGCGCCAATCACCAGCCCCGCCAGCGCGGGCGGCAACCAGCTCACGCTGAGCTGGTAGGTCACCATCACGGTGAAGGCGAACTTGAACAGGTTGTCGTTGGCGGCACCCGAGAACTGGGTCCAGAAAAAGGGGGCAAAGCGGCGCTGGCGGAGCAGCGCGAACTGGTTGGGGTACTCCTGGGCCTTGGGCGGGGATGCCTGAACGGTGGCTTCAACACTCATGATGGACTCCTCTTTTCAGTTTTGTTATGCAGCAGGCGTCGGGGACAGCCTGTCTGCTCCCTTAGAGCCTGCTCTGGAGGGTGAACCGGATTCTGCCCTGCTTTTCATGACAGCCATCAGCGCGGCAACAAGCGGCCAGGCGGCACAGCTGGCCACGATATGTTTAAGGCTGTGACCCGAAACGAGGTGCCCTGTCCACTCAAACACCTGATGGTCACCCAGTTCCAATACCTTGGCCAGGGCATACAAGGCGATCAGCAGCGACCAGCGGATGGGCAGGCCCCGGTGCGATGGCCCCGCACCGGCGGCTACGGGGCGCAGGCAGGCCAGTCCGACGATCAGCGCCATGCCGCCGAACTGCAGCACGCCCCAGGGCAACAGATTGCCTGACACCGCCCACACCTGGACAGACACCGGCCCCAGTACCAGCACCGCCGCTGCCAGTGCCACACCAGCCCGGGCACTGATGCCTTGACACGCAGCCAGGCCCAGCAGCCCGGCAAAGGCCAGCACCATGCCGCCGCGGTCCCAGAGCAGTCCCGCATTGTCTGGCTGCCAGTGGTACATCGCAGAGACAGCGGTGGTCACCATCAGGCCGCCAAAAAACAGGCCTGCCAGCCAGGCCACCGTCCTGTCCACCGCCTGCCGGCGGAGGGCCTGAACCAGCACACCCGCACCCGCCAGCCCCCACAACGCAAACGGCAGGTTGCTCAGCACATCCATGGCATGAGGCAGCGCGCCCCAGGCTCGCTGGTCGGCAAAGTCGTGGTAACGCGACGGCTGGAGCAGGGCTGGCCCGGCCACAGCCACCAGGGCCAGCAGCAGAACAACAAGCAGCAAGGCGCGTTCGCGCGGCCACGCCGGAGAGTGCGCGGGCCGCACCTCTTGCCGCGGCTGGGGGTGAAGGGTGTGTTGCATGACGATGGCTCCTGAAATATATGAGCCTGCAATGTGCGGTGAGGCACGCTCTCAAAGCATCAATATTCAGCCCGGTCTTTCCTTCTGGAACCAAAAGTATTGATAATTGATACCCATGAGCACCACCGCCGACCTGGTTCTTCTGCTGAAGAAGGAACTCAAAGCCGTCCACATGACCTATGCCGATCTCGCGGCCAAGCTGGGCATGGCGGAGTCCAGCGTCAAACGCATGCTGGCCAAAGGCGATATGCCGCTGTCGCGCATCGATGCGATCTGCCGCGCGCTGAAACTGGACTTTGCTGAACTGGCCAGGCGGGTGGCCGATGCCCAGCCATTGCTGGCCGAGCTGACGCAGGCCCAGGAAAAAGCCGTGGTGGCCGACAAGAAACTCCTGCTCACCGCGATCTGCGTGTTATCGCAGTGGACGCTGGAGCAGATCACGGGCAGCTACCGCCTGTCACAGGCCGAATGCGTCAAATACCTGGTGCAACTCGATCACATCGGCATCATCGAGCTCAAGCCGCAGAACCGCTACCGGCTCAAACTCGCCAAGACCTTCCGCTGGCGGCCGCACGGGCCGGTGATGGACTACTTCAGGGACAACGCCCTGCTGGACTACTTCTCGGGCGGTTTTGACGGCGGCGGAGAGGGGCTGCTGCTGGTGCATGGCTCCATCAGCCGCAGCCTCGCGCCGTCGTTTCTCGAACGCATGCAGCGTGTCGCGCAGGATTTTGCGCAGCAACACCAGGCCGACCAGAAGCTCGCCGAGAAAGACCGCGAAGGTTACACCCTGCTGCTGGCGATGCGCAGCTGGGAGTTCGAAGCGTTTGCGGCCTTGCGGCGATAAATTGGGCACACCCCTGTTGCCGCTCACTGCGTGTAGCGGCCTCTCCCCTTGCGGGTGATTGCGCCTGCAAACTGGCGGAGCCAAATCTGCGGTCCCTGCTGCGAGTGGGCCATGGCGCAGTCCCCCCTCAAAAAGCGACGCTTGTCACTCCGGGGCGGTAAACACCGTCAGCACGCCGGTGTAGCCATAGAGGTTGTGGCGTGCGATTTCGCCGCCGGCAAAAAACCCGACGAGCGGCACGTCGCCGAGGGCACGCCGCACAATCTGCAGCTCGGCGCTGGGCGCACCGAAGTGTGGGCCGCCGCGCCCGGCGCAGCTGATGTAGATCGCGCCGGCGATGCGCCGGGCCGGGTGCGGGGCCGATTCGGCTTCGGACGCGCTCAGCGCACTGGCGACTTCCAGCGTCAACTCCTCCGGCTCCAGTTCCTCGCGGATTTCGGCGCAGACGCGCACCAGGTCGGCGCGCGCCGCCTCGGCATTGCGTTCGCAAAAAGCCAGCCTCATGCCCGGGCTGGGCACCTCGGCAATGGCCACGCCCTGGCGCGCCGGGTCCAGGCCGATGATGTGGCGCACCAGCACATCGGCCCCGAACTGGCCCGGACGCCGGATCCGGCCGTCCTGCAGGGCGGCGTCAGCGCTGCTCAGCCCGACCAGCGTGGTCCGCACTTTTTCGAGCGCCTCGCGCGGCGCATCGAGCGACACACCGAGGTCGGCCAGCATCACATCGAGCGCGCTCCGGCCGTCCAGTTCCGTCACCACATTGGCGTCGCAGGCGGTGATCTCGTGCTCCCTTGAAACCGGCTGGCAGCCTTGCGTCACGCGCGACATCAGACCGGCGCCCTGGGCAAAGGCCACACCGCTCAGGCCGCCGCTGAACACCCCGCTGGCGGCACCCTGCCCCTTCACATTGCCGCTGCCGCTGAGTGCGAACTGGACCGCCTTGCTGCGGCTCGACGCCAGCCCGCCAAAGACATACCCGCTGCTGGTGCGCTGGGCCATCTCGGCGATCAGCTCGGCCACGTCGGGGGTGCTGGCGTCGGCATGCACCAGCGCGGTGTGCGCCTGGAAATGGCTGGCACCGGGCGGTGGCAGGGGCGACACGCCGGAAAACACGCGGTACTGGTCCGACGGCAGCTCGCACAGCATCACCGCCAGCGCCGGCTCGTCGAAATACTCGACATTGTTCGACGCGATGCCGATGCCGACCGTGCCCGCCCAGTCGGTGATTTCAGGCAGCTCGGCGCCCAAAAAATCCAGGATGTCCTGCGCCTGCGCGGTGTAGTGGTCGGTGATGTAAAGCAGGCCCAGGCCGGGCGAACTGGCATAACCGTGCAGGGCCATCTGCGCGCGCAACTGGGCCAGCACCAAGCCGGCCGCCATGCGCCATTGCGGGTGGGTGGCGTGGCCGTAGGGGAAAAGTTTCATGGTGTTGTCACGGTAGGTTGGCGCTGGCACACTGCCTCACCACTTGGGCAGCAATCGCTCTCCGGGAAGCACATCGTATGGCGAAGCCCAGCCGGGCAACCCACGCAGGCGCGCAAGCCACGCCTCGATGTGGGGGTATCGGCCGGCGACCTCATAGCCGCTTTCCTCCAGCGGATAAAACAAGTAGCCGCACAGCGAGAAGTCGGCGATGGTGGCCGCCCCGCCGACCATCCACTCGCGCGTCGCCAGATGTTTGTCGACGATGGCAAACGCGGCGTCCATCCGCGCGCGCAGCCAGGCCATCACGGCCGGGTCGGGTGCGGCGGGGCCGAAGGCCTTCATGAAGCGGTAGGTGGCGAAGTAACTCGTGAACTTGTGGTTGTCGAAAAACAGCCAGCGCAGCACTTCCAGCCTGTCATCTTCCGTGGCCCCTTCATACGCGCCATGTTTCTTCGCGAGGTAGCCCAGGATGACGCCCGACTGGGTGAGGCGGCGCGTGCCGTCTTCCAGCACCGGCGCCTCGCCCATCTCGTTGGTCTGCTCGCGCCAGGGCCCGGTGCGCGTGACGCCTTTCATGAAGTCCACAAAGACAGGCTCCCAGGGCTGGCCCAGGGCGCGCAGCAGGAATGCCACCTTGAAGGTGTTGCCCGACTGGCAAAAACCATGAAGACGGTACATGGGAACGCTTTC
The DNA here is from genome assembly GCF_002278925.1 of Polaromonas sp. 39-63-25. Lineage (GTDB taxonomy): Bacteria > Pseudomonadota > Gammaproteobacteria > Burkholderiales > Burkholderiaceae_C > Polaromonas. The sequence goes on from NZ_NCJH01000023.1 coordinate 45,982, forward strand.
TCGCTTTCTTTCAGGTGACTGCCAGCCGGCCACCGGCCCGGCAGGGTTTCAACGCGTGGTCTTGCGCGCCGCCCGGCGCACCGGCGCCTTGGCTTTCGGCTTCGGTTTGGCCCGCGCCGCCGTTGTGGCCGCCGCCGGGGTGGGCCAGGCCTGGCTGCTGCGCAGGGCGCTGTCCATCGCCGAGCGGGCGCCCCGGGCCACGGTCTTGCCGGCGGAGTTGGCCATGCCCTTGGCCAGGTCCGTGGCCATGCCGGTGGCGGTTTTCATCGCGTCCTTGGCCAGGCCGGTGGCCATGTTCTTCGTCGTGCTCATGGCGGTTTTTTTGGCGGCGTCCTGCATGGCCGTGGTGGCGATGTTCTGGAACTGCTGCGTCAGCGCGCCCCACCACTGCATCGGGTCGACGACGCCAGGCGCAGCTTCGGCGGCTTTTTCAGCCTTGGGCTTCGAGGTTTTGGCCTTCGCGGGCGTTTCACTGTTCTGGTAACTGGTGGGCGGAACCTCCAGCCCCGAAAACGTCTTGGCCTTGTCGGCTACTTTCTGCACGCCGCCAGCCACCGTATCGGCGACCTTGAGTTTGAAAGCGTTGGCAACGTCGCCCATGTTGAAATTCATGCCCTTGAGCGTGGCCAGGGTCATCTTCTGGACTTCCAGCGCCTGGATGGTGGCCTTGAGCGCCATGGCGTTCTGGTCCAGCCAGAACTGGACGGCCTTGAGCTCCTCGATGCGTTTGTCGAGCTCCTCGACATTGAGCGTCGGCGCGACCCAGTTGCCCAGGTTGGGCAACTGGGGAATGCTTTGCGACGCGCTGCCGGCGGCCTGCTTGGCAAGGTTCTGCAAAAAGTCAAAGCCCGGAACCAGTTTGCCGAAACCGGCGAAGGATGGGTTGTCTGCGTCGCTCATGCTGTCTCCTGGTGTTGTAGGACGTGCCCGAAGCCCTGATGCAACACTGCACCTGTCTGCGGTTCACGGTGCTTTCATTGTGCAGGGTCGTGGCGGCGCGTCAACCCGTTTTTTTGCATACCTCTGGCGCAGCGCACCTGCCCGGGCCGCTCACCAGCTGCTTCGTCCTCACCTGCGAATCTTCAAGTAAAATCAGCCGCAAACCCTTGACTGACAGGCGTCACAAGCTATTGATTTAATAGCAAATCAGGCTTTCGGAGCGTAAGAAGGCGGGCGGCGCTCACGCAGGCTGGCCACACCTTCGCGCACGTCGGGGCCGGCAAAACCCATGAACTCCAGCGCCAGCGAGGCGTCGAAGGCCGGCCCGGCCTGGCGCAGCCAGTTGTTGAGCGCGTATTTGGTCCAGCTGATGGCGGTTTTCGAGCCGGCGGCCAGCCGGTCGGCCACCTCGTAGGCCTTGGGCAGCAGCTGCTCTTCGTCCACTGCCAGCGACACCAGGCCGATGCGTTCGGCCTCTTCGCCGCTGATCGGCTCGCAGAGCATCAGGTAGTACTTGGCCTTGGCCATGCCGCACAGCAGGGGCCAGATGATGGCGGCGTGGTCGCCGGCAGCCACGCCCAGCCGCGTGTGGCCGTCGACAATTTTGGCGCTTTTGGCGGCAATCGAAATATCGGCCAGCAGGCCTGCCACCAGACCGGCGCCGACCGCCGGCCCGTGCAGCGCGCTGACAATCGGCTTGTCGCAGTTGATCACGTTGTAGACCAGGTCGCGCGCTTCCTTCCAGACGCGGGTACGGGTTTCAAAATCCTCCGCCATGTCCTGCACCAGCGCGAGATCGCCGCCGCCGGAAAAACCCAGGCCTTCGCCGCGCAACACGGCGCAGCGCACCGAGTCGTCGCTGCCCACGTCGCGCCAGATCTGCGCAAGTTCCCGGTGGCCGTCGTGCCCGGCCGTCGGCAACTTGCCGTTGAGGGCTTTCATCTGGATATCCAGCACCGCCCCGCCGACGCCGCGGCGCGTGATGTGAAGGGTCTGGTAGGCGCTGTAATCCATAGTCTGGGCAGTCATGGTGTCTCCGTCAGGTGGCAAAAGGGATCCCCGAATTGTGCCCTGCACGGACCCGGAGCCGCCCGCTTGACCTTCATCAACCGGGGGCATGACGCCGTGGCGCATGATGGAGGCGAATACAAGAAGGAATGACCCATGGACAAACAACACAGCGCACCCTACCAACAGCAATTGCTGGACATGCGCACCGCCCTGCTCGCACAGATCTCGGAGCAGCGTGGCGGGACCGTCAGCCGCGCTGACGCCGCAGCCGACCATTTCGGCCAACCCGAGGACTCGCGTGCCCAGGTAGCCACCGAACGCGAACTCGAGTTCGCCTTGGGCGAGCGCGAAACGGCCGAACTCGCGGCGATCGACGCGGCACTGGCCCGCATCGAAGCCGGGACCTACGGCTTATGCACCGACTGCGGCGTCACCATTCCTGCCGCCAGGCTGCAGGCCAGCCCCGAAGCGTGGCGCTGCATCGCCTGCCAGGAAAAGGCCGAACAAACACGTCCGGCTTGACCCCTCTTTCTTTTTCTCTCTTTCTACCAAGGATTTCATGAGCACTTTTCACGCCGTTGTCTGGATCGACCAGTCCGAAGCCCATGTGGTGATGTTTGACCGCGAACACATGGAAGCCCAGCGCATCAAGTCGCGCACGCACCACAAACACCAGGGCAAGGCCGACGACAGCGCCGCCTTTTTTGCCGACGTCGCGCGGGCACTGAGCGGCACGCATGAAGTGCTGCTCACCGGCCCCGGCCTGGTGCGCAACCAGTTCCGCGACTGGTGCAGCAGCCACCTGCCGGCCGTGGCCGACAACGTGGTGGACTCGGTGGCTGCCGACCATCCGAGCGACCCCCAGCTGGTTGCACTGGCCCGCCAGTACTTCAAGAAGTTCGACAACATGGCGGCCGATCCTTCGATCGTCTGACCTGCGGATTTTTCGCCGGGACAGCACCCGGCGACGCACAGGCTGCTATCCTTGACCGGATGCGCAGCCTGTTTCATTTCGCCTTCAATGTCACCGACCTCGACGAGGCCCGCCGTTTCTACGGCGGCGTGCTCGGCTGCGCCGAAGGCCGCAGCACCGAGACCTGGGTCGATTTCGACTTCATGGGCCACCAGCTCTCGCTGCACCTGGGCCAGCCTTTCAAGACCGAACGCACCGGCCATGTCGGCGACACGCTGGTGCCCATGCCGCATTTCGGGCTGGTCCTGGCGCTGCCCGACTGGCAGGCCATGGCCGAACGCCTGCAGGCCGCGGGCACCGACTTCCTGTTTGCGCCGCAAGTGCGTTTTGAAGGCCAGCCGGGCGAGCAGTGGACCATGTTTTTCTGCGACCCGTTTGGCAACCCGCTGGAGATCAAGGGTTTCCGTGACCTTCAGGCCATTTACGCCTCATGAGGATGGGCAGTTGAGCACGCCGGCGCGCAGCGGGCTACCGGGGAGGCTCTTCAATCAAGCGGGGGCCCCGGATCTGGCTTTGCCAGTCCGCAGGCGCAGCGCCCCCTCGGGGGGCAGCGAACTACACGCAGTGAGTGAGCGTGGGGGCTGACATGAATTACACCTTTGCCTCGGCCACCATCCTGCTGCTCTTGATCACCGATCCGCTCGGCAACATCCCGATTTTTGCCAATGCGCTGCGCCACGTCGCGCCCGAGCGGCGCGCCTTCGTGATCCTGCGCGAGGTGCTGATCGCCTTTTTGCTGCTGCTGGCCTTCATGTTTGTCGGCGACCGCTTCCTGCGCGTGATGAACCTCAGCGAGTTGTCGCTGCAGATCGCCGGCGCGGTCATCCTGTTTTTGATCGCCCTGCGCATGATTTTTCCAGGCGGCCATCCGGTGGCGGAGCCGCTGCAGGGCGAACCCCTGATCGTGCCGCTGGCCATTCCGGCGCTGGCCGGGCCGTCGGCGCTGGCCACCGTGCTGCTGCTGGTATCGCAGGCACCGGCCCGACGCATGGAGTGGGTGGCGGCGCTGTGCGTGACCATGGCGGTGTGCGCCGTGGTGCTGGTGCTGGCCGAGCGCATCCAGCGGGTGCTGGGCGAACGGGTCGTGCTGGCTTTCGAGCGCCTGATGGGCCTGATCCTGGTGGCGATTTCGGTCGAGATGCTGCTGCGCGGCATCCAGCTGTTCATCGTCCAGACGCGCGCTGCGGGCTGACGGGCGCGCGGCCCCCGCCCTTTCTTATTTGACCAGTGCGGCCGGCACGATCTTCTGCTCAATCGCGCCGAAAATCAGCTCGCCGTCCTTGCCCTTCATTTCAATGCGGATGGTGTCGCCGTATTTCATGAAAGCCGTCGAAGGCTTGCCGTCCTGGATGGTCTCAATCGCGCGCTTTTCTGCGATGCAGCTGTAACCCTTGGGCCAGTCGGTCTTGCCCTTGACCTCGACACCCTTGTTGCTGACGGTGCCGGAGCCGATGATGGAGCCGGCGCGCACATTGCGGGTCTTGCAGATGTGGGCAATCAGCTGTCCGAAGTGGAAGGTCATCTCCGGCCCGGCGTCACACATGCCGACCTTGCGGCCATTCCAGGTGCTTTGCACGGTCAGGTTCAGGCGGCCGTGGTCCCAGGCGTCGCCGAGTTCGTCCAGCGTCACCGCCACCGGGCTGAAGGCCGTGGCCGGCTTGCTCTGGAAAAAACCGAAACCCTTGGCCAGCTCGTTGGGGATCAGGTTGCGCAGGCTCACGTCGTTGGCCAGCATCACCAGTCGTATGCCTTCGAGCGCCTGCTCGGGCGTGCTGGTCATGGGCACGTCGCCGGTGATGACCGCCACTTCGGCTTCGAAGTCGATGCCGTAGTCCTCGCTGGGGCAGACCACGTCGTCGCAGGGGCCGATGAAGTCGTCGCTGCCGCCCTGGTACATCAGCGGGTCCTTGTAGAAACTGTCGGGCACGTCGGAGTCGCGTGCCTTGCGCACCAGCTCCACATGGTTGATGTAGGCCGAGCCGTCGGCCCACTGGTAGGCGCGCGGCAGCGGCGCCATGCAGCGCGCCGGCTCGAACGGAAACGCGTGGCGTGCCTTGCCGTTGTTCAGCGTCTCGTACAGGTCCTGCAATTGCGGGGCGAGGAAGTTCCAGTCGTCGAGCACCTGCTGCAATTTGCTGGCGATGCCCGTCGCATAATGGGCCGTCGACAGGTCGCGCGAGACAACCACGAGCTGGCCGTCACGTGAGCCGTCTTTGTAGGTAGCGAGTTTCATCAGTTTCCTCTGTTCTGGGGGCCGGATGGGTGAAGCTGATTGCACCCTGCGTACACTCTGCGCTAGAGTTACGATAAGTGAAATCAATTTACCTAAATGTAATTTTTAATTTTAGTCGAATTCCATGAAAGAGCGCAAAACGCCGACCGAAAACTCGCCAGGCAGCCTGCCCGCCCAGCGTGCAGGCATCCAGTCTGTAGAGGTCGGCTTCAGCCTGCTGCAGGTGCTGGGCGCGTCACCGGGCGCGCTGATGCTGCGCGACCTGGCCGCTGCAGCCGGCATGAGTGCCGCCAAGGCGCACCGCTACCTCGTGAGTTTCCAGCGGCTAGAGCTGGTGACCCAGGATCCGGGCAGCACACGGTATGACCTTGGGCCAGCGGCCCTCAAGCTCGGCCTGGCTTCACTTTCACGGTTGGACAGCGTCAAGCTCGCACGCCAGCGCCTCGCGCCGCTGATGGAGCAGATTGGCCAAACCCTGGCGCTGGCGGTGTGGGGCAACCAGGGGCCCACCATCGTGCACTGGGAAGAATCGCCACAGGCCGTCACCGTCAATTTGCGCCTCGGCGACGTGATGCCTTTGCTGTCCTCGGCCACCGGCCTGTGTTTCTCCGCCTTCATGGCCCAGCCGTCTGCCGGGCGGCGGCACCCCCACGACCGTCTTGCCCCCTTGCTCAAGAACGAACTGGCACGCATGCACAAGCTCGCGCGCAAGGATGTTCCCCAAACCATGGCCGAGGTCACGGCGGTACTGGAAGAGGTGCGCCGGCGTGGCCTGGCCCGCGTGGTGGACACCTTGCTGCCCGGAGTGGCCGGATTCTGCGCGCCGGTGTTCGACGCCGACGGGCACCTGGTGCTGGGCGTGGTGGCGATGGGCTCGCTGGCCAGCTTCGACCCGGCCTGGGACGGCGCCGTAGCCCGGCCGCTGGCAGCTGCCGCACGGCAACTTTCCGCTGATCTGGGATTCACAGGGGCATGAACACCCCGACCGCCCGGCAGGCCCCAGCGCTGCCGGCGCGACCCCTGATCGCCCTGACCGCGCTGGTGATCCTGGCCCATGTCCTGCTGCTGCAGGCGGCGCCGCTGGCATGGGGGCCGGTGCCCGACCCGCAGGCGACCGCGCCACGCCCCTTCATCACGCGCACGCTGGAGATCAAGCCGGAACCGGTCGTGACCAGTGCGCCCGCGGCCACGCCGGTGCGTCCGCGCCCGGTCCGGCGTCGCGCCCCTGTTTCGCAAGCAAATCGGGCACCAGCCCCCGTTTCGACAGCGCCAGCAGCTATCGAATCGATAGCGCCATCAGCCGATGACAGCACAAGTCCGGTCGACCCCCAGACCCCGCCACCAGAGGTCACCGCAACCACCACCGAACCGGTCGCGCCCACGCCCGTGGAAGCAGCGCCGCCTCCAGACGCCAGCACGGCCCTGACCATCCCCGGCTCGGTGCGCCTGAAATACGTGATGACGGGGCGATCAAAAAACATGAACTACAGCGCCTTTGCCCAGCTCGACTGGCTGCAGGACGGCCAGACCTATGACGCCAAGATGGTGGTCAGCGCCCTGTTCCTGGGATCGCGCAGCATGACCAGCAGCGGCCGCATCACCGCCGACGGCCTGGCGCCAACGCGTTTTCTGGACAAGTCGCGCAGCGAACGCGCGGCGCACTTCGAGGAAGACAAGGGCAAGATCAGCTTCAGTGCCAACACGCCTGACGCCCCTTGGCTGCGCGGCGCGCAGGACCGCCTCAGTGTTTTCCTGCAACTGGGCAGCCTGCTCGCCGGCGCCCCGGCCAGCTACCCGGTCGGCAGCAGCGTGTCGCTTTACACCGCCGGCCCGCGCGACGCCGACACCTGGACGTTCACGGTCGAGTCCGAGGAAACCCTCCAGTTGCCCGCCGGCGAGGCTGCCACGCTCAAGCTCACGCGCAAGCCGCAGCGCGACTACGACCAGACCGTCGAAATCTGGTTCGCGCCCTCCATGGACTACCTGCCGGTGCGCAGCCGCATCACCCAGCAGAACGGCGACTTCGTCGACCAGCAACTGCGCGTGGTCGAGAAACCCTGACATCCGCAGGCGCCAGCGCGTCTCTTTCCTTCACGATGTGATTTTTTTGGCATTTCAGGGATTAACCCTGTGGCTCTTGAACTCCGCCCAGCCGTTGATATATAGATACAAGAAAAGAAGGAAACCACACCATGCAAATGCTCTACGACTCCGAATCCTTTGCGGTGGTGCAGATTCATGCCAACGCCCCAGAGGAGTCTGCGCCCGCCCCGGCCGTGCCCCAGCTCGTGCGCAACGGCTTTGAAATTGTCGACAAACGCTCCGGCAAGGAGGTCTATCTGGACGGCTCCTGGGCCGAACTGTTCCAGCAGCGCCTGAACGTCTGGCAGAAAAACACGCCGACGCAGGAAGAAGTCGAGGACATGCTCGAAAGTTATGCCGAACTGGCGCACACGCCGGTGGGACTGCACTGAAGCGGCCTGAGTGCCCATGCCTTGGTCGCCACCCGGCGGATGGCCGGCAACTTCCGGCAAGCTCCAGAATGGAAGACGCGGACTCAGTCCGCCGGATACAGCCAGCGGTACAGCGGCGCCACCAGAATGAGCACCGCCACGAGCCGGCACACCTGAAACGCCGTGACCACCGGCACACCGAGCTGCAGCACCTTGGCGGTGATGGCCATTTCGGCGATGCCGCCCGGGGAGGTCCCCAGAATCAGCGTGGCCAGCGGCAGGCCGGTGACCCATGCCAGCAGTGCGGCGAAGCCGCTGCAGAGCACCAACATGCCCAGGGTTCCCAGCACCACCGAGGCCATCCAGCGCGGCGCCGCGTGCAGAAAGGTCGGTGAAAACCGCACGCCCAGCCCCACCGCAATCAACAGTTGCGCGGTGTTGGTCAACCAGGGCGGAATGCCCGACAGATGCAGGCTGGCCATCGTCAGGCCCATGGTCACCAGCAGCGGCCCCATGAACCACGGGTTGGCCCGGCCCAGCCGCAGCATCAACCAGGCACCCGCGGCGGTGGCCAAGGCCAGCGCGGCCAGGCCAGGCACGTTCACCGCGCGCAGCACCGGCGGGTTCAGATCCAGGCCATGCAGGCCGCTGAACTGCATCGCAAAAGGAATGCTCACCGTGACCAGCAGCAGCCGCAGGCTGTGCGAGGCCGCCACCAGGTCGGTGCGCGCATGGGCACGTTCAGCCAGCAGGGTCATCTCGGAAGCGCCGCCTATGGCACCCGCGAAATAACTGGTGGCACGCATCGCCGGCGCCGGCACGCCGGGCATGCGCGGTGCATTGACACGGTGCAACCAGCCGCCGAAGGCCAGGCCCAGCCCCAGCGCCCAGGCAATCGCCAGGGCGATGGCCCACCACAGGCTGCCCACCAGCGCGGTCACCTGCGGCGTGAAATAGAGGCCCAGCGCCGTACCGATCACCCATTGGCCGGTGTTGTTCAGCGGCCGCCAGCTGGCAGTCGGCGTGCCGGCGATCGAGGCGCAGGCCGTGGCCAGCAGCGGGCCAATCATCCACGGCAGGGGCGTGCCGATCCAGACACAAAGCCATGCGCCAGCCAGCGCCAGCAACAGGGTGAAAACAACATGAAAGGGCTTGAGACGCATCCCGAAAAAAAAAAAGCAAGAGGCAAGAGGTGCGGGGCATGGGCCGGCAGGCAACCGCCGGTTTTCAGATGGGGCTAGTATCGCCTTGACCAACACCATGAACACCACCATCCCCACCTTCCCGAAACCGCGCCGGGGCCTTGCCGTCCTGGTCCCGCTGCTGATCATGCTGCTGGCCGCCTGCGCCAGAGTGCCAGAACCCCGGCTGTTTCCGCATGCGCCCAATGACATCACGGCACGCACCGAGGCCCTGCTGCCTGCCGACGTGATCCTGCTCGGCGAACAGCACGATGCATCCGACCACCAGGACATTCAGCGGCAGGTCATCGAGTACCTGGCGGTGCGCGGCCGGCTGGCCGCCGTGGCATTGGAGATGGCAGAAGCCGGCACCAGCACCGCGGCCCTGAAATCGAACAGCACCCAGCTGCAGGTGCAGGCCGCCCTGGGCTGGAACAACAAGAGCTGGCCCTGGGCGGCCTACGGCCCGGCGGTGATGGCGGCCGTCAAGGCCGGCGTGCCGGTGCTGGGCGCCAACCTGCCGGCAGCGCAGGTACGAGAAGCCATGGCCGACAGCCGACTGGACCAGCCCCTGCCCGGGCCCGCGCTCAAGGCCCAGCAGCAGCTGATACGCATCGGCCACTGCGGCTTGTTGCCGGAGGACCGCATCTCCCCGATGACACGCGTCCAGATCGCGCGCGACATCCGCATGGCGCGCACGCTGCAGCAGGCGGCCCTGCCCGGAAAGACAGTGGTGTTGCTGGCCGGCAGCGGCCACGTCAACCGCACGCTGGGTGTGCCCCAGCATCTGCCGCCCGGCCTCCATGCCAAGGCTGTGCAACTACGCGCCGGTCCGGCAACAAACGCGCCGGATGCGCGCCAGGAGGCCGAAAACAGGGCAGCGTTTGACGCCGTGTGGCCCACCCCGGCCGTGCCGGAGCAGGACTACTGCGCAAGTTTGAAGGAGAAGCCCGGGGCGAAATAGCCCCGGCCCCTATCGCGCCCTCAGGCGTTCTTTTTGATGGCGTCCGCCACCACACTGACGATGCGCTCGATGTGCTCTTTTTCCACGATGTAGGGTGGGCAGATCACGATGTTGTCGGCCGCCGGGCGCACCAGCACGCCGTGTTTGAAGCAATCCATGAAGATGTCGTAGGCGCGTTTGCCCGGCGCACCGGCGATGGACGCCAGCTCCACCGCACCGGCCAGGCCCAGGCTGCGGATGCCGACCACATTGGGCAGACCCTTGAAGCCGCTGTGCATGGCGTCGCCAAGCACGGTGCCCATCTGTCCGGCGCGTTCAAACAGCTTTTCTTCCTTGAACAGGCCCAGCGTGGCAATGGCCGCGGCGCAGGCCACCGGGTGGCCCGAGTAGGTGTAGCCGTGGAAAAACTCCACCGCATGCGCCGGGCTGTCGGCATTGGCTTCCATCATGGTGTTGTAGATGCGGTCGGTGCAGATCACGCCGCCCAATGGAATCACGCCGTTGGTCACGCACTTGGCGAAGTTCAGCATGTCGGGCACCACGCCGTAATAGTCGGCGCCGAAATTCGTGCCCATGCGGCCGAAGCCGGTGATGACTTCGTCAAAAATCAGCAGGATGCCGTGTTTGTCACAGATCTCGCGCAGGCGCTTGAGGTAGCCCTTGGGCGGCAGGTACCAGCCGGCGCTGCCGGCCACCGGCTCGACAATCACCGCGGCGATGTTGCTCGCGTCGTGCAGCGGCAAAATGCGCTGCTCCAGCTCCAGCAGGATGTCTTCTTCCCAGACCGGCTCGGCGCCATGGATGTAGGCGTGTTTGACCGGGTCGTGGATGAAGCGCATGTGGTCCACCCGGGGCAGCAAGGCCGAGCCGTATACCTTGCGGTTGGCCGGAATGCCGCCCACGCTCATGCCGCCGAAACCGACGCCGTGATAACCCTTTTCGCGGCCGATGAAGACATTGCGGTGGCCCTCGCCGCGTGCGCGGTGGTAGGCCAGCGCCACCTTGAGCGAGGTGTCGGCCGCTTCCGAACCGGAATTGCAGAACAGCACCTGGTTCAGATCGCCCGGCGCCATGCCGGCAATCAGGTCGGCGGCCTTGAAGGCCTGGTCGTTGCTGGCCTGGAAGGCGGTCGCGTAGTCCAGCGTGTCGAGCTGCTTCTTGATGGCTTCGTTGATCGGCTTGCGGTTATGACCGGCGCCCACGCACCACAGGCTGGAGATGCCGTCGAGCACCTGCTTGCCGTCGTGTGTCGTGAAAAACATGCCGTCGGCTTTCACAAAAACCCGCGGGTCTTTCTTGAAGCTGCGGTTCGGCGTGAACGGCAACCACTGGTGGTCCATATTGAAATCTTGATAGGCCATGGCGAAATCTCCTGCTAGAAAAATGGGCAGCCGGGTTTTGGCGCTAGTACTGCAGCACGGAAGTAGCGAAACAAAATGAAAGTGATGGCTTCGTGCCCAGGGCAAGGCGCCAGCGGCAGCGAAGGCTGTACGCCTTCGCAAGGATGGCAACGCCGCCATGGGTGCGAAGGCGCGCTTTCATGTTTCGATATTTTCGGGTTGCAGTACTAAGTCATGCATTCTGGCACTCCCGGCGACAATGTGCTTTCCGGCAAGCACCTGGCGGCCGGCCACCTGCGACAATTCATCCCCCATGAGCCCTACTTATATCCTCACCCTGTCCTGCCCCGACCGCCCGGGCATTGTTCATGCGGTTTCCGGCTTTCTGTTCGAACGCGGCGGCAACATCCTGGAAGCGGCGCAGTTCAGCGACGACAAGCGCGACGACCCGGCGGCCGATGCCACGGGCCTCTTTTTCATGCGCGTCAGTTTTGCCTGCGACCAGCTCTCCTATGAAGAACTCAGGGAACAGGTCGGCGTGCTCGGTGTGCTGTTCGACATGCGCTGGGGCCTGCACCAGACCACCGAGCCCATGCGCACCGTGCTCATGGTCAGCAAGGAAGGGCATTGCCTGAACGACCTGCTGTTTCGCTGGAAGTCCGGGCTGCTGCCGCTGGACATCCGCGCCATCGTCTCCAACCACCGCGATTTTTACCAGCTGGCTGCCAGCTACAACGTACCCTTCCACCACATTCCGGTCACGGCCGCGACCAAGGAAAAGGCCGAAAAGAAACAGTACGACATCATCGAGGCCGAAGGCGCCGAACTGGTGGTGCTGGCGCGTTACATGCAGATCCTGAGCAACGACCTGTGCAAAAAGCTGGCCGGCCGTGCGATCAACATCCACCACTCGTTTCTGCCCAGCTTCAAGGGCGCCAAGCCTTACTACCAGGCCCACGCCCGCGGCGTGAAGCTGATAGGCGCCACCGCGCACTACGTGACGGCCGACCTCGACGAAGGCCCGATCATCGAGCAGGACGTGGCCCGGGCCGACCACAGCAAAACGGTAGAGGCCCTGACCGCCATGGGGCGCGACACCGAAAGCCAGGTGCTGGCGCGCGCCGTGCTCTGGCACAGCGAACACCGCGTGCTGCTCAACGGTCACAAAACCGTCATATTTAAATGACTGCAGTTTGAGAAATGGCGACAGCCGTCCGCATCCCGCCCATCCAGTGCCTGCTGACCTTTGAGACGCTGGCGCGGCTGCGCAGCGTCACGCAGGCGGCGGAGGAGCTCAACGTCACCCCCAGCGCGGTGAGCCACCGGGTCAAGCAGCTCGAACAGATCATCGGCACCAAGCTGTTTGGCCGGGCCGACTTTTCGCTGACCACCGAAGGCAGCGAATACCTGGCCCACGTGCGCGAGGGTCTGGCAACGCTGCAGAAATTCCCCGGCACGGCCGGCCAGAGCGGCAACCCCGGCAAACGCAAGCTGCGCCTGGCCGTCACGCCGACCTTTGCCCGATCCATCCTGATCCCGCGCCTGCGCCAGTTCACCGACGCCTACCCCGAGATCGACCTGACGCTGCAGGTGTCCATCCCGCTGCTGGACGTGGTGGCGGAAGACGCCGACCTGATCGTGCGTTTCGGCACCGGGCGGTATGCCGACCTCGAACACGTCTGCCTCATGAAGGACGAAGTCACGCCGCTGGCGTCGCCCGCCTACGTGCGCGAGCACGGACCGTTCGACGCGGCGGAAGACCTCGACGGCGAGGCCTTGCTGCGCTCGCCGCTGGAGCCCTGGCGCACCTGGTTTGCCGCCCATGGCCTGGACTGGGCCGAACCGGTCGATGGCTCGCAGTTCAACGACATCGGCCTGATGTGCGACGCGGCTGCCGCCGGCATGGGTGTGGCGCTGGTGCGTCTGAAGCTGGGCGCACCGTGGCTGGAACACGGCTCGCTGGTGCGTCTGTACGAGCGCAACGTGCCCAGCCCGCATGCCCACTACCTGTGCTGGCGCACCGGCATGATGGACCGCTGGGAGTGTGCCGCCTTTGCCGACTGGCTGAAAAAATCGGTCGCCTGACCGTCTGATCAATTTTTTAATGCATTTTAGGCCTCCAGCCCTTGAAGGGCGGGCGCAAGCCGCTATCCAATTCATAGCGCTCCGGCTTTCACAAAAGATCGCCATTTTCTTCACGCCACAGTCGCGCGCTTTGCATTAAAGTGCTTTCATCCCGGCGCCAAGCCGTGTTTCACCCTGAAGGCCGCCCATGAACGCTCCTCTCGACTCCCGGCAGCAGCACCTGCTGGAACGCTCCGACCGCCAGGCCCAGGTCGTCGCCGCGCTGCAGGCCGTGCTGCCGGCGCATGCGCTGCTCTGGAACAGCGAAGACACCACGCCTTACGAGTGCGACGGCCTGACCGCCTACCGCGAGCGGCCGCTGGTGGTCGCCCTGCCCGAAACTTATGACCAGGTGCAGGCGGTGCTGAAAACCTGCCATGCGCTGGAAGTCCCCGTGGTGGCACGCGGCGCCGGCACCGGCCTGTCCGGCGGCGCCATGCCGCACAAGCTGGGCGTGACCCTGTCGCTGGCCAAGTTCAACAGGATCCTGAAGATGGACGCAGCCAGCCGCACGGCCGTGGTCCAGGGCGGTGTGCGCAACCTCGCCATCAGCGAAGCTGCCGCGCCGCTGGGCCTGTACTACGCACCCGATCCGTCCAGCCAGATCGCCTGCACCATAGGCGGCAACGTGGCTGAAAACTCGGGCGGCGTGCATTGCCTCAAGTACGGCCTGACCCTGCACAACGTGCTCAAGGTCAGGGGCTTCACGATTGAAGGCGAGGCGGTGGAATTCGGCAGCGACGCGCTGGACTGCGCCGGTTACGACCTGCTGTCGGTGGTCATCGGCAGCGAAGGCATGCTGGCCGTCACCACCGAAGTCACCGTCAAGCTGGTGCCCAGGCCGGTGCTGGCGCGCTGCATCATGGCCAGCTTCGACGACCTGCGCAAGGCCGGCGACGCGGTGGCGGCCGTAATCGCCGCCGGCATCATTCCAGCCGGGCTGGAGATGATGGACAAACCCATGACCGCGGCGGTCGAGGACTTTGTGCACGCCGGTTACGACCTGACGGCCGAGGCGATTTTGCTGTGCGAAAGCGACGGTACGCCGGAAGAAGTCGAGGAAGAAATCGGCCGCATGAGCGCCGTGTTGCGCAACCACGGCGCCACGGCGATTGCGGTCAGCCAGAACGAGGCCGAACGCCTGCGCTTCTGGAGCGGGCGCAAGAACGCCTTTCCGGCCAGTGGCCGCATCAGCCCCGACTACATGTGCATGGACTCGACGATTCCGCGCAAACGCCTGGCCGACATCCTGCTGGCCATCCAGCAGATGGAAATCAAGTACGGCCTGCGCTGCGCCAATGTGTTCCACGCCGGCGACGGCAACCTGCACCCGCTGATTCTGTTCGACGCCAACGACGCCGACCAGTTGCACCGCTGCGAGCTGTTCGGCGCCGACATCCTGGAGACCAGCGTGGCCATGGGCGGCACGGTGACCGGCGAACACGGTGTGGGCGTGGAAAAACTCAACTCGATGTGTGTGCAGTTCTCGGCCAGCGAGAACGAGCAGATGTTCGGTGTCAAGCGCGCGTTTGACCCGCAGGGCCTGCTCAACCCCGGCAAGGTGATCCCGACGCTGCAGCGCTGCGCCGAGTACGGGAAAATGCTGGTGCGCGGAGGCAAGATGTCGCACCCTGATCTCCCGAGGTTTTAGCCGTGCAGGGCTTGCGCGGCCTGGCCTGGTTGCTGCTGCTGCAGTCCATCGGCGAACTGCTTTCGCGCGGCCTGTCCTTGCCCTTTCCCGGCCCCGTCATCGGCATGATGCTGCTGCTGGTCGCGCTGCGCTGGCCGGTGGTGCGCGAGCCGGTGGCGGCCTGCGCCGACTTTCTGCTGGCGCACCTGTCGTTGCTGTTCGTGCCGGTGGGTGTCGGTGTCATGACCCACCTGAGCCTGGTGAGCCAGTACGGCGGCCGCATGTTGCTGGTGATTGTCCTGTCGACGCTGATCGGGCTGGCCGTGACGGTGCTGACCCTGCATGTCCTGTGGCGGAAAAATGCCGAAGTTCGTTGATCTCTGGGTCTACCTGTCCGCCACGCCGCTGTTCGGCCTGACGGCCACGCTGGTGGTGTACGTGCTGGCCCAGGCCATCTATGCACGCCTGCAGCAGGCGCCCTGGGCCAACCCGGTACTCTGGACCGTGGTGGTGATTGCGGCGGTGCTGCTGGCCACCGGGGTTTCCTACCCAACCTATTTCGCGGGCGCGCAGTTCATCCACTTCCTGCTGGGCCCGGCCGTGGTCGCGCTGGCCTGGCCACTGTGGCAGCGCCGCGCCGAGTTGCGGCTGCGCTGGGGCCGCCTGCTGCTGGCCGCCCTGGCCGGTGGCATGGCCGCCAGCGGCTCGGCACTGGCGCTGGGCTGGGCCGTCGGGCTGCCCTTGGACGTGGTGCTGTCGCTGGCGCCCAAGTCGGTGACCGCACCGGTGGCCATGGGTATTGCCGAAAAGATTGGCGGCATCCCGGCGCTGGCGGCCGTGTTTGCGGTCATCACCGGCCTGGTCGGTGCGTTGAGCGGCAAATACCTGTTTGATGCCTTCGGGATACCGCTGGATGCCGCCGGCTGGACGGCGCGCGGCTTTGCGCTCGGCACCGCGTCGCACGGCATAGGCGCGGCGCGCGCGCTGCAAGTCAACGCCGATGCCGGGGCTTACGCCGGCCTGGCGCTGGGGCTGCAGGTGGTGCTGGCATCTCTGCTGCTGCCGCTGCTGTTCCGCATTTTTTAGGGATTCACCAGGTATCGATGGCGAGTCCGCCATCCGCAGGCCGAATGGGTGCCGACTGCAGGCCGCACACCAGCCAGTCGCGCGTCTGCGCCGGGTCGATCACCGCATCGATTTCCAGCGTGGTCGCCATGTTGAGCGCACTGCCCTTGTCATATTGCTGCGCCACCAGGGTCTCGTACAAGGCCTCGCGCTGCGGACCTTCGGGCTGTGCCTCCAGCTCCTTGCGGTAGCCGAGTTTCACTGCACCTTCCAGCCCCATGGCACCAAACTCCCCGGTGGGCCACGCGACGTTGAACATCGGCGAATGAAAACTGCCGGCCGTCATGGCCATGGCGCCCAGGCCATAACCCTTGCGCAGCACCACACTGAAAAACGGCACGCGCAGATGCGCCGCGGCAATAAACATCCGGCTCACATGGCGCACCTGCGCCTGCGCTTCGGTCTCTGGGCCGACCATGAAGCCCGGGGTATCCACCAGGCTGATCAGCGGCAGGCCATGCGCGTTGCACAGCTGCATGAACCGCGCAGCCTTGTCGGCCGCATCGGCGTCGATGGCGCCGCCCAGGTGCAGCGGGTTGTTGGCCAGAATGCCCACGGGCCGCCCCTCGATACGCGCCAGCGCGGTGTGTATGCCCTGGCCGAAGCCGGCGCGCAGCGCCAGCACACTGCCCGTGTCGGCGATGCCGTCGATCGCCGCGCGGGTGTCATACACGCGCAAACGGTTCTCGGGCACCACCTCGCGCAGGGCCAGGGCATTCGGCGCAGTAAACGCCTGGACCGCACCCTGAAAAAAAGACAGGTAGTGCCGAGCCGCCGCCACCGCCTGGACTTCGTCGTCCACCAGCACGTCGATCACGCCGTTGCCGTGCTGCACGCCGGCCGGCCCGATCTGTTCCGGTTTGAACACGCCGAGGCCGCCGCCCTCCACCATCGCCGGGCCACCCATGCCGATGTTGCTGTCCCGGGTGGCAATGATCACGTCGCAGCAGCCCAGCAATGCCGCATTGCCGGCAAAACAGCGGCCCGCCGCCACGCCGATCACCGATACCCGGCCATTGAGACGGGCAAAGCTCGCAAAGGTGCCAACATGCAGGCCGGCGACGATGGGCATGTCGGTGTCCCCGGGACGGCCGCCACCGCCTTCGGCAAACAGCACCACCGGCAGCTTGTTCTGCAGCGCGATCCCCAGCATGCGGTCGGTTTTCTGGTGGTTGCGCATGCCCTGCGTGCCGGCCAGCACGGTGGCGTCGTAGGCCATCACCACAGCCCGGCTCGCCTCGGGGCCGAACAGGTCGCCGTTGATGCTGCCGATGCCGGTGACCATGCCGTCGGCCGGGGTGTTCCTGACCAGGTCTTCCTCGCTGCGGCGGCTGCGCTGCGCCGCGACGGCCAGCGCGCCGTACTCCATGAAGGAGTCCTCGTCGCACAGGTCGGTGATGTTCTCGCGCGCGGTGCGCAGGCCCAGGGCGTGGCGCCGGGCCACCGCTTCGGGGCGGCTGGCATCCTGCGTGGGCACATGGCGATCCAGCGTGCGCTGCAGGTCGGCGCGCAAGCCGCTGACCGCGAGGGGTGTTACTTCGGCGGGTGCAGAGACAGGCTGCGCCGCCGTCGCCCCCAGGGGCTCGATGCGCGCGAGCAGCGCGCCCGACTCCACCAGCTCGCCCGCGGCAAAAAACACTTCGCCGAGACGGCCGGCAAAAGTCGCCCGCACTTCGTGCTCCATCTTCATGGCTTCGAGAATCACCAGCAGGTCGCCGGCCTGCACGGCAGCGCCGGGCTCAACCTGCCATTGAACAACCTGAGCCTGAAGGGGGGAGTGAACCGCGGACATCGGCGCATTTTGCGCCCGCCCGGCGCGCCACTGTCGTCAACTCGGTGACAGCATGCGGGTGTTTGAAAAACTCAGGCGACCTGCAGGCCCGGCTTCCCGGTGAGTGCGGCTTTCGAATTGGCCACGGCTCCGAACAGGATCTCGCCCGCGAGCTGGCCGCCTTCTTCAATCACCAGCTTGCCGTAGCGGATCTTGCCGGTGACCTTGCCGGTCGCATAAATCACGAGCTTCTGGCGCACCGTGAGGTTGCCGTCAAACGCGCCATGGATTTCGGCGATGTCGATCTCGGCCGAGCCCTTGAACTCGCCATGCTCGGAAATCTGCATCACGCGCGAGTCCATCGTGGCCTCCACCAGTCCCTCCACCACCAGGGTGTCGCAGTCGGTGATCTCGACGCCCTTGAGCTTGATGTTGGGGCCGACCGTCAGCTTGCTGCCGCCACTCTCACGGGTGGCAGCGGCAGACGGCGCGCTGGTTGCGGCCGCAGCGGCAGCAGGCGCGCTGTTCGAGACATTGGTTGCCGCAGGACCGTTCGCGTAGGGATTGGGGTTGGGGCTGCCATGACGCAGACCGGAAGGTTCGTTGTCGCGTTTGCCGAAGAACGGTGATTGCAGTGCCATCTGGATTTCCTTGAAAAAGAACCGATGGTAAGGAGAGCGTTTTAAAAAGTCTCCACTGCTAATGCAAGATGAGTAACGAAATGACCGGGTGCGCTACGCCCCTGCGTACCGGTTGCCGGGCGTGAGCTTGTAGACTGGTGCCATGCATTACACGGTCAGGATTTTTCACAGCGAGGATGTCTCCGACACCGAACGCGCCAGCGCGGCGCAGCGGTTTCGGACCGCACTCGAGGCCTCGCTGGGCGACGCCGGCCTGGTGGCACCCGTCTACCGCGCCTACCTCCGGCTGCTGCAAATCCATGGAGAGCAGACCCGCCCCTGGGACCTGGCGCCGGCGGAACAGTTGCTGGCCGAGCAATGGGAAGCGGCCGAGCTGGCGGCCACGCAAGCGGCTTTTGGCACCGAACGCTACATGGGTGATGCCCACTTCGAGCTGGATATTCCGGATCGCTGAGCACCGTCCACCCAGGCGGGCACTTTGTACGGATAATTACACCACTTGCTAAAAAAGGGGAGTTCGTGGAGTTTGCTGTCTTGCTCATGGCGGTGATCGTGCTGGGGCTGCTCGGCTGGGGGATGTACCGCGTCATGAAACGCCAGGACTCCGGCCCGCCGGCAACCGGGGGGCGGGCGGAGACGCAGAGCAGCACACTGGACGACAGCACCTACCGGGTCAGCTACGCGCCGCCCGAGTTCGAGTGGAGCGGCACCACCACCGGCGCCCTGCCGGTGAAAATACTGACCTACAAGCAGTACGAGTGTCTGGAAGATGCCCGCTACGGCTTCAGGATCGTCGGCTTGCCGCCCATCGAGCGCAAGCAGCCGCAACCCCACAAAACCCGCGCCCACGGCCTGAAAACCGTCGCCTCCCTGAAAAAACATGGCTTTCTGGAAGATGACGGCGAAGGCGGCTACCTCATCACTGACCGCGGACTCAATGCGCTGGAGGTCTGCAGCGTCCGGTATTGAGCCGCTCCGGCGGACGTCAGGACACAGGTCAGACCGTGGCGTCTTGCGGCGCGCTGCTGACCGCCCAGGAGTACAGGGCAACAAACACCAGCGCATCAAAGACGGCGCCCATGCAGATGTACAGCACCGGCATGAACAGCACCGACAGGTGCTGCATGATGAAAGCCTGCGCCAGCACCTGGTGGGGAATCATGACGGCAAAGAAGCCCAGGATCAACGCGGTGTGGAACAGCTTGATCGTCAGGCTCTGGTTCAGGATGTAATACCCCATCGCCAGCATCACCGGCGTGGCCAGCATGACCACGTAGCCGATGGTCATGAGTTCCTCGCTGTGGCGTGCAATGCTATAGGGAAAAGCGTCCGGCGAGAACCAGAAATAGACCAGCGTGACAAGCTGGATGACGCCGACGATGCGCAGGGGGTACTTGAGCGGCAGCTGCGCGTTTTTCATGCGTACCGACAAAGCCAACCCCAGCAGCGTTACCACCGCCGTCACCAGAAGGACGGTGCGGCTCGGCAGCGGCCTGTCGTCCGGCCCACTCGACAGCAGCATCGCGTATTGCCCCGCATCGTTGAGCTGGTTGGTCAGCGTGAAAGGCATGTCCAGCCCCGTGGACCAGAACAGGATGCAATCGCGCCAGAAATCAAACAGCAGCGGTTTTCCGAAATACACCAGCGCGCACAGGATCAGCGGCAGGACAAGCGCCTGCGCCAGCAACCAGGGCGTGACATTCAGCGGTGTGATGGAGCGGTGCGGGCGCACCAGAACCCGTTGGGCGCGGGCTTCCCGGGCAGCAGAAAAGGAGGCGTTAAAAAGACGCTCCTGCTCACGCGCAGGTTCAGACAGGGATTTGGTTCTGGAGCTCATGGGACGTGATCAAAATTCGTGGAAAACGCCAACATTCACACCGCTGCGGCGGTACAGCGGGTTGGTGTAGCGGTTGGCGCCGACCAGCACGCCGGTGCGCGCATTGAACCAGTGGCGCCAGGTAAGGCTGGCCTCGCGGCTGTCGAAGTTGACCAGTTGCCGGTTGGCGGCAACGGCGAGATACCCTTCGCTGCCCCATCCGTAACGTGCGGTCACCAGGTCCTGCTGGGGGCGTCCCCAGGTCAGCGCCACAAATTGCTGCTGCGTGTCCACCGAACCCGGGTTGCTGCGGTTCAGCCGCACGCCACCCTCCACAATCCAGGGCGCCTCAAAATAGTAGGCTGCCCCCAGCGACAGGCTGCGGTCGGTGTGGCCATCGGGCGCGTTGTAATACCCTGCCCCCACCGTACCCACCAGATTGCGGCCGGGAAGAAATTTTCGGGAAATCGTTCCGTCCACACGGTAACGCGGCAGATAGAAAGCACCGTCGCCGACGCCCAGCGCCACCGATCCAAACCAGTCTTCATTGAAGGTATAGGTATCACCGAGGCTCAGGAACGTACCGTTTTCCCCAAACCGCTTGTGCGCAGACAACTCACCCTGCAAGACATGTTTGTCCACGCCATAGACGCCCTTCAGGGTCACGTCGCGCCAGTTGCCGAAGCCATTGCTGAGGTTTTGCACACCCGTGCTGAGTTCCAGACTGCGCAGCGCTTCGCTGCCCCCCGGCAAAGCCGGAGCCGCCGTGGCATCCATGGGTGCGGGGGCGCCCGCCGGGGCGTCGGTCTGGGCCGTGGCCGGCATCGCAGCGGCCAGCATCACCGGCAGCGCAAGAAAAACAGGTTTAAACATCAAAACTCACTCCAAAAAAATAATCTGACAGGGTGCTCGCAGGGCCGGGCAGCACATCGCCGCGCCCGCCTTCGTTCATTTGCAGTTCGCATCCTTCGCCGCAGGCGTCACACCCCGGCTCACCAGAATCTGGTAGGACGCTTCGTCGCTTACCGCCCAGCGCGACGAGTGGCGCAGCGGCGTGGACTGGCGCAGCCAGCAGGCGGCCGTGGCCTTGTCGTTCTGGCGCATGGCAAGCACCGCAAGCAGCCCCCACGGGTAGTCGGCTTCGCCCTGGATCAGCCACTCCGCGCGGTGGGCCGCCATCCAGTCGCGGTAATGCTGGCGCGCGTTGCCCGGCACCAGCGGGAAATCGAACAGCAGTGGAAAGATCTGCGCCACATGGTCGGGGTAAAACGCCGGCTTCTGGGAGCGTTGCTCCAGCTGGGTGGACACCAGAAACCGCTTGTTGACCGGGTCCCAGAAAGTGTCATGAATGGCGCGTGCCAGCTTGTCGGACGCAGCCCTTTGCTGCGGCTGCTTCAGGTGCACCTTGAGCGACCAGACTTCCAGGTTGTCCATGAACAGGCCATGCAGCACCACCGGCGAGACCATGTAGATGCCGCGCGACGGCTGGTACAGGTTCTCAAGCGCGGCCTTGCTGGCCTGGTGGCTCTTGCTCCAGACCGGGTTGCTGGCCAGCTTGGCCGGCATGGTTTCCAGCAGCTTCATCCAGATCGCCAGCAAGGAGTCGTCAGCGTCGGCCGTCTTGCAGGACACCCATTTTTTATCCGCACCCCGGCAGAACCGGTCAAAGGTGCCGTCCGGCTTTTGCCGCGGCACCAGCCAGTGGGCAAACTTTTCTGCCGGCGCCGAGATGTCCATGCCGTTTTCGTGCGCCAGCAACAAGGCCTGCATCGCGAAATAGGGGTCCGCCGAATCACCACCGTGCAGGACGGTGATGGCGCCGCTGTCGTCCGTGTAGCCCCCCAGCTCCAGAGGTGCTGCCGCACCGGCACATCCCGCCTGGGTCAGCAGCAGGGCGCCCATCGCACAAATCGTCAACAGTTGTTTGAGCTTCATGCCTGTTTCACCATGCCGATCTCGCGCGCCCACACGGTGCCGTGCACGACCACACCGTCTTCCACGATGATGTTGCAGGCTGTGACGGTGGTGGGCGCGTCCGGCAGGCCCACCAGCGCGTTGGCCCCGATCAGGATGTCGCTTTCGGACACCACCGGCCCCCAGGCCCGGGCATTCTTGTAAACGTACACGCGCTTTTCGCAGGTCACGGCGCCCTGCACGCTGGCGCGGTGGCCGATGCTCACTCCTTCGCGCGCCTTGATGTCGCCGATGAGGGTGGTCGCCGCCCCAATGGTCAGAAAACCGGTCACGACCAGCGATCCGCGGTAAATGCTGGCAGGCGGCAGCGCGCAATCCCCCCGGATCAGGAAAAGCAGGGGCGTTTGCTGGACGGCGCCCGGCAGGTCGGCGTAACTGGCCGGCGCCTGCTCGGCGCCGGCAGGCGGCAGCACATCGCTGACGCGCGAGCCAAAACGCAGGGCAGGTGCATGCAGACGCTCAAACCAGGTCTCGTTGCCGAGCTCGATGGCACTGCCCGCGGACACCCGTCTGAGGGCCACACTGCGCGGCCCCATGCGCAGCACGCCGTCGGCATGGGCCCAGTCATCGACGGTGCTGTGTTCACCCAGGTCAATGTCACCGGTGGCATACAGCGCCGGAAAGGCCGATTCGGCGCCAGCCTGCAAGCTTCCCTGCACATAAACCGGCTGTGCACTGCGAATGGGCAAGGGGCTGGTTATGCTGCTGCGCGCGATCAGCCGCTTGTCTGCCTTGCGCCAGTCCAGGTCCGTGCCGGCCGCCGACGCCGGATCGCCGACAAATTCGAAGTTCTCATACCCGGTGGGCTCGCCCAGCCCGAGCCTGGCCGACACATCGGCATGCAGTCGCCGGGCAAAGTGATCAATGTCGGTGGTGTAGTTCGCCGAAATCGGCAAGGATGCAAAGTCGGTGGGACGCAGCCATTCCCGGAATGCCGGCACAAACGGCAGCGTCAGCAGCAGCAGGCAGACCAGCGCGAAGGTGGCATAGGTGGTGTAGTTTTCAGTCATTATTCAGCAGCCTTGGTGCGGTAGCGGATGGTCTTGTCCCAGACCATCTCGCGTTTGAAAATCCTGTCGAGCAGCAGGCTCCAGACAGCGCCAGAAATGGCAAACAGGCTGACCAGAAAGCCCAGCATGTTGAAAGGCAGCAGCCTCAGCCGCCGCCGGTTGCCGTCAATCAGCACCGCGACCACAATTTCAAAAAATGCGGCGAAGTTGCCCAGCGTTCCATAAATCATCAGTGCAAAAATGGGAATCAGTGACGACAGCAGGGAACCCGCATTGAGGAAATACAGTCCCAGCGCCAGGCACCAGCCGAGCAGCATGACCAGCGGGATGACAAACACAAACAGCAGCAACAGGCCGTCAAAACGCTGGCCCGGTGTCAGGTAGGCGCTGGTGGCGAACTTCCACCAATACCGCGTCATGACCTGGTTGTGGCCCTTGGCCCAGCGCGTGACCTGCTTGATGCGCACGCTCCACTCTTCGGGCACTTCTTCATAACATTCCGAGCGGTTGGTGTACACCGTCTTCCAGCCGTTGAGCATGAGCCGGAACGTGATGTCAGTGTCTTCGGCCAGCGTATCGTCGTGCCAGCCACCCACCGCCTCGACTGCCGACAGGCGCACGCCACCGACCGTGCCGCCGTACTGGGGCAGCAGGTTCAGGTTCATGCGCGCCTGCTGATCCACCTGGTAGCCGCCGGATCGCTCCAGGTCCAGCATGCGGGTCAGCAGGTTGGCGCCGCTGTTGACGGGCACCACACGTCCCATCACAGCGCCGATCTCCGGGTCGAAAAACGGCGCCACCAGCTGCTTGAGCAGGCCGCGGCCGGGCACGTAGTCGGCGTCAAAAATAATGGCGATGTCGCCTTCGGCAAAGTGCAGGGCGTCCTTCAGGGCGGCCGACTTGCCGGCCTTGCCGGTGCTGCGGTGAAACGGCGAAATGCGCGAGGGGAAACGCGCCACATAACTGTCGATGATCTCGCCCGTGCCGTCCTTCGACCGGTCATTGACGGGAATGATCTTGAGCCGGTCTGCCGGATAGTCGGTATTGAGAAGCGCCTCGATACAGCCAGCGATGACTTTTTCCTCGTTGTGGGCCGCAATGAAGACGGTGATCATGGGCCAGCGCGCCACGGCAATGTCGATGTAGGGGTGGCGCTGCACACCGGTCAGCCGGTTCATCGTGAACATGAAGTGGCGCACGCCGTAAATCATCATTGCCACCACGATCAGGAAAAGCAGCGAGGCCATGACGGCGGCCACCGGGTAGTCCTTGAACGAGGGAATCAGCGCACCGGTCGCCTGGGCTTGCGCCAGGGCCGGCCCGGCCCCCATGAAGGAAGTGACCGCGAGGGCGAGCGCGACACGGGGCCGGCCCGGCCGCCGGGTGGCGTGAACGAGCCCTTCGGCTGAAAGGCCGCAAGAGGAAAATGAACAAGAGGAAGGCAGCATGGGCGTGACTCCAGTAAGAAGGGGATCGGTCAGGCCAGCGCGGGGATGGCCGCGGGCGCATGCACCAGGCTGCGCTCGAGCACAGCCACGATCTGCGCGGAGGCCGTGCCGTCGCCGAAGGGATTGCCGGCCTGCGCCATCCGTGTGTAGGCCTGGGCATCCTGCGAAAGCCGGGTGACTTCGGCGACGATCGCGCTGCGAGTCGCGCCGATCAGCAGGGCGCAGCCCGCTTCAATCGCCTCGGGCCGTTCGGTCTCGTCGCGCAGCACCAGCACCGGCACGCCAAAGGTCGGGGCTTCTTCCTGCAGGCCGCCGGAATCGGTCAGCACCATCCACGCATCGGCCAGCGCCTGCTGCATGCCGGTGTAGTCCAGCGGCGCCGTCAATGTCACGTTGGCGATGTCGCCCAGCAGTGCGTTGACAGGACCCTGGATCACGGGATTGAGGTGAACCGGAAACAGCACCTTCAGGTCCGGCTGCTGGCGAGCAATGTCCGCAATGGCGCGGCAGATTTCCTCCACGTCGTTACCCCAGTTTTCACGCCGGTGTACGGTCACCAGCAAATGGCCGCGGCCCGCGCTCGTGCGCTTGACGCCGCGGTGGGCGCAGGTCCATTGCTGGGCATCAATCACGGTATTGCCCGTGAGATGAATGAACTCGTCGGCAATGCCTTCGGTCTGCAGGGCCACCATGGCGCGCTGCGTGGGCGCAAAGTGAAACCGCGTCAGGCGGCTGATCATCTGCCGCAGGCCCTCCTCGGGAAACGGCCGGGCCAGGTTGTAGGTGCGCAGACCGGCTTCCACATGGGCCAGCGGTACGCGGTTGTAGAAGGCGGCCAGCGCGCCCTGGAAGGCACTTTCGGTGTCACCCTGCACGATGACAAGCGACCAGTCCTGCGCGGTCATTACCGCGTCGAGCTGCTGCCGGCACCCCATGCTGAAATCCAGCAGGCTGCTGCCGCCGCGCTCCAGCGAGATGTCGGGCGTCACATCGAAACATTCGAAGATCTGGCTCGCCATGTCGCCATGCTGTCCCGTGTGCAGCCATTGCACACGCGCCCAGTCGGTCGCACGCAGCGCGTGGTAAACCGGCGCCAGCTTGATGATTTCAGGGCGCGTGCCCGAGACGATGAGAATGTTTTGCATGGATGTTTTCCTGAAAAAGGAGGAGAACCGACGGCGACCTCGCACACGCAGGTGAAGGTGCAGGGGGCCGAAGGCATGAGTCAAGCCGGAGTGCGCGGGCGGTTCACCGCCCCGGGTCAGGCCAGTTGAATGTGAGCGCCGTGGCCCGTCATGGCGGCGGGAGTCAACAAGTCAACAATCACGACCAGGTCGCCGCCGAAACGCCCCACGCCGAGTTCGCGCATGAGTTGCTGCTCCTGCGCGGCCGAGTCCATGCGCAAAAAGCACAGGGCTTGTCGCTTGCCGGCCTGACTGGCGGCGAGGATGTCCAGCCGGGCGACGGAGCCATAACGCGAACACAGCGAGTGAAGTGCCGGTCGCAGTGCGCTGATGTCAGGGAAGTTCTTTAGCTGATCGAATTCGTTGTGCATAGGTATTGGAGTCCTGAGTTCTTTTTCCCTCTGGAATGGGTGTTAACTTAAGTTCTCAGTCAATATAAAAAACCCGAAGCGCCGGGCACCTGAGGGAATGCCGTCCCTGGCTGTAGGACGCTGCGCCGGTCCTTCTGTGCGCTGGCGCACACAGGCACAGCCAAACACCCCCGCTTTTGCCACCCGGCAGCGGGCCACCGAGGCGGCCAGCGCACGCTGGCTGCACCGTCCTACAACCCCGCGCGCCGACGGACGGCTTTTTTTTTAATTTCCCGGCGCCTCATGGAAGAAGCCGCTTCATTCCGCCGCCCGGCAAGCAGTTCAACTCCTCACAGGACAACCACCATGGCACTCATCACCTACCTCGCCGAAGACAACAAGATCATTCGGGACAACCTGATTGACACCCTGGAGGAGATCGCCCATGTGAAGGTCGTGGCGCACGCGGTCACCCAGGCCGAAGCCAGCCACTGGCTGACGCTGCATGACGGCACCTGGCACCTGGCCATCGTGGATCTTTTCCTCAAGGAAGGCAGCGGGCTGGGCGTGCTGGCGGGGTGCCGCAACCGCGAGCCCTACCAGAAGGTGGTGGTGCTGACCAACTACGCCACACCTGAAATCCGCCGGCGTGCGGCCGAACTTGGCGCCGACGCGGTGTTTGACAAGACCACCGAGCTTGACGCGCTGTTGGCTTACTGCGCCGAACAAACGGCCCAGGCCCACACGGAGGATGTGCAGGAGGCGCAGCGTGAAGCCGTCGCGCAGCACGATCAGGCCACGCCCACCTGAGGAAACCTGCGTTCGCTCCGCCCAACAGGCCGCCTGTCGGTTTGTGCGCTAGCGTACATACAAAGCATCCGGAACGGCCTAATATGGCAGACTGACTCGAAACCTCTGCCAGAGGCGCCCCTCGAAGCCAGATACCGCTTCGGAGCTTTGTTGATGGCCGTTTCCCCCGATCCCCGAAAAAACGAGTTGCTTGCAGCCTTGCCTGACGCCGAGTTTCAGCGCTGGTTGCCGCAACTCGAGTGGGTCGACATGCCGCTGGGCCAGGTGGTTTATGAATCGGGCAGCACCCTGAGCCATGTGTACTTCCCGACCACCTCCATCGTCTCCCTGCTGTATGTGATGGAAAACGGCGCCTCGGCCGAAATCGCCGTGGTCGGCCACGAAGGCGTGGTCGGCATTTCGCTGTTCATGGGCGGCGAATCGACGCCCAGCCGGGGCGTGGTGCAAAGCGCCGGCCAGGGCTTCCGGCTCCCGGCGCACGTCATCAAGGAAGAATTCAAGCGTGCGCCCGTGTTGCACCTGCTGCTGCGCTATACCCAGGCGCTGATCACGCAGATGGCGCAAACGGCGGTGTGCAACCGCCACCACTCGCTGGACCAGCAGCTGTGCCGTTGGCTGCTGCTGAGCCTGGACCGGCTGCAGGGCAATGAGCTGGTGATGACGCAGGAGCTGATTGCCAACATGCTCGGCGTGCGCCGCGAAGGCGTAACCGAGAGTGCACTCAAGCTGCAAAACCTCGGCCTGATCCGTTATTCGCGCGGCCGCATCACGGTGCTGGACCGGCCCGGCCTGGAAAACCGCACCTGCGAGTGTTATGCCGTGGTCAAGAAGGAATACGACCGTCTGCTCCCCGACAAGCTGGCGATCTGACCCCTGTCCCGTCGGCTCGCATTGCCCCTGATTCAAAGACAGATAGATTATCTAGCGCATACTGGGCCACCGACTGGAACTGGATCTGACAGTGGCGCGGCCTTGTAATTGCCCCCGTGACGGGGCCGCAACCCACCGGAGAGCCGCTTGCCCGCAGTCGAAAACCACCTCATTGAACGCCTTCCCCGTCAGGACCGCATCCGCCTGCTGGCTGCTTGCGAACCCGTCGAACTGGCGCTGTCCGAAGTCCTGTGCGAGCCCGACCAGCCGGTGCGCCACGTGTACTTTCCCGTCCAGGGCTTTATCTCGCTGGTCACGCCGGTCGACGGCAGTCCGGGCGTGGAGGTGGGCATGATAGGCCGCGAAGGCATGCTGGGTGCGCAGCTGGCGCTGGGTGTCGCCACAGCGCCCTGGCGCGCGCTGGTGCAGGGCGCCGGTGGCGCCTGGCGCATCCGCACGGCCGCGTTCAAGCGCGAGCTGGCGCGCAGCCCGGCGCTGCAGCGCGGCCTCAACCGCTACCTGTACGTGCTGATGGCGCAGCACGCCGCGTCTGCCGGTTGCCTGCGTTTTCACCTGACCGGCCAGCGCCTGGCGCGCTGGCTGCTGATGAGCCAGGACCGCGCCCACTCCGACAGCTTTCAAGTCACGCACGAGTTCCTCGCCTACATGCTGGGCATGCGCCGCGTCGGCATCACGGCCGCCGCCAGCGCCCTGCAAAAGGAAGGCCTGATCGAGTACCACCGCGGCAAACTCACCGTGCTGGACCGCCAAGGGCTGGAAGCCGCGACCTGCTGTTGTTACGCCGCCGACCGCCGGACCTACGCCGACTTGCTCGGCTAGCCGCCCGCTATTCGCTTGCCCGTTCGCCCTGAGCCGGTCGAAGGGGCGAACGGTTGCAACCGGCGCGTCCGTACGGTAGCGCACCGACGATAGCAAAAGAATCATTTACAACAAGCAGTATCGGACCACAAACTACTTGTAGCTGCAGCCTCACATGCAATCACGGCAACCGCCCCTTGGCACACAGGGCACATGACATCGAGAGGCTAAAAAATTGACCTCGTCCTCCTTTCCTCCGCGTACGCCAAGGCAGACCGCTGGCATGCAGCCCGACATGGACTCCCCACCACCAGCCCAGGTGTCGGGCCAGAACGGGCTCGGAATCCCCCCTGAGGCAGCCGCCCCCCATGCACCGTATGACGCGCACCTGGCCATTGAGGTCGAGGACTGGGATGTCCTGTTCGAGGCGGTAAAAACCACGCTGCGGCGCATTGTGGGTGAGCGGCTGGGAGACATGCCCGAGGTGCCCCCCCATTCGGCTGCGCTGTCGGCCAGCCTGGTGCAGGCCGTCGTGCTTGATTGCGTCAGCTCGCTGGACCGTCTGCACGCCGCGCTGCAACAGGAACGCAGCCAGCGTCCGACACCCTGACGGGCACTTTGCGAAGCCCGGGCCGACACTGCGTCTGTTAGCGTGGTCAGCATGCCGGTCACACGCCCCCTTCCCCCGCCCCAGAACCTGCCCCCCCGCCCCGCGCCGGACGCCGCCCCGGACGCCGTCCCGCCGATGCGGGCCACCGGTGCGGGCGCGTGGATGCTGGCGCTGCCGTCGCACCAGCTGACATGGACGGCGCACCTGGCTGCCATGCTGGAAATGACATCGGAGCAGGCACCGTCATGGGCCAACGCCCTGGATATGTATGCGCCCGAGTCGCGCGCCTGCATGACCGCGGCCCTGGAGCGCTGCCTCGCAGACGGCACGGCGTTTGACGAAGAGGTGCAGGTCATCACCGCGCGCGGCCAGCGGCTGTGGATGCGTTCGCTGGGCGAGGCCCTGCGCGATGCATCGGGCGCCATCGTGCAATTGATCGGCGTTCTGAAAGACCTCACGACCCGAAAACGTGCCGAGCAGGAAAGCGAAAGCCTGACCATGCGGCTGGCGACCACGCTGGCGAGCATCACCGACGCTTTCGCCACGCTGGACCGCGAGGGCCGGCTGACTTACGTCAACCGCGAGAGCGAACGCCTGCTGCGTGCTCCGGTCAGGGCGCTGCTGGGTCGCACGCTCTGGGACGTGCTGGACGGCAACGGCACAGGCCCGGTGCGCCAGGAGATCCTGGCCATGCTTGGCGGCGGCGCCAGCCGCGAGTTCGAGGTTTTCTGTGCCATTCCCGAACGCTGGCTGGAGCTGCGCGCCTACCCTTTTGAAGAGGGCGTGGCCATGTACCTGCGCGATGTCAGCGACAAGCGCCAGTCGCAGGAGCAGTTGCTGCTGCTGCAAACCTGCATATCGCACCTGAACGACGTCGTGATGATCACCGAAGCCGGCCCGGTGGACGCGCCCGGCCCGCGCATCGTGTTTGTGAACGATGCCTTCGAGCGGCAGACCGGCTACAGCCCCAACGAAGTGCTGGGACAGACGCCGCGCATTCTGCAGGGGCAGCGCACGCAGCGCGTCGAGCTGGACCGCATCCGGCAGGCGCTGCAGCGGGCCCAGCCGGTGCGCGCGGAACTCATCAACTACAAAAAAAACGGCGAGCAGTTCTGGCTGGAACTCGACATCGTGCCGGTGGACTATTTCAGCCGGGGGCTGACGCACTGGGTGGCGGTGGCTCGCGACATCACCCAGCGCAAGGCCGCCGAGGAAGAAATCGAGCACCTGGCGTTTTACGACACGCTGACCCAGCTGCCCAACCGCCAGCTGCTGATGGAAAGCCTGCGCACTGCACTGACCCACACGGACAACCCCGACAAAACCGGCGCGCTGATGTTCATTGACCTTGACAACTTCAAGATGCTCAACGACACCCGGGGCCATGCCACCGGCGACCTGCTGCTGCAAAAGGTGGCGGCGCGACTGAACAGCTGCGTGCGGCTGCGCGACACCGTGGCCCGCCTGGGCGGCGATGAATTTGTGGTCCTGCTCGAAGACCTGGGTGACGACCCGACGCTGGCCCGCCAGAAGGCAAAAGTCGTGGCATACAAAATTCTGGCCACCCTGTGCGAGCCCTGCGACCTGTCCGGCCACGACTATGACGGGACCTGCAGCATCGGCATCACCCTGATCACGCAGCACGAAAAAAACGTGGGCGACCTGCTCAAGCAGGCCGACCTGGCGATGTACCAGGCCAAGGGCGCGGGGCGCAACACCATCTGTTTTTTCGACCCCGGCATGCAGGCGGTGGCGACGGCCAACGCGGCGCTGACCTACGAGCTGCGCCAGGGCCTGCGCAACGAGGAATTCGTGCTGCACTACCAGCCGCAGGTCGGTCCCAAGGGTTTCATGGTGGGCGTCGAGGCCCTGGTCCGCTGGCAGCACCCGCAGCGCGGCCTGGTGTTTCCCGATGGTTTCATTCCCCAGGCCGAGGAAAGCGGGCTGATCCTGCCGCTGGGCAAGTGGGTACTGGAAACCGCCTGCGCCCAGCTGGCGCGCTGGGCCGCCTGTCCGGAAACCGACAGCTTCAGCATCGCGGTCAACGTCAGCGTGCGCCAGTTTCGCCACCCCGAGTTTGTCGAGCAGGTCATGGCGGCCATCGCCAGCGCCGGCATCAGCGCGCACCGGCTCAAGCTGGAGCTGACCGAAAGCCTGCTGGCCAACGACATGGACGTGACGATTGCCAAGATGGGCATCCTCAAGGACGCCGGCGTGACGCTGTCCATCGACGACTTCGGCATCGGCTACTCGGCGCTGTCTTACCTGAAACACCTGCCGCTGGATCAGCTCAAGATCGACCGCGCGTTTGTGAAGGACGTGCTGACCGACCCCAACGACGCGGCGATCGCGCGCACCATCATCGGCCTGGCGCAAAGCCTGGGGCTGGGCGTGATGGCCGAGGGAGTGGAGACCGAAGCCCAGCGCGACTTCCTGGCCCGCCACGGCTGCCACTGCTTCCAGGGCTACCTGTTCTGCAAGCCGCTGCCGATCGACGAACTCGAAGTGTTCATGCAGGGCATGGCCAAGTCGCCGGTGGGCACGAAGGGCGGCTGAGCCCCGCTGCGCAGCGCCATCAAACCGCTACTGAATTCATAGCTACTGGCGCAGCAGCCACAGGGGCTGGAGGCACTTTTTTCTTGCGCCTGCCGATAACGGCATTTTTCTCGACCAGCTAACCAACCTCGCTGCCGGGTTTGGGCACGACCAGCAACTCGCACAGATCAGTGAAGTAACTTTGCGCGCCCTGCTCTTCGTTGAAGTGACAGGCCGGGCCACCGGGGCCCCATTTGGCGCTAAAGGGAACGGTCATGGTTTTCTCAGTAGCCGTGCAGGGCGCAGTCAAGGGCCGACCAGATGCGTGGGGCTTCGCTGCGCAAGCTGGTGACCTCGCCCCGCAGATCAGCGGATGGAAACGCGAGCAAGCCCAAGGTGTCCAGAAACAGCGCCACGCCTTCGACCTGGACCACGGGGGCCAGGCGTTCGGTGGGCGACTCCACCCAAACGTGCGTCAGGGGAATGGTCAAGCGGTTGCGCACGCCGCGCACGAGGTCACTTTGAATATCGACCACATAGGGCGACTGATCTCGCCACTCTTCCACGGGATGAGGGTAAACGTCGAATTGCGCCATCAGCCGGGCTCCGCGCCCGGGGCTTTGAAGGCCGCCTGCTTTTTGCGCCATTCGTAAATGCGCCAGCCCATGCTGCCTTCCCGCTCGATGCGGCGGTTGTAGGCAGCAATCGTGTCCTTGTTCT
Organism: Polaromonas sp. 39-63-25; assembly: GCF_002278925.1. Classification (GTDB taxonomy): domain Bacteria; phylum Pseudomonadota; class Gammaproteobacteria; order Burkholderiales; family Burkholderiaceae_C; genus Polaromonas. The sequence continues at coordinate 78,513 of NZ_NCJH01000023.1, forward strand.
CGGCCTCCCACTGCACGGCCAATCGCTCGATTTCCTCGGGGCTACGCTCCTGCGCCGCCTTGCGCGCCGCCAGACGCTCAGGCGTGAGCCAGCCGTCGCCAACGCGGTAGCTGCCGGCTTCTTCCTGCACGCCGGCAGGTGCAGAGGCGTCCGTGGGGTCCTGCACGGCAGGCACAGCCTTCATGGGCACCAGTTCCACCCGGCCGTCGGGGTAAAACACCACGTCAAACAACCGGCCCGCGTATTTTTTACCCAGCGAGATCTGGCCGCTGGCGCCGACTTCCTTGAGCATGGCGCATCCCTTTAAACGTTCATGCCATCATGCCGCATGAAATTTGGGGCGTCAAATTCTGCCCAGACTGAAGCGCTTATGTGCATGGCAAGGTCAATTCAAGTCCTTATTGTTTCCAATATGGCAATATTAAATTTTATTGAATGCTATTTTTCTTTGTTATCGGCAACAGTAAAGTTCATACATCGATGAGCCGCAACCAATAAACGACTCACCGAGGCTGGACAGACGGGGATCAAAAAGCCCGCCATGCCCGGAAATGTT
>NZ_NCJH01000024.1 GCF_002278925.1 Polaromonas sp. 39-63-25
CCATCCTGTCGATCCATGGGGTAACCTGACCAAAGGCTACCGCACCCGCAACAACAAGCGCACGCAAGTGATGATTGTTTCGCGTCGCAAGAAGTAAGGCCAGGAAATGACACGTTCACTCAAAAAAGGTCCCTTTGTCGACCAGCACCTGGTAGCCAAGGCTGATAAAGCCGTTACCAACAAAGACAAAAAGCCGATCAAGACCTGGTCGCGCCGCTCCATGATCCTGCCCGAGTTCATCGGCCTGACCATCGCCGTGCACAACGGCAAGCAGCACGTCCCTGTCTACATCACCGATCAAATGGTTGGCCACAAGCTGGGCGAGTTCGCACTCACCCGGACTTTCAAAGGTCATCCGGCTGACAAAAAAGTTGTGAGAAAGTAAGGAAAGACCATGGAAACACGTGCAACCCTCCGGGGCGTTCGTCTGTCGGTCGACAAGGGCCGTCTGGTCGCTGACCTGATCCGCGGCAAAAAAGTGGATCAGGCGCTCAACATCTTGACCTTCACGCAGAAAAAAGCTGCCGGAATCATCAAGAAGGTGGTGGAGTCGGCTATCGCCAACGCTGAACACAACGATGGCGCCGACATCGACGAACTGAAGGTGAAAACCATCTACGTCGAACAAGGCACCACGCTCAAGCGTTTCTCGGCGCGCGCCAAGGGCCGCGGCAACCGTATCAGCAAGCCCACGTGCCATGTGTACGTTGTGGTTGGCAATTAAGAAGGCAGACAGGATATGGGACAAAAAATCAACCCAACCGGGTTCCGCCTTGCCATCAGCCGTAACTGGTCCAGCCGCTGGTACGCGAGCAACAAGGACTTCGCCGGCATGCTGGCCGAAGACATCAAGGTTCGCGAGTACCTGAAAGCCAAGCTGAAGAACGCCGCGGTGTCGCGCGTTCTCATCGAGCGCCCCGCCAAGAACGCCCGCATCACGATTTACTCGGCACGTCCGGGCGTTGTGATCGGCAAAAAAGGCGAGGACATCGAGAACCTCAAGAAAGAACTGAGCCGCCAGCTGGGCGTGCCGGTCGCCGTGAACATCGAAGAAGTTCGCAAGCCTGAAATTGATGCCAAGCTGATCGCAGACAGCATCACCCAGCAGCTTGAAAAACGCATCATGTTCCGCCGTGCGATGAAGCGCGCCATGCAAAACGCCATGCGTCTGGGTGCCCTGGGCATCAAGATCATGTCGTCCGGCCGCTTGAACGGCATTGAAATCGCTCGTTGCGAGTGGTACCGCGAAGGTCGCGTGCCCCTTCACACCCTGCGCGCCGACATCGATTACGGCACCTCTGAAGCCAAGACCACCTATGGTGTGATCGGCGTCAAGGTCTGGGTCTACAAGGGCGACACCCTGGGCCGCGGCGATTCGCCGGGCGCCCGTCTGGATGCCGCACCTTCGGATGAAGAACGCAAGCCTCGCGGCCCGCGTCGCGATGCACGTCCTGGCGATCGCACGGACCGTCCGTCCGCACCCCGTGGAGCCGCACGCCCAGCGCGCGGCCCCGTCGGTGGTGTGAACACGGCCCCTGCGGATGGCAGCGACAAACCGGCTGAAGCTACCCCTGGTAGCGACGCCCCGAAAACCACCGTTAAGCGCGTCCGCAAAGCCGCGCCAGCTGCAGCAGCTGACGGTGCCAAGACCGAGTAATCGGTCTAACTACGGAGAATACAAATGCTGCAACCCGCTCGCAGAAAATACCGCAAAGAGCAAAAAGGCCGTAACACCGGCATCGCCACACGAGGCAACTCGGTGGCATTCGGTGATTTCGGTCTGAAGTGTACCGACCGCGGTCGCCTCACTGCTCGTCAAATCGAAGCCGCACGTCGTGCGATTTCCCGTCACGTCAAACGTGGCGGCCGTATCTGGATCCGTGTCTTCCCGGACAAGCCGATTTCCCAAAAGCCTGCTGAAGTGCGTATGGGTAACGGTAAAGGCAATCCCGAGTACTACGTGGCTGAAATCCAGCCCGGCAAGATCGTTTTTGAAATCGTCGGTGTGCCTGAAGAGCTGGCCCGCGAAGCGTTCCGCCTGGCATCTGCCAAGCTGCCGCTGCGCACCACCTTCGTCAGCCGCATGATTGGCCAGTAAGGGAAATGACCATGACCAAATCTACTGAACTGCGCAAAAAAGACGTTGCCGGCCTGCAAACCGAAGTCAAAGAGCTGCAAAAGGCCCACTTTGGTCTGCGCATGCAAAAAGCCACGCAACAACTCACCAACACCGCCACGCTGCGTTCTGCGCGCCGTGACATCGCTCGCGCCAAAACCATCCTGGCCGAGACCATCGTCAAGCAAGGAGCGAAATAATGACGGAAGCTAAAAAATCCCTCAAGCGCACCCTGGTTGGCCGTGTGGTCAGCGACAAGCGCGCGAAAACGGTGACGGTGCTGGTCGAGCGTCGTGTCAAGCACGAGCTGTACGGCAAGATCGTGTCCCTGTCGAGCAAGTACCACGCCCATGACGAAAAGGGCGAGTACAAGACGGGTGACCTGATCGAGATCACCGAAAGCCGCCCGATTTCCAAGACCAAGAACTGGGTTGTGACCAAGTTGCTGGAAAAAGCTGCTGTGGTCTGAACCTCCCCGGTTTGACCGCAAGTCATCAAAAAAGGCCCACGATGTGGGCCTTTTTTTTTTCCGCTGTCAGCCGCCCTCAGGTCGCCCGCGATGCGCGGCGGGGCTTTCGCCGGCCCCTGAACGCATAAGTCGGAATCGTTGAAAATGGTGGCTGACCGTTTTTACTCCCCCTCATTAACAAGGAGACACCATGATCAAAGTAGGCGACACCCTTCCCGCAGCCACGCTGATGGAATTTTCGGAAGTCGAAGGCAATGGCTGCAGCATCGGCCCCAATCCCGTCGACGTGAGCAAGGCGGCGGCCGGGAAAACCATTGCGCTGTTTGGCCTGCCGGGCGCTTACACGCCGACCTGCTCTGCCAAACATGTGCCGGGTTATGTCGAGACATTCGACGAGCTCAAGGCCGCCGGTGTGGACGAGATCTGGTGCGTGAGTGTCAATGATGCTTTTGTGATGGGTGCCTGGGCGCGCGACCAGAAGACCGGCGCCAAGGTCCGCATGCTGGCCGACGGCAGCGCCGACTTCGCCAAGGCCACCGGCCTGACACTGGACCTGACTGCACGCGGCATGGGCCTGCGCAGCAACCGTTATTCGATGCTGGTCAAGGACGGCAAGGTCGCCGCGCTGAACGTAGAAGGCCCCGGCAAGTTTGAAGTCAGCGACGCTGGCACCCTGCTGGCACAAGCCAAGGGCTGAGCCCCCGTCCGGGCTCGCCGGACTGTTTCCGCAGACAAGCCGCAGATCGCAGGACCTGCGGCTTTTTTGTGGGCTGCCGACGGCGAGAACTTTCGCTCAGACGCTATGAAAAAAGTAGCTGTTAGCGCCCGTTGAATAAGGGCTACAGCCTGATTTGACTACAAATCCACCTTCAGGTAGTGAGCGCCCGCTATCGGGTTGTGGTAGTAGGGCGGGATGTCCTTGAAGCCCAGATCTTCGTACAGCGCCCTTGCCGCCTCCATGTCGTTGAGGGTGTCGAGCAGGAGGCTGTGGTAACCCGCGATGCGCGCGGCATCCAGCACCGCTTCGACGAGTTGCCGTCCCAGCCCGAAGCGGCGAAAGCCCGGGCGCACATACAGGCGTTTCATCTCGCAGGCATTGTGGTAGTCCACCGTCTCCAGCGGGCGCATCGCGCAGCAGCCGGCGATCTCGCCGTCCACCAGGGCCAGCAGCAGGCAGCCCTGCGGCGGCGCATAGTCACCCGGCAGACCGGCCAACTCGGCCTCGAAGTTCTGGAAGCAGAGGTCGACGCCCAGCTGGTCGGCGTACTCCTGGAAAATCAGGCGCGTTGCCGCCAGCTGTTCCGGCGTGGCCGGGGTGATGAACTCGATGGAGGGAGAAGAAGCAGACATGGCACGGTGAAGTCCAACCCAGTGTATCGGGATTTTTCGGAGCCCCCACCGGGACTTGCCCGGGTCTGCGCTACAGGCCGTGTCAGAACGCGGGCGCGCCCAGGCTGCTGATCCAGTAGACCCCGGCCGCACAAACCAGCAGCACCCCCAGGGCCAGCAGCCGCGAGGTCGTGTCGTCACGCGAGGCGGGCGCGGGTGTCACCAGTACCTTGTCGCCATGCAGCATGGCGCCCACCAGATTGTGTTTACGCCACAGGTAGAACACGATGGCCCCGATGTGCAGCACCACCAGAGCCAGCAGGATCCACCTGCCGATGTTCTTGTGATAGTCGGTCGCCAGGCCGACGGTGGCGTTGGAGACAAAACGCGTCAGCGGACCCGCGAAGGCGATTTCGTCGTCGCTGAGCAAGCCGGTGCCGACCTGGGCCAGCAGGAAGCCCAGCATGGCAAAAACCGACCCGGCGCCGACGGGGCTGTGCCCGATGCCGTGTTCGGGCCTGCCTTTTCCCTTGAGGTAGTTGATCACGCTGGCCGGCGAATAAATGAAGGCACCAAAACGGGACCAGCGTCCGCCCACCAGCCCCCAGACGATGCGAAACAGCAGCAGCGTCAGCACCGAATAACCGAAGCGGAAGTGCCAGACCATGGCGTTGCCGCCTATCGTGCCGGTGACCGCCAGCCCGATCACCGCGGCGACCAGCGCCCAGTGAAAAAGCCGTGTGGGCAGGTCCCAGACGCGTATTTTGTGGATGTGCTGGCTCATGCGTGACTCCTCTTGTTGTGTCTGATGGTCGGGCCGTCATGCCGCCATGGTATGTTTCATGCGTCGGGTTCAGTGCCCGGCCGCTTTTCCTTGGTGCTTACCCTAGTCCTTTAGTTCCAGCGGAACTTTGCAACCGGGATAAGGCTCCTTTGACTGGCAGTCTATCGGGAAGCACTGCCCCATCGCAAGAACATCTCAAAAACCACGAGGAAAAATAAATGAAAGCTTTCGCCTGTATTGCAGCCGCTGCCACCCTGCTCGCCCTGGCCGCTCCGGCCTCTGCCCAGTTTGCCAAACCCGAAGACGCCATCAAGTACCGCCAGAGCGCGCTGTCCGTGATGGGCACGCATTTCGGCCGCCTGGGCGCCATGGCCAATGGCCGTGTCCCGTTCGACGCCAAAGTCGCCGCGGACAATGCCGAGATCGTGGCTGCCATGGCCAAACTCCCGTGGGCCGGCTTCGGTGCGGGCACGGACAAGGGCGGCAACACCAAGGCCAAGCCCGAAATCTGGACTGAGCAGGCCAAGTTCAAGGAACACAGCGACAAGCTGCAGGCGGAGTCCACCAAGCTTGCTGCCGCCAGCAAGACCGGCAGCCTCGACAGCCTGAAAACGGCGTTTGCCGCAACCGCCGATACCTGCAAGGCTTGCCACGACGCGTTCCGGAATAAATAAAGCCCCCACGGTCGCTCACTGCGTGTAGCTTCCTGCCCCCCGAGGGGGCCGCTGCGCCTGCGGGCCGGCAAAGCCGGACCCGCGGCCCCTGCTTGAAAAGACGAGCCTCCCGCGCCGGCAGTGATGAAAAAAGGCCGATTCCCTTGCGGGAGTCGGCCTTTTTTAATGGGCTTTTGAGCGAAAGCTGATCAGGTCTCGGCCAGCAGCTTTTCAATCAGCTGGTGCAGGGCCGCAAAGTCCGGCTCGCCGACGTACTGCTTGACGATTTCTCCGCGCTTGTTGACCACGTAGGTGGTCGGCGTGAGTTGCACATCGCCCCAGGCCTTGGCCACCGCACCGGTGTTGTCGATGGCCACCTTGAACGGCAGCTTGCGCGTTTCAGCGTAGTTGACGACGTAACTCGGCGGGTCGTAACTCATGGCCACCGCCAGCGTGTCATAGCCCTGGCTCTGGTACTTGTTGTAGGTGGAAATGATTTTGGGCATCTCCGCCACACAGGTCACGCAACTGGTGGCCCAGAAGTTGACCAGGGTGACCTTGCCCTTGAGGTCCGCCGTCGTCTTCTTGCTGCCGTCGAGCAGCACAAAAGTCGACTCGGGGGCCAGCTGCGCGCCGCCACAGCCGGCCAGGCCGGCAAGGGTACCCAGCACCAGCGCCGAGGCGAGGGCGATGCGGCATACTGCGCTTGAAACTGAACTCATGGGGAAGGATCTCGTCATGCAACGTCGCAATTTTAACCAGGCCGGTCTCAGCGCACTGGGCATGCTGATCCTGACCACCTACCAGCAGGCGCAGGCCCTGTCGCTGGGCGACCTGAGCAGCGCAGAAGCGTCCATCGGCCTGAAAACCGCCCTCGAAAAGGGCGCCTTGGCGGCCGTGGCCCTGCTTGGCAAGACTGATGGATTCCTCGGCAACCCGAAAGTTCGCATTCCTTTGCCCGGATACCTCGAAGACGCGTCGAAAATCCTGAAGAACTTCGGCCAGGGCAAGCGCATCGACGAGCTGGTCACGTCCATCAACCGCGCCGCCGAAGCCGCCGTGCCCATGGGCAAGGACCTGCTGGTCAGCGCCGTGCGCTCCATGAATGTCACCGACGCCAAAAACATCCTGGCCGGCGGCGAGACCTCGGTCACGAACTTCTTTGCCGAGAAAACCCGCGCCCCGCTGGGGGTGAAGTTCCTGCCGGTCGTCACCCAGGCCACGTCCAAAGTGGGGCTGGCCAACAAATACAACGAGTTCGCCGGCAAGGCCGCCGGTTTTGGTTTGGTCAAAAAGGAAGACGCCAACATCCAGCAGTACGTTACCGGCAAGACGCTGGACGGGCTCTACCTGATCATCGGCGAGGAAGAAAAAAAGATTCGCCAGGACCCGGTGGGCACGGGTAGCGCGATTCTGAAGAAGGTGTTCGGGTCCATGAAGTAGCGCGCAGGCCATCGCCAGGCACGGGGCGGCTGGCGCATGATTTTTTGATCTGCGGCAAAGTCTCGTCATCCGGTGGCTGGCGTTGGGAAGCACTTCTGCGCAGCATCAAAGTTGCGTACGTGCCAAAGGCATTCAATCGAGAACTGGGAATATTCCCTGTTCTTACCAATGTTTGCCATGAAAAAACAAGTTCTTGCCGCCGCCCTTTTGTGTTCCCTCGTGGCGGGTACCGCCATGGCCCAGCAGCCCGCCGAAGGCCCCTGGATGGTCCGCGCCAGAGCCGTGCATCTCGGCAGCACCAACGGCGACAGCACCGGCCTGGGCCTGGAGCTCAACGACAAGTGGATGCCCGAGGTGGACATCAGCTACTTCTTCAACAAGAACGTTGCGGTGGAGCTGGTGCTGACCGTGCCGCAAAAACACACCTTGACGTCGCGCGGCACCTCCCTCGGTACGCTCAAGCACCTGCCGCCCACGCTGATGGCGCAGTACCACTTTGAATCCACCGGCTTCAAGCCCTACGTGGGCGCCGGGGTGAACTACACACGCTTCAGTTCAGTCAACCTGTCCCCTGGCCTGGACGTGGACCGCAACAGCTGGGGCCCGGCCCTGCAGGCGGGCGTGGACATTCCTCTGGGCGGAAAGATGTACCTGAACTTTGATGTGAAAAAAGTCTATATCCGCACGGAGGTGTTGTCGGGCGGCGCCGGCGTGGGAAAATTCAGAATAGATCCGGTCCTGCTCGGTGTGGGCCTGGGCTGGCGCTTCTAAGTTCCCCAGCAGGACCCGAACCCGTGGGCAGCCCGCCCGCAGGCGGGGCAGCGACGGCCGCTCTGGCAGTCGCTGCCCCTTTTACTTTAACGCCCGTGGCCGAAGGCCTAGCGGCTACGCAAAATGCGTCGGCCGCGTCTTCTATAAGTAAAAAAAGCCCCTAGCCCAATGGCAACGGGCGCAAGCTGCTATCAAAAAAGGAGTGGCCGCGGATTTTTCCGCCCACACCTGAGGCGTCACTCAGTTGGGGTCCGACAGCGAGTTCACAAACGCGGTCTTGGCGCTGGTATAGGCTTCGCGGTCGGTCGGGTGCCGGACGGCCAGTTCGGCCTTGAGTGCGGCATAACGCGCTGCAAGCAGGGGGCTGGCGCGCAGTGCATCGCGAAAGCGCAAATGCCGGGTCCACACCTCACCGCCGTGAACAACAATGTGCAGGTGGTGCGTGCGGTGTCCGTCGGCCCAGCGCATGAACCACTGGCGGTCTGTCAGCGTGGCGTTGAATTCCGCTGACGTGGTGTAGCCGGATTCGCACAGTGGTTCGGTCAGCGATTTGGCCATGGCCATCGTTTCGACACCGGCCAGCAGGTCCACAACGGGTTTGGCCACCAGCCCGGGCACGGCCGTGCTTCCGATGTGTTCGATGTCGACAAAAACGAGCGGAAACAGCGCCAGCAGCCGGTCCCGCTCCGCCACAAACCTGTCCGGCCAGGCGGCGTCGTAGGCCTGCAAGGCCACTTCCTCGTGGATGGCCGCGTTCAGGGAGTCGGCGTCGTTCATGGGGAGCCTCGTCGCTCACGCCGGCGCAGGCAGTACCCGCCCGCCTGCCAGCGCGGCAGAGGAGTGGCGCCTGCGTAAATGCATCATGCCGCGCAGTCCAGAAGAATGCGCGTCAAGCCGGCGGGGTCGCTGATCATGGGGTCGTGGCCGGTCTTGAGCTCCACGATCTTCGAGTTGGGCAACCACGCGCCGTCCCAGAATTTGGGGTCTTTCACGCGCAGGCGGCTGGGCTCGATGGTGGCCAGCGCCGGCTGTGTGCAGTTGACAAAGGTCCGCGGGATCGCGGCGACACGCTTGATGTCAAAGTCCAGCGGCGCCTGGTAAGTGTTGCCGGGGTGCGGCGTCTGCCGGCGCTTGACCCAGGCGTGGTCGGCGTCATGCAGGCCAAACACTTCGGGGTCGGGCGGCGGAAAGCTGAAACGCGTCGAGGCCTGCGCCGCCGACAGGCGTTGCTGCTGCGTCGCTGCCGACTGCGTGCTGCTCCAGCTCTCTCCGGGCTTGGGCACCACCGCGTCAACGTAGACCAGGTGCTTGAGGTGTTTGCCGAGACGGTCGGCCACGGCCGTGCCAATCATGCCGGCGTAGGAATGCACCGCCAGAATCACGTCGTGCAGCTCTTCCACCTCGATGGCGCTGATCACGTCGTCGATGTGCGTGTCCAGCGTGATGCTGGGCGCCAGCAGGTGGGCGCGCTCACCCAGGCCGGTCAGCGTGACCGCGTGCACGCGGTGGCCCTGCTGCTGCAGCGCCAGGGTGACGCGTTGCCAGCACCAGCCGCCGTGCCAGGCACCATGAACAAGAACAAAATTGGCCATCAGATCACCTCTTTGTGTTTCAGGTCAGACAGTTGCGCGTCGGAGTAGTTCAACACGCTGCGCAAGACTTCCTCGGTGTGCTGGCCCAGCATGGGCGGCGGCAGGTCGGTGCGTACCGGTGTAACACTGAGTTTGATCGGGCTGGACACCAGCCGCAAGTGATTTTTTACCGGGTGCTGCCAGTCTGTGACCATGTGCCGCGCTTCGACTTGCGGATCATCAAACACCTCGGCTAAATTGTTGATCGCGCCGCACGGCACCTTGGCCGCCTCCAGCGCCGCCAGCCAGTCGGCCTTGGTACGCGTTTTCATCACGGCTTCCAGAATCGGCACCAGCTTGCTGCGGTTGAGCACGCGGTCGCGGTTCTTGGCGAACAGCGGGTTGGTCGCCAGCTCCGGGATGTTGGCCACCGTGCAGAACTTCGCGTACTGGCTGTCATTGCCCACCGCCAGAATCAAATGATCCCGCGCCGCTTCGGCGGCGCCCTCCTGCTTTTTGCCGTCTGCAGCCGGCGCGACCTCGAACACCTGGTAGGGCACGATGTTCTGGTGCGCATTGCCCGCGCGCCCCGGCACCTTGCCGCTGACCAGGTAGTTGGCGCCCAGGTTCGCCAGCATGGCTACCTGCGTGTCCAGCAACGCCATGTCCACCTGCTGGCCCTCGCCGGTTTTCTCGGCATGGCGCAGCGCAGCGAGAATCGCCACCGTCGCATACATGCCGGTCATCAGGTCCGACACCGCCACGCCCACCTTCTGCGGCCCACCGCCCAGGTCGTCGCGCTCGCCCGTCACACTCATCAGCCCGCCCATGCCCTGGATCGCGTAGTCATACCCCGCGCGCTCCGCATACGGCCCGGTCTGGCCAAAGCCGGTGACCGAGCAATACACCAGCCGCGGGTTGATGGCCTTGAGCGAGGCATAGTCCAGCCCATAACGCGCCATGTCGCCGACCTTGAAGTTCTCGACAAACACATCGCAATGCGCGACCAGCTCGCGGATCAGCCCCGCACCCTCGGGTTGGGCGATGTCGCACGTCAGCGAACGCTTGTTGCGGTTGGTACCCAGGTAGTAGGCGGCCTCCTGCGTTTCATGCCCCTGCGCGTCTTTCAAAAACGGCGGCCCCCAGGTGCGCGTGTCGTCACCGGTGCCCGGCCGTTCGATTTTGATGACGTCGGCGCCCAGGTCGGCCAGGGTCTGGGTACACCAGGGGCCCGCGAGTACGCGGGAGAGGTCGAGGATGCGGATGCCGTCTAGGGAGTTCATGGGGGCATTTTGCCTTGGTGTGGGAGGCAGTGGCAGCAGGATCAGCGTGGTTGGTGGGTGCCAAAAGCCACACTTCCTCCAATTGAGGGATGGCTCGATCGCTATGGAGGCCTAGAATTCGTTGGCAGTTGCTGCCGGGTTTGGTGGCTTGATTTATACCTGTATAAATTTGACCAATTTCTAGCAAAGTGAATGCTGGCGGATTTTCCAAGAGGATTGTGTGTCCACGTAATACCGTGGCCGCCAAGTTATACCGCAGGTTATTCGACATACATTACGTTAGAGGGCAGGGGAAACCGTGGCGACCTACCAAGCGTACTTTGATTTCACCGCGCAAAGCAGGTCCGTTGGCGCCCTGATGAAGATGTACGCCCTTCTAGACAAGGAACAGCCTGCCAAGCTCCCACTTGCTCCTGTGGTCGTGTTCCTTGCGTTCTCGATAGAGTCGTACCTGAACTCTCTTGGTGCGCGAGCCATTCCTTTTTGGGACGAAATTGAGCGGCTCCCCTGGAAGGCAAAGGTAAGCGTGCTTCACACCACTGCAAATCGCGAGGCCGACTGGGGCCAAGACCCGCTGCAGTTCGCGACCGAAGTCTTTCGCTTGCGAGACAAACTGGCCCATGGCAAGCCCGAACGTGTGCTCGGCCCGAAGCTTCCGGACCATGTCGAACCCGAGAAGATGCTTGTGGGCGACAAGCTTCAGCCAGACTGGTACAAATCACTCAATGTCGAGTGGGTGTTGAGTGCCAAGGACCGGTTTCATGCGTTGATGGTGTACTTAGGCGCGCTGTTTGGGTACCCTGAAGCAGACCATCTCCATTCGGCCTCAGGAGGCATTTTTGTCGATGACGAGCCTGCCGTCTAGCAGGTCGTTCGACACGGACGTCCGGGTGCTTCAGTGCGCTTCTCGCGCACGCTTCCCGGTCGCCGGTCAATTCCAACGTTAGATCTCACACTTATGGACGACCTACCTACAAAAAAGAGCGCCGGCGATGTCGCCCGCGAAGTCGGGCGTGCAGTTGTATCGCTCGTGCCCGTTGCTGGCGGCTCGCTGCAGGTTGTGTTCGAGAACTTCTTCACTTCTCCAATTGAGAGGAGAAAGGAGGCGTGGCTTCAACAGCTCGCCGACGTGGTGAAGGAAGTTGAGGGTCGTGTGGCGGAACTTACGCCTGAGAAGCTGGCGCAAAACGAAGCATTCGTGACGGTGGCAATGCAGGCGTCGCAGATAGCTTTGCGGAATCACCAGCAGGCAAAACTCGAAGCCTTGCGCAACGCCGTTTTAAACGCAGCGCTTCCAAATCCCCCGCAGGAAGATGAGCAGATGATCTTCTTGCGATTGATCGACCAACTTACCCCTTGGCACCTGAAAGTCCTTTCCGTGTTGGACGATCCAGTTCGATGGATGGAACTCCATGGTGTTGCGAACCCCGGCTGGGGGGCGGGGGGGCCTTCCACGGTTTTGGAGCATTGCCTTCCTGATTTGCGCGGACAACGCGAAACTTATGATCAGATCGTTCGTGACCTGCAGTCGGAAGGCTTGCTTGGGCAAGGGCAGTTTCTCCACGTGACGATGACTGGCGGAGGCATGATTGGCTCGCGAACTGCGGACCGCGGCAAGAGGTTCATTAGGTTTATCACCTCCCCATGAATTCGCCCCAAATCTGGTCTAACGTGGCAGACGACACGGACGTCCTCGCGGCACGCTGTTGCGTGCCTGTGGCCCGCCGGTCACTTCTGCGTTAGCCTTCATAACGACATGTCGGAAGTTCTCGCCGCATCACAAGCCGCCTCTACGGCTGCCGCATCTGCAACCGCCTCCGCAGCGGACCTTGCCGGCGTATTGAAGCCATTCACGCCAGACGCTTTCGCCAATGGACTGGCTACGCTTGTCGGCGCACTCGTTGGTGCAATGCTTGCATATATCTTTCAGCGTCGTATGCAGGCACGGATTGACGAGAGGCACGCGCTGACATCAGCTCACAGACTCATGTTTGCCTTGCATCAGCAGATCAATACGATTGTGTTGATTCAAAAGGACTACGTCTTTGAGCATCTCGAGAACCCAGGTCGATTCATTTCCATTCCAGCAACTCCGAGGTTTGAGTGGAAAAGAATCTGCTTCAGGTTTCCGATTTGGGCTTCTTGCTTGACGAGAAGGTTGGGCGGGAAGTTATGCACGATTTCTGGCTGGCACAAGAGAACTATGTTGAAGCACTGAATCAGTGGAATATGCGCTCCGAACTCCACTACGAGGGAGTACAGCCGGCACTTGCCGCATCGGTCATTCCCAACGGTGGAGTGGTTACGCAAGGCGCCGTAGAGCTGGTTCTCGGTAGACACCTCTTCGGAACCATAGTGAATAGCACGGATAACTGCCTAGAAACGCTTCGACGTGCATACGCAAAGCTCGCGGACGTCAAAATCAAGGCTAGGGCGCATCTTGTTGATCGGTTCAAGACCAATGACTTTACGGACTTCGACATGCCGGAGACGTTTGGTCTTGTACCGGTCGTGACTTCTCCGAGGGACGCCAGGGCGCCAGGCGGCACCCCGGTCCAGAATCAGTAAGTCTTGTACGGCAAAAACTTACCCGACAACACCACATTCACGCGATCCCCCTTGGGATCTGGCTGGCGCACGATGTCCATCGAAAAATCAATCGCGCTCATGATGCCGTCGCCGAACTCTTCGTGGATCAGTTCCTTGATCGTCGTACCGTAGACACTCACGATTTCGTACCAGCGGTAGATCAGCGGGTCGGTGGGCACGGGTGTGGGCAGTGAGCCCTTGTAGGGCACGACCTGCAGCCACTTTTGCTCTTCCGCCGTCAGCCCGAAAATCTTGCCAACCACCTTGGCCTGCTTTTCGTCAAAGGTCATCTGGCCCAGGCAGCCGGCGGTTGTCCACTCCTTGCTGAGGCCGACCTTTTTGGCGACCGATTCCCAGGTGATGCCCTTGCTGACTTTGACGGTGATGATTTTTTCGGTGATGTCGTTGCGGTTCATGGTGTTGTTCTCCGTGTTGAAAAGAAAAAAAAGGGGTGATCAGGGGGCCACAGGGCGCGGCCAGTGGAATTTGCGCTCGGCTTGTTTGATGGGCACGTCGTTGATGCTGGCCTCGCGGCGCTGCATCAGACCCAGCTCGTTGAACTCCCACTGCTCGTTGCCGTGGGAGCGGAACCAGAAGCCGGCGTCGTCGTGCCACTCGTACTCGAAGCGCACCGAGATGCGGTTGCCGGTGAAAGCCCAGAGTTCCTTCTTGAGCCGGTAGTCCAGCTCCTTGGCCCATTTGCGTTTGAGAAACTCGCGGATCATGGGCCGGCCCGAGAAGAAGTCGGCGCGGTTGCGCCAGACCGAGTCTTCGGTGTAGGCCAGCGCCACGCGGTCGGCGTCGCAGCTGTTCCAGGCGTCTTCGGCCTTCTGCACTTTTTCCTTGGCGCTTTCCAGCGTGAAGGGCGGCAGCGGCGGGCGGGCTTGCGCGGTGCTCATGCAACGGCTTTCAGCGTGACGGAGGCCGGCGCGTCGGCCAGTGCACCGCGTCCCGGTTCCACCGTGGGCGGGTGCGCCGGCGCCTTGCCGTGCGACAAATCTTTGGAGCGCGCCACCAGGAAGTCCACCAGGTGGTTGCGCAGCGGGTAGTACTGCGGGTCGTGGTGCACGGTGGCGCGCTGGCGGTCGCGCGGCATGGTGTTGCGCACGATCTCGGCCACACGCGCCTGCGGGCCGTTGCTCATCAGCAGGATCTTGTCGGCCAGCAGCACGGCTTCGTCCACGTCGTGCGTGATCATGAACACCGTTTGCTGCGTTTCACGCACGATGGCCAGCAGCTCGTCCTGGATGGTGCCGCGTGTCAGTGCATCCAGCGCGCCGAAGGGTTCGTCGAGCAGCAGCATCTTGGGCTCGATCGCAAAGGCGCGCGCAATGCCGACGCGCTGCTTCATGCCGCCCGACAGGGCCGAAGGTTTCTTGTCGATGGCGGCCGACAGGCCCACCAGCGCCACGTATTTCTGTACATGGGCATCAACCTGCGCCGAGGTCCAGTCCGGCCATTTGGAGCGCACCGCAAAAGCGATGTTCTTGCGCACCGTGAGCCAGGGCATGAGCGCATGGCCCTGGAACACCACGCCGCGCTCCAGGCTGGGGCCGGCGACCTCGCGGCCGTCCATGAACACATGGCCGGCGCTGGCTGTCTCGAGCCCTGCGAGCACATTGAGGATGGTGGTCTTGCCGCAGCCCGAGTGGCCGATGATGCAGACGAACTCGCCGCGGTTGATGCTGAAGTTGACCTCGTCGAACACCGGCTCGGTGGTGCCGGGGTAGGACTTGGCCAGGCCTTCGACCTGCAGGAAGGGGCGGCCCGATGCGGCGCCGGGGGCGGGATTATTCAGCATAGGTCACCCACTTCTGCATCTGCGCAAACATCAGGTCCAGCAGCATGCCCATCACGCCGATCACGACGATGGCAAAAATTACATTGGTCAGCGAGAGGTTGTTCCATTCGTTCCAGACAAAGTAGCCGATGCCGGTACCGCCCACCAGCATTTCGGCGGCCACAATCACCAGCCAGGCGATGCCCATGGAGATGCGCATGCCGGTCAGGATGGTCGGCGCGGCGGCCGGCAGGATCACCAGAAAGGCCTTGCGCAGCGGCTTGACTTCCAGCGTCTTGGCGACGTTGAGCCATTCACGCTTGACCGCCGACACACCGAAGGCGGTGTTGATCAGCATGGGCCAGACCGAGCAGATGAAGATCACGAAGATGCCCGAGGTGGACGAGTCCTTGATGGTGTACAGCGCCAGCGGCATCCAGGCCAGCGGCGAGATGGGTTTGAGCACCTGGATGAAGGGGTCGAGCGCGCGGCGCAGCAGCGGCGACATGCCGATGACAAACCCGAGCGGAATCGCCACCACGCAGGCCAGCAGAAAGCCCAGCGCGACACGGCCCAGCGAATGCCCGAGCTGGATGGCAATGCCCTTGTCGTTGGGGCCGCGGTCGTAAAACGGATCGCTGAGCTGGTCCACAAAAGTCTTGCCCATCTGCCCGGGCGTCGGGAAGCCGGAGGCCTTGCCGGCGCCCGGGTCCTTGCCCATCATCTTCTGGTACTCGATCTGCTCGGCCGTCATGCCCGTGACATTGCCGCCGGTGCTGGCTGGCGAGGCCGTGGCCGCGTACCAGACGACGATGAACACCACGAAAAGCACGGCGGAGACGATGCCTGCGCGGAAGCCCAGGGTTTTGAAAATATTCATGGCGTGATCAGATGGTTGCGTTGGCCGTGGCCAAACCGCTGGGGCTTGGTCCCCCGGTCCGTTCGCCCTGAGCTTGTCGAAGGGTTCCTCGTATCGTGTACGGAGGCTTCGACAGGCTCAGCCCGAACGGTCAGGTGGCGGTGTCGTCTTGCCGGTCTCTTCATGCCATCTTGTTGATCGGGAAGCTCTTCGCGTAGGCATCCGCTTTTGCCGCGTCGAACTCCTTGCCCATGATCTTGAACTTGGGGTAGGCGCCTTCGGGCGTTGGCTGGCCGAGTTCCTTCATGTACTTCTTGGCGTCGGTGATCAGGAAGACCTTTTCGGCGATCTGCTTGTAGTTGACCTCGCCCTTGACGTAGCCCCAGCGCTTCATCTGCGTGAGCATCCAGACGGCCATCGACTGCCACGGCATCGGGTCGAAGTCGGCGCGGTCGGGCACGTTCTTGATGTTGCCCAGGCCGTCGGCGAATTTGCCGGTCAGTACCTGGTTCAGCACGGCTTCGGGCTGGTTCAGGTACTGCGCCGGGGCGATCACCTTGGCGATCAGCTCGCGGTTTTTCGGGTCGCGCGCCATGGCGGCGGCCGTCAGTACCGAGCGATACAGCGCGGCGAAGGTGTTGGGGTTCTTCTGGATGAACTCTGTAGAGGTGCCGAAGGCGCAGCAGGGGTGGCCGTTCCACAGGTCACGGGTCAGCACGTGGATGAAGCCGGCTTCCTCGTACACAGCGCGCTGGTTGAAAGGATCGGGGCCGAGGAAGCCGTCGATGTTGCCGGCGCGCAGGTTGGCCACCATCTCGGCCGGCGGCACCACGCGCAGCTGCACGTCGGTGTCGGGGTTCAGGCCGGCTTCGGCCAGGTAGTAACGCAGCAAAAAGTTGTGCATCGAGAACTCGAAGGGAATCGCAAACTTGAAGCCCTTCCAGTTTTTCGGGTCGCGGTTGTTCTTGTGCTTGAGCGCCATCGTGATGGCCTGGCCGTTGATGTTCTGGATGGTCGCCACATTCATCGGCGTGGCGTTGGAGCCCAGGCCCATGGAGATCGCCAGCGGCATGGGCGACAGGAAGTGCGTCGCGTCGTATTCCTTGTTGATCATCTTGTCGCGGACCAGCGCCCAGCCGGCGGTTTTGGTCACTTCGACATTGAGGCCCTGCTGTTTATAAAAGCCCAGCGGGTGGGCCATGATCAGCGGCGTGGCGCAGGTGATGGGGATGAAGCCGATCTTCAGGTTGGTTTTTTCCAGGGTGCCGGGCTTTTTGCCGGCGTCCTGCGCCAGGGCCTGCATGGTGCCGACCGGCAGCACGCTGGCAATCGCGGCCATGGCCGTGCCCTTGCCGACGGCGCGCAGGAAGCGGCGCCGCACTTCGTCCTGCGGGAACAGGGCCTTGACCAGCGTGGCTTCAATGAACTCGTTGGAGTAGGCCTCGAACTCGCTGGTCTGGCTGCGGCGGCGCAGCTCGATGGCGGCGCTGTCGGCAGCGACGGCTGCGTGGTGATCGGCCACGGTGTGGTCCTTGCCGCAGCTGCACTTGAGCATCAGCGGTTTGTCGGCGTCGTAAGGCGAGAAGTAGTCGGACATGGCGCGCACCTTTCAGTTGAAGATGCGGATGTCTTGCAAGCAGCGGGCCACTTTGGCCGGGAGTGCGGTCTGCGCCGTATTTCGCTGTTGATGGAATGACGCGGTGTAGGGCGGGCACTACAAAACGGGTGCCGTGGGCGGTGTTTTGCGGGCGGGGCGCGCTTGTGGCGGCTGCTTTACAGCGGGAACGATGTTAGAACAATTTGGGAGCGCGATGCCGTTTTGGCCCGCCGCACCAAATTGGCGCATGCAAGCATGCTTGTCATCCCGGACTCGATCCGGGATCCATGCGCACGTTCCACCGCAAGCGGGCGCACGAGGCATGGATTGCGGGTCAAGCCCGCAATGACAAGGAAGTGGGTCGGGTTGGCTCAGGCAGGTGAGGAGATCTCGCCCAGCGACTGGCCGACGTCTTCTTCGTCCTGCCCCTTGACCGCGATGTCGCCGATGGAAATGATGCCAACCAGGCGCTCAGCCCCGTCCAGCACCGGCAGGCGGCGGATCTGGCTGGACGCCATGTCGGCCAGCACGGTGTCCAGGTCGTCGCTTTCGCGGGCGGTGCGGATGTCGGTGCTCATCACCTTGGCCAGCGGCGTGTTGCCGTCCAGGCCTTGCGCCACGGCGCGTACCACGATGTCACGGTCGGTCACCATGCCGAGCAGCTTGTCGCCCTCGCACACGGGGATCACGCCCACGTCGAGTTCTTCCATGGCTTTGGCGGCCTCGGTGATGGTGCTGTCGGAGGTGAGGGTTCGTACATCGCGGGTCATCACGTCGTTGACGGTGGTCATGAAAATTCTCCTTGGGTGGCGCCGGCGGCACCGTGTGACCAGCATGGTGCGCGGCGGGCGCCCTGTGAGTCAGCAGGCACCCATGTGGCCGTAGGACAAGCGCGCGGCTCAGGCGCCGGCAGGCGTGTTGGCGTGGCGCTCGGCATAGAGCGCGAGTTCCACATCGTTTTTGGTGCCGGTTTTTTCGAGGATGCGCAGGCGGTAGGTGCTGACGGTGTTGGACGCCAGGCCCAGCTGCGTGCCGATCTCGCCGACGGACTTGCCCGCCGTGAGCAGGCGGAACACCTGGTGTTCGCGGTGCGACAGGGCTTCGGCGCCGCTGCGCCCGCCGCTGCCGCCGACGGCACTGGCCAGCGCTTCGGCCGTGACGGCTGAAACATACATGCCGCCGTTGGCTACCTTGCGCACCGCGGCAATCATGTCGTCGGGGTTCGCGCTTTTGTTCAGGTAACCGGCCGCGCCCAGCTTGATGCAGCGCACCGCGTATTGTTTTTCGGGGTAGGTGCTGAGCATCAGCACCGGCAGTTGCGGCCAGGCTTTTTTCAGGGCCTGCAGCACGTCCATGCCGTCGCGGCCCGGCAGCGCGATGTCGAGCAGCACGGCAGCCAGCCCGGCGTGGCCGCCCAGCGCGTCGACCTTCTCGAGGATGTCGGGGCCGGTCTCGGCTTCGGCCACCACGGTGATCTCGGGGGCGTCGGCCAGCACCTGTTTCAGACCTTCGCGCACGATGCGGTGGTCGTCGCCGATCAGGATGTTCAATGGCGTCATGATGCTATGGTTTTGGGAGCTGGATGCGCAGGTGGAACAAGGACCCGAGGCCGATTTGGCTTGAAATCTCCAGGCTGCCGCCAAGATGGCGGGCGCGTTCGCGCATGCCCATCACGCCGTAAGCATTGGCCGCTTCAAAGGCTGCGGCGGCTGCGCCCTTGCCGTTGTCCTGCACGCGGATGCTGATCTCGCTGGCCGTGGCCAGGAGGGTGATGGCGATGTGGCTGGCCTGCGCGTGGCGGCCGACGTTGCTGAGCATTTCCTGGAAGATGCGGAAAATCGCCATGGCCGAAGGCTCGGGCAGCGGCACGGCGCGTTCCACGTCCATCTGCCAGTCGAGTTCGAGTTCAGCCGACTGCACGAACTCGTGCGCCTGCCAGTCCAGCGCGGCCCACAGGCCCTGGTGGTCCAGGATGCTGGGGCGCAGGTCGGTGATGATGCGGCCCACGTTGTCCACCGCGGCCTCGATCAGCCGGCCCATGTTCTGGCACTTGCTGCGCATGGTGTCGCGCATGGCCTGAGCCGCCACGGGTTCCCGCTGCTGCTGCTCGCCCAGGCGTTTGTCCAGCCAGCCGACGTCCATCTTCAGCGCCACCAGCAGGCTGCCGAGCTCGTCGTGCACCTCGCGCGCGATGCGGGTGCGCTCTTCCTCGCGCACGGTGTGGGTGTAGGCCGAGAGTTCGCGCAGTTGCTGCAGCGCCTCGGACAGCGCCTGGGTACGCTCACTGACGCGCTGCTCCAGCACGTCGTTGGCGTGGCGCAAGGCTTCCTCGGCCCGCTTGCGTGCCGAGATGTCGACAAAGGTGACCACCGCGCCCTGCACCACGCCGCCATCGACGATGGGGTAGGACGAGTATTCAACCGCAAACGCGCTGCCGTCGCGGCGCCAGAACAGCTCGGTGTCGATGCGGCAGGGCAGCGCCATGCGGAAGGCGTTGAAGATGGGGCACAGGTGCTCGGGGTAGTGCGCGCCGTCGGCATGGCTGTGGTGCGCCAGCTCGTGCATGTTTTTACCGAGGACTTCGGCGGGCGCAAAGCCAAGCTGCTCGGCGCCGGCGCGGTTGATGAAGGTGCAGCAGCCGTCCATGTCGATGCCGAAAATGCCTTCGCCGGTGGATTCCAGCAACTGCGAAAGCTTGTCGCGCCAGACCGGCTGGTCGGCGCCAGGCAGGTGCATGGGTGCGGACAGCGGGGCGGTTTCTGCAAACATGGCAGCTTATGAGCAAACATCGTGCCCAGCTTGGTGCGCGATGCTTCGCAGGGTCGGGCGACCCAGGCGCCAAATCGGTGCGTTACCGGCTTGCAGCGCCGGATTGCCCCAAAAGAGGTTGTTGTGGCGAATCCCTGTAAAGTCAGAGCTCCCCTTCCAGAAAAGACCATGGCGCCGGTTTCCCCTTCCCTGACCCCTTTGATGACCTCTCCTTTGATGGTCCGCGTGACGGCGGCCAGTCTGTTGCTGCTTCTGCTCACGGCGTGTAATCCGGTTTTCAACTGGCGCGAAGTGCGGCCGGACAACACCGCGCTGACCCTGCTGCTGCCCTGCAAACCCGACAAGGCCCAGCGCAGCGTGCCGCTGGGCGGGCGGCCGACCGAGCTGGCCATGCTGGGCTGCGATGCCGGCGACGCCACGTTTGCCGTGGCGGTGGCCACGCTGGACGACGCGGCACAGGCGGCGGCCGTGCTGGCCGGCTGGCAAACCGCCACGCTGGCCAACCTCAAGGCCGCCGGCGGCGGGCAAACCAGCCCGCTGAAGCTGCCCGGCGCGGATCCGCTGCCGCCAGCCGTGTTGGTGCGGGCCAGCGGCCAGCGCGCCAACGGCCGGGCGGTGCAAAGCCAGGCGGCGTATTTTTCACAAGGCCGGCAGGTTTTTCAGGCGGTGATCTACGCCGACAAGATGGACCCCGAGGTGGCCGAAACCTTTTTCTCCAGCCTCCAGCTGGACGCCGGAACCCCCCGCTGATGGGCGCCGTTCGGGACGCCGGGCGCCTGCCGGCCGCAGCTGCCGCGTCTGGCCTCCTGAGCCGGCGCGCCGCCATCGTGGTGTTTCTGGCGTTTGCAGCGGCCTACTTCTGTTCGACGCTGGTGCGGGCCATCACGGCCACGCTGTCGCCGGTGCTCACGCAGGAGTTTTCCTTGCATGCGCGCGACCTGGGGCTGCTGGCCGGCGGTTACTTCCTGGGGTTTGCAGTGACCCAGCTGCCGCTAGGCACCTGGCTGGACCGGCATGGGCCCAAACGTGTGATCCTGTATTTTCTGGGGCTGGCGGTGCTGGCCTGCCTGGCGTTTTCAATGGCGACCAGTTTCAGCGGGCTGCTGCTGGCGCGGATCGGCATGGGCATGGGGGTCAGCGCCTGCCTGATGGCGCCGCTGACCGGTTACCGCCGCTGGTTTGACGCCGGCACCCTGCTGCGCGCCAACTCCTGGATGCTGATGACCGGCTCGCTCGGCATGTTGGCGTCCACCCTGCCGGTGCAGTGGCTGATGCCGCTGACCGGCTGGCGGCCGCTGTTCTGGATTCTGGCGGCGCTGATCTTGTTGTCCATGGTGGCGATTGCCTGGGTGGTCCCGTCATGGAAGGTCGCCTCCGCGGTGGCTTCTCCCTCTGTGTCGCATCAGCAGGCCAGTTACGCCCAGGTCTGGCGCAGCCGCTATTTCCAGAAAATGTCGCCGGTGGCCTTTTTTCACTATGGCGGTGTGATTGCCATGCAGACCCTGTGGGCCGGGCCGTGGATGGTCCGGGTGGCCGGCTACACGCCGCTGCAGGCCGCCACCGGGCTGTTCTGGATCAACGCCTGCATGCTGGTCACCTTCTGGGCCTGGGGGCTGGTCAACCCGTGGCTCGCGCAGCATGGCTGGAGCGCCAACCGCCTGATCACCTGGGGTGTGCCGGTCAGCCTGGTGGTGCTCGCCGTCAATATCGCGGCCGGACCGGCCACCGGCTGGGTGGGCTGGGCGCTGTTTTGCATGAGTTCCAGCGTGCTGGGCCTGGCCCAGCCGGCCGTGGGCATGGCGTTTCCGCAGGCGCTGGCCGGACGCGCGCTGACCGCCTACAACCTCGTGATTTTTGCCGGGGTGTTTGTCATGCAGTGGGGCATCGGCCTGCTGATTGACGTTTTTCAGGCCATGGGGCTGGCCGACGTGGCCAGCTTTCAGGCGGCGCTGGCCGTGTTTTTGTGTTGTTGTCTCGCATCGTATGCCTTCTTCCACGGCGCCAAAGCAGACCCCACCCCCGATAATTCACCGCAATGAACGGCATTCTCATCATCGCCCACGCTCCGCTGGCTTCGGCCCTGCGGCAATGTGTTCTGCATGTTTTTCCCGACAACCCGGCCAGTGTGGCCGCACTGGACGTGCAGCCCAACATGCCGCCCGAAGAAACCCTGGCGCAGGCGCGCATTGTGTTCAAGCAGATGGGCACCTCGCACGCGCTGGTGCTGGCCGACGTGTTTGGCGCCACACCCTGCAATGTGGCGCAGAAGCTGGTCGATGGTGTTCACTCCAAGCTCATCACCGGCGTCAACCTGCCCATGCTGCTGCGCACCGTGTCCTACCGCCACGAGCCGCTGGACGCGCTGGTGGCCCGGGCGGTGATGGGCGGAACGCAGGGCGTGATGCAGGTGGCCATCACCGCACCGCAGAACCAGGTACGCAGAAACCATGATCAAGACCAGCACGACCATCAACAATAAACTGGGCCTGCACGCCCGCGCCTCGGCCAAGCTGACCAAGCTCGCCGGCAGCTTTCCCTGCGAGATCTGGATCGCCAAAGGCGAGCGCCGCGTCAACGCCAAAAGCATCATGGGCGTGATGATGCTGGCCGCCGGCATCGGCAGCACCGTCGATATCGAAACCGATGGGGCTGACGAGCAACAGGCGATGGAAGCGCTGCTGGCCCTGATTCACGACAAGTTCGGCGAAGGAGAGTGACTAGTGCCCCCACGGTCGCTCACTTCGTGTAGCTCCCTGCCCCCCGAGGGGGCCGCCCCGCCTGCGGCCCGGCAAAGCCGGTTCCGCGGCTCGGACTGGCTTTGCACGGCTCGCTGCGCATCGCGGCCGGGTGTGGAGGAAGCGTCGTGACTTTTTCCGTGCATGGCCTGGCTGTCTCGCGCGGGGTGGCGATAGGCCGTGCTGTGCTCGTGGCGTCGAGCCGGGCCGATGTGGCGCACTACTTCATCGACGCCTCCAAGACGATTGAAGAAATCCAGCGTCTGCGCGTGGCACGCGATGCGGTGTCCGAGGAAATCGCCCGGGTGCAGCGCGACCTGCCCAAGGACGCGCCGCACGAACTCTCCGCGCTGCTCGACGTGCACCTGATGCTGCTGCAGGACGAGCAACTGATCAGCGGCGTCAAGCACTGGATCGTCGACCGGCTCTACAACGCCGAATGGGCGCTGACCACGCAGTACGAAATCATCGCGCGGCAGTTCGACGAGATGGAAGACGAGTACCTGCGCGAGCGCAAGGCCGACCTGGAGCAGGTGGTCGAACGCATTCTCGGGTTCATGAAGGGCGTGGCTTCGCCGGTGTTGCCGGCCGCGCAAGCTGCCGCGAACCGCCTGCCGCGCCAGCAGGACCTGCTGCTGGACGACACCATGGACGTGCCGCTGGTGCTGATCGCGCACGACATCGCGCCGGCCGACATGCTGCAGTTCAAGCAAAGCCTGTTTGTCGGCTTTGCGACCGACGTGGGCGGCAAGACCTCGCACACCGCCATCGTGGCGCGCAGCCTGGACATTCCGGCCGTGGTGGGCGCGCGCAGTGCCAGCCAGCTGATCGAGCAGGACGACTGGGTCATCATCGACGGCGACGCCGGCGTGCTCATCGTCGATCCCTCGCCCATCATCCTGGCCGAATACGGCTTCAAGCAGCGCCAGGGCGAACTCGAGCGCCAGCGCCTGAACCGGCTCAAACACACGCCGGCCCTGACGATCGACGGCCAGAAGGTCGAGCTGCTCGCCAACATCGAAATGCCCGACGACACCGCCGGCGCGGTGGACGTGGGTGCGGTCGGCGTGGGCCTGTTCCGCAGCGAATTTCTCTTCATGGGCCGGCCCGGCAACCTGCCCGGCGAGCAGGAGCAGTACCTGGCTTACCGCAAGGCCATCGAAGGCATGCGGGGCCTGCCGGTGACGATTCGCACGGTCGACATCGGCTCGGACAAACCGCTGGACAAGCTCGCGGGGCGGGTGCAGGACGGTCAGCTGAACCCGGCGCTGGGCCTGCGCGCCATCCGCTGGAGCCTGGCCGACCCGCCGATGTTTTTGACGCAGCTGCGCGCCATCCTGCGCGCGGCGGTGCACGGCCAGGTCAACCTGCTGGTGCCGATGCTGGCCCACGGCAGCGAAATCCGCCAGACCCTGTCGCTGATCGACCATGCACGCGCCGAACTCGACAACAAGGGCGTGGCTTACGGGCCGGTGCAGCTGGGCGCCATGATTGAAATACCGGCGGCCGCGCTGACGCTCAAGCTGTTCCTGAAGTACTTTGATTTCCTCTCGATAGGCACCAACGACCTGATCCAGTACACGCTGGCGATCGACCGCGCCGATGAATCCGTCTCGCACCTGTACGACCCCTGCCACCCGGCGGTGCTGCGCCTGATTGCCGACACCATTGCCGAGTGCAACACGCAGGGCAAGGGTGTCAGCATCTGCGGCGAGATGGCCGGCGACACCAGCATGACGCGGCTGCTGCTGGGCCTGGGCCTGCGCAGCTTTTCCATGCATCCCTCGCAGATCCTGGCCGTCAAGCAGCAGGTGCTGCGTGCCGACGCCGGCAAGCTCGCCCCCTGGGCTGCGCAGGTGCTGGCCTGCGAGGACCCGGCGTCCATGTTGCAGTCGATTTAGCTATTGAAATGATAGCTGGCGGCGCCCGACCGCCAAGGGACGCGGCCTTGTTTCCTGTGAATACTTGAGTGTTGGTTTGGCCGGCTGATGCCGAAATGCCGCGACGTTAGAAATCAGATAGGCCGCCAGCCCTTATTGAATAGGCGCCAGCAGCTATTGAATCAATAGCGGATTGAATCGTTCACAGCCACCCTGGCTGTCATCCCGGACTTGATCCGGGATCCATGTTGGACGACCACCACCGTTCGGGCTGAGCTTGTTGAAGCCGTCTTTGCATCCGCTGGTTGTGGTGCGCCAGCAAGCCGGGGGTTGCCCGGCGGCAACTTACTTTCTTTTTGCGTCGCCAAAAAGAAAGTAAGCAAAGAAAAAGGCGACCCGATGGTCTGGGTCCCTTCGCTTCGCTGCGGGCAACCTGTGGTGCTCGACAAAAGCGGGGTCTCGCTCGAACTCGCCTTCGGCTCAGACAATCGCGAGCCCTGATCCGCTTTTGCCTGCGCTCCTCGGCCCAGCCCGACACATCAGTGACGCGCAGCGTGATGCCGCAGTGACTTCAATCCCGAAACAAAGCGAAACACACCGCAACCGGCGTGAAACCCCCCGCGTCACCAGCACGCGCACCATGCAAGTCTTCATCCACTTCTTTGCAAGGTCACCCCATGAAACCCTTTCTCCGCAAAACACTGTTGGGTCTTTTCGGCGGCGCGCTCATCGTCGGCAGTCTGGGCGCGTGTTCACATCGGGGTCCCGGCGGCTGGCAGTCCGGTACCGAGGCTTCGCCGGAATCGCGCGCGCGCATGGTCGAGAAAATCGGCTCCCGGCTGGACCTGGACGCGGCGCAGAAGCAGAAGCTGGCGGTGCTGGCCGACAAGCTGCAGGCCCAGCGCGCGGCGCTGCGTGGTGCCAGCGATCCGCGCGCCGACATGCGCGCCCTGTTCGCCGGCAGCAAGCTGGACCAGGCCGGTGCCAAGAAGCTGATTGACGAAAAAACCGCCGCCCTGCAGGCCGGCAGCCCGGCGGTGATTGCCGTTGCCGCCGACTTCTTCGACAACCTGCGTCCCGAGCAACAGCAGAAGGTGCGCGAGTTCATGGAACGCGGCCGCCGCTGGGGCCGCCATGGTTGAGCCGCCGGACGCGGTGCATCAGGCAACCTTCTTATGATGGCGACATGCCCCGCATCCTGCTGATCGACGACGACGAACACCTGGCCGCACCGCTGGCGACTTACCTGGCGCGTTTCGGCCTGGTGCTCGACAGCGCCCTGCGACCCGGGCAGGGCCTGGCCATGCTGCGTGCCACGACGTACGACGCGGCCATCCTCGACGTCATGCTGCCGGAGATGGACGGCTTTGCGCTGTGCCGCGAGATCCGCAAGGAGAGCGACATTCCGGTGGTGATGCTGACCGCGCGTGGCGACGTGATGGACCGGGTGGTCGGCCTGGAGCTCGGTGCCGACGACTACCTGCCCAAACCTTTTGAGCCGCGCGAGCTGGTGGCGCGCCTGCAGACCATCCTGCGGCGCCAGCGGGTGGCGCCCGCGCCGGCGCGCCAGCCGCGCCGGGTGTTCCAGGATCTGGTGATCGACCTGGAGTCGCGCGAGGTCCTGCGCCAGGGGCAGCCGGTGGACCTGACGGGCACCGAGTTCGAGCTGCTCGCGTTGCTGGCCGCCGAGCCCGGCAAGGTGTTCAGCCGCGACGACATCCTGAACCGGCTGCGCGGCCACGAGGCGGACCTCTACACACGCGCCGTCGACATCGTGGTGAGTCGGCTGCGCAAGAAACTGGAGCCGCTCGACTGCATCAAGACACTGCGCAACGCGGGTTACACGCTGGCCGTGGGCAAGGTTGCGGCGCCATGACACATCCACAGGCCATACCGGCGGCCCGCCGCCGCTGGCGGCATTCGCTGCGGCTGCGGCTGGTGACGGTGTTCCTGCTGCTGGCGCTGGCCATGGCGGCCGTGTTCATGGGCGGCATGCAGCGGATTTTTTCCACCGGCTGGCGTGATGCCGCCCGGCCGCTGGTCGCGGACTACATGGACCGGCTGGTGCAGGAGATCGGCACGCCGCCCGACGTGGCCCGGGCCCATGCGCTGGCCGAACGGCTGCCGATTGCCATCCGCATCGAGGGGCCGCAGGTGAACTGGCAGTCGCACCCGGACCGGCCGGAGCACCGCGAGCGAGCCGGTTTTGGCGGCCGCGTGGGGGACTGGCTCAGCCGCCCCACGGCCGACGGCCACCGCGTGAGTTTTGGCCTGGGCACCGTACCCTGGCAGCGTGGGCCGCACAGCCCGGTTGGCTGGATCACGCTGGCGCTGCTGCTGGCCCTGATTGCGGCGGCCTATGTTTATGTGCGGCGCCTGCTGCGGCCGCTGGACGACATAGGTGCGGGGGCCGAGCGTTTCGGCCACGGCGACTTCGACGCGCCGATCCCGCTGCGCCGGCGCGACGAGCTGGGCGACCTGGCGCAGCGCATCAACACCATGGCGCAGGACATCAAGGGCATGCTGGACGCCAAGCGCGGCCTGCTGCTGGCGCTCAGCCACGAGTTGCGTTCACCGCTGACACGCGCGCGCCTCAATGCCGAGCTGCTGCCCACCAGCGCCGACGGCAGCGCCGCGGGCGAGCGCGAACGCGCCGCGCTGCTGCGCGACCTGAACGAGATGCGCGACCTGATCAGCGACCTGCTCGAAAGTGAACGCCTGGCCAGCCCGCATGCGACGCTGCAGCGCGAGCCGGTGGACCTGGCCGCGCTGGTGCGCGAGGTGGTGGCCGACATGCCCGACGCTGCCGCTGTGACGCTGGACCTGGCCGCGGGCCTGCCCGCGTTGGCGCTGGACCGCACACGCATGCGCCTGCTGCTGCGCAACCTGCTCGACAACGCCCTGCGTTACAGCGCGGAGGCCGACCAGCCGCCGCGCATCACGCTCACCCGCCAGGACGGCGGCGTGCTGCTGGAAGTGCGCGACTTCGGCCCCGGCGTGAGTGCCGAACAGCTGGCCCGCCTGACCGAACCTTTCTACCGCACCGACAGCGCACGCCAGCGCGCCACCGGCGGCGTGGGGCTGGGCATGTATTTGTGCCAGTTGGTGGCGCAGGCGCATGGCAGCCGGCTGCAGGTGGACAACGCCGCGACCGGCCTGCGTGTCCAGTTGCTATTGAAAGAATAGCTGCTGACGCCCGTCCACAAAGGGCTGAGACGCTATTTTGTTCGTGTTCCCAGCACGGCGGCACCAATGATCATGGCCGCCGCCAGGCCGATGCTCCAGCTCAGCGCGCGGCCGCTGACCAGCATCAGCAGCGCGGTCGAGCCCAGCGGTGTGACGTAACTCAGGATGCCGATTTGCCGCGCATCGCCGAGCTTGAGCGCCTTGTCCCAGAGGAAAAACGACGCGCCCAGCGGGCCCAGCCCCATCACCGCGATCAGGGTCCAGTCCCGCCCCGACAGCGCCGCGGACGGCTCCAGTGCCCAGTGGCACAGCAGCGACAGCAGGCCCGAGACCAGGCCGAACAGGCCGATGGCCGCGGTCGGAAAGGCTGGCACGCGTTGGGTCAGCAGCGAATAACTGGCCCAGATGAAGGCCGAGCCCAGCGCCGGCAGGTAACCCCAAGCCCAGCCGCCGCCGGCGCTACCGGTGCGCGCGCCGAGAATGGCGACCGCGGCGCCGGCAAAACCCAGCAGCGCGGCCAGCACATGGGCGGCGCGCAGCTTCACGCCGCGCAGGAACAGCGGCGCCAGCACCACCATGAACAGCGGCCACAGGTAGTTGACGAGGTTGGCTTCGACCGGCGGCGCGTGGCGCAGTGCGATGAATAGCAGGAAATGAAAACCGAACAGGCCATACACGCCCAGCAGCAGCGTGCTGGCCGGAATGCGCCATTGCCGCCTGTCCTTGAGCACAAAGGGCAGCGCAAGCAGGCTGCCGACCAGCAGGGCGACGCCGGTCAGCAGAAAGGGCGGAACGTGGCGCAGCGACACGCCGAGGGAGGCGAGGCTGGCCCACAGGGCGATGGCGCCCAAAGCGTACAGATTGGCTGGCATGGCGCAAGCATAGTCGCGGGCCGCGCACCACATCGTCGCGCACGCCGGATCAACCGTCTCAAAACAACGGCGTGGCTGTTTTCAGTGGGGGCGCAACCGGCGCAGGGCGGCGGTCAGCGCCGAGGGCGACTGGTAGCCGCAGCGCTGCGCGGTCTCGGCCACGCTGAGGCCACCGTCACGCAGCTGCACGGCCAGCGCCAGCCGCTGGCTGCGCAGCCACTGCATCACGCTGAGGCCGGTTTCGTCACGGCAACGTTCGGCAAACCGGGAGGGACTCAGAAACACCTGCTGCGCCAGTTGCGCCACGCTCAGTGCTTCGTGCAGGTGTTGCCGTGTCCAGTGGGTGAGCCGGGCCCAGTCGATGGGCCGCTCGCGCCGCCTGGATGCGGGGCCGGGAACGCGCCACGCGTCCAGCAACAGCAGCGGGCCGTAGTGCTGCGCCAGGCTGGCCGGCTGCGCCAGCGCCTGTGCCAGGTAGTGGGCAAGCGCCAGGGCTTGCGCCGGCCGTGCGGGCTGGACGGGGCACGCGGCCCAGCTTGTCTGGGCGGTGTCCAGCACCAGGCAGCGGCTGCCGCTGCGGGCTTCGAAGTCGTGGCGTTCTCCGGGAGCAATCACGCAGCCCTGACCCGAGCCAATACGCTGGCCGCGGCCCTGGACTTCAAGCTCCAGCACGCCGTCCAGGCCGAGCAGCACCTGGAAGTGCGCATGCGCATGGCTGCCCGGCGAGGCGCCGTACTGGCGCAGCGACAGCGAGCCCTGCGGCGTGGCCATGTCAGACGGCGTCGGACACGCCAGCGGCGTGGGCTTGCTGGTCGGCGTGGTAACTCGAGCGCACCATGGCGCCGACCGCGGCGTGGGTGAAGCCCATCTTGTAGGCCTCGGCTTCGAACATCTTGAAGGTGTCGGGGTGCACGTAGCGGCGCACCGGCAGGTGGCTGGTCGAGGGCGCGAGGTACTGGCCAATCGTCAGCATGTCGATGTTGTGCGCGCGCATGTCGCGCATGACCTGCAGAATTTCTTCATCGGTTTCGCCCAAGCCGACCATGATGCCGCTTTTGGTCGGCACGTCGGGGTGCAGGGCCTTGAATTTCTTCAGCAGGTTCAGCGAGAACTGGTAGTCTGAGCCGGGGCGCGCTTCCTTGTACAGGCGCGGCGCGGTTTCCAGGTTGTGGTTCATCACGTCGGGCGGCGCGGCTTTCAGAATCTCCAGCGCGCGGTCGTCGCGGCCGCGGAAGTCGGGCACCAGGATTTCGATGGTGGTCTGCGGCGACAGCTCGCGGATGCGTGTGATGCAGTCCACAAAATGCTGGCTGCCGCCGTCGCGCAGGTCGTCGCGGTCCACGCTGGTGATCACCACGTACTTGAGCTTGAGCGCGGCAATCGTCTTGGCCAGGTTCTCGGGCTCGTTGACGTCCAGCGGGTCAGGCCGGCCGTGGCCGACGTCGCAGAAGGGGCAACGGCGCGTGCACTTGTCGCCCATGATCATGAAGGTCGCCGTGCCCTTGCCGAAACATTCACCGATGTTGGGGCAGGACGCTTCCTCGCATACCGTCACCAGCTTGTTGCTGCGCAGGATGTCCTTGATTTCGTAAAAGCGCGTGCTCGGGCTGCCGGCCTTGACGCGAATCCACTCGGGCTTCTTGAGCAGCTCGCCCTGCACCACCTTGACCGGGATGCGCGACAGCTTGGCCGCGGCCTTCTGCTTGGCCAGCGGGTTGTAGTCTTCCTGGCTCTGGATATCGCGAACAACAGGATTGACAGCTTCTGGGGTGCTCATGGTGTGCTTCTTTGGAAGGAATGTGGTCAGGGCGCGAGGTAGGTGACGAGCTTGTGGCCCAGCACGTCCGCGGCCTCCTGCCAGCTGGCCGATACCCCGATTGTAGAAAGGTCTGTGGTTTGCAGCCCGGCATACCCACAGGGGTTGATGCGCGAGAAGGGTTCGAGGTCCATCGCCACATTGAGCGCGACGCCATGGTAGGTGCAGTGCCGGCTGACCTTGATGCCCAGCGCGGCGATCTTGCCCAGGCCGCGGAAAGGGTCGGCCGGGTTGAGCGGGCCGCTCAGCGCCGCGTGCGAGGCCGGGTCCGCGAGACGGACATAAATGCCGGGCGAGCCCGTCACGCGGTGCCCGGTCACGCCGAAATGCCTCAGCGTCTTGATGACTGCTTCTTCGATGCGGTAGACATATTCCTTGACGAAATAGCCGGCGCGTTTCAGGTCGATCAGCGGGTAGGCCACCACCTGGCCCGGGCCGTGATACGTGACCTGGCCACCGCGGTCGGTCTGCACCACCGGAATGTCGCCGGGGGCCAGCACATGGTCAGGCTTGCCGGCCAATCCTTGTGTATAGACCGGTGGATGCTCACAAATCCATAGCTGGTCGCGCACGTCCTGATTGGGCTGGAGGCCTGTTTGGCTTGTAACTTCACGGCGGCTGGCGGTGAAGGCCTGCATGGCTGCGTAGGTGGGCGGGTAGTCCACCCGGCCGAGCTGGCGCACATCAAAGGACATGGCAGGCTTTTGCATGCGGGTGCCTTACAGCACCACTTTGACCATGGGGTGGGTTGACAGCGTGCGGTACAGCTCGTCGAGCTGCTCCCTGGAGGTGGCGGTGACGGTGATGGTCACGCCCAGGTATTTGCCGCCCTTGCTTTCGCGCAGCTCGATGGTGGTCGCGTCAAACGCCGGGTCGAACTGATGGGCGACCATGGTGATGGCGTGCACCAGCCCGTCGACCTTTTCGCCCATGACCTTGATCGGAAACAGCGAGGGGTATTCGATCAGCGACTCCTGGCGCGGCGTTTCGCCTGGCGCGGGCGGTTTGGGTGGGGTGTTCATGCCTTCTCCGTCTGCGCCTGTTTGGCGCGCTGGTAGGCCGCGTGCAGCTTCGCGTAAACCGGGCCGGGCTGACCGTTGCCGACGGGCTTGCCGTCGAGCGTGGTGACGGCCAGCACCTCTTTGGTGGCCGACGACAGCAGTAGCTCGTCGGCGGCGAAAACTTCCTCGCGGCTGACCCGGCGCAGTTCAAACGGGATACTGGCATCGCGGCAGATCTCCTCGATCAGGCCGTAACGAATGCCTTCGAGCACCAGGTTGTCCTTGGGCGGGCCCAGTACCTTGCCGCCCTGCACGACCCAGACGTTGCAGGCGGCCGCTTCGCTGAGGAAGCCGTCGCGGAACATCACGGTTTCCACCGCGCCCACGTCGGCGCTGATCTGGCGCGCAAACACCGCGCCCAGCAGGCTGGTGCTCTTGATGTGGGCCTTGCTCCAGCGGAAGTCGTCGGCGGTGACGCAGGCCACGCCGTGCGCGCGCTGCTCGGGCGTCGGGGGCTTCATGGTGTTCGTCATGACAAACACGGTGGGTGTCAGGTCGGGCGGCATCACATGGTCGCGCAGCGCCACGCCGCGGGTGATCTGGATGTAGACCAGCTGGTCGGTTTTTTCCGCCGAGGTGTGCATCTGCAGCGCGTAGTCGGCGACCAACTTGAGCGTGATCTCGCGCCACTGGACGTGGGACAGCGGATTGGCGATGCGCAACTCCGCCAGACTGCGGTCCAGCCGTGCCATGTGCTGGGCAAAGCGGAAGGGCTGACCGGCATACACCGGCACCACCTCGTAGACGCCGTCACCGAAGATGAAGCCGCGGTCCATCACGCTGACCTTGGCGTCCCGCAGCGCGGTGTATTCGCCGTTCAGGTAACACGGTGTGGCGGGCAGGGGCGTGATCGAAGCGGGGCTGGAAGTGCTCATCATGGGATTCAAAAAAAGGTGGGGAGAGGATTGTCGCGCAGGCTGTGTTTGACGCTAGCGGCCATGACGCTGGACACGCCGCTTGAACCAGACGCGAAAGCGCCAGATGAGGTTGACCAGCACATAGCCGCCGGCCGAGCCGGCGACGGCAAAAATGGCCATGCCGAGCACGGCCGGCCAGCCAAAACGCTCCAGCCAGCCCATGACATCGAAGCCGGCGCTGGCTGACGCCGCCTCCAGCGCTGCGCTGCCGGCGGCCACCTCGTGGGGTGCGATGCCCAGGATCAGGCTGCCCAGCTTGTAAGCCAGCCAGAGCCAGAAGCCGACGGTGAACGGGTTCGTGATCAGCGTCACGCCGGCGGCCACCGGGATGTTGCCGCGCCACCAGATGCAGTGGACGGCGGCCACCAGGATCTGGGCGACAGGTAATGCAAACGCCCAGAACAGGCCGATGGCGACGCCGCGGGCCACGGCCTCGTGCTGCACATGCCAGAGCCCGGGTTCGCGCAGGTGATGCGCCACCGGCTTGAGCCACGGGTGGGCTGCCAGCGTTTCGCGGCTGATTCCCTTGGTGAAGCGGTCCGTCCAGGAGGGTGATGGCGTGCTGCGTTTTCTGCGTGTGCTCATGGCCGCGCCCCGACCGGAGGACAGCGTGTTTCGTCCATCGACATCACGCTGGCGGCCCGCACCCTCAGGCCCAGAAAATCACGGCCGCAATGGCCAGGGTGCCGAGCACCAGGTTGCTCATGGCCAGGGTGGCGATCTGGCCGACACGGCGTCCGCCCTCGGGCCAGTCCGCGGCAGCCACGGCCAGTTTCAGGCGCCGGTAGGGGCCAAAATAAAGATGACCGAACAGCGCAAACATCAGCAGGCCGATGCCGAACATCAGGTGCCAGCCCAGCGGCGCGTTTTTCATGCCGACGGCCAGCAGCATGGCCAGGCCGGTAAACAGCAGCAGCGCTATGGCGGGCCAGACCAGCACAAAAAACTTCTGCAAGACGAGTGCGATCAGCGGCAGGCGCTGCGACGGGGGCAGTTGCGCGGCGGCGGCAGGCCGCAGCGCAAAAAGCATGAAGCTGATGCCGCCCAGCCACACGATGGCGGCGGCGATATGGAGGAATTTCATCAGGGCAGGCATGCAAGGGTCTTTCAAAAATGACGCGCTGCAAGAGCGGCAATGACCCGCCAGTGGCGGGGCCTGCAGCGGCCGGGAAGTGGATTGTCGCTTGCAAAACGTCCCCCTGTGGACCGCGCGGCCATGCCTCCCGCCAAAGTTTGGTGCGGGGACTTTCAGGAACGGGCGGGTTTCTACGTATAATCAAGGGCTTTGCTAATAACCGGCCTGTAACCTGCTCGTAATTTGTGATGGTCAAAATGACAGATTCGGTGGTTCTTCCGTTGGCAAAGGCTCCGACTCAGGTAACTGAGGCGGGGGAAGAAAATTTCAAGCCGCTGACGCGCGAAGAAGCGCAGAAGCTGCGCGAAGCCAGTCCTTCGCTGTCGCCCTGGTGGGTGGTGGCCGGGCAACTGGTGGCCGGAGTCCTGGTGGCCTGTGTTGCCTGGGCTTTGACCGGAAGACAAAACGTGGCCTGGTCGGCGTTCTACGGCGCGCTGGCGGTGGTGATCCCTGCGGCGCTTTTTGTGCGCGGGCTGACCAGCAAGGTGTCTTCCATGAATGCGGGCGCTGCGGTGCTCGGGTTCTTTTTGTGGGAAATGGTCAAGATAGGCCTGACGATCGCGATGTTGTTCGCGGCGCCGCGGCTGATTGAAGATTTGAGCTGGCCTGCCATGTTGGCGGGCCTGATAGTGGCGATGAAAGTGTATTGGGGTGTGCTCTGGTTCAAGCCCAGGCGCCCCGGTATCCACCCAACTTAACGAGACGAGTAGATAGATGGCTTCTGCAAACGGACCTACCGCCGGCGAATACATTGGTCACCACCTGACCCATTGGCAAAACAAGCCAATGAGCGGTGTCATTGACTTCTCGGTGTACAACCTCGACTCCATCATCTGGGCGCTGCTCCTGGGTGTGGTTGGCAGCTTCTTCCTCTGGAAGGCTGCGCGCGCAGCAACCGCCGGCGTGCCGGGCCGCTTCCAGGCCGCCGTCGAGATCCTGGTCGAGATGGTCGACAGCCAGGCCAAGGGCATCATCAACAACGCGCAAAGCCGCAAGCTGGTGGCGCCCATGGCGCTGACCGTGTTTGTCTGGATTTTCCTGATGAACGCGATGGACTTGCTGCCCGTCGATCTGCTGCCCAAAATCTGGGAAATGGTGTTTGCGGCGACTGGCCATGATCCGCACCATGCCTACATGCGCGTCGTGCCGACCGCCGATCTTTCGACCACGCTGGGCCTGTCGATGTCCGTGTTGCTGGTCTGCATTGCCTACAACATCAAGATCAAGGGCGCGGGCGGCTGGGTGCATGAGCTGTTCACGGCACCTTTCGGCAGCCATCCCATCTTGTGGCCCATCAACTTCCTGATGCAGATGATCGAGTTTGCGGCGAAAACCGTTTCTCACGGCATGCGACTGTTCGGCAACATGTATGCCGGCGAACTGGTTTTCATGCTGATCGCCCTGATGGGTGGTGCTGCCGCCATGTCGCTGCCGGGCATCCTGCTGCCGATCGGCCATGTTCTGGCCGGCACCGTGTGGGCCATCTTCCATATTCTGATCATCACCTTGCAGGCCTTCATCTTCATGATGCTGACCCTGGTGTATGTGGGCCAGGCCCACGATCATCACTGAGTTTGTCAGTCTGGTTTCTCTTTCTTTCTTTTGTTTGTTAGTTAACTTAAATCCATAGGAGCTTTAAATGGAAAACGTTCTCGGTCTCGTCGCATTGGCCGCTGGCCTGATCATTGGCCTGGGCGCTGTCGGCGCATGTATCGGCATCGGCATCATGGGCAGCAAGTACCTCGAAGCAGCTGCCCGCCAGCCTGAGCTGATGAATGAACTGCAAACCAAGATGTTCCTGCTCGCAGGTCTGATTGACGCCGCTTTCCTGATCGGTGTCGGTATCGCGATGATGTTCGCGTTTGCCAATCCCTTTGTGCTGAAGTAATCGTCACAACCCCGACAGAAAGGCGTTGCCGTGAGTATTAATGCAACCCTGTTCGTCCAGGCGATTGTTTTCGCGATCCTGGTGTGGTTCACAATGAAATTTGTGTGGCCGCCCATTACGAAAGCGCTGGACGAGCGTGCCCAAAAAATCGCTGAAGGCCTCGCTGCCGCCGACAAGGCCAAGTCCGAACTCTCCGTTGCCAACAAGCGCGTGGAAGAAGAGCTTGCCAAGTCGCGCAATGAGTCGGCCGTGCGCCTGGCTGAAGCGGAGCGCCGCGCCCAGTCCATGATCGAAGAGGCCAAGGCCAAGGCTGCGGAAGAAGGCAACAAGATCATTGCCGCTGCCAAGGTCGAAGCCGAGCAGCAAACCGTCAAGGCCCGTGAGACCCTGCGCGAGCAGGTCGCCGCACTGGCTGTCAAGGGTGCCGAGCAGATTCTGCGCAAGGAAGTCAATGCCGGTGTGCATGCTGACTTGCTGGGCCGCCTGAAGACCGAACTTTGAGAGGGGTGTCACCATGGCCGAACTAGCCACCATTGCCCGTCCTTACGCTGAAGCCCTGTTCAAGGCCTCCGGGTCTGACCTGGGCGGCACCTCGACCTGGCTCGATGAGCTGGCGGCCGTCGCGAGCAATGTCCAGTTGCAGCAGTTTGCCGGCAACCCCAGCGTGACGGCGTCGCTGACGTTCGACGTGATCGCCGGTGTTGTCAAGGCAACGTTGCCGGAAGCTGCGAAAAACTTCCTGCGCGCCGTGATCGACAACGGCCGCATCAGCGTTCTGCCGGAAATTGCCAGCCAGTTCCGCGCATTGAAAAATGCGAAGAGCGGTTCGTCCGATGCCACCGTTTACAGCGCCTTTGCGCTTGAGGGTGCGGCACTGGCCGATCTGGCGGCGACGCTGGAAAAGCGCTTTGGCCGCAAGCTCAACCTCACGGTGGAGCTGGAGCCGGCCCTGATCGGCGGCGTGCGTGTCGTGGTGGGTGACGAGGTGCTGGACACCTCGGTGAAAGCCCGTTTAGAGCAAATGAAAGTGGCGCTGATTTCCTGAGCTGACGCCAAGGCGCAGCACCCAGGTTTTTAGCCAACAACATAGAAAGAAGGAAAGAGTCATGCAACTCAATCCCGCAGAAATTTCTGAACTGATCAAGAGCCGTATCGAAGGCCTGACTGTCAGTGCCGACATCCGTAACCAGGGTACCGTTGTGTCGGTGTCCGACGGCATCGTCCGCGTCCATGGCCTGTCCGATGTGATGCAGGGCGAGATGCTGGAATTCCCGCCCACGGCGGACGGAACGCCCACCTACGGCCTGGCGCTGAACCTCGAGCGCGACTCGGTCGGCTCGGTGATTCTGGGTGAATACGAACACATCGCCGAAGGCGACACCGTCAAGTGCACGGGTCGCATTCTGGAAGTGCCGGTCGGTCCCGAGCTGCTTGGCCGCGTGGTCAACGCCCTCGGCCAGCCTATCGACGGCAAGGGCCCGATCAACGCCAAGATGACCGACGTGATCGAAAAGGTCGCACCGGGCGTGATTGCCCGTAAATCGGTTGACCAGCCCCTGCAGACCGGCCTGAAGTCCATCGACTCCATGGTGCCCGTCGGCCGCGGCCAGCGCGAACTGATCATCGGTGACCGCCAGACCGGTAAAACGGCTGTGGCGATTGACGCCATCATCAACCAGAAGGGCCAGGGCGTCTCCTGCGTTTACGTCGCGATTGGCCAGAAGGCCTCGTCGATCAAGAACGTGGTGCGTTCGCTGGAGCAGGCCGGCGCGATGGACTACACCATCGTCGTGGCAGCTTCTGCTTCCGAATCGGCTGCCATGCAGTACGTCAGCGCCTACTCCGGCTGCACCATGGGCGAGTACTTCCGCGACCGCGGCCAGGACGCGCTGATTGTGTATGACGACCTGTCCAAGCAGGCCGTGGCTTACCGCCAGGTCTCGCTGCTGCTGCGTCGTCCGCCAGGCCGCGAAGCCTATCCCGGCGACGTGTTCTATCTCCACAGCCGTCTGCTCGAGCGCGCCGCGCGCGTGAACGAAAAATACGTCGAAGACTTCACCAAGGGTGAAGTCAAGGGCAAGACCGGTTCGCTGACGGCCCTGCCGATCATCGAAACGCAGGCCGGCGACGTGTCCGCCTTCGTGCCGACCAACGTGATCTCGATCACCGACGGCCAGATCTTCCTGGAAACCAGCCTGTTTAACGCCGGTATCCGTCCCGCCATCAACGCCGGTATTTCGGTGTCGCGCGTCGGTGGTGCTGCCCAGACCAAGCTGATCAAGAACCTGTCCGGCGGTATCCGTACCGATCTGGCCCAGTACCGTGAGCTGGCTGCGTTTGCGCAGTTCGCCTCCGATCTGGACGAGGCCACCCGCAAGCAGCTCGACCGCGGTGCCCGCGTGACCGAACTGCTCAAGCAGGCGCAGTATTCGCCGCTGTCCATCTCCAACATGGCCTCCACGCTGTTTGCAGTGAACAAGGGCTTCATGGACGATGTCGAGGTCAAGAAGGTCCTGGCTTTTGAAGCCGGCCTGCATAGTTACCTCAAGGACAAGCACGCAGCACTGATGGCCAAGCTCGAAGCGGCCAAGGCGATGGACAAGGACGCCGAGGCAGAAATGACCACGGCCGTGGCTGCGTTCAAGAAGTCGTTTGCCTGATTCGGACCTGAAGACATCAAAGCCCAGGGCTTAGAAACCATTTAGGAAGCAATATGGCAGCAGGCAAGGAAATACGCGGCAAGATCAAGTCGGTGGAAAACACCCGCAAGATCACCAAAGCCATGGAAATGGTGGCGGCCTCCAAAATGCGCAAGGCGCAGGAACGGATGCGCGCTGCCCGACCTTACAGCGACAAGATTCGCAACATCACGGCCAATCTGGCCCAGGCCAATCCCGAGTACACCCACGCCTTCATGCAGGTCAACGATGCCAAGGCCGGCGGCTTCATCGTGGTCACGACCGACAAGGGCCTGTGCGGCGGTTTGAACACCAACCTGCTGCGTCAGGTCACGGTCAAGCTCAAGGACATGCAGGCGGCGGGTCAGGGCATCCAGTCGGTGGCCATCGGCAACAAGGGCCTGGGCTTTCTGAACCGGATCGGCGCGCAGGTGGTGTCGCATGCGACGCAGCTGGGCGACAAACCCCATCTGGACAAGCTGATCGGGCCGGTCAAGGTGCTGCTGGATGCGTACAGCGAGGGCAAGATCAATGCGGTTTACCTTTGCTACACACGCTTCATCAACACCATGCGCCAGGAGCCCGTGGTCGAGCAGTTGCTGCCGCTGACGGCAGACCGGCTGCAGGCTGACAAGGATCAGCACGGCTGGGACTACATCTATGAGCCTGATGCACAGACGGTCATTGACGACCTGCTGGTCCGTTACGTCGAAGCGCTGGTTTACCAGGCGGTCGCCGAAAACATGGCGTCCGAGCAGTCGGCCCGCATGGTGGCCATGAAGGCCGCCACGGACAACGCCGGCAGCGTGATTGGCGAACTCAAATTGGTTTACAACAAAACGCGTCAAGCGGCGATCACGAAAGAACTTTCGGAAATCGTCGCCGGTGCCGCAGCGGTTTAAACCGCGATTCAAGATTTAAAGAACGGAAAAGGACTCAATCATGGCTCAGGCTCAAGGCAAGATTGTTCAGTGTATTGGTGCTGTGGTGGACGTGGAATTTGCGCGCGACCAGATGCCCAAGATCTATGACGCGCTCAAGATGGAAGGCTCCGCGCTGACGCTGGAAGTCCAGCAGCAGCTGGGTGACGGCATTGTGCGCACCATCGCACTGGGCACCTCGGACGGCCTGCGCCGCGGCAACGTGGTGTACAACACCGGCGCCAACATCACGGTGCCCGTGGGCAAGGCCACACTGGGCCGCATCATGGACGTGCTGGGTGCGCCGATTGACGAGCGTGGCCCCGTCAGCCAGGAACTCACCGCCCCGATTCACCGCAAGGCCCCGGCTTATGACGAGCTGAGCCCTTCGCAGGAACTGCTGGAAACCGGCATCAAGGTGATTGACCTGGTGTGTCCGTTTGCCAAGGGCGGCAAGGTCGGACTGTTCGGCGGCGCCGGCGTCGGCAAGACCGTGAACATGATGGAGCTGATCAACAACATCGCCAAGGCGCACTCGGGTCTGTCCGTGTTTGCCGGTGTGGGTGAACGTACCCGCGAAGGCAATGACTTCTACCACGAGATGGCCGACTCCGGCGTCGTGAACCTCGAGAACCTCGGCGAGTCCAAGGTTGCGATGGTTTACGGCCAGATGAACGAGCCCCCAGGAAACCGTCTGCGCGTCGCGCTGACCGGCCTGACGA
Organism: Polaromonas sp. 39-63-25; assembly: GCF_002278925.1. Classification (GTDB taxonomy): domain Bacteria; phylum Pseudomonadota; class Gammaproteobacteria; order Burkholderiales; family Burkholderiaceae_C; genus Polaromonas. Next base: position 39,824 of record NZ_NCJH01000024.1, read on the forward strand.
TTGCCGAGTCCTTCCGTGACGAAGGCCGTGACGTGCTGTTCTTTGTGGACAACATCTACCGCTACACGCTGGCCGGTACCGAAGTGTCCGCGCTGCTGGGCCGCATGCCTTCCGCCGTGGGTTACCAGCCGACGCTGGCCGAGGAAATGGGCCGTCTGCAGGAGCGTATTACCTCCACCAAGGTCGGCTCCATCACTTCCATCCAGGCCGTTTACGTGCCGGCCGATGACTTGACCGATCCGTCGCCAGCGACCACCTTTGCCCACCTGGACTCCACCGTGGTGCTTTCGCGTGACATCGCTTCGCTGGGTATCTACCCTGCGGTGGACCCGCTCGATTCGACCAGCCGCCAGCTCGACCCCAACGTCGTTGGTGAAGACCACTACGCCACGGCCCGTGCCGTGCAGGGCACGCTGCAGCGCTACAAGGAACTGCGCGACATCATCGCGATTCTGGGCATGGACGAACTGGCGCCTGAAGACAAGCTGGCCGTGGCCCGCGCCCGCAAGATCCAGCGTTTCCTGTCGCAGCCATTCCACGTGGCTGAAGTGTTTACCGGTTCGCCCGGCAAGTACGTGACCCTGGCTGAAACCATTCGCGGCTTCAAGATGATTGTGGCCGGCGAGTGTGACCACCTGCCAGAGCAGGCTTTCTACATGGTCGGCACGATTGACGAGGCGTTCGAGAAGGCCAAGAAGGTCTAAGTCATGGACACCTCACACACCATCCATGTCGATGTTGTCAGCGCGGAAGAGTCCATCTTTTCCGGCGAGGCCAAATTCGTGGCTTTGCCGGGCGAGGCGGGCGAGCTGGGGATCTACCCACGTCACACGCCGCTGATCACCCGGATCAAGCCCGGTGCTGTGCGTATTGAAAAGGCCGATGGTTCGGAAGAGTTTGTTTTCGTGGCCGGCGGCCTGCTCGAAGTGCAGCCCCACTGTGTCACGGTGCTGTCCGACACCGCCATCCGCGGCAAGGACCTCGACGAAGCCAAGGCCACCGCCGCCAAAGCCGCCGCCGAGGAGGCGCTGAAAAATGCCAAAACCGATATTGATATCGCAATGGCCCAGTCCGAGCTGGCCGTGATGGCCGCGCAGATTGCGGCCCTGCGCAAGTTCCGCCAGAAAAAATAAGCGGAATCGCCCCACCAAAAAGCCCCGCCCGTCAGGCCGGGGCTTTTTTCATGGGCGCGACCCGTTTCCTGTCCGGGCCCAGGTCCGGCGCCGCGCGGCCGGCTGTTGCGGATGCGCTGCACCTGCGGAGCCATTTTTTATGCCAAATTGATGCTTTCCCCTTGTCTGGCGGGCGCGAACAGCTATCAAATCAGGAGTTGCTGTAACAGCTGGACACGAGAAGGGCCAGCAGGGTGCGCCGGCGGGCGTTATTGTCTCCAGGAGCCTGTCGGGCTTGGGGCGTCGACGATTCCCAAGCCCGACAGGCTCCCAGGAGTTCAACCGGAAGACAAGGCGACACCAATGGACAGCATTCTGGACAGTTTGACGTGGGCGGAAGAGTTGGAGCCCGGGCGCAAGGCCAGACGTTGGCGCCACGTGTGGCTCAAGCGGCTTCTCGTGCTGGTGGCTGTGGTCGCCGCTCTGGGCGTGCTCATGGTGCCGTGAGTGCCCCCGGCTTAGCGCAGCAGGGGGGTGTCGGGCAGTTCGTTGGCTCCGGGCTCGGCGCCGTCAGGGCCTGCGCTCACAGCAAAGTGCTGCATCAGCACCGCCGAGGTTTCTTCCAGCGCCTGGGTCAGCCCGTCTTCATAACGCTTTTCCCGAAACGCACTGGCCATGTGGGCCACCATGGCCTGCCACTGCGCCGGGCTCACATGCCTGGCCACGCTGCGGTCGGCCACGATTTCAATGGCGTGTTCGGCCAGCAGCACATAGATCAGCACGCCGTTGTTGTACTCGGTGTCCCAGACGCGCAATTTGCCAAACATCATCACTGCGCGTTCGCGTATGAGGGCATTGATGGGGGTGTTACTGCCCAGCCGCCACAGGTAGCTGGCGGGCAGTGAAGACTCGACACAGATGCGGATCTCTCCGCTGTGGCGCCGCTCGCTGGCGGCCACGCGCCGCGCCAGCCGGTCCAGCAGGTCGGGCGGGATGGCTCGCGCCGTGTCGGAGGCATCCAGCCACAGGTGCCGGATCAGGACCTTGAGCTTGCTGATCATGATGTTCACCAACTCCCCGATGCGCCGCCGCCGCCGAAATCACCACCGCCACCGCTGCTGAAGCCGCCTCCACCGCCGCCACCCCAGCCGCCGCTGCTGCCACCGCCAAAGCCGCCACCGCCCCAGCCAGAGGATCGTCCCCCGCGCCCGGCGGAGCCCAGCGAGCCCACGCTGGCGATCAGGGCAAACACCGCACCGATCAGCGTGGCGACGCCACCAATCAGAAGGCTGCTGGTGAAAAACCAGGCCAGGCCGCCGACCGCGCTGCCGGTCACCAGGGCGCCCAGCTTGCGTCCGAAGATGCCCGACATCAGCCGGGCCCCTATCGGAACCGCAAAAAACAGGAACACCGCGATGTCGGTCCAGTTGAAACCCTTGCCGCCCGGGCTGCCTGCCTGTGCATCGGGCACGGGCAGGTTTTCCCCCTTGATCAGGGCGATGATCTGGTCGATGGCCGCGTCGAGCCCGCCGGCGAAGTCGCCCTGCCGGAACCGTGGCGTGATGGCACGGTCGATGATCTGGCGCGCCGCCAGGTCGGGGATCGCACCCTCCAGCGTCTTGGTGGTTTCGATGCGCACCTTGCGGTCGTTTTTCGCCACCACGAGCAACAGTCCGTCGCCGACGTCCTTGCGTCCGATCTTCCAGCTGTCGCCGACTCGCTGCGCATAGGCGGCGATGTCTTCCGGTGCGGTGGTCGGCACCATCAGCACCACCACCTGCGCGCCGCGGGCCTGCTCGAAAGCCGCGAGTTTGGCCTCCAGCGCCTGGCGCTGCGCGGCATCGAGCGTCCCGGTGCTGTCCATCACCCGCGCCGTCAGCGCCGGCACGGGCAGTACATCCTGCGCCCACGTTGTCAGGACGCTGAACAGCAGGCCGGCGGCCAGCAACAGGCCCGGCATCGCGCGCGCTACCGAGGCGACCGCGGCCCGGCCCGGGAGGCAAAACAAAGGGCGGGACACGACAGGCAAGGCGCTGGGCCGATTATTTCTTGTTGAAGTCCACGGTCGGCGGGGTCGAGATCTGTGCCTCGTTTTGCACGCTGAAGTTGGGTTTGACCGTGTAGCCGAACACCATGGCCGTCAGGTTGTTCGGAAAGCTGCGTGCGAGCACGTTGTAGGCCTGCACCGCCTGGATGTAGCGGTTGCGCGCCACCGTGATGCGGTTTTCCGTACCCTCGAGTTGAACGCGCAGGTCCTGAAAGCCCTGGTTGGCCTTGAGGTTGGGGTAGTTTTCCGTCACCACCAGCAGGCGCGACAGGGCAGAACTGAGCTCGCCCTGCGCCGCCTGGAATTTCGCAAAGGCTTCGGGGTTGTTCAGGGTCTCCGGCGTCACCTGCATGGAGGTGGCTTTGGCTCGGGCTTCCACGACCTTGGTCAGGGTTTCCTGCTCGAAATTCGCCTCACCCTTGACGGTGGCAACGATGTTGGGCACCAGATCGGCGCGGCGCTGGTACTGGTTGAGGACTTCCGACCAGGCCGACTTGGTCTGCTCGTCCAGGCGCTGGAAATCGTTATAGCCGCAGCCCGACAGCAGCAGGGCCAGAGCGGTGAAAAGGCCGGCAAGGCCCCGGCTGAAAAAAAGTGATTTCATGGCAAGCCTCCAAAAGTGCAAGCTGCAACACTACCATAGTCGAATGTCGCCGCACCCTCTCAGCCCTCTCATTTATTCCCTCCAGGCCCCTGATCCGCGGCATGTGTTGCAGGCATCTTTGCGGCCGGTGTCCGCCGCGGCTGCGGCCCGGCCGGGCCTGATCGTGGCGGGTGCCACCGGCGCGCTGGGCAGCGAGGTGCTGCGCCGGCTGGCCGGCAGCGGCGGCTTTGCGCACACCCACGTGCTCGCCCACGAGCCCATGAGCACCGGGCTGGCGCAGGTCTCGATAACGGCCGTGCGCGGGGAGGACATCGCTGCCTGGCCGGTGCGACCGCTGCCGGTGCAGACCGGGGTGGTGATGTTCGAGCCGCCCCGGCTGTACCATGACCGGGAGCGCGCGCTCTGGACGCCGCAGCCGGCCCAGCTGCCCGCGTTGGCGCAGTGGCTCAGGCGTTGTGGCGTCCAGACCCTGGTGCTGGTGTTGCCCCACGCGCCAGGCCGGCTGCCGCAGGCGCTGCGCCACGGCCTGGCCAGCATTGACGAACAGCAGGTGGCCGCGCTGGGGTTCGAAAGGGTGCTGCTGGTGCGTTCTGCGCAAAAGCAGCTGGCGCCGCGGGGCGGCAGTCTGCCCGAAAAGGTCGCCGCCTGGATGTTGTCCGCCCTCAGCTACATGATCCCGTCCGCAGCGCAACCGGTGCGTCCCGCCGGGCTGGCCGAGTTTGTGGATGTGGTCCTGCGGGTGCTGCCGCCGGGCATCCATGTGGTGGCGCCCGAACTGTTGTGGCAGGCCGTGCAGGCGCCCCGCATGCAGGACGTGGTGCGGGCGTGGCTTAATACAGGGCAACCCTCCCCGGCGGACTGAACATACACATCCCCCTATCTACCCATGCGAAAACCCAAAGTTTCCCCGGCCACCAGCGGCAATGCCGATGAGATCGAGACGGCTTTTTACGAGGCGCTGCAGGGCGGCGACATCGAGCGGCTGATGGCCTGCTGGGCCGACGAAGACGACATTGTCTGTGTTCACCCCGGCGGAGCGCGGCTTGTGGGCGCGGGTGCGATACGCGCTGCCTTTGACGCCATGTTTGCCAACGGCAGCATTCGGGCGCATCCCGAAAAGGTCCGCAAGATCGAAGCCATGGGCGCCAGCGTGCACAGCGTGCTCGAGCGCATCGAGGTCATGACCGAAGAGGGCCCGCGCCATGCTTATGTGATCGCCACCAACGTGTACCACAAGACGGCGCAGGGTTGGCGCCTGGTGGCCCACCATGCCAGCCCCGGCACGCCCCGCGAGATGCAGGAAATCTCCGACAGCCCGCAAGTGCTGCACTGAGGCGGAAGACGCGATGTTTTACGACGCCCCATGGTGGCTGCCCGGCGGCAACCTGCAGACCATTTATGCCGCGCTGCGCTCGCAGCGTTACCTGGCCGAGGCGCCGAGCTTTCGCCGCGAGCGCTGGACCACGCCAGATGATGATTTTGTCGATGTGGACTTCGCACGCCATGCCAGCGCGGGTGCGGGCGCCGCGGCAGGGCGCGAACCCCTGCTGGTGGTTTTTCACGGCCTGGAAGGGTCTTCGGCCAGCCACTATGCGGAAGCATTTGCCGATGTCGCCCGCGTGCGCGGCTGGGCCTGCGCCGTGCCGCATTTTCGCGGCTGCTCGGGCGAGCTCAACCGCGCGCCGCGTGCCTACCATTCGGGCGATTTCGAGGAGATCGACTGGATCCTGCGGCGCTTCCGGGCCGGCCATGCCGGTCCGCTGTTTGCCGTCGGCATTTCTCTGGGCGGCAATGCCCTGATGCGCTGGGCGGGCGAAATGGAAACTTCGGCAGACCGTGTGGTGGACGCCGTCGCCTCGGTCTGCTCCCCGCTGGACCTCGCGGCCAGCGGCCATGCGATTGGCCGGGGTTTCAACCGCCTGGTCTACACCCGCATGTTCCTGAACTCCATGGTGCCCAAGGCGCTCAGGAAGCTGGAGCAGCACCCGGGCCTGTTCAGTGCCGACGCCCTGCGCGCGGCGCGCGACCTGTATGCCTTCGACAATATCGTCACGGCGCCGCTGCATGGGTTCAGGAACACCGAAGAATACTGGGCGCGCGCCTCGGCCAAACCGCACATGCGGCGCATCGCGGTCGCGGCGCTGGCGCTCAATGCCCGCAATGACCCCTTCATCCCGGCCGCCAGCCTGCCGCAGGCCGGTGACGTGAGTGCAGCCGTGACGCTCTGGCAGCCGCGCGAGGGTGGCCACGTCGGTTTCCCGTCGGCGCCTTTTCCGGGGCATGTGCGCGCCATGCCCGAGGCGGTGTGCGGGTTTTTCTCGACGCATCTCGGCGCCACAACAAGCGGGGCAGAATAAGCAGCATGGATGACATTGTTCGCCAGGCCATTGCCAAGTGGCCCAACGTCCCGCACTGCTACGGCTGGCTGGGTCTGGACGCGCGCGGCAACTGGTACATGCGCGATGACAAGGCCCAGGCGGCGGGCCCCTTTGCCGGCGGCACGGCAGCGGGCAAGGGTTCGCTGCTCAAACACGACAAGCTGATCGACTTCATCGCCCGCAACTACGAAAGCGACGCGGCCGGTCAGTGGTTTTTCCAGAACGGGCCGCAACGCGTTTATGTCGAACTCGAGGCGACACCGCTGGTCTGGCGTATCGGCAGCGCCCCGGATTTTTCAGTGACCGCGCACACCGGCCGGCCCGCGCGCTTGCAGCGCTGCATTCTCGATGAACACGGCCGGCTCTATCTGGAAACCGACATTGGTTTTGGCCTGGTGCACACCCAGGACATGATGCAGGCGTCGGAGGCGATCGAGCAGGGCCTGTGGGTGCCTGGGGAGGCGGCCACCCGGGACTTGCCGTCCCGTTTCGGTTATGTGCGCAGCCCGGCCGCCAGCCGCGACCAGCCTGTTTAGTGCTATTGATTTGCTAGCTGTCTGCGCTTGTACCTCAGGGGCTTGAGCCTGTTTTGACCATAAAAAAACCGGTCAGAGACCGGTTTTTTTGGTAGAGCGGATACCGCTTATTTGGCGGCACTGACCATGTATTCGACGGCCGCCCGGAGATCCGCGTCGGAGGCAGAGGAGCCTCCCTTGGGCGGCATGGCATTTTTACCTTTGATCACGCTGGCCGTCAGCATGTCCAGACCGGTCTGGATGCGCGGCGCCCAGGCGGCCTTGTCGCCAAGCTTGGGAGCACCGGCTACACCTGACGCATGGCAGGCAATGCAGGCCTGCTTGTACAACGCTTCGCCGACACCGGCTTTGGACGCTGCAGCCGGTGCAGTAGCGGCCACCACCACGGGCGCTGCAGGAGCAACCGCTGCTGCGGGAGCGGCGGCAACAGGAGCCGCTTGAGCGACCGGCGCTGCAGCGCCTGCATCTGCCGCCTTTTGCGGCTCGGCGAATTTTGCGCCGGCAGCATTGGCCATGTGCACCACGGCCTTGCCAATTTCGACATCGTCAAAATCGCCGCCGCCCTGAGGGCCCATGGCGTTTTTGCCTTTGAGGGAGGAATTCCACAGCGCTTCGAAGCCGGTTTTGATGCGTGGTGCCCAGGCTGCTGCGTCGCCAAACTTGGGTGCGCCGGCGGCCCCGGTGGCGTGGCAGGCGGCACATTGCGCTGCATACACTTCGGCGCCGGTTTTCAGCGGACGGTTGGCATCGCGGATTTCAACCATGCCGATTTTCTGGATGCGCTGCGCCACCGCCTTCTCGAGGTCACCAGCACCCGCGGCAGGTTTGTTGTCCGACGAGACGTAATAAACCAGCGCAATGATGGCAAAAACAGGGACTACAAAAGAGAAGAAAACGGCAAGCAGGAGCTGCTTGGGTGTTTTGATGGGGCCTGAGTGGTCTTCTTCGTGGGCCGTCGTTGGATCGTTTGCGCTCATGGCTTCCTCAAAAAACTAAAAATCGGTAACTAAAGCAACTCATATTCGACAACCTTTGATTATAGCCGTCACCCCTGTAAATCCCGGAAGCGGCCTGTCCGACTGATAGAATCAGGCTCTTCCACAAGTGCAGTGCGCCCAGCGTCTGCCCTTGCGGGTTGTCTATCCGCTGCAAAGCGCCGGTAGATGCCATGTTTTCAGCGTTGCGGCTGTAGCTCAGTGGATAGAGTATTGGCCTCCGAAGCCAAGGGTCGTGGGTTCGATCCCCGCCAGCCGCACCAAAATCAATGACTTACGTGAGCCTCTAGTGGCCCATGCAACGGCCTAGCGATGTTTAACTGGCTTTTCAGCGGGACTCTCGGGCCACACTGGGCGCTGGAGCCGAGGGCCGAAGCAGATGGCAGGTCGTTTCCTGTGGCCCTTCCATGGCCCACTCGAGGCCCAGCAGAATTTCCCTATCTTTGTACGCTGGCCTTTCGCACCAGATCGGCAGGATCATCGAGTTGGCAATGATGCGGTTCAGATGGACGCTGACACGAGATGCTAAGCAGATCCCTCAAGGGTTCGACGCAGCATTCTTCCAGTCCAACTGGCGAAATGGTGTTGACCAGGCGTTCAGGTCAGCCCCTCAGAGTCAAGGAAGGATACATGTTGAGGTTGACTTGGCATGTTTTGTACGGGTTGGGCTGCAGCGTTAGCCAGCAACGCGGGATGCTGGTGGTTTCAACAGCATTTGGATGACCGACTCAGGCAAGGCAGTAGTCTGCCCATGACGCTTGGGCATGCCTTGGACAAAGGGCAGCAGTTGATGCTTGGCCACTTCGAAAACACGACGCAGTTCAGTGACAGGTTCGCAATGTTCGTCTACTCTCAGGTCAACCTCTGCGTAGATCTCCCGCCCCGTCACCTTCAGTGCCGCAGACTGCTTGCCACGGAAGTCACCACCTGCTTGATCACCTGCTTCAAGAACCTGCATGAGGCGTTCAGCCAGGTCCATCGACGAATCGTTCAACCAGGTTTGCCGCATGGCTTCCAGCGTTTCAGGACCGGTGAGCATGTTGCCCTGGATGGCGTAGTCGCCTCCAACAAGATGTCCTTTCCAGGTTGTGCAGTCAGCACCGGTGAACGCGGCACCGGAGCCTGATATCGCGATAGATCCGATCTGCCGCAAACGAGAATCAGGATCGTCGGCAATTGCCTTTGCCAGCGCTTGCGAAGCATCGGCTTTCTCATGCATGGAAGCCAATGCTTCCATGGCCAGATAGGGATTGACCCATGACTGTGTTGAAACAGCGCCGATACCCGGCTGGATGTAGATGCACATTGATCCAACTGCCGGCACGGCACTGCTGACAGCCACGCCGAGTTGGCCTGTGCGCTCGCATCGACCTACTATTGAAAACGTGTTGAGTTCCATGCCTTCAAACTCCCAACTCGTCGAGAATGCGAACATGTGCATCGGCATCTTGGGTGCCACGCAACACGCCCAATTCACCTCGCTCTAGAACTGCATAGCGATCAGCCGTCTGGAGGGCGAAACCCACGTTCTGCTCGACGATCAGCATGGCAACCGATGAGGTATTACGCTCGGTATGAAGCACCCTGGCGATGCGCTCAATCACTGATGGTTGAAGGCCCTCGCTGATCTCGTCGACAAGCAGCAGCGTCGGTTCCATCATCAAGGCTCGGCCGAGAATGAGCATTTTCTGTTCGCCTCCCGAGAGGGTTCCCGCCTTCTGGCGCAGGCGCTGTGGAATGAACGGAAAGTAGTCAGCAATGCGCTCCAAACCCCTCGAAAACTGCCGGCGATCCGCAACGGCGATGCGTAAGTTGTCTTCTACACTGAGGTCCTGGAACACAGCCTTTTCCTGCTGTGCATAGGCAACGCCCTGCTCAGCGAGGAGATGTGGCATCCCCGAAGCCAAAGGCTCTCCGCGATAAAAGACCGTGCCACCCTGTCGAGGCAGGAAGCCCATGATGCCCCTGAGCAAAGTCGATTTCCCCATGCCGTTCTTGCCCAGGAGAGCAAGGGCCTCTCCGCGTTGGATGGACAGGCTCAGGTCACGGATCACCATCGCCTGACCGTAACCACAGCTAAGCGCGTCAAGGCGGAGGATTTCATCGCTCATATCTTTCTCTCCTGAGCGGGTTCTTCGTCAGATGGTAAAGCTGCGCTTCCGGCGTAGATGTCTCTGACGAGCTCGGAGTGGACTACATCGGCAACCGAACCATCCAGAACGATTTCACCCTGGTGCAGAACGATCACACGGGTACTGATATCGCAGACGAAGTCGAGATCGTGTTCGATCAATACCACGCACATCTGGTGTTCCCTTGCCAAGCCAATGAGCGTCTGTCCGATCGCGGTTCGCTCGGGCTTGGTCAAGCCTGCCGTGGGTTCGTCGAGCAGGACAATGTTGGGTTCAAGCGCCAAAACCATGGCCAATTCCAGCGCCTGCTTCTGACCATGCGACAACAGTCGGCAAGGTGTTCCCAGCAGCGACTCCAGACCGGTTGTTCTGATAATGTTGAGCGCTGGTGATGGCAACGCCACATTTTGGGTGCGGTGCCACAGGCTCGGCTTGTCGAGACGAGTCCGGGCTATAGCCAGAGAATCCAGTACTGTCAGTTCATCAAAGACATTGGCTGTCTGAAACTTTCGTCCGATGCCCAAGCGAACGCATTCGAAAGGAGGCAACTTGCCGATTGGGTGATCGTTGAGCGAAATCTCACCGCCTGTGCGCTCCCTGCCGTCGCTGATGCAACGCATCAAGGTGGTCTTGCCCGCGCCGTTGGGTCCTACCAGAGAGAGGAGTTCCCCGTGGCCAGCGGTGAAGTTCACATTGCGCAGCACGCTCAGGCTGCCGAAATCACGCGTCACGCCCTTGGCGGAGAGTGCGGTTCCCCCCCGCGCGGCCAATCCCTGCAAGGGGCGTTCTTCCGCAACCAGAAGCTTCCCATGATTATCCCTGGATGGGTTGGACTTGTTGCGACCCAGCAATTGCGCCACTGCTGGCAAAAGCCCTTTGGGTAGCGCGACGATCACGATGACGAAAGCCATGCCAAGCAGCAGCTTCCAGACAAAAGGCAGATCACCACTCAAGTAGGCCGAGCTGATATCAATGAGCAAGGTACCGAACACCGGCCCGAGGATCGTGCCGCGTCCGCCCAGTGCCACCCAGATCAAGATCTCGGTGCCGAATTGGAAACCCGCCATCTCTGGCGCAACCACCATGCCATAGCAGGCATACAAGAAGCCTGCCACAGAGCTTATGGCTGACAGTCCCACGAGGAGCTGGATCTTGACCCTTGAAGTATTAATTCCCAGATAGTCGCAGCGAGACTCATTTTCCCTGATGGCAATCAATAGGCGGCCTGTATCGCTCTTGACGAATCGCATGGCCACGGCAGTCGTGAGCATCAGGAAACCACCGCAAAGCCATAGCCAGGTGTGCATCCCAAAATCAAAACTTTCGTACCCGGACAGTCCACTGCTGGAGCCCGTGAACGTTCCACCGGAAAAGATGATCTGCGTGGCCACAATGGGTAGCACGAGGGAGACCACCGATGCATAGAGAGGGGTCGCTCCCGGATAGAAGGAGAGCACGCCCACCAGGGCCGCCACCGCCATACTCACGGCAATTCCACCCAACAGTGCAAATATGACCGTTCCAGGCGAGAAACCGACGTGGGTAAACATCAGGCCCGTCGCATAGGCCCCAATACCGAAGAACGTCGCTTGACCAAAGGTGAGAATGCCCGTGTATCCCCACAGCAGATCTACTGCGATAGCGACTACGCCATACAGGCAGGCCCTGACCAATGTGTTTTGCATGAAATCCGGCAAAACCCAAGGAGAGGCCAATAGCAACGCCGCGGCAGCAATGAGCAGCAGCATGTTGGGGTTGACGCGAGTACGTGGATTCGCACTACCGCCAGCCTTGATCGTGGGGGTAAGCGGCTCAACCACGGGCAAACCCTTCCGGACGGATGCGAAGTGCCACTGCACCCAGAACAACGATCGTTAGCGAACCAAGTATGGGACTGACATGGACGCTAATGAGAACCTGTGCTGCACCGAGTACAACGCTGGACAAGGCAAGACTCGCCAGAGATGTGCCCGAAATCATGGCGAGCATGAATGCATTGGTCAGCCAGGGCACGCCCATGTTCGGATCCACGCTTGACAGCGGCGTGATCAGCGCTCCGGCAAGGCACGCCAAGCCTGCACCAATGGCAAAGCTCGACAATCGAACCCATGCACTGTTCACCCCGAGAGCTCTCGCAAGCGATTCGTTCATGGTGACTGCACGGGTGATTAGCCCAAGGCGCGTCCCATTGAGAACAGCGCCAATGCCTGCTGCCATCAGGCAGGCCAAAGCCACGAGAGCCAGACGATAAAAGGAATAGTCTGTTCCAAATAAATTGACTGTGCCCTCAAGGGGGCTCTGGACGAACTGCACACCGCGGCCAAAGATCAACGTGATCACTTGTCCGATGATGATGCCAAGACCCCAAGTAGCCAGAATGGCGTCCAGCGGTCTGGCGTGCAGTGGTTTGACGACCAACCGTTCGACGACAGCTCCGAAAACCAACCCCATGGCGAAAGCGAGCAGAGCGCCAAGCCAAGGATTCCAGCCCATCTGCGTGATCAAAAGAGGGGCATAACCACCAAGCGTAAGAAAACCACCATGCGCAAAGTTGATGATTTTCATGACACCAAAAATCAGCAACAAACCGCACGAGACGATGAACAGGATGCCGGCCGTGCTCATGATGTCAAAAAGTATGGACATACAAATCCTCTAGACGGAGAAGGGCACCGGCGGTGCCCTTCTCTCGAAGCAATGAAAGCGTTACTTCAGATGACAGATGAGTCACTTGAGCTTCGGGCACTGCTCTCCAGGATCCACGTTCTTGAAGCTCTCAAGCAGTTTGATGCTGCCGTCTTTCTGAACCTGGCCCAGATACATGGTCAGTGGGGCGTGCCGCTGTTTGTTCATTTGAATCAGGCCGCGGGGACCTTCGAACGAAACTGCCGCCAGCGCAGGGATGACCTTGTCCGCTGCGGTCGTCCCGGCCTTCTCCACGGCTGCCTTGTACAGATAGACACCTTCGTACTGAGGGACCGACAGGTCGTTTGGCGTCTTGAGGTTGGCGCCAAATTTCACCTTCATTGCAGCCAGGAAATCCTTGTTTTTCTGGCTGTCAATATTCGTGAGATACGAGCCCGAGATCACGATTCCTTCCGCGTCAGCACCCATGTCCTTGGCCGTTCCTTCGTCGACCGCCAAGTTGCCGTACGGCAAATTGATGCCTGCTGCGCGCAGCTGCTTGGTCAGCGTTACGTTGGGAGCGCCGCCTGCAGTCGAGGTGATGATGGCATCAGGCTTGGCCGTCTTGAGCTTGTTGATGACCGCCGTCCAGTCGGACCCATCCATGGGCAGATATTCTTCGCCCAAAACCGTGCCGCCCTTCTTGGCGATGTAGTTCTTTGTGAACTCCAGCATCCCGCGACCGAACGCATAGTCGCTACCAATGAGGAAGAAGCTCTTGGCTTTTTTGGATTTCATGAAGAAATCAACGATGGGCGCAACCTGCTGGTCAGGGACCCAAGCATTGACGAACATGTAGGGGTTGCAGGACTTTCCCTCGTAGAACGAGGTGTAGATGTAGGGCACCTTGCCGCGCGAAACGATAGGAAGGCCGGCATTGCGAGCTGCACTGGTTTCCATCGAAATCAGTGCATCGACTTTCTTCTGGTAGATGAGTGAATCGAAGGCCTTCTGCGCTCCAGCGGCCCCGCTGGCGTCATCAGCCACTTCCAGCTGGAGCTTGCGCCCCAAAACGCCACCTTTCGCGTTGATCTCCTCGACAGCAAGTTCAGCTGCTTGCACCACAGAGGGTGCAACGACACTGTTGGCGCCACTGAGGCCGACCGGAATTCCGATCTTGATGGGGTCTGCGGCTTGGGACCCCAGAGCGATCAGACAGACGCCTGCAGAGAGGGTAAGACGAAACAACTTCGGCACATTCATTGGGAGCTCCTTGGGGACGTTGAAGAAAAGAGAGGCACGAAAAAAAAGGTTACCGGTATGCGTCGGGGCGACGGTCACGCAGTACCTGGTTGAAGTCATTCCAGCGGCGAGCGCGCCGTGCGCTGGCGAGATCAAGGTCAGCGAGGATGATTTCCTCTTTTGTGGCCGATGCCGGTCCGCCGACGGGCCAGCCGGCGTAACCAGCAATCAGGCTCTGACCAATGAAGGGTTGACCCCGCTCGACACCAACCCGATCGGCAGCAGCAATGTAGATTGAGTTGGCGTGCGCGGAGGCCATTGTGAGGATGTTTGCCATAGCCTCACGCTTGGGATCCTGTCCTTGGATCGGCACCCAGTTCGTTGGGACGCAGACCAATTCTGCGCCCTTGAGTGCGCAGGTTCGGTAGAACTCTGGGAACCAGCCGTCGTAGCAAATACCGACGCCGATGGTTCCGTATTCGGTCGCAAAGACTGGAAATCCAAGATCCCCTGGAGAGAAGAACAAGTTTTCGTCTCCCCACAGGTGTACTTTCCGGAAGAGACCAATCCGACCCTGGGGCCCAATCACGGCAGCCGCATTGAACAACTCACCAGGCGATTTTTCTGCAAAGCCGCCGACGATGTAAACATCCAGGTCGCGAGCCATGTTCGCCCAGTGACTGGTGGTTTCACCATCGCTATAGGCGTCGGCCAATGACGACGCCTCAGCCCTGCTTTCGAACACGTAACCCGAGCTGCAAAGTTCGGGCAGGACGATGATCTGTGCGCCTTCGCGAGCTGCTCGCTCGATAAATTCAGCTGTTTTGTCGAGGTTGGCTTTCTTGTGACCAACTTCTGGCGCGATCTGGCAGCACGCCACACGAACCGGCGCAATCGCACCTGCATCCCCGGACCCAATCATGATTCACCTTAGTTGAACAAGATGAAACACGTTGAGCAAAAGGTGTGCCAAGGCCGACCCGGCTGGTGGGTGTTCAGAAAGTAGGTGGCGTGTTGATCCACAGCACCCGGGTCACGTTTCCCCCGGGGTTGCGATAGGTATGGGCCAGATGGGATGCAAAAGCAAAAGAATCCCCGGGACCCAGATCGTGGGTGGTACCGTCAATGGACAGTTCAAGTCGACCTTCCAGCACGTAGCCCACCTCGTCACCCTCGTGGGACATGGGCCCCATGCTGCCGCCACCGGGAGCCACGATGTGTATGTTGCCCTGCAGAAGGTGTCCCATGCCGCTGGGGATGATGCGCTCGAGCGTGACGCCCACGGAATCACCCTCCCCGGCCGCTGAAATGCGGGGGCGGCTCCCTGAGCGTGCTATGTAGCCGACGCCGCTCCAGTTGGAATCGAACAGGGCTCCTATGTTGGTTTCCAGTTGGGAAACCAGCTTGTGAAGCACTGTCAGCGGCGGTAGCAGTTTGTCGTTTTCATACTTTGAGATAAGACTGACAGAGACCCCTACTCTCTCGGCCAAGTCCTTGATGAGCAAGCCCTTCACCAAGCGGGCATGACGGAGCCTGGCGCCTATGGCCATATGGTCCGCGGGCGCCTTGCTGGCGGCAGGCGCCACCAATTTCTTGTCTGTAGGCGAGCGGTGAATCTCGGGATCAATTATTTTCTTCATTGGAAACTGAGTTGAATATATAGAAACAAACTTGCACCATGATGGACTGAGTGCACCACTTTATGGTCCCAACATGCACCAATTGATTGCAAAGAGAGTACCGAAGGGACAGTGCTCACATACAGTTCAGCAAGGGGTTGTCCACTGGATAGCAAGTCTCTGACCCGGTCGCATGGAATACGGTCCATGGCCCCCGGAACTGGATGGCCCTGACTTTGCTTAGCAAGCATTCCCCACCCGCCATCTGCAGGAAAAACTCATGACTCAACACTCCTCGCCTCCTGGTCAATTGTCAGAACACATCGGGGCACTGACGGGCACGACCCTCAGCCCGGAGAGGCTCATGGAGGTCGTCGCAGCCTACGAACCTATTCTTTCCGAGATTGCGAAGCTGCGCGAAATTGACTTGGCAGAGGTGCACCCGGCCATTATCTTCGAGCCCACGGCTGCCTACCGGAGCGCCGCATGAAATCTGTCTCCATCGAATGGACCTCGCTCAAAGGACTCGGCGAAGGGTTGGCGAAAGGCCACTTCAGCAGCGTAGAACTCACACAACATCTGCTGGATCGAATCGAGAAGCATGATGGATCTATCCAGAGCTTCATTCACATATCCGAGCATGCCATGGAGCAGGCTCACGCATCCGACCATAGGCGTCGGCGCCGAGGCGGCATCCTGGGGCCGCTCGACGGCATCCCAGTAGCGCTGAAGGACAACTACCTGACCGCCGACATGCCAACGACTGCGGGATCCAGCGCGGCCGGTGTGGATTTTGCAAACGAAGATTCGGCATGCGCACAACGACTCAGAACTGCGGGGTGTGTTCTTCTTGGAAAGACGCGTACCCACGAGTTTGCCTGGGGCACTGTGAGCCCCCCGGTCTCCAACCCTTGGGACCTCGAGCGCATTCCTGGCGGATCTAGCGGTGGATCGGCAGCAAGTGTCGCAGCGGGCTTCGTGCCTCTGGCGATGGGTTCAGACACTGGAGGATCGGTTCGCATTCCCGCGAGCTTTTGTGGAACGGTGGGCATCAAGCCAACTTTCGGACGAATCAGTCGCGTCGGTATCGTCCCTCATAGTTGGTCGCTTGACCATCCAGGACCGCTGACCCGCACGGTTGAAGATGCCGCGATCACGATGAATGTGCTGGCAGGGTATGACCCCCGAGATCCGGCTTGCCAAGATCAGCCTGTGCCGGACTACACAGCCGGCATAGGTGCCAGCCTCCGGGGTCTTCGTATCGGCGTCATCGACAACCACTTCATGGATCGGAACACGTCTGATGTACAGGCAGCTGTCACTGACAGCATTGCCGCCATGCAGAACAGCGGCGCTCGCATCGTGCACTTTCGCATCCCTCTCCTGGCCTATGGTCTGGCCGCCATCTATGCCATTGAACTGGCATCCTCCGGCGCCTACCATGACCGTCATGTTGCCACCGGCGTCTCCAGGGCTTACCAAAAGGACGTGCGGGATTTGGTGGAGATGGGACGACTTGTTTCTGCCGTTGACTATTTGAAGGCTGAACAGGTGAGGACACTCCTGTGCGAAGAATTCAAACGCATCTTCGAGCAGGTCGATGTTGTCGTGACCCCTACCGAGCCCATCACCGCCTGGAAAAAGGGGCGGAAAACGCTCAGTGTCGCCGGTGAGGATGAAAGTGTTCTGGCTGCATCGTGGCGTTTGACCTATCCGTTCAATCTCACCGGCCTGCCTGCGATCTCGGTTCCCTGTGGCTTCGACAAGGAAGGAATGCCGATTGGGCTTCAGATTGCCGGCCGGCCTTTCGATGAGGGAACAGTTTTCAAGTGTGCTTTTGCTGTCGAAAACTTGCTCAATCTGAATAGGAAACCTATTCTTGCGTGAAGCATGCATTCACCGGGATACAAGTATCGGCGGGTCACCGAGTTGACCAGGAAACTGCCAACGGCCAGGAAAGGCCTAGGGCCGCAGGCATTGAAAGTTTATGTCCTCAACGATATTTTGAGGGCCTTGACTGAAGAGATCAGCAGTTGGAGTATGTGGATTTGCCTCCAAGTTCGCTGCTGTTTCAGCGATTTTGTGGGCTCGGTCCTAGAAAACCCGCTTGCTCCCTATTACTGTTGCAGCATCAGGGGAAAACTAGTAAAGAGCGAGATGCAGGTCAGGTTCGCGGTGGACGCGCTGATCTTCCAGTCGTGAAGGCGGCTGCACCGGCCAGTCTGGTGTTCCGTCGCTGGCTGTTCCTGACCGGGTGCGCGAGTCGTAAATCCCTGCCACTGGAAAACAGGGACGATCATTAAAATCAATCGCCTCGGCGATAACCCCCGTGCACAATGGCTGCTTTTGATGGCCGCACGGGCGTACCCATTCCCCTTATTCTGCGAAGACCCCGCAGTCCCTGTGCCCCATGACCTGGAGTGAAACATGAACACCGAGCCAGACGGTCACGCACTTTTTGCAGACCAACTGGGATTCGGTTTTGACGACGCTGCGCCGATCGCGCCAGCGGCCGTTCCTAACCGAATCCGCAAAGCCCGAATCGTCCCCCCGGCTCCCGCATCGGAGCCGCTCACACCGGAAGCGATGGCGTTGGCACTGGAGCGGCATGCCGATTACCGCGTCCTGCGGCGCCTGCCCGTGCAACAGCAGTTTTCGCACCCGCCCCGAGGGGCGGTCACACGCCTGCTGATTCTGGATACCGAAACCACCGGTCTGGACGCATCGCGGGACCGCATCATGGAGCTTGCGCTGCTGCGGGTCGATGTGGATCTGGCCACCGGCCTGCCGGTCGGCACCGTCGATGTTTATGACGGCCTCGAAGACCCGGGCATGCCGATTCCGCCGGAGATCCAGGAACTCACCGGCATCAGCGACGACATGGTTCGCGGCCACAAGCTCGACGAGTCGCGGGTGGCGGCCATGCTGGCCGATGCGGACCTGGTGATCGCCCACAACGCCGGGTTCGACCGCCCGTTTGTCGAGGCCAGGCTGGCGCAGTTTGCATATTTGCCGTGGGCCTGTTCCTTCGCCGATCTGGACTGGAAGAAAGAAGGCCGGGGCTCGGCCAAACTCACGCAGCTGGCGCTGGAACTCGGCTGGTTCTACGACGCGCACCGCGCCGAGATGGACTGCCACGCGCTGCTGGCGGTGCTGGCCAGCCCGCTGCCGGTGTCCGGTCAGACGGGGCTGGCCCAACTGCTGTCGGTTGCGGCCAGGCCCAGCTATCGGCTGCAGGCGACCGCTGCCCCTTTTGAGGCCAAGGATCTGCTCAAGGCCAGGGGTTACCGCTGGGACGGGGAGCACCGGGTGTGGCACACCCGCCTCGGTGACGAGGCACAGTTGCAGTCTGAGTGCGAATGGCTCAAGGCCTCGGTGTACGGCAACCGGGCCGCGCGTGTCCAGGTGGAACGCCTGGACGCTGGCAACCGGTATTCCCTGCGGCCGGGCAAGGTCGAGGCAAGGGCGCTTTAGAACTTTTCCGGGCGGCGCTGCCAGGTGATGCAGCGATTGTTGGCCGGCATGGCGCGGTCTTCCACCAGGTGCAGGCCGGCCCCGGCCGCCAGGGCATGGACCGCCTCGACATCGCGCAGTCCACTGGCGGGGTTGCCGGCGCGCAGGGAGGCATCAAACGCGGCATTGCTGTCGCTGGTGAAACGGCCGCCGTAGTTGAAGGGGCCATACACCGTGAGCAACCCGTCCGGCGGCATGTGCAGGCCCAGTGCCTGGAACAGCCGCTGTACTTCAGGCCAGCCCATGATGTGCAGGGTGTTGGCGCTGAACAGCGCATCAAACGACACATCGGGCCAGTCATGGCGCAGGTCCAGCGCGACGGGCGCGGGGGTATTGGGCAACCCGGCTTCATCCAGCCAAAGCCGCATGCCCGGCAAATTGCCGGCGACATCCGAGGTTTGCCAGCGCAGCCAGGGTAGGGCGCCCGCGAAATACACCGCGTGCTGGCCGGTGCCGCTGCCAATTTCGAGCACCGAACGCCGGTCGGCAAAACGCTCGCGCAGCACGCTAAGGATGGGGTCGCGGTTGCGGTCGGTGGCGGGAGCGTGGGGCTTGTCCATAGGGGACTGATTGTCGCTGTGCGGGCAACCGTTGCGCCCGGGGGTGTCAAATCCCGCGATCGAGCCGGTGTATAACAAACACAGCGGCCCTTCAACCCAGGAACCTGCCATGCGATTGCCCAAGATTCTTTTTGTTCTGGTGGCCAACCTGTTCTGGCTCGGTGGCTGCGCACTTCACCCGTTCAGTGCCGTCCAGCCGGGCATGTCGCAAGGCGATGTGGTGGCCCGCCTGGGCCCGCCCGGCGCCGTGGTGGCGATCCCCCAGGGCACGCGCCTGCAGTACTCTGGCCAGCCCACCGGCCAGTTCGCCTTCATGGTGGACCTGGATGCCTCGGGCCGCGTGCTCAGCGTCCGGCAGGTCCTCAACGCCAGAGATTTTGCGCGCATCGAGCCCGGCAAATGGACACGCGATGATGTGTTGCGCGAGTTCGGGCGACCCACCCGTGTGGATCGCGTTGCGTCCTGGCCGGGCGACATCCTGACCTACCGCTGGTACGACCTGCAGGACCTCTTCTACTGGGTGTATCTGGACAGCAACCAGGTGGTGCAGAGAGCGCATCCGGGCATGGAGTTCGTGAACGCGCCGGACGACCGGGACTGAACCGCACCGCATCAGCGGGACCTCAGGCTTTTTTCAGCTGCAGGGCGGCTTCGTAGAGCTCATTGCGCGGCGCGCCGGTGATGTCGGCGGCCAGTTTGACGGCGGTTTTGAGCGGCAGCTCGGCCAGCAGCAGCTGCAGGACACGGTGGCCGTCGTCCTTGGCCCGCGCCTCTTCGCCGGGGTGCAGCACCAGTGCAAATTCGCCGCGGGTGCGCTGGGTGCCGGCGGCCAGCCAGGCGCTCAGGTCCTGCGCCGCGACGGTGGCGATTTCCTCAAACTGCTTGGTCAGTTCGCGGCAGACCGTGACCAGCCGGCTGCCCAGCGGCGCCATGGCGCGCGCCAGGGCTTCCATGCGGTGCGGCGCTTCGAGAATGACGACGGCACGCGCGTCAGCCTGCAGCACCTGCACCGCCTGCTCCCGCTCCATCGCCTTGGACGGCAGGAAGCCGGCAAACACAAAACCCGAGCCGCCGCTGATGCCGGCCACGCTCAGCGCGGTGGTCACGCTGCTGGCGCCGGGCAGGGGCAGGATGGTCAGCCCGGCGGCACGCACGGCCGCCACCAGGCGTGCACCCGGGTCGCTGACGGCCGGGGTGCCGGCGTCGCTGACATAGGCGACACGCTCGCCGCGCTGCAGGCGTTCGATCACGAGTTGCGCCGCCTGGGCTTCGTTGTGTTCATGCACGGCCAGCAGCGGCTTGTCGATGCCGTACTGGCGCAGCAGTGTCTGGGTATGCCGTGTGTCTTCGCAGGCAATCGCATGCACCAGCTGCAGCACGTGCAGCGCGCGCAGGCTGATGTCCGACAGGTTGCCGATCGGCGTGGCCACCACATACAGCGCAGCTTCGGGATAATGCTGCATGCCTGCCGCAGCGCGCGCAGCGGGCAGGGCCAGGTCAAAGGAAGCGTTCAATGTGGTTTTCCAGAAAACAGGTTGCAAAAGGGCCACCGGGTGGCGCCGGCGCTGACGCAGCGGAGCAGCCCGGCCAGATTACCACCAAGCGCCTGGGGGATGCGGCAGAGTCGCTGGCGCTGGCGCATCTGGTGCGCGCCGGGATGAAGCTGGTCGAATCCAATTATCGGACCCCCGGGCGCGGCGGGGGCGAGGTGGACTTGATCATGCGAGCGCCCGACGGCACCCTGGTCTTCGTGGAAGTGCGCCAGCGCAGGAGCATGGGGCATGGCGGGGCCGCGGCCAGCGTCAGCGCCGTCAAGCAGCGGCGCATCATTTTTGCGGCCCGGCATTACCTGATGCGGTTTGCCAGCCTGCCGCCCTGCCGCTTTGACGTGGTCACGGTGCAAGGCTGGCTGGACGCTCCCGAGACGGTGGCGGTGGAATGGTTGCGCGGCGCCTTCGAGACGGACTAGGGCCTGTTCACCCTATTTATGCACTTGTATAAATAGGGTGAACAGGCCCTAAGCCGCTTGCACAGGGCTGTTTCATCCCCATTTTGTAACCATGCATTGCGTCTGGCGGGCCGGAGGGGCTGCGGGGCGCTGATCGAAAATCCGACCCGGTATCATTGCCCCATGCTTGAACAACGTATAGAACAGCACTTCATCGACAGTGCCGACCTGAAGTACCAGGCGGCGCAAATCCTGTCCAAGCCGATTGCGGCGGCGGTGCAGGCCATCCTGGCCAGCGTGACCAGCGGTGGCAAGGTGCTGGCCTGCGGCAATGGCGGCTCGGCGGCCGATGCCCAGCATTTTGCGGCCGAATTTGTCGGCCGTTTTGAGCGCGAGCGGCCCGAGCTCGGCGCCATTGCGCTGACCACCGACAGCTCCATCCTCACGGCGATCGCCAACGACTACGACTTCAGCGTGATTTTCTCCAAGCAGGTGCGCGCGCTCGGCGGGGCCGGCGACGTGCTGCTGGCGCTGAGCACCAGCGGCAACTCGGCCAATGTGCTGGCGGCCATCGAGGCGGCCCACGAGCGCGAGATGACCGTGGTGGCGCTGACCGGCAAAAGCGGCGGAAAAATGAGCGCCGCGCTGCGCGAGACCGACGTGCACATCTGCGTGCCGCACGACCGCACGGCACGCATTCAGGAAGTTCATCTGCTGGCCCTTCACTGTATCTGTGATGGCGTGGATGCCCAATTACTTGGTGACCAGGAGAACACTTAAATGACCGTCAAAACCATGTCCGGACCCTTGCGGCCGTATCAGCGGCTGTTGCTGACTGTTTGCACCGCTGCCCTGGTGGGTAGCAGCCTGAGCGCCTGCTTCCCCCTGGTTCTGGGCGGTGCGGCGGCCGGCGCGCTGGTCGCCATCGACCGGCGCACCTCGGGTGCCCAGCTCGAAGACGAGGGGATCGAGCTGCGCGCCATGGCCCGCCTGCGCGACAACATCGGCAGCCGGGCGCGCGTCAGCGTGACCAGCTACAACCGCCAGGTGCTGCTGACTGGTGAAGTGCTCAACGAGCAGGACAGAAAGCTGGTGGAGCAGGTCGTGTCGCGGGTGGAGAACGTGGCCTCCGTGGTCAATGAACTGGCCATCATCAACAGTCCGACGCTGGTGCAGCGCTCCTCCGACGTGTTGATCACCGGCCAGGTGAAAGCCCTGCTGATCGACTCCAGCGACATTTATGCCAACGCCTTCAAGGTGGTCACCGAGCGCGGCACCGTCTACCTGATGGGCCGTGTGACGCAGCGTGAAGCTGATCGCGCCACGGAAATTGTCCGTGGGGCCCGCGGCGTGCAGAAGGTGGTGCGCATTCTCGAGATCATCAGCGAGGACGAACTGCGCAGCCTGGTGCCGCAACCGGCCAAACCTGCCACGGCAACACGTCCGGCGGGCAGCGGCGGCTGATCCCGGCTGCGCGGGGAAACAAAAAAGGCCGGTGTTTGCACCGGCCTTTTTTATGGTGAGCAGGCGCCTATGGTGCGCCGCACCGAGTTATTTCAAACGGCGGATCAGGCTGGAGGTGTCCCAGCGCTGCCCGCCCATGGCCTGCACATCGCCGTAAAACTGGTCCACCAGGGCCGTGACCGGTAGCCGCGCGCCATTGGTCTTGGCTTCGTCGAGCACCAGCCCCAGGTCCTTGCGCATCCAGTCCACGGCAAAGCCGAAGTCGAACTTGTCGGCCACCATGGTCTTGCCGCGGTTGTCGAGCTGCCAGCTTTGCGCGGCGCCTTTGCCGATCACGTCCAGCACCTGGTTCATGTCCAGCCCGGCCTTTTGGCCGAAAGCAATGGCTTCGCTCAGGCCCTGCACCAGCCCGGCAATGCAGATCTGGTTGACCATTTTGGTCAGCTGGCCGGCGCCGCTGGCGCCCATCAGCGTGAAGGCTTTGGAAAACGCCATGCCGGCCGGCTTGACGGCGTCGAAGGCCGCGGCATCGCCGCCGCACATGACGGTGAGCGCGCCGTTTTGTGCACCCGCCTGGCCGCCCGAGACCGGGGCGTCGACAAACTGCAGCTTCAGCGCCTGGGCCGCTGCGTACAGTTCGCGGGCCACGTCGGCCGATGCGGTGGTATGGTCCACAAAAATGGCGCCCGGCTGCATGCCGGCAAAGGCGCCGTCGGGGCCGAGCGTCACGCCGCGCAAGTCGTCGTCGTTGCCGACGCAGCAAAAAACGATGTCGGCGCCGCGCGCCGCTTCACGCGGCGTTGCGGCATGTTTTGGGTCTTTGGTGCCCGCGTACTCTGCGCACCATGCTACTGATTTGGTAGCGGTTCGATTGTAAACAGTGACCTGGTGACCGGCCAGCGCGAGGTGGCCGGCCATCGGGTAGCCCATGACGCCCAGGCCCAGAAAGGCAACTTTGCGGGAGGGGGCGGGTTCGTAGGTTTTGGGGTTGGTATTGCTCATGGTATGGGAGAAGGGAAAAGAGGTGGGAGGGCGTAGCGAGCGGGCTTCAGGCGAGGCGGGCGGCGCGCAGCAACCGGAACGTACTTTTTGGGTACGTAGGGATTGTGAGCACCGACCAACACCGCATCAAGCCCGCGCAGTAGCTCTAGACAATGGACATGTGTTCGGTGCCGGCTGCCAGATCCTGTGTCTTGGCGCGCTGGGAGTTGAGTTTGATCTGCAGCCGCAGGTCGTTGACCGAGTCGGCGTTGCGCAGCGCGTCTTCGTAGGTGATCATGTTGCTTTCGAAGGCGTCGAAGAGCGCCTGGTCGAAGGTCTGCATGCCGAGGTTGCGGCTTTTCTTCATGATTTCCTTGATCTCGGAGACCTCACCCTTGAAGATCAGGTCGGAGATCAGCGGCGTGTTCAGCATCACTTCGACCGCCGCGACGCGGCCCTTGCTGTCCTGCTTGGGCACCAGACGCTGCGAGATCATGGCCTTCATGTTCAGTGACAGGTCCATCAGCAGCTGGGCGCGGCGCTCTTCCGGGAAGAAGTTGATGATGCGGTCCAGCGCCTGGTTGGCACTGTTGGCATGCAGCGTGCACAGGCACAGGTGACCGGTTTCGGCAAAGGCGACGGCATGTTCCATGGTTTCACGGTCGCGCACCTCGCCCATCAAAATTACGTCGGGCGCCTGGCGCAGCGTGTTTTTCAGCGCGGCTTCCCAGCTGTCGGTGTCCAGGCCCACTTCGCGCTGCGTGATCACGCAGTTCTTGTGCGGATGCACAAACTCCACCGGGTCTTCAATCGTGATGATGTGGCCGAAGGAGTTTTCGTTGCGCCAGTCCACCATGGCTGCCAGCGTGGTGGACTTGCCTGAGCCGGTGGCGCCCACCAGGATGCACAGGCCGCGCTTGGACATCACCACGTCCTTGAGCACCTGCGGCACGCCCAGGCCGTCGATCGTCGGCAGGACGGCCGGAATCACCCGCATCACCATGCCGACCTTGCCCTGCTGGATGAAGGCGTTGACGCGAAAGCGCCCGACACCCGGCGGCGAGATCGCGAAGTTGCATTCCTTGGTGCGTTCGAACTCGGCCGCCTGCTTGTCGTTCATGATCGAACGCGCCAGCGCCAGTGTGTGACCTGCATTGAGCGGCTGCGGCGAGACCTTGGTGACCTTGCCGTCGACCTTCATCGCGGGCGGGAAATCGCCGGTGATGAACAAGTCGCTGCCGTTGCGGCTGACCATCAGCTTGAGAAGGTCGTTGATGAATTTACTGGCCTGGTCGCGTTCCATGAGCGGCTCCTAAAAAATATTGCCCCCACGCTCCCCACTTCGTGTGGTTCGCTGCCCCCCGAGGGGGCCGCTGCGCCTGCGGCCCGGCAAAGCCGGTTCCGCGGCCCCTGCTTGTATGGGACAGGTTCCCGCTGCTGGCGTGGCGCATGATTAGCCGGGGAAGTTCTCGGGGATTTTTGCCTTGCCGCGTGCTTCCGCGGCGGAAATGACGTTGCGCTTGACGAGGTCGGTCAGGTTCTGGTCCAGCGTCTGCATGCCCACGCTGTTGCCGGTCTGGATCGACGAGTACATCTGCGCGACCTTGGCCTCGCGGATCAGATTGCGGATGGCGCTGGTGCCCAGCATGATTTCGTGCGCGGCGACACGGCCCTGACCGTCCTTGGTCTTGCACAGGGTCTGGGAGATCACGGCCTGCAACGACTCGGACAACATCGCGCGGATCATGTCTTTTTCCTCGGCTGGAAACACGTCGATGATCCGGTCGATGGTCTTGGCGGCGCTCGAGGTGTGCAATGTGCCGAACACCAGGTGGCCGGTTTCAGCGGCCGTCATCGCCAGGCGGATGGTTTCCAGATCGCGCATCTCGCCGACCAAGATGGCGTCCGGGTCTTCACGCAGGGCGGATTTGAGCGCCGCACTGAAGCTCAGCGTGTGCGGGCCGACCTCGCGCTGGTTGATCAGGCATTTTTTCGATTCGTGCACAAACTCGATCGGGTCTTCCACCGTCAGGATGTGGCCGTACTCGGTTTCGTTGAGGTAGTTGACCATGGCCGCCAGCGTGGTGGACTTGCCCGAACCGGTGGGGCCGGTGACCAGCACCATGCCGCGCGGCTTCATCGCCAGGTCGCCGAAAATTTTCGGCGCGTTGAGCTGCTCCAGCGTCAGGATTTTCGAGGGAATGGTCCGGAACACGGCGCCGGCGCCGCGGTTCTGGTTGAAGGCATTGACGCGGAAACGAGCCAGGCCGTCAATCTCGAAGGAGAAGTCGATCTCCAGGAATTCTTCGTAGTTCTTGCGCTGGGTGTCGTTCATGATGTCGTACACCATGGCATGAACCTGCTTGTGGTCCAGCGGGTCGACATTGATGCGCCTGACATCCCCGTGCACCCGGATCATGGGCGGCAGGCCCGCTGACAGATGCAGATCGGACGCCTTGTTCTTGACGCTAAAAGCCAGCAGTTGGGTAATGTCCATCCCGGGGATCCCTGAAAAGTTTTACAGTTGGATTATGACCATGATTGTGCGCAAGCTCCAACTTGTCCGTGACCGTATAACCACGGCCTGTGTCGCTGCCGGACGCGACCCCGCCAGCGTGCGCCTGCTGGCCGTGTCCAAGACCTTCGGTGCCGATGCGGTGATCGATGCCATGTCCGATGGGCAATACGCGTTCGGCGAGAACTACATCCAGGAGGGTGTGGACAAGATTCTCGCGGTTCGCGGATGGGAAGCCGATCACCCCGGCCTGCCACCGTCCCGCCCATCCGAGTGGCATTGCATCGGCCCCCTCCAGAGCAACAAGACGCGGCTGGTCGCCGAACATTTCGACTGGGTGCAGTCGGTGGACCGCCTGAAGATTGCGCAGCGCCTGAGCGAGCAGCGTCCGCCGCATTTGCCGCCGCTGCAGGTGTGCCTGCAGGTCAACATCGACGGCGGCGCCACCAAGTCCGGCGTGACGCCGCAGGACGCCCAGGCGCTGGCGGCCGAGGTCGCGCGGCTGCCGCGGCTGCAGCTGCGCGGCCTCATGTCGATTCCCGAGCCTGCTCCTGATTTTGTAGCTGCTTGCGCTGTCCATAAAAGGGTTGCAGACCTTTTTGACCAGATCAATCGGGTTGGTGTGTTGCCGCAGGCGATGGACACGCTGTCGATGGGCATGACGGCCGATCTGGAAGCGGCCATTCATGCCGGCAGCACCATGGTTCGGGTGGGGACGGCGATTTTCGGCGACAGATAGAGCCCCCACGTTCGTTCACTGCGTGTAACTCTCTGCCCCCCGAGGGGGCGCTGCGCCTGCGGCCCGGCAAAGCCGGTTCCGCGGCCCCTGCTGGAATGAAGAAGGGCCTTGCAGCTCCCGCGCGCCGTGGGGGCTATTTCTTCGGTGCGGCGAGGGGCTTGATGTTTCCGCAGTCCGCTGACAGCCACTTGCCGCCGCCGTCCATGGTCATGGTTTCGGGTTTGCCCTGCATCATGCTTTTCATGGTCATCTTCATCGTGTAAGCCTCGGGGCTGACAAAGGTGACCGTGCCTTCGCCGCTGGACGGGGGCTGGGTGCAGGCAAACGACATCTTCATGGTGTTGCCCGAACGCGGCGAGTTCGTGGTTTTGCAGTCTCCCTGCTGGGCGGGCAGCTCATTGCGTTGCGCCATCTCTTTGGTCATGCAGATTTTCACGGCCATGTTGCCTCCGGCACCGGGGCCCATGGATACACCCTGTTTGGCCATCATGTCCTGCATCATCTTGCGCTGCTCGGGCGGCATGGCGGCCATCTGCTTTTGCGCCTCGGCCATGGCTTTTTCCATCTGCCCCGAGCTGGACTGCATTTTGTTGTTGATCTCCCACAAACCGGGCTTGAGAGTCTGGGCCGCTACTGGCTGGGCGGCGAGGGCAAGCAGTGCCAGCGCGGCACCACTCCAAAGGCGATGAGGTGTCAGGTCTTTCATGGCGGGTCCTCCCAAAAAAACATCACTATAGGGGGAACAGGCCCTATCGCACAAAACGTCCGCCACGCCCAATGATGGTCAGGTCGGTGTAATGGGATGCTTCATGGTTCTTCGGGCTGTAACTGACCAGGAACCCGCCCATGTTGACATCACGCATGGACTCCAGCCCGCTGACCAGGCTCGCGCGTGTCAGGGCCTTGCCGGCCCGGCGCACCCCTTCGACAAACACCTTGGCGGCCAGAAAGCCTTCCATGCTGGAGAAGTCGAAGTCCTTGTTGCCCGCTTCGGTCATGCGCTGCTGGTACTCGCGCACGATCTCCGACGAAGGCGTGTAGGGAAAGGGCACCACCTGCGAAATCGTCACGCCGGCGCCGGCATCGCCCAGTTCCGCCGACAGGGCCGTGGAGCCGACAAAACTCACATTGAAAAATTGTCCACCGTAACCCTTGCTGCGCGCCAGCTTGATCAGCGCCGCACATGATTTGTAAGCGCTGATCTGCACCACCGCTTCCGGGGCGGCTTTCACGAGTTCGGCCCATGCGGCGCTGACATCGACCGAATTGCGTTCCACCGTCACGGCTGCGGCGGGCTTGAGGCTGCGTTTGGTCAGCGCCCGCGTTACGCCTTCCAGGCCGGCTTTGCCGTAGGAGTCGTTCTGGTAGAAAACCGCAATCTTCTTGATGCCCAGCGTGCTCAGGTGCTGCACGATGCGTTCGGTCTCGTCAAAGTAGCTGGCGCGCACATGAAACAGGTTGCGGTTGAGTGGTTCGCGCAGGGCCTGCGCGCCGGTGAAGGGACCGATCAGCGGAATGCCGGCCGCATTGATGGCGGGCACCGCCGCCAGCGTGGTCGGCGTGCCGACCGAGCCCACCAGCGCAAACACCTTGTCTTCCTCGATCAGGGCCTTGACGGCGGCCGCCGCCTTCTCCGGTTCATACCCGTCGTCGCGCGATACCAGCTTGATGGTGCGGCCGTTGATGCCGCCGGCCGCATTGACCGCATTGAAATACGCCAGCATGCCCAGCTGCATGCGTTTGCCCAGTTCGGCGGCGGGGCCGGTCTGGGCCGCGAACTGCCCCACCAGGATTTCCTTGTCCGTGACGCCGATGTCCGCCGCATGGCCGGGCGCCGAGAGCAGGAGTGCAAGCAGGCTGCAGGCACCCCATCGTTGGAAAAAGTTCATGCTGGACTCCGTGGCGTTGTTGGACGATGCGGGCGGGCTGCCTATGCAAAGCAGAACCTACCCGAAGCAAACTTATTCCAAATAGCCGGCGGTGGCAATGCGGTTTGCCCACAAGGCATGAACTATTGGGTCAAACAGCGCAAATAGTCCCGCTCAGGCAGCGCCATAGTTGCTGCGCTTACACACCCAGGGCCAGCTGGGTGGTGTTCTTGACCTCTTCCATCACCGCGTAGGTGCGGGTTTCGCGCACGCCGGGCAACTGCCAGAGTGCGTTGCCGGCGAAGTCGCGGTAGGCCGCCATGTCGGCCATGCGGGTCTTGAGCAGGTAGTCAAAGCCGCCGGCCACCATGTGGCATTCCATGATCTGCGGGTACACCTGCACCGCCGCCTTGAAGGCCTCAAACACATGGGGCGTGGTGCGGTCCAGCAGCACCTCGACGAACACCATCATGCCGGCGCCCAGCTTCAAAGGATTCAGCCGCGCCTCGTAGCCCAGGATGTAGCCGTCGCGCGTGAGCCGCTGCACACGCGCCAGTACGGCCGTGGGCGACAGCGCCACCGCTTCGGCGAGCTTGAGGTTGGAGAGGCGCCCGTCCTGCTGCAGCACGCTCAAGATCTTCAGGTCGATGCGGTCGATGTCGGGCGGGGTGTCGGTCATGGTAGTGAATTATTCGGAGTTGGTGGCTGAATTTAGCGTGAAATTCTCATGTAATCCAGAGAACATGGCGTTATTCACCAGTTCACGGAGATTTTTCATGTCGCAACAGCCCCGCCTTCCTTTTCCTTACCGGCCTGAAGCCGGCATCGTTGCCCGGCATCTTCAGGCGCTGGCTGGGGCGCTGGACTGGGCCGCCGCCGTGCCCCTGGCCCAGCCTTGGGTGCAGGCCGTGCGCGACAACCCGCCGCCCTTCTGGGCCATGGAAAGCCTGCTCAAGGAGTACCCGATTTCCAGCGCCGAGGGCCTGGCCCTGATGCGCCTGGCCGAAGCGCTGCTGCGGGTGCCCGATGCCGAGACCGCGATTGCCCTGACCGCCGACCAGCTGGGCCGCGCCGATTTTGACGGCGCCAGCGACGGCATGATGGCGCGCCTGTCGGCCTCGGCCATCGCCCTGTCCAAGAAGTTTCTGCCTGAAGATGGCCAGAGCAGCATCATGAGCAAGCTGGGTGCGCGCACCGTGGTGGCCGCCACCTTGCGCGCGGTGCAGTTGCTGGGGCGGCAGTTTGTACTGGGCCAGAACATCGGCGAGGCGATGGACGAAGCCCGCGACGCCCAAAAGAAAGTGGCCAGCCTGCGCGTTTCGCCGCCGGGCCGCCCCAAGGCGGAACAGCCCCCTGAGGGGGCAGCGCAGCCCGCAGGGCAAGCGTGGGGGCTCAGATTTTCGTACGACATGCTGGGCGAGGGCGCGCGCACCGATGCGGATGCACTGCACTACCTGGCGAGTTATGAAGATGCTATTAAATCCATAGCTGCCCGCGCAGACAGGACGGGCACCTGTGAGCAAAACGACGGTATCTCCATCAAGCTCAGCGCGCTGCACCCACGTTACGAAGACGCCCAGCATGCACGCGTGCTGGCCGACCTGGTGCCGCGTGTCTGGGGCTTGTGCGAGCTGGCGGCGCGCGCCAACATCAACCTGACCATCGACGCCGAAGAGGTGGACCGGCTCGAACTCTCGCTGGACGTGTTTGAAGCGCTGGCCGCTTTGGTGGCGCAGCAGCAGCCGCAGTGGCAGGGCTTCGGGCTGGCACTGCAGGCCTACCAGACGCGTGCGCTGGAGCTGGTCGGCCACGTCATCACCCTGGCCCGCAAGTACCGGCTGCGTTTCATGTGCCGCCTGGTCAAGGGCGCCTACTGGGACTCGGAAATCAAGCGTGCGCAGGAGCTGGGCCTGCCGCACTACCCGGTGTTCACGCACAAGCACCACACCGATGTGTCTTACCTCGCCTGCGCGCAGGCCCTGCTGGCCGCACCCGACGCGATTTACCCGCAGTTTGCGGGGCACAACGCGGGCACGATCGCCGCCATTATTCAGATGGCTGCACGCAATGCCGTACCATTCGAGTTGCAAAGACTGCACGGCATGGGCGAGGGGGTGTTCCGCGAAGTGCTGAAAAACCCGCAGATCAGCTGCCGGGTCTACGCCCCGGTCGGCGCCCACCGCGACCTGCTGGCCTACCTCGTGCGCCGACTGCTGGAAAACGGTGCCAACTCCTCGTTTGTGCACCAGCTTGCCGATGAGTCGGTCGGCATGGATGTGCTGCTGACTTCGCCCCTGCGCATGGAGCCCGAGTCGTCCCTGCCGCTGCCGCCCGCCCTGTATGGCTCCGGCCGTCCCAACAGCGAGGGACTGGACCTCACGGTCGAGAGCATGCGTGCACCCCTGCTGGCCGCGCTGCAGACCACGCAGGTGCCCGTGGTGCCGGAGTTCGATGCGAAATTGGCCACGAGCGCAGTAGCGGTGGGCGCGGACAGCTATCAAAAATGGAGCAAAGTGGAGGTGGCCGAACGCGCCGCAGTGTTGCGCCGCGCCTCCGATGCGCTGCAGCAACAGATGCCCGCCTTCTGCGCGCTGCTGGTCAAGGAAGCTTTCAAGACCTGGGGCGACGCGGTGTCCGAGGTGCGCGAGGCGATTGACTTCCTGCGTTACTACGCGGGCGAGGCCGAACGCATCATGGCGCCCATCGCCTTGCCGGGGCCGACCGGCGAAACCAATGAGCTGCGTCTGAGCGCACGCGGCGTCTGGGTCTGCATCAGCCCCTGGAATTTTCCGCTGGCGATTTTCACCGGCCAGGTCGCCGCGGCCCTTAGCACCGGCAACGCGGTGCTGGCCAAACCGGCCGAGCAGACGCCAGGCGTGGCCTGGGAAGCGGTGAAGCTGCTGCACGCCGCCGGTGTGCCCGAAGGCGCGTTGCAGCTTTTGCACGGCCCCGGCGAAACCGTCGGTGCGGCGCTGGTGGCGGCGCCGGGCGTGGCCGGCGTGGTGTTCACCGGCTCCACCGAAGTCGCCAAAATCATCAACCGCGCGCTCGCCGCCAAGGACGGCGCCATCGTGCCGCTGATCGCCGAGACCGGCGGCATCAACGCCATGCTGGTCGACAGCAGCGCCCTGCCCGAGCAGGTGGTCGATGCCGTGGTGCAAAGCGCCTTCCGCTCGGCCGGCCAGCGCTGCTCGGCGCTGCGCCTGCTGTGTGTGCATGAGGGCATCGCCGACAAGGTGGTGGCCATGATCCAGGGCGCGCTGCAGGAGCTGGCCGTGGGCGACCCGACCCTGCTTTCCACCGATGTCGGCCCGGTGATAGACCGCGAGGCGTTTGACAACATCCAGAACCACCTGCAGCGCCTGGATTCAACATCAAAAGTGCTTCCAGCCCTTTCTGCCCATGCGCAGACAGCTCCTGATTCAATAGCAAATCTGGTTCTGCCCAGCGCCTTCGAAGTAGCCAGCCTGGCCGAGGTGAAAGACGAAATCTTCGGGCCGGTGCTGCAGATCGTGCGCTGGAGCGGCGAGCCGCAAAAGGTGATAGCCCAGATCAACGCCCTCGGCTACGGCCTCACGCTGAGCATCCAGACCCGCATCGACTCGCGCGCCCAGGCCTTGGCCGCGGCCGCGCATGTCGGCAACATCTACATCAACCGCAACATGATCGGCGCGGTGGTGGGTAGCCAGCCTTTTGGCGGCGAGGGCCTTAGCGGCACCGGCCCCAAGGCCGGCGGCCCGCATTACCTGTACCGCTTCTGCGCCGAACAGACCGTCACCGTGAACACCACCGCGGCGGGGGGCAATGCGGCCTTGTTGTCGGGGGCGTGAGCGCTTAGGGAAGCGCTGAACAAGTCCCCTGCGGCGCGCGATCAGCCGGACTCGGGCGGCCTGCTGCGTTGAATTTCTTGCCAATAGCCAGCTATTGGCTGCGAAATCCGCCTTGCATCCCATCCCGATCCGGCTGCCGCGCCTCCGCA
>NZ_NCJH01000025.1 GCF_002278925.1 Polaromonas sp. 39-63-25
GTTGCAAGTCTTCGTCGCGGACGGAGTAAGGCAGATTGCCGACGTAAAGTTTGTTGCCCATGAAGGGACTCCTCTAAAACACAATAACAAAAGCGATGGAGTCCCGAAAGCACAACAATCTTCAAACGTACAGCTGTAGCGCGCGAAACTGACCGATCACCTGAAGGGTGTGGATGTGAATCCACACCCTTCATGTTATGCGGCCCGACCCGGGGAAGACAAGCAAATATTGCCATCGCCAGGCCGCGCGGACCCGCATGAACACTGGGCTGGCGGCCGGTTTGGCCCCGGAGCGCAGGAGCTGGCGCGCCGGGCGGCGGTGCGGTGCGCCGAAAACAGACCCTCAGAAGAGGAAAGAGCGTTGATTTTCATGGGACAAACAAAAAGTTTGTACCCACTTGCATTTTTCTGGAGACGCGGTCGGGGTGTGTCACCGTGGCAGAGTGCAAAAAACGAATTTTTACGCTGCTCACACAAATGGCCAGCTCTTTTGTGAGAGTCCGCGTTCGTCGGAACACCGGTGGGCCAAGCGGAGTGGCAGCGCGGCGCGCTGGAATCAGTCAGGCTTGAGGTTTTGCGTGTCCGGGCTGGTTGCCTCACCCGCATAGTTGCGCCAGCGACCCATCGCCAGTCGCATGGTGATCAGCTGGTTTTCAAATTGCGGGCAGGCCTTGCAGGCCAGCAGGTGCAGGCGCAAGGCAACGGTATCGGACAGGCGCAAGGCGCGGTCCTCTCGGGCCACCAGCAATGCCGCGGCTTGCTTGCAGGTGCGCATCAGGGGAAGGGACTGGATTTTCATGACGGCCGTTCAGTGGGCTTGTTGGCCAAACCAGTGAATGGCCAGGCATTCGCGCAGACGCAGGCGGGCACGGTGAAGCTGGACATACAGATTGGTCGGCGTGAGCGAGAGTTCCTTACAGACTTCTTCGCAGGACAGCTCCAGCCATTCGCGCATCAGGAACAAACGCCCCAGGGCCGGGGGCAAGCGCTCGACGCAGGCATCGAGGACCTTGAAAAACTGGCTTTGCGCCAGGGTTTGCTGTGGATCGCCCCAGTCACCGGGCGGGCTGGCGAAGTGGCCGTCGGCCTGGAAGGCGAGCTTGTCCAGTTCGTCGGCTTCGTCGTCGGCCCCATGGTCGGGAAGCGAGACCTCCCGGGCGTGGCTGCGGATCAGGTCGATGACCTTGTGCTTGAGAATTCCGACCAGCCAGGTTTTGAGTTGCGACCGGTTGCCGAATGATTGCGGCTTGGACAGTGCCGCCAGCAGGGTTTCCGAGACGGCGTCTTCCGCCCAGGCATCGTTGCGCAGCTGCAGCCTCGCAAAACGCATGAGGTAGACCCGGTGTTCAACCAGTTGCTCTTCAAAGGTGGCCATGGGTGGCAAGTCTAGCCGCACCGCAGCGCGGGTGTGCAGAAAAATAATGTGGGCAGGCGCGTAAGGATTCCGGCTGCGCGGCGACCAAATGATTTGAAGTCATTTGCATCGCCTGTAGCTGCAACCCACCAAGGACACCACCATGGACACCGCTCATCGCGCATCACCCCCCGCTGGCCCTCACAGCGTTTCCCGTTCCGGCCGGACGTGTTCTGGTCTTGCCGTGGCCGCCCTCATCGCGCTGTGGATGGCTGCACCCTCGCAGGCGCAAACACCGCCGTCCTCCATGAAGGCGGAAAGTGTTGCTGCCGCGCGAGTGGCCGCAGCAGCGCCGCACATTGAAGGCAAAACGGTGGAGGGCAAACCCTTCAGGCTGTCTTCGCTCAAGGGCAAGGTGGTGCTGGTGTTGTACTGGTCCACCGGCTGCGCGGTGTGTCGCGACAAGATGCCCGAGCTGCGGACCAACTACGAAGGCTGGGCCGGCAAACCCTTCGAGCTGGTGGCCGTCAGCACCGACGCACGCATGCAGGACGTGCTGGACTATGAAGCCATCATCTCGCGCACGGTGTCGACCCGGCAGCGGTTTGTCCAGCTCTGGGCCGGCGACAGCAGCTACCGCGACAACCTGGGCCAACACGCGCAGCTGCCCGCGGGCTACCTGGTCGACAAGTCCGGAAAAATTGTCGAGCGTTACCTGGGACGGATTCCGCCGGAAGCCTGGGACCGCATTGCCGACCTGCTGTAGCCGCCAGCATTTTTTTCACGGTGAGAAAAAGCCTGTAAGAAAGCCGGCAGTCGCCAGACCAAGCTTTAACCAGACAGAGAAACAACACGGGTCTGGTTGGGATTTTTAACCTGTTCGAATCAACTGGAGATTTCAAATGAACCAACGCGCCCTGATTGCTGCAGCTGCAGCTTCCCTGCTGTCCACCATGCTGATGGCCACACCCGCTGTCGCCCAGGAAAAAGAAAAATGTTACGGCATCGCCAAGGCGGGCCAGAACGATTGCGCCAACCTGGCCGGTACCCATTCCTGCGCCGGTCAGTCCAAGCTCAGTGACGATGCCGGTGAATGGAAATACGTGGCCAAAGGCACTTGCGCCGGCATGAAAGGCATGACGGTCGACCAGGCGAAGATGAAAGGCAAGGCCATGATGGACAAGCCGATGATGGACAAGAAGAGCTGATGGCTTGTTGACTGTTCCCATCCGGGCGAAGCAGCCTGTCCCTGGACAGGCGTCGCCTTCTGGCTGTGACTGATTCCACTTTTTTCACCACGGGCATAGGTTGGCGGCATCCGCACTATGCCTGCCTGCTCGAGGCACCACCGGAGCTGGACTTCCTGGAAGTCCATTCCGAAAACTTTTTTGCACGCGGCGGCGCGGCGCTCGCTGTCCTGCATGAGGCCCGCCAGCGCTACCCGATCAGCCTGCATGGCGTCGGGCTGGCACTGGGCTCCGCAGTTGGGATTGATCCCTGGCACCTGGAACAGCTCGCTGCGCTGGTCGAGCGCATCGAGCCGGTTCGCGTCTCGGACCATGCCTCGTTTGCGCGCGGACCGTGGGGGGGCGCCACCGTGCATGCGGCAGATCTGCTGCCGCTTGCCTTTCACCGGCAGTCGCTGGATGTGTTGTGCGCCAATGTGCAGCAGGTGCAGGACCGGCTGAAGCGCCGCCTGCTGGTCGAAAACCTGTCCGCCTATGTGCACTTCAACACCTCCGACATGAGTGAACCCGATTTTCTTTCGGCACTCGCCAGCCGCAGCGGCTGCGGGCTGCTGGTCGACGTCAACAATATTTATGTGAACGCATGCAACGAGCGGCTGGCGGGCAACACGGACGACCCGGTGCGCGCCTGCATGGCGTGGCTGGACCAGCTACCGCCGCACGCGGTGGCGGAGCTGCACCTCGCGGGCCACAAGGACTGTGGTGACATCGTCATCGATGACCACGGCAGCCGCGTGTGCGACGAGGTCTGGCAGCTTTACCGGCATGCGCTGGCGCGTTTTGGCAAGGCGCCGGGCGGCCTGGCCACCCTCGTGGAGTGGGATACCGACATTCCACCGCTGCAGGTCTTGCTCGACGAAGCGTCCAGCGCCCGCGCGCTGCAAGCCCTGGCGGGCAGCGCGGTGGCAGCATGAGGCCCGACAGCTTCCAGCAGGAGCAGCAGGCCCTGCTGCAGCTGGTGCTGGGCGCGACCGATGGCGCCGGCCTGGCACGCTGGCTGTCTGCCGGGGATGCCGCCCAGGCGCGGCGCTCGCAACGCGGCCTGCAAGCCTACCGCGCGAACGGCCAGGCGCTGGCGGAACGTGCACTGGCCGCCGCCTACCCGGTGCTGGTGCAATTGGTCGGCGAGGAAAATTTTGTCGCGCTGGCGCGCCACTTCTGGGCCATCCATCCGCCCCTTTACGGCGACATGGCTTGCTGGGGGGACCTGCTTGGCGGCTTCATCGGGGCGTCCGCCCAGCTGGCTGATGAGCCCTACCTCGCCGATGTCGCGCATCTGGAGTGGCGCATGCACCTGGCCGGCAGCGCGGCCGATGTGCCGCCCGATTCGGCGTCGTTTGCATGGCTGGCCACGGAGGATCCGGCAGGGATCACGCTCACCCTGGGCGCGGGCGTGGCCTTGCTGGCGAGCCCTTATCCGGTGGCCAGCATCGTTACTGCCCACCTCACGGGCAGTCCCAGCCTGCAACAGGCCGGACAAAGGCTGGCGGAGGGCTGTGCTGAACACGTGCTGGTCTGGCGCCAGGGCTTGCGGCCCCGCGTGCGCGTGAGCACGGGGACTGAACACCGGCTGCTCGAGGCGCTGATGGCCGGCCGGCCCCTGCTCGACGCCCTGGAGGCGTCGGAGGATGCTCCGGATGCCGTGCCCTTCGATTTCAATGCCTGGCTGGGCGAGGCGGTGCAGACCGGCCTGGTCATGGGCGTGCATTCATTGCCAACCACCGAAGGAAACACATGATGATGACAAGTAATGGTCGTACGGCCTGGCTGGCGCGCGGCCTGAACGCGTGGGGCGGGCTGACCCGGACCCTCAATACACTGCAGCCGGCGGCGGCCTTGCTGGCGCGCCTGTACATTGCGCAGGTCTTTTTTCTGTCCGGCCTGACCAAGCTGCGCGACTGGGACACCACCGTGGCCCTGTTCACCGACGAGTACCACGTGCCCCTGTTGCCCCCTGCGGCGGCGGCCCTCATGGGGACGGCCGGTGAACTGGTGCTGCCCGTGCTGCTGGTGCTGGGCCTGTTCGTGGTCAATGCCGTCGCGGTGATCTCGCTCAGCGAGATCGCGCCGGCCGCCCTGCAGCAGCATGTGTTCTGGGGCACGCTGCTGGCGGGGCTGGCCATTTACGGTGCGGGGCCGTGGTCGCTGGACCGCTGGCTGGCGCCGGCCCTGCAGCGGGTTCGCCGAACTTCATAAGCCAAATCGGCCATCAGCCCAATAGGGGTGCGCGCAGAATGCTATAAATTCAGGAGCAAACGGCGGCGGGTCACCATCGTGGCCATCACCAGTTGACCTCGCGGTCGGGGGTGGCGCCGATGCGGTGTATCGACAGGTCGGCGCCTTCGTACTCTTCTTCCTGGCTCAGGCGCAGCCCCATGGTGGCCTTGATCAGGCCGTAGACCGCGAAGCCCGCCAGCAGCGCCCAGCCCACGCCCATGACCGTACCGATCAGCTGCGCGCCGAGATGCACGCCGCCCAAGCCGCCCAGAGCCTTGCTGCCGAAGATGCCGGCGGCGATGCCGCCCCAGGCGCCGCACAGGCCGTGCAGCGGCCAGACGCCCAGGACATCGTCGATCTTCCAGCGGTTCTGCGTCAGCGTGAACATCAGCACGAACACCGCGCCGGCGACACCGCCGGTGACCAGCGCGCCCAGCGGGTGCATCAGGTCCGAGCCCGCACACACGGCCACCAGCCCGGCCAGCGGGCCGTTGTGCACAAAACCCGGGTCGTTCTTGCCGAGCGCCAGCGCGACCAGCGTGCCGCCGACCATGGCCATCAGCGAGTTGACGGCCACCAGACCGGAAATCTTGTCTATGGTCTGCGCACTCATGACGTTGAAGCCGAACCAGCCCACCGTCAAAATCCACGCGCCCAGCGCGAGGAAGGGAATGCTTGATGGCGGATGCGCCGAGATGCCGCCGTCCTTGCGGTAACGGTTGCTGCGCGCGCCCAGCAGAATCACCGCCGGCAAGGCCAGCCAGCCGCCGACCGCATGAACCACGATGGAGCCGGCAAAGTCATGGAACTCGGAGCCGGTCAGGGCCTTGATCCAGGCCTGCACGCCGAAATGCTGGTTCCAGACAATGCCCTCGAAAAAAGGATAGACAAAACCGACGATCACGGCGGTGGCCAGCAGCTGGGGGTAAAAACGCGCCCGCTCCGCAATGCCGCCGGAGATGATGGCCGGGATGGCCGCGGCAAAGGTCAGCAAAAAGAAGAACTTGACGAGTTCGTAGCCGTTTTTGGCGGCCAGCACGTCCGCGCCCACGAAAAAGCTCGTGCCGTAGGCCACGCCGTAACCGACGACGAAGTACACGACGGTGGACACCGAGAAGTCCACCAGGATCTTGACCAGCGCATTGACCTGGTTTTTCTTGCGGACCGTGCCGAGCTCCAGAAAAGCAAAACCGGCATGCATGGCCAAAACCATGATGCCGCCCAGCAGGATGAACAAGGCATCCGAGCCCTGTTTTAGTGCGTCCATAAGCCCCTCTTTGAATGTTTGAGCAGTTTTAGTGCGAAAGCAGGTTGAAAAAAGCAATAGCACCAAAATCAAGCAAAAACTGCGCCAGAGCGGTGCGCACCAAGTTGGACGGCTCCGCCGCTCCATGGACGACCGGGACGCCCGCTACAATGGCGGCTTGTCATTGGGGAGTAGCCTCCTTCCCTCCTGCCGTTACGGCGGGGGCGAGAGGGGTTTGCGTCAACAGACTTGTCCGTCCTGCCACAGGGACGACATGGCGCAAACGGTTCAGACTTGGCGAGACCTTTGACTGCACAGCCTCCGTTCAGGCCGGGGATGTCGTGCAGTCATGGGTTTTTTCCGGCCGGAGTCATTCATGGAAGCTTTTCTTATTTCCACCGGCATCGTCGCCCTCGCCGAAATGGGCGACAAGACACAACTTCTCGCCCTCGTCCTCGCTGCCCGTTTTCGCAAACCCTGGCCCATCGTGGCGGGCATCTTCGTCGCCACCGTCGCCAACCATGCCATGGCCGGAGCCCTGGGCGCCTGGTTGACCACCCTGATCAGCCCGCAAACCATGCGCTGGATCCTCGGCGTGTCCTTCCTCGCCATGGCGGGCTGGATGCTGATTCCGGACAAGCTCGACGACGACGCGGCCGACGGGCGCCTGCCGCGCTTCGGCGTGTTCGGCACCACCGCCATGCTGTTTTTCCTGGCCGAGATGGGCGACAAGACGCAGATTGCGACCGTGATGCTGGCCGCCCGTTATGACGCCTGGTTCGGCGTGGTCGCCGGCACCACCCTGGGCATGATGCTGGCCAACGCCCCCGTGGTCTGGCTGGGCGCCCGTGTTACGCAGCTGGTGCCGCTGCGTGTGGTGCACGTCGTGTCGGCGCTCATTTTTGCCGGCCTGGGGCTGGCGGCCTTGCTGATCAAGGCTTGATCCATCGGTGTCTCCTGCAAGCAGGGGCCGCGGATCTGGCTCTGCCAGTCCGCAGGCGCAGCGGCCCCCTCGGGGGGCAGCGCATTACACGCAGCCGAAGGCGCAGTGAAAAGCGTGGGGGTATACTTGTTTAGCGCCGATTTGCTCAGCTTGCGGGCGCTTAAAAAGTACCGCTAAAGACGAACATCCATGAACCCGGACTCGCTTTTAGCGATGCCGGGTTTTCTTTTGTTCACTGTTTTCTGTTCGGGCTTTCTGTTTTGTTAGTCGCCACACCACAGTCCATGCATTTCGCCGACGTTTTGCCTTTGCAAAGCGGCGCGTCCATCCGTGCCTACGACCTGAGTTACGAGACCTACGGCACGCTCAACGCCGACCGGTCCAACGCCGTGCTGATCTGCCATGCGCTGAACGCCTCGCACCATGTGGCCGGCGTCTACCTCGATGCGCAGGGTGCGGTGCTGCCGAAGTCCGAAGGCTGGTGGGACACCATGATCGGGCCCGGCAAACCGGTGGACACCAATGTGTTTTTTGTCATTGGCGTGAACAACCTGGGCTCCTGCTTCGGGTCGACCGGGCCCATGCAGCGCAACCCCGACAGCGGCGAGATCTACGGCGCCGACTTTCCGGTGGTCACGGTGCAGGACTGGGTGCAGGCGCAGGCGCGCCTGCTCGACGCGCTGGGCATCACCACCCTGGCCGCGGTGATGGGTGGCAGCCTGGGCGGCATGCAGGCGCTGAGCTGGACACTGCAGTACCCCGAGCGCGTGCGCCATGCGGTGGTGGTGGCCAGCGCGCCCAACCTGACCGCCGAAAACATTGCCTTCAACGAAGTGGCGCGACGCGCCATCGTGACCGACCCGGACTTTCATGGCGGGCACTACGGGCGCCATGGCGTGTTGCCGCAGCGCGGCCTGCGCATCGCCCGCATGATCGGGCACATCACTTACCTCAGTGATGACGTGATGAACGAAAAATTCGGAAGACAGCTGCGTGAAGTGGCTCTGGGTCATGCCAGCGGCTACAAATTCTCCACCCAGGATGTCGAGTTCCAGATCGAAAGTTACCTGCGTTACCAGGGCGACAAGTTCAGCGAATACTTCGACGCCAACACCTATCTGCTGATCACGCGGGCGCTCGATTATTTCGATCCGGCCGCAGAGCACGGCGGCAAACTCACACCGGCGCTGGCGCCAGCGCGGGCCAAATTCCTGCTCGTGAGTTTCAAGACCGACTGGCGGTTTTCGCCCGCGCGCAGCCGCGAAATCGTCAAGGCCCTGCTCGACAACCAGCGCGACGTGAGTTATGCCGAGATCGATGCGCCACACGGCCATGATGCCTTTTTGCTCGACGACCCCCGCTATCTGGGCGTGGTCCGCTCCTATTTCGAGAGCAAGGTGGCGCCATGCTGAAGTCGACGCCCCAGCTGTCCGCCGACCAGCGCCTGATAGCCCGCCTCGTGCCCCCGGGTTCACGCGTGCTGGACCTCGGTTGCGGCGACGGCGCCCTGCTCGACCACCTGATCCGCGAACGCGGCTGCACCGGTTATGGCGTGGAGATAGACGACGCCAACATCCAGGCCTGCGTGGCGCGTGGCGTCAACGTGATCCAGCTCAACCTCGACGAAGGCCTGGCCATGTTCGGCGACGCGAGTTTTGACGTGGTGCTGCAGATCGACACCCTGCAGCACCTGCGCAATGCCGAGGTCATGCTGCGCGAGACGGCGCGCGTGGGCCGCACCGGCATCGTCGCCTTTCCCAATTTCGGCCACTGGCCGAACCGCCTGGCGGTGCTGCGCGGCCGCATGCCGGTCACCAGGGTGTTGCCCTACCAGTGGTACGACACACCGAACATCCGGGTCGGCACCCTGCGCGATTTTGCGGCGCTGGCGCTGAAAAACCGGCTCCACATTCTGGACGCCTTTGGCCTGCAGGATGGCCGGGAAGTCCGCTTCTGGCCGAACGCCCGCGCCAGCCGCGCGGTGTTCAAGTTCCAGCACGGCTGAAAATCCGGGTCCGCTCATGACCGCTGACGCCGACGCCCGGATTGCATCGCCTGCCGGCGTCCCGTTTGCCGAAGCCTTCCGGTTCTGGCTCAAGCTCGGTTTCATCAGTTTCGGCGGGCCGGCCGGGCAGATTGCCATCATGCACCGCGAGCTGGTCGAGCAGAAACGCTGGATCTCGGAGAAGCGTTTTCTGCACGCACTCAACTACTGCATGCTGCTGCCGGGGCCGGAGGCGCAGCAGCTGGCTACCTACATCGGCTGGCTGATGCACCGGACCTGGGGCGGCGTGGTGGCGGGTGCGCTGTTCGTGCTGCCGTCGCTGTTTATCCTGATCGCGCTGAGCTGGATTTACGTGGCGTTTGGCGACGTGCCGCTGGTCGCCGGGATGTTTGACGGCATCAAGCCGGCCGTGGCGGCGATTGTGCTGCAGGCGGTGCACCGCATCGGCAGCAAGTCATTGAGAAATCCGGCCAAAGCCCCCGTTCCTTGGGCGGTAGCTGCTATCAGTTTCGTAGCGATTGCGTTTTTGCATGTGCCTTTCCCCTGGGTGGTGCTGGGCGCCGCGCTGACCGGCTGGCTGTGCGCGCGTTTTGCGCCCGGGCAGTTTGCTGTCGGTGGTGGACATGGCGGCACGGTGCTGGTCCATGTGCCTGCGCTGATCGACGACCACACGCCGACGCCCGGCCACGCGCGCTTCAGCATGGGGCGGCTGGCCCGGGTGCTGACGGTGGGCGCCGCGCTCTGGCTGTTGCCCATGGGGGCACTGGTCGCCTGGCAGGGCTGGCACGGCGCCTTGACGCAGATGAGCTGGTTTTTTACCAAGGCGGCGCTGCTGACCTTTGGCGGTGCCTATGCGGTGCTGCCCTATGTCTACCAGGGCGCGGTCGAGCAGTTCGGCTGGCTCAGCGGGCCGCAGATGATCGATGGGCTGGCGCTGGGCGAAACCACGCCGGGCCCGCTGATCATGGTGGTGGCTTTTGTGGCTTTTGTCGGTGGCTGGACCAAGGAGGTGCTGGGGCCGGACGCATTGTTCCAGGGCGCGGCGCTGGCGGCGCTGCTGGTCACCTGGTTCACCTTTTTGCCATCGTTCATTTTTATCCTGGCGGGCGGACCGCTGGTGGAGTCCACCCACGGCAAGCTCCATTTCACCGCGCCGCTGGCGGCCATCACGGCCGCCGTGGTCGGCGTGATTGCCAGTCTTGCTCTGTTTTTTATAGCGCATGTCGCTTTCCCGACGGGCGCGACGGGCGGTTTTCCTTCCAATGTGGCATGGCCGGCGCTGGCCATCATGGCCGCGGCCAGCGTGGCGCTGCTGCGCTACAAGGTGGGTGTGATTCCGGTCATCGCCGCCAGCGCGGTGGCCGGCTTGCTGCTGCGCCTGGGCGGCCTGGCCTGAGGGCGGCGTGCCACACGCGCCGCGTTATGCTCCAGCCCATGCAAGGCCCTCCGGAAAACACACACACAGCCCCGGCGCTGAAGCTGTTTGAGCGGCTGTTCGGCCACTGGGTGCACCAGGTGACGCCGGCGAGCCTGCGCGCCGACCTGATGGCGGGCCTGCTGGGCGCGGTGCTGGTGTTGCCGCAGGGCATTGCCTTTGCCACGCTGGCCGGCCTGCCGCCCGAATACGGCCTGTACACCGCCATCATCCCCTGCATCATTGCCGCGCTGTTCGGCTCGAGCTG
The DNA here is from genome assembly GCF_002278925.1 of Polaromonas sp. 39-63-25. Classification (GTDB taxonomy): domain Bacteria; phylum Pseudomonadota; class Gammaproteobacteria; order Burkholderiales; family Burkholderiaceae_C; genus Polaromonas. The sequence goes on from NZ_NCJH01000025.1 coordinate 10,695, forward strand.
GCATGTGATGTCGGGTCCGACCAATGCCAATTCGCTGGCGCTGTTTGCCATGCTTTCGCCGCTGGCGCTGGCCTTCAGCCCGGGCTACATCCAGATGGCGCTGGCGGTCACGGTGATGGTGGGCGTCATGCAATGGCTGATTGGTGCGCTGCGGCTGGGTTCCCTGGCCAACTTCATCTCGCCTGCGGCGCTGTTCGGTTTCACCTCGGGGGCGGCGGTGTTGATCGCGGTGTACGCCCTGCCTGATCTGCTGGGCCTGCCGGCGGCGACCGACCATGGGGCGGCCGCGGTGCTGCTGCATGTGGCCACGATGGTCCGGTCGGTGCAGCCGGCGGCGCTCGCCGTGGCCGGCGTGACGGTGGCCGTGGCCCTGCTGGTGCGGCGGCTGCGCCCCAGCTGGCCGTCCATGCTGGCCGGGCTGGTGGCGGCGACGGCCCTGGCCTGGGTCTGGACGACGTATGTCAGCGCAACGCCGCTGCCGCTGCGCACAGTCGGGCAGATCACCACGCCGTGGCCGAAATTTGCCATCCCCAGCGTGAGCTGGTCGGCGCTGTCCGAGCTGCTGGGGCTGGCGTTTGCGCTGACCATCGTGGCGCTGGGTCAGTCGATCTCGATCGCCAAGGCGGTGGCCGCGCGCTCCGGCCAGCGCATCGACGCCAACCGCGAGTTCCGCGGCCAGGGCCTGTCCAACATCATCGGCGGCTTCTTTTCGTCTTACGTGTCCTGCGGTTCGCTGAACCGGTCCATGCCGAATCTGGAGGCCGGCGCGCGCACGCCGCTGGCGGCGGTGTTCTCGGCCCTGCTGCTGCTGGGCCTGGTCGCCGTCAGTGCGGCGCTGCTGGCGCAGATCCCGATGGCGGCGCTCGCGGCGCTGCTGGTGCTGGTGGCCGTCTCGCTGCTGGACGTCGGGCGCTGGCGGCAGTTGTTCCGCCTGAGCCGAACCGAATTCGGCGTGGCGCTGGCCACGCTGGTGGCGACCGTCAGCATCCGGCTGGAGATCGCGATCCTGCTGGGCACGCTGTTGTCGCTGATGTCCTTTCTGTACCGCACGTCCAAACCCGCCATGCGCACCATGGGCTTCGACAGCCGGGCGCCGGACCGGCAGTTTGTGGTGCTGGCCGACAGCGCAACGCCACTGCCGGAATGCCCGCAGCTCAAGCTGCTGCGCATGGAGGGCGAGGTGTATTTCGGCGCGACCCAGCATGTGGCCGACACCCTGCACGCCTTGCGTCATGCGCGCCATCCGCAAAAACACCTGCTGGTGATGGGCAAAAGCATGAACTTCATCGACCTGGCCGGTGCCCAGCTGTGGGAAGCGGAACTCAACGCACGCCGGGCGATGGGGGGCGATTTGTACTTTCACCGCCCGCGACCCGAAGTCATCCAGATGTGGCAGACCACCGGGTTCACGCGGCTGCTCGGACCCGAGCACCAGTTCCCCGACAAGCGCAGCGCGATCGCCACGATTTTCACGCGCCTGGACCCGGCCATCTGCCGGTCATGCACGGCGCGTATTTTCGAGGAGTGCCGCAGCGTGCCCGGGCCGGATCCCGTGGGCGACGCAGCGCGCCCTATGCCGGTGGCGTGAAGCCCAGGCGCTGCAGCAGACCGGTGGCGGCCGCCGGCGCCTTCTCCTTGGCGCCGCTGATGAAAAACACAAACACGTCTTTGGGCGCGCCCTTGTCTTTTGCGGCCTCCACCCGCGGCAGGTCCGACGGCTCGCCGCCTTGCGCCCAAGCCTGGGCCGCCGCTGTCCAGGCGTCAAGGGCGTTGGGTGCATAACCGTTCTTGAGCCTGGCATCACTGCGCATCAGCCGGGCATACACGAAATCAGACGTCAGGTCCGCAAAGGACGGAAAGTCGGGCGAATCGGTGAACACCGTCGCGCAGTGGTGCTTGCGCGCCAGTGCCAGGTAGTCCGGCGTCATGAAGCTGGGGTGGCGCACATCGAGCACGTGGCGCAGCTGGCGGCCATCGACGGTCTTCGGTAGCAGCGCCAAAAAAGCCCCGAAATCCTCCGCATCAAACACCTTGGTTGGCATGAACTGCCAGACGATGGGGCCGAGCTTGTCACCGAGTTCGCTGATGCCGCTGCCGACAAACCGTTCGATGGAATCACCGGCTTCGGCCAGAACCCGGCGATTCGTGGTGAAGCGGCTGGCCTTGAGCGAGAACACAAAGCCGTCCGGCGTTTCATCGCGCCATTTGGCAAAGGTCGGCGGCTTGAAGGTGCTGTAGTAGGTGCCGTTGACCTCGATGGCGGTCAGCTGCCGGCTGGCGTAACCCAGCTCCTGGCTCTGCGGCAGTCTGGCCGGGTAGAAGTTGTCGCGCCAGGGCGCGTAGGTCCAGCCGCCAATGCCGACGCGAATGGCGGGAAGAGGATTTCCGGATGTTTTCAAGGCAGATACTCCCGCAAACAGGGGATGACGTTTTCGCGATGGTCCCGGACAATGCCCTGATGTGCGGCGTTCCCCGAAGGACAGTCTGGCACGATGTGCGCAGCACGGTTACAGTGACAGTTCAGCCGGACCGTCCCGCTGAACCCCATTTCCCGGAGTGTATTCATGAACGCCCCCCTGCATCGAGAAATTCCCGCCAGCGTGCTTGACGCCGCCCAGGCCCTGTCCCAGGTCAGCGCCCAGTGGGACGGCGACATCGTCAAGCAGATCACCGACTACATCACCATTCCCGCCAAGTCGCCGTCCTTTGATGCCGACTGGGCCGGCCACGGCCACATCGAAACCGTGCTGCGCAATGCCGCCGCCTGGGTGGAAGCGCAAAAGGTCCAGGGACTGACGCTCGAGATCGTCCGGCTGGAAGGCCGCACGCCGGTGCTGTTTTTCGAGGTGCCGGCGACTAAAGCGGGTGCCACGGAAACCGTCTTGATGTATGGTCACCTCGACAAGCAGCCCGAGTTCACCGGCTGGCGCAACGACCTGGGCCCCTGGACGCCCAAGTACGAAGACGGCAAGCTGTTCGGCCGCGGCGGCGCCGACGACGGTTATGCGGTGTACGCCAGCATCGCCGCGATCCAGGCCTTGAAGGCGCAGAACGTGCCGCACCCGCGCATCGTCGGTCTCGTGGAAACCTGCGAGGAAAGCGGCTCCTACGACCTGCTGCCTTATGTCGATGCCTTGCGCACGCGGCTCGGTGACGTGGGCCTGGTGATCTGCCTGGACTCGGGTGCCGGCAACTACGACCAGCTCTGGCTGACCACCTCGCTGCGCGGCATGGCCAGCGGCGTGCTCAAGGTCGAGATCCTCACCGAAGGTGTGCATTCGGGCGATGCCAGCGGCCTGGTGCCCTCGAGCTTTCGCATCATGCGCCAGGTGCTGGACCGGCTTGAGGACAGCAAGACGGGGCGCCTGCTGCCGCAAAGTTTTCACTGCGAGATCCCGGCCGAGCGCCTGCAGCAGGCCAAGGCCACCGCGCAAATCCTCGGCGACCAGATCTACAAGCGTTTCCCGTGGGCGCATTACGACTGCGGCGGCGCCACCACGTTTGCGCTGCCGACCACCACCGACCCGGTCGAGGCCCTGCTCAACCGCACCTGGAAGCCGACGCTGAGCGTGACCGGTGCCGACGGTTTTCCCGAAATGGGCAACGCCGGCAATGTGCTGCGGCCTTACACCGCCTTCAAGCTGTCGCTGCGCCTGCCGCCGCTGGTGGATGCCGCCAGCGCAGTGCAGGAGCTCAAGACCCTGCTCGAAGACAACGCGCCCTACCAGGCCAAAGTCACTTTTGAAAGTGCCGGCGGCGCCACCGGCTGGAATGCGCCTACCACCTCACCCTGGTTCGAGCAGGCGCTCAACGAAGCCTCACAGACTTTTTATGGGGCGCCTTGCGGCACCATCGGCCAGGGCGGCACGATTCCGCTGATGAACATGCTGAGCCAGGGTTTTCCGAAGGCACAGATGATGGTCTGCGGCGTGTTGGGTCCGAAGAGCAATGCACATGGCCCCAACGAATTCCTGCATGTGCCGTATGCCAAGAAAATCACCGCAGCCGTCGCGTCCGTCATCGCGCGCATGCCTTGAACCGGCAAGTCATGGATCATCCCCTGCTGGCGCCGTTCACGGCCCGCGACGGCGAAAACCTGGCGATCTACGAGTGGCCGATGGAGGCCTGGCAGGCCGACAACGCCCTGCCGCCGCGCGCGGTGGTGCTGCTGGTGCATGGCCTGGGCGAACACGCGAGCCGCTATGACCATGTGGCGCAGCACCTGCTCGACTGGGGTTTTGCGGTGCGCGCCTACGATCAGCGCGGTCACGGTGAATCGGGCGGCGAGCGCGGCGGCCTGTCCAGCGAGACCCTGCTGCTCGAGGACCTGGCCGAGGTGGTCGATGACACCCGCCAGCGGTCGCTGCGCCTGCCGCGCGCGGACGGTGCGGCGCCGGCGGACGCTCCCCTGCCGCTGATCCTGCTGGGCCACAGCCTGGGCGGTCTGGTGGCGGGCCGTTTTGTGTCGCTCGGGCTGCGGCCGGTCGATGGCCTGGTGATGTCCTCGCCGGCGCTGGATCCCGGGCTCAATGCGATCCAGAAACTTTTGCTGGCCACCCTGCCGGCGATTGCACCCAATCTGCGCGTCAACAACGGCCTCAAGCCCGAGTTCATTTCGCATGACCCGCAGGTGGTCAGCAAGTACCTGGCCGATCCGCTGGTGCATGCCAAGATTTCCGCGCGGCTGGCCAAGTTCATCGCGACCGCCGGGCCGGCAACGGTGGCCGCCGCATCCACCTGGCGCACGCCGACGCTGCTGATGTATGCCGGTGCCGACAGGCTGGTCAACCCGGCCGGCAGCCGTGCTTTTGCCGAGGCTGCCGCGAGCAACGGCGGCGCCAAGGTCGTGACCACGCGCTGTTTTGACGAGCTGTACCACGAGATCTTCAACGAGCTGGACGCGGCGCCGGTGTTTGCCAGCCTGAAGGCCTGGCTGGACGCCCGGTTTTAAGCCAAATAAGCCTGCAGCCCTCGCCCTTCCTGCGCAGACAGCTCCTGAATTTATAGCGAATCAGGCGCTGCGCAAGGCCCGATTCCGGAGTGCGAGCCAGGCCAGCGCAAACCCCGTCAGGCCCAGCGGCAGCAGCGAGCCCAGGTTCAGCAGCGTCCAGCCCTGCGTGGTGACCAGCACGCCGGAGGCCAGTGAGGACAGCGCCAGCACCGCGAACACGCAGAAATTGAGCGCGCCCTGCGCCTTGTCTTTTTCTTCCGGCCGGTAGGCGGTCAGGGCCAGCGTGGTGCTGCCGGTGAACAGGAAGTTCCACCCCACCCCGAGCAAAAACAGCGCGATGAGGAACTGGTGGAGATCGACCCCCGACAGTGCCACCAGCACACAGGCCACATTGAGCGCCAGGCCCACCGCCATGATGGGCAGCGTGCCGAAGCGCTTGATCAGGTGGCCGGTGAAAAAACCGGGCGCGAACATGCCGATCACATGCCACTCGAGCACCAGCGCAGCGTCGGAAAACGGCAAGCCGCAGACCTGCATGGCGATCGGCGTAGCTGCCATCAGGAGGTTCATCACCCCGAAGCCCAGCGCGCCGGCCGCGGCCGCGACGATGAACACCGGCTGGCGCATGATCTCGCCCAGGGGCCGACCGCCGCTGGCGGCTTGCTGGGGCGGCGTTGGCGGGAAGTGGATGAATGCCAGCAAGGCCATGGCCAGCAGGGCCACGCCGGCCAGCGCCAGGTAAGCCCCGGCAAAAGGAACTTCGGTCAGGCTGCGTGTGCCCGCTGCGAGATTGGGACCGGCGATGGCCCCGATCAGGCCGCCGGCCATCACCAGCGAGACGGCCTTTTCGCGGAAGGCCGGCAACGCCAGCTCGGCGGCGGCAAAACGGTAGAGCTGCGCATTGGCGTTGTAATAACCGGCCACCACGGTGGCGGTCACCAGCAGCCAGAAGTTCCGGCTGTAGGCCGCATAACAGCACAGCAGCGCCGACAGGACCGCCACCCCTAGCCCGAACTGGAACGAGGCCTTGCGGCCGAAACGCTTCTGCGTGCGCGCGACGATGCCGGTTGACAGTGCCCCGCCCACCACATAACCCATCACCGGCAGAGTAGCCATCCAGCCCAGCGGTGCCAGTGCCAGCCCGACCAGGCCGTTGATGGCGATGAAGGTGACGTTGTTGGTGAGAAACAGGCCCTGGCAGACAGCCAGCAGCCAGAGATTGCGGTTCATCGTTCAGTTTTCCAGTGTAAGCAACGCCAGGCAGGCCAGCGGCGCGGTTTCGGCGCGCAGAACGCGCGGGCCCAGGGTCACCGGCAGAAAGCCGCGGGCCAGCGCGGTGTCTTCTTCGGCCGTGCTCAGGCCGCCTTCGGGGCCGCTGAGCAGGGTCACGGGGGTCGTGCTGTCATACGCAGCCAGCGCTTGCGCCAGGGGCTGCGTGCCGGCGCGCAGCGACAGCAGCAGCCGCGGTTCGGCCGACGCGACGGGCGGCAGGGCGGCCAGCCAGTCGCTCAGTGTGTCGACCGCATGCACAGGCGGCAGGCGGTTGCGCCCGCACTGTTCGCAGGCGGCGATGGCGACGCCCTGCCAGTGCGCGACCTTCTTGTCGGCGCGTTCACCCTTGAGGCGCAGCACCGAACGTTCGGCCATCAGCGGCGTGATGCTGGCTGCGCCCAGTTCGCTGGCTTTTTCGACCAGCCAGTCCATGCGTTCATTGGCCGGCATGCCCACGGCCAGGTGCACGGCGCGGCGGGTTTCACGCTCCACGTCGCTGTGGGTGTCGACCTTCACCTGCACGTCGCTGCGGCCCATGCGTTCAATCGTCGCCTGGAACTCGCCGCCCTGGCTGTTGAACAGCGTGATCACGTCGCCGGGCTGCAGGCGCAGTACCTGCACGTGGCGCGCGGCGCGCTCGGGCAGGGCCAGCGCATCGCCGCTGGCCAGCGGCAGGTCGGCATAGAAGCGGGCTGTCACGGCCGGTCCTCGGGTGCTTGCATGTTGCTATGAAATATGTAGCTGTCCGTGCTTGGTCCCAAAGGGACCGGGCCGGATTCGACGTTGGAGAGAAGGCTCAAAACGTGTAGCCCACCCGGGTCTCGTTGCCTTCGATCTCGTCGAGCAGCACCATCAGCGGTCCGAGTGCGCGGTAACGCGCACAGGTCGAACGTGCGTAGGTGATGAAACGCGGCGTGTCGGCCAGGTACTTAGGCTTGCCGTCGCGCAGGGTCAGGCGCGCAAAAATGCCAAGAATCTTGAGGTGGCGTTGCAGCCCCATCCATTCCACCGCGCGGTAAAACTCCCCGAAATCATCCCCCACCGGAAGGCCGGCCTTGCGCGCCTGCTCCCAGTAACGCACGGTGATCTCGAGCACGAAGTCTTCCGGCCAGCTGATGAAGGCGTCGCGCATCAGGCTGGCGATGTCGTAGGTGATGGGCCCGTAAACCGCGTCCTGAAAGTCGAGCACGCCTAACCGTGGCTCACCGCTTTCCGGAACCATCAGGTTGCGTGGCATGAAGTCGCGGTGCACAAACACCCGTGCGCCCCCCAGCGAATTCAGGTTGCTGTCCTTGATCTGCGCAAACAGGCCGTCGAGCTTGCCGCGCAGGGTACTGTCGATGGTGATGCCGCGGTGTTTTTCCATATACCAGTCGGGAAACAACGCCAGCTCACGCGACAGCAGGGCTTCGTCGTAGGGCGGCAGGACATCGGGCTTCGAGGCCAGCTGCCAGCGGACCAGCGCATCAACCGCCTCCCGGTAAAGGCCGTAGGCGCGCTGGGCCTTGCCAGCCTCGGGTTGCTGCTCGATCACCTCGAGCATGGTCCGGGCGCCCAGGTCGCTCAGCAGCATGAAGCCCTGGGCCTGGTCCCAGGCCAGCACGCGCGGCGCGTTCAGCCCGGCGCCCGCCATCAGCCCGGCGACCTTGACAAAAGGCGCGCAGTCCTCCTGCGCGGGTGGGGCGTCCATGATGATGCAACTGCCGCCGTCGGCGGTACGCACCCGGAAATAGCGGCGGAAACTGGCGTCGGCCGATGCTGGTTGCACCGTTTCTGGCAGCAGGCCGTGGGTAGAGGCATGGGCCTGCAGCCAGGCGGAAAAAGCACCGGCGCGGGTGGCATCAGGCCAGACAATGGGGGATTCGGTCATGCGGTCTTTCGGCCTGCCTTAAATGGATACATCAAAAGATGGGGAAAGGGTCGGGTGGGCATAGGATAATCGGGCCAGCTTTCACAAACGGGTTTATCTCATACTTCCGATGCATCGCGCATCCCGCTCGCGTTTTATTCATTCTCCGGTCGCTCATGCCGTTCTCAGCCTGGTGTCCTGCACCGTGCTGGGCTTGGGGCATGGCGGGCCGGCCTATGCCCAAAGCCCGGCGGCAGCCCCGGGGCAGGCGCAGGAACTGCCGGGTGTTCAAACCAGCGATGGTGCGCCGGTGCTGCTCAGGAGCACTTCCATGCTGGCCGAGCAGCCGCCGGGCGGTCCGGGCATCGAACTGCCGACCTTTGTTTTTGGCAACCGCGTGTCGGGCCGTCCGGATCTCGAAACCGTGGTTGACGGGGAGGCCGAGCTACGCCGCGGCGGCTCGGCGATACGCGCCGACCGGATCGAGTACGACCAGCCGACCGATGTTGTCAAGGCCCGGGGCAATGTGCGCGTCAACAGCTCGGGCAACCTGTACAACGGGCCGGAGCTGGAAATCAAGCTCGACACCTTCGAGGGTTTTTTCCTGACGCCGGACTATCGGTTCTTGCAGAACGACGGTTATGGCGCAGCCGACCGCATCGATTTTCTGGACGACAAGCGTCTGGTGGCGCACAACGCCACCTTCACCACCTGCCAGCGCGGCGAGGGTCCGAGCTGGATGCCGGCGTGGATCGTCAATGCCACCACACTCAAGCTCGACAGGGAAGCGGATGTCGGCGAGGCTTCGGGCGGTGTCCTGCGCTTCATGAATGTGCCGATTCTGGCGGCACCTACCTTCAGCTTTCCGCTCAGCGACAAGCGCAAGTCGGGCGTGTTGCCGCCGACGCTTGCGATCGACAGTCTCAGTGGCACGGCCGTGACCGTGCCCTATTATTTCGATATTGCGCCTAATCGAGATGCCACCTTCTCGCCGACCTTGATGAGCAAGCGCGGGGTGGATCTGGCCGGCGAGTTTCGTTATCTGGAGCCCGGCTACAAGGGTGAATTGCGCGCGAGCCTGATGCCCAATGACCAGTTGCGCAACAGCAACCGCTGGTCCTACAACTACTTGCATAGTGGTGGGTTCAACACGGGCATACCGGCAATCGGCGGTGTAGGCATCAACCTCAATTTGAACCGGGTCAGCGACGACAATTACTGGCGCGATTTTTCGGGGTTTGGCAGTGCGGGCGCGAGTACCTTGTTGACCCAGCGACTGCTGCCCAGCGACGCCAGCCTGACCTGGGGGCGTGGCTTTTTTTCGACTTCCCTGCGCACCCTGACCTACCAGACCCTGCAGGACGTAAATTCGCCCATCGTGCCACCTTATGACCGCAGGCCGCAGCTCACTGCGGCCTACACCCGTGCCAATGTGCCTGTGGGAGGATTGGGCGGCCTCGACTATTCAATCAGCACGGACTACACGCGGTTTGAGTCGGATCGGCGATTGACCGGGCAGCCCAACGCCAGCCGTGCGTTTGCACTCGCGCAGGTGAGCCGACCCTGGATCCGGCCTGGAGGTTACATCACGCCCAAGCTGATGCTCAATACCACCACCTACCAGTTTGACGGTGCGTTGGTTAATGGAGCACGCTCGGCTTCGCGCACGGTACCAACCTTCAGCCTGGACAGCGGGCTGACCTTCGAGCGCGAGGCCGGTTATTTCGGACGCGCCTATACACAAACGCTGGAGCCGCGCGCGTTTTATGTGAACACGCCCTACCGTGATCAGAGTTCTCTGCCCAACTATGACTCGGGAGCGAACGATTTCAATTTCGCGACTGTGTTCACCGAGAACGCATTTGTCGGCAATGATCGCATTTCAGACGCCAACCTGCTGACGCTGGGTCTGACCTCGCGCCTGCTGGATCCTGACACCGGTGCCGAGGCCTTGCGTTTGGGCGTGGCCCAGCGCCTGCGCTTCAAGGACCAGCAGGTCACCTTGCCTGGGGGGGTACCGGTGACGGACCGTTTCAGCGACCTGCTGTTCGGTGGCTCGGTGAACTTGACGAAGGCCTGGTCACTGGACAGCACGGTCCAGTACAACCCGAAAACCAATATTTCCCAGCGTTCGACGGTGGGTGCCCGCTACAACCCGGGCAACTACCGCGTCATCAGCGCTGCCTACCGTCGCCAGCGCAATGTCAGCGAACAGTTTGATGTGGGTTGGCAATGGCCGATCAATGATTTGTGGGGTGACAAGGGCAAGGATCTGGGCGCCGGTCGTGGTCAGGGCGCCGGGCGCTGGTACAGTGTCGGTCGCCTGAACTACAGTGTGCCCGACAAGAAATTTGTGGACATGGTGCTGGGCATTGAATACGACGGCTGTTGCTGGATCGGCCGCGTTGTGTTGGAGCGTACCCAACTGGGGCAGGTTCTGGCAGGAAGCTCATCCAACAACACGCGCATCCTGTTCCAATTGGAGTTCGTCGGTTTCTCGCGCATTGGTTCCAATCCCCTGAAAACCCTCAAAGCCAACATCCCGCGTTACCAGTACCTGCGTGAGCAGAGCACGACACCCAGCCGCTTTACCAACTATGACTAAATCCAGTTTCCCCCCCCGTCCTGGCTTTCGCTGCGTCGCCGCGCTGGCGCTGGTGCTGGGCTTGCCCGCCCTTTCCGCGCAGGCCCAGGTCTTGAGGCCGCCTGGCCAGTTGCGGGTGCCAAGTCTGGGCACCCTGGGTAAGGTGGCGGGTGTGCAACGGCAGGCCGACTACATCGTGGCCGTGGTCAACTCCGAGCCGATTACCAACAACGAGGTGCGCGCGCGCATGCTGCGCACCGAGCAGCAAATGGCGCAGCAAGGCACGGCGTTGCCGCCCAAAAACGAGCTGGCACGGCTGCTGCTCGAACGCATCATCGTGGAGCGTGCACAACTGCAGCTGGCCAGGGAACTGGGGGTGCAGGTCAGCGAGGCCATGGTGGATGAGGCGGTGCTCAATGTCGCCCGGCAAAACCAGTTGTCCGTTGACGAGTTGCGCCAGCGCGTGACTGCCCAGGGGTTGGTCTTTTCCCAGTTCCGCACCGATCTTCGCAATGAAATCCTGCTGACCCGGATCCGGGAGCGTGAACTCGAGTCCCAGGCGAAGGTCAGCGACCAGGAGGTGGAGCAGTTCATCCGCGAGCAGGAAGCCGGGGGCGACCCCGCCTCGCAGGAGCTCAACCTCGCGCAGATCCTGGTGGTCGTTCCCGAAAACGCCACTCCGGCCCAGGTGGCCAGCCTCCAGGCCAGGGCACAACTGGCGGCAGAACGCGCGCGCAGCGGGACGGACTTCACCGCGCTGGTGGGCGAGTTTTCCAATGCGCCGGGGCGAAGCGCCGACGGCCAGATGGGCTTGCGCCCTGCCGACCGCTACCCGGAGCTTTTTATCGACACCACGAAAAATGTACCGATCGGCGGAATTGCCGGTCCGGTGCGCAGCGGTGCCGGTTTTCACGTGCTCAAGGTGCTGGAGCGAAAACGCGCCGGCATGCCGGGTGCCACGGTGGTGGAAACCCGCGCTCGTCATATCCTGCTGCGCCCCACGGCCCAGCTTGGCGAGGCGGCCGCCCTCGCGCGGCTGGCCGATTTCCAGAAGCGCATTGCTGCCGGACAGGCCGATTTTGCCGCGCTGGCCCGCGAGAACAGCCAGGACGCCTCTGCCAAGGGCGGCGGTGATCTCGGCTGGGCCGGCCCCGGCCAGTTTGTGCCCGAGTTCGAGGAGCGCATGAACAGCCTGGCGCCCGGCCAGGTCGGGGACCCCGTCGTGTCGCGTTTCGGCGTTCACCTGATCCAGGTGCTGGAGCGGCGCAACACCAAGCTATCCCCGCGCGAGCAGCGTGAAATTGTGCGTGCTTCGCTGCGCGAGAAAAAGTTTGAAGAGGCCTACAGCGCCTGGGCGCAGGAAGTGCGCGGCCGCGCCTATGTCGAATACCGGGATCCGCCTCAGTAATGGCGCCCCCACGCTCGCTCACTGCGTGTAGCTCGCTGCCCCCCGGGGGGGCGCCCCGCCTGCGGCCCGGCAAAGCCGGTTCCGCGGCTTGGACTGGCATTTCGGGGTCCGTCTCACGCGGAGATCGCGTGCGTGGTCTGGCGCAGTGAAACATATCCCGCGCAAGCGTTTCGGCCAGCATTTCCTGACTGATCGCAGCATCATTGACGCCATCGTGGACGCGATTGCACCCGCGGGGGGTCAGGCGATGGTTGAAATTGGGCCCGGCTTGGCGGCCCTGACCCAGCCTCTGGCAGAGCGCCTGGGCAAGCTGACGGTCATTGAACTGGACAGGGACCTGGCGCAGCAACTGCGGGCTCATCCGCAGCTCCGGGTGGTCCAGGCCGATGTTCTCAAGGTTGATTTTGTCCAGCTCGCTTCCGAAAGCGCAGGGCCTTCCGGAAAAATCCGTGTGGTCGGCAATTTGCCTTACAACATTTCCACGCCCATCCTGTTCCACCTGCTCGACGCGGTGGAGGTCATTGAAGACCAGCATTTCATGCTGCAAAAAGAAGTGATCGACCGCATGGTGGCCCGCCCCGCGACCAGCGACTATGGCCGGCTCAGCGTGATGCTGCAGTGGCGTTATGCCATGGAGAACGTGCTGTTTGTGCCACCGCAGAGTTTTGATCCGCCGCCGCGCGTGGACAGCGCGGTGGTTCGCATGGTCCCCCGGGCTGCGCCGGAGAAGGTGGATGTCAAGCTGCTGAGCGAGGTCGTGCGTGTGGCTTTCAGCCAGCGCCGCAAGCTGCTGCGCCACTCCCTGGGCCAATGGCTGGAGCAGCGGCCCCACAGCCCGCCGTTCGATGTGCAGCGCCGCGCCGAGGAAGTGCCGGTGGCTGAATATGTGGCGCTGGCCCAGGCGCTGGAAAACGGGGCGGTTGCCTGAGTCCTGGCCGGACCGTCATTTTGCTATTTAATTGATAGCTAATGGCACTCATCCATTGAGCGCTCGCAGCCGTTTTGCAGTCAATCCGGTGGCGACCGACCAGACGGCGGTTCGGCATGAAAAAAGCCCGTTGAACAACGGGCTTTTTTGCAGCATGTTTGGAAGTATCAGGCTGCGGCCAACCAGTAACCCGCGTTGAACGGGCTGCTCATGCGCAACGCCAGCGGCGACACGTCGAGCAGTTTGTCGGTCGGCATCGGCTCTTCGCCGTCTGCGCTGTTTGCTTGCTGGGCCTCATTCGCCCGATCCCCTTGGCCAATGTCTGGGGAGCGGGCTACAGAAAAGAATAGAAACATCTGAACGGGATTTTTCGATCCGCCCAGTAGTCCGCCGCATCCCTGAAGATATCCAGCAGCTGTTCGCGCGCTTCCTTGTCAAATTTTGCATTGGCAGGGATCTGCTCCAGCAGGACAATGAAGCCGGGCTGCGGTCCAGACTTGTGAACCAGGTCCGTCATGCAGTCGTACAGCGCATCAAAGTTTTTGCCAAAATGCGCCGGGAATGTGTACTGTGCCGCGATCATGTCCAGCACGTCCTGCTTGCTCTGGGCGTTGCCCAGGTTGGCGTAGAGGAAGTGGTGGCCAAGCTGGGTGGCAGCATCCTGCAAGTCCTGCACGCGGAAGGCGCGTATGGATTGCACGATATTGGGTCTAACAGTACGAAGTGGTGTTTCCATCTCCGCGTCTCTTTCTTAAGTCAATAATTCAAAGTTGACGATCACTGTTGAACCTTATTGAGCGATTCTGCGAAAACTCGCGTAGTGATCATCGGTGTAATAACAAGCATCGGGCGCGGTGGGTACTAAACCACCACAAACGATGCGCCGGGCGCCCCGACTGCGCTCACCTGGGGTTCTGACGGTGTATTCGCGGTAGTAACCGCGATTTTTGGCGGGAAGTATTCTTTCCCGATTGCCAAACACCGAACCGTCCTTGTCGTACCTGTACGGGCCCCCCTGATAAATCAAGCGGACCATGTGGCGCCCCTGCTCCGGCAGGGCCGCGACTGAAATCGTGCTGACTTCGGCCTGGGGGACTGGCCCTTTGGCTTCTACGCCGGACGGGCTGAACCCCGTGCTCAAAGCAGCCAGAACGACTGCTGCGACTAGCCGCCACCCGGCTCCATTTTTTCGCAACATGGAAAAATCCGTTTTACTTGAACCAGAGCCAACCGCCAATTGTTTAGCAGTTGCCGGGTTAACCCTTAAATTTCAAGAGGTAGAGTTTGACGCATCCCGCAGAAAAACGCAAGGGCCTGCCCAAAATTCAGGCAGTCTATCGCCACGTTGGGTGCGGTTATAAGTTAGTGCTAGCTGTCTAAAAAAAGCTTATCGGGATGCGTTGGCGTCTGCCACGGTCAAGGCTGTCATGTTGACAATCCGGCGCACCGTGGTGCTGGCGGTCAGGATGTGCATGGGTTTGGCGGCACCGAGCAGGACCGGGCCGATGGCGATGTTGCCGCCTGCTGCCGTCTTGAGCAGGTTGTACGCAATGTTGGCTGCATCGATGTTGGGCAGAACCAGCAAATTGGCTTCACCGGACAGGGTGCTGTTGGGCATGACCGCCGCCCGCGCCGCAGCGTCCAGTGCCACATCACCGTGCATTTCGCCGTCGACTTCCAGCCACGGGGCTTCGTCTCGCAGCAATTGCAGCGTGTGGCGCATTTTCAGTGCGCTGGGTAGATTGGACGAGCCAAAATTCGAGTGCGACAGCAGCGCGGCCTTGGGCTTGATGCCAAAGCGCATCATTTCCTCTGCAGCCAGTGTCGTGATCTCGGCCAGCTGCTCGGCCGTGGGGTCGTAGTTCACATGGGTGTCGACCAGAAACACCTGGCGGTCCGGCAGCATCAGGCCGTTCATGCAGGCGTAGGTACAGACGCCCGGGCGCTTGCCGATCACTTGGTCCAGGTAGTTCAGGTGGTGGGCGGTGGTGCCCCAGGTGCCGCAGATCAGGCCGTCGACATCGCCTTTGTGCAGCAGCATGCCCGCAATCAGCGTCAGGCGGCGGCGCATCTCGATCTTGGCCATCTGCACGGTCACGCCCTGGCGCTCCATGATGCGATGGTAGGTTTGCCAGAAGTCGCGGTAGCGGTGATCCTGCTCGACGTTGACCACGTCGTAATCGAGCTCCTCCCTCAGCCGCAGGCCGAATTTTTCGATGCGCTGGGCAATGATGGCGGGCCGGCCTATCAGTGTCGGCCGGGCCAAACCTTCGTCCACGACGATCTGGCAAGCCCGCAGCACGCGTTCTTCCTCGCCCTCGGCATAGGCCACGCGTTTTTTGACGGCTTTTTTGGCAGCCGCAAAAATCGGCTTCATGGTCGTGCCCGAGGCGTAGACAAAACTCTGGAGCTTCTCCCGATAGGCGTCCATGTCGGTGATGGGGCGCAGCGCCACACCGCTATCGGCCGCCGCCTGCGCCACGGCCGGCGCGATTTTCATCATCAGGCGCGGGTCAAACGGCTTGGGAATCAGGTATTCCGGTCCGAACGCCAGCTGCTCGCCGGTGTAGGCCGCTGCCACCACCTCGCTCTGCTCGGCCTGTGCCAGCTCGGCAATGGCATGCACCGCGGCAATTTCCATCTCGACCGTGATGGTGGAGGCGCCGGCGTCCAGCGCGCCGCGGAAGATGTAGGGGAAACACAGGACATTGTTGACCTGGTTCGGGTAGTCGGTGCGGCCGGTGGCCATGATGGCGTCATCACGCACTGACTTGACGTCTTCGGGTGTGATTTCGGGGTTGGGGTTGGCCAGCGCAAAAATGATGGGCCGGGCGGCCATCTTGCTGACCATGTCCTTCTTGAGCACGCCGCCTGCCGACAGGCCCAGGAAAATGTCCGCGCCTTCAATGATCTCGCCCAGGGTCCGCGCCGAGGTCTTCTGCGCAAACTGGATCTTGTCTTCGTCCATCAGCTCGGTGCGTCCTTCGTAGACCACCCCGGCCAGATCCGTCACGAAAATGTTGCTGCGCGGAATGCCCAGCTTGAGCAGCAGTCCCAGGCAGGCCAGCGCCGCGGCACCTGCGCCCGAGGTCACCAGCTTGACCTGCGTTGGGAGCTTGCCGACCACCTTCAGGGCGTTCAGGATCGCGGCGCCGACCGTGATGGCTGTGCCATGCTGGTCATCATGAAACACCGGGATCTTCATGCGCTTGCGCAGCTCGCGCTCGATGTAAAAACAGTCCGGCGCCTTGATGTCCTCAAGGTTGATGGCGCCGAAGGTGGGCTCCAGCGAGGCAATGATGTCGACCAGCTTCGCCGGGTCTTTTTCGTCAATCTCGATGTCGAAGACGTCAATGCCCGCAAACTTCTTGAACAGCACGCCCTTGCCCTCCATGACCGGTTTGGAGGCCAGCGGGCCGATATCGCCCAGGCCCAGCACGGCCGTGCCATTGGTCACCACCGCCACCAGGTTGCCGCGGCTGGTGTATTTGAACGCCGCATTCGGGTCTTTGACGATTTCTTCGCAGGGGGCCGCGACGCCGGGCGAGTAGGCCAGTGCCAGATCGCGCTGGTTGACCAGCTGCTTGGTGGCCGCGATCGCGATCTTGCCCGGGGTCGGAAACTCGTGGTACTCCAGCGCGGCGCGGCGCAGCTCGTCGCGCTTTTCCTGGCTGTCGGGGGTGGCTGGCACTGCGGGCATGAAGTTGTCTCCTGAGCGGCGGCCCTAGCCGGGCCGTCAATTTTTTGTAAGGTCTGCGATTGTAGGTCGTCCAAGGGGAAAACCCTAGTACGTGGATCTACGCAAACCAGTGGAGTGGTTTTGACTTTTTAACAAAGATCAGAGAGCAGTTAACCGGTGTAGGGTGTAGGGATGCATAGTTACTGTCGGCTAGGGTGCTGCTATGTCGCAAATAATCCGAAGTTACTGCCAAATACCCACTCACCTGTAAAGCCTAGCCTTGTCACCCCCCTATTTGTCGCAGCGTTTCGCGGAGGGCCCCCCGGATTCGGCCACCATGTCGCTCACTTATTGATCGTAGCCGTCGTATCGGTCACCAACCTCAATAGAACCAGCGCGCCGGTACCATGACCAGCTGCGGGAAGGCGATCATCAGGAACATGATGGCGAACTGCGCAACCATGAACGGAATCACGCCCCGGGTCACTTCGCCCATGCTGATCTTGCCGACACCAGCCACGGCGTTGAGCACGGTTCCCACCGGCGGCGTGATCAGGCCAATGGCATTATTGATAATGAAAAGCACGCCGAAATACACCGGGTCGATGCCGGCGGCCTTGACCACCGGCATCAGCACAGGGGTGAGCAGCAGGATGGTTGGCGTCATGTCCAGCGCCGTCCCGACCAGCATGGTCAGCACCATGATGGCGACCATCAGCAGCTTGGGGCTGTCCAGCAGCGGCTGCAGCAGTTCCACGACCTGGGCGGGCAGGTTGGCCACCGTGATCAGCCAGGCCGAGACCATGGCGGCGGCCACGAGGAACATCACCACGGAGCAGGTCTTGGCGGCGGACACAAACAGCGGCACCAGCTTCTTCAGATTCAGTTCGCGGTAAATGACGGTCGAGACAAACAGCGAGTAAACGGCGGCCACCACGGCGGCTTCGGTGGGCGTGAAAACGCCAAATTTCAGGCCGAACACGATGATGAATGGCAGCACCAACGCCCAAGTCGCCAGACGCAGTGCCTCCAGCACTTCTCCGAGGGTCTTGCGAGGCGGCGGGGCGATGGTTTCATTGCGCACCAGCCACCACCAGGTGACGACCAACGAGACGGCCAGCCAGATACCCGGGAAAATTCCAGCCATGAACAGCTTGGAGATCGACACGTTGGCGGCTACGCCGAAGATCACGAAACCGATGCTTGGCGGAATGATCGGGGCGATGATGCCGGCAGAGGCGATCAGGCCCGCCGAGCGGGCCTTGTCATGGCCGGCCGCCACCATCATGGGCAGCAACAGGGCGGTCAGGGCGGCAGCGTCGGCTACTGCCGAGCCCGACAGCGCGGCCATGATGACGGCGGCAACGATGGTCACGTAACCAAGTCCGCCCTTGACGTGGCCGACCACGGCCATCGCAAAGTTCACAATGCGGCGCGAGAGGCCGCCAGCGTTCATGATCTCGCCGGCCAGCATGAAGAAAGGCACGGCCAGCAACGGAAAGCTGTCGGCGCCGTTGATCACGTTCTGCGCCAGGATCTGCGCATCGAACATGTCGAGGTGCCACATCAGCGCGGCACCGCAGAGCAGCAGGGAGAAGGCGATGGGGACGCCAAGCGCCATAGCGCCTAGCATGGAGCCTAGGAAAATAAGGATGGTCATGGGGGGCCTGTTCTCGTCTATTTATGGGCTTCGGCGGTGCCAGCGTGAGAGGCTTCTTCAGATTCCTGAATCAACACCAAGTGCGCGTCGTCAATCTGACCGGTCAATAGACGCCACAGGTCACCCAGAAGAATCGGTGCGGCGAGTACGGAGAACACCATGCCCGAGGTGTAGAACCAGGCCATGGAGACCTCCATCACGGCACTGGTCGTTTCCCAGTTGATGACCGACTGGTCGTACGCACCCTTGAATAACAGCCAGCAGACAAACAACATCAGCACCAGCGACAGCCCCATGCAGATTTTCTTGCCCTGGGGACCCAGCCTGCCCACCAGCATGTCGGTGCCGAGGTGGCCGTTTCCCCGCAAGGCCACGACCGCGCCCAGGAAGGTCAGCCAGACAAACAGCCAGCGTGACAACTCTTCCGAGACCATGAAGCCCGAGTTGAAGGCGTAGCGCATGAACACGTTGCCAAACACCAGCACCACCATCACGGCCAGCAAGGCGGCGATAAGGTAGCCGATGAACTGGCAGTAACGGTCAATCAACTTTTCCATAGATTCTCCTGATACCAGGCACTACTGTTTGCCGGCGTGACTAGAACGATTGCTACGATCAACGCCTGCGAAGTTCTTTGAGGCATTTGAACGAACATCAAATTTGAGCCAAGATTTGTCAATCGTTTCGTGGACAGTCTATCTCCCCGTTTTCATTCAACGATTGTCTCGTAGCTTCGAAAAGTGTCTAATTTCCACTTGCCTCCACACACCGGCTTTTGTAAATGGATCGTTCTTAAAGAACGCCAAAACCTGCTCTTTATTCATCGCATCGATCAACAGGCAGCTCCCGTTGATGGTCTGGTTGTCGTCTTCCAGCAGTGGGCCGGATACAAGAATCTTGAAGGGAGCAGAAGATAAATTCGCTTTGTGCTCTTCGAAATGCTGTGCCCGAATGCTTTCGCTATTGGGCACATCAAGACAGTAAATTACAAAATGCATAAATTGATCTCTTGTTTAGCGTGCGGCCGACAAACGTTCAGCCTTCCATTCCAGATCGAGCAGGCAACCCGATCTTCCAAAACCAGCCATGCCCGTGAAGCCCCATGGGTCATGCATGGCACACATCAGGGCATTAGTTGCCCACCGTTAACCTCCAGAGTCTGCCCCGTGACGTAGCCAGACATAAGATCGGAAGCAAGGTAAAGGAACGCACCAACACATTCCTCCGGCGTTCCCAGCCGACCCATGGGAATGGAGGCTTTGAATGCTTCTAGCATCGCCGGCGTGGAAAACTGGTCTTGTAGCGGCGTAAGGATCACGCCGGGCGCGACGGCATTGACGCGGATGTGGTCCGCCACGAGCTCGCGCGCGAGCGCGCGCGTGACTGTGCTGATGAAACCCTTGGAGCCCGCGTATAGCAACGAACCTGGACCGCCTCCATTACGCGCCGCCGCAGATGTGACGTTGATGATAGTACCGCCGCCATGCTGGCGCATCGAAGTCACCACCTCGCGGGCGAACGCCACCACGGACCGCGCATTGACGTGCATTACTTCATCGAAGAACTCGTCCGACTGCTCGGCAAGCTGTACGCGCTTGACGAGGCTACCTGCGTTGTTGACCAGCACGTCGATTCGGCCAAATTTCTGCAAGACCTGCGCCACGCTCCGGCGAATGGCAGCTCCGTCGCGGACATCTGCCGAGACGAGCATGGCTTCGCCGCCGGACGCACGGATCGCCGCACCCACTTCGGCTGCGGGGCCTTCCGACCGGTTGTAGTGCACAGCGACCTTCATTCCCTGCGCGCCGAATGCGCGGGCGACAGCGGCACCAATGCCCAGGCTCGCACCCGTGACAAGCGCAACTTTGCCGCGCAGGTCGGGAACCTTCAGTTCATTCAGAGTGTATTCATTCATCTTGTTTCCTTCTTTCGGTGCTTGTGTCAACCGTGCCGCCATCTCGCTGGCACAGTGGCCAGCGGCGGGAAGAACGCCAGCCGACCTGTGACACCATGAAGGGCGACGCGTCTTTGGCGGCCACATCCATGCTGACCGGCCGACACCGGCCGCCGTGTTCAGCACGGCACGGGGTCAGGGTCAGGATGGTCGGAGTCATGTCCATTGCGGCGCCTGCGATCATCTTTAACACCATGATGTCCAGCTTCAGCAGTGTGGGCTGTCCAGGCGCGGCCTTGGTCGCGACGCCACGTCCGCTAAATAGTTGGACAGAAGACGATCAGTGGATCGCGGCTCGGACCTTCTCGATCTCTGTACGATATGTCTTCACAACAGCAGGATCGTATGACGCGGCGAACTTATTGGCGACTGGCTGGGTCAGTTCACGCATCTTGGCGAGCGTGGCCGGTGGGACGTCGTTGATTTGCATACCCTTCGCCTCCAACTCCTTGCGAGCTGTGGCCGAAGCCGCGCGACTCAAACTGCGCTGGTAGGCGCCGGCCTCGGCCGCAGCTTCCTCGATGATCTTCTTCTCCGCCGAGGACAGTTTGTCCCAGGTCTTCTTGCTGATGACCACCGGGTTGGCCGTATAGACGTGGTTGGTCACGCTGAGGTACTTTTGCACCTCGTTGAACTTGCTGGTCAACACCACAGAGAAAGGATTCTCCTGTGCATCCATGGCCTTCGACTCCAACGCACCGTAGAGCTCCGGGAACGCCATCGGGACCGGATTAGCCCCGAGAGCGGTGAAGCTTTCGAGGAACAGGGGATTCGGGATCACGCGCAGCTTCAGCCCCTTCAGGTCTTCCACGTTGACGATTGGCTTGCGGTTGTTGGTGAAATTTCGGAAGCCCGTCTCCCAGAAGCCAAGTCCAACCATGCCCTTGTCCCCCAGCTTGGACATAAGCGTCTGGCCGAAGGGGCCGGCCACCAACGCATCCACCTGTTCTGCCTTGGTGAAGGAGAAAGGGATGTCCAGCAGGGTGAATTCCTTGATGACTGCCCCCATCACGGTAGCCGAGGGCAGCGTAATGTCCTGCACGCCGCCCTGCACGGCGCTCAGCTGCTGGGCCTCGCCACCGACGGTGCCGCCGCCGAGCTCCTGGACTTTTATTTTCCCGCCACTCTTGGCTGCCACGATTTCGGCGAATTTCTGAATACCGAGAGAGATCGGGTGTCCCGGTTGCACCACATGGCCAAAGCGGATCGTGCGCTCCTGGATCTGCGCCGAGGCGCCGCCGCAGGTCACGGCCACAGCCGCCAAAAAAACTAAGTTGCGAATTTTCATGGTTTGTCTCCTAGGTGGTTAAAAACGTCTCTCACGGGGTGGTCAAAGTGAATGAGTGGATCAGGGACGCAGGATGATTTTGCTGCCCTCGCGGCGCTCGACCATTTCTAATGCGCGCTCGAAGTCACGGAACTCGATCTGATGGGTGACGAGTTTGAGAACGTCGCTCGCCACCATGGGCAAGACGTTCATCATCAAGGACCAGGTGGTTTCGTTGTAGCCTCTCGAGCCGATCAGAGCGAGCTCTTTGAGCACGACTGGCGTACTCTTGAAGGTGCTGGGTCCGTGACAGAGGCCTATGAGTCCGACACTGCCCCCGCGCCGGGTCATCGTGACGGCTTGCTCCAGCGTACTTGCCACACCACTGGTCTCGTAGACGATGTCTGCACCATCAGCTTGGAGCGTGCGCAAGACAGCGATTGGATCCTGCGCGTCGATGTTTACAGGAACAGCGCCGATCTCGTGAACCATGCGCAACCGGCTCACATCAGCAGCAACGCCTGTGACCATTACCTCGCGCGCACCTGCGGCGAGCGCGAGCGTCGCGCACAGGATTCCAATGGGCCCGGAGCCTATGACGGCAACCACATCACCGGATCGAACCGGCACGCGCTCCAGTACAGCGTGAGTGGCGACCGAAAGCGGTTCCAGAAGTGGTGCAACCGCACTGTCAATTCCGTCGGGCAATGGATGCACGTTCCACTCTGGAACGCTGACATATTCAGTCCAGCCACCGTTGATCCGTCCGCCCATGAGGCGTCGGTCGTCGCAGAGCGTGGGCCGGCCCATACCGCAGTAGCGGCAATGGCCGCAAGCAATTTGCGGGTTCACGGCTACCACCGTCCCCGGCTTGACACGCGGACTGTCCGACTCGACGACGGTACCGGCGAACTCGTGCCCGACGATCAGCGGAAAGCTCGGCGCGTACTGTCCGACGACAGCTTCGTGCCACTTCCAGATAGCGACGTCCGTGCCGCAGATGCCACCGGCGGTTATGCGGATCAATACTTCGCCCGGCCGGCGCACGGGGGGGGCCACGTCGATGAGCGCCATAGCACCCCGTTCAGGTTTGAGCTTTGCGATTGCCTTCATGGTGTTTCTGCCTCTGTGGAAAAAGAATTGCCAATTGCGGCCTGCACCGCGGCATACGCGAAAACTATGGCCGGCCCAAGGTTGATACCCGGACCGGGGTAGGCGTCTCCCATCACCGACTGCATGTCGTTGCCCGCGGCGTACAGCCCCTCGATAACTTCGTCGCCACGCAAGACCCGCGCATCTGCGTCAGTAACCAGGCCGACGCTCGCAGCGATGTCGCCAGGTTGCAGTCGCAGGGCATAAAAAGGCGCCTGTTCGATGGGGCCAAGCGTCGGGTTGGGCTGCACAGCAGCATCACCAAGGTGTCGCTGGTAGACAGTGGTGCCGCGTTGGAACTCGCTGTCCACCCCATCCCGTGCAAAGCCGTTCATGCGGGCAACGGTGTCCTTCAGCACAGAGGGCTCCATGCCAAGTCGCTGCGCCAAAGCCTCTATGGTCGGGGCTTCCACCAGATAGCCGTCCCGAAGAAATGGCGCAAGACCGCGACCGCCCGGGCGTACCATGCCCAGGCCGTACTTCACGAGCGCCCGACGGTCTGCGATCAGGTAGGCGACCGCATTGCGTCTGCCATAGGGTCCTGACTTGAGCATGCGCTCACCGAACTGATGGTAGGAAATGCTTTCGTTGAGAAACCGATGGCCGCCTGCGTTCACGACCACCGTGCCCGGCTTCGCTCGATCGAGCACGAAATGGGGGAAAACCGCGATACTGTGATCGGATCGTCGACGCACAGATACCGGAGCCCAGAAGGCTGCGCTGTTCTTCGGTTCGCTCAGCCGCGCGCCCAGGGCAAGCACCTGTCCCAGCAAATCACCGGGTGAACTGTCAGCCCGCGGGGAATGCGTCACTTCAGGCGGAATGAGTTGCGCGCGGTAGACCGGATGGTCATTGAACCCACCACCAGCCAGCACCACGCCCTTTCGAGCGGTGAGCGCAATGGACTGGCCGTCCCGTGATACCGTTAGCCCGGTAATTCGGCCGTTGCGCACAACCAGGTTTTCAGTTTGGGTTTGTGTCCAGATAGGCACACCGCGAGTGCGCAGCGACAGAAGCAGCCTGCCGACCAACGCGTTACCCAGCACCAAGCGTGCGCCGCGCGGATAGCGCATGCGGTCGCCGGCGTAGCGCAGCAGCAGCCTCACCGAGTGCGCGAACGAGGCGCGCGAACGCGTCATGTTCAGGAGATGATTGATATCGATTCGATCAACCATCATCCCGCCCAGCACCGTGAACTCTGGAATCGGAGGTCGCACCAATCCCAGCGCACTTCCGAGTTGCCGTCCATCGAAGGGCAGGCATTCGAGCACTCGACCCCAGGTGGTGGAGTCGGGGAGTTCGGACATGTAGTCTGGGTGGTGAGGAAAGGCGCGCATAGGCAAGTCACCGTGCTCCTCAAGGCACTTGACGGCCTGTGGCCCAAGACCCAGGAAACGTTGACGCAAGGCAGCGGGCGTCCGGCCCTCGGTAGCGAGTTCGAGGTAACGCGCGGCCTTGGCTGGGCTATCGCCCGAGCCGGCGCCCAGGTGCGTGTTGGGTATCCACATGGCCCCGGCAGCCAGGGCACTGGTTCCCCCAACCCACTGCGTGCGTTCAACCACCAGCACTTTCAGCCCCTCGATCGCTGCGAACAGCGCGGCGGACATGCCGGCGCAACCGGCACCCACGACGATGAGGTCGAATTCGGTGTCGGTGCCAGATATGGTTTCCGTTTTCAACTCAATGCCCCTCCTATTTCGCATCGGCCAGGAGCATCGCGGCGCCCTTTTCCGCCACCATCAGCGTCGGTGCATTGGAGTTGCCCGATGTGCACGTCGGCAGGATAGACGCATCGATCACGCGAAGGCTCTGCACTCCCCGCACCCTCAATTGAGGGTCGACCACGGCATCAGTGCCTCCCATGCGGCAGGTGCCTACCAAGTGATAGCCGGACACCCCTTTCGCTCGCGCATATGCCAGCCACTGTTCGTCGTTCTGCGCCTCAACGCCTGGCAAGGTCTCCTGTACACCCCATTTTTTCAGTGCTGGCATTGAAAAAATGTGGCGAGCGAGCTTCAGCCCGGCGATCAATGCCTCGCGATCGGCCGGCGTACTCAAGTAATTCGGTGCGATGGCCGGCGCCTCCGCTGCGTCGGACGAACGTGCCTGTACCGTGCCCACACTTTCGGGATAGGACTGGTACACATTGATGGTCATGCCACCCTCGCGCTCAAGCTGGTAGGTGCCTGGTTCGAAGCTCGCCGGCGCGAAACTAAGTTGCAGGTCCGGGAAAGTGCGCTGGTCGCTGCTTCGCGCGAACGCAGCACAAGTGCTGGCGCCAAGCGTGAGCAGACCGGCGCCGGAGAAGGCGTAAGACAGCAGTTCCGCCCCTAGTGCCAGACCGCGGGTGCGTTCGTTCAGGGTCCCGATGCCGCGAACCCGTTGCGTTAGGCGCACAGAATAATGGTCGCGTAGGTTCTTGCCGACGGCAGGACGATCGGCCACCACCGGAATATTGAGCGACTGCAACAGTGCCGCAGGCCCGATACCCGACAGTTGCAGCAGGTGCGGTGAGCGGATGGCGCCGCAGGAAACGATCACTTCCCGGCGGGCCATGACACGCACGCGGCCCGACGGCCCGAGGAGCTCCGCACCAACGGCGCGAGTTCCTTCGAAGATGACCCGCTGGGCCAGCGAGGTGGTCAATACATCAAGATTGCGGCGACTGCGTGCATTGCGCAGGTAGGTCTGCGCCGGTCCGCTACGGAACCTTCCCATCCGGTTCTGATGAAAAGCTGCAGCGCCTTCCCGTTGCGGACCATTGAGGTGCGGGTGCACGGCGAGCCCAGCCTGTGCACACGCTTCAAGGAAGGCTGTGCTTAGCGGATGCTTCTCAAGAAAACTGGACACCGGGAGGGGATGGTTCGGCGCAGAGCCATCAACGTTCTCGATCTGCTCGTAGTAGCGAATCGCTTCCTCGAAGGACCAGCCGCTGCAGCCCTGCGCGACCCAGTGCTCATGCTCGGTTGGCGCCGTGCGCACATAGAGCATGCCGTTCATGCTGCCGGTGCCGCCCAGCATTTTTCCCTGCGGGTAGTCAATCACGCGTCCGCCATTGAACGAATCCGCCTCTGAACGATAACGCCAGCTCACAGCGGGGTTGTTGATCAGTCGCAGAAAACCGGCAGGCACATGAATGAATGGGTTGCGATCCGGCGGCCCGGCTTCGACCAGCAGGACCTGGTGTCTGCCATCTGCGCTCAGCCTGTTGGCGAGCACACATCCCGCGCTGCCGGCCCCTAGCACGAGGAAATCTACCTCGCGGTCCCATTGCTGTTTATGATCTGACATCAGCTTGTTCCATAATTTCGAGCGTGGCCTTCCGGAGCATGCGCGCACGCGCCACAGGGGGCAGCAAGCCCGGTAGGCCGTGGAGCGGCGTCTCAATGGAGACCACCGAGTCGGCGGGAATTGCACGCAGCATCCCTACCAGGTCCAACCCACCCCGTCCGGGTGGAAGCCTTGCCTGGCGGGCCTGAAACAACAGTTCTGTCTCGGTGGAGGGGCGCTGCGCGGGGGCATCGCATATCTGGAAGTACGCCCAATGGGCAGGCGGGATGGCGGCCAAGTCGGCGGCGCTGCCGCCGGAGCGATCCAAATGGATCGCATCAACAATGACTCCGCCGGATCCCGCCATCTCGACCACGCGCTGGGCGGATTGCAGCGTGTTGATTCCGCGCCAGGGCATGAACTCGAGTGCCATGCGCAGGCCATATCGGTTTCCCAGATCGCTCAGATCGCGGAAACGTTCAGCCATCGCCATCTCGTTTGAATCGTCGCCCGCAACTAGTATGTGGCGTGCGCCAAGCTCCGCTGCTGCTGCGATCAGCGGCTCGAAAGTAGCTGCGTGGGTGATGGCCGTGAGGCGCACGAGTTCCACGTCGTGCACGACGACGCCTCGATCAAGCATGCGTGCCAGAGTCTCCCGCATCATGGGTGTTCCGCCGATCATGGGATGTTGTTTTTCCCCGGTGGAGGCAGGTGCAAGCCGCATGCTGACCATCGTGAAGCCTGCGTCCGCGGCGGCGTCTACCAGTTCCGGCGGTGTTAACTCGATGAGCGTGAGATGAGCGAGGCAGAGTCGATGTGACATGGCTTATCCGATTCGCACGATCGCCTGGACTATGGCCATGCGCAGCGATCTGGCTTCAAGGGCTGGGAACAGTCCATGCATCTGCGTCGATGCGCTGTCGGCAGCCAATCGCATCGGCGGCATATATGTGTCGACTAATCTGGTGACGAGAACTTTCATGCGCCCTCGTAGACAAGGTGCTCGCGCGCGGCGAACAGGTGGCTACCGTGGCCTGGCGCCAGGGCATGGCATTGGTCGAAGCCCTTGATGAAAGCCTCGCTGGCGCACAGCGCCGACATGGCATCGACATCGTCGAAGAACAGCTCGTCGACGACTGCGGGAGCATCTTGCAACACTTCACCGTCGAGCATGCGCGTCGCCGCGCCTTGCATAACCCAGTGCTGTCGAAAGGCTCGCATTCCACTTTGACTGGCACCATCGAGGAGCGCCTTGGTCCGGCGATTCCACGCCACATTGAATTCAACGGGATCCGTGCCAGGGGCGCGACCGACGAGTGCCATCGCCTTCAATGGCGATTCGCACTGTCCGACGTTCCCGACTCCTGAGGTCTCGCAGTACAGGACGACGCAACCGGCGACATCAAGGAACAAGTGCTCGTCAGGACGCACGTACTTCGCATAAAGCGGGTCGTTCTGGAATCCCTGTCGAACGAGTTGTGCAGACTGGGGAATCATCTGCGCCGCGCCGTCGAAGCGCTGGTCATCAAGTCCCGCGAGATCCAGGAATTCGTTCTGCACGTAGCGCTTGTTGTATGCCTTGTGTCGCGCTTTATTGACCAGCACGTCTACATGCACAGTGCGCCAGTGACCGACAAACGCCGCCCGGGTTGTGCCAGCGCGCCGCTTGAGCAATGAAAACTTGGCCAACGGCCTGGCCAATCCATCCATGCCGGAAGTGGTGCCACCGATCACGCGACCTCCTCGGGGGTTGCCGAGAAGGAGACGGTGTAGAGGCCACTGAATGCATCGGGCTGTGCGCCGAGTTGCGCTAGCGACCCCGCGCAGAGCTCGGCGTCAGCGAGCGTCCCAAGCACCTGCAAGTCGTAACCGATCACCAGGAACACCCAGTCAGCCACCTGATCGCCACCGCGAATCTTTTGCTCGGTTGTCTGTGGAATCTGTGGCGCCTCATGTCGCAACAGGTGGCCGCCAACGCATCCAGGTTGATCCATGAAGCGAGCAATGAGGGTTTTCAGTGATGCCCGCAATTTTTCATCAGCCCCCGGCGCGGGAGAGAGCCTGATCGCCAGGGCATGTCGGGCGACGTTGCCACCGGCTGATTCGAGTACTCGGCACTGGCTGCGCACCATGTTGCGGTGGTGCGGCATCATCTTGGTAGACCACGGCGTAGGCGAGTTCAGGCGTGCGAGATACTGAGGGGACGAGAGCGCCTCGAATGCCTCAAGTTCATACATCTGAAATACACCCTCGCCGCCGTCGGCGCTGCTCCAGCGCGTCGCACGTCTGAAACCAGGGATACCCAGGCGCTCACGAAAATGTTCGTGCGAGTGCCAGTCCTGAAACTCGCTGTTCACTTGGGGCGCCATGTCCCACCACATCGCGAGCGCTGCTTTTCCGAGCAAAGACATTTGATCTCCCTCAGAGTCCGGTTGACCCGTGCGTAATAGCCATCGCGACAAATCTTGCGTTTTTCTTCGTTTTCATTTCGTTGTGGCCTCCAGCCAGTTCAATGCGTTGGAATAATTGCTGCGAATAATACACAAAACTTGAACGACATTCAACTTAACGATATCATTCAACTTTTGAACGTTCACCCTGATGATTTGGAGATACAAATGAGCGGCGCGTTAGAAAAATCCTTGGCCATCCTGGAATACCTGACCGACTATCCGGACGGTGCGGCGCTCGTGCAGATTTCGACGGAGCTGAACCAACTGCGCAGCGGCTGCCACCGGACCCTGCACGAGTTGATCAAATACGGCTACGTGCGACAGTTGCCGCAGCGAGGAGACTACGCGCTCACCACGAAGATGGCCTCCATGGGGCTGAGCTTCCTGAGTAAGTCCGGTGTGGTGGACATTGCGCAACCCGTCATCAACCGCCTCGCACAGGCGACCGAAGAACTCGTTCGCCTGGCGATCGTGGACGGCGAACGACTGACGCTGGTGGCGAAGGCACAGGGCGCGAAATCCGGCTTGCTGTACGACCCCGACATGGGCCTCGACTTGCGCCTGTCGTGCAGCGCCGCTGGCCAGGCCTGGCTGATGACTCTGTCCGAAGATCTCGCCATCGAGTACGTCACTCACCAGGGCATCGGAGATCCGAAGCACTACGGTCCTAACGCGCCCACCAGTTTCAAGGCACTCCTGAAGATGTTGAACGATCACCGCAAGCGCGGCTTTAGCATCATCCAGGACACCTATGCTCCGGGCATGAACTCCATGGCGGTTCCGGTGCGCAAGGGCGACGAATCGACGACGGGCGTGATCGTGATTGCTGGCCCGTCGTCCCGTTTGACCGTCAAGCGTATGGTCCAATTCGGTCCCATGTTGCTCCATGCCGCCGAGGAGCTTGCGCTGTCTGGTAGCGCGTCCCCTCTGCTGAGATCCGCCAACGTGGGTACCTGGGGCAATGTAGTCGAGGCGCCGGCCCGCAGCAGGGTCAGGAGCTTGCGATGAGCCGGCCGTTTCCCGCATTTGAGACGGCATTTCGCTGCGTCGTTCCAGGTCAGGACGTGCTCGGAGAGACACCGCTGTGGTGCAGTGAGACACAGTCGCTGCTTTGGCTCGACATCGATGGTGGACGGCTTCAACGCTTCCGCCCAGCGACGGGGCGGCACGATGTATTTACGTTCGATGCCCGGTATGCGGGCTCGCTCGCGCTTGCGAGCGTGCCAGGCCGTGTTCTGATCGGTCTGGACCTCGGACTCTTCGTGTTCGACCTTGGCACTGGCGAGCGGCAATTGCTCTGCCAGGTGGAGTCCCCCGAGCGGGACAATCGCTTGAACGACGGCCGTTGCGACGCCCGGGGGAGGTTCTGGGTCGGCACCATGGATAACCAACTTTCGCGCCCCAACGGCGCCTTCTACCGCGTCGATCCCTCCGGGGCAGTGCATCACCTGTTTGGCGATGTGATTGTTTCGAACACGGTGGCGTTTTCGCCCGCCCAAGACGTGCTCTATTTCTCAGACACTCGGCGATTCGTGACTTGGCAGTTCGCAATGGATATTTCAACGGGTACGCTTTCAGATCGGCAAGTGTTTGTCGACCATTCGGCGACACGGTTTCGGCCCGACGGTGCCTGTGTCGACGCGCAGGGCTTCATGTGGAACGCCATCTTCGGTTCCGGCCGCGTTGTCCGCTATACCCCCGCGGGCAACGTGGACCGCGTAATCGAATTACCGGTCACGAATCCAACCTGTGTCTGCCTGGGCGGTCCGGATCTGAAGACGCTGTATATCACCACCGCCCTGAAGTTTCTGGACCGCAGCCAACTGCGCCGTGAGCCGCTCGCCGGTTCAGTGCTGGCCATAGAAGTCGACGTGCCGGGTGTCCCGGAGCATCGTTTCGGAGCTGCATCACCCGCCTAGCACGCTCCTGCGCTTCATGTCTTGCCAAGCGGCGGTCTGCCAAATAAGCTGGATGCATTGCTGATCGGCCCCAGTTCGGCAGCAGCAGCAATAAGCTCTGGCGTGAGGGGATATCCTTCCAGATTCATCATCGCCACAAGTGCGGCACGGTCAATATCAAGTTGGCGTATTGCTTCTCGCTCTGTGATGTTCCCCCAGGAGTACATGTCCAGTATGGTCAGTCGCGCATAGTCCTTACTTCCCAACTCTTGGCCAATAGGGATCGCATCCAACCATTCGCGATCCTCGGCGGACTGCCAAATGAAACTGGGATGAAAACGACCATGGAAAAGCTTCATGGCGCGACGTTTGTTTTTCCTTAAGCTCACAGTGTCCTCTTTGCTGCAGATTAAAGCGTATCAAGCGCAGCCTGCGCAATAGCTAAAAAATCGAATCCAGCTGGCCCCATTTGGGCTCGCTAACTCTCGATTGAAGAGAGCGATACTCGGTCGCCACAACAGACGGCCATTAAATCTGGTGCGTGGGTAGGGAAATGACATGAAATGTGGCGTGCGCCGATAAATGGAGCTCGCAGTTATTGTCTAGAACCTTGATTTAAATAGAACCTTTGAGACAATTACCTTGGACCCCTACACTGAAGTTGCTGGCCGTTATCCGCTGTATGTTGGAAAATCGCCGGAGTAAGCTGCTTTTGCGGTAATAACCACCATGGTCCCCGCAGCGGCTCTGGTCACGCGGTTCCATGCAGGCCAGACCCGCGCCGATAGAGCAGGCGGCGCCGGTTCAGGCGCCGGTGCCCATCGCAGCCGGTGTTGCGGCGGCCCGGCCGCCCCAGTGTTGCCAGGCCTTTTCGTGGAAGAAAAAGGCAATGGCCTGAATCGCGGGCTCGAGCAGGCTCAGCGTGAGGGACAGCAGCGGATTGCCGGTCACGGCATACGCCACGCCTGCTGCCACCGTGACGTGAACCACGTAGTAGCTGACTGTTTTTTTCAGCGTGGGCAAATTGGCACGTACAAGCTTGGCCATGTTCAGACTCCTTGGGCTCCGGTGGAGGAAGTGTCAGTTTTCAGTTCGGATTGATCGATAGTTGAAACATATTGAGGCTCTGTTTATTGTGTGGATTGACTATTTAGCTGGCCAATTGAGGTTGGCTACCGCATGGATAGAAGTTATCGCCAGCCTGGCCTTTCGTTTTCCGGCTACGTTGTTTTCCGCGCCTGGATTTGTGAAAACCTCCCAGTTTTGTTTGGTGGTTGCGACATCTGTAAGTCGTTTCCATCAACAGCCCCCCGCGACTGTTGACGAAAGGCTCAATAAGTGCTTAATACAATTTGTTGCTTTACGTAAATATTTTTAACAATCAAATTTTCCTTGAAGCGTCACTACCTGCGGCCTTCATTTTTGCTGGTTTCCTGCCTGGTGCTTTTGGCGCCGGGTGGCTCGTCTGTTTTCGCCCAGACAGTCCGCCGGCCGGACGCCGGTACCCTGCAGGAGCCGCAACGCCAGATTCCCCTGCTGCCCAAGCCGGGCGCGCCGCCGATCAGCCTGCCTGCCGGAAAACCGGTCCCGCCGGTTCAGGCCGCGGTGTCCATCACGCCGGCCGGGTTCCACTTCGAGGGCAACAGCCTCTTTGACCAGGAAACCCTGGCGGCCCTGCTGGCGGATCGCGTCAACCGGTCCACCGACCTGGCAGGACTGACCGAAGCCGCAGCCCTCGTCAGCCGGTATTACCGGGCGCAGGGTTACCTTCTGACGGAAGCCTATCTGCCCGAGCAGGCCTTCCAGGCGGTCGGCGGGACGGTCACCATTGCCGTGATCGAGGCGCGCATCGGCAGGGTCCATGTGGAGTTCGAGGGCGACAACGGGTCGGCGTCCTACGCCCGGCGCGTGGTGGGCGCCAATCTGCAACCCGGGGCGTTGATCAGCGAATACCTGCTGGACAAGCCCGTGCTGCTTCTGCGTGACCTGGCCGGCGTGGAAGCCAGCGCCACGGTCGAGCCGGGCCAGCGGCCCGGGCAGGCCGACGTGACCGTGACGATTCGGGCGCAGGGTTCGCAGGTGGATGGCTGGGTGGCCGTGGACAACTTCGGCGCACGCGCGGCCGGGCCCCTGCATGTGTCGGCCAACCTCAATGTCAGCAACCTGCTGGGGCGCGGCGATGTATTCAGCGCGCGCGTCCAGACCAGCAACGCCACACGCAGCAATTTGTACCGCCTGGCGTACGCGGTTCCTGTCGATGCCGCCGGAACCCGGCTCGCGGTCAGTGCCGCCCGGACCGACTACGCCCTGGGCGAACAATTTGCAGCGCTGGGGGCCACCGGCAAAGCGGACATCCTGGGCGTTTCCCTGACCCGGCCGCTGATCCGTTCGCGTGACAACAACCTGTATGGTCTGCTCAGCCTGGAACACAAAAAATTCAGCGACCAGATCGCCACTCCGGCCAACGACAGTGAGCGCCGCATCGCATCAGCGCGTATCGGCTTGCTGGGCAATTTCTCCGATCTCCTGGTCGGGGCCGGCGGTTTCAACAGTTACGCCCTGACCGGGACGCTGGGGCGCACCCGGCTGGATGTGATCAGCCTCGGTTTCGACCAGGGCCCCGGCGGCCTGCGGACGGCAGGCGGCTTCGGCAAGCTCAATCTCGAATTCCAGCGTACCCAGCTGTTCGGCAGCGTGTCCAGTGTGCTGCTGGGCTTTCAGACCCAGCTGGCCTCCCGAAACTTGGCTTCCGCCGAAAAAATGGCGCTGGGCGGCCCCAACGGGGTGAGGGGCTACCCGGTGGGCGAGGGCATCGGGGATACCGGGCTGTTGCTCAATCTCGAATACCGCTATCAGTTGCCTGCGCCCGCCACGCTGGCCGGTGAGCCGGTGAGCCTGGCGGCCTTTTATGACTACGGAACAGTCCGGTTCAATCAGGATGATTCTGCAGTACCCGGCGTCACCAACCGGATCGCCCTGGGCTCCGTGGGCATAGGCGCGCTGGCCGGGCGAATCAACAATTTCCTGATCACTACCTACCTGGCCTGGCGCACCACGCGGCCCACGCCATCCACGGGTGACCCGGACCGTTCGCCGCGCGCCTGGGTGTCCGCCCAGAAGTGGTTCTGACTGCGGCCCAAGCGAACAGCCATGACCCATCCATCCGCAAAACACGGCGCCTACCGCCCCTGGGCGGTTCGCACGGTGGTGGTTCGCCTGTCACGCAAGCTCACCGCCACGTATCGCCTGCGCAGTGGCCGTGTGTTGTCGCGCCTGCTGGCAGCCATGCTGGCGGGCTTTTCAACGCTGGCGACGGCCTTGCCTGAGGGCGCCAGCCTCGTGGCCGGCCAGGCAAACATCAGCACACCCAACGTCAACGCCATGGTGGTGACCCAGGGCAGCGACAAGGCCATCCTGAACTGGCAAAGCTTCAATATAGGCACGGGGCAGTCCATGCAGTTTGTGCAGCCTGGTGCGGCCTCGGTCGCGCTGAACCGGGTGGTGGGAGCGGCTCCGTCCTCCATTTATGGCTCGCTCAGCGCCAATGGCCAGGTGTTTCTGATCAACCCCGCCGGTGTCATGTTTGCGCCCGGTGCGCAAGTCCATGTGGGCGGCCTGGTCGCGTCCACCCTGGCCCTGAGCAACGAGGACTTCATGGCCGGCCGCTACACCTTCAGCGGCAGTGGCAATGCAGGTGCCGTGACCAACGGCGGAAACATCCGGGCCGCGCACGGCGGCTACGTGCTGCTGGCTGCTCCCAACGTAAGCAACACCGGGTCCATCAACGCCGCCGCCGGCTCGGTGGGGTTGGTGGCGGGCGCGCGTGTTTCGGTGGACACCTCAGGTGCGGGCCTGGTGAGCTTTTCGGTCGATGCCGCAGCAGCCAACGCCGTCGCCGCCAACAGCGGCGTGATCACGGCGCAGGGCGGGCAGGTCGCCGTGCTGGCCAGTGCCCTGGGCGATGTGATGGCCACCGTCATCAACCAGACCGGCGTGATACGCGCCACCTCCGCTACCGAGCGCAACGGCCTGATTGTGCTGAGCGGCGGAAAAACCGGCGTCGTGGCTGTGAACGGTGAGCTCAATGCCTCAGGTGCGGACGGCGGGCAAACCGGTGGCATGGTCCAGGTGCTGGGCGACAAGGTGGTTCTGGCCGCAGGCGCACGAATCGATACATCGGGGCAGGCCGGCGGCGGCACTGTGTTGATTGGCGGTAACTACCAGGGCAAGGGTGCCGAGCAAAACGCCTCCCTGACCCTGGTTGCGCGCGATGCGGTGATCGATGCGAGTGCCACAGGCTCAGGTGATGGCGGAAAGGTGGTCGTCTGGTCGGATGCTGCCACTGGTTTTTATGGCGCGATCAAGGCAACCGGTGGGTTCGACTCCGGCCATGGCGGCTTTGCCGAAGTGTCCGGCAAACAGACGCTGGCGTTCGACGGTTCCGCCAACTTCGGGGCTGCCCGCGGTGAGGCGGGCACCTTGCTGCTGGATCCGCTGAACATTGTTGTCAGCAACGCGGGACCGGCGACCTATGCCGATGTCAGCACTTTTGCGGCACAGTCCGGCACGACGCAAACCGTATCCGTGGCAACCCTCAACGCGGTTGCAGGGAACATCACGCTTCAGGCAAGCAACGACATCACGCTCAGCAATGCATTGGCCGTCACGGGAAGCCGCAGTGTCAGTCTTGAAGCCAACAACAACATCAACGTCAACGCGGCGCTCAGTGTCACCGGCGCGGGCGCCATCAACCTCAAGGCCGATGCCGACAACAGCGGCGCCGGCACGTTGGCACTGGGCGCCGCACTGACGTCCCAGGCCGGCGGCATCAGCCTGTCGGGCACCAGTGTGACCAGCACGGCGGCAGGCAGCATCACCACGACAGGTGCCGCCAACGGCAACGGCGGCGCGGTCAGCATCACGGGCACGGGTGCGGTCAATCTGTCAGGCGCGATCACGGCCACGGGCGGGACGGCGAGTGCGGGAAATGTCGGGCGTGCAGGTGGCGCGGTG
>NZ_NCJH01000041.1 GCF_002278925.1 Polaromonas sp. 39-63-25
GTTGCCCGCGTTGCCTTCGAGACGGTTGTTCAGCGTATTACCAACAGCGTTGATGTTGGCGCTGCCTGTCAGGGTCAGGCGTTCGACGTTGTCTGCCAGCGCGTAGGAGACGCTGGCATAGACGGTGTCGGTGCCTTCGCCCGCGTTCTCCACCACCAGGTCGTCGGGTGAGTCCACCCAGTATTTGTCGTTGCCCAGCCCGCCGATCAGGATGTCGGCGCCGGCGCCACCATCGAGTTCATCGTTGCCTGCTCCCCCCCAGAGCTTGTTGGAGGCGGCATTGCCAGTCAGTTTGTTGTTCAGGGCATTGCCCATGCCGGCTTCGGCGTTGCCACTCAGCGTGAGGTGCTCGACGTTGTCGCCCAGGCTGTAGCTGACGCTGGACTGGACGGTGTCGATGCCTTCTGCGGCGTTCTCAATCACGGTGTCGGTCTGGCTGTCGACGATGTACAGGTCATGGCCTTTGCCGCCTATCAGCAGGTCAGCGCCTGCGCCGCCGTCCAGGGTGTTGCCAGCGTTGTTGCCGGTCAGGACGTTGGACAGCTCGTTGCCGGTCAGGCTGATTGCCGAGCCGAGCAGGATGCCGTCTTCGACGTTGGCGGCCAGGGTCACGGACAGCCGGCTGATCAGGGTGTCGCGTCCACCGCCTTCTTCTTCGAAGATGGTGTCGATGTCGTCTTCGAACAGGTAGGTGTCGTTGCCCAAGCCACCTATCAGGGTGTCCAGGCCCTGTTTGCCGTTCAGGGTGTCGTTGCCGGCACCGGCTGTCAGGGTGTTGGCGGCAATGTTGCCTTGAAGAAGGTTGTTCAGCTCGTTGCCGGTGCCGTCGATGGCCACCAGACCGGTCAGGATGAGGTTCTCTACATTGGACGTCAGGCTGTAGGTCACGGAGGCTTCTACGGTGTCCGTGCCTTCGCCCGCCAGCTCGGTCACCACGTCTGCGGCGTTGTCTACTTCGTACAGGTCGTCGCCTTCTCCGCCCCGCAGGGTGTCTGCGCCCAGGCCGCCCGTCAGACGGTCGTCTCCGGCACCGCCAATCAGGGTGTCGTTGCCGGCACCGCCCTTGAGTTTGTTGGCCTGCCCGTTTCCGTGTATCGCGTTGTCCAGGCCGTTGCCGGTGCCGTCCAGGGCTTCGCTGCCTTCGAGCATCAGGTCTTCTACATGGGCACCCAGCGTGAAACTGATCGCCGCCAGCACGGTGTCATGGCCTTCGTTGGCTTTTTCAACCGCCTTGTCCAGCGCGTTGTCAACGTAGTAGACATCGTCTCCCTTGCCTCCGCTCATGCGGTCTGCGCCAGCCCCGCCATTGATGACATCACGATCCGGCGTGCCCTGCAGGGTGTCATTCCCTTCAGTGCCTTGAATAATTACATCGGATGCGGCAATAGTCAGCGTGAAATTCGTTGACGCTCCCAACCCGAAAGTGTCCTCCGCTCTGATGGAAATCGAGAACACTCCGGTAACGCCCGATGGCGCAATCCCCTCAAGCGTGAGCGAATCGGCGTCGAAGGTCAGCCAATCAGGCAAGGGGTCCCCATTGGCAAGGCTGACGCTATAGGTCAACGAATTACCGTCCTCGTCATAAAACATATCCGAAGAAATCTCCAGGCTGACTTGCCCCTGTACCTCGACTTCCTGGTCGTCAAAGGCATATACGACTTCGGGAGCGTGGTTGACGCGGCTCGCGGCAGCCAGCGTCCATATGTCATTCGAATTCCAGACCACGCCGTTGTCGAAAACAATCCGCTCCAGAAAGTAGTCCGGGGCTCCGGCGTCAAGGCCCTGATTCACCGTCAATGTCTCACCGGTGGAAATAATCTGGATGATCAGGTCAAGGCTTCCAGGTTCGTAGGTCAGCGCGACGTCGGCCGGGGCCAGCCCCCTCAGCTTGACGGTGTCAAAACCCCCGCCGCCGTGGTAGCTGCCATCAGGATCGTATTCGCCGTATTGCCATGCATAGTCGCTGATGTAGTCATAGCCTGAGCCAGAAGACCACACATAGGTGTCATTGCCAACACCTCCGTATAGCTGGTCATTGCCAGCGCCGCCGTCGAGGATGTCGTCGCCACCCGCGCCATACAGGTAGTTGTCGGAAGCACCGCCGACGATGTGGTCGCCCAGCGACCAGCCCATCAATGTCGTGTCGAAAGTGTAGCGTTCCCTCAGCTCGATATTGAGCGATTGGTCCTGGATGCTCCAGCTGGTCCCGTCCGCAAATCGCAACCACTCGATGGTGTAAAACCCTTCGTCTGTCGAGTAAAAGTTCTGCGTGATGGACAGCTCTTCGTCCGTGTCGTTAATCCTGAAAACCGCTTCCCCGCCGTTATACCGGAATATCGTCAAATCCGATGCATTCAGGTCCCGGAACTCTACAGCGTCGTCGATTCCTCCCCAGTCATAAATTGAGTCGTTGCCATCGCCGCGTCCCCACACAAAGGTGTCACTGCCTGAATCGCCGCCCAGACTGTCGTTTCCTGCACCACCAATCAGGCGGTCATCTCCCCCGCCTCCTCTCAAATCATCGTTGCCCGCGCCTCCATACAGCGTGTCGTCAGTGTCATAACCCCAGATGGAACTGCCGTCGTCAGTTGCAGTAAGTGATTTTTCCTTGATGTCTTCAAGGCTCCATTGCATGCCATCGGCGAAAACGAACCGCTCTATGGATTCGTACGGCTGATAAGAGGACAGGAAATTGGGTATCCGAAACACCTCGCCGGTATCCAGCACTTTGACCTCAAGAGCACCGCTGCTGCCTTTTCCAACGGCGATCTCTGATGCAAGCAGATTGGTCAACAACAGCACGTCTGCGCCGCCTGTTTCGGCCACGACGTCATTGCCGAACCCGCGCCCCCATACATAAGCGTCATCACCCAGACCGCCCGCGAGAGTATCGTCTCCAGGCCCGCCAATCAGCGTATCGTTGAAATCGCTACCAACCAGAAAGTCATTGCCCTCCTGGCCAGACAAAAAGCTCGGTTTGTTGAAGGCGATTTGATGGTTGTCCTCGACATTGCCCTGGAATTCCTGGCCTGCAGCGAGGAGTTGAGCCAGCGTCGTCGTTTGCTGGCCCGCCATGACGATAAAGTGGTCAAGAAACTGATCCACATCGGTGCCTAAGGGATCTATCGTGATGCTGTCGCTGCCGGTCGGATCGAGATACAGCACGATCGCTTTCGGGTTGCCTTGCGTCAAGCCAATCCGCAAACGGGAGAAATCGGTATCCTCGTCCAGCGCCAGCGTCAAGGCGTTGGCGGCTTGCGCCACATCGCTGGCCAGGCGCACGGTGTCCCGGTTGTCCCCCGCATGAAAACGCAGCGTATTGCCCGCAGCATCGATTCGAAGGCTGTCGTTTCCCTTATTCGCCGATATGGTGTTTCCTGTGCCAGTCACGTAGATCGCGTCAGCACCAGCGCCGGTAGAAATACTTTCGCCTGTACCGGTAACGTCGATATTCCAGGGTGAGAGACTGTTAGCGAAGAGCTGCAAGGCGCTGTAAACCTTGCCGTTGACAGATATCGACGCAAGGGATCCGTTACCCCAACCAGAGCCCGTAATCGTCAAGTTTCCGATGCTGATCCGCTCCACACCATTGGCAAGACGGGTCAGCAGCGGCGCTTCATCGCCACTGATTGCGTTGATGATCGCAACGGTGCTACTGGACCGCCCAGCATCCACGAGTTTGGCAACCGTGGACTGTGCGGCGTCAATGACATAGCTGTTTTTTCCGAAAAAGTCAGAAATAGTCGCATTGCCGCCAATCAGATATGAGTCATTTCCTTCCTCGCCGAAAGCGAAGTCTTCTGCGCCGACGATAAGAACATCATCGCCAAGCCCTCCGTCCAGGGTGTCCCGACCTTCACCCCCGTCGAGCAAATCGTTGCCGGCGCCTCCAAATAGATAATCGAGACCCGCTCCACCACGGAGCGTATCGTCCCCCCCGTCCCCATACAAAATGTCGCCGCCATTTCCGCCATCGAGAATATCGTCGTTTTGCGGGCTAATGACAGACCCAAAGTCCTGAATATCACCGTACAAAGAATCATCCCCGTCGCCTCCCAAAAGCTCGTCTTTTCCGGCACCACCAAATAGCCCGTCGTTGCCCGCACCACCGTCAAGATAGTCATCACCATCCAAGCCGACAGGGGTGAAAGCCCAGGAATTGGCGTCGTCAACATCACCGCCGCCGTAGAGGATGTCTCGGCCTGCGCCGCCGTACAGACGATCTGATCCGCCTCGGCCATAGAGCACGTCATTGTCCTCCTCGCCGTACAAGTGATCCACTGCGTGAGAACCCACCAGCAGGTCATTCCCGGTGCCGCCGAACAACAAGTCTCCGCCCCAGCCATACAGAGGCTCATCTATATCGGCGTAGGTCACACCTGGATGCAACGGTCGATCAAACTGACTGGTGGTGTCCAGGACATTGACCCCTTCCAGCGAATAAATCAGATTCCCGCCGCTAAGCCGACTGGTCAGCACCAAATCCCTCTTGGGGAATCCTCACCCGCTCGATCGAATGGCTGGCAAACATTAAGTCGTCGCCAGTACCGCCATCAAGAAAATCATTTCCGCGGCCGCCAAAGAGAATGTCTCCGTCGTCACCGCCCAGCAGCTCGTCCCTGAAATTCCCGCCCACCAATAAGTCGGCCCCGCCGCCGCCTTCAATATGGTCCTGCCCAATGTCTTGCGAGAGACTGGCAAAATTAAGGGCATATGAGTAATGCACACCGTCGCTCTCAAGGCCATTGGGGTTATATTCCTTCGAAATAATGTCGTCTAGCCCGGAGCCTGAAGGAGCGTAGTAATAGCTGAGCCTACTCTCGAGGCCGGTGGCCAAAAAGTCGTTGCCAGCGCCTCCCAACACAATGTCGCCGGGACCTTCGGTGAATGCACTACCGTAGTTCGGTAGAACGCGCGCTGCAAAATTTCCATCCACGACGACTTTGTCATGACCGCCGAGTAACTCGAGTGCAACCGCAATGTTCTGAGAGGTGAGGGTAATCACAGTATCCCCCGGGTGATCTATAGTGGCTGTTGTACGGACGATTTCATCGGGTACGGCCCCCTCAAGTGCAAGACCCAGATCACCACTGACAAAGTTTTGCACTTTAAAGGCGCCCTCTGTCGTGGTGATGACAAGGTCTTTTGCCGTAGCGCTGCCGACTGAGGGAATCAGGCTGTAATAGACCTTTCCGTTATGCCCGCTCCAGGTGTTAACTGACCCGGCCACGGCGTTACCGCCGTTCAGGGTGACCACTTGGCCGTCGAGGGTCAGTTCGATCTTGCCGTCTTTGTCAATAAGGGTGTCAAAACCTTGGCCAGTGGTGATGCGGTAGGCGTCAAAACCGGCGCCGCCCACCAGAGTGTCGTCTCCTTCGCCACCGATGAGGATGTCATCGCCTGCGCCACCTTCGAGGTAGTCGGCTCCATCTTTACCGTCGATAGTGTCATCACCGCCCCCACCATAAATATGGTCGCCTAAAGCGTTGTCATAGCCCTGAATGATGTTGCCCTCATCATTGTCAAATATGATGTGTTGATCTTTTAACCCCGCTGCAGTGCGGCTTTTTGTGCTGATTGTTTTATGCTCACCCACGCTCTCGTCGTAGTCGAAGAACAAAACCCGGTCGCTCGGAACACTTGGGTCAAGCACATGATCAATTTCCTGGTTCTGTGTATTTCGAAGAATAAGGGTTTGCAATAGTTTGGCTCGATCCGATATCCATTCATCGGTATAACGAGTGACAACCTCGCCAGCCTGAAGCGCCGCCACATCATCCTGCCAGCCTTGGTAGTCATCGCTCCAGTCACCTGACATCCACAAGGTTTCGAGGGCGACTTTCCCTTCATTGCTCGCAGCCTCAAGCTTGAACGAGCTCAAAGTTTCAAGTGCCACGATGTCTTCGAACCCAACGCGGGCCTTGGCCTGCGCGACAATATTGCTTCCGATGGCGGAAACCACAACGTCGCCAGCAACAAGGTTGAATTCGTCGCTCTTGACAATCTTGTCTATGGCTTCATGGAAGCTGATGCGGCCGCCAGGGTCGTCCGCATCCTTGATTTCAAACCATGTATTACCTCGCGTGTCACCTTTAAGTGGCACAACGGCCAGTTTGAAGGTGCGTGTAAGTGAGTTAACGATGTTCTCTAGCGCGTCGCCTTCAGCGACCCCCTGGCCGTATGGCGTATTGTGGCTTTTTACATTGGTAGCCGCCAGCATGATGGGAGCGAATTTGGCTGCGGTGAAAGTCGAATCAAGTTGTGCAAAGACGCTTTGCACACTTAAACTGTCTACCAACAACACCAAGCTGTGCGTATCGCCAAAATCGTTTTGACTGAAATCGTTGACAAGAAGCTTGGCGTCTGCATAAAGGAGTGACTGCGTCAGACTGTCTCGAATGACATTTCCGCGGAAAAGCGGTTGATCCTCTATGGCGATGGGTGTGGCACTTCCATAGTGAATTTGAGAATTGGACACCGCGGATGGCGACGTAGCGCCATAGATGTCGTACACATTATTGAAGCCACCCGACATCGCACGGGCATTGGTGACTGCGTCGTAGATGAGGTCGGCAGGTGCGGTGCGGTAGGCGCTGGTGTCTTTCGCCGCTGTCAATACTGCCAATTGGTAGTCCAGTTTGACAGCATCGACGGCGCTCGCGAGAACCTGAGTAGGACCCGGACCACTGTTGGTGATGGTGGCGACGCGATCGATCTCATCGCGCACGACTTTGGCGCGCGCGACCCCTTCGCGCAAAGTACTCAACTCGTTGAGCAATTGCGCATTGGCGATAGGGTTAGCTGATGCATTAACTTCGGCCTGTGTAATGTTACCCAGCGCTTGGGCCATGTAAGAACTGCTGGCTTGACCGTTGATGGCGAGCTTGAGATCGGCATACAGTTGTTGCGCAACTGTTGTCGTAAACAATCCAGCACTGCCTTCAGTGCGCGCTTGATGAAATACATCCATCACCTGCTTCAATGTACCGGTGCTGTATTCGCCTACCCCGGCACCATTGAAGGTGTAGGTTGCGCTGATTAATGGATTGCCTACAGCAGTAAGGTCGTCTTTGTGGAGGAAATTAAAAGCGGTGGCTAAATGCGCGCCTAGGCTGTAGCCGGTAACGGTTATGGCGTCACTTGGTGCAAGCTTGCCGCTGGACTTGAGATCGGCAAACCAAGTCTCCATGTCGTCAATCTGCCCAAAGGCCCAACCCTTTTCTTTTACTTCTAAAGAGTTTGTCGCCTGGTTATCGCGTGCTGCATCGTCTATGAATTCTGTGGAACGGAAACTTAAAACAAGCTCACCTGTCAGGGTATTTTTGAAGAGCGTTCCGCTGAATCCGGTAGCTGTATTACTCTTATGTTCTACAACTGCCCAACCGTCTGCAACGAGCTGATCGGCTTGGGTGCTAGTGAATTTACTCGCACGATCGTTGCCTTTGGTCAAGCTAGCCACATCCATTGAGCCAGTTAACTTCAAAGTGCCAGGGGCATCGACGTTCGTTATGCCAAATAGCGACTCTGCCGCCATCTGCAAGTTCGCGTACTTCAAGTAATTGGTTATGTCGTTACTCATTTTTCATCCCCTACTTTGCAGGCTTAAGAACTCGAATCACAAAGTCCACGGAATTCTTTGGTTGTTGCGGACATTTCGGTGCATAAGACTGAGCCCAGCCCCATGGTTCACGCGCACCAGCGGTGCTGCCCTGCCCTGTATCTATCAAATATCCAAGTCGCTCAGCAATAACTTCATTTGTCCGAATGTCTATAACCTTCAGGCTCCCACCAGCGATCCAATACTCTCGATCTGCGCGTGTTGAAACATCGTCCCAAACAATTCCAAAATCAACACTGAATTTGTCAATTGGTTCACGTTGCAATGCCGAGAATCGACCATTCGTATCAGCGCCATATCCTGTACGTTGAACGTGCCGCAAAAATTCGTCCCTGGAGACATCCGTTATAGCTTTGGAAATTCCCTTGTACCGATAGCGAATACCATCCGACGGATCAATTGTTTCAACGAATTTATATGCGGACGAGAGGATTGGATTCGGTGCCTTGGCAGCAGCAGGAGTTTCATTCACTCTGAGGAGTTTTAAAATGCACCCCTCACCGCTGCAGTCTTTCCCATATGGGTCATCGAGTGCAAACTGATCATGAGGTAAACCGCTAGGCCGCCATTTCATCCAAGCGACCCCTTCGACACCATCTACCGTCTTGTAAATCTTCTCCCCAGCCGTCTTGCACCGCTCATCAAATAAGGCCTGTGCCTTGGTCAACTTGCCGCGGTACTCAATCGCACGGTATATCTGTGGCGCAATTGGCGCAATAAATAGCGCAAGCACCAGCACCGCATAGGTGAGCTTGCGTACCCAGGTCTTGCCCACCCAAAGCGCTACGCAAATGCCCGCGAGCGCGAGCAACAAATACAGATTACCTGCCGCGGCGAACAAAACATCAAAACCAGTCATCTTTAGCATCTCAATCCCTCTTCATTGGCATATCGCGGACGGCATGGCTGCTCGACACAATCTCCATGCCGTTCAGAAATCTTGAATTCAGTCTCACCGCTCTCTCCCCGCCTCAGCCGACACCTTCTGCACCGGGCTCAGCAAATACTCCATGATGGTTCTGCGGCCTTGGTGAATTTCTGCGGCCACCTGCATGCCGGCCTCCAGGCCCTTGCGCTGGCTGGCCGGGGTTGTTGCTATTGCTAGCTTGCGCAACGGGTGCCAAGGCTTGACCAGCCAGGCAGCGTTTTCTCGCGAGTCCCTCGCGGGTCGTTTCCACCGTATCCACCAAGAGATCGAAAACGGGGGGATTTTTGTACTCAACTTGATACTCATATGACTTGCCTAGCAATAGCTTTCTTGAGCCTGGCAACAATGCCTTCCACTGCTACGCTTGGGGTATAGGTGCTATAAACTGCCGCAAATTTTCGGACCTCCAGCCTCAAGGAATCGTCATGTAGAAGTCGGGAGATCTTCTGGTTCACCAAGCTTTTATCGTTCTGTCTTATGGTCGCCAAGGCCAATCCTTGCTTACCCAATCGATAGGCCAGGATGGTTTGCTCCATGTGCTCGGGGAGTAACAACACCGGCTTGCCGGCATGCAGTGCCATGCTTGTCAGCCCCATACCGCCGTGGCCCACAACGGCATCGCAATCTTTCATCAGTGGGCTCAGCTGGATTGGCCTCTCAGCAACTTTGATGCCCCAGCCGCGCGCGGCCTCGCAGGCCTTTGGGACATCCGAAGGAGAAATAATCAGAACATTGGCCTCATGAGACTTCAACGCCTGCCAGACCAAGTCATAACGCTTATCTCGCAAATTCAGGTAGCACAATACCTTCGGCCCACTGCCATCTGGCCAGCTCAGAGCCTCTCCATCCGAGGGCTCCGACCAGATTGGCCCGGTATAGACGCTGGAAGAACTGGCTATCCCGGCATTCCTGTCAAAGTGATCGAGTTCAGGCCATGCGCACAGGGCTACACCGTCGGAATGAAATAAGTCTTTCAACGACTTGGGCGCCTTTTCGCCGTAGCGAGCCGGCATGGTTTTAGCCAATTCTTTTAAGGACGCCTCCAAACGTACTT
Organism: Polaromonas sp. 39-63-25; assembly: GCF_002278925.1. GTDB lineage: Bacteria > Pseudomonadota > Gammaproteobacteria > Burkholderiales > Burkholderiaceae_C > Polaromonas. The sequence goes on from NZ_NCJH01000041.1 coordinate 9,601, forward strand.
CAAGCTCTGCGGTTTTAGCAGCCGAATTCTCAATCCAGGGCATGAAACAGGGACGTGGCTCCTGCTCCGGTGGAATTTCAAATCCGTGTCCAATAACAACGGCAGGTATGCCCGCGCTACGCGCTGCATACAGCGCCAAAGGAGAAGCATCCACCAGCACAGCCACCGGCTTAACGGTTTCAAACAAGGCCTGCCATTGCCCGATGGTAGATCGGGCTTCCGGCACTCTCTCGAAACCCATGCGAAGCAATATCTCGGCGTGGTTGAGCGGTCCAGATAGGTCTGCCGCCGCTTTTGCCCCAATGCGGGGCATTTTGATGCTTCCAAAGCCTGCAGCATCCAGAAATCGCTTCGCGGCAATTTCATCAGCAGCTGCAAAAACCACCTTCCATTGCGCTTCTCGCAAGGCAATTGCAATCGGAAGCAATCTGGAAAGATGTCCCAGATTGCCACCATGCTCCCAAATGATCAGAATCGTCTTGGTCACGCGTGCTTTTTGGAGTGCCGCCAGGTTGCCCTACTGCATCTGAGCGAGGTCGAACTGCTGGATCTCCTGAGGCCGGGCCACCTGCCCGAGCTGCCCAGCCGTGCCAGCCACCCCGCCCAACACCGCTATGCCCAGGCCCAGGTCACGCGTAGCTCGGCTGTCCATCGAGATGTCGGCTGTGAAACG
>NZ_NCJH01000026.1 GCF_002278925.1 Polaromonas sp. 39-63-25
CTTCAGGACAACGCGCGCCTGCTGGGCGATTTGTCTCGCGCCCAGGGCGATCTGCACCAGGCCCACGAAGAGGTGCGCGGCCTGCGGCCGCTCAAGGATGAACTGGGGTTTGCGCAGCGGCGCACCGAGGAATTGGGCCGGCGTCTGGTCGAGCAGGACGCCGCCGTCCAGCAGCTGAGCACCTCGAATGAGCAATTGCAGGCCAAGGTCGACGAGCTGCTGACCGCAAAGCAGCAGTTGGAAGTGGCGCTGGCGACAGCTAGGTCATCCGTCACGGCACAAGAACAGGTGGTGGCCAGCATGCTGGAGCGCTTCAGTGCGTCGGCGCCTGGACCTGATTTGGCCGTGCAAAGCCCGGCTGCAGGAGCCAGTCGATCAGCCAAGAGAGAGGCGAAAAATCCAACAGCGACAGGGACTTAGGCCTGTTTCTGCGAAATTTTCAGGAATCACGGCCGACCCTCATGCTGGAGCGGCTGACTTCGACGTCTGGCGCAGCCTGACTTGGCTGTAGCCAAGCTAGCAGCCGAGAGTTCAACCGGTTGAATCGCGCTCCTATGGAGAAAACAAACGTGTCAATCTGCACTCAAGGCGAGTTCGACGAAAAATGCCGAATATCTAACTTGTTGTTTTATAAAGAGTATTTTGGCGCTGGCGTGTCAATCCGCATCAAAAGGACGAACACCCCTGTGGTCGGTGACCGGTGCAGCACCTTCCTGGCGGTCGATCACGTGCAGCAGTTCCAGCGGTGCGCCCATGCGCAGGGCGGCCCAGGCCGCGGCATCGGTCACGTTGTCGGCGTAGGGCGACTGGTCCACACAGGCCAGGACTTTGGGTTCGTTGTTCATGTTGATATCTCCCACTTCAGTGACCCATCAGCATGTCTTCGGCGCCGTCCTTGTCGTGCACAGCGAATTTGTCCACCATGGTGGCGCTGGCTTTATTCAGGCCCACCACCTCCACCTCGGTGCCCTCGCGGCGGAACTTCAGCACCACCTTGTCCAGTGAGCTTACGGCCGTTATGTCCCAGAAGTGCGCGCGGCTCACGTCGATGCGCACTTTGTCCACCACCTCCTTGTAGTCAAACGAGTTCGTGAATCGGTCGGCCGAGGCAAAGAACACCTGACCCAGGATCTGGTAAGTGCGCGTGCGGCCACCATCATCAGCGTGAGCGAGTACGGGAAGATGATCAGCAATGTCTCGAGGTTGAACGGGATCTGCGGGATCAGGAAGAACGGCAGGCTGTCGGGCAGCGCGCCCATGTCGGCCACGGTGCGGATGTCCATGTTCATGAAAATGGCTACGGCGGTCAGTACTACGATGGTCACCAAGGGCGAGGGGATGGCCTTGGTGATGTAGGGGAAGCCGTAGATGATGGCGAGACCGGCGGCCGTCATGGCGTACACGTGCCAGGTCACGTTGGTGAGCTCGGGCAATTGGGCCAGGAAGATCAGGATCGCCAGTGCGTTCACGAAGCCGGTGACCACCGAGCGGGATACAAAACGCATGAGCACGCCCAGGCGCACCCAGCCGGCAATGATCTGCAACACGCCGGTGAGTACAGTGGCGGCCAACAGGTATTGCAGGCCATGGTCTTTGACAAGGGTGACCATGAGCAGCGCCATGGCGCCGGTGGCGGCCGAGATCATGCCGGGGCGCCCGCCGGTGAACGCGATCACCACGGAAATACAGAACGATGCATACAGCCCGACCTTGGGGTCGACGCCGGCAATGATGGAAAACGCGATGGCTTCGGGGATGAGCGCGAGTGCAACGACGATGCCCGCGAGCAAGTCGCCACGGATGTTGGACAGCCAGTCCTGCTGGAAAGATTTCATGTGCGAAGAGAATGGGCTCGAGCTGGTGCCGCACCAAAGCGCGGGAAAGCGGAGCTGGGGAAAACGAAGCGCTGTCGGGTGAAAGGTTCAACCGAGCCAACCCGTAGAGGGTGGGCCATCATGCGCCGGGCCAACTGCCAACTATCCTTCCGTGAGTGAACCCGGTGAGGAAGCAAGCGGTGATGGTCGACGTCGTTTTACAAGGGTATGTCCTGTGGTCTGTGGGCGACCAGAGTGGGTTCCGGCGCGTAGACAGATGAGGGAAAACCCTGAATTGTACAGGTTGTGGCCCCGGTATTCCTTGAAATTGAAATACTCGGAGCTGGCTCTCATGAGCCGCTGATGTCGTAGTCGAGATAAGTGATACGGCCGCGCACCGGCCAGGGGCCAAGGAAGAAGGTTTGACGGAATTCGGGTTGATCCGAGGCTGCTAACCCGGCTGCCTGCTCAGATATTGACATTACCCCGAGGCCGAGGTGTTGCCCGACATGGTGGGCGAGCCTGCCGAGGTCTTCGCCCGTTTGCTGGCGCTGGATGAGTCGCAGCTGGTCAAGATTCTGGCGCTGTTCGTTGGGCGCTCCTACAACGTGATTTCGCAGGAGGCTAAGCGCTCGAACGCGCACGGTTTCGACGCCTCTGCCGCCATCGAGCAGGCCGTGGCCGTGGACATGGCCGATTGGTGGGAGCCGACAGAGGAAACATACCTGGGCGCTGTGTCCAAGGCCAAGATGATGGAGGCGGTGACCGAGGCGGGCAGCGATGCTGCCGACCTCGCCAGCATGAAGAAGGGGGATGCGATTACCACCGCGCAAAAGCGGTTGAATGGTCGGCGGTGGCTTCCCTCACCACTCAAGGCCTACCCGGTTTAAGGGGCAGCAGGGCGATCTGGCGGCCTTGGGGCCGCTTTTTTTCGTTTCTGGTTTGCTTCCGTGCGTCGCCTTCTGCGCGCCTTCGGCGCTATGCTTAGTGCATGTGCAACTTGTACGGTTCGACCAAGCTCGAAGGCATTCGCAGGCACTGGCAACCATCGGTTGCCGATCACCTCGTGTGGGAAGGCGGCGTTGTTGCACCGCGCAAGCCCGGTGCATCCGCCGCGCACGCGACGATGCCGGGTATTCACGCGAGCTGGTCGTGGGATGTTGGGGTCTGATACCGTGGTTTTCAAAGACTTTCAACATCAAGTATTTGACCAACAACGCCAGGTCCGAAGAGCTGACCAGCAAGGCCAGCTTCAAGCATCCGTGGGCATGAGGGCAGAGGTGCATCATTCCCGCCGATTGGTTCAATGAACCGATTTGGGAGTCGGGGAAAAACGTCTGGTGACGGTTCAAACACGCCGATGGCGAGCCCTGGGGTCTGGCCGGTTTGTGGAATGCCTGGACCGACAAGGGTTCTCGAGTGGTGCATGAGAGCTACACGATGCTCACGCTGCATGCCAACAGTCACCCGCTGATGAGTCGCATACATAAGCCTGACCTGAATCCTGAAGCCAAGCTGCCGCTCCCGTTCGAACTACAGAACGTAGTGCTCGACCAGAACCAAGCACACCCGCAGGCGGTCACCGATCTGTGCTATGCGGTGGTCGACGATGCGTCGCACATGATTAGGAGCCAATTGTGAAAGTTGAACGTTCTCTGTAGTTAGAGAACAGTTGATCTCAACATTCGCTCGCTTTTCCAATACACATCGTCACCGCCGTTCATGCGATTGAGCACGCGTGCCAGCACGAACATCAGGTCAGATAGGCGGTTCAGGTACTGGCGCGGCGTGTCCTTCATGGCTTCTTCAGTGCCCAATGCCACCACTGCACGTTCGGCCCTCCGCGCTACCGTGCGGCACACGTGGGCCTGGCTGGCGGCGCGGCTGCCCGCGGGCAGAATAAACTCTTGCAGGCGAGGCAACTGTTCGTTGTAGGTGACCAGCGCTTCGTCGAGCGCCAGCACCGCTTCGGGCTTGAGTAGCTCGAAGCCGGGGATGGACAGCTCGCCGCCCAGGTTGAAGAGCTGGTGCTGGATTTCCACTAGCACGGCACGTACGTCGTCGGCCATGTCTTCGCACAGCAACACGCCGATGTGTGAATTCAGCTCGTCCACATCGCCCATGGCGTGCACGCGCAGGCTGTTCTTGGAAACGCGTGTGTTGTCGCCCAGGCCGGTGGTGCCGGCGTCACCTGTGCGGGTGGCGATCTGCGTGAGTCGGTTGCCCATAAAATTCCATTTCGATATTGGCCTAGCGCAAAAGATTGCACGCTGCGAACTAACAAGTCGGATCGGGATTGTTTCTATGCTGGTCTGGATCGCAAGTCCTCAATCAGCTTGCCATCCATGGGCAAGCTACCGTGCTTCACGAGCTGGACATCGCCGCGCAACTTAGTCACGTCACGCATAGCAGTCTCAAGGAGGGCCCGCAATCCTTCGTCAGCAGGAGCTTCCTTGATTTCCGCATGCAGACACATCTGATCGTTGGCCATCTCGCCACTGACCACGAGTCGCGCGCGAAGAATCTCGGGGAAACGGCGCACGATCTCGGCCACTTGAGCGGGATGCACGAACATGCCCTTGACCTTGGTGGTCTGGTCCGCACGGCCCATCCAGCCCTTGATGCGCGGAGCGGTGCGCCCGGTGGGGCAGGGGCCCGGCAGCATGGCCGAGAGGTCGCCGGTGCCGAAGCGGATCAGCGGGTAGGCCGGATTGAGCGTGGTCACCACCAGTTCGCCCACTTCACCCTCTGGCACGGGATCGCCCGTGCCGGGCCGCACGATTTCCACGATCACGCCTTCGTCCAGCACCAGGCCTTCGCGTGCAGCGGTCTCATACGCCACCAGCCCCAAGTCGGCGGTGGCGTAGGTCTGGTACACGGCCACACCCTGTTGTTTGAACCAGGCGGTCAGGCTGGGTGGGCAGGCCTCACCGCCGACCGATGCCTTGGTCAGGCTGTGGATGTCGGTACCGGTTTCCACGGCTTTCTCGATCAGGATGCGAAGAAAGCTGGGTGTGCCGGTGTAGCCGTTGGGCTGCAGTTCGGTGATCGCATCGAGCTGCTGTTCGGTCTGGCCAGTGCCGGCCGGGAACACCGTGCAGCCCACGGCGTGGGCACCGGACTCCAGGATGAATGCGCCTGGCGTCATGTGGTAGCTGAAGGCGTTGTGCACCAGCTCGCCGGACCGGAACCCGGCGGCGTACAAGGCACGCCCGGCGCGCCAGTAGTCGCGCGTGCTGCCTTCGGGTTCGTAGATGGGGCCGGGGGAGGCGAACACCCGTGACATCTGGGGGCCGCGCACCAGCGCAGAAAATCCCCCGAAAGGATCGCTCCCTGCCTCACGCGAGGCATTCTGCCGCTCCAGCAACTCGCTCTTGCGCGTCACGGGCAATCGGGCCAGGGCCTCACGGCTGTTCACATCGGCCGCGCGCACGCCATCGAGGATGCCCGCGTACGCCGCACTGTGTGCCTGTGCATGCGCCACCTGACCCGCCAGCGAAGCCATCAGCTCGGACTCACGCTGGTCAGGTGAGCGGGTTTCCAGTGCGTCAAAGTAGTCGGTCATGGCGATTCAGAAACGTATGAGTAAGGGGGAGTGATCCAGAACGCGGTGGAACCGGCTTCGCCGGGCCACTCGCGTTGCCCCCTTGAGGGGGTGACGCCGCAGGCGGCGCGGGGGTGGGCTAAGCCAACCAGCGTTTCCGGCGCTTGTAGCTCTTCACATCCTTGAAGCTCTTGCGTTCCCCCCCGCCCATGCCCAGGTAGAACTCCTTCACGTCTTCGTTGTTGCGAAGGTCTTCGGCCGCACCGTCCATCACGATCCGGCCCGACTCCATGATGTAGCCGTAATCCGCATAACGCAGCGCCATGTTGGTGTTCTGCTCGGCGAGCAGGAAGGTGACCTTTTCCTTGGTGTTGAGGTCTTTCACGATCTCGAACACTTCTTCCACGATCTGCGGCGCCAGGCCCATGGAGGGTTCGTCGAGCAGCATCACGCTGGGGTTGGTCATCAGGGCACGACCGATGGCGCACATCTGCTGCTCGCCGCCCGAGGTGTAGGCCGCCCGCGAGGTGCGGCGCGTCTTCAGGCGAGGGAAGTAGTTGTAGACCTTCTCCAGGTTCGCCGCGATCTCGCCCTTGTCCTTGCGGGTGTACGAGCCGGTGAGCAGGTTCTCTTCGATGGTGAGGTGGGCAAAGCAGTGCCGTCCTTCCATCACCTGCACCACCCCCCGGTTCACCAGATCGGCCGGCGTGAGGTTTTCAATGCGTTCGCCGCGCAGTTCAATGCTGCCCTTGGTCACCTCCCCCCGCTCGGCCCTGAGCAGGTTGGAGATGGCACGCAGCGTGGTGGTCTTGCCGGCCCCGTTGCCACCCAGCACCGCCGCGATCTTGCCCTGAGGCACGTTGAGCGAAACGCCCTTGAGCACCAGGATGACGTGGTTGTAGATGACCTCGATGCCGTTGACGTTGAGAACAATGTTGGGAGTACTCATGTGTGTTCCTTCTGAGCCTTCGTTGAAGACCATTCACAAGACACGGCACGCCGGCCTTGTGAATGGCAGCTCGATTCAGTTGCTGGGGAAAGCCCCGCCGCAAATGCAGGCCCCTTCAAGGGATACCGCCGGACGGCGGGCACCGCCCCCAGGAGGAGGTAGCGCGCCGCAGGGGGCGCGGAGGTGGGTGAAGTTCCAGGTCAGGACTGGCAATCCGCAGGTGTGCGGCGCGTCAGCTTCTTCTCGCCTGCATACTTCTCCACGGCAGCTTTGAGCAGGGGCGTCAAAATTTTCGTATCGGCCTCAAGCCAGTCAGAGCTGGTTTCCCAACTTTTGCCGTTCCATGTGTACGCCCTCGCATACGACGGGCCCATGTGATCTTTGCAACTCGTGACCACCGGCCGCATTACATCATCAAGGCCAAGCAACTGCAGCCGATTCTCATCGATGTTGAGGTTCTCATAACCCCAACGCGTTTGCGCAGCATTCATAACCTGACCCTTCCCAAACTTCTCTTGTGCCCGCCAAACTCCCTCGACTGCTAGCATCGCATTCATGAGTCCCCTCATATACAGAGCGGACCCGACTTCATCCTTTGGCCCAGCCCCCTCTCCCTTGGCATGCAAGGTCGACAGCACCTCTTTTGCAATTTTTGAGTCGAAACCAGGGCCTGGCAAAACCAAGACTGCGCTGTACCCGTCTGCACCAGACACGCCTTTGACATCCGAGTCCGACCCAGAAGGCCACACACCCACGATTCGATCACGCCGAAACCCCGTAGATTGCGCCTCTTTTAATGCAGTCGAGTTCATCACTCCCCAACCCCAAAGGAGCACGTAGTCTGGTCTAGCCTGGCGTATTTGCAGCCACGCTGCTTTTTGGTCCACCCCGGGGTGTGACACCGGAATCGCTACGAGATCAAATCCGTGTTCCTTTGAACGCGCATTCATTACTGGAATTGCCTCTTTCCCGTAAGGACTGTCGTGATAGAGCAAGGTGATCTTTTTCCCCTTGAGCTTGTCTAACCCCCCGACCTTTTGACCCAGATATTGAATCTGCGTGTCAGCAGAGGTCCAGTGTGAGCCTGCGATTGGGAAACTCCACTTGAACACTTGTCCATCGGCGCTTTCGCTCAGGCCGTAGCCAGGTGTGAGTATGGGAATACCATCTGCCGCACCGCGCTCAGTCAAAGCCAAGGTGATACCTGTCGACATGGTCTGAAACACGGTGGCGCCACCATTCTTCCTCTTCAGACGTTCGTAGCATTCGACGCCACGATCAGTTGCATAGCCGGTTTCACATTCCTCCCAGAGAACGCTGACGCCGTTGATCCCTCCCTTCGCATTTACAAGCTTGAAGTAATCGACAAACCCATTGGCCCAAGGTGTTCCACTAGGAGCGTACGGTCCTGTGCGAAAAGTTAGAAGTGGGAAAAACTGTTGCTTCTCCTGCGCGAAGCTGGTTACTGCGAAGCTGCCAAAAACGATTGCCGAAGCTGCGATTGCGATGATGCGACTTTTCGCGGTCATATGTTCTCCTGGTTGCTCGAATGTTTATACATAGCGTCTGAGTGGTTGACCCTTCTCTTGTTTTCTCAGTGCGGAAAGGGCCACAACCGCAACTTCTGTTTGGCGATGCTCCACAGCTTGGCCAGCCCATGGGGCTCCACGATGAGGAACCAGACGATGAGCGCACCGAAGACCATGAACTCGATGTGCGAAATGGCAGCGGTGGAAATGGACAGACCCACCAGGCCGCCCAGCCAGGGCAGGAACTGGTTCAGGAAGATGGGCAGCACCACAATGAAGGCGGCGCCGAAGAAACTGCCCATGATCGAGCCCATGCCACCGATGATCACCATGAACAGCAGCTGGAACGAACGGTCGATGGAGAAGGAAGCCGGCTCCCACGAGCCCAGGTGAACAAAGCCCCACAAGCCACCGGCCACGCCGATGATGAAGGAGCTCACAGCGAAGGCGCTGAGCTTGGCGTACATGGGGCGGATGCCGATCACGGCGGCGGCCACGTCCATGTCGCGAATGGCCATCCACTCGCGGCCAATGGCGGAGCGCACCAGATTCTTGGCCAGCAGTCCGAACACCACCAGGAACCCCAGGCAGAACAGGTATTTCTCCACCGGGGTGTTGATGGTCCAGCCCAGCACGTTGAGGTTGGACACCGACACCGAGCCCGAGGATGTGTTGTTGGTGAACCAGCCGATGCGCAGGAAGGCCCAGTCGCAGAAGAATTGCGCGGCCAGCGTGGCCACCGCCAGGTAAAGGCCCTTCACACGAAGACTGGGGATGCCAAAGAACATGCCCACCAGCGTGGCGAAGAAACCCCCGGCCAGCAGTGCCACGATCAGCGGCATGCCCTCGATGCGGATATAGGTGTTGTAGGCCATGTAGGCGCCCACCGCCATGAAGGCGCCTGAGCCCAGGCTGATCTGCCCGCAGTAGCCCACCAGGATGTTCACCCCCAGCGCCACCAGCGCCAGGATCAGGAACGGAATCAGGATGGCGCGGAACATGTATTCATCGACCAGCAGCGGCACGCCAACGAATGCGAAGGCGATCAAGGCCAGGATGAGCCAGCGGTCCTGCGCGATCGGGAAGATCTGCTGGTCGGTGCGGTAGGAGGTCTTGAACTGACCGTTTTCTCTGTAGAACATCCGATTTTTCCTTTGTCTCAGCCTATCCGGCGAGAAGTGACTCGTCCCTGGCTTCCGTGGAACCGGCTCTGCCGGGCCACAGGGAGCGTCCCCCTCCCGCCGAAGGCGAGAGAGAGGGGGAAGACGCGAAGCGGCGCAGGGGGTGCTTCATCTCTAGACGCGGTCAATGATTTTTTCGCCGAACAGACCTTGTGGCCGGAACAGCAGAAAGACGAGTGCGAGCACATACGCAAACCAGATCTCGATGCCACCGCCCACGTAAGGGCCCAGGTACACCTCGGAGAGTTTTTCCCCCACACCGATGATCAGGCCGCCGATGATGGCGCCGGGTACCGAAGTCAGGCCGCCCAGGATGATCACGGGCAGGGCGCGAAGCGCCACCGTGGTCAGCGAAAACTGCACGCCCAGCTTGGAGCCCCAGATCACACCAGCCACCAGCGCGGTGATGCCGGCCACGAACCACACGATCACCCAGATGCGGTTGAGTGGAATACCGATGGATTGGGCCGCCTGGTGGTCGTCGGCGACCGCGCGCAGCGCGCGGCCAGTGCCTGTCTTCTGGAAGAACAGCGAGAGCACGATCACCAGCAGCGCGGCCACGCAGGCGGCATACACGTCTTCCAGATTGATCAGCACACCACCTTCGAAAACGCCCTCGAACAGGAACACCGGATCCTTGGGCATGCCCACGTCGATCTGGTAAATGTCGCTGCCAAAGATGGTCTGGCCCAGGCCGTCGATGAAGTAGGTGATGCCCAGCGTGGCCATCAGCAGGGTCACGCCTTCCTGATTCACCAGGTGTCGCAACACCAGTCGCTCAATCAGCCAGGCCATCACGAACATGAGGGCCGCTGCCACAACAAAGGCCAGCGCGTTGCCCAGGAACTTGTCCTCGATGCCGAGCCACTCGGGAATCCAGGTCGAGAAGCGGGCCATGGCCAGGGCGGCAAAGAGCACCATCGCCCCCTGGGCAAAGTTGAACACGCCCGACGCCTTGAAGATGAGCACGAAGCCCAGCGCCACCAGCGAATAGAGCATGCCGGCCATGAGGCCGCCGAACAAGGTTTCAAGAAAGAACGCCATGGTGGTTATCTCCCCCCCGTTGCTTGTTCATTGCGCGTGGCCTCATCCCCGCTTGAGGGGGCGATGTCTGTGGGCCCGCAAAGCCGGTTCCACGACATCTGTGGAAGTGGCTTCTTCATGCGACGGTTTGTGGTTTTCTGCTGCATGGTGGTGATGTCCATCAATGAGAGGTTCCGAGGTAGGCGCTGATCACCTCCTCGTTGTTGCGCACCTCTTCAGGTGTGCCGTCGCCGATCTTCTTGCCGTAGTCGAGCACCACGACGCGGTCGGAGATGTCCATGACCACACCCATGTCGTGTTCGATCAGCACGATGGTGGTGCCGAACTCGTCGTTCACGTCCAGGATGAAGCGGCTCATGTCCTGCTTCTCTTCCAGGTTCATGCCGGCCATGGGTTCGTCGAGCAACAGCACCTGCGGCTCCATCGCCAATGCGCGCCCAAGGTCCACGCGCTTCTGCAGGCCATAGGGCAACTGGCCCACCGGTGTCTTGCGGTGCGCCTGGATTTCGAGGAAATCGATGATGTGTTCGACGTACTCGCGGTGCTGCTCTTCTTCGCGCTGGGCCGGGCCAATGCGCAGTGCCTGCAGGAACAGGTTGCTCTTGATGCGCAGGTTGCGGCCCGTCATGATGTTGTCGATCACGCTCATGCCTTTGAACAGCGCCAGGTTCTGGAAGGTGCGGGCGATGCCCATCTCGGCCACCTGCCGGCTGTTCATGTGCTTGAAAGTTTGGCCACGGAAGTTGATCGAACCCTCTTGCGGCTGGTAAACGCCGTTGATGCAGTTGAGCATCGAACTCTTGCCTGCACCGTTGGGTCCGATGATGGCGCGCACCTCGTGTTCGCGCACATCGAAGCTGATGTCGGTCAGTGCCTTGACGCCACCAAAGCGCAGGCTGATGTTGTGGACGTCCAGAATGACGTCGCCTATCTTCTTCTGGGTCATTCAAAACTCCGTTCGCACTGAGCCGGTCGTTGTGCTCGCGAGATGGGGGTGCGGTGGGCCAGTTCCAGCAAAGGCACGGGGGAGCGCCAGTTCATGCCGCTGCCTTCACGGGAGTGAATGTCCTGGCGTCGCCCACCTTGAGCGTGGCGCTCACGCTGCCGGTGCGGCCATCCTCGAACTTCACCTTCGTCTCGATGTATTGTTCGGTCTTGCCACTGTAGAGAGCATCCACCAGCTCGCTGTACCGGTCGCCAATGAAGCCACGGCGGACCTTGTTGGTGCGGGTGAGTTCGCCATCGTCGGCGTCGAGTTCCTTGTGCAGTACCAGGAAGCGGCTGATCTGGCTGCCCGCCAGCAATTCGTCGCGGCTGAGATCGGCGTTGACTTTCTCTACCCCCTGGCGCACCAGCTCATGCACCTCGGGCTTTTGCGCCAGATCGGTGTAGCCGGCGTAGGGCAGGTTGCGCCGTTCGGCCCAGTTGCCCACGGCTTCAAAATCGATGTTGATCATCACGCACACTTTCTCGCGCTGGTCGCCATAGGCCACGGCTTCCTTGATGTGCGAGAAGAACTTGAGCTTGTTTTCCACGTACTTGGGCGCGAACATCGCACCGTCGTGCGCGCCGCCCTTGATGCGGCCCACGTCTTTCACGCGGTCGATGATCTTCAGGTGACCCGATGCGTCGATGAAGCCAGCGTCGCTGGTGTGGTACCAGCCGTCGGCCGTGAGCACTTCGGCCGTGGCTTCCGGGTTCTTGTAGTAGCCCTTGAGCAGGCCGGGCGACTTCACCAGGATTTCCCCAGTCTCAGACAGTTTGATTTCCACGCCTTCGCAAGGCACACCCACGGTGTCGGCCCGGGCTTCGTTGTCGGGCTGCAGGCACACGAACACCGCGGTTTCGGTGGAGCCGTAGAGCTGCTTGAGGTTGATGCCGATGGAGCGGTAGAAGCTGAAGAGATCAGGGCCGATCGCCTCTCCGGCGGTGTAGGCCACGCGCACGCGGCTGAAGCCCAGGCTGTTGCGCAACGGGCCGTACACCATGGCGTTGCCCAGCGCGTATTTAATCGAATCCACCAGCCCGACCGGTTTGCCGTCGAGCTTGTCCGGGCCCACGCGGCGTGCAACATCCATGAAGTAGTGGAACATCTTGCGCTTGATCAGGCCGGCGTCTTCCATGCGGATCATCACCGTGGTGAGCAGGCCTTCGAACACGCGCGGTGGCGCGAAGTAGTAGGTAGGCCCCACTTCCTTGAGGTCGATGGTGACGGTGGCGCCTGATTCCGGGCAGTTCACCACGTAGCCGGCCACCAGCCATTGAGCGTACGAGAAGATGTTCTGGCCGATCCAGGCAGGGGGAAGATATGCAAACACCTCCTCTTTGTTGGTCAACCGGTCAAAGTTTGCGCCTGCATGGGCCCGATCAATCAATGTTCGGTGCGTGTGCATCACTCCCTTAGGGTTGCCGGTGGTGCCTGAAGTGAAAAACATCGCGGCCACGTCGTCGGGGCTGGCCATGGCCACCTGCTCGCGGAACACCTGCGGGTGCAGCTTGGCAAAGGCCTCGCCTGCGGCCATCAGTTCCTCCAGCGAACTCAGGCCGGGCTGGTCGTAGTTGCGCAGGCCGCGAGGGTCGTCGAAATAGATGTGGGCGAGTTGCGGGCAGCGGTCGCGGATCTCCAGCATCTTGTCGACCTGCTCCTGGTCTTCCACCACAGCGAAGCGCACGTCGGCATCGTTCACTGGGAAGACGTATTCGGCGCCCACCGCGTCCTGGTACAGCGGCACCGGAATGGCACCGATGGACTGCGCCGCCAGCATGGTGGCGTACAGACGCGGACGGTTCGCGCCGATCACCACCATGTGCTCGCCGCGCTGCAGGCCGGCCTGGTGCAGGCCACAGGCGATAGCCTCCACCAGACTGGCCATCGCAGCCCAGGTGGTGGTCTGCCAGATGCCGTATTCCTTCTCGCGCATGGCGGGATGGTTACCTCGCTCTGCGGCCTGCTTCAACATTAGTCTAGGGAATGTCGAGTTCACTGTTCTTCGTCCTTTGCAGCGTTTAACTGGCTAAACCACAGGAAGCTGCAGGCAAAGCAGTGATGTAGTCTGCACATTTTTATACCAAGCAAGCGTTAGTTTAGTATAGTCTGCTGTACGAGCTACTCGATGTCAATGACGAGAGGGGGTGGGAATTCCCTACCCTGCTTGCGCAAGTACTTCTTTTGAAAAATGCTTTGGAAACCTGAACATGCAGCTGCCCGGCCTCAACTTCCAGCTCGGTGAAGACATCGACGCCCTGCGCGATGCGGTGCGCGACTTCGCCCAGGCCGAAATCGCGCCACGCGCGGCCGAGATCGATCGCAGCGACCAGTTCCCCATGGACTGCTGGCGCAAGATGGGTGAGCTCGGTGTGCTGGGCATCACCGTGCCCGAAGCAGACGGCGGGGCCGGCATGGGCTACCTGGCGCACATGGTGGCCATGGAAGAAATCAGCCGGGCCAGCGCTTCAGTGGGCCTGAGTTACGGTGCGCACAGCAACCTGTGCGTGAACCAGATCAACCGCAATGGCTCGCTCGAGCAGAAGGCCAGGTACCTGCCCAAGCTGATCAGCGGCGAACACGTGGGTGCGCTGGCCATGAGCGAGCCGGGCGCGGGCTCCGACGTGATCAGCATGAAGCTGAAGGCCGAAGACAAGGGTGGGTTCTACCTGCTCAACGGCAGCAAGATGTGGATCACCAACGGGCCGGACGCTGACACGCTGGTGGTCTACGCCAAGACCGAGCCCGAATTGGGCGCGCGCGGCGTGACGGCCTTCCTGATAGAGAAGGGCATGAAGGGCTTCAGCATCGCGCAGAAGCTGGACAAACTGGGCATGCGCGGCAGCCACACCGGCGAGCTGGTGTTCAACAACGTGGAAGTGCCGGCAGAAAACATCCTCGGTGGCCTGAACATGGGCGCCAAGGTACTGATGAGTGGGCTGGACTATGAACGCGCGGTGCTCACCGGCGGGCCACTGGGCATCATGCAGTCGGTGATGGACAACGTGGTGCCTTACATCCACGACCGCAAGCAGTTCGGCCAGAGCATTGGTGAGTTCCAGCTGATCCAGGGCAAGGTGGCCGACATGTACACCGTGCTGCAAGCGGCGCGCAGCTTCGCCTACACCGTGGCCAAGAACCTGGACCTGCTGGGCACCGACCACGTGCGCCAGGTGCGCAAGGACTGCGCATCCGTGATTCTCTGGACCGCCGAGAAGGCCACCTGGATGGCGGGTGAGGGGGTGCAGATCTTCGGGGGCAACGGCTACATCAACGAGTATCCGCTGGGCCGCCTCTGGCGCGATGCCAAGTTGTACGAGATCGGCGCCGGTACCAGCGAGATCCGCCGCATGCTGATCGGGCGTGAGCTTTTTGCCGAAACCTGCTAGTTTGCATACCCTAGAGTTGAATCCGCCCTGCATAAAACCAAACTGGATCCAACAAACAACCTGATGGTGAAGGATCCTATGCGAACCAATACCAGACCGCTGCAAGTGCGAGCGGCAATGCCCCACGCGAAGCAGCCTACCAATGCGGACTAGCCACTGCCTCGTAAGCGATCCTGATACCAACGAGCCGTTTCAATGGGACGAACTCGAAATCAGAGTCCTTTCAACGACACAAGGGCTATTTTTCTGATTGAGAACCGCTGTCGTCGGCAATTGACAGCCATGAATAAGCAAGTGGAATAGCTGCTGAAAAGCAAGTTGTACTTATTGATAACAATGCACTTGAAATGTCACTAACTGGACCGCATATGGCACATTTGCGTTAAGGCGAGGTACAGCGACGGAATTTAGGCGCCATCATCAACCCAGCAAAAGACGTGGAGGAGCAATTAACAATTTCATTTCGTCGAGTGCCTATGGTCACTTGCAGTGCGAACGAATAGTCTACGACAGACCGATAAAAAAATGAGCACGTACCTAAGGAATCATTCCAAGGTGAATCGGGTAAAGCACAGCAGTTTCAAACTATGGCGAAGGATGAAAAACTCGAGACAAAAAGAACCACCAATGCCACTCCCTCGACAATGACAGAGATAGCAGCTCACCTCCATGCAATAGGCTAGAGATAGAAACACACTACTAAATCCCAATCATTTTCTATTCCATCGTGCAAGATGCATTTTTCAAGAGTTTCACGAATTCAGAGGCAATGGCAGCCGGTGTGTCCTGCCCAGGTCGGTACCAAATTCGAGACCAATTAAGTGCACCCAGAAGCAGCAATCTTAAAGATTTCCTCGGAATATCAGACGGCAGCGGCAGATCCTCAATAGCCTTTACAAAGATCATCTCGTATCTATCACGTAATTCTGTGAGCCTTGTCGATTCACTGGGGACATCTTCGGGCATTATTTTGGTAATAACTTGTGCATAATTGTTGTCAACGAGAATGGCCTGAAGGTGGGCTGCACATGCACTCTCCAAGCGAACCCAGGGATCCGACTCACCCACTAGCGCTTGGTCAACAACATCTATAACGTGCTGCACGCCCACCTTGTAAACTGCAACAAGAAGGTCTTCCTTGGATGGAAAGTGGCAGTAGAGAGAGCCAGAAGGCATACCGAGTGACCCCATGATGTCTCGTGTAGAAGTGCCTCCATAGCCATTGGCAGCGAAAAGCTCCGCCGCCTTATCCAAGATCTGCGGCAACCTACTAACCTGACCACTCGTTTTCTTTGCCATTTCTGTATTGTTCATGGTAAAGACAGTTATGTCTCCATAACATCCTACCACCATCCCAGTAGAACCTACGACCGTCAGAGTAGAACACTCCTCGGCACAGGGGTGGTATGTATCCTGTCTTGTGGGTCATCGAAACCATGTGAATCATGGCCACTACAAGAACACAAATGCCCGGCGGACGAGTACGACCGCAGCTGCTACTTGAAAAGCATGAGCACCTCATCCCAATATCAGTTGGGCAGTCCCGCAGAAGTTCAAGTTTACGCACGGGGTATTGCTTGACATCCTGAATCGAGTAACAACTGAAAAGGATGCATACAGACTACCAGCCCTGCAGTTATCTGCCCGCGCGCATCTACACAGAATTGCTTAGCAATTCGTGTTGGGATAATTTGATCACCTGAACATTCATGAGCCGAGAATCGTTTTCTGGTTTGGGGCCTCGTCCGCTCAAAGACAACAAATGTCGATTTAAGGATGGTAGCCTGGCCAAATATTTAGGCCATCAATAAATATCCGTGCAATCCAACAATTACACGAAACAGCCACGCCGAGTCAACCATTGAACTTTCTGATGTAATAGCGAAATTTAACTCTTCGCGTATCGAGGCGTTCAAAACCCTAAAGCTTTAATCAATTCCTTACACATAGGCCTTTAACCTCCAAGCCTATTTCTATGCTTCTTACGCGAATACTCTTGCGCTTTCAAGAACTCTGAATGCAACTTCGAGTCCTCGCCAGACGCCACAACATTCCAACAGTAGGTCCAATGCACTTCCTCGATAGGGGCTCCAAGTTCAGCGGCCTCTTTAAGACGAAAAACAGCCAATCGGCGATGCTTGAACTTGATGCTTCGATCAAGAAATGCCAATGCAATCGCCTGACTCTGGAGTTGGAGCGCGGGTGAGGCGCCAGTGCCGCTGCCCTGCCGTGCGAGGCGCTTGAGAGATCGGAGCCGCCGACGGCCCCGGCCATGCAGTGGTCCTTCTGAGAGCATACTCATGGCAGTTCAATGCCTTGTGGCACTTCCACCGGCTTGTCCAGCACGTAGACAGTTCCATGTAAAAGCGCAATATGTTCGTTATCACGCGCACGTGTGATTTGAACCTGATAGCTGCCGATTTTTCGCGATCGTGACACTTCTTGCGCATGGGCCACAAGCCACTCGCCCTCTTCAACCGCAGTTGAGATGCTCAATTGTCCATCGACTAGGGTGGCTATCCTTCCGTACGAATTGCAGGCTAGACCGAGTGCCATATCGCCCAATGCAAACAGCGCTCCTCCATGGCATCGATTGTTGAAATTCATGTGAATTCGCTGCGTCTTCATTCGAAGTGTGGTGCTGCCCTTTGACGCGGAGACAAGTTCAATGCCGAGCAACTGGGCCATGTTGTCGCCCTCGATGCACTGGGAAACCAGGTTGTAAGCTGTCCTAGCGCCACCTTCCGCGTGGCGACGCCCGCGTTCACTTCGGGCATCAAGCCAATCAACCAGCGCATCTGTTCCTTCTTCACTTGGAGCAGACACGCATTTGACTTCTATCGCCGCACCCTTTGATCGCCTCAGAGACAACATGGCAAGTAGCTCGGATTCGGTCTTGCGTGCGTCAGGTAGATCAGCCTTAGTCACTACAAAAACATCCGCGATTTCCAGCATGCCTGCTTTTATCGCTTGCACGTCATCTCCGAGTCCAGGTGGACAAACCACGACACGTGTGTCTGCAAAGCGTGTAATTTCTACCTCCGATTGGCCCGCGCCTACAGTCTCGACGATCACGACATCGAAGCCGGCCGCATCGAAGAGGTCGATCACATCGCCGGCGGAAACGGAGAGACCACCGAGATGGCCGCGAGAAGCCAACGACCGGATGAATACACCTTCATCACTTTGACGTTCACCCATGCGAATGCGGTCCCCAAGGACTGCTCCTCCAGTAAATGGGCTTGAGGGGTCGATAGCGACTACTGCGACAGTTCTCCCCTTTTTTCTCAACCCTTTTATCAGCACAGATACCAGAGTGGACTTCCCGCCACCTGGTGGCCCCGTCACGCCGATCACGTGCGCACGTCCCTGAGATTTCGCGATGGCGCGGCGCACCTCGTATGCTGTCTCGCCGCCGTTCTCCAGCGCACTTATCGCTTGCGCGATTGATCGGCGATCGCCTCCCATTGCTTTCTGAATGTTCATGTTGCTCATATCCATCAGACCACAGTAAGAGGTTGCCCGAAACCCATTTCTCTCCGAAGAGTGCCGCATATCTCTCCGTGGGTTGCACCAACTTCGGCGGCCGCAACAACGTGTTCAAACACATTGGACTTGATATTGTTTGCCGATTTGGCTAGTGCACTAATAGCCTTTTCCACATCGTCTTTGGAACGAGATTTCTTGAAGTCGGCAAGACGCCGCAAGTACGACTTCATGCGCTCTGCATCGGGGTATTCCAGCGACGGATAAGTAACAGGATCTTCCTCGACTTGGTAGGCGTTGACACCCACAATGGTCTGTTCACCAGCATCTACCTTCCTCTGGAATGCCAACGCAGACTCACCAATCATTCGCTGAACGATTCCCTTTTCGACTGCTTGGTACATGCCGCCTGCTTCGTCAATCATTGAGATTATCTCGTTAATCTTCATCTCAATGTCGTCGGTTAGCGACTCTACGTAATACGAGCCTCCTAACGGATCGATGACGTCTGTCAGATGCGCCTCTTCCCGCAGGATATTCTGCGTAGCGACCGCGATCCGGGCTGCTTCAGCGGTGGGTGTTGAGAACGCCTCGTCGTAGCCGTCCGTGTGGAGAGACTGCAGGCCACCGAAGATTCCAGCCATTGCTTGTGCCGTGACTCGAGCAACGTTGTTAAGCGGCTGCTGTCGTGTTAGGTCTACGCCCGAGGTTTGCCCATGGAACTTGAAGCGCCAGGAGCGTGGGTCCTTGGCGCCGAAGCGATCTCTACATAGTCGAGCCCAAACTCGTCGGCCGGCTCGAAATTTGGCTACTTCCTCAAAGAAACTGATAGAAATGTCGAAAAAGAAGGTGAAACGCGGAAGAAACTGGTCTGGGTCCATGCCGGCTGCGATGCAGTCTTCAGCGTACTGGATACCTGAGCAGAGCGTGAAGGCCATAGCTTCAGCCGGGGTTGCGCCTGCTTGCTGCATGTGTTGCCCGACGATCGATAGTGGGTTCCATCCCGGCACATGCTT
This sequence comes from Polaromonas sp. 39-63-25, assembly GCF_002278925.1. Lineage (GTDB taxonomy): Bacteria > Pseudomonadota > Gammaproteobacteria > Burkholderiales > Burkholderiaceae_C > Polaromonas. The sequence continues at coordinate 18,938 of NZ_NCJH01000026.1, forward strand.
ATTCACGAAAGCAATGTGGTCCACGATCACCCGGCGCGCGCCCTGTAACGCCAGGCGAAAGAACATGTGATTGGCTACGAAATGCGAAATGCAGTCGCTCTGATTTGAGGTGCCGGTGATCTTGGACCAAGGTACCCCACGTCTCTTGGCCACACCCAATTCAAAGGCGAGCAAAGTGAAAGGTGACGGGTCATTCATTGCAGTGGATAGGTCGCCAATGGGGACACCGTCCAGTGCGACACCCATGTCTTCCACATGATTAATGACTGTTCCACAAGTACCAAGGAGCTCCGACGGCACTTCGTCAGCGTCGTAGCCTCGAAACACTGAGTTGCAGGGAATGAGCGACAGGGCGGACGCGCCCAATTCGAGAATTTCCTTGACCCGGAGGTTGTAATCCTCGGGCACTCCCAGCCCGATGAGCTGGCGCTGGGACCAACTACGGCCCCGGTACATGGTGGCATAGATGCCACGGGTATATGGGTACTGCCCGGGGTAACCCAGCGTTTCCTCGTACTGCGTACCTTTTGTATCTTGCGGCGTATATAGGGGCCTTATGCCAACCCCTGATCGGTTGTAAATAGTTGTTGCGCCCACTACGCTCTTGGCGAAATCGGCTTCCCAGCGAGCTTGCCCCTTGGAAGTTTGCTCTTTGTTCATAGTGACGCTCCTTGCAATGTACGGCGCTTCTCACATAGTGATCGCACCGAAAGAACGACATCGTCCAAAGATGTGCCAGGATGAAATACCTGCGCTACACCGCATTCCAGAAGCATCTTTTCGTCTTTTGCGGGAACGATACCGCCAACGATAACCTGTACATCGGACAGTCCAGCCTCGCGAAGCGCAGCAAGCAGCTTTGGCACTATTAGGTGATCTGTTGCCAGCGATGAAATGCCTATAACGTCTGCATCCTCTTCCATAGTGAGTTTGACGACCGTCGGTATCTCTTGCCACGGCGGGGTGTAAATCACTTCCATTCCTGCATCGCGGAGACATGCAGCGATCACCCTGCTACCCCGGTCATGCCCATCAAATCCAATTTTCGTCACGATCACCCTCGGTGGACGTTCAGCCATTTCGTAATTCCTTTTCTAGCCCCCACAAACCTTCGCTCGAGGACGCGTGGGGAGTCGCGACCTTCGGGGTGGAACCATTTCATTGCCCAGCTGTATGGCCCGCGGAGAACATCCATTTCAGAACCCCCCAGCAGGCGGCAAGAATGCAAGTCAGGTGACTCACGTGCAGGCGTTGAACATGGGCTTTCACTTGTGTACAAGAAAGTGGATCATTATTCCAAGCAAGCGCTCGCTTGTCTACTCAATTTTTTCTGCGACCCTTCATGGGGTCTGGGGAAGTGAAATCTTTCAGGATGAATCTCTTTGCTGTGGGAGGTCGGTGGCGGGCGCTGGCGACGGGGCAGCGACCGGGGGCCGTTTTCGCTGGAACAGGGAGAGCATGCGGGTGTCCTCTGGGGGGCCGGCCGGGAGGCCTTTTCGCCTTTTCGAGGTAGGGCCTTTCCCCTTGCACCCCATTCCCTTGCCGTTTCGGCCCTTTGGCCTTTAACCGTTTCGGTATAGCCGGGCCTGGGTTGCGTCTCCAGCGTCAATGTGGAACCCGCACGAATGGATTGGACGGAGACCTGGCGCTGGCCCCTGCCTATGCTGCGGGGACGCTACCCCCGGCAGGTAGGCTCTCGCTCAGGCGACTAAGTTGACAAATGCGACAAGGGCGACTAGAGTGAATCCTGTCTCAAACCTGCTTGGGAGATGACCATGCCCACCGCCATTGAATTCATTGCCGATCGTCTGCCGCGCGTCACCGTGGAGGACGTGCGCCGTTTCGCGGATACCGTTGAAATCCGGGATGCGCCGGCTTTCGCGGCCGAGTTGCAGGCGTTCATTCACGAGCGCGTGGAGGCGGTAAAACTGCCAGCCAACCTCGAAGGCGAAACGGTGGAGCAGGCCCTGGCGCGCAAGGCGGCCGCGCTGCGCACCGAAACGCGCTGGACCCCGACTGAAACCGACGTCCAGCGAGGCCGCGCCGTGTTGCTGGAATCCTTCAACCAGCCGCACAACCTGCCGATCCCCGAGTACGCCAAGCTGGCGGACAAGTCGCGCCAGCAGATCTACAAGGACATCCTCGCGCGCCGGCTGCTGGCGCTGAATGTGGGGCCGCGCGGCCAGAAGCTGCCCGACTGGCAGCTCGACCCGGTGAAGCAGCAGTTGACCCAAACCGTGCTTCAAGAGGTCGAGGGCATCGACCACTGGACGATCTACCGCGCACTATCCGAACCGCTCGAAGGCTTGGGCGGACGCTCGCCGGTGGATGCGGTGACGCATGGCACGATCGATGACGTGGCCGAAGCGGTGTTCAACGTGCTGGGCGTCCAGGTGCATTGAGGCAAGACCGCCATGAGCCGCGAACTGCCCTTGTTCTTGATCGATGCGGGTGAACTGCTCCAGCATGTGAGCCGCGTCGTCTATCGGGGCAGCCCGCTGTACTATGGCCGCAGCGGCACCAATCGCTACGACGACCCGGCGCGGACCTACGGCGTGCTCTACCTGGGCCGCGACCTGTCCACGGCGCTGATGGAGTCGGTGTTTCACAAGCACCAGTGGCTGGCGGACGAGAAGCGCTCGATTGCGCTGAAGGAAGTCGAGAGCCGGCTCGTGCGGGCCGTGGGGGTCCTGGACGACGTGCGCTTGGCCGATCTCACGGCCGAGGGTGTCATGGCGGGTTACTTCGGCCTGAACCTGGAACAGTTGGCCAGCCGCGACTACACGCACACGCAGCAGGTGTCCGCCCAGGTGCATGCGATGCTCGGCGATGATGGCCAGCCGCTGTTCGACGGGGTGCTCTATCCGTCGCGCAACAACTATCCCGCCAAGAGCATCGCCCTGTTCGAGCGTGCGGCAGCAAGAGTCGGCGTTGTCGATGACATCGACCTGGTGGACCATGTGGACTGGCCGCGCTTCGTTGCCACGTATCGCGTCGGCGTGGAGCCTGATCCCGGGCCGGTGGAACCGGATGACGAAGCGTCCTGAAGCGGCAAGAGAGCACATTGAAGCCCCAAACAGAATGAAATGGACCAAACTGGAATAGGCATCCCTCTGTAGCAGGAGACGACCATGAACACCACGACCCGCATCAGCACCGCAGAACGCCTCGGCCGCACCTTTGGCCGCGGATGGCGCGCCTACGCGCGCGGCGAACGTCGGGCGTCGAACTGGTTGGTGTCCAAGGGGGTGCCGGCGGCCGTTGCCACCGCGCTCGTGTGGGTGGTCAAGCTGTCTGTGGTGGGATTGCTGCTCTACGTTGCTTTTTGGTTCGCACTCGTGTTGTTGGGCGTCGTGGCGGCGGCGTGGGCTGCTGCTGCCAATACCTCTGACGAGGACGAGTGGCCTTTCACCGATCTCACAGAACTGCGCAAGACACCGGGCTACGATCCCAATCTGTACAACGATACGTCGCACGAGTTGTACACCGACGACTGACGGACTCCGGGCTACTTCAGCTTGCCTCCCGTGAGTGCCCCAGGCCCCTTGCCCCCGGCTTGGCCGGCGCTCTTGCTGCCGTCCGACAACCCCTGAATGGCATGTCCCGCCCGAATTCCAACCCAGGTCAGGCTTGCCAGCCAGAATCCTGGCAGCACCAGGAACATCGTGCCCGCGACGAACATCAAGAGCATGTCGCCGAACGCGTTGTTCAGCCCCACCAGTGGATCGAAGTTGGCGTGTGGCCGGTTCCAGCCGAAGCCCCAGCCATAAAGCGCATCGAGGATGGTGCTGTCGATCCAGCGCGCGAGCTGGAACCAGAAATCGACGAAGAACAGCGCGAACTGCACGACGCTCACGGTAACGACCGTCTTCAAGTCATAGGTGCCCACAACCAGCACCAGCGGGATGCAGATGACCAGCGCCATCTTGAGCAAGCCGAGCACCATGGGCAGCGCTTGGCGCACCACGTCCATGGCGGGAAACGCGGCAATCGCGCCGACAGCCATGCCGACGTCGCCCGTGGCCCGCGTCACGATGTTTGGCAGGGTCTTGTCGATTTGGCCGCCGTAGTCCGTATAGACGTTGCCCTGGTTCAGTTTCTGCTGCCGCGGCGAGGCGATGGTGCGGATTACCGAGTCGTCCACCTCGGCTCGGCTCAGAAAGCCGGCCCAGCCCGCCAGGCGATTCAGCAGGCTTGGGTCTACCTGCCCCAGCAGGCGTGCGCGCAGGCCATTGCTGCCATCGGCCCACCACTGCCTGCAGGACGGATAGCCGCCACCGCTGGCCACCTGCGCAAGCCCGGCATCACGGTTGCTGTCGTAGGGCCAGTCATCGCGTGGTGTGCTGGAGCGATAGCTGTCGTAGTAGCCGCCGGTGTCCGTGAAGAAGCGCGAGCCGATCCAGGTCACGTCGTGCATTTGTGTCTCATCGAGGTCCGGGCGCTGCATGAAGAGCTTGGCGCGTGCCGGTCCGTAGCAGTCCCGCGAGAAATCCGCCACTTCCTGAGCCAATACCGGGTCGTCGATGCGCGTCGCGTCGATCTCCATGCGCATCTGCCGCAAGTCGGTGCCGCAGGGAATCGCCGCCACAGAGGCACCGGTCACTGCTCGCGAGAGTGTGTGCATAAAGGCCCACCAGACGGGCACCTTCGCCGACTGGTTGTTGATAGTGCTGAAGGACTGCGACCAGCCGGTATCGGTGGGCTGCGGCACGCTGACTTGGCATTGGGCCGAGCGCGAGCTGTCGTAGCGGATGGTGTTGAGATCCACGTCGATGAATGGGATGCCGGCGAACATCACCACCACGATGGCGACGAACACCCGGTTCTCAATGCGCGCAGCCGAGAGCACGCCCTTGTTGCCTTCGTCGGCGCCCTCCGCACGGGCCTTCAGCCATTCCTGCACGATGATGGCAATGAAAGGCAGCGCGAATACGCCGCTCGCCACCAGCAGGGCCCAGATGCCGTTATGGACGATCCACGACACCAGCGTCAGGTAGTACTCCAAGTAGTCGGTGGTGAAAAGCGTCATGTCCTCGCCCCTTCAAGCGGCCTGCATCAACAGGCTGGCTTCCAGCGCCACAATGGCGGCGACGCCGGCGATCTCGCTGCGCAGCAGGCGCCGTCGCGCCTGCCTATCAGCCCCGCGTTGGGCCTCACGCGCCAGCAGCCGGCGGCGCATCCAGACCCAGCCGTAGGCTGTCGCGCCGTACAGGCACATCCGCCACACTAGAAAGTAGCCTGCCGTGGCCGCCAGCCACCGCTCCCAGTTGGCAACGCTGCCGACGAGATAAATGCCGACGATGTTGGCGCCCACAGCGGCGGCAACGAGCAACACCGTCCACAGCAGCGCCTTCATCGCGCGCCGGTTGAACAGCCAGCGCGGGCGCAGCCAGCTGGCACGCGACGGGTTCATGGGTTGCCTCCCGGATTGCCCTTCTGGAGCCGGTCGAGGCGGTCGGGAATGGGATCGCCTTCGTAGATGCCACGTGAGCCAGCCGCGCGTGTGCCATGGCGCTGGATGATGGCCATGGGCGAGTTGTTCGCCAGCTCGCGGCGCAGCTCCAGCTCGGTCTTGAGGTTGCGGATTTCCTGGTCGAGCGTGTCGCTCTCGTGGTTCACGGCCTCGACCGCCAACTGGTTCGCCGCGACGTTGGGCTCCTTCTTGCCGGTCAGCAGGGTGCGCTGGAGCAGCAATGCCTTCTCCAGCACCGACGCCAGCGCGACCTCCGAGGCCAGGCGCCGCGCCAGCAGGTCTTGATCCGGCTCGTCGCGCAGCGCCTCGATGACGCCGCGTGTGATGGGCAGCGAGGTGCTGCCAGCCGCACGCAGGTTCTCGAAGGTGGTGTTGCGCGTTCCCGAGACCAGTTCCTGCAAGGCTTCCAGCTTTGCCTCGTACTCCTCCTGGATCAGCGGCGTCAGCCCGACGCCGGGCACCGTTTCGGTCTTGGTGCAGGCATCGCAAGTGCGCTGCACCTGTTCGCCGAGAACCCGTGTGGCCCATTCGGTCGCCTGCTGTGGCGAGGTCCAGGTCTGGCAAGACAGACTCGCGCAACTGGCGGCAGCGATGGACGATGTGTCGGTCACGCTGCGGCCGTTGACCAGGTTGTAGCCTGCGCGGGTGACGTCGCCGACCACGCGGATGGCCGACTGGCCTGCGCCGCCCGCATTGCTACCACCCACCCAAGGCACGCCGTCGTTGCCGCGGCGCGTCTCCGCCTGTTCAATTGCCGACACGGCATCCGTGCTCGACACCGCATCGCGCAGTGCCATGCCTTCGGCCATCTGGCTCCAGCCGAGTTGTCCGCCCGCCGTGTCGGCCATCTTCTCGGCCATGGCACGGCAGGTCAGCTTGGAGCGGTCGAAATCCAGGCGCGCCTGCAGCACGCCGTTGGTCAGCAGGTTGTACAGGCCGGGATCGGCGCGCTGGATGATCAGCGCAGGCAGCGATGCCACCGCGCTGGTGGCGCTCTGGATCACGTTGCTCATGATCTGCTGAAAGCCGTTGGTGACGCCGTTGAGCTGGTTGCGCAGCGTGGTCTGGATGCTCATGTCGCCGCAGATCAGGTTGCTGTTCCAGCCCACGCCAACGCCGATCGAGCGCATGCCGGCCGCGCGGCCCATGGACACCGCGCTGCCGCCGCCAATCGAATACATCACTTCGTCGCCGATCACGGAGCCGCCGGTCTGAAATCCGGCCTGCGCCCACGCCAGGCCGCCGCCAAGAACGAGTGCGCCAGCCAGCAGCCCAGCCAATACCGTGGGACGCAGCAGGCGGCACGCCTTGGTGGAGAGGTTTGTCAGTTCAGGACGCTTCATCGCCGTACCCTCATTGGAAATCGACGCTGCCGAGGAATACCTGGCCGCGACGTTCGCAGCACGCATAGGGCCGCCACAGCGCCCAGGCGTAATCGCCCTGCTGCGCCTGGGTCAGGAAGCCGCTGCGCGGGAACACCGTGCAGGACGAGGACAGGACGGGCGTGAGTTCCTGCCACTTGCCCGTCGAGGCATCGCCTTCCATCAGCGCGCCGGCAGGCCAGTAACCGGGCCGCGAGTTGGCGAGCAGCGGCTGATAGACGTGAATCTGCCCACGGCGCGTGACGACATCGCCGGCGCGCTGGGCCACCACGGCGCCGGCCTTGTGGTCGTCGGCCTGGTGCAGGAAGCCGCCGCGTGGATAGACGTTGCCCCACAGGTTCATCGTGGTGCGCGCGCCGACCTCGCGCCTGCCCGGAATTAGTGCCTCCGGGTAGGCCATCTCCGGCACGTTGTAGCGCCAGGCCAGTGTGTCCAGGGTGCTGAGCAGATACGGCATGAACGCCGTGCCCGCGCCCTCGCAGAAGTAGCCCGACGATGAGACGAACTGGTTGAACACCTCGACGCCGGGATGGCCGATGACGTCCGCGTTCTTGAACTTGGCGAGATTGTTTTCGTGGTCTTCGTTGGTGGTGCCGTCCCCGCCGGCCTGCGCGGATGGGTTGGGCGCGCTCATCGCCCGGACTTCGACCCAAGGGTTCTCGCCGGTGTTGCTGTAGCTGGAGACGACCGCATCGGGGATGTAGTGGCGGACCTTGATGGATGTGCGCACCGTGCAGCCCGTCCAGGTGCAGTAGAGCCAGTAGCAGATGCCGACGACGCGGTATTCGAGGCAGTCCGGCGATGCCACTGAGCCAACGATGGTTGCGGTGTTGAGGGCGTAGCTGCCCGTGGCGCTGAGCAGCAGCACTGAGACCACGCCAGCACGCAGGCGGCGCATCCGCTCGAAGGGTCGGGTCATGGCTGCGGCCTCCGGTGTTGCTCGATGCGCGCGACGGCACGGGCCACGTCCGGCTCGCCATAGACCACGTAACGCTGATCCACCACGACCGCCGGGATGCTGGTGACGCCCAGGCTCCATGCGTCGGCGACGCCCTGGTATGCGGAAGCAATGCGGCGCTGGAGGTCGGCACCGCCGTTGTTCAGACGGCGCTTGACGATGGCCGTGGCCTGCTCAGGATCGGCGGGCAGCTGTGCGGAAAGCTCGGCTTCGATGCGCGGGCCTTCATCCAACTCGATAAACCGCTCGCCACCCATGGTCTTGACCGGGTGGCGGCTGTCGGTGACGACCACCACATCGGCGGCGAAGGTGGCTGGGCTGAAAACGGCCAAGGATGCCGGCAGTGCAACGGCCAGGCCAAGGGTTCGCCAGCCGGATGCGAAGCGGAATAAAGATGCTGGCATGTCGCGTGCCCTGGAAGTTGATCAGAGCCATAGTCGAACGCGAACCCGCTGCCGCCCCAACAAACAATGCGCATCGCGGGCACCCCGCATACCTGTTCGGTGCTGCCGCATGGAAAAAAGCGGAGGCCGAAGCCCCCGCTGTGATCAGTGAACCACGGGCCTTCCTACAAAAGACCAGACTCGGCGAACGAGTACGGTGTGCCCTGACCAATCACGAAATGGTCAAGTACCCGCACGTCGATAAGCGCCAAGGCCGTCTTCAACTGCTCGGTCAGCAAGCGATCCGCATTGGATGGCTCGGTGGTGCCCGAGGGGTGCTGATGGGCGAAGATGACCGCAGCGGCGTTCAGTTGCAAAGCGCGTTGCAGCACGACACGCGGATAAACCGAGGTCGCATTGATCGTTCCATGGAACATCGGCTCCACGGCCAGCACGTCGTGCATGCTGTTCATGAACACGACGACGAATATCTCATTGGGCTCGGCGACCAGCTTCAAGCGAAGGTAGTCCCTGACCGCAGCGGGCCGTTCAAGACGTGGCCCTGCTTTGAAAACCCGTCGCTCCAGCAACACGATGGCTTGCTGGACGATCCAGTCCTCGTTCTGAACAGAAATATCGGAAAGCGACTCCAGGCAGGAGTCATTGATGACGACAGACATGGCGAACCTCCAGGCAGGGAAATCGGAGGGCGCACATGCCCCTGGAGGGCAGGCCCTCCAGGGAATGGAACAAGGTGCATCCATCACCGCAGCAGCGGTGATCGTTCGCGGCCAAGATGCGGGGCGAACGGGTAGCGGTCAGCGCAGCGTGCTGCGCCGTAGCCTCAATGACCGCGGGCTACCTGGGCATGTCGCCGACGACGTCGGCAGGCATTTCCGATGTAGTAGGTGTGGCGGCGGGATCGCCGGCCGCGAGCATGTCCATGGCCGACAGCAAGGCATCGCCCTCGATCGGACCCTGCAGCAGGATAGCCTTGCCGGTTTCGCGATCGTGTAGCCGCAGCGACGGCGTGGCGGTCACGCCGCTGTTCGTGGCTTCCGCAGTTTGGGCGCGAATCGCCGCGTCGGGCCGCTCGCTCGCGATGCACTGCTCGATGGGTGGCGTAAGGTCGGGGTAGCGCAGGTCCTCGGGCAAGCCCTGACCGTCGCTGCGCGTGTGGGCATATACCCACTCGACGGCCTGCCAGAAGGCGGCATGACCGCTGGCTTGGCCCGCGCATTCCGCCAGGCGCGCTTCCGCGGACGCGGCCGGCTCATGCGCTGCCAACGGGAGGTGATGCCATTGCAAGGCCACGTCCGCATTGCCGGCCACCCAACGCTTGAGCACTGGGAAATAGGACCGGCAGAACGGGCATTCGAGGTCCGCGTAGAGCGTCAGCGTGAAGCGTCCTTCCGGATTGCCCATCTGCCACGGAGGCCCAGCCACCTGCGTCTCGCTGACTGGCGCTGAAGTCTGAGGCGTGGACTGCCCGGGCCAACGGGACACGAGCCAGATCAGCAGCAGTGCAACCAGCGCTGCGGCCACTGTCCAAGGCCAGCTGGGCCGCCAGTGCCGACGGCGGAACGCCTGCACCTGCATCGGAATGGAAGGACGTTTCTGTTCCATGGCGTTCTCCGGTGTACGGCAGATTCAGGGCAGGTCCAGGGTCGGCGACTCGATGCCACGTGCCCGGTCGATCTTCTCAGCCACCTTGAAGGCGGCATCCAGCTCGCTGACGCCGTGCTGCTGCATGAGTTGGTAGCGTTCTGCCTTCTCCTCGGGCTCGGTTTGCGCGAGCGCGAGGTAGAGACTTGGCGGCACGGCGCGGAACAGCACTTCCATGCTCTTGGAGAGGATGACGCCCTCGGTGAACTTGCCCGCTTCCTTGCGTGCGGAGAGCATCAGCGCCTTCTGCGCCGGCGAGAGTTCGCGGAAGCGCGCGATCTTCTCCACCTCGTCCGGCGGCATCGACAGGCACACCCACCACTCGATCATGTTGAGCATCGGCTCCGCTGCACGTGGCAGGTCGTCGATGTTCTGCGTCGCCAGCCAGAACCAGGCGCCCAACTTGCGCCACATTTTTGTAATTTTCACGACATAGGGCGCGAGCAGCGGGTTCTTGGTGATGATGTGACCTTCGTCGGTCACGTTGACGATCGGCCGTCCCAGGTACTGGTCGCGCTCGGCGATGTTGTTCACCGTGCTGATCAGGCTGATGTAGGCGATGGAGAGCTGCGCGTTGTAGCCCTCGCGGGCATAGGTCGCCAGATCGACCAGCGTGATGTCGGCCTCGGGCCACGGCGTGCCGTCGCGGTCGAACATCTCGCCGTCCGTGCCTTGGCAGAACATGTCCATCGCGTCCGCCATCTCCAGCAGCCGCGCACGGCGCATCTCGGGCAACGTCGGGTCCTGGCCACGGATGCGCAGTGCATTGCGCACATCGCGCGTGAGCACGGTGCGCTTCTCCGCCACGCAATGTTCGGCGGCGTCGAGGATGCACTGGCGGATCAGCGAGCGGTCGGCCCGCGTCATCCGCGCTTCTTCCTTGTCTTCGCCGCCCGTGATCATCAGCCGTGCCGTGATCTCCAGTTCGCCGAGCACGTCGCGCTGCTCATCCGCCTCCATGGCCGAGGCATCCGGTGGCTGGTCTTCGTCCAGGGCATCGGCATCGAGCGTCTGCACGTCGCTGGGCGTTTCGATCAGCCGGCGTGCGTCGGCGAACGGCGCCAGGCTGATGCCCGATCCGGGGGCCAGCTTGACCCGGTTCACGGTCAGGCCCAGGCGCCGCGCGAAGTCGCTGAACAGGCCGAAGCTGTTGCCGGCTTCCACGATGAAAAGCCGCGGCCGGTAGATGGCCGTCACCTGGTTCAGCAGGTTGTTGAGCGTGGCGGACTTGCCCGAGCCCGTAGGGCCAAACAGAAACAGATGGGCATTCATCTGCCGATCCAACCTGTTCAAGGGGTCGAACGTAATCGGGCCGCCTCCGCGATTGAACATCGTGATGCCGGGGTGCCCCGTGCCCTGGGCGCGGCCCCACACCGGCGACAGGTTCGCCGCGTGCTGGGCGAACATCAGCTGCGTGTACCAGCGGCGCCGATCCTTGCCGGGGTTGTAGCAGCACGGCAGCCAGCGCAGGTAGCTGTTGAGCGGCGCCACCTCGTCGTCCTCGCGCACCGGTTGCAAGCCGGCGTTGAGCATGACGTTCGCCAGGTCCAGGCCGCGCCGATCCAGTTCCGCCTCGTCGCGCCCGCGCAGGTAGAACGCCAGCGTGCCCCGGTAGAGCTTGTGCGCGCTGCCGATCAGGGAGCGGGCCTCGTGCACGTCCTTGAGGGTCTGCTCCGACGCCAGCGTCTCGCCCACGGCCTTCTTCGCCAGGTGGTTCAGATCCGATTCCAGGACATCCTGCGGCGTGGCGACCATCGTGAGACACATCAAGGTGTCCTCGGGCATCTGGTCGAACAGCGTGTTGATCGCGTCCCCCTTGCGGGTCTCGCCGGTCAGGTGCCCCGTGCCGGGCGGCATGCGCAGCCGGTCGGTGATCAGCACGCGGTGCGGCATGCCGTCGAAGTACCAGGCCCCTTGCGCCACGTCCGAGCGCGGCTGCCCGAAGAACAACCGCTGGCTGAAATCCCGCCCGCTCGCCAACTCGATCTCGCCGGCCTCGGTCTCGTCCGGGTAGCGCGCCAGCGAGTAGAAGCGCTCCCGGTCCTCCGCCCCAGGACCGAGCAGCGTGGGGCGCGGGTTGAACCATCGCAGCAGCCAGTCGTGAACGTCCGCTGCAACCATGCGCCGGGCCTGGATGCCGGCATTCGCCAGCCCGCCGCACAGGCGATCGCAAACGATGCCCAGCATCTGCTCGGGTGTCTGGCCGCGGCGGTTTGCCTGTCCCTGACCGCTCGCGCGGCGGTACACCACCATGCGCACGCGCCGCGTCTGGCCGCGCCAGCGCAGCCGCGTGACCACCGTGTCCTCGAACAGGCCGCCGGGCTTGGCCACAGCGCGCATGTGGTGGCCGAAGAAGCGCAGGTAGAACTCGGTGAACGCCGAGCCGCGCGCACGTGGCTGCACGTAGTCGCGCAGCGTCTGCATGTACTGGTCGAAGCTCGGTTCGTCCTGGGCATAGAGCTGGAGCACCCAGGGGTTCTCGTCCAGTTCATCGAAACTGTCTTGGAGTGCGTTTTCCAGGGCATCGCGGGCGTGGGCGAGCCAGCCAGGCTCCCGGCCTTCGGTGCCCAGCGGCACCAGCTCGAAGAACGCCGCCACCGATTGGCCGTCCTCCAGGAGCATCGATTTCGACTCGGGCATGAACTCCACCCAGGGCAGCAGTTCCACGAAGGACGGCGCAACGTCGTACAGCGCCTGCTCGTCGGCCAGGGTCGCTGGCTTGCGGCCGTGGACTGCCGAACCGGGTTCGGGGATGCCGGCCTGGCGCAAGGCCTCGACGTGGCGCTGCCAGCTGTCCGGCTGCTCATCGCTGGCCGGGTTGCTAGAGCCGACGCCGGCCAGCTTCGGCCAGGGGAGTTTCCACCGCATCAGTAGTCCTCCACGCGCTCGCCCGGCATCGCGTACTGGATGCGCTGGTAGAGCGGGAAGACGGTCGTGTAGCCGGGCACCGGCACGGGATCGGTGCCGGCCAGGTGCGGGTACACGTACATCACGAGATCGGGATTGGGCAGGCGCTGGAACTGGCGGTGAACCTCATTGCGCGCGGTGCGCGTGTAGCGCATCTGCTCGACAGGTGCGGCCTGCACGTCGGCGTCGGTCAGGGGCCGACGCAGGCTCTGGCGCGCATCGAGCAACTGGCGGCCGGCGTTCCGTCCGGCTGCGCCACCGCCGTCGCCGGCCTCCTGCTGCCAGATGTCCATCATCGTGCGGTCACCGTGGGTCAACAGCTTTTCCTTGCTGGTGGCGCAGCCGGCGAGCACCGCGACGGCGAGGGCCAGTGCTAGGCCACGGGCCAGGTTAGTCAAGTTCAAGGGCATGGCTTTCTCCTGCGCGGTGATCGACCTTGCGGCCTTCGGGATCGAAGTCGATGGCGAGCGGCTTTTCGAGGTGGACGGCAACCTTGGCGCCGGGTTGGACATAGACGGCGGCGAAGGCTTGGCCGTAGAGCTTGTTGACCCAGGCCGACATGTCCCGGACACCGCCCGCGAGAATCTGGCCGACCGCTTCTTGGCCGGTGATGCCCACGGTGCCGATGGAGCCGTCCGAGCCGACATAGGACATGCGGCCGCTGCCACTCTCGATGAGCGAGGCCACACCGGCACCGGCCGCGGTGATTAGGGCCTGCGAGCCGAGGTATTGCTGGGCGTTGCTGCGCCGCTCGCCGCTGACGCAAGGAATGCCGTGGGGATCGCTGATCCAGCCCAAGCCGTCGCGCTGTTGGTTGTTCTGCTGGTTGCCCTCGCGGTCTTCGGGGATCGTGCGAATCGTGCCGTCGTTGAAGACGAACGTGATGCTGCGCACCTGACCTCGCACGCACGAGAGCGTCCAGTCGCCCGAGGCGGTGCCGCTGAACACGGCGCCGGCCACGTCGGGAATGTCGATGCCATTGGCGGTCAGGTTGTCCGGCCCGACCAGAACTTTGAACGGATAGGGATCGTTGACCGTGCCGTCGATCGGCACGCGGCCGATCAGGGCCGTCATCGCCACCGATCCCATTAGCGTCGAGTTGGTCGGCACGGTATAGACCGGCTTGGCATTCTTGACCCCGGCGGCGCGGGCGCCCGCGTTGGCCACGGTTTCAGCGGTGGTTTCGAGCGTGCTCTGCGCCGGGCCGAAGCTCGTGGGGAAGCTCATGCCGCCGCTCGCGCCACGCCCCCCGTTGCGCCCCTCGGCGGGCTTTGCGTCGTCCGGCTCGACCCACCGCACGCCGCCCTCCATGCCGGCCTCGTCGCCGCCCTGCAGCCCCAGGCCCACGGGCAGGTCCGCATGGCCGCCGCCGCGCCCGCCGATGCTGTCCAGGCGCCGCTGCAGGTCGGCGAGCAGCCCTTCGGTCTGCTGGCGCGCGCTGGCCGCCTGCTCTTGGTCGCGGCGCAGGTTGGACCGCTCGGATTCGAGCGCCGAGTTGATGCGCTGGTCGATGGAGTTCTCGCGCTGGCGCAGCCGCTGGTTCTCTTCACGCTGCGACTTGTTGTCCGAGAGCGCGGTCTGAAGCTCGGTGCGCAACTGCTTCACTTGGGCAACGAGCGTCGCCACGGTGTCGCGCGGGGTGTCGCCTTCGATGCCCAGCGCCTTCATTTCCTCGGGCGTGAGCTGGGCGCCGTTGTCCGCCGCGGGTGGCGCCGTGCCGCCTCCACCCGAGAACAGCCGGATACCGGCGAACAGCACCAGGATGGCGACAGGGATCATCAGCCACTTGAGCAGGCCGTTACTGCGCATGGCGGGCCTCCTTGGCGTTCTCGTCGCCGTCCGGCTGCGGCAGATGCACGGCAGGGTCGAAGCGGTGAATCGCCGGCAGCAGCGACTGCGCGAGGCCGCGGCCGCGCGTGACCAGGTACAGCACGGTCGTGTCCTCGGTCGTGCCGCGCGGGCCCAGCGCCTCGTGCTGGAAGGTGGCGGTGAGGAAATCGCCTTGTAGCACGCGCGGGTCGAGCGCGACCCAGTCGGCGCCGGTGTTGGTGAGGCGCACGGCAGTCACCCATTGGTCTTCCAGGCGCCACGACGCGAGCACGGCCGCGCGCACCGGCAGCGTTGGCATCAGTGTGTCCAGGTCGAGGTCGCGGGGAAGGTTGACCCGCATGACGCCCGGAAGCGGCTCGACGGTGCGCAGCGGTGCGTAGAGGTTCTGCGCGGCGAAGCGCGTCAGCACGACAGGGACCGGAGTTTCGCGCCGCGCGGTCCGCGCACCTGCCTGGCCCTGGGCGCGTGCCGGGGCCTCGGCACTGTCGGCCTGCTCGCCATAGCGTCCCGGTGCGCTGTCACCCTCGACGATGCGCACCGGCTCCAGCTCGGCTTCCCCGTCCTTGGGCGGTTCGGCTGCGATGTCCAGCAGGATCAGCGCGCCCGTGTCGGCGTCCTGCAGTTGCAACCGCGTGGGCTCGATCGGCTCGCTGGCACGCAGGTACACCGCGCCGCCCGCACTCTGCACGCGCAGGCGTTTGCCCACGCCTGCGGGCACGCCCACGCGCACGTTCCGGTCGATGAATACGATGCGTTCCTGACCGACCTTCAGCGGCACTGCCAGTGGCATGCGTTCCCAACGCAGGATCTCCACCGCCTGGACGACGGGTGCCGCGGCCACGGCCAGTAGCCCCAGCAGCGCGAGTACAGGATGCTTCATGGGGTGTTTCCTCCTTGAGGCGCTTGCGGATTCAGGTCACTCGGCGCCGGGCGCGCCGGCTCCGGTGCACTGATGCGCTGGGGCGCGCCTTCGTAGCAGTCCAGCGCCAGGCCGAACGGGTTGCGGGCGGGATCGACGTCCACCCGCGTGACCTTGATCGGATAGCGCACCAGGGTGCGTTTGACCTGCTCGGCGCCGTAGTACTCGTCCGCCGTGATGTCCAGCGTCACCACCCAGTCGCGATCGGATACGGTGCGCACGCGCGCCGTGGGGTCGTCGCCATAGCCGCGGCCGGGAATCTCGTAGATGCCGCGCACGCGCTGACGCAGCTCGCCCGTGGAGCGGCGGTAGTCATAGTCCGCCCGCAGGAAGGCCTGGCAGGACGGGGTGAGGTACGGCGAGAGCGTATGGAGGTTGCGCGAGTAGTCTTCTTCGCCATTGGTCGGCCAGCGGTTCAGCGTCTGGAACACGTAGAACGTGAACGCATAGACCGATTCGGGCGGCACTTCCCACCACTTGCGGGTACTGCCAGAGCGCAGGTCGGGCGGGACGTGGATGGTCAGGTCGCGCGGCGCGCTCCACCAGCCGCCGCCCATGACCAGGGCGACAATGACCAGCGCGCCCGCGCCCAGGCGCAAGGTCTTGATGTGCGCCTGCAGGTGGGCGATCTCGTTCTTGAAGCGGCTCATCGCATGCTCCTGCGGGTGGACCAGAAGCCCGAGCGCGAGATCAGCACGTGGCCGCCCACCCAGCCGGCCATCAGCGGATGGCGCGTTGCGATGCGCCACTGCAACTGTCGATACAGCCAGGTGTCGGGGCGCCCACGCTTGAGGCGGCGCAGGATGCCGCCGCCGATGAACACGCCCAAGGCCACGCCCAGGACAACGAACGTCGGTGCGATGGCGATCGTGCGGAACACCCACGAAAGCGGCGCGCCGACCAGCAGGCCGGCCGCGCCGGACAGGCCGCAGCAGATCCACAGCTCGTCGGCGGTGAGGCCGCGCACGACCACGGGATGGCGGTTGAGCCGGTGCGGAAGGAACGTGACCGTCCCGTCCGCACGGACGTGCTGCTGCTCGGACATACCGGCCTCGCTTACAGGATGCCGGTGGCTTCGGTGAGCAGCCAGATGCCGATCACGAGCAGCACGGCGCCGATGGCGACCGTGAGGCCGAATTGGCCCCACGTCTTGCGGCCGGTGTGGATCTCCGCGTAGGTGCCGTAGGCGTGGTAGCAGACGCCGATGAACATCGACGCCACCACCAGCAGGGCCACGAGCATGATGATGTCGTAGCCGTAGTTGCGGATGGTCTCCATGATGCCGTTGCCGGTGCCGCGCGTCGGGTTCTCCAACTGCGGCAGACCTTGCGCGAACGACAGTGCGGGCAGCGCGGCGGCGCCCAGGGCCACGGCGGCGCGCTGGGCAAAACGGGAAGTGAGGTTGCGGTTGTGCATGGTCGGGCCTTTCATGTCAGGACAGGAGGAAGAAACTCAGGACGAGGTACATCGCGACGAAGCGGATGCAGACGCCGAGGAACTGGCGCTGGTTGAGGCGGCTCTCGGACCACCCCACATAGGCCGTTCGGATGGCCCAGACGCCCCACACGAGCAGGACCGCGAACACGACGCCGACCAGGACGGTCGCCATCGCGGAAGGCGCGATACCGCTGTTGGCTTGAAATGCCGAGACCTGGGCGCCGTTCATTGCTCGCCCTCCGCAGTCGTCTTCGGCGATGGCGAAGCGGCCCGCTCGGTGCGGTAGTCGCCGGCCAGTTCGGAGGGGTCGCGCGGCTGAGCGCGTGATGGCGTCAGGTGGAACTGGATGCCGGCGCGCACGCGCGCCAGGTCAGCCAGCAGCCGTGGGTAATCGAAGTGGTAGCGCTCGCCCGGCTGGATGGGGGCATGCGCGGCGCTGTCCGCGACGGTGCGTTCCAGCGCGTCGAGCTGGCGCAGCGCGGCGACCAACTCCTGGCGCTGCGCCGGGGACTCGGCCAATGCCATCGGGGACTGGCCCAGCACGAGGGCCGTCACGAAAAAAGTGGGCACGCCGCGATGCGCGGCGCGCAGCCAGATCGAAGCCACCATCGCGCCATTCCTGTGTGATCAGCAATGGGTTGATCGTGGAGATCAGGGCTGTTTCAGGCCGCAAACAATAGGAACTGGCGGACGACCGGATTGGGCATGCTGCGAGCGAACCTACAAAAGCCCGGGTCGCGCTTCGATTATTGCGTTTTTCGAGTATTTCGAATATGATCGGCTCTGCAACCGTTTTCGCTTAGGAGCTACCCATGACCACCGCCACTGCCCAATCCAAGATGACCCTTCCCGCCGCGGGAGAGGTGAAGGCAGCCGTCCAGGGTCAACGTGCCTTGGCGGCTTACCTCGCAACCCAGTTCGAGACGCAGCACATCCAGATCTTTGATGACCACAAACAGGCTCATCAGGTGGAACTGCCTACCTCGGCTTTACGCCTGCTGGTCGACATCCTGGCCGAGTTGGCCGATGGCAATGCAGTAAAGGTGGTGCCCGTCCATGCAGAGCTGACGACCCAAGAGGCGGCGGACTTGCTCAACGTGTCCCGTCCCCATTTCGTCAAGCTGCTCGAAGATGGGGTGTTGGCATTTCATCGCACCGGCAAGCACCGCAGGGTGAGGTTCGCCGATCTGATGCAGTACAAGGAAGCGCGCGAGCGCGCCAGTGAGCAGGCGATGGCCGAACTCGCTCAGCAGTCGCAAGAGTTGGGAATGGGATACGAATGAGGCATTCCCCATTCACCGCCGTCTACGACGCGTGCGTTCTATATCCCGCGCCACTGCGGGATTTCCTGATGTGGCTCGGCCTGTCTGGCCGCTTCCGGGCGCGGTGGAGCCAAGCCATTCATGAGGAGTGGAAACGCAACCTGTTGATCAACCGCCCCGATCTCACCCGGGTTCAGGTCGACAGGACGTCGGATCTCATGGACCGGGCAATTCCGGACGGCTTGGTGGAGGGCTACGAAGCGCTCGTGGCAGGCCTGACATTGCCCGATCCGGACGACCGGCACGTCCTGGCTGCGGCGATTCGCTGCGGTGCGAGCGTGATTGTGACGTTCAACGAACGGGACTTCCCGAACGATCTGCTGGCTCCGTACGGCATCGAATCGCAGCACCCCGATGAGTTTGTGGACAACCTACTGGATCTGGACGCGGCCGCCGTGGTGTCGGCTGCGCAGCGCCAGCGTGCCCAACTCAAGCATCCGCCGATCGAGGTGGACCGCTATCTCGAAATCCTGCTGCGCCAAGGCCTTGTGCAAACGACCAAGGTGCTGGCGACCTATCGCACCATTCTCTGACCCGCCGAGAGCCACGGATGACCAAGAATCCTTCATCAGACGCCACTTTGCCGAAAGGCATCCATCGAAGCTGGAAGCTGCCGGACACGTCGCTGGGCGCCCTGTGGGATTCCATCGTCATGGACGAAGCTCTCAAGAAGCAGTTGCTGTCACAGGCGATCGTCAACTTCACGGTGCGCCCCAAGGTGGAGCGCACGGTACTCCCCCTGCACGGCGTGATCTTGTTGGTCGGCCCGCCGGGGACTGGGAAGACCTCCTTGGCACGGGGCTTGGCGCATCGTGTGGCCGAATCTTTTTCTTCTGCGAAGTTTCGATTGCTGGAAGTAGAGCCTCACACGCTGACGAGCTCTGCAATGGGAAAGACTCAACGCGCCGTGGCAGACCTGTTCTCGCAATCGATCGCAGAATCCGCAGCGGCGGGCCCGACGATCGTCCTTCTGGACGAGGTCGAAACGCTTGCGGCTGATCGAGCCAAGCTCAGCCTGGAAGCCAACCCGGTTGATGTGCACCGGGCCACCGACGCGGTGTTGGTGCAGTTGGACATGTTGGCCGAACGCAACCCGCATCTGCTGTTCGTGGCCACCAGCAACTTCCCACAGGCCGTCGACAGTGCCTTCCTATCTCGTTGCGACATGGTGATGGAGGTGCCACTGCCCGGCAAGGATGCCTGCAAGCAGATCCTGGTGGACTGCCTGAATGGCCTGGCAAAGACATTTCCGGGGATTGGCAAGCTTTCCTCGGCTCACCAGTTCGACGCGTGCGCTGGCGAGTGCGTCGGATTGGATGGTCGGGCCATTCGCAAGGTCGTAGCCAACGCCCTCGCGGCCGACCCGCAAGTGGCTATCGATCCGAACAAGCTTTCCGTAGAGCACCTGCGCAGTGCGATACGACAGGCAACGCAAATGCGCCTTCAAGGAGGGAAGCAAAAATGACCACCGTTGTCAGCCGGACGTTTCGCAGCTCGCCGCACCGCGATGCGTTGCAGACGTGGGATGCCATTGTCGAACTGCTCACTCAGGGCAAGGACGGCACGGCTCGCTCTGAACTCAGGGCCGTGGCGGGCGTGGCCGCCAGCTTGATCGCCGACCAGGCACCCAAGAGCGCGCCCATCGTTGCGACATGCGATGGACCACGGACCAGGATCTACTGCCTCTTCGACGAAGACGCGATCGATGGTGATGATGCCAACGAAGAAGTCTTGGGGTTCGAGCCGTTGAAGGGAGACTGGGGAGTCTCGCTGCCGTGTCCGAAGGAGCAGCTCGGCTGGGTGCAAACCGCGCTCAAAAAGCACAGTTCTCGCATCATTGCACGGGACTTGAGCCAAGGAATTGCCACGCAGGCGCAGGCCGATGCTGGACAAGCGCTGTCGCTCGACCTCGGAGGTTTCCTCAAGTCATGAGCACCGTCGCCACCTACTCGTACACGCACTCGGTTACCTATGTGACCGACAACATCCTCAAGAGCTTGAAAGACATCATCCTGCTCAGTGGGCTGGACCCCGAGCACTTCGCGGATCGCTGGGAGAGCAATACCCGAGCCATCAAGACGTGGCTCGGGACCGGTGATCTGCGCAAGGTGATTCTGGAGATCTACAACCCGGCAACCGACAAACTCGTGACCCGATGGGATATCGACATCGTGTATGGGTGGTCCGATGGCGACGGCAGCTTCTGGACAGATACCGAGCAGTTGAAGTACGCGATCAAGAAAGCTGGGCTGCTGCCATCGCAGGCCAAGTACAAGTTAATGCTCGATACAAAGCCAGGGCGGCCTGATGTGGAGGGGTGGAGCAAAGGAAGTTATCGCTCGACGGATGGAATGGTCAAGCAGAGCCTAGGCTCGACTGTCGAACACAGCGGCCTGGCGGGTCAGGCCGGATATTGGAGGCAACGCTGATGCTGTCGATCGATGAAGCTTTTCGCAAGTTCAAGTCGCGTCTGGAACTCAACGAACGCGAACAGAAGAATGCCTCGCAACGCCAGAACGAAGTGCGGGACTACCTGCAGACCAAGTTCGGCATTGCGCGCAGCTTCCTGACCGGGTCCTATGCTCGATACACGAAGACGAAGCCGCTCAAGGATATCGACATCTTCTTCGTGCTGAAGGACTCGGAGAAGCATTACCACGGCAAGGCCGCATCGGTAGTGCTGGATGATTTCCACTCTGCATTGGTGGAGAAATACGGTTCGGCGGCCGTGCGCAAACAGGCGCGCTCGATCAACGTGGATTTCGGTGTTCACATCGACGCGGAGGACAACACGGACTACCGGGTGGTCAGCGTGGATGCGGTGCCCGCATTCGACACCGGCGACCAGTATGAGATCCCCGATACGGCGTCCGGAAAGTGGATCAAGACGGACCCGGAGATCCATAAGGACAAGGCGACCGCAGCGCACCAAGCCTATGGCAATGAGTGGAAAGGTCTCGTGCGCATGGTGAAGTACTGGAACAACAATCCCAAGCACGGCGATCAGAAGCCGGTGAAGCCCTCGTTCCTGATCGAGGTAATGGCCCTTGAGTGTCTTTACGGCGGCTGGGGAGGATCGTTCGATCGCGAGATCCAGTCGTTCTTTGCCACGCTTGCCGATCGTGTTCATGACGAGTGGCCGGATCCCGCCGGACTTGGCCCGGCGATCAGCAACGATATGGATGCCGCGCGCAAGCAGCGCGCGCAGCAGCTGCTGTTCCAGGCGAGCCAGGACGCAAGCATCGCCATCGACCACGCGCGTCGTGGTCGCAATATCGAAGCGCTTCGCGCCTGGCGCGCACTGTTTGGCCCCAAGTTCCCACTGTCCTGATTCCATCGGCTTCCATACACGTCCCATCGAGGTACAGCATGTCCCAGTGGTCGCTTTCCCAGCTCCTGTCGTCCCTGCATGAAGACATCCAGCAGCGCTTGTCCGTAGTACGCAAGACCTTCGGTCACCCGGGTACGAAGGGGGATGCGAGCGAGAACGTCTGGATCGACATGCTGGATACCTATCTGCCCAAACGGTACCAGGCGGCGAAGGCGCATGTGGTGGACAGCCTGGGGAACTTCAGCCAGCAGATCGATGTGGTGGTGTTTGATCGGCAATATTCGCCTTTTATCTTCACCTACGAGAACGAGACGATCATTCCAGCCGAAAGCGTGTACGCCGTGTTCGAGGCCAAGCAGACGGCTGACGCGGGGCTTGTGGCCTATGCCCAGGAGAAGGTCGCCAGTGTGCGCAGGCTGCACCGCACGAGCCTGCCGATCCCGCACGCTGGCGGGACCTACCCAGCGAAGCCGTTGATTCCGATTCTGGGTGGCTTGCTCACCTTCGAGAGCGAATGGAGTCCTGCATTGGGCCCATCCATGGACAAGGCGCTGAACGCAAACCTCACCGAGGGGCGTCTGGACATCGGATGCGTTGCCGCCCACGGGCACTTTTTCTATGACCAAGCCAGCGGCGCGTACAGCTACACCAACGAAAACAAGCCGGCGACCGCGTTTCTTTTCAAGCTGATCGCGCAGCTTCAGTTCAGTGGAACGGTCCCCATGATCGATGTGGAGGCTTACGGTCAGTGGTTGACCAAGTGAGGGGTCGCTGTGGCAAGCATACGTTCGGAGTACCACCGGTTCCTGGCGCACTTGACGCAGCGGCACGTGCACGACGACGTGCGCCGGCTGGCGCACCTGGTGCTCGATCACCTGCAGCCACTGGCCGAGGTCGGTGCTGCACGCCGGGGGCGCTCCACGCGCTTGGCGCCGCTGGCCATCGCGCATCTGGCGCAGATGCCTGTCGCCTACGACGGGGACGCGCGCGGCCCCGAAAACGGGCCGGCGCTCGGGCGACTGCACCAGCTCGAAGTCGGGCCGTTTCGAGGATTCATGCGGCAGGAGACGTTCGACCTCAGCCATGACATCACCTTGGTCTACGGTGCCAACGGCACCGGCAAGAGCAGCTTCTGCGAAGCCTTGGAAGTGGCGATGCTCGGTTCGATCAGCGAAGCGCAGGCCAAGCGGGTCGACCAGCGGACGTACTGCAACAACGCTCGCCTGCGCCGCCACATCGTGCCAGTCCTGTCGTCTACGGCGGCGGGCGAGGCGCAGGCCGTCCAGCCCGACGAAGCTGAGTATCGCTTCTGCTTCATCGAGAAGAACCGCCTCGACGATTTCGCCCGAATCGCCGCGCGGACCCCGAGCGATCAGCGCCAGCTCATCGCCACCCTGTTCGGCGTGGACCAGTTCAGCGAGTTCGTGCGCGGCTTCAACCCCTCGCTCGATCAGGACCTGATGCTTGCCGGCGTGCAGGCGGCGCAGCTGGCGCAGCGTCGCCTGCAGTTGGCGAACTCCGAACAGACCATCGCCGCCTACCCGCAGAAGATCGCAGCGGTCGAGGGCCTGGAACAAGCTTTGGCGCAGCGCATGTCACCTGGCGCGACCTATCAAACCTGCGTGGACTGGCTGCTGGGTACGCCGCAGCAGCAAGGACGGCTACCGTATGTCCAGGCTCAGCTGGACGCCAACCCGCCTGCCATTCACGAGGTGACCCAGGCCCGCCTGCAAGCGTTGCTGGCAGAGGCCTACCGCGTCCAGGGACTGTGGCAAGCGTCTTCCGCGCAACTCGCGGCCCGCGCCGGCGAGGTGTCGTACGCGAAGCTCTACGAGGCCGTGCAAGCGTTGGCGGACGGGGCGACCGCGTGTCCGGCATGTGGAACCGAACTGGCCGCCGTGGCGCAGGACCCGTTCGCCAGGGCGCGAATGGGCCTGGAGCAGCTCGCGCAACTGGCCGTCCTGCAGCAGCAGGAGGCCGGGCATCGGACGCAGTTGAGCGAGGCGGTCCGAGCGCTGTGTGACGAAATGCGCCGCGTGGTGGCGGCGGCTGGGGTCGCTTGTCCTGCCGAATCGCAGGCCGCGGGCCTGCCACTGCTGCCTCCCACGTCGGCGGGCAATTGGCTCGGCGGCGGGGTGAATGGGGACCAGCGCGCCTGGCAAGCCCTCTTACGGATCGCACAGATCATCGAAGGCTTCGACGCGCAGGCGCGCGACGTGAATGCCCAGCGCGGCGCGATGGCCCAGGAGCGGGACCGCCTGCAGGGGTCCCCTCGTTTTCAGTGCAATAACTGGCGGTACGCAAACCCAGCGTTGGCGCGGGGGTGGTGTGGGTAGATCGTTGATTTCATTGCTTTTCCTGT
>NZ_NCJH01000002.1 GCF_002278925.1 Polaromonas sp. 39-63-25
TCGACAAAAGCGGGGTCTCGCTCGAACTCGCCTTCGGCTCAGACAATCGCGAGCCCTGATCCGCTTTTGCCTGCGCTCCTCGGCCCAGCCCGACGGGTGGGGCAAGAAAACGGGAGCGAATGCAGATACGGGGAGCCATGACGCGCGCAGCGCGTCATGGCGGACTCAAGCGGCCGTCATGTTTGCACGCGAGTGCAGCACACCTTGCCAAATGAAGTCCCCCTCCATCGCCCAGCGGGGCGAGGGCAGGGGTTAGGGGTGGGAGTGGGGAGTCGCTCCTACTGTCCAGAACAGACCTCAGGCGCAGCGTGACGCCGGATTTAGCATGAAATACACCTCCAACCCTTACACAGAAAGCGTTACCAGCTATCAAACAGATAGCACTACAGAGCGCAGGACCGAAACCCGCAAAAGATGTCGTCCCGCTCGGGCCGGTAGAAGTTGCGGTACTTCGGAGACTTCATACGGGCGCGGGTCGCGAAAGAACCGCCGCGCAACACCTTGTGCGTGCCGAACCAGGGCTGCGAATAATCGGCATACGGGTGCGGCTCGAAACCCGGATAGGGCCGGAAGGTGCTGCCCGTCCACTCCCACACATCGCCCCAGCGAAAACCTCGCCGCGCGGCCGTGTGCGCCGCCACCTCCCACTCGACCTCGGCCGGCAGGCGGCGCCCGGCCCAACGGCACCAGGCGTCGGCTTCCCACCAGCTCATGTGCATGGCCGGCTGGTTGCCCAGCATGCGCATCGGCTTGCCAAAGCGGGTCTGCATCACCGCGCCGCTGGCCACACCGATCTGCTCGACATAACGCGGGCCGCGCCGTCCTTCACTGCTCGCCGTGGCCTGCAGCCAGTCCCAGCCTTCGCTCTGCCAGAACTCGGGCTGGTCGTAGCCGCCGTCATCGACAAACTCCACAAACTGCGCCCAGCTCACCGGCTGGGCGTCGATCTCGAACTCGGGAACGTTGACCTCGTGCTGGGCCAGCTCGTTGTCGAACACGAATCCCGGCGCTGCGGCGCTGCCGAGCATCCAGACGGTGGCCGGCACCAACAGCGGCTCGCGCAGGGCCATGGTGGGCGGCGTGAAGGCTTGCAGCAGCGCCTTGTCGAGGGTCAGGCCCAAAGTCTGCGCCGTGTAGCTCAGGGCTTCGGCATGCATGTCCTCGTGGAACAGGCAGAGGCGGAAAAAATAGAGCGCGTCGTCGTCCTCCCCGGTTTTTTCCAGCAGCTCCAGCGTGCTTTCGAGCGTGTCGAGCAAATAGGCACGGCAAGCCGCGACCGGAGGAAGATCCAGCGTCCAGCGCTGGTGATGCGGCACGTTGCCCGAGTCCCACCAGCGGTCGGCACCCGGTTCGATGGAGGCCAGCCGCGCATGCGCGGGCTCGCAGCGGGCTCCCCGGGCGCGCTGCATGTTGCGCCCGATCCACCACTCCTGGAACCAGCCAACATGCCCGAGCTCCCAGAGCGGCGGATTGAGGACCGTCAACTCAGGAACCACAAAGTTGACGGCCTCCAGCGCCTGCTGGTACTGGCCGAACAGGTGCAAGGTATGGTTGCGCGCATCCATCAGGGCCAGCGACAGCGCATCCCGTCCGGCGCTGCGTATCAGGGGCGAATCAATCAGGCCGGCCTCGTGGGCAGCAGAGGAATGGGGTGATGAAGGGGGTAGCGGATCTGAAGCCAAAACCGTCGTCCTGGTAAGCCGGCTGCAGCATGCCAACCCTGGCAAGTGGCGCACCGCGCATGGGGGAACCCAGAATAGCAGACGGGCGTCTGCCCGGGGCGGCGTCGATCTGCCCGTGTCGCCCGTAAAAAACCCCGACGGGAGAGGGGCCGGAGTCAACCAGTCAACCGGCTCATGCGACCGGTTGTCACTCCGCCCTCCCCCGACCATCGCCAGATCGGCTCGGCCGGGATAGACTCCGCTAGTTTTTCCAGCTCGCTGGTCGCCTCTTTGGGTTTCGAGCGTGAGCACCCTTCATCAACCGGGCCGCCATTTATGCCATCCACCGAGCTGAATGCCTCTTCCGAAGATCTCGACCTGAGCATCATGGACATGAGTCCCCTGGCCTGGGTGCTCGATGAACTTGGCAAATCACTGGACAGTTCGAGCAAGGCGCTGAAACGTTTTGTGCGGGATGCCGAGGTGGCGCAGGGCGCCGAGCTTGCCGCGCTCGATGCGAGCCAGTTGCGCCTCGCCCGCCAGCAGCTGCACCAGGCGGTCGGTGCCCTGGAGATGGTCGGCATGAGTGCGCCGGCACTGGTGCTGCGCGCGATGGAGGCCGCGGTGCAGAAGTTTGTCCAGACGCCCGGTCAATGCACCCCGGAGGCCGCCAACAAGGTCGAACTGGCCGGTTTCGCCCTGACCGCTTACCTCGAAGATGTGCTTGCGGGCAAACCAGCCTCGGCCGTGTCGCTGTTTCCCCAGTACCGTGATGTCCAGGGCCTGGTCGGCGCGGACCGCATCCATCCGGCCGACCTCTGGGCATTCGAGTGGCGCTGGATTGAGCCGGAGCTGGCGTCCGGCGCCGATCCCCTGCCCTACGGCGACGCCAGCCGGGAGCTGCTGGACCGGTGGACCCTGAAACTCGTGCGGAACAGCCATCCCGAGGCGGCGCAACAGCTCTGCGACATGTGCCTGGGTTTCGCGCAGGCGGAAACAGACAGTGAACCCCGGGCCTTCTGGAAACTGGCTGCCGGCTTTTTTGAAGCCCTGGCCAAGGGCCTGCTGAAAGTCGATGTGTATGCCAAAAGAGCCATTTTGCGCATCCTGCTGCAGTATGCGGCCCTGGCAAAGGGCAATGCCCATGCGTCGGACAGGCTCGCGCAGGATTTGCTGTTTCTCTGTACCCAGGCGGTGCCCAGAAGCGCCACGGATGCGCCGGTGCTGTCGGCGGTGCGTGCCAGTTATGGCCTGGACCGCTTCGAGCCCATCGACTACGAGGCCATCCAGTTCGGTCGCTTTGCCCCGGCGCTGATCGCGCAGGCCCGCAAGCGGATCAGTTCGGCCAAGGACATCTGGTCATGGGTGACCTCGGGCGACCTCACCCGGTTCAAGACCATGAACGACCAGTTCAGCCTGGTGACGGACTCGCTGGTCAAGCTGCACCCGCCCAGCGAGCCGCTGGCGCGCGTGCTGGCACGGGTGATCGACACGACGGCACGCTCAGGCCAGGTGCCCGGCCCCGAACTGGCGCTGGAAGTGGCGACGGCCGTGTTGTACCTCGAAGCCGCTTTTGACGACCTCGACCCCAGCGACCCCCAGCTCACGGCCCGCACGGCCCGGCTCGCCGAACGGCTGGACGCGGCCCAGGCCGGCGGGCCGTCGCAGCCCCTGGAGCCCTGGATGGAAGAGCTTTACCGGCGTGTCAGCGACAAACAGACCATGGCCAGCCTGGTGGGAGAACTGCGGGTCACGCTAGGCGGTCTGGAAAAATCGCTGGACAACTTTTCCCGCGCACCCCAGGACAAGACGGTGTTGAGTGCGGTGCCCAGGGAACTGGCACAGATGCGCGGTGTGTTGTCCCTGCTGGGGCTGGACCAGGCCGCGCTGGCGGTGGTGCACATGCGCGAACTCGTCGACCACATGCTGCAGGCCGATACTGACGAACAGCAGCTTCGCGCGGCCGGAACGTTTGACTGCCTCGGCAACAACCTCGGCGCCCTGAGCTTCCTGATCGACATGCTCAACTACCAGCCGGCCCTGGCCAAAAAAGTGTTTGTCTATGACGCGATCAAGGGCGAGCTCAAGGCCGACAGGGATGCCGAAGGCGGGCCGGCCTGAGGCCTGTTAACCTTGTTGCGGGGAGCTCTCCGGCTCGCGAAACAAGGTGGTTCATGGGTAGCGTGTCCAAAACAAAAACCGTGGTGCTGGTCAGTCCGGCCCTGGCCGATGCCAACAATGGCAACTGGCACACAGCCAGGCGCTGGGCGCAATGCCTGGCCGGCCACTGTGCCACCACGCTGGGGGCGCAGTGGCCTGAATCTCCCCATCCGGCCACGTCCCCGGCCGATGCCCTGATCGCGCTGCATGCGCGCCGCTCGGCGCCCTCCATCGAAGCCTGGGCGCGGCAGTGCCCCGGCAAACCGCTGATCCTCGTTTTGACGGGCACCGACCTGTACCGCGACATCCTTGCGGACGCCAGTGCGCAGCAATCGCTGGCGCTGGCCACCCACCTGGTGGTGCTGCAGGAGGCCGGCCTGCAGGCGCTGCCCGCCACCCTGCGCCACAAGGCCCGCGTGATTTACCAGTCGGCCCGCGCCTTGAAGCCTGCCGTCAAACCCGTGCGGCACTTTCGCGCCCTGATGGTTGGCCACCTGCGGGAAGAAAAAGACCCGCTGACCTGGATGCGGGCGGCAGCACGGCTGGCCCCGGGAAGCTCACGCCCGCCGGTGCGCCTGCTGTTCGACCACATCGGGGACGCACTCACACCGGATCTCGCGCTGGCCGTGCGGACAGCGCAGGCCAGCGTCCCCGGCTACCGCTGGCTGGGCGGCCTGCCCCAGGCCCAGACCCGCCAGCACATCAAGCGCGCCCATGTGCTGGTCAACAGCTCACGCATGGAAGGCGGCGCCCAGGTCATTTTGCAGGCCGTCCAGTCCGGCACACCGGTGCTGGCCTCGCGGATCAGCGGCAACATCGGCATGCTGGGCGCCGCTTATGCGGGTTACTTTCCCGTGGGTGACGACGCTGCGCTGGCGGCGCTCCTGCTGCGCTGCGCCACCGATGCAGGTTTTCTGGCCCTGCTCGAAAAACAATGCAGCGAGCGGGCCCACCTGTTCGACCCCGATGCGGAAAAGCGCCTTGTCTTAAACTTGGTGCTCAGCGCACTGTCTGCCGCACCGCCCAGGAAACCCTCCCCATGAACGCACCCGTCCCACTCACACCTGTCGCCCCTCCCCGCCTGACCAGCCTGTCCCATGGCGGCGGCTGCGGCTGCAAGATCGCCCCGGGCGTGCTCAGTGAAATCCTCAAGAACTCCAGCAACATGCCCGGCCTCAACATCCCGCCGCAACTGCTGGTCGGCATCGAAACCGCGGACGATGCCGCGGTCTACCAGCTCAACGACGAGCAGGCGCTGATTGCCACCACCGACTTCTTCATGCCCATCGTGGACGATCCCTACGACTTCGGCCGCATCGCCGCGACCAACGCGATCAGCGACGTCTACGCCATGGGCGGCACACCCATCATGGCACTGGGACTGGTGGGCATGCCGATCAACGTACTGCCGCTGGAAACCATAGGCGCCATCCTGCGCGGCGGCCAGGATGTCTGCCGCGACGCCGGCATTCCGATTGCCGGCGGCCACACGATTGATTCGGTCGAGCCGATTTACGGCCTGGTGGTGATGGGCCTGGTCCATCCCTCGCGGGTCAAGAAAAATTCGGGCGCCCGCGCCGGCGATGTGCTGATCCTGGGCAAGCCGCTGGGCGTCGGCATCCTGTCGGCGGCGCTCAAGAAAGAAGCGCTCGACGCCCAGGGGTATGCCCGCATGATTGCCGTCACCACCCAGCTCAACAAACCAGGCATCGCCCTGGCAGCAATGGAGGGTGTCCATGCCCTGACCGACATCACCGGATTCGGACTGCTTGGCCATGGGCTGGAGCTGGCGCGCGGCGCGAACCTGAAGATGGAGTTGCAGATGGACAGCATTCCGCTGCTGCCAGACGTGCTGGATCTGGCAGGACGCGGCATGGTCACGGGTGCCTCCGGCCGCAACTGGGCCGCTTATGGCCATGAAGTGCAACTGCCGGCGAACCTGGGTGCGGCGCAGCAGGCCCTGCTGTCCGACCCGCAAACCAGCGGCGGGCTGCTGGTGTCCTGCGCACCGGAGATCGCCAACGAGGTTCTGGCCTGCTTCCACGGCCAGGGGTTTTCGGACGCCCGCGTCATAGGCCGCATGCTGGAGGGCAGCGGCGTACAGGTCGTCTGAACCCGGCCTGCCCGCCGCACGACGCACCTTTTTGGGGTCGAATCCGCCGCGCCAAACGCCCTTCGCTACGGGATAACACCGTCACGAAGCTGTCAGCTTGGCTTCTATAGTCCTCTATAGAATCCCATCCGCGCCAACCAGTATCCGGCACGCCCTCCACCAGAAGGCCTGCCGGATGATTTTTATGCGTGGGTTCTTTTTTCCTGGAGACAAAATGCGCGCCTTACTGAAGTTTTCCAATGCCGTGGACTGGGTCAATGCCCAGATCGGCAAATACGTGATCTGGCTGATCCTTGCCTCCACTGTCATCAGCGCGGTCAATGCCGTGATCCGCAAGGCCTTCAACATGAGTTCGAACGCCTACCTCGAAGTGCAGTGGTACCTGTTTGCCGCCGCCTTCCTGCTCGCCGCGGGCTACACCCTGCTCCACGGCGAACACGTCAAGATCGACGTGGTCTCCAGCAAGCTGTCCAAACGCGGGCAGATCTGGATCGACATCATCGGTTTTTCTGTTTTCCTGACGCCTGTGTGCCTGACCATCCTGTACTACGGCATTCCGTTTTTCCTGCAGGGCTACCGCTCCGGGGAAGTCTCGGCCAATGCTGGCGGGCTGATCCGCTGGCCGGTGTACGCCATGATTCCGCTGGGTTTTGGCCTGCTGCTGCTGCAGGGCTGGTCCGAGCTGATCAAGCGCATTGCTTTCCTGAAGGGCCTGATCGAAGACCCGACCGCCAAGAAGGTCGAGAAGACCGCCGAAGAAGAGCTGGCCGAGGCGATACGCCGCCTCGCCGAATCCAAAACCAGCGCCGGCTGATCGGGAACATCATCATGGAATTTTTTATCGCCAACCTCGCCCCCATCATGTTCATGGGGCTGATCGTATTCCTGCTGATGGGCTTTCCGGTGACCTTCAGCCTCGGCGCCTGCGGCCTGTTTTTCGGCTTTGTGGGTGTTGAACTCGGCGTCTTGCCAGAAGCCCTGATGCAGGCCCTGCCGCTGCGGCTGTTCGGCATCATGCAGAACGACACCTTGCTGGCCATCCCGTTTTTCACGCTGATGGGCCTGGTGCTGGAGCGCAGCGGCATGGCCGAGGACCTGCTGGACACCATCGGCCAGCTCTTCGGTCCGCTGCGCGGCGGCCTGGCCATTGCGGTGATCCTGGTCGGCGCCCTGCTGGCGGCGACCACCGGCGTGGTGGCCGCTTCGGTGATCTCCATGGGCCTGATTTCACTGCCCATCATGCTGCGCTACGGTTATGACCGGCGTATCGCCTCGGGGGTGATTGCCGCCTCGGGCACCCTGGCGCAAATCATCCCGCCCTCGCTGGTGCTGATCATCCTGGCCGACCAGCTGGGCCGCAGCGTCGGCGACATGTACAAGGGCGCCTTCGTGCCCGGCTTCATCCTGACCGGCATGTATGTTGGCTATGTGTTTGTTCTGGCCTTCTTCAAGCCGCAGTGGGTCCCCGCCCTGCCGGCCGAAGCGCGCACCATCCGCGAGGACAACGGCAAGGCCGGCCTGCTGTCACTGCTGCTGCTGACCATCGCCTCTGCGGGCAGCGCCGTCTACTTTGCCAAACACTACGCCGAGGTGCAGACCTGGTGGAAAGGCGAAACCGTCACCTCGGTGCCGCTCGATGAAACCATCGTGGTGTCCATGTGCCTGGGTGTGATCCTGGCCTTCGTGATCGCCGTGGTCAACAAGGTCACCCGCCTGGGCCTGCTGTCGCGCATGGCCGAGCGTGTGACCTTTGTGCTGATCCCGCCCCTGCTGCTGATTTTCCTGGTGCTGGGCACGATTTTCCTCGGCATCGCCACGCCCACCGAAGGCGGTGCCATGGGGGCGATGGGCGCGCTGATCATGGCGTTTGCGCGTCGTCGCCTGAACTTCTCGCTGCTCAAACAGGCGCTCAATACCACCACCAAGCTGTCATGTTTTGTGGTCTTCATCCTGATCGGTTCGACCATTTTCAGCCTGGTGTTCCAGGGCGTGGACGGACCGAAATGGGTCGAGCACCTGCTCAGCGGCCTGCCCGGCGGCCAGGTCGGCTTCCTGATCGTGGTCAACGTGCTGATCTTCTTCCTGGCCTTCTTCCTGGACTTCTTCGAGCTGTCTTTCATCGTGGTGCCGCTGCTGGCACCAGTGGCCGAAAAACTGGGCATCGACCTGATCTGGTTCGGTGTGCTGCTGGCTGTGAACATGCAGACTTCCTTCATGCACCCGCCCTTCGGTTTTGCGCTGTTCTACCTGCGCAGCGTCGCGCCCATCAAGGAATACACCGACAAGGTCACGAAGAAGCTGATCCAGCCGGTCACCACCATGCAGATCTACTGGGGCGCCGTGCCCTTTGTGCTGATCCAGGTCGTCATGGTCGGCCTGATCATTGCCTTCCCGGGCATTGTCTCCAGCGGTCTCGACAAGGTTGAAAAAATCGATCTCGACAAGGTCATCCTGCAGGTTCAGGAAGAACCGGTGGAAGCCGTACCTGTCCCGGGTAGCGCCGCTGAAGCTGACGCCGAGCAAAGGCTCGCTGACGACGACCCGATGAAAGCCATGCAGGACGCCATGGCCAAGGACAAGAAAAAATAGGCCGCAGGG
Source organism: Polaromonas sp. 39-63-25 (assembly GCF_002278925.1). Classification (GTDB taxonomy): domain Bacteria; phylum Pseudomonadota; class Gammaproteobacteria; order Burkholderiales; family Burkholderiaceae_C; genus Polaromonas. The sequence continues at coordinate 8,533 of NZ_NCJH01000002.1, forward strand.
CCAGGCGCGCCCCCTTGACGGGCGCGCCACACACCAAGCCCCGGCATGCCGGGGCTTTTTTTTGGCATGCCACCCGCAGGCGGCCGTGATGACCGCAGACGCTTGCAGGACAATCTGACCTGCTTCGCCCAGCCCCGGCGTCCAGCCTGAGGCCATCACGCGCCGAGAGGGTGGCGGACCTCGGGCCCAGTGCCGAACGCCGGCACACAAGCTGGACAACTCAGGCCGCAAAAAAAAGCCCCGCAGAGCGGGGCTTTGGACAGCAAACCTGGAAGCGATTACAGCTTCTGGGATTGCATGAAATTGTCGAAGCGTGCTTCGGTGAAGCGGAACCAGAGGTTCTGGTCGCGGCGGAAGTTGGCGTAGTCGTCGTACACTTTTTTCCAGGCCGGGTTCCGTGCACTGATTTCGGAATACAAGGCCATGGACTCCTTGAAGGCCAGGTCCAGCACGTCCTTGGGGAAAGGCAGGACCTTGGTCTTGCTGCCCACCAGTTGCTTGAGCGCGGTCGGGTTCTTGGCATCGTACTTGGCTTGCATCTCGACGTGAGCGTAAGAAGCAGCTGCCTCGACAATCGCCTTGTTCTCCGCAGACAGGCCGTCGTAAGCCTTGTTGTTGACAAACACGTCGAGCTGCGGACCACCCTCCCACCAGCCGGGGTAGTAATAGAACGGAGCGACCTTGTTGAAGCCCAGCTTCTGGTCGTCGTAAGGACCGACCCACTCGGCTGCATCAATCGTGCCTTTTTCCAGCGCCTGGTAAATCTCGCCGCCGGGGATGTTCTGCGGCACGGAGCCCATGCGTTCGAGCACCTTGCCGCCGAAGCCGCCGATGCGCATCTTCAGGCCCTTCATGTCCTTGACCGACTTGATCTCCTTGCGGTACCAGCCGCCCATCTGGCAACCCGTGTTGCCAGCCGGGAAATTCACGATGTTGTACTTGGCATAGAACTCACGCATCAGCTTCATGCCGTTGCCCTCGTACATCCAGGCGGTCATCTGGCGGCTGTTCAGGCCGAAGGGGATGGCACAACCGAGGGCAAAGGTCTCGTCCTTGCCGAAGAAGTAGTAGGGCGCCGTGTGGCAGCACTCCACGGTGCCATTCTGCACACCATCGACCACGCCGAATGCAGGCATCAACTCGCCGGCGGCATGGGTCGAAATGGTGAATTTGCCGCCGCTCATTTCGCCGACTTTTTTGGCAAAGGTCTCTGCGCCGCCAAAAATGGTGTCCAGCGATTTGGGGAAGCTCGATGCCAGGCGCCAGCGGATGGCTGCACCCTGGGCCTGGACGGCTGGCGCAACGCCAGCAGCCAGGACACCGGCAATACCGGCATTTTTGATAAGAGAACGACGATCCATGAGCAAACTCCTCAGTTATAGATAGATTAAAAGGATTACTGACACCCCGCGAGTCTAGGAGGAGGTCAATCTATAACTATTGGGAGTTACCCCCTCAGGGCTTCACCTGATGGAGAAACGCAACAGGGCGCCCCCTCCCCTCGCAAGGGGAGTGGCGCCCTGTCTGGCCGGCCGTGGCGGCTTACAGTTTCTGCGACTGCATGAAGCTGTCGAAACGCGCTTCGGTGAAACGGAACCACAGATTCTGGTCGCGCCGGAAGCTGGAGAAATCATCGTAGATTTTTTTCCAGGCCGGATTCCTGGCGCTGATTTCGGCGTACAGGGCCATGGACTCCTTGTAGGCACGGTCCATGATGTCCTTGGGGAAGGGCAGGACCTTGGTTTTCGAGGCCACCAACTGCTTCAGGGCCGTCGGGTTTTTGGCGTCGTACTTGGCCTGCAATTCAGTGTGGGCGTAGGCAGACGCCGCAGTCACAATCGCCTTGTTTTCGGGCGACAGGGCTTCGTACGCCTTGGTGTTGATGAAGAACTCCAGCTGCGGACCACCTTCCCACCATGCGGGGTAGTAGTAGTAAGGTGCCACCTTGTTGAAACCCAGCTTCTGGTCGTCATAGGGCCCAATCCACTCGGCAGCGTCCAGCGTGCCTTTTTCGAGCGCCTGGTAGATCTCGCCGGCCGGAATGTTCTGCGGCACCACGCCCATACGCTCGAGTACCTTGCCGGCAAAACCGCCGACGCGGAATTTCAGGCCCTTCATGTCGGCGACCGACTTGATTTCCTTGCGATACCAGCCGCCCATTTGCGCGCCGGTGTTGCCGCCCGGGAAGTTCATGATGTTGTACTTGGCGTAGAACTCGCGCGTCAGCTTCAGGCCATTGCCCTCGAACATCCAGGCAGTCATCTGACGGCTGTTCAGACCAAAGGGAATCGAGCAGCTCAGCGTGAAAGCGTCGTCCTTGCCGAAGAAATAGTAGGCGGCGGTGTGGGCCATCTCGACCGTGCCGTTCTGCACACCATCGACCACGCCGAAAGCCGGCATCAACTCGCCGGCCGCGTGGGTGGAAATGACAAATTTCCCGCCGCTCATTTCGTTGACCTTTCTGGCGAAAGTCTCTGCACCGCCGAACACCGTGTCCAGCGACTTGGGGAAGCTCGATGCGAGGCGCCAGCGGATGGCAGCCTGGGCGTGTACGGCCGGTGCAACACCAGCGGCAAGCACACCGGCGATACCGGCATGTTTGATGAGGGAACGACGATCCATTGAAAAGACTCCGGGAGTTGATAAAACGGTGGGTTCTTGTACAGCGCCGCTCCATGCGGCCTTGACTGTTAGCATGCTTATTGTAGAAAGCGGGAAGGCTTGACCATTGGGGGTTATCCCGTCAAAACAGCTCTCACATCGCATGTCTTCAGGCTACTGTCAGGAATGAAAATCAGGAATGAAAACGGCGGTGCAAGCGCTTGCGCAGGCGTTCAAACGATGCCGCGCTCGATCACCGCATAGGCGTCGTGGGCGTGGATCGATTCGAAGTTGGTGACCGCTACCCGGTAGCCGGCGATGCGATCGTCGGCATCGAGCGCCAAGGCCACGTCGCGAATCAGGTCCTCGACAAACTTGGGGTTGGCATAGGCCCGCTCGGTCACCCATTTTTCGTCGGGTCGTTTGAGCAGACCCCAGAGCTCGCAGGACGCGTTGTCCTCGGCAAAACGCACCAGTTCGCTCCAGTCGATGGCCCCGGTGAGCCGGACGAGCAGCTTGATGTGCGAACGCTGGTTGTGCGCGCCGTCATCGCTGACCTCCTTGGAGCAGGGACACAACGACTTGACCGGCACCGTGGCCTGCATGCTGATGCGGGTCGCGCCGTCCTGGCGCCGGGCCAGCCAGGCGCCGTCGTACTCCATCAGGCTTTGCTGACCGCTGATCGGCGCCGACTTCCGGATGAAAAACGGAAACGTCACTTCAATGTGCCCGCTGTCGGCTTCCAGCAAGCGCAGCATGCTCTCGATTTCGGAGCACAGCAAGTCTGCCGTCAGGGCCTCGCCGCGCAGCGTCAACGCGTCCAGCCAGGCAACCAGGCGCGACATGTGGGCGCCCTTCTGGTCGGCGCGCAGGCCCACATCGAGTGTCCAGGTGCCCACCGTCGGCTGCACCTTGCCCGCCACCACCACACTCAGGGGGTAACGCAGCGAGGTGATGCCGACGCGCTGGATCGGCAGGCGGCGCAGGTCGGCCCGGCCCTGCACATCGGGCATGACCGATGGCCCGGCCCCGCTTTCCGTGGACGCTGTCATGCCACGGATTTGAGCGTGCGCTTGGCCGGTTGGGCCGGCGCAGGCAGGACGCCAAAACGCGTGACGATGGACTGTTCGATCCCTGCCGCGTCCAGCCCCTGCAGGGCCAGCAGCCTGGCGGGGTCGCCATGCTCGGTGAACTCGTCGCGCAGGCCCAGGTGCAGCAAGGGCTTGACGACGCCCGCAGCAGCCAGCGCTTCCGCCACGGCACTGCCGGCGCCACCCATGATTGAGCCCTCTTCCACCGTGACCAGGGCCTCATGGCTGGCCGCCACCCGCAACAGCAATTCGGTGTCGAGCGGCTTGGCCCAGCGCATGTTGACCACCGTCGCGCCGAGTTTTTCGGCAGCTTCGAGAGCCGGATGCAGCAAGGTGCCAAAGGCCAGAATCGCCACGCCCGAGCCCTGGCGGCGCAGCTCACCCTTGCCAAAGGGCAAGGCCTCCAGGTGGGACTGCGTTGCCACACCGGCACCGGCGCCGCGCGGGTAACGCACGGCCACCGGATGGTTCTGTTCATACGCGCTGCTCAGCAGCATGCGGCACTCGTTCTCGTCGGCCGGACAGGCCACACTCATGTTGGGGATGCAGCGCAGGTAGGCGATGTCATAGGCGCCCGCATGGGTGGCGCCGTCGGCCCCCACCAGCCCGGCGCGGTCGAGTGCAAACACCACGGGCAGATTTTGCAGCGCCACATCGTGGATCAGCTGGTCATAACCGCGCTGCAAAAAGGTCGAATAAATCGCCACCACCGGCTTGAGGCCTTCGCAGGCCATGCCCGCGGCAAACGTGACCGCGTGTTGCTCGGCGATGCCGACGTCGTAATAACGGTCGGGGAAGCGCTGATGGAACTCGACCATGCCCGAGCCTTCGCGCATGGCCGGCGTGATGCCGACGAGCCGGCTGTCCTTTTCAGCCATGTCGCACAGCCAGTGGCCGAACACCTGGGTGAAGGTCTGTTTCGCCGGTGCGGTGGATTTCTGCAGCCCCATGGCCGGATCGAACTTGCCGGGGCCGTGGTAGGCCACCGGGTCGGCCTCGGCCAGCTTGTAGCCCTGGCCTTTTTTGGTCACCACATGCAGGAACTGCGGGCCCTGCAGATGTTTGATGTTTTCCAGGGTCGGGATCAGCGACTCGAGGTCGTGGCCGTCGATGGGGCCGATGTAGTTGAAGCCGAAATTCTCGAACAGCGTGGCCGGCACCACCATGCCCTTGGCATGGGTCTCGAGCCGCTTGGCCAGCTCGAACAGCGGCGGCGCGACCTTGAGCACCTGCTTGCCGACGCTTTTGGCCGAGGCATAGAACTGCCCGCTCATGAGCTGCGCCAGGTAGCGGTTGAGGGCGCCGACCGGCGGGCTGATGCTCATGTCGTTGTCGTTGAGGATCACCAGCAGATTGCAGTCGCAGACACCGGCATTGTTGAGCGCCTCGAAGGCCATGCCCGCGCTCATGGCGCCGTCGCCGATGATGGCCACCGCATGACGCTCTTCCCCCTTTTGTTTGGCCGCCATCGCCATGCCCAGGGCGGCAGAAATCGAGGTCGATGAATGCGCGGTGCCAAAGGTGTCGTATTCGCTTTCATCGCGCCGCGGAAAGCCGCTGAGGCCGCCGAACTGGCGCAGGCTGGCCATGCGTTCGCGCCGGCCGGTCAATATCTTGTGCGGGTAGGTCTGGTGGCCCACGTCCCAGACCAGCCGGTCCTCGGGCGTGTTGAACACATAGTGCAGCGCCACCGTGAGTTCGACCGTGCCCAGGTTGGAGCTCAGGTGGCCGCCGGTCTGCGACACGCTGTGCAGCACATAGGCGCGCAACTCGTCGGCCAGCGTCCTGAGCTGGGGACGCGGCAGCAGGCGCAGGTCGGCGGGGCTGTTGATGGTTTCTAGCAGTGGGTACATCGTGGTGTCTTGTTTCTGATGTCTCGTTTCCTGGAAGTGCCGGTCGCTTTTTTTCTCGAGTCTGTGCTCAAGTTGTCCGGTTGACCAGCATGTCGGCCAGCGCGCTGAGCGCGGCGGTGTTCCCGAGCTCGCTGGCCTTCAGGCTGTGATGCGCCTGGGACAGCAGCTCCTGCGCGTAATTGCGCGAGGCCGGCAGGCCCATCAGCGACACAAAGGTGGGCTTGTCCTGGGCCGCGTCCTTGCCCGCGGTCTTGCCCAGCGTGGCCGAATCGGCCGTGACGTCCAGGATGTCATCGACCACCTGGAAGGCCAGCCCCACGGCGGCACCGTAGTCGCACAGCGCGCTTTGTGCCATGGCCGGGGCAGCGCCGCAGACGGCGCCCATCAGCACGCTGGCCTGCAGCAGGGCGCCGGTCTTGAGCCGGTGCATGTCATGCAGCTCAGCCGAGGTCAGCGCCTTGCCGACACTGGCCAGGTCGATGGCCTGCCCGCCGGCCATACCCTGGTAACCCGCAGCTTGGGCCAGCATGCGGCACAGGGTCGCCTGCGTCGCGGGCTCGATGGAGCCATCGTCCGGTGTCAGCAACTCGAAGGCCAGCGCCTGCAGCGCATCGCCTGCCAGCAAGGCCTGCGCCTGGCCGAATTTCACATGCACCGTCGGTTTGCCGCGCCGCAGGATATCGTTGTCCATGCAGGGCATGTCATCGTGCACCAGCGAATAGGCGTGAATCAGTTCCACCGCACAGGCCACGCGCAGCGCCGCAGCGGGACTGCCGTCCACCGCCTCGCAGGCCGCCATGACCAGTAGCGGACGCAGCCGTTTGCCACCATCGAGCACCGCGTAACGCATGGCATCGCCGAGCCCGGCCGGTGCGGGCCGGGGTTCGGGGGGGGCCACCCAGCGGCTCAATGCCTGCTCGACGGCGGCGAGTTGGCGGGTGCTCCAGGCGCCCAGCACAAAATGTGTTTGTTCAGTCAATGGGCTTACTCTTGGTTCCAGGGCTTGATCTCATTGCCTTCCAGCACCTTGATCTGGTTTTCCACGGCCTCGAGCTTGCTGCGGCAGAACTTGAGCAGTTCGGCGCCGCGCTGGTAGCCGGTGAGCAACTGGTCCAGCGGCAACTGGCCGGATTCGAGGCGGGCCACCAGGGTTTCGAGTTCTTCCAGCGCAGCTTCGTAACTGGCGGGGGCGGCGGGGACGGGGGAAGAGGAAGTTTTGGCCATGGGTATTTGGTTGAGGACTGATTTTAGGCCGTTGTGCGCCGTTTTCCCGCCGGACGGCATTGTCCCCGCGGCAAGCCACCTGTTTATGGGGTGACGCGAACCCGCACGGGAGGTGCGCTGCGGCACAAAGCGGGACCTGCACGGTACAATCAACAGGCTTCACGCCCTGACGCCCCGCCTGCCCTACAGGGCTGTCTGCCCCTTCATCCACCCCCGAAACTGCCTGTTTCGGAAATTGCATGTCTGATCTAAGCCTCCGTCTCCTGCAGGCCACCAGCCAGCTCCCCGTTTCCAGCTACTTTGACGCCGGCCTGTATCAGCGGGAGCAGCAAAAGCTGTTTGCCCGCGGCCCGCGTTACGTGGGGCACGAGCTCTCCGTGCCGAATCTGGGCGACTACTACGCCCTGCCCCAGGAGCTCGGCGGCCGGGCTCTGGTGCGCAATGCCACCGGGGTCGAGCTGATCTCCAATGTCTGCCGGCACCGCCAGTCCACCATGCTGCAGGGCCGCGGCAACACCGGCAGCAACATCGTCTGCCCGCTGCACCGCTGGACCTACAACACCACCGGCGAGCTGATAGGCGCGCCGCATTTCGAGGTTGACCCCTGCCTGAACCTGAACCGTTACCAGACCAGCAGCTGGAACGGCCTGGTGTTTGAAGACAACGGCCGCGACATCGCCTCTGACATGGCGCCGCTGGGCGCCATGCCCGACCTCGATTTTTCGGGTTACCAGCTCGACCGGATCACACTGCACGAGTGCAATTACAACTGGAAGACCTTCATCGAGGTCTATCTGGAGGACTACCACGTCGGCCCCTACCACCCCGGCCTGGGCGCCTTCGTGACCACCGACGACCTGCGCTGGGAGCTGGCACCGAACTACTCGGTGCAAACCGTCGGTGTCTCCGACAAGCTGGGCAAACCGGGCACCGACGTCTACAAGAAATGGCACGACGTGGTGCTGCAGTACCGCAAGGGCGTGCCGCCCAAGTACGGCGCGATCTGGCTGACCTATTACCCCAACGTGATGGTCGAGTGGTATCCGCACGCGCTGGTGGTCAGCACCCTGCACCCGCAGGGACCGGACAAGACGCTGAACGTGGTGGAGTTTTTCTACCCCGAGGAGATCTGCGCCTTCGAGCGCGAGTTCATGGATGCGCAGCAGGCCGCCTACATGGAGACCTGTGTCGAAGACGACGAGATTGCCCTGAGCATGGACGCCGGCCGCAAGGCCCTGATGCAACGCGGCGACAACGAGTTCGGCCCCTACCAGAGCCCGATGGAAGACGGCATGCAGCACTTTCACGAGTGGTACCGCCGCGAGATGGGCGCCAGCAAGACCACGCAAATGCTTTGACGCGGCCCCTCCATGCAGCCACTGCTATTCATTCGATAGCTGCCACCGCAGGAACCGCCTGGGCTGCAATCACTTTTTACTTCTAACAACGAGCTCCGCCATGCAAGCCCTCTGGATGTTGGCCGCCGCCTTCTTCTTTGCCACCATGGCGGTCTGCGTCAAGTTCGCGTCGGAGCATTTCAACAGCGCGGAGCTGGTGTTTTACCGCGGCCTGCTGGGCATGGTTTTCATGTGGGCGCTGGCCCGCACACGTGGCGTGGCGCTGGCCACCCGGTATCCCGGCATGCACATGTGGCGCAGCCTGGTCGGCGTGATCTCGCTGGGTGCCTGGTTTTACGCCATCGCCCACCTGCCCCTAGCCACCGCGATGACGCTGAACTACATGAGCAGCGTCTGGATCGCCACCTTTCTGGTCGGCGGCGCGCTGCTGATGGGGCTGCTGCCTGCGCGCGGCCAAGCCCCGGCAGGAAACATCTCGTCTCAGGGACCGCTGGTGCTGACCGTCATCACCGGCTTCATTGGGGTGGTGATGATGCTGCGACCGACGATAGAGCAAAACCAGGCCTTCGCCGGCCTGATCGGCCTGATGTCCGGCCTGCTGGCCGCCTTTGCCTACATGCAGGTGATGGCGCTGGCACGAGTCGGCGAACCCGAAACCCGCACGGTGTTTTATTTTGCGGTCGGCTCGGCTGTCGCCGGCGGCCTGGGCATGCTGGTGGCCGGCGTCTCCGAGTGGCACTGGAAACCGGCGTTGTGGCTGCTGCCCCTGGGCGTGCTGGCCTCGCTGGGCCAGCTGTGCATGACGCGGGCCTACAGCATGGCGAAAACCCGCAGTGCCACGCTGGTGGTGGCAAACTTGCAATACTCCGGCATTGTGTTTGGCGCGATCTACAGCCTGGTGCTGTTTGGCGACCAGATTCCGCTGCTGGGTTGGGCCGGCATGGCGCTGATCGTGGCCAGCGGCATCGCGGCCACCGTGCTGCGCGCCCGGGCCGCACCGGGCGCGCCTGCCGAAGAACACTGAATCGATTTCACGGGCTTATTTTTCAACCGGAGCCGCCATGTACACCACCCTGATTTCTGCCGAACAGCTGCAGGCCCTGGCGCGCAGCGGCCAACCCTATCGCGTATTTGATTGCAGCTTTGAGCTGATGCAGCCACAGGCTGGCAGACAGCTGTACCTGGATGCCCACATCCCGGGTGCGGTGTATGCCCACCTCGACACCGACCTGAGCGCCAAACACGGCGTTCCTGGTGCCCACGGCGTGCTGACCGTGCACAGCGGCGCGGACCAACCCGCTTCCGGCGGGCGCCACCCGCTGCCGAACCGTGAAAAATTTGCCACCTGGCTGTCCAGCGTGGGCTTCAGCAATGACATGCAGGCGGTGGTTTATGACCGCAACGGCGCCAACTACTGCGGCCGCCTGTGGTGGATGCTCAAGTGGGCCGGCCACGAGGCGGTGGCCGTGCTCGACGGCGGACTGCAGGCCTGGCAGGCCGCAGGCGGCGCGGTCAACCGCGGCGAAGAGCCTTCGCACTTCCAGTCCATCTTTTTCCCCGGCCCGGAAAAGGCGCTGCTGGTCGACGGCAAAACCGTGGCCAACCGGCTCGGCCAACCCGGCCAGACCCTGGTGGACGCCCGCGCCCCGGCACGTTTTCGCGGCGAGGTCGAGCCGCTGGACCCGGTGGCCGGCCACATTCCCGGCGCGCTGAACCGGCCCTTCGGCGACAACATCGGTCCCGACGGCAGGTTCAAGCCTGCCGACCAGCTGCGGGCGGAGTTTGAAGCCCTGCTGGCGGGCCGCGACCCGGCCGGTGTGGTGCACCACTGCGGCAGCGGCGTCAGTGCCGTGCCCAACCTCCTGGCCATGGAAATTGCCGGCCTGGGCCGCACCGGCCTCTACGCCGGCAGCTGGAGCGACTGGTGCAGCGACCCCGGCCATCCCGTCGCCAGGGGGGCTGAGGCCGCCAACAAATAATCGCTGGCGTGTGGTGCAGTGCTTTAGTATTCATCAAACCTGCGCCCCGTCATGCTCGACACCACCTCTCCTAACGAATCCACTCGCCAGCTGGCCGCAGCGCTCATAGAACAACGGTACTCGCGCGGGCTGCGCTCCCTGTTGCTGATGCTGCTGGCCAGCCTGCCCTTGGTGCTGGGCCTGTCCCTTGCCCAGGAAATCGGCGACGTGCAAATCATGGTGATTGCCGTCGCGCTGACACTGACCGCGCTCGGCTACTGGCTGCTGCACCGTGGGCACTACCAGTGGACCGGCTACCTGCTGGTTTATTCCCTGATCGGCCTGTCGGCGGCGGGCATGGTGGCCTACGGGTCGGTCCGCAGTGGGCTGCTGCTGGGTTTTGTCGGCGCGGTGGTCGCCGCGGGAATGATGCAGGGGAAAAAGTCCCTGATCTTCGCGGTCGTGTTGAGTGCCCTGGTCCTGGGCCTGCTGAGCTGGGCTGATCAGGCCGGCCTGCTGGGCAAGGCCGATTTCACGGTGAACCTGCGCTTCTGGCTGGTCACTGTCCTGCTGCTCACCGGCATTGCCGGCAGCGTGTACACCAGCCGCCAGGTGGTGCTCCGGGCGCTGCGCGAGCAGCATGCCGAACTGCGCCGGCGCGAGAAGGCCGAAGACGAGCTGCGCCTGAGCGAAGACCGGTACACCCGCATCTTCCGCAGCAGCCCGGCGGCCATCATCGTGCAGGCGCTTGAAGACAGGACGGTACTCGACGTCAACCCTGCCTTCGAGCGGCTGTATGGCTACTCGCGCAGCGAATTTGTGGGTGGAACCGACGCCCCCCTGTGGGACGATCCTGCGGCCCGCCGCCTTTTCCAGCAGAAAATGGAGGTGGCCGGGCGGGTGATCAACATGCCGCTCGATGCGCGCACCAAGACTGGCAAGCTGATCCACATCCTGCTGTCGTGCAAGGTGGAGGGCTCGGGCCCGGCACGCATTGTGGTGTCCACCGTCACCGACGCAACCGCGGAAACGCATGCCCGGCAGGCGGCACGCCAGTCGGCCGAACTGTTCTCCAAGGCTTTTGATTTCAGCCCCATCAACATGACCATCACGCGGGTTGCCGACGGCACCTTCCTGGCCGCCAACGCCTCGGAAGACCGCATCCACGGCTTTGAGCCGGAAGAACTGGTGGGGCGCACAGCGGTCGAGATCGGGGCCTGGGCCAGCGAAGCAGAACGCAGGCGGTTTGTCCAGGACCTGCAGGCCGGAGGTCGGGTGCTGAGCCGCGAACTGCGGATGCGCCACAAAAACGGCAGCATGGTCGACTGCCGGGTCTGGTCGGCGATCATCGATATCGCCGGCGAGCCCTGCATGCTCAACTCGACCATCAACATCAGCGAACAAAAGCGCCGCGAAGCCCAGCTGATCGATGTCGCCAAGGCCCTGTCGAGCGGCACCGGCGAAGCCTTCTTCCGTTCCGTGGTCCAGCATCTGGCCCTGGCCATTGGCGCGGATCTGGTGATCGTGGGTGAAACCATGGCCGACCAGAGCGTCGCCTCCCTGGCCATGGTTCAGGACGGCGAGTTGCAGCCCAATATCCGGTACCCTCTGGCCGGCACCCCCTGCGACAAGGTCCTCAGCCAGTCCGACCTGTGTGTCTACAACGAGGGCGTGCAACAGCTTTTCCCGCACGACCGGATTCTGGTGGAGGGCAACTTCCACGCCTACGTTGGTGCGGCGCTGCGCGATGCCGACGGCACGCCCATCGGTGTCGTCAACGCCTTGTGGCGAAAGCCCCAGGCCCGCTCCGCCGACCGGGATGCGTTGATGCAGATTTTTGCCAGCCGCATCACGGCCGAGCTGGTGCGGCTGCGGCGCGACCGTGAAATTTCGCGCTTTAACGAAACCCTGGAGCAACGCGTCAACGAGCGCACCGAGCAGCTCATGGCGAGCAATGCCGAACTGGAGTCTTTCGGTTACTCGGTCTCGCACGACCTGCAGTCCCCGCTGCGCAGCATCGAGGGGTTCAGCGTGCTGCTGGCGCGGCGCCTGAAGGGCCGGCTCAGCGACGAGGAGCAACGCCTGTTCGACCGGGTTCGGGTCAACGTCGTGCGTATGCATGAGCTGATCAACGACCTGCTGGCGCTGGCCCGTGTCAGCAAGGGAAAACTGGTGCTGGAAGATGTCGACCTCAGCGTCATGGCGCAGCAGGTGGTCATGCAGGAAAGGCAACGCGACCCCAAACGCCCGGTGCAGGTCATCATCCAGCCGGGCATCCGCGGCCGCTGCGACAGCAAGCTCGCACGCATCATCCTGGAAAACCTGATCGGCAACGCCTGGAAATACTCGCGCCAGCAGCCCGACGCGATGATCGAATTCGGCCAGATGCCGGCGCGCGAGGGCGGGCGCAAGATGCTGTTCGTGCGCGACAACGGCGCCGGCTTCAACATGGCTTATGCCGACAGCCTGTTCAAACCTTTCCACCGGCTGCACCATGACACCGAATTCGAAGGCAGCGGCATCGGACTGGCCACCGTGCACCGCATCCTGGAGCGGCACGGCGGCCTGATACGCGGCGAGTCGTCCGAGGGCAAGGGCGCGTGTTTCTATTTCTCCTTCGATCCCCGGGTCGGCGCCATCGCAACCTGAGTGGTAGCGGGCTTTCAGCCCGGCCCCGCAGGGCGGGGACGGGCTGACGTTCCCATCAGGCGGGCGTTTCGTAGCTGGCCAGCAGCTCTTCCTTGAGTGCCTTGATGTCCTCGACCATGGCCTTGAGGTCCATGTCGCTCTTGCGGGCTTTGGGGAACATCTCTTCCCGCTCTTCTTCCACGTGGTGGTCGATGTATTCACCCAGCACGATGACCTTGGCGTCGAACAGCTCTTCGTCGGCATCCATGCCCGAAATCTGCGCAATCAGATCCTTGGCGCTGGCATGCTCGACCTCGGCTTCGTTGAGCAGGTCATCGTCACCGATGGCCTCGCGCGCCGCGGGGTAAAAAATCTGCTCTTCGATGTCGGCATGCACGGTGAGCTCCTTGCAGATCCTGTCGGCAATCGCCTTGCGCTCGTCGGCGGGCGCCTTGGCTTCGCTGAGTTTTTTGAACTGGGTGAACAGCTTCTTGACGGCAACGTGGTCGGCATCGAGCAGGTCGACGGCGTCATTCATCTTGGGAGGTGCTTTGCTCATGGTGGGTTTCCTGGTGATGGTTGGGTTGGTCATTCACAGCGCCGGTGGTGCTGCATGCATGGCGGAGGGCCAGACACAAAACGACTCTAGGCAGCGCTCCCGGGCGCCTGTGTCAGACGCCGTTGATGTTTTTGTAGGACAGCACGAAAGTGACAAGCCGTTGCGGTTGGTCCGGCCGCCGCATCAAATCGTTCTCCAGCCCATGTCCGACAAGCGCCAACAGCTATCAATAAAATAGCAAACTGGAGGTGCTACGATTCGCGCACCCTGCACTCTCCCGGTAAACACCCATGACCAGCGCGCTGGATGTCGTAACTTTTGGCGAAGCCATGATGCTGCTGGTGGCCGACCGGCCGGGCCCGCTCGAAGACGCCGCCTCTTTTTACAAACACACGGCAGGCGCTGAAACCAATGTGGCGATCGGCCTGGCACGCCTGGGGCTGAAGGTCGGCTGGGCCAGCCGCCTGGGCACCGACATGATGGGTCGCTACCTGATCCGGGCGATGTCGGCCGAAGGCATCGACTGCTCGCAGGTGGTGCTCACGGCGGCGCAGCCCACCGGTTTCATGATCAAGGGCCGTGTGCTGGACGGCAGCGACCCGCCGGTCGAATACCACCGCCAGGGCTCGGCCGCCAGTCACATGGCCCTCAGCGACATCGATGAAGCCTGGCTTCTATCGGCGCGCCACCTCCATGCGACCGGCGTGTTTCCCGCCCTTTCGGCGACCACCCTCCCCGCCGCACACCGCAGCATGGAACTGATGCGCAGCGCCGGACGCAGCGTGTCGTTCGATCCCAATCTGCGACCGACGTTGTGGGCCACGCCCGGGCAGATGCGCCAGGCCATCAACGACCTGGCCACGCGGGCCGACTGGGTGTTGCCTGGCCTCGAAGAGGGCCGTTTCCTGACCGGCGAAAACACGGCCGAAGGCATTGCCGCCTTTTATCGCCGGCGGGGCGCTGCGCTGGTGGTGGTGAAGCTGGGCGCCGACGGCGCCTGGTTCGACAGTGCCAGTGCCGGCACCGGCCATGTGCCGGCTTGTCCGGTGGACAAGGTGGTGGACACGGTCGGCGCCGGTGACGGCTTTGCGGTCGGGGTGATCAGCGCGCTGCTGGAGGGACGCAGCGTGGCGGAGGCCGTCCGGCGCGGCGCCTGGATAGGGGCGCGCGCCGTGCAGGTGGCGGGCGACAGCGAAGGCCTGCCCACCCGCGCGCAACTGGCGCAAGCCGGGCTCTGACAGCCTGCGCGCGTCCGTGTTACATGGGTTGCGGTGTGGGCTGCACCTGGCCGGGGTTGGGCGGGGTGGCGATGGGCTGCACCGGTTCGGGCGGCGGCACGTTGGGGTCGGTCGCCATGCCTGGCATTTGTTCGGACAAGTTCTTACTCCCTTTCCGGTTTAGCGGCGGGGGAAGGCTCCACCGGCTTGTCGAGCTCGCGAATCATGCCCTCGCCTTCCAGGTCGCGACCGTCGGACGGAATGTCGCGCTCGTTGCCGATCTCGGGCTCTTCCGTCGGCAGTGCAGGTTCGGTGTCATTGGCCGCCCTGTCCACCGCCGGATTGCGCTGCGGCGTGCCGCTCGGGTCCACCGGCAGCGGCGGCGTGGGGTCGTCGTTGCTGTCGTCGCCCGGCGTCACCGCCGGCTCTTCTGGCGCTTCTTCTTCGGGAATGACCTTCGGTTCGGCATGCATCTCAGAACCCTCCCAGCGTCAGCGGCACGGTCTCGGTCACCACGGCAGCCGCCGCAGCCATGCTGGCGCAGACGCTGGTGAAGTAGGCGATGTAAGCCGCAGCAATGCGGCGGACCCGGCGGGGTTTGAAAGGGGTGGGGGTCAGCAGGTTCATGGCAGCGTCCTCGAAGAATGCCTCCATGATGGCGGCCCCCGGTCGCCGCGCCTATAGGCTGCCATGCCCTGTGTCTGTCAGTGTCCGGCTGACATGGCCGGCCTCCAGCTGCTCAATGCGAGGAATGCGCCAGCCCGCTGACCCCCATGACCAGCGCCATTCCCACGCCCAGCCAGGCAATCTGCGCAAGCGTTTCGCGGGCTGTCAGCCGTTTTTGCAGCTGCGGAATCAGGTCGGCCAGCGCCACATACACAAAGCTGCTGGAGGCCACCACCAGGAAATAGGGCAGCCAGTCGTGCAGCATGTCGACCAGGGCGTAACCGACCAGGCCGCCCAGGGCCGTCACGGCGCCGGCCAGCGACACCTTGATCAGGGCCATGCTGCGGTTGCCGGAGGTATGGCGCAGCACCACCAGGTCACCCATGTGGTGTGGCACCTCATGCGCCAGCACGGCCAGCGCGGTGATCACGCCCAGGCGCATGTCGGCGACGAAGGCGGAGGCAATCAGGATGCCGTCACCAAAGGCATGCACGCTGTCGCCGGTCAGCACGGCCCAGCTGCCGGACCTGACGGGCTGGCCGTGATCGTGGCCGTGATGGTGATGATGCGGATGGCCCGCATCGTCCCCGCCCTGCGGGTCATGGTGCTCATGGCCGTGGTGATACAGCTCGGCCTTGTCGAGCAGGAAGAAAAACACCAGCCCGACCAGCAAGGTGGCAAACAGCTCCTGCGCGCCGGCCTGACTCTCGAACGCCTCGGGCAGCAGGTGCATGAAGGCAGTCGCCAGCAGCGCACCGGCGGCCAGGCTGAGCATGTGGTTGGTGTAGCGGGCCAGCACCCCAAAACTGAGCAGCGCCGCCAGCCACACGCTGCCTATGCCGGCGGCCAGGGTGCCGGTCAAAATTGCTATCAATGTCATAGCTGCTCACGCCCGATCTATATGGGCTGAAGCCCGAAAAGGTTGTAAAAACTCGCCTGAAACGCAAAAAAGCCGCCGCACATTGCTGTGGGGCGGCTCCATGCCGGGCGGGCTTGAATTTAAGCGACGCCGTTGGCCTTGAACCACGCCAGAGCGCGTTTCCAGCCGTCTTCTGCCGGCTCCTTGCGGAAGCTCGGGCGGTAGTCGGCGTGGAAAGCGTGCGGGGCATCAGGGTACACCACAAACTGCGAGGCCTTCGCCGCGGGACTGCCGCCGGCAAGGGCCGCTTTCATCTTATCAACCGTGTCAAGGGGGATGCCGCCGTCCTGCCCGCCATACAGGCCGAGCACCGGGCCGTTGAGGATGGGAGCGATGTCGACCGGGTGTTTGGGCGTGAGCGGCGTGCTGGCACCGACCAGGCGGCCGTACCAGGCCACGCCGGCCTTGACGCCGGGGTTGTGCGCGCTGTACAGCCAGGTGATGCGGCCACCCCAACAAAAGCCGGTGATGCCCACCTTGGCGGTATCGCCGCCGTTGGCACCCGCCCACTTCACCGCGCCGTCCAGGTCGCCCATGACCTGGGCGTCAGGCACCTTGGAGACGACCTCGGCCATCAGCTTGGCCATTTCGCCATACTGCGTGGGGTCGCCCTGACGGGCATACAGCTCGGGCGCAATCGCCAGGTAACCGGCCTTGGCAAAGCGGCGGACGGTGTCGGCAATGTATTCATGCACACCGAAGATTTCCTGGATCACCAGGATCACGGGCAGGCCGGTTTTACCGGCGGGCGCGGCGTAATAGGCCGGCACCTTGAACCCGTTGACTTCAAACGAGGTTTCGCCGGCCTTCAGGCCCTCGGCCGACGTCTTGATCGCGGTCTGCGCCATGATGGGCAGGGCTGTGGCGGCATAACCGACACCGAGCGCGGCCTTCAGCGCCGCGCGGCGGGTCGCACCGGCTTCGGTGCTGTGGCCGGGGAGCAGGGAATCAAACTCGGATTTCTGGTCGCTGTTGAGCATGGCGGTTTCCTCAATATCTGGGTTGAAGGGACGTGAAAGGGACGTTGAAAGAGGCTGGGCTGATTAAGCAGTCGGAGTCTAGGCGGTCATGGAAGTTCTTGCCGGTGCGGGGAATTACCAGGGGGTATTCCCCCCGTCCCACCGCGGTCATGCCGCCCCTGCCTGCGGATTCAGTGCGCCTTTTCCCAGTTCGGACCGATGCCGATCTCGGCCAGCAGCGGCACCTTGAGGTCCGCCACCCCGGCCATCAGGCGCGGAATTTCGTGGCGCACCCATTCGACCTCGGCCTCGGGCACCTCGAACACCAGTTCGTCGTGCACCTGCATGATCATTTTGGTGGCGCGCTTTTCAGCGTCGAGCACGTCCTGCACCTTGACCATGCTGAGCTTGATCAGGTCGGCCGCCGTGCCCTGCATGGGCGCGTTGATGGCCTGCCTTTCCAGACCAGCCAGACGCGGGCCTTTTTCGTTTGCAATTCCTGGGAGTTGCAAGCGCCGCCCCAGGACGGTTTCTACATAACCGTGCTTCTTGGCGAAAACCCGGGTTTCATCCATATATCGCTTCACCCCCGGGTAACGCTGGAAATACTTGTCGATGTAAGCGGCCGCGGCCTTGGTCTCTATGCCCAGGTTGCGCGCCAGGCCGAAGCTGCTCATGCCGTAAATCAGGCCGAAGTTGATGACCTTGGCGTAGCGGCGCTGCTCGCTGCTGACCTGATCGAGTTCCACACCGAACACCTCGGCGGCGGTCGCGCGGTGCACGTCCAGGCCATCAGTGAAGGCGCGCAGCAACGCTTCGTCGCCGCTCAGGTGGGCCATGATGCGCAGCTCGATTTGCGAGTAGTCGGCGCTGGCGATCAGGCAACCGGGCGGCGCCACAAAGGCCTCGCGCACGCGCCGGCCCTCCGGCGTGCGCACCGGGATGTTCTGCAGGTTGGGGTCGTTGCTGGACAGGCGTCCGGTCACGGCGACGGCCTGCGCGTAGTGCGTGTGCACCCTGCCGGTACGCGGCAGCGCGAGCTGGGCCAGCTTGTCGGTGTAGGTGCCCTTGAGTTTGCTCAGCGAGCGGTGCTCCAGCAGCTTGGCTGGCAGCGGGTAATCCTCGGCGAGTTTTTCCAGCACTTCCTCGTCGGTGCTGCGTGCGCCGCTCGGCGTTTTCTTGATCACCGGCATGCCCAGCTTGTCGAAAAAAATCTCGCCTAGCTGCTTGGGGCTGCCCAGGTTGAAGGGCTGGCCGGCAATCTCGTAGGCCTCGGCCTCGAGTTGCAGGATGCGCTGGCCCAGTTCGTGGCTTTGCGTGGCCAGCATGGGCGCGTCGATCAGCACCCCGTTGCGCTCGATCCGGTACAAGGCTTCGCTGCTTTTCATCTCGAGCTCGTAGATGAAACGCAGCTTGTCGTCGGCCTGCAGCCGCGGCCAGAGCACGCGGTGCACGTCCAGCGTCTGGTCCGAGTCTTCGCACGAGTATTCGGCGGCCTTGGCGATGTCGACCTGGTTGAACTTGATCTGGTGCGCGCCCTTGCCGCACAGATCTTCGTAGTTGATGCCGCTGCGGCCCACATGGCGCTCGGCCAGGCTGGCCAGGCCGTGCGGCTTGTGCACTTCCAGCACATAACTCTGCAGCATGGTGTCGTGGGCGTAACCCTGGACCTCGATGCCGTGGTTGGCAAACACGTGGCGGTCGTACTTGATGTGTTGGCCGAGCTTGGCTTTGGCCGGGTTCTCCAGCCAGGGTTTCAGGCGCGCCAGCACTTCGTCCCGCGACAGCTGCGCCGGCGCGTCGGGGTAGTCGTGGGTCAGCGGAATGTAGGCGGCCTCGCCCGGCGTGACGCTGAAACTCAGGCCGACAATCTGGGCCAGCATTTCGTCGAGCGAGGTGGTTTCGGTGTCGACCGCCACCAGTTCGGCGGCTTCTATTTTTGCCAGCCAGGTCTCGAACATCGCCCAGTCCAGCACGGTGTCGTAACGCAGGTTGGTCGCCCGCTCGGCCAGCGGGGTGGCCAGAAAGTCCGGCTCGTCAAAAAGTCCCGGCTCGTCGGACGAGGCCGCCGCACGGCCCTGGCGGTGGGTGTCGGGTCCGGCCGGCAGCTCGGCCGGCGCATTCTGGGCGTCTATGCTGCGAACCAGGCCCTTGAAGCCGTACTTGTCATAAAAATCCTTCAAGGCCTCCATCTGCTGGGCGCCGACAGCTATGGATTCCATAGCAGGCAAGCCTTCGATGTAGTCCTGCAGTTCGCAGTCTTTCTTGATGGTCAGCAGCTCACGGCCCTTTGGGAGCCAGTCCAGGGTCTGGCGCAGGTTGTCGCCGACCACGCCCTTGATCTCGCCGGCGCGTGCCACCAGCGCGTCGAGCGAACCGTATTCGAGCAGCCACTTCACGGCCGTCTTGGGGCCGACCTTGGGCACGCCGGGCACATTGTCGACCGCGTCGCCCACCAGGGTCTGGTAGTCCACCATCAGGCGCGGCGGCACGCCGAACTCGGACTCCACACCAGCCAGATCGCGCCGGCGGTCGTTCATGGTGTCGATCACCGTGATGTTTTCATCGACCAGCTGGCTCAGATCCTTGTCGCCGCTGGAGATGATGACCTCGATGCCCTGCTGCGACGCCATGCAGGCCAGCGTGCCGATCACGTCGTCAGCTTCCACCCCGGGCACATCCAGCACCTTCCAGCCAAGCAGGCGCACCACCTCGTGGATGGGCTCGACCTGGCTGCGCAGGTCGTCGGGCATGGGTGAACGCTGGGCCTTGTAGTCGGGGTAAAGCGCATCGCGAAAGGTCGGGCCCTTGGCGTCGAAGACACAGGCGGCAAAGTCGGCACGTACGTCCTTGCGCAGCTTCTGCATCATGTTGACCATGCCGCGAATGGCGCCCGTGGCCGGGCTTTGCGGGTTGCCGGGGTCGGCGCGCAGGTCGGGCATCGCATGGAAAGCGCGGTAGAGATAGCTGGAGCCATCCACCAGCAGCAGTGTTTTTTTGTCGGTGCTCATGGCAAGGGCCTGCTCACACTATTGATGCAAGTGCGAACGTGGTTAAAACAGCGCCAATCCAGGCGCGCGACGACGCTCAGCCTGGGCGGCTGAGCCAGGAGTGCAACAACGAGTGGTGCTGTTTTAACCATATTCCCTTCGGGTTGCGGCCAAAAAGGCCATGCGCAGCGTTGCAAAGCCTTGCCGGGTGTCAGCCCGGCTGCATTCTGCGCCTCGCGCATGACCTTTTTGACTCGCAACGCATCTTCCATAAATAGTGTGAGCAGGCCTAGATTGTCACCGTTTTGCCGGCCCTATCCACGGGGGTGCCGGCCCCCTACAATGCAGGCATGCAACACCCCCTTCGCTCCCTTCTGTTCGCCGCCACGGCTGTTCTGGCCTGTGCCCCCGTGTTGGCCCAGACAGCGGCGCCTGCCCCGGCAGCTGCACCTGCGCAAGCACTGCCGCCCGGCACCAACCCCGCCAGCAGCCGGCCCGAACCGGCCATCCAGCGCATCCGCACGGAAGACGCCGGTTCGCGCATCGACGAAGTGCGTGTGGGTGGCGAGACACAAAGCATCACCGTGCAGCCCAAAGCCAATGTGCCGGCCTACGAGGTCCTGCCTTCCGACGCCACCAAGGGCGGCGGCACCGCACCATCCACCTCGGGCGCCGGCAGCACCGGCAAACGCGTCTGGAACGTGCTCAAGTTCTAGTTTCTCCCCTTCAGTTTCCGTTTCAGGCATGGCCGTTTACACCGAAGTCTCGTTTGACGAGGCCGCTCCCCTTTTGCATTCGCTCGGTCTGGGGCAGTTGAAGACCCTGGACCCGTGCTCGGGCGGCATCGAGAACACCAACTATTTCGCCGACACCGATCAGGGTCGCTACGTCCTGACGCTGTTCGAACGCCTGGGTTTCGAGCAGTTGCCGTTTTACCTGTACCTGATGCAGCATCTGGCGCAGCGCGGCATTCCCGTGCCTGAGCCACATGCAGCCATGACGGCCGGCGCAGGCAGCTGGCCCGGCGACCTCCTGCACAAGCTCAAGGGCAAACCCGCCGCCGTGGTGGACCGCCTGCGCGGCCGCAGCGAACTGGCGCCCACACCCGCCCACTGTGCGGCGGTGGGCGACATGCTGGCGCGCATGCACCTGGCGGGGCAGGACTTCGACCGCCAGCAGGCCAACCTGCGCGGCCTGGCCTGGTGGAATGAGACCGTGCCGGTGGTGCTGCCCTACCTCGACCCCGAACAAGGCAGCCTGATCCGCTCGGAACTCGCCTACCAGAACCATGTCGCCGCCTCCTCGGCCTGGCAGGCGCTGCCGCGCGGCCCGGTGCATGCCGACCTGTTTCGCGACAACGTGATGTTTGACGGCGAAGGCAGCAGCCTGCGCCTGACAGGCTTTTTTGATTTTTACTTCGCCGGCTGGGACGCCCTGCTGTTTGACGTCGGCGTCAGCCTCAACGACTGGTGTGTGGACCTCGCCACCGGTGAACGCGACACAGCACGCACCTCGGCCTTCCTGGCGGCCTACCAGGCCGTGCGCCCCCTGAACGCCCAGGAACGCAGCCTGTTGCCGGCCATGGAGCGCGCCGGCGCCCTGCGTTTCTGGATCTCGCGGCTGTGGGACTTTTACCTGCCGCGCGAAGCCGCACTGTTGCAGGCGCACGATCCCGGCCATTTTGAACGGGTGCTGCGCCAGCGCGTGGCCCATCCCGGCGGCCTGTCGCACTGAAGCGGGCCGCCATCACGCGCCGGCGAAAAGTTACTGGCGCGCCTTCTTTTCAAGCAAACTTGACCGCTGGCGTTAAATTGTTCACCCCATCGCCCTTTTTCCACGGTTCCGGTGAACCCCGACGGTCCGAACCCCTCAACATGCAACCCAAGCAATGAAACTAAATATCGTTCCCGCGCGTACTGGCATCACATGGGTCAAACTCGGCATACAAACCTTCTTCAAGCAGCCGCTGGCGTTGGCCGGCCTGTTTTTCATGTACATGGCGGCGGCTACGCTGGCATCGCTGATTCCCTTCGTTGGCGTGGTGCTGGCGCTGGCCATCGTGCCAGCGGCCACCCTGGGCCTGATGGCCGCGACGCTGGAGGCCACCAAGGGCCGTTTTCCGATGCCCGCCATTCTGGTCAGCGCCTTCCGCGCCGGCCAGCAGCGCGCCCGCGCCATGATGGTGCTGGGTTTTCTGTATGCGGCCGCCTGCCTGCTGATCGTGTCCGTGGTACCGCTGTTTTTCGATGTGCCGGTCAGCCGCGAAAGCGCCATGGCGCCCGAAATGCAGGGGGCCATGCTGGCCATCATGGTGCTGTACCTGCCGGTCTCCATCCTGTTCTGGCATGCACCCGCGCTGGTGCACTGGCACGGCGTGACGCCGGTCAAGAGCCTGTTTTTCAGTGCCGTCGTTTGCTTCAGGAATGCCGGCGCCTACGCGCTGTTCGGCCTGACCTGGATGGTGGTGCTGATGCTCATCGGCCTGGCCGTGAGCCTGCTGGCCGGCCTGCTGGCCAGCCCCGAGGCCGCGGCCGCGCTGGTCATGCCGGCCGCCCTGCTGATGGCCGCGATGTTTTCAAGCTCGCTGTATTTCACCTTTCGCGACAGTTTTGATGCCACCCCGCCCGACAGCCCCGTCAATAACGACAACAACCCCATCCCAGGAGACACGCCATGACACAGCACCTGCTGCAAGGCCGGCAAGAAAAGGAAATCTTGTGGTTCCAGAGGCGTGACGCGCTCAAGGCCGCCGCGGCCTGGGTGGCCATGGGTGGCCTGCCGGCCGCGATGGCGCAGCAGCGCAGCAACATCGTGCAGCTGACCGGCGACGCCACCCTCAACGGCAGCCGCCTGAGCCCGGAGCACACGATTCAGACCGGCGACGAGATCCAGACCGGACCGGGCGCCAACCTCGTGTTTGCGATCGGCAACTCGGCCTTCCAGGTGCGCCAGAACTCGCGCCTGTCGGTGGAACGTGGCACGACGCTCAATGCGGTCAGCCTGCTGCGCCTGCTGACCGGGGCGGTGGCCAGCGTCTGGGGCAAGGGCGTGAACCGCGCCATCGTCATGCCTACGCTGACTGCGGGCATACGCGGCACCGGGGTGTACGCAGAAATTTTTGCAGAACGGGACAATCGGAACTATTTTTGCAATTGCTACGGCACGGTCGATATGGATGCAGGCAACCAGAAGCTGGTTTCGCAAGCCGACTACCACCAGTCTTTCTGGGCTGACGCGGAGCCCAAAAACGGCGTCTTCCTGACGCCGGCGCAGGCGCTGAATCACACCGACGAAGAGCTGGAGTTCCTGGCCCGCCTGATTGATCAACGCACCACCTGGCAGATTGCCGGCAGAAAAGGCAACAAGGACGGCAGCGGCAAGATGACCTACTGAGCGGCAGCGACTCTTTCCACTGCGCGAGCCGGTATGGGCTCCTGCGGTGCTCGCCGTACGCTGGTACGGTCCCGCTGCTCGAAGCCACCCGGGTCCGCTCGCTACGGCATCTTCAAAGCCCCTGTGGGGCCGTGACTGCTCCCGATGGTGCTGCTCAGTTCTTCGCTTTGTAGTCAGCGATGGATTTGCTCAGATCGGCGTACTCCTCGCAGGTCTTGTTGCCGCAGATCTTTTCCAGCTCGGCCAGGTGTTTCTCGGCTTCCAGCGGGCGCTTTTCCATCAGGTAGGCCTCGCCGATGTACTCGTGCGCACCTTTGTGGCGAGGGTCAATTTTCAGCGCCGTGTAGTAGTGCTCGAAGGCCTTGGTGATGTCGGGCGTGGCGCGTTTTCTGTAGCTGTAGCCGAGCAGGTTGTGCACATCGGCGTTGCGCGGCTCCTCCCGCGCGGCTGCACTGAGCTCGGACATCGCGCGGCTCCAGTCCTTGGCGGCAATGGCTGTGCGGGCAGTGCTGAGCCGGTCGCTGACCGAGGTGCGCGGCATGTTGGGAATGCTGCCTGGGGAATCGACCGCATGGGCCAAAGAAGCGCAGGCCGCCAGGGCCATCAGTAAAGGCTTGAAGTTCATCGCGAATTCTCCGGAAGTCGGCGTTGTTGCCGATTGTAGTAACGCCACAAAACGCCAACTGGATGCGGCACAAAGTCACGACTCGGCGGCCCGCATGGATGCGGCCGCAAAAAGCCGCAGCCAGGAGCGCTTAGAAAGTCTCGCCGGAGGCGCTTTGCAGCTTTTTGACCAGCACCACCAGTTGCGGCCGTACCTGGGTCATCAAAAACTGGGGTGAAAGCTGGAACCCCGGACCACCGCAATTGATCACCATCACAGCGCGCCCGCCCGGCGGTCGGAAAGCCGCGGCGATGGCATTGACATCTTTTTGCCACTCGCCAAACGAGGCGCAGCAGCCGTGCTCGCGGTAATGCGCCAGGGCCAGCTCCAGCGCGTCCCGGGTCTGCGGCCAGTTTTTTTCGTCCTGGGCCCGGATGCGTTCCATCAGCACACTGCGCTCGCTGTCGCTGCAGCCGGCCAGGTAGGCCCGCCCCATCGCCGTGCTGGCCAGCGGAATGCGTGATCCAACGTCCAGGCTCAGCGTGAGGGCCGATTCGCTGCGGCAGTTCTCGACATAAATCATGCTCAGGCGGTCGCGTATGCCCAGCGAAACCATGGCCTGCGAACTGTCGGCCAGCTCCTGCATCATCGGCCGCGCCAGCTGGCGCATGTCCATGCGGGCCAGCATGGCACTGCCCAGCGCCAGCACCGCACTGCCGAGCCGGTAGCCCGGATTGCCGCTGCCGTCCTGGGCATGTTCGAGGTAACCCTGTTTGGTCAACGTGTAGGTCAGTCGTGAAATGGTTGACTTGGGCAGGCCGCAACGGCGCGCCAGTTCCTGGTTGCCCAGGGTGCGGTCGCGCGAACGGAAGGCACTGAGCACGTCGAGTCCGCGCGCCAGCGCGGTCACAAAATGCCGGTCTTCCTTCGCATTCCCGGCGCCGGGTCTGGCCGAAGCGACGTGTTCTGACGTGAGTACTTTTTTCATATTGTTCTGCAATGCGGAATATGGGAATTTTATCAGGCCATGTCGCTTGAGAGACTAAATCCCCAATGTAATACGGGAATTCCATAGCGTCGTCCGGAGCTCGCAGTCACACAATTCATCAGCATTGCAACTTCAATATTCTGCAGTGCAGAACCATGAAAACACAACAGCAACGAGGAGAACTTCATATGTCGAGCAAAAAAATTCATGTCCTGGCGCTGGCGCTGAGCCTGGCCGCCACCGTGTTTTCGGCCCATGCCGCACCCGGCCGGGAGGATCTGGTGATCGGGCAGGTGGCGCCGCTGACCGGCACCATCGCCGGAACCGGCAACGAATACGTGGCCGGCGGAGCGGCCTATTTCGCCTGGGTCAACGACAACGGCGGCATCTACGGCCGCAAGATCCGCGTCACGCTCAAGGACGACAGCTACAAGCCGGACCAGACCCTGGCCCTGACGCGGCAACTGCTGGCCGAGGACAAGCCGCTGGCCCTGTTCGGTTTTGTCGGCACCGGCAACGTGCTGGCGCTGAACAAAAACAGGGTGCTCGAAGATGCCGGCATCGCGCTGCTGGCGCCCTACACCGGCGCGCAGAACCTGCGCGAGCCGATGAACCCGAACATCTTCCACATCCGCGCCAGCTACACCGACGAAACCGCGCGTATGGTGGAGCACCTGCACACGATCGGCCTGCGCCGCTTTGCCGTGATGTACCAGGACGACCCGTTCGGCAAAAGCGGACTGGCCGGTGCGGAAACAGCGCTGCAGAAACTGGGCATGTCGGCGGTGGCCAAGGGCGGTTATGACCGCACCAAACCCGAAGACGTGGATGCCGCCGTGGCCGCCATCGCGCCGGCCAACCCCGACGCCATCATCATGGTCTCGGTCAACCGGGCTTCCGCCGCCTTCATCAAGAAAATGCGCGCCCAGGGCAACAAGGCGCGCCTCTTCAGCATCTCGGTGGTGAACTTCAAGGAACTGCTGAAAAACGCCGGCGAGGACAACGCGCGCGGTATCGGCATATCCCAGGTCATGCCCTACCCCTACTCCACGCTGGCACCGGTGGCACGCGAGTTCCAGACCCTGATGGCCAAGTACCAGCCCGGCAAGGTGGTGTCTTACGCCAGCATGGAGTCCTTCATCGCGGCCAAGATCCTGGTCGAAGCCATCCGCCGCAGTGGCGCCGACCCGACACGCGCAAAAATCATGGCCCAGCTCGAAAAAATGAACAGCTACGACGCCGGTGGTTTCAAGGTGAGCTTCTCGCCGGAAAACCGCGTCGGCTCGAAGTTTGTCGAAGTGACCGTGATCGGCCGCGACGGCAAGCTGCTGCGCTGACCGGGTCAGACCACTGGGGTCAGCTTGGCGACGCTCAGCGCCAGCCACTTCACGCCATGCCGCGTGAAGTTGATCTGCGCCCGCGCGTCGTCGCCGCTGCCTTCGAGCATCATGACCTTGCCTTCACCGAACTTGTTGTGAAACACGTTCATGCCGTTTTTCAGCCCGTGCGCCGGCGCATCGCGCTGCACCGGCACCGCCGGGTTGGGAAACCGGTCGCCGCCCAGGTTTTTTGAAGCAAAAGCGGCCTTGGCCCAATCGCCACGGGCGCCACCAGCTCCTGAATTCGTAGCACCCCAGGCGCCGCTGCCGCCGCCGTAGGCTGACGAAAAGCCCTGGTTTTTCGGTGTGATCCATTTGAGCGCCGCCTCCGGCAACTCGTCGAAGAAGCGGCTTTTCAGGTTGTAACGCGTCTGGCCGTGCAGCATGCGCGTCTGCGAGTGGCTCAGGTACAGGCGCTGGCGCGCGCGTGTGATGGCCACGTACATCAGGCGGCGCTCTTCCTCGATGCCGCCGGCGTCGCTCAGGGAATTTTCATGCGGGAAGATGCCGTCTTCCAGGCCGGAGATGAACACGCAGTCGAACTCCAGTCCTTTGGAGGAATGCACGGTCATCAGCTGCACCGCGTCCTGCCCGGCCTGCGCCTGGTTGTCGCCGGACTCGAGCGCAGCGTGTGTCAGGAAGGCGGCCAGTGGCGACAGCGTCTCGCCGGTTTCCTGGTTCGGTGCGAGCAGCTCCGGCAGCGGCTCGTCGCCCAGCGGCGCCGAGGGATCGAGACCCTGGCTGGCGGGCGACTGCGACAAGGGCGCACCGAGTTCATCGACCGGCAGCGCCACGGCATCGCGCCCAAACCCTTCCATGCTGACAAAGGACTCGGCGGCGTTAACCAGCTCGCCCAGATTCTCGAGACGGTCCTGTCCTTCCTTCTCGAGCTTGTAATGCTCTTCGAGCCCGCTGTGCTGCAGCACCAGCTCGATGATTTCGCGCAGGCTCAGGCCCGGTGTCTGCTCACGCAGCA
Source organism: Polaromonas sp. 39-63-25 (assembly GCF_002278925.1). Taxonomy (GTDB): domain Bacteria; phylum Pseudomonadota; class Gammaproteobacteria; order Burkholderiales; family Burkholderiaceae_C; genus Polaromonas. The sequence goes on from NZ_NCJH01000002.1 coordinate 35,896, forward strand.
CATCGAGCTTGGCGACAAAGGCGCCGAGGTTGGCGCCGGCCTTGCCGGGCACGGCACTGACCGCGTCATGCAGCGAGCAGCCGGAGCTGCGTGCGATGTCCTGCAACTGCTCGATGCTGCGCGCACCAATGCCGCGCGGCGGGAAGTTGACCACACGCATGAAGCTGGTGTCGTCGTTGGCGTTCTCGATAAGGCGCAAATAGGCCAGCGCGTGTTTGATCTCGGCGCGCTCGAAAAAGCGCAGACCACCATAGACGCGGTAAGGAATGCCGTTGTTGAACAGCGCGGTTTCCATGACCCGGCTTTGTGCATTGCTGCGGTAAAGCAGCGCAATTTCCTTGCGCGCCATGCCGCCGCGCACCAGCTCACGCACCTCGTCGACAAACCACTGCGCTTCGGCAAAGTCGGACGTAGCCTCGAAGACGCGCACCGGCTCGCCGGGGCCAGCCTCGGTGCGCAGGTTTTTCCCCAGGCGTTTGCTGTTGTGGCTGATCAGCTCGTTGGCCGAGTCGAGGATGTTGCCGAAGCTGCGGTAATTGCGCTCGAGCTTGATCTGGTGCAACACATGGAACTCGCGCACGAAGTCGGCCATGTTGCCGACACGCGCACCACGAAACGCGTAAATGCTCTGGTCGTCGTCGCCGACCGCGATCACCGAGCCGCCCGGCATGGCACCGGGGGCGGCATCGTCGCCCTGGCCAGCCAGCATCTTGATCCAGGCGTACTGCAGCTTGTTGGTGTCCTGGAACTCGTCGATCAGGATGTGGCGGAAACGCCGCTGGTAATGCTCACGCACCGGCGCGTTGTCACGCAGCAGCTCGTAGCTGCGCAGCATCAGTTCGCCGAAATCGACCACCCCTTCGCGCTGACACTGCTCTTCGTAGAGCGCATAGATCTCGGCCTTCTTGCGCGTCTCTTCGTCGCGCACCACGACATCCTTGGCGCGCTGGCCATCTTCCTTGCAGCCGGCGATGAACCACATCAGCTGCTTGGGCGGGAAACGTTCGTCGTCAATGTTGAACTGCTTGCACAGGCGCTTGATCGCCGAGAGCTGGTCCTGCGTGTCCAGGATCTGGAAGGTCGAGGGCAGGTTGGCCAGCTTGTAGTGCGCGCGCAGGAAACGGTTGCACAGGCCGTGGAAGGTGCCAATCCACATGCCGCGCACATTGACCGGCAGCATGGCCGACAGGCGTGTCAGCATCTCCTTGGCCGCCTTGTTGGTAAAGGTCACGGCCAGAATGCCGCCGGGCGACACCTGCCCGGTCTGCAGCAGCCAGGCGATGCGGGTGGTCAACACACGGGTCTTGCCGGAACCGGCGCCAGCCAGGATCAGCGCGTGCGTGTTGGGCAGGGTGACGGCCGCGAGTTGCTCCGGATTAAGATTCTGTAAGAGTGGGGAGCTTGGGACGACTTCTGAGAACATCTCCCCATTGTAGAAAGCCTCCGATGCCCCATCCCCTTGCCGCCCGAGTAACCGTGTTATCGGCCCTTCTGCTGGCCGCCGGCCTGGCCCAGCCGGCCCTGGCCCAGTCTTCCTGCGCCAGCGATGGCCAGCCGCGCCCGGTGGCCCTGGTGGAGCGTTTCATCAATGCCGACTGCGCCACCTGCTGGACCGACCCGGCCACCCCGCCCGCCGCCCGCGGCGCCGTGGCGCTGGACTGGGTCTTGCCCGGCGGCCAGGGCGAGGACGCCCCGCTGTCTGCGGTGGCCACGCGTGATGGACTCAAGCGCCTGGGGGCGCTGGGCACGGCGCTGCCGGCGGCCAGCCAGACCCTCCGCACGCCGGTGCAGGGCCGCGCGGGCGCGCTGCGTGTGGCGCACGGCCTGCCGGTTTCCGGCTACATCGGCGCGTCCATCGCGTTCAAGGGGGCGGCAGCACGGGCCACCGGCCAGCCCTGGACGGGCTGGCTGGCCCTGGTGGAAACGCTCCCGGCCGGTACCGAAGGCTCACCCGTACCTCGCCATCTTGTACGAAACCTGCTTCAAGTCCAATGGGATGGGCGCAACCAGCTATCAAAACAGGAGCAACTGCGATTCATCGAGTCGCGCTCCATGGATGTGCCGGCGGGCACGAACACCGACCGGCTGCGGGTCATCGGCTGGGTGCAGGACGCCAGTGGGCGCATCGTCGCGGCGGCACAATCGCGCTGCGCCGGAAAATAGCGCCCTCCCTCTCTCCATCTGCCTGGCCGTATAACGGCTATACGCCGCCGCAACTCCGCGCCCCCCGCACAAGCGCCTAGAATCAATCACCGGGCCCAAGCAATTGCGCCCGGTTTTAGCTTCGGCATGACAAGCCCTGCGGGCACGTCAGCCTCCGCTGAAACTCTCTTGCGAGAGTTTTTTGTTGCCGTCCAGGCAGCGAAAGCCGGTCCAGTCCAAGTGCCTTCTGTTCCCAACAGTTTTTAAAGGCTTGGAATCCATGGAAATCTTCGACTACGACAACATCCTGCTGCTGCCGCGCAAATGCCGCGTGGAAAGCCGCTCCGAATGCGACGCCGGCGTTACGCTGGGCAACCGGCGCTTTCGCATCCCGGTGGTGCCGGCCAACATGAAGACGGTGATCGACGAATCGATCAGTGTGTGGATGGCGCAAAACGGCTATTTCTACGTGATGCACCGCTTCGACCTGGACAACCTGGCTTTTGTCAGAAGCATGGCGGCCCGGGGGCTTTACGCATCGATCTCGCTGGGTGTCAAACAGGCCGACTACGACACGGTGGACCAGCTGGTGGCCGAAGGCCTGGCGCCCGACTACATCACCATCGACATCGCCCATGGCCACGCCGACACGGTGCAGCGCATGGTGGCTTGTCTGAAAGAAAAACTGCCCACATCGTTTGTGATTGCCGGCAATGTGGCCACGCCCGAGGCGGTGATTGACCTGGAGAACTGGGGCGCGGACGCCACCAAGGTCGGCATCGGCCCCGGCAAGGTCTGCATCACCAAGATGAAAACCGGCTTTGGCACCGGCGGCTGGCAGCTGTCGGCGCTCAAGTGGTGCGCGCGTGTGGCGACCAAACCCATCATTGCCGACGGCGGCATCCGCGAACACGGCGACATCGCCAAGTCCATCCGTTTCGGCGCGACCATGGTCATGATCGGCTCCATGCTGGCCGGCCTGGAGGAAAGCCCGGGCAAAACCGTGGAGGTCGATGGCCGGCTTTTCAAGGAGTATTACGGCAGCGCCTCGGACTTCAACAAGGGCGAGTACAAACACGTCGAAGGCAAACGCATCCTCGAGCCGGTCAAGGGCAGCCTCAAGGACACGCTGCGCGAGATGGAGGAAGACGTGCAGAGCGCCATCAGTTATTCAGGCGGCACCCGGTTGATGGACATCCGCAAGGTCAACTACGTCATCCTGGGCGGCGACAACGCCGGCGAGCACCTGCTGATGTAAGACTTTGTGCGGCAAGGTTGCGGGCAGTACAGTGGTCACTCCCCATTGAAAACCAGCATCCGTGCCCACTGCCGCCATTGAAATCCGTCGCAACTATTCCCCGGACGAAGAAACCGCGCTGATTGCCGCCGTGCAAACCGCGGTGATCGAGGCCTTGAAGGTCCCGCCCTGGACGATTTCGGTCCGGCTATTTGTCCACGAAGCGCGGCGCTTTGCCGGCCCGGCAGACAAGGGCGAGCGCTACACCCTGGTTACCCTGGACTGTTTCACCGGGCGTTCGCTGGCAACCAAACGCGTGTTGTACCAGGCCATCACACACAGGCTGGGCCTGTGCGGTATTCCAGCCGACCATCTCAAGGTTTTGCTGCGCGAGGCGCCGCGTGAGAACTGGGCCATTCGCGGCGGCCAACCGGCATCTGATGTGGCGCTCGGTTACGACGTGGCGATCTAGCCGCGCCGGTTGGTATCAGGCTGTCGCGGCAACCAGTTGCAGCGCCAGCTGGTGCAACCGGTGGCCGGGCTGCACCAGCGCCTCGACGATGCTGAAATGGTTGAGCCCCAGCAGGGCTTCGCGCACCGGCACCACGCGCGGCCCCCAGGCCTTCTCGATCAGCGCGTTGTGGCGCAGGAATTCTTCGCTTTCATCGGCACCGGCCACGGTATAGAGCACGCCCTGTTTGGGCGGCGGCAGCCAGGCCGGGCTGGCCTGCGCGACCTGCGCGGGTGTCAGCTGAAGCGCGTCTTTGAGGAAAGGCGTGTGCATGACGGAGTCGAGCTCGTACAGGCCCGAAATCGACAGCGCGTTTTTCACCAGATCGGCCGGCAGGTCCTTCGCATGCACCGGCCACAGGCAGGCCAGCAGCATGGCCGCGAGGTGGCCGCCCGCCGAATGCCCGATCACCGTGATGCGTTTCGGATCGCCGCCGAAACGCGCCACGTTGCGGTACGTCCAGGCCAGCGCCCTGACCATTTGCAGCGTGATCTCGGGAATCGTCACCGCCGGGCACAGGTCGTAATTGGGAACCACCACACAGGCGCCCGCCGCCGTGAAAGCCGGCGCCACAAACGAATGCTCGGACTTGTCGAGTGAGCGCCAGTAGCCGCCGTGCACAAACACCAGCACCGGCGCGCCGCCCGGCGTGGCCCGGGCTGCAGGAAACACATCGAGTTTCTCGCCGGGGCTCGCGCCGTAAGCCAGGTCCAGCGTACAGGGCTGACTGCTGCGCGCCTGCGCGGACGTCTGGGCCCAGCGGGCGAAATGCGCCGCGTGTTCGGGGACCAGGGCGCGGTTGTTGTACATGCGGTCCAGCCAGGCGGGATCGGGTCGGGTCATGAGGGCTCCTGAAGAATCGGCATAAAGAACTTGTTCCGCCCGTCATCTTGGCACAGTCGGACGCGCCCATCAGGCCCTCGGGTAAACCCGCTTCAGCTTGACCGTCAATCATCGTATTCTGTATACAGAATTAAAACCATGACACCCCAGCTCATCAAAATCGAATCCAGCCCCGACCTGGTGGACCAGGTCTACCGAAGCCTGCTCGACGCGATCAGTGAGGGCTCGCTGGCGCCGGGCGCCCGCATCACGCAGGAGGACATTGCCGAGCAGCTGGCCGTGTCGCGCCAGCCGGTGCTGCAGGCCTTGCGGCTACTGAAAAAAGATGGCTTTGTGCTCGACGCCCCCGGCCGCGGCGTGCTGGTCGCACCGCTGGATGTGGGCTGGCTGATGCAGGTGTACCAGGTGCGCAGCGCGCTCGATGCACTGGCCGCCCGGCTGGCCGCGCGGTCCCGCTTCCAGATCGCGCCGGCGCTGATCAGCCAGGGGCGCGCCGCCGCACGCAGCCACGATGTCAAGGCCATGATGGCCGCCGACGCGGAATTTCACGGCGCCATTTATGCATCCTCCGGCAACCCCCTGATCGCCCAGAGCGCGCAACTGCACTGGCACCACATCCGCCGTGCCATGGGCGCGGTGCTGCAGGTGTCCACCATGCGCGAATCGATCTGGGACGAACACGAGGCCATCGCCCAAGCCATAGGCGCTGGCGATGAGGCCACCGCCGAAAATCTGATCCGCCAGCACGGTGAAGACGCCAGCCACAACCTCTCGAGCCTGCTGTCCAGCGCCCTGCACCCGACGCCCCCGTCCACCGCCCTGCCCGCCTGAGAACACCGCCTGACCACCACCCCAAGGAGACACCCGTGAACCTGACTGCTGAACAACTCGCCCAATTCGACCGCGACGGTTACCTGTTTTTCCCCGGCCTGTTCACGCCGGAAGAAACACAGACCCTCAACGACGCCGTGCCCGAGCTCTACAGCCGGCGCGAGGACTACAACGTGCGCGAAAAAGGCAAGGACGCGGTGCGTACCAACTTCGCGGCCCACATGTACAGCGAGCCTTTTGCCAAACTGGGCCGGCACCCGCGCATGATCGAGCCGGTCGAAGACCTGCTCGGTGAAAAGCTCTACATGCACCAGTTCAAGATCAACGGCAAGATGGCTTTTGAAGGCGACGTCTGGCAGTGGCACCAGGACTACGGCACCTGGCTCAACGACGACATGATGCCGACCGAACGCGCGATGAACGTGGCGATTTTTCTCGACGATGTGACCGAACACAACGGCCCGCTGATGTTCATCCCCGGCAGCCACAAAAAAGGCGTGGTCGATGCCAAACACGACCTGACCACCACCAGCTACCCGCTGTGGACGGTGGACAACGACCTGATCCGCCAGCTGGTGCAGCGTGCCGGCGGCAAGCAAGGCGGCATTGTCAGCCCCAAGGGCCCGGCCGGCTCCATGATCCTGTTCCACTCCTGCCTGGTCCACGCTTCGGGCAGCAATCTGTCGCCCTTCAACCGGGTCAGTGTCTACCTGAGCCTGTGTGCGGTCAGCAACCACATCCGCCGCCACAAGCGCCCGGAATACATCGCGCACCGCGACTTCACACCCATCGAATGCCTGCCGGACGACTGCCTGCTGAAGGACTACCCGATGGACCTGCCGTGGAAAGACGGCGTGCCGGCCACCGCGCTGCAGACCTCGATGGAAGAAATCGTGCCGGAGCGCAAGGCGGCCTGAAATCGACGACTTCGGGTGCTTCCGGAAATTCAGAATTTCGGGATGAAGTGCAAGGCGCCCGGAGAACAGCAACCGGAATGTACTTCCTGTACATGAGGATTGCGAGCACCGCACAACGACGCAATTCGCCCGAAAAATGGATTTACGGAAGTACCCAATGAATCTCTATACAAAACTCCAGCAACGCGCGGCCGACAACAAACCCATCCGCATCGGCCTCATAGGCGCCGGCAAGTTCGGTTCCATGTACCTGGCGCAGATTCCGCGCACGCCCGGCGTGCACTTGGTCGCGATTGCCGACCTGTCGCCAGCCGCCGCCCGCACCAACCTCGCCCGTGTAGGCTGGAATCCGGCCCTTACCCAGGCTGCTTCTGCGCAGGAAGCTATCAAAACAGGAGCGACCTGGATCACCGACGACTGGAATGCAGTGGCCACCCATCCGCAGATCGACATCATCGTCGAGTGCACCGGCAACCCGGTCGCCGCGGTCGAACACTGCCTGCAGGCGTTTGCGCACGGCAAACATGTGGTCAACGTCACGGTGGAAGCCGACGCCTTTTGCGGCCCGCTGCTGGCGCGCAAGGCGGCGCAAGCCGGTGTCGTGTATTCGCTGGCATTCGGCGACCAGCCGGCGCTGATCTGCGACCTGGTGGACTGGGCGCGCACCTGCGGTTTTCCGGTGGTGGCGGCAGGCCGCGGTCACAAGTGGCTGCCGCATTTTTCCGAATCGACACCCGAGACGGTCTGGGGCAACTACGGCCTCACGCCGGAGCAGGCCGAGCGCGGCGGACTCAACCCCAAGATGTTCAACAGCTTTCTCGACGGCTCCAAACCCTCGATCGAATCGACCGCTGTGGCCAACGCCACCGGCCTGACGGTGCCCAGCAATGGCCTGCTGTATCCGCCGGCCAGCGTCGAGGACATTCCCTTCGTCACCCGACCGATCAGCGAAGGCGGCGTGCTTGAGCGCAAGGGCATGGTGGAAGTGATCTCCTCGCTGGAAGCCAACGGTCGCAAGATCCCCTACGACATCCGCATGGGCGTCTGGGTCACGGTCGAAGCCGAGACCGACTACATCAAGAATTGCTTTGAAGAGTACAACGCGCACACCGACCCGAGCGGACGCTACTTCACGCTCTACAAGCGTTGGCACCTGATCGGGCTCGAAGTCGGCGTGTCGGTGGCCAGCGTCGCGCTGCGCGGCGAACCCACCGGCGTCGCGACCTGCTGGAACGCCGACGTGGTGGCCACCGCCAAACGCGATCTGAAACCCGGCGACATGCTGGACGGCGAAGGCGGCTACACCGTCTGGGGCAAGCTGCTGCCGGCCGACACCTCGGTGAAGATGGGCGGCCTGCCGCTGGGCCTGGCGCACAACGTCAAGGTCGTGCGCGCCGTCAGGAAAGGCCAGAGCCTGAGCTGGGCCGATGTGGCCATGGACACCTCCACCCCGGCGTACAAGGTGCGCAACGAGATGGAAACCATGTTCTCGCCGGCCGTGAAGAAAGCTGCCTGACAGCCTTTTTTCTGCCGTGTGCCGCATGATGGTGGCCACCCCACAGCCCGGAACATTTCATGAGCCCCAGCAGCAAGACAGTCATCCCCCGCATCGCCTTTCTGGGCACCGGCAGCATGGGCCTGCCCATGGCCAGGCGCCTGTGTGAGGCCGGCCATGCCCTGCAGGTGTGGAACCGCACGCCGGCCAAGGCCGCTTCACTGACGGCATTGGGCGCGACCGTTCATGCACAGGCCAGCGCGGCGGTAACGGGCGCCGACATCGTGGTCGGCATGCTGGAAAACGGCCTGGTGGTGGAAGAGGTGCTGTTCACCCAGGGGGTCGCTGCAGCGATGAAGCCGGGCGCCCTGTTCATCGACATGGCCTCGATCAAGCCGCGCGAGGCGCGCGACCATGCCGCACGCCTGGGCGCGCTCGGTGTCGCGCACCTCGATGCGCCGGTGTCCGGCGGCACGGGCGGCGCCGACAGCGGCACGCTGGTGATCATGGTGGGCGGCAAGGCGGCAGATTTTGAACGTGCCCTGCCGGTGCTCCAGGTCTTCGGGCGCGCCACCCACGTCGGTTCCCATGGTGCGGGCCAGCTGACCAAGCTGGCCAACCAGATGATTGTCGGCATCACGATAGGCGCCGTGGCCGAGGCCCTGCTGTTTGCCACCAAGGGCGGCGCCGACATGGCCAAGGTCAAGGAAGCCATCACCGGCGGTTTTGCCGACAGCCGCATCCTGCAGGTCCACGGTCAGCGCATGGTCGAGCGCGACTTCACCTCCCGCGCCCGACTGGCGATCCAGCTCAAGGACATGCGTAATGCGCTGGCCACCGCGGAGGAAATCGGCTTCGAGGCGCCGGTCACCAGGCTGTTCGAGCAGCTGTACGCCGAAGGCATAGCCCACGGCCTCGGCGAGCTGGACCATTCGGGCCTGTTTGTCGAGCTGGCCAGCCGCAACGGCATGAGTTGAAGCCTCAAGCTGACGCCCATAAAAAAAGGCCCGCAAAGCGGGCCTTTTTTGTTGCCTGAACAACGATCAGCGTGCAGGGCGTGCCGGACGCTTGTGGGCGTCACGCGGAACAAACACCTTGCCGGCAGGTTTGGCAAACGCCGGTTTGCGGTCTGCGAAATCGCCGCGGGGGGCTGATGCAAAACCTTCCGGACGGCCGCCGAAACTGCGCTCGCCGCCACGCTCGTCGCGCTGGGCAAAACCACCGTTGTTGTTGTTGCCGAAGCCGCGGTCGTCACGACGCGAGCCGCGGTTGTCACGGTCGTTGAAGGCACCACCAGCCGGTGCCTGGAAAGGCGCACGGTCATTGCGGTTGTTGGAGAAACCGCCGCGGTCACCGCCACGGTCATCACGGTTGCCGCCAAAACCACCGCGATCGGCGCCGAAGGCTGGCTTCTTGCCGGCGTAACCGCCGCCAGCGCCGCCACCGAAACCGCCCGAAGGCGCACGGTCGTTGCCGAAACGGCCGCCGCCACCGCCGCCGAAGCTGCGCGGACCGCGGTCATTGCGGTCACCACCGAAATTGCCGCGCGGGCGATCGGAGGTGGGTGCAAAACGCTGCTGCGGCTCCAGGCCGGCGATCACGCTGGGCTTGAGGTTCTGCTGGGTGTAATGCTCGATGTCCTGGATCTTGCGGCGGTCGCGGAACTCGGCAATCGTGATTGCCTGGCCTTCGCGGCCCGCACGGCCGGTACGGCCAATGCGGTGCACATAATCTTCGGCTTTCATCGGCAGGCCGTAGTTGATCACGTGGGTGATGGTCGGAACATCCAGACCACGGGCAGCGACGTCGGTCGCGACCAGGATCTGCACGCGGCCGTCACGGAAAGCCATCAGGCGGCGGTTGCGCAGGCCCTGGCCCAAGGCGCCGTGCAGCGCCACGGCGCTGAAGCCCTCTTGCACCAGATCGTTGGCCAGGCCATCACACTCGACCTGCGTGCATGCAAACACGATGGCCTGGTTGATGGTGGTGTCGCGCAGCCAGTGGTCCAGCAGCTTGCGCTTGTGGGTCATGTTGTCGGCCCACAGCAGCGATTGCGTGATGGACGCATGTTTTTCGTGCGGGGAGTCGATCTCCACGCGCTGGGGCTGGCGCATCACGCGCGTGGCCAGCTGCATGATGCGCGGCGCAAAGGTGGCGCTGAACATCATGGTCTGCTTGCGCTCGATGGTGAGCTGGTTGACTTCGGTCAGGTCGTCGGCAAAGCCGAGGTCCAGCATGCGGTCGGCTTCGTCGACCACGAGGAATTGCACCTGATCCAGCTTGATCTGCATGCTGCGCTGCAGGTCCAGCAGGCGGCCAGGGGTGGCCACCACGAGGTCGGCGTTTTGCAGCTTGGCAATTTGCAACTGGTAAGGAATGCCGCCAACGACGTTGGCAATACGCAGGCCGCGGCAATGGCGCACCAGGTCAATCGCGTCGGCGCAGACCTGCTGGGCCAGCTCGCGGGTCGGGCACAGGATCAGGGCGCCAGGGGTGGCAGCCTTGAAATTGCGCGCGTTGGTCGGGTCCTTGCGCTTGGGCTTTTTCAGCGGGGCTTCGCCGCGGGCGACGGCCTCGGCGCTCAGGCTTTCAAATTCGGCGCGTTCGTTGCGCTCGGCCTCTTCCTGCTGCTTGAGCAGGGTGTGCAGCACGGGCAGCAGGAAAGCGGCGGTCTTGCCGCTGCCGGTCTGGCTGGAAACCAGCAGATCGGTGAATTTGGCTTTGGGGTCGGCCTTGACGTCAGCATCCAGCGCCTGCATGGCTTTGGGGATGGTTGCCATCTGCACGGCGGTCGGCTGGGTGAAACCCATGTCGGCCACGGCTTGCAGCAGTTCCTTGGCCAGACCCAGCTTCACAAAGCCGTTGGGCTCGGGAGCGATGGCGTCGAGCGAAGTTTCCTCGGCGGCAGGCGCGTCGGAAAAATCCGCAACCAGGCTGGTCTCGGTGTCGATGTTTGCTTCGGCCATAAAGTCGCCGCGAGCTTCAAAAGAATCAGTCATGTTTTTTCTCACAAATCACTTGCGCGCTGCTCCACTTGTGGTTTGAGCAGGCGAACAAGAAACGACCACCTGCCGCGCTGCGGAAGGCTTCGTTTGTGGTTAATAAAACATCAACCATCAAACGAATATTTCGGTTCGGGCGACTTCCGGAAAAACCGGTGCCTGAAGCGATGGCTCTGTTGGTAGAGCCCAAAAGTGTGAGGTAGATGTACAAATGCGGTGCACCCCGTGCATCCGTCAAGCCGCTGATTATGGCATGGTTTACGGGTTTACACCAGTCCCCCATCTCCGAAAGTCCTTCAAACCTGCCGGCAACCGCCGGGGACACCGGTTATTTGCTCTCTTTTTAATAGCCGCCAGCACCCGCCCGGCAAGGGCCGGAGGCCTGAATCACTTCAGGAAGTGGGTCCGGTAATGCTCCAGCTCGTCGATGGATTCATGCACATCGGCCAGCGCGGTGTGGCTTTGCTGCTTCTTGAACGCGCTGTACACCTCGGGCCGCCAGCGTTTGGCCAGTTCCTTGAAGGTGCTGACATCGACATTGCGGTAATGAAAAAACGCCTCGAGTTTGGGCATGTACTTGACCAGGAAGCGCCTGTCCTGGCTGATGGTGTTGCCGCACATCGGCGAGGTGCCCTTGGGCAGGTAATGCGCCAGGAAGGCCAGCAGCTGTTTTTCGGCATCGGCTTCCGTCACGGTGCTGGCCTTGACCTTGTCGATCAGGCCGCTGCGGCCATGTGTGCCCTTGTTCCAGTTGTCCATCTGCGCCAGCAGTTCGTCGGACTGCTTGATCACCAGCACAGGACCCTCGATACGCGGCGTCAGTTGCGGGCCGGTGACGACCACGGCAATTTCGATCAGCCGCTCTTTTTCCGGGTCGAGACCGGTCATTTCACAGTCGATCCAGACCAGGTTGAGATCGGATTTTTTCAGCAGGGTTTCGTTTTCAGCCATCTTGCGATTCTCGCTGATCGCCTAAACTTCCCCCATGGCTGACTATTCCCTTGTCTTTACCCTGGTGTTCTCGAGCGCCCTGGTGCTGGTGCTGCTCACGAAGTTCTACCTCGCCTCGCGCCAGATCCGCCATGTGGCGCGGCACCGCGACCAGGTGCCTGCCGCCTTTGCCGCCACGATTTCGCTGGCGTCGCACCAGAAAGCCGCCGACTACACCATCACCAAGGCGCGCTTCGGCCTGCTCGAGCTGGCTTTTGGAACGGCCGTGCTGGTCGGCTGGACGCTGCTTGGGGGCATCGATCTGCTCAACCAGACGTTGATGAATTCCGGGCTGGCCGCTTACGGCCCCCTGGTGCCCCAGCTTGCACTATTGGCTGCCTTTGGGCTGATCAGCGGGCTGCTGGATTTGCCCTTCACGCTGTACAGCACCTTTCGCATCGAAGAACGCTTCGGCTTCAACAAGATGACGTTCAAGCTGTGGCTGGGCGACCTCGTGAAGTCCTTGGTGGTCGGCCTGGTGATCGGCCTGCCCATCGTGGCGCTGATCCTCTGGATCATGGGCAGCACCGGTGTCTGGTGGTGGCTCTGGGCCTGGGGCGTGTGGATGGGTTTCAACCTGCTGGTCCTGGTGCTTTACCCCACAGTCATTGCGCCGCTGTTCAACAAGTTCCAGCCGCTCGAAGATGAAAGCCTGAAGGCGCGCGTCACCGCCCTGATGCAGCGCTGCGGCTTTGCCGCCAAGGGCCTGTTCGTGATGGACGGCAGCAAACGTTCAGCCCATGCCAACGCCTATTTCACCGGCTTCGGCGCGTCCAAACGCGTGGTGTTTTTCGACACCCTGCTCAAACAGCTGAGCCCCGCCGAAGTCGACGCGGTGCTGGCCCACGAACTCGGCCACTTCAAACACAAACACATCATCAAGCGCATCGCCGCCATGTTTGCCATGAGCCTGGCCGGTTTTGCGCTGCTGGGCTGGTTGTCCACCCAGGTCTGGTTTTACACGGGTCTTGGCGTGCGGCCCAACATGACCGGCAGCAACGACGCGCTGGCCCTGCTGCTGTTTTTGCTGGTGGTGCCGTTGTTCAGTTTTTTCATCTCGCCACTGTTTGCCCAGCTCTCGCGCAAGCACGAGTTTGAAGCCGACGCCTATGCCATCGCACAGACCGACGGCCGGGATCTGCAAAGCGCCCTGCTCAAGCTCTACCAGGACAACGCCAGCACACTGACGCCCGACCCGGTGTATGTGAAGTTTTATTATTCGCACCCACCGGCCTCGGAACGGCTGTCCCGCATGGGTGCACCCACCGGAACCTCCGCATGAGCAACCCCATCCACCAGAACCGCCGCGCGCTGAGCGCCACCGAAATCGTCACGCAGCTGAGCCAGCTCAACGGCGAGCAACCGCAGGGCTGGCGTCTGATCGACGGTTCGCTGGAAAAAACCTTCAGCTTCAGGAACTTCCACGAGACCATGGGTTTTGCCAACGCCGTGGCTTTCATTGCCAATGCCGAGGACCATCACCCGGACCTGGCGCTCAGTTATGGCAAATGCACGGTGCGTTTCAACACACACGACGTGAACGGCATTTCGGTCAGTGACTTTTTCTGCGCGTCCAAGGTTGACGCGCTGCTGGCTTGACCACTGTTTCTTCCGCCGGGACCCTGCCCGGCCTGGTGGTGGCCGGTTTCGGCCGGCATTGCCTGGTGGAAACGCCCGACGGCCAGCGCCTGATCTGCCATCCACGCGGCAAGAAAAGCCAGGCCGTTGTCGGCGACCGCGTGTTGTGGCTGCCCTCTCAGGACGAAGGCACGATAGAGAAGGTGGAAAAACGCAGCAACCTGTTTTACCGACAGGATGACATGCGCACCAAGTCGTTTGCGGCCAACCTCGACCAGGTGCTGATCCTGATCGCGGCCGAGCCCGAGTTCTCGGAGAGCCAGCTGACCCGCGCGCTGATCGCGGCCGAGGCCGAGCGCATCACGCCCATCATCGCGCTCAACAAAAGCGACCTGACCGAACCCTTTGCACGCGCCTGGACCAAGCTGGCGCCCTACCGCGCCATGGGTTACCAGGTGGTGCCGCTGGCGGTGAAGCCGAAAACCGACACCCCCATTGCCAACGACGCGCAAACCGCCCAGCTGCGCGAGCTGCTGCGCGGCAAAAAAACGCTGGTGCTGGGCCCCTCCGGTGCCGGCAAGAGCAGCCTGACCAACTTGCTGATTCCGGGCGCCCAGGTGCTGACCGCCGAAATATCGCAAGCGCTCAATTCAGGCAAACACACGACCACCAGCACCACGCTGTACTGGCTCGACGACGCCAGAACCAGCGCGCTGATCGATTCGCCGGGCTTTCAGGAGTTCGGCCTGCACCACATCGAGCCGATGCAGTTGGCCAACTACATGCCCGACCTCAAGGCCCATGCGCAGGACTGCAAGTTCTACAACTGCACCCATTTGCACGAACCCGGTTGTGGCGTGATTTCAGAGGTCAAATCAGCCTCTGGCCCAAGCGAAATAAGCGCTAGCCGCTATCGTTTGTATAGCGAACTTTTCGCCGAGCTGTCGCAGCCCCCGCGTTACTGAAAAGGTTCAACCGCTCACCAGCGCGCGGCAGGCCTGCACCAGCGCTGCGCACTGTGCGGGCGTCCCCACACTGATGCGCAGGTACTGCTCGATACGCGGCAGCCTGAAATGGCGGACCAGGATGCGCTGCTCGCGCAAGCCCGCGGCCAGTGCCGCGGCGTCATGCGCGGGATGGCGGACCATCAGGAAATTAGCCTGTGACGGCAGCACTTCAAAACCCAACGCCTGCAGATCACGCGCCAGGTCTTCGCGGCTCGCGATGACGGCTGCACGCGTGGTTTCAAACCAGGCGTGGTCCTCGTACGCGGCCATCGCACCCGCCAGTGCGAGGCGGTCCAGCGGGTAGGAATTGAAGCTGTCCCGCACGGTCTCCAGCGCCTCGATCAGGTGGCGCTGGCCGGCGGCAAACCCCACACGCAGCCCCGCCAGCGAACGTGATTTGGACAAGGTTTGAACCACCAGCAAATTCGGGTAGCGGGCGATCAGGCCGATGGCGCTTTCGCCGCCGAAATCCACATAGGCTTCATCGACCAGCACCACACACTGGCTTTGTTGTTGCAGCAGCTGCTCGATTTCGGCCAGCGGCAAACCTGTGCCGGTTGGCGCGTTCGGGTTGGCGATGACCACGCCACCGCAGGAAGACCGGTAATGCGCCACCTGGACGCGCATGGCCGCATCCAGCGGGACCAAGGCGGATTCAATACCGTACAGGCCGCAGTAAACCTTGTAGAAGCTGTAGCTGATGTCCGGCATGAGCACCGGGCGGGCTTGCCGGAAAAAAGCGAAGAAAGCATGCGCCAGCACCTCGTCCGAGCCGTTGCCGGCAAATACCTGGCTGGCAGCGATGCCGTGAAAATCCGCAATCGCCTGCCTGAGCCCGGCAGCCTGCGGATCGGGGTAGAGCTGCAGTCCCTCCTGCGCGACGGCGGTGATGGCCGCAACAACCCGGGGCGATGGTGGATACGGATTTTCGTTGGTGTTGAGCTTGACCAGGCCTTCGATGACAGGTTGCTCGCCGGGTGTGTAAGGGGTCAGCCCTCGCAGGGCCGGGCTCCAGAAGGAGGTCTGGGAAGTCACGGAGAACCTCTGCTGCAGCGTTCAGCCCAGCAGGCGCGCCAGCGTCAGCAGCGCCAGCAGCATCATCCAGAGCACCACGGAGCGCCAGACCAGGCCCACGATGCTGCGCAGGTGCCCCACCTCCGGCTCACGCCCCGGCGTACTCTCGGTGGCCTGCGGGCCGCTTGCGTCGATGCCGTCGGCCTGGAAGCCCTGGGAGGCGTCGGGAGAAAACGCAGCTTTCAACGCTTCGCCGCCCAGGCGCACGTTGACCGCTCCCGAGGTCGCGGCCAGGATCACGCCGTCGTTGCGGTTTTCCGGCCCCGCGGGCGCACGCTGCATGTAGTTGCGCCAGCCGTCGATCGCGTCCTCGAAACTGCCCACGACCGCGAACCCCAGTGAGGTCAGGCGTGCCGGCACGTAGTCGATCACGCCCCAGGCCCGCGCAGCGGCCTGCTGCAGGGCCGGGCTTGTCTCTTCGCCGGTCGAGTTGGACTTGTAGGCCCAGTAGCGCGAGACAAACTCGGCCATGCGGTACAGCACGGCACCGGCCGGCCCCAGGCCCAGCGCAGCCAGCACCGAAAACCAGGCCAGCACGCCAAACACGTGGCGGTGCGCGGCCAGCACCGAATACTCGATCACATGCCGCACGATTTCGCTGCGCGGCAGTTCGCTTGCATCGACCTGACGCCACTGCGCCAGCAGCTCGCGCGCGGTCGCTTCGTCGCCGTCATCCAGCGCATCGCGTATGTCGGTGAAATAGTGGCTGAACTGGCGAAAGCCGAGCGTCACATAAAGCACGGCCACGCTCCAGGCAAAAGCCAGCACACCGTTGACGCTCCAGAGCAACCAGTGCACCACCAGGGTCAGCAGGGCCGGGCCCACCACCGCCGTGGCCCAGGCGACCCAGCCGTGTTGCGGCTTGCCGGCGTCCAGGCTGCGGCTGGCCCAGCGCGCCCAGCGGCGCAAGCCGGCATGAACCGGGTTGCCGCGCGCCAGCGGCCTGGCCTGTTCAATGATGAGTGCAAACAAAACAGCAAAAAAACTCATGGCAAATCATAACTGCCCCCACGGTCGCGCACTGCGTGTCGCGCTCAGCCCCCAAAGGGGCGCTGCGCCTGCGGACCGGCGGAGCCGGACCCGCGGCCCATGCTGGGTTGAAGAGTTCAGTGAACGCAACCAGCAGGGGCCGCGGGACTGGCTTTGCCAGACCGCAGGCGCCGCCCCTTGAGGGGGGAACAGGCTACACGCAGTGAGCCTGGACGGGGGTGGCTTGTCTATGCGCTCAGAAAGCGGTAGAGGTTGCGCAGCATGCCGGCCGTCGCGCCCCAGATGTAGCGCTCCTTCGCGTCCGCGCCCTCATCCCCCATGTAGGGCATGGACAGCCACTGGCGCAGCACACCATCGAACTCAAACTCATGGCGCTGGTGGTTGGACGGGTCCATCAGGTAACGCAGCGGCACTTCAAAAATGTCGGCCACCTCGGACGGGCTGGGCTGCAGCGCAAAACCGAGCCGCACCAGCGCGACGACCGGCGTGATGATGAAGGCCGTGCCGGTGACATAGGTGGGCAGGATGCCCAGCACCTCCACATGCTCGCGCGTCAGTCCGATTTCTTCGTGCGCCTCGCGCAGGGCCGTGTCCACCGCATCGT
The DNA here is from genome assembly GCF_002278925.1 of Polaromonas sp. 39-63-25. Lineage (GTDB taxonomy): Bacteria > Pseudomonadota > Gammaproteobacteria > Burkholderiales > Burkholderiaceae_C > Polaromonas. The sequence goes on from NZ_NCJH01000002.1 coordinate 53,117, forward strand.
GGTCGGTGTCGTCGGTCTTGCCGCCGGGCAGCGCAATCTGGCCGGAATGGGTGGACATGTTGCCGGCCCGCTCCGTCAGCAGCAGCGTCAGTTCATCACGCATGACCAGTGGCAGCAGCACCGCCGCCAGTGCCGGTTCACGGTTGGAAAACTTCTTTTCAACACTGTGTTCCGGCGTCCAGACCGGCGGGTGCCGGAAACGCTGGCGCAGGGCCTGCGGCGTCAGTTCCTGTGCCGGCACGCCCGACAGGTGCGTGTCCACCCCGATCACCGGGATGCTGCGGGGATCAAAGGTGGGCAAAGGCGTGGTGAACCGGGGCGTCGTCATGAGAACGCAAGATTAACAGGGCATAAAAAAAGCCGCTCCGGAGAGCGGCTTTTTTTTGCGGGCCGGCTGTTTTATGCAGCTTTGGCGCCCAGCTTTTCCTTGATACGGGCCGACTTGCCGCTGCGGCTGCGCAGGTAGTACAGCTTGGCACGACGCACGTCACCACGGCGTTTGACTTCGATCTTGGCGATCAGCGGGCTGTAGACCTGGAAGGTCCGCTCGACGCCTTCGCCGTTGGAGATCTTGCGCACGATGAAGCTGGAGTTCAGGCCGCGGTTGCGCTTGGCAATCACGACGCCTTCAAAAGCCTGCATACGCTTGCGGGTACCTTCAACCACGTTGACGCTGACAATCACGGTGTCGCCGGGGGCGTACACGGGGATGGTCTTGTTCAGGCGGGCAATTTCTTCCTGCTCTAGGGTCTGGATCAGATTCATGATTTATTCCATCTAACTTTTTCGTTCATACACGCGCTACGCTAAAGACCGCAAATCCATGGACACATCAGGGGATGGTCAAGATGGTTGCAGTGGCCGCCAGAGGACCGAAAAGCCTTTGATTATAGCCATTTATGGCTTCGGGGCCTTTTGCGACGGCAGATCGCTCAAAAAGGCCTCATCGGCGGCAGTCAGGCTGCCGGCTGCGCGGGCCTTGTCCAGCAGTTCTGGCCGGTGCTGCCGAGTCAGGGCCAGGCGCTGCTCGCGGCGCCAGCGCTCGATGTGGCCGTGGTTGCCCGACAAAAGCGTCTCCGGGGCCGTCTGGCCGCGCCAGGTCTCGGGCCGGGTGTAATGCGGGCAGTCGAGCAGGCCATCCAGCGCCGGGTTGAAACTGTCGAACTGGTGGCTGCCCTCGTCATGGAGCACGCCCGGTTGCAGGCGCGCCACCGCGTCCAGCAAGGCCATCGCGGCAATTTCACCACCGGACAGCACAAAGTCGCCCAAGCTGATCTGCTGGTCCACATAGGTGTCGATAAAACGCTGGTCGAGCCCTTCGTAGCGGCCGCAGATCAGGACCGCACCAGCGCTGGCCGACCACGCAGCCACGCCGCCATGGTCGAGCGCACGCCCGATCGGCGAAAACAGGACCACCGGCGCCTGCTGGCCGGCCGGTTCGGCGCGGTCCTCGCGGATTTTTTCAAGACAGCGCGCCAGCGGCTCGGCCAGCATCACCATGCCGGGGCCGCCGCCGAAGGAACGGTCGTCAACCCGGCGGTAGTTGCCCTCGGCAAAATCGCGTGGGTTCCACAACTTCACCTCGACCAGGCCGGATTCGTAGGCACGGCGCGTCACGCCGCTGGTCAGAAACGGCGCAAACAGCTCGGGGAAAAGTGTGATGACGTCAAAACGCATGGTTCTACTATTTTGCGTCATGAACCGCCTAGCGACGCTGCCAGGGAAGGTTTAGACCAGCCGGGGCAGCGGAACCGGCTTCGCCGGGCCGCAGGCGTAGCGCCCCCTCGGGGGGCAGCGCAGTACGCGAAGCGACAAGCGTGGGGGCTCTACCTCGGGGGCTTTAATAGTCAGGCTGCCAGTCCACCGTGATGCTCTTGCCCGGCAGATCGACGGCATCCACATAGGCGGCCACAAAGGGGATCATGCGCTCCAGTATCTGCTCGCCTTCGGTGTATTCGACACACAGCACCGAATGCGGTCCGGTGGCCATCAGGTCGCGCACCTTGCCCAACACCACACCTTCGCGGTTGACGACGTTCAGGCCCAGCAGGTCGACCCAGTAATACTCGTCCTTGCCGGCCTTGGGAAAACTGCTGCGCGGCACAAAAATGCGCGCGCCGCGCAGGGCCTCGGCCGGCGTACGGTCGTCGATGCCCTCGAACTTGGCCACCACGGAGTCGGAATGGGTTTTGGATTCGCTGACCGTCAGCACCACGGTACCGGAGAAAGCGTCAAAACCGGGCCGGTGTTTGGTATCCGGCGGCTGCAGAAACCAGCGGCCGGAAGAAAAAAGCGCCTCGGAAGAGGCGCTGTGGGCCAGGATTTTCACCCAGCCCTTGACGCCCCAGGCGTCAAGAATGCGCCCGACTTCAACCGCATCGTCTGGCAGGCCAGACGGCTCAAGGCCGGGCAACATTCAGGAACCCGACAATCAGGCAGCCTTGGGAGCTGCAGCAGCGCCCTGCTTGACCAGGCGCAGCACGGTGGGGGACGCTTGTGCGCCCACGCCGAGCCAGTGGGTCAGGCGGTCCTGCTCGATACGCAGGCCTTCTTCGCCACCTTTGGCAATCGGGTTGTAAAAACCGATGCGTTCGATGAAACGGCCATCGCGGCGGACGCGTTTGTCAGCCACAACAATATTGAAAAATGGACGGTGCTTAGAACCGCCGCGCGAGAGTCGGATGACGACCATGATTTATCCTTCGGGTGGTGAGGTGAAAAAAAATCACCCCAAAATGTTCCTGCAGCGCTTGAGACACACGACATGGCACCCGGCCAGCGAAATGCTGCAAAGCCGCAGATTATAACCCGCGGCCTGCCGCTGTCCCGTCCGCTGCGTTTCCCCAACGTCCTTCCAACCCATTTTTGGCACGCCATGACCCTCCTGAGAGCCAGCCTTGACACCGATTTGCCGGCCATCACCGCCATTTACGCCCACCATGTGCTGGGCGGCACCGGCACCTTTGAAACCGAACCGCCCAGCGTGACGGACATGGCCACGCGCCGTGCCGACGTGTTGTCCAAGGGACTGCCCTACCTGGTCGCCGAAGTGGGCGGCGAGGTGGTCGGCTTTGCCTACGGCAACTGGTTCAAGCCCCGGCCGGCCTACCGCTATTCGGTGGAGGATTCGATTTACCTGGCACCCGGCCAGCAGGGCAAAGGGCTAGGCCGCGCCCTGCTGACCGAACTGCTGGCGCGCTGCGAGGCCGCCGGCATTCGCAAGATCATGGCCATCATCGGCGATTCTGCCAACGCGGGATCGGTCGGCCTGCACCGCGCGCTCGGCTTCACGCTGGTGGGCGTCGTCGAGTCCTGCGGCTGGAAGATGGGCGCCTGGCGTGATATTGTGATCATGCAGAAAACACTGGGCGCCGGCGACACTTCGCCACCCCTGGATACCGCGCCCCCCTCTTCCTCACCCTCCCGCCCCTGATTGCATTCATGAAAAACAAGAACAAGACACTGGCCGCCTGGCTGGCTTTTGCCGGCGGCCAGCTGGGCATCCATCGCCTCTACCTGTACGGATGGCGCGATCTGCCGGCCTGGCTGCATCCCCTGGCCGCTGCCCTGGGCTGGTGGGGCGTTCAGCGCGTGCGGCAGTACGGCCAGGACGACCAGCTGGCGTGGGCGCTGGTACCGCTGCTGGGTTTCACCCTGGCGGCCACGGCGCTGACGGCGATTTATTACGGCCTGATGGCCCCCGAAAAATGGAATGCCAAACACAACCCGTCGGTTGCACCGGACAGTGCTTGCGGCAAAACCAACTGGATCACCATGGCGGCCGTGGTCCTGGCCCTGCTGTTCGGCACGATTGCGCTGATGTCCAGCATCGTGTTCAGCTTCCAGCGCTACTTTGAATACCAGGTTGAAGAAGCGCGCAAGATCAGCCAAAAGAGGTAGCGCCCCCACGGTTGCTCACTGCGTGTAGCGCCCTGCCCCCCGAGGGGGCCGCTGCGCCTGCGGACTGGCAAAGCCAGATCCGCGGCCCCTGCTTGACGAAGATCGCCCGCGCGCTAAATCCGGACGTGATCAGAAAACCTGCAGGCTGACCCAGTAGGCGATGGCCGCGACAAAGGCCGAAGCCGGGATCGTGAAAACCCAGGCCCAGACGATGTTGCCGGCCACGCCCCAGCGCACCGCGGAGGCGCGCTGGGTGGAACCCACCCCGACGATGGCGCCGGTGATGGTGTGGGTTGTCGACACCGGAATGCCCAGACCGGTGGCCAGAAACAGCGTGATGGCGCCGCCGGTTTCCGCACAGAAGCCGCCCACGGGCTTGAGCTTGGTGATTTTCTGGCCCATGGTTTTCACGATGCGCCAGCCGCCGAACATGGTGCCCGCGGCAATCGCGACGTAGCAGCTGACAATCGCCCAGGTTGGCGGGGCGCTGTCGCTGGCCGAGGTGTAGCCGGTGGCAATCAGCAGCATCCAGATGATGCCAATGGTTTTCTGCGCATCGTTGCCGCCATGGCCCAGGCTGTAGGCGCCGGCCGAGACCAGCTGCAGGCGCCGGAACCAGCGGTCCACGCGCGACGGCGTGGCGCGGCGGCAGACCCAGGCGACCAGCACCATCATCAGCGAGCCGAGCAGAAAACCCAGCAACGGCGAGACAAAAATGAAGGCCACGGTTTTCAGGATGCCGCCGGCCACCAATGCCCCGGCGCCCGACTTGGCCATCACCGCGCCGACGATCCCGCCAATCAGCGCATGCGAGGAACTGCTGGGAATGCCGTAGTACCAGGTCACCAGGTTCCAGCTGATGGCGCCTATCAGTGCGCCGAACACCACATGGGTGTCGACAATACCCGGCTGCACAATGCCCTTGCCCACGGTGGCGGCCACACTGAGGTGAAAGACAAAGATGGCGACAAAATTGAAGGTCGCTGCAAACAGCACCGCCTGCCCGGGCTTGAGGACCCCGGTCGACACCACGGTGGCAATCGAGTTGGCCGCATCATGAAAGCCATTCATGAAGTCGAAGGCCACCGCCAGAATGACCAGCATGACCACCACCCACAGGGCCGTCTGTACGGTCTCCATGTTCAGGAGTTTTCGAGGACGATGCCCTCGATCAGGTTGGCCACGTCTTCGCATTTGTCCGTGATGGTTTCCAGCAGCTCGTAAATCGCCTTGAGCTTGATGACTTCGCGCACATCAGGCTCTTCGCGAAACAGCTTGCTCATGGCCGAGCGCATGACGCGGTCGGCATCGGACTCGAGCTTGTCGATTTCCTCGCAGGTCTTCAGGGCGGCTTCGGCCGTGGCGGCGTCGCTGAGCCTGCCGATCAGGGCGACCGCGTCTTTCAGGCGCTCGCAGCATTTGACGCTGAGGTCCGTCAGGCGCACGATCTCCTCGGTCATGTGGTGCACGTCGTACAGCGCCATGGTTTCGGCCGAGTCCTGGATCAGGTCGCAGACATCGTCCATGGTGTTGATCAGCGAATGGATCTGCTCGCGGTCGATCGGCGTGATGAAGGTCTTGTGCAGCATGCGGTTGACCTCCTGCGTGATCCGGTCGGCCGCGCGTTCGGCGTTGTCGACTTCCCGGTTGTAGGCTTCGCGCTTTTGCACATCGCTGTAGTTGGCCACCAGGTTGGAGAACGCGCGGGCAGCCTCCACGATGCGGTCAGCATGCTGGTTGAACAACTCGAAAAAATTGCCTTCACGCGGCAACAGTTTGCCAAACAGCATCTTCAACTCCTCGGGGGTGCATGTCAGTTATATATGACAGATTTGTGACTATCGGGAGTTTAACGCCCCCACGGTCGCGCACTACGTGTCGCTCCCTGCCCCCCCGAGGGGGCCGCTGCGCCTGCGGACTGGCAAAGCCAGATCCGCGGCCCCTGCCTGGCTAAGATCCGCTCGCTCCCAAGGCCCTGGGTCAGGCCGACCGGAAGATGAAGTACACCGCGCCCACCATGCACAGCGCCGCCCACAGGTAATCGAGCTTGAGCGGCTCGTTGAGGTAGAACACCGCGAAGGGGACAAACACCGTCAGGGTGATGACCTCCTGCATGATCTTGAGCTGCCCGATGTTGTACAGCGTGAAGCCGATGCGGTTGCCAGGCACCTGCAGCAGGTACTCGAACAGCGCAATGCCCCAGCTCACCAGCGCGGCGATGTACCAGGGCGCGGTCGCCAGGTTCTTCAGGTGGCCGTACCACGCAAAGGTCATGAACACGTTGGACAGCAGCAGCAACCCGATGGCTTGTGCCGAGATCGGAAGGGATTGCAGAAATTGCATAAAACTCCGTGTTGAGTCGTTGGGCCGCCCCGAGGTCACTCCAGGTCAGGCAGCAGCAGAAACACCAGGCTTGAGAGGTTTTTAATGGCTCCAGCCCTTATCCAGCCTGCTCGACCAGCTATAAAACCCATAGCAGTCAACAACACCACCGGAAACAGGGCGGCAAACACAGGTGAATTCATGCGGCGATCTTAGCCGCGTGCCCTACACGCGACGGGCGCCCTGCCCCTCAGGCCCGGGCAATCCAGCGCTGGTGGGCGGCGAGTTTTTCCACATCGCGCCAGGACTGGCACTGTCCGGCCATGCGCGGCCAGATGCGCAGCAGCAGCTCGCACTCGGCCAGTGTGTCGGCCGCCGCCTGGTGCCGCGGCGCGCAGATGATGCCGAAATGAGCCAGCCATTCGTCGAGTGCGCGCGCCTTGACCCTCTCATGGGTCACGGCGCACAGCTGCTCAATGTCCACCCAGCGGTTCGGCAGCCCCGCGCCCAGGTGCTGCAGGACATGCCGGCCAATCATGGCCTGGTCGAACGGAGCGTGAAAGGCCAGCAGCGGCGAGTCGCCGATGAAGTCCGCAAAGGCGCGCAGGGCCTGGTCGGGCGGCACCCCTTCACTCTGGCGCTGCAGCCCGATGCCATGCAGCAGGATGTTGTCTTTGCTTGATCCGACCGAAGACTGGCGCAGCACCACCTCGAAACTGTCGCCCGGCATGATGCTCAGGCGTCTGGCCGTCCAGTCCACCTGCACGGCAATGGCGGCAATCGCCAGCAACTGGTCGCGCTGGGGATCCAGCCCGCTGGTCTCCACATCAAGCACCACCCAGCGCGCCTCATCCGCGCCGGCCAGCGCGGCGAAAGGCTTTTTCAGCCAGTCCGCCCAGCTCATCGTTCGTAGTCCAACTGCAGGCGCTGCTGCAGCGAGCGCGCCACGCGAAACGACTCGCGCAGGATGCGCCTGTCGATGTCGTTCAGACGGTCGACTTTCAGGTGATTCGGCTGCTGCGGCGAGGCCGTGCCTTCGAGCTGCACGCGCAACCGCAGGGTCTGCAAAAATTCGAAACCGCTGACCCAGGCCTGGTATTCGGACGGGGCCAGCCCCAGCAGCGGACCAACGGCGTCCAGCCGTTCCCGGGTGTTGGTGGCCGTCACGCCGCGGCTGAGCGAATAAATGCGCGCGACATCGACAAAAATCGCGGCGCCCTGCAGCTTGAGGTCAATCATGCCGTCGTCGTCCACCGCAATGGAGCCGGTCCAGTTCAGCGGCGGGCTGTGCATCAGCGCGTTGGTCGCCAGTTGCTTGATGAAGCGCGGCGCGCGCCGCGCCGACTCGCTGATCTCCTGGCGCAGGCTGTCGGCCAGGCGCGCATCGCCGGCCAGCGGCCGGAAGTCGAAGTAAATGCTCGCATTGAGCAAATCCTCGGGCGCCCCGTGTTCTATCCAGTGCGCAAAACGCTCACGCCACTGATGCAGGGTCAGGCAGCAGGCCGGCTCGCTGGCCATGATGCCGCCGCGGCACAGCGGGTAGCCGCAGGCATCGAGCGCCACATTGACCTCACGGGCAAAACGCAGCGCGGCCTCGCGCTGGGCCGGCGTCGTGTCGTCAGGCAGGATCAGCGCGTTGTCCTGGTCGGTCGCAATGGTCTGCTCGCTGCGCCCTTCCGAGCCCAGCGCCAACCAGCACAGGCGGCTCAGATCGATGCCGTGCTCCCCGGCCTTGATCTCCAGCAGGCGCAAGGTGAGCACGTCGTTGAGGTGGCTGATCAGCGCCGTGAGCTGGCGCGCATGCACCCCCTGGCCCAGCAGGCTGTGCGCAAACCGCCGGATGTCCTGCGCCACGATCTTGAGCATCTCCACATCGGCGGCAGAACGGATCGAGGTGCTGACCTGCTTGAGGCTCAGGCGCTGCATCGCAAACAGGTCGCGCTCCGACACCACACCCACGGCGATCCCGTCACGCGTGACCGGTACATGGCGGATGCCGTGTTTGCTCATCAGGAGGGCCGCGTCCAGCGCCGTGTGTTCGTGGCTCAGCGTCAGCACCGGCTGCACCATGGCCTGCGCGATGGGCGTGTCCAGCGGCAGCTCCGCCAGCGTGACACGGCCCAGGATGTCATACCGCGTGAGAATGCCCAGCGGCCGCCCGCCCTCGTCGGTCACCAGCATGGAGCCGATGCGCTGCTGGTGCATGCGGCTCAGCGCCTCGCGCAGCGGTGTGCCGGGCGGACAGGTCACCGGCGCCTGGCGCGCGACATCGCCCAGCGGTGTCTCCAGCGACTGTTCGGCCAGCGCCTGCGAGGCATAAGCCACCTGCAGGGCGCGCCGCGAGAGGTCCAGGAACTTGAGGATGCGCCGGTTCAGGAAGTCGGCAAACGGCGGGCTCATCACGGCCAGCGCATGCATGGAAGCCAGCGGCAGGGCCAGCACAAAGGTGTCGGCCACGGCGCGGTAGGACGCCGTCACCGCGCGCTGCGCCAGCGCTGCACTGACGGGAAACAGCTCGCCCGGTTCGTAGTGGAAAGCACCGCCCGACAGCTCGGCCAGCCCGCGCTCGCCGATCACCGCGCCCTGGCGGATGAAGAACAGTTCCGTGACCGGCCCGCTGTCGGGCTCGATCAAAATTTCTTCGGGTGCGAAGTAGTTTTGCCGGGCATGGCTCAAGAAGAAGTCCACGTCGCCGGCCTGCATCTGCGCAAACGGCGGATGCCGCATCAGTTCCTGGCGCAAATTGGCCAGCAGGCTGCTCGACGGGCTCAAGTCGGCGTTGAGCAGGGAAAGAGGCTGTTCGGCATCCGTCACGGGCGTCTCCTGATATTTTGAAAACCATTATCCGGGAAGGACTTGCTGTTGTGCTGATTCAGCGCAAACGGGGCCACCGTTTTGCCCCAATCCCACTCCTGCCCGTTCGGGCTGAGCCTGTCGAAGTCTGTGCAAGCTTGCGCTTCGATGGGTGTTCAAACAAGCCGGGTCTCGGCCCGGCGGCCGACTCACTTTCTCTTGCGTCGCCAAGAGAAAGTAAGCAAAGAGAAGGCGACCCGATGGTCTGGGACCCTCCGCTTCGCTACGGGCAACCTGCGGTGCTCGACAAAAGCGGGGGCTCGCTCGAACTCGGCTTCGCTCAGACAATCGCAAGCCCTGATCCGTTTTTGCCTGTGCTCCTCGGCCCAGCCCGACGGGTGGAGAAGAGAAACCAAATACCAGAGACAAAATCCGGAGTCCTTGAAGCGCGCAGCGCTTCAAGGACGGGAATCCCAACAGACCGTCACGTTTGCACGCGAGCAAAACAAGCACACGTGATGCAAGGACCTGCCTTCAATCAAGCAGGGGCCGCGGAACCGGCTTTGCCGGGCCGCAGGCGCAGCGGCCCCCTCGGGGCTGGTGCCTTCGGCTCCGAACCTGCTTGAGCAGGTTTGGACAGGCACCAGAAGCGAAGCCTCTGGCGAGCGGCGGCCTGCAAGGTGCGGGAGCTACGCGCAGCGAGCGACCGTGGGGGCTCTAGAAGCTCGCCTGCAAACCCACCTTCAAGCTGCGCCCCGGCAGCGGCGCTTTCGGAAACGCCGTGCTGGTCAGCACCGAACTCGCGCTGTAGGCCAGCCTGTCGGTGAGGTTGTCCAGCCGCGCATACCAGAGCAGCGTCGCGGCGCCGGCCTTGACGCGGTAGGACGCGGCGGCGTTCCACAGCGTGTAGGCCGCGGTTTCCCCGGTGGGCGACGCCGGTACACGCTTCTGCGCGGCGTTGTGGTCGAAGCCCAGGCTGGTGCCCCACGGACCGCTGGCCCACAGCAGCGAGGCGCCCACGCGCCAGGGCGCAATGCGCGGCAGCGGCTGGCCGTTGCTGAGGTTGGTGGCGCGCACCATGTCGCCGCGCAGCGCCAGGTCCACCTGCGAGGCACCTTCCAGCAGGCGGATGTTGCCGCTGGCCTCGACGCCGGTGAAACGTGCGCGCACCTGCTCGTAGCGGAATTCGGCCAGCGGCTTGAACTCGGCACCCGTCGCGGTGAAGCCCGGGTTGCCAGTGTCTTCCACCGGATTGACCGCGCCATCTTCCGCATTGCGCCTGACGCCAGCCGTCTGGTTCAGCGCGATGTAGTTCCTGAAGCGGCTCACATAGCTGTTGACCTTGAAGCTGTGCCCGCCCGACTTCCAGGCCGCGCCTATGTCGAGGTTGCCTGACTGTTCTTTTGTCAGGCTGGCGTTGCCTACTTCATAGGCGGCCGTGGCAATGTGCGGGCCGTCGGCAAACAGCTCGTAGTCTTTCGGCGCGCGTTCCGTATAAGCCAGGTTGCTGGTCAGTTGCCAGCCGGGCGCGGCATTCCACAGCGCGCCCAAGGCATAACTGCCGGGCTTGAAGTCCCGCGTTGCCGGCGTGAAGCGCGTCACCAGCGGATTGCCGAAAGACTCGACCTTGACCGACTCCAGCCGGCCGCCCAGGCTCAGCTTGCCCCAGTCCGTGCCCAGCTCTTCATAGGCAAACACCGCCGACTGCGCCGTCTTGCTGTAGGGGGCAAAGGCTTCCGTGCCGTCGGCGGAAAAACGGTTGGACTCGGTCTGGAAACCCAGCACGCCGTCGAGCTTGCCGAGTTTCGCGTGACGCGCTTCCAGCCGGAAATCGCTGCCCTTGTTCTTGAACACCGTTCCGGCGGTCGCGCCTTCGAACTCGGTGTGGCCGTAGTCAGTCTGGCTGTACTGGCCCTTGATGCTCTGGATGGGCCCGCCCAGGTTGCGCACTTCGCCTTCGATCGCATAACGGTCCGACTTCATGCCGAGGGTGACTTCGTCTTCCGCCACCGTGCCGTAGGTGCTGCGGTAATTGCTGGCCGACGCGCCGAGGTAGCCGTTGTCGAAAAACACCGAGCCGCCGACGGCACCGCCATGCACGTCGCTGGCCGAGTTGCAGATGCGGCGGGAGCTGGTGGTCACCCCGGCCTTGGTGCAGTTCAGGTCGCGCGGTACGCGCGCGTCGCTGGTCTCGCGGTCGAAGGCATCGACGTGCAGGCTGTAGCGCTTGTTGCCGCCTTCGAGCAGCACAGCCTTGCCGCGCTCCGAGTTGCCGCTGGCCAGGCTCAGGTCGGCCTTGCCGCTGATCCCACCCTTCTCGTCGAACTGCGGCTCGCGCGGGATGCGGTTGTCGATCACGTTGACCACGCCGCCGACGGCGCTGCCGCCGTACAGCAGGGCGCCGGGGCCGCGCAGCACCTCGATGCGTTCGATGCTGATGGGATCGGCCGTGACCGCGTGGTCATAACTCAGGCTGGAGGCATCGAGCGCGCCGCCACCGTTGGCCAGGATGCGGATGCGGTCGCCGTCCAGCCCGCGAATCACGGGCCGGCTGGCGTTGGGGCCGAAGTAGGTGCTGCTGACGCCAGGCATGCCATCCAGCGTTTCACCGAGCGTGGTTTTGGAGCGCAACAGCAGGCCGGCGCCTGAATACTGCGTGGCGGGGGTGATCAGGTCCGTCGCACCCAGCGGGTTGCCGGTGACGGTGATTTCTTTCAGTGTGGGCGCCGCTGTCTGGGCGTGGGCCAGCGAGCAGCCGAGCGCGAACAGGGCGAACGTGGCCGTGCCGATGGCAGGGCGGGGGAATGGTTTTTTCATGAGGGCTCGTTGAATCGGAAACAGAAAACGTCAAGCAACGACCATGCGGCCGCGCTCGACAACTTCGGGAGTTCAACGAGCCCGGGGTGGGCCGCGTGCTTCGAAAAGCGCGGCCCGGCGGGCGAGTACTTCGCCTTCCAGAAATTGAAAAACAAACGGGGAAAGCACCATGGGCAGCGCCAAGGGCGGCGCAGCCGGCAGCACATCGCTGTGGCACAGCTGATCGAAAACGCGGCAATCCGAATCGTCAAGATGGACGGAGAAAAGATCCGCGAGCCAGCCATGTCCACCCGCGCGTTCATGCGCGTGGTCGTGCGCATGAGCATCGACCTCAAGGAGTTGTTGCGCAGCCGGACGGTCGCCACCAGCGCCGTGAACCAGGCCGTGAACCAGGCCGTGCATCTGGCCGAGCACCGGCGCAAGCAGGAGCACCAGGACCAGATAGCCCCAGGCTGCCCGCCACACCATGCGCCTGAAAACCATGGGTGTTTACTTCACCGTCACCGCATCGTTGATGCGGTAATACAGGCCATAGGAGTCGTCGTGCAGCACCTGCAGGCGGCCTTCCACCACCACGACCTCCATGCTGTATTTCACCGGGGTTTTGGTCTTGACCTCGACCATGCTTTCCGGCCCGCCCGGCACGCAGAAGGAGCAGGTCAGCGGCACCGACGACAGCAGGAAGTGGCGCTGCTTTTCACCCGGCTCCAGCGGCATCATGAAGCCCTGGATGCGCTGGGTCTTGCCGTTCATGCCGAGCTGGCTTTCATTGAACACCGGCAGGATGCGGTTCTTCTCGTTTTTGGTTTTCACGTCGGTCAGCACCGACCAGGGCACCACGTCGCCGCGCGGGGCCAGCGGCGCATACGGGCTGTTGGCCCCGTGCACACCCGCGCCCTGCCCGGCCGGCAGCGCCAGGCCGTCCGGTGCGGCAGGCGCCGCCTTGGCCGCCGCGGGCTTGCCGCTGCCGGCAGGCAGGGGCGAGCTCAGCTGCGCGCGTGCGGCGCCTGCGGCGAACAGCAGGGCCAGCAACAGCGGTGCCGTCTTGAAAGTGGTGGAAGCAGAGGGGCTCATGGGTTCTCCAGAAACGTTGCAGTGGCGGCGCGTCAATGCGCGTGTTTCATGCCGCAGTATTTTCCCACCGCCAGCCCCTTGCAGGAAGCCTGCAACTCTTTGATGCAGACATCTTCCTTCTTGCCCGACTCCAGGCATTTGGCCGCGGCCTCATGCGCGGCCGCCATGGCGCGGTGGCGCTGGATGTCTTCCTTGGTTTCTGCGTCCTTGTGTTGCGCATGCGCTATTGAAAACGTAGCTGTCAGCGCAAGCGTGGCAAGGGCAGGAAGCATTTTTTTCATATATTTCTTGATCATGGGGTTCACCTCGACTGTAAAAGTTCAAACACAGGGACCCGGTAGGCCTCGTACGCGGGCAGCAGCGCTGACAGCAGCGCCACACCGACGGCCAGAACCGGCACACTCACCAACCCGACCGGCCACGACAACGCACCGACCAGGACCGACTTGTCCAGCTGCAGCAGCCAGGCGAGCAGCGCCATCAGCCCCTGCCCCGCCAGCACGCCGATCACGGTCGCCAGCAGCGCCAGCCACAGCGCCTCGCACAGCAACAGCGCCGCCACCTTGCGCGGCGGCGCGCCCAGCAAACGCAGCAGCGCCAGGTCGGCGCGGCGCTCGCGCACGGCGCTCCACAGCGCGATGAACACGCTCAGGCCCGCCGTCAGCAGCAACACGCCAGCCAGCGCGCGCAACACGTCGGTGCCCACGCCGATCATGCCCAGCAGACGCGTGATCTCCAGCGCCGGCGCGGCCGCCTGCATCTCGGTGCTGCTGTTCACAAAGCGCGGAAAGGTCACCGCCGCCAGCGGCGTGCGGTACTGAATCAGCGCCAGCGTGATTTCGCGCTCGTCTTCCAGCACCTGGCGGTCGTCGGCGTCGAGGGCCGTGTGATCTTCATGGACCTGCCAGACGGAATCCAGCGCCGTCAGCACCAGCCGGTCCAGCACCGAGCCGCCGGGCGCCAGCACGCCGCTGACGACGTAGGGCGTCTGTCCATGGCTGTCACCGCCGCCGGCCAGGCCGTGGCTGCCGGCGAAGCGGTCGCCCACCTTCAGGCCGGTTTGCTTGGCCACCTGCGCGCCCAACACCGCCTGCATGGGCGCCGTCCAGACGCTGCCCTGCGCAAACGTCGCCTGGTAATGGGTGAGGTAGTCCGGCGTGGTACCCACAATGCGGAAGCCGCGCAAGCTGTCGCCCAGGCTGAGCGGGATCAGCTTCGCCACATGCGGGTGTTGTTCGAGTTCCTTCACCGCCGCCAGCGGCACGTTGCCGGTGGGCGCGTCGATGTGGAACACGCCCGAGAGGATCAGCTGCATCGGGCTGCCCTTGGCGCCCACCACCACGTCGATGCCGGCCAGGTCGCGTTCAAACGCCTGGTCGATCTGGTGGCTGACCAACAGCACAAAGCTCAGCGACGCCAGCCCGAGGCTGAGCAGCAGCACGTTGAGCCCCGCCGCAAGCGGTCGGGACCAGAGGAAACGCCAGGCAAATGCTATGGTATTCATAGCTGCTCGCGCCCGAGGTACAAGGGCTGGAAGCCGATTTGACTATCAAGACTGGCTGAAACACGCGAATCATGCGTTGCAATCACCAGCGTGGCGCCCTGCTGCCTCGCCGTGGTCTGCAGCAATTCCACAGCTTGCCGCGCCGCGTCGTCGTCCAGACTGGCCGTCGGTTCGTCTGCCAAGATCACCTGCGGCTGCAACAACACCGCCCGCGCCAGCGCCACACGCTGCGCCTGCCCGCCCGAGAGCTGCGCCGGCTTGCGCATGGCGAGCTCATTCACACCGAGCGCCGTGAGCGCCTCGCGGATGCGTCCATCGTCCTGCGCCTGACCGGCGGCCCACTGCGCGATCGCCAGGTTGGCGTGCACCGTCAGCGCGCTGCTCAAATGAAGTTTCTGCGGCAGAAAACCAATCGTCTTCGCGCGCCAGGCATCACTCGCCACTTTGCCCAGCGCGGTCAGCGACTGCCCGGCTACCGTGATGTCGCCAGCGGTCGGCGTCAGCAGCCCAGCCGCGAGTGCCAGCCACGTGGACTTGCCCGAACCCGATGCGCCGCGCAGCAGAAGCACCCCGCCCTGCACAACATCGATGTCGTCAAAGCGAAGCGCCGGCCCGCCGGGGTACTGGTAGGCCAGTTGCCGCGTACGGATCACGCTGGCAGGCCCTTGGCGCTGGTGGCGCAATCGGCGCACACGCCCCGCACCGCAAAGTCCAGGCTCATGCCCTGGTAACCCAGCGCCTTCAGGGCTTCGAGCGCCGATTGCGCCGCACGGTCGAGGTCGCCGGCGCTGGCCTGCAAGGCGTTCTCCAGCGGGCTGTCGCGGTGGCAGCTCTGGCATTCAAAGTGCGGCATCGCATGCACACCCGCCGGCATCGCCTGGTAGCGGCGCACCCGGCTCGCATCCACCCGGCAAAGCAGCAGGCCGACTTGTGTGAGGCGGTCGATCAGGCGGTAGAGCGTGACGCGGTCCAGCGGCGCAATTTCCGCCGCCTTCGCCTTCTTTCCCGTCTTTGTCATTGCGGACTGGATCCGCAATCCAGGCCGTTCTTCTCCCTCGGTCAGCGCCGCCTGCAACTGGGCATGCGTGTAACTCGTGTCCGGATGCGCCAGTAGCCACCCCAGCACGCGGCGCGCAGCAATCGTGCGGCGCAGGCCGTGGGCTGACAGCAAGGCGTCGATCGGGTCTGCTTCTTTGTGGTGGAGGACAGTGGCCATGGGATATCGGGCAACATGCGCTGCAAGTGGTGATACATAACGCAATTTGGTTGCATTATCACCGAAACCCCGGAGGCTGGCCAGGCGAACACTGTAAAAAATCAGGGGGTGTCCCAGGCACGGCGGCATGGGGCAACCCGAATGCCGAATTCTCTACGAATGTCGCGCAAGGGCATGTGCAGGTACGGCTCAAAGTTGTTCTAGGGCCAACGGCGCCGTTGCCGCGCACAGCGAACCAAGGTGCGCGGAATCAGGAGCCTCATCGTCGTGCGCTAAAAGGGGATGTCGTCGTCGGCGTCAGCGGCCTTCGCGGAGTCTACCTCGTACAACTGTACCTCTTTGCCTCCGACTAATGGAGACTGCGATAGTTTCAAGAAGGCCACCGATCCTGCCTCAATCTCTTGCTTGAGTTTTGTCTCGAAGTCATCAATATTTTGATTCACCAGTCTACGCTTCGGTCCAAGCAGACCTGAAAGACTAACTGCAGTTGAGCCCGTAAAAGTCTTTGCAGAGGTACTCAAAATCTTCAAGAAGTCGTCAAAACTCTCAGCGATGGTGTCGAGCGCCTTCGCTTTTTTCTCAAGAATGAAGACGGAATTCAATAAATGTTCCACGATCTCAAGTGCAACGCGAATGTCAGATTCCTTAGGTTCCTTAATTTCATGGGCCGCATCGTTACCCAAAAACCTAATGGCATGTAGGCGACGCTTATCGCCGTTGGACACATGCCCTGCTTTGTATAGCTGATCAATGCGCTTTTCAAGATTCGTTCCAGAAACCTTGAGATGGTTGCACACCGCCTCGATGCAGGCACGAAGTCCAACACTTGCTAATACATAGGCTCGTTGGCTAAGCGCACTCAATGTCTGCTTATAGACCCGCTGAATCAGTCGTGGAAGAAAGTAGGTGTCGGAGAGCGGGCGATGCCCAGATAGTACGCTTGGATATAAGTGAGTTGTGACTTGATGGGAGTAACTCCCTTCGTCATCTTCCTCCACCATTTCGTAGTCATCGTTGCGGTGCCTGAAGCCGCATGTGTGGCATCCGAGGCAACGAATGATTTGCCAAGTGTCCTTCTCGTGGTAAACGTCTGGACTGGACTCGTCCACATGCTGAGACAGGACCTCATGCCTTGTGCTGCGAGAGCACGCCCTGCAGTCGGCTCTGATGGTTTTGTTGGTGCTCATGTAGATGGGCAAATTGGGCGAGGTCTAACTATGTATGTGCACGACCAAACCAATGGTGTAGCTTGGTGAATGCGGGTTAACGAGAACATCAGGTCGATTTTTAAGTCTATGTCAGCCAAGGAGTTCCGGCACATTGCGGCTCCCAGTTAAGTCGATAAAATGAAAACCGCACATCGCAGATCATAGGCGCGAAACTGGAACCCTTCATCCTGCAAATGCAGGAGAGACCGAAACCTCAACACCGGTCAAACCCAGTCCAGGTACCGCACAAAACAATCCTCATGACCGACAAACAAACGCCCGTCGTTTCCGAACCTCGCCCCACCCACCTGCGCACCCACAGCTTCCACGGCCTGGCCCCCGGCCCCAAGCTGCTGGTCCTGGGCGCCGTTCACGGCAACGAGGTCTGCGGCGCGAAAGCCACCGCGCAGTTGCTGCAGGACATCGACAGCGGCCAGCTCAGCATTGAACGCGGCACGGTCACCTTTGTGCCCGTCACCAACCCGCTGGCCTACCAGCTCAAGCAGCGCACCGGCGAGCGCAACCTGAACCGCAACATGGCGCCGAGCGCGATTCCGCAGGATTTTGAAGACCGCATAGCGAATGTGTTGTGCCCACTGCTGGACGCGCATGACGTGCTGCTGGACCTGCACTCCTTCCACACCGGCGGCGCACCGTTTGTGATGATCGGCCCGCAGAACAACATGGGCACGCTGGAACCTTTCAGCCAGGCCGAAGCAGAAATGCAGCTCGCCCTGTGCACCGGCGCCCCGCGCATCGTGGAAGGCTGGCTGGACACCTACGCGCGTGGTGTGTCGCGCCGCGCTGCGGCGCCTCCTGTTGCTGGTGCGGCGCGCGCGCTGACGCTGGCGATCAACCCGAACTACGGCGTCGGCACCACCGAATACATGCGTTCACGCGGCGGCTACGGCGTGACGCTGGAATGCGGCCAGCATGACGCCCCGCAGGGCGTGCAGGTGGCGCGCCATGCGATCTTGCAGACGCTGGCGCTGCTGGGCATGGTGTCGCAGCCGATGGAAGCCTCAACTGCCGAGCGCGAAATCCTCCGCCTGGTCGATGTGACGGACCGCGAACACGCGGGCGACAGCTTCAGCCGCGAGTGGCGCAGCTTTGATGCGGTGCAGGC
Organism: Polaromonas sp. 39-63-25; assembly: GCF_002278925.1. Classification (GTDB taxonomy): domain Bacteria; phylum Pseudomonadota; class Gammaproteobacteria; order Burkholderiales; family Burkholderiaceae_C; genus Polaromonas. The sequence continues at coordinate 71,077 of NZ_NCJH01000002.1, forward strand.
CGGCGAGCTGATCGGTATGCGCCAAAGCGGCGCCGAGGTAAAAGCGCCGCACGACGGTTTTGTGGTGTTTCCCAACCCACGCGCCGAGCCGGGGCAGGAGTGGTTTTACATGGCGCGGCGCCGGGGCTGATTTCAAGCAAAAAATGCCTGTAGCCCAATAATAACGGGCACCATCAGCTATCACATCAGGAGCATCCACACCCTGTAGGGAGCATCACAGACTCTTCGCCGGGCAGGCAGCTGTGCAACACAAGCTCAGCTAAACACGCCAATATGCCTGCGCTTCCGGCGGGAGCGATGCAAGCACATGCTCCAGTTCCTGCGGGTCCACATGGCGGCGCAGGGCCAGGGCCACGTCGTGGATGGCCGTGTCGGGCGAGAAGTTGTGCGCCTTGCGCAGTTGCTTCACTTCCCCGGTCATGGACGCGCGATCGCTGAAGGCCAGCCGGGGCTGTTCGGTGTCCCAGTCGGACACAAAAATAGCGCGCAGCACTGCCGGAAGAACACCTGCAAACCGAAGCGCCTCCGGCACGCTGAGCCGGCGACGAAACACATGCAGCACGCCGACCACCATGTTGTAAGCCATGTTCGTGGTGGACAGCCCGGCCAGGTCACGCGCGTCGACCATGAACTTCTCGAACTCGACGGAGGCGCGCTGGTATTCGGCGGGGATGGTCATGACGTCGGGGCGGAGGATGTGCTCGGCACGGGACGCTCAGGTCTTGGCGTATTCCGAAAACGTCTTGCGGAACTTGGCCACCTTGGGACCGGCGACCGCCATGCAATAACCCTGGTTGGGATTTTTCTCGAAGAAGTCCTGGTGGTACTCCTCGGCCGCGGAGTAATTGCTGACCGGCAATACCTCGGTGACCACCGGCTTGCCGAACAGCTTTTGCGCGTTCAGCTCATGGACCATGTCCTCGGCCACCTGCTTCTGCCCGGGCGTCGAGTAGTAAATGCCGCTGCGGTATTGCGTGCCGCTGTCGTTGCCCTGGCGGTTCAGCGTGGTCGGGTCGTGGATCACGAAGAAAATTTCAAGAATGGCGCGCAGGCCGATTTGTGCCGGGTCATAGACCAGCTTGACGACTTCGTTGTGCCCGGTGGTGCCGGTACACACCTGCTCGTAAGTCGGGTTGTTGACATGGCCGTTGCTGTAGCCCGACTCGACGTCCACGATGCCGCGCACCTGCACAAACACCGCTTCGGTGCACCAGAAGCAGCCGCCGCCCAGCGTGATGGTCTGCGGGCTGGTGCTGTTCGATGGGTCTTGTGTCATGGGTGGTGGTCCTTGTTTGGTTACGATCGGTCGGTTCCGGCTTGTTTTCGCGGCCCCGACCGAATGGTATTGAATTCAGGCGTCGATCATCCGGCAAACAGAAAAACCCCTTGACCGTCCTGCCGTCGCCCGACAACCTGTTTCCTGAAGTTCATGAGTCAAATTGGCCTCCAGGCCTTTCTGTACCTGCGCAAGCAGCTATTTATTTGAGAGCATTTTGAATGATGTCACTGGGTGAACTCAAGCCGATTCTTGCCACGCTGGTGCTGCCGCCCGCGGCACCGCTGCTGCTCGCCCTGCTGGGCCTGTTGCTGGCGATCCGCAAAAAGGCGCCTGGCCTGCTGCTGGCCTTTGCCGGTGTGGCCCTGCTCTGGTTCCTGAGTTGCCACGCGGTCGCGGTGTGGCTGGCGCAGACCCTCCTGCCGCAGCATGCGCCGGTGACGGTCGCCGCGCTGAAAAGCAGCGGCGTGCAGGCGATTGTGGTGCTGGGCGGCGGAGTTCACCCCGTTGCACCGGAGTATGGCGAGGCGCAGTCCTCCCCCGCCGCGGCCATGCGCCTGCGTTACGGTGCCTGGCTGGCACGCCAGACCGGCCTGCCGGTGGCGTTTGCCGGCGGCATGGGCTGGGGCACGGCGGAAGCACAAGTCCTGTCGGAAGGCGAAGTCGCCCGCCGCATGGCTCAGCAGGACTACGGCCTGAAGCTGCGCTGGATCGACGACCGCTCGCGCGACACGGCGGAAAACGCCAGCCTGCTCAGGCCGCTGCTGCAAAAGGACGGCGTGCAGCGGATCGCGCTGGTCACTCATGCCTGGCACATGCCGCGTTCGGTGCTGGCGTTCGAGCGCGCCGGCTTCACCGTAACCGCCGCGCCCATGGGTTTCATGCTGCCCAGCCGCAATGGTGTGCTGGAATGGCTGCCCTCCGGCAATGGCCTGGAGGATTCGCGGGCCATCCTCAGGGAGTGGCTGGCCCTGCGCATTGCCCGGCCTTGATCTGCCGCAAGCTTTACCCCACCTTCACCTGCCCGAGCCCGGATAAAGTGGGTGGGTCCCTTGACGGACGGGGAGCAAGGCACTACATTACTAACCAGTCAGTCAGTAACTAATGTCCATCTCCAAATTCCTCAGTGATACCACCGCCACGCTCTCGGCCAAACGCGAGCGGCGCAAGGAAGCGCGCCCCGGCGAGCTGCTCGATGCCGCGCTTGACCTGTTTGTCGAAAAAGGTTTCGCCGCGACCCGCGCCGAAGAAGTAGCCGCCCGCGCCGGCGTTTCCAAGGGCACGCTGTTCCTGTATTTCCAGAGCAAGGAAGAACTGCTCAAGGCGGTGGTGCGCGAAAACATCTCGGGGCGCTTCAAGGAGTGGAACGACGAGTTCGAACGTTTTGAAGGCACGGCCGCCGAGATGCTGGCCTACTGCATGACGGTGTGGTGGGAGCGTGTCGGCGCCACCCGGGCCTCGGGCATCACCAAGCTCATGATGAGCGAAGCCGGCAACTTCCCCGAAATCACCGCGTTCTATCAGCAGGAAGTCATCCTGCCCGGCCAGGCGCTGTTTCGCCGCATCATGCAGCGCGGCATAGACCGGGGTGAATTCCGGCCGATGGACCTGGACTACGCCATCTACAGCGTGATTGCGCCCATGATTTTCCTGATTCTGGCCAAACATTCCGCAGGCACCTGCGCAGACCCCAGCCTGCAGGGCAACGCCACCAAATACATCGCCACCCAGGTCGACACCATCCTCCACGGGATCTGCGTGGCCCCCACCACCGGCAAGGCAAAAAAATGAAACCCTGGATCAAATGGGTCATCGCCCTCGTCCTGCTGCTGCTGCTGGCCACGGCCGTGTGGGGCACGCTGTCAGCACGCAAAAAGCAGCAACAGGCGCTGGCCGACTCCACGGCCGCCAAAGCGCAAACCGTGGTCGAGCTGGCGGCCACCGATGTGTTCCAGGCCAAAACCATGGAGCTGAGCCAGGGGCTGCCGGTGTCGGGCTCGCTCAAGGCCGTCAACTCGGCCTTCGTCAAGACACGGGTGGCCGGCGAACTGCAGGGCCTGACGGTGCGTGAAGGCGATACCGTCAAGGCCGGGCAAGTGCTGGCACGTATTGACGCCAGCGAATACCAGTCGCGCATGCGGCAGGCGCAGGAGCAGGCCGATTCGGCCAAGGCGCAGATCGACATCGTGCAGCGCCAGTACGACAACAACCAGGCCCTGGTCAACCAGGGCTTCATTTCCAGAACGGCGCTCGACGCCTCGCTGGCCAACCTCAACGCGGCCAAAGCCACCCACCGGGCCGCCCTCGCCGCTGCCGAGGTGGCCAAAAAATCGCTGGACGACACGGTGCTGCGCGCACCCCTGTCGGGCCAGGTTGCACAGCGCCTGGCGCAGCCCGGTGAACGCCTCGGGGTGGACGTGCGGGTGCTGGAAATTGTGGACCTGAGCCGGCTGGAATTGGAAGCCAGCCTGAGCGCGGCCGATGCACTGACAGTGCGCCACGGCCAGAGCGCGGTGCTGCAGATAGAAGGCAGCGCGCAGACCGTCAAGGCGACGGTGGCACGCATCAACCCCAGCGCGCAGGGCGGCAGCCGCAGCGTGCTGGTGTACCTGGGCATCGACAACCCGGCCGCGCCCCCGGGCCTGCGCCAGGGCCTGTTTGCGCAGGGCACGCTGGGCACGACGCGCGTGCAGGCCCTGGCCGTGCCGCTGAGCGCCGTGCGTACCGACAAACCCGCGCCTTATGTGCAGGTGGTGGACAACAACCAGGTCGTGCACAAGCCGGTGGAGATGGGCTTGCGCGGCAGCAGCGGCGCAGACGCGGGCAACGGCACCCTGGTGGCGGTCAAAGGGCTGGCGGAAAACGCGGTGGTCATCGCCGGTGCCGTGGGTGCCCTGCGCGAGGGAACGGCCGTGAAGTTCACGCAGGCGCCCGCCTGGGCCCAGGCTCCTGCCGCGCCCGCACCCGCTTCCGTCAAAACCGCGCCCTAAACCGGTATGTGGTTCACCCAGGTCAGCCTGAAAAATCCGGTCTTCGCGACCATGGTCATGCTCGCCATCGTGGTGCTGGGCCTGTTTTCCTACCAGCGCCTGCAGGTCGACCAGTTTCCGAACATTGACTTTCCGGTGGTGGTGGTCACCACCGAATACCCCGGCGCTTCGCCCGAGATCGTCGAGAGCGAAGTCACCAAGAAAATCGAGGAAGGCGTCAATTCGATTGCCGGCATCAATGCGCTGACGTCCCGCAGCTACGAAGGCCAGTCGGTCGTCATCATCGAATTCCAGCTGCAGATCGACGGCCGCAAGGCCGCAGAAGACGTGCGCGAAAAGATTGCTTCGCTGCGTCCGCTGCTGCGCGACGAGGTCAAGGAGCCGCGCGTGCTGCGTTTCGACCCGGCCAACCGCGCCATCTGGTCGGTTGCCGTGTTGCCGATGGCTGCAGGCGCCGGTCCTGCAGCGGCAAGCACAGCGGCCTTGCCCACCGCCGTCGAACTGACCAACTGGGCCGACCAGGTGCTCAAGAAGCGGCTGGAGAACGTGCGCGGCGTCGGCTCGGTCAGCCTGGTGGGCGGCAGCAAGCGCGAAATCAACATCTACCTGAACCCGCAGGCCATGGAAGCGCTGGGCATCACGGCCGACCAGGTGGCGAGCGCCGTGCGCAACGAAAACCAGGACCTGCCGGTGGGCGCCATCCGCTCACTGGCGCAGGAACGCGTCGTGAAAATCGACGCCCGCATGAAACGGCCCGAAGACTTCGGCAAGATCATCGTGGCGCGCAAGGTGTCCGCCGCCGGCGCGGGCAGCACCGTCACTGTGGACCAGGTCGCCAGCATCCGCGACGGCTCGCAGGAGATCGACAGCCTGGCGCTGTACAACGGCCAGCGCACCTTGCTGCTGACCGTGCAGAAAGCCCAGGGCGAAAACACCATTGCGGTGGTGGACGGGCTGAACAAGGCGATCAAGGATCTGGAGGCCCAGCTTCCGCCCGGCACGCGGCTGGAGCAGATTGGCGACGGATCGCGGCCCATCCGGGTGGCGGTTGAAAACGTGCGCCGAACACTGATCGAAGGCGCGTTGCTGACCATCTTGATCGTCTTCCTGTTCCTGAATTCGTGGCGCTCCACGGTGATCACCGGCCTGACGCTGCCAATCTCCATCATCGGCACCTTCCTGTTCATGAACCTGTTCGGCTTCACCATCAACATGATCACGTTGATGGCGCTGAGCCTGTGTGTGGGCCTGCTGATCGACGACGCGATTGTGGTGCGCGAAAACATCGTGCGCCATGTGCAGATGGGCAAGCCGCCCTACCAGGCCGCGATGGAGGGCACGCAGGAAATCGGGCTCGCGGTGCTGGCCACCACGTTTTCCATCGTGGCGGTGTTCCTGCCCATCGGTTTCATGGGCGGCATCATCGGCAAGTTCTTCCACGAGTTCGGTGTCACCATCGTGGCGGCGGTGCTGATCTCGATGTTCGTCAGCTTCACGCTGGACCCCATGCTGTCGAGCATCTGGCATGACCCCAGCATTCATGCACACGGCCAGCACGGCAAACCGGTCACTTTCTACGACAGGACCATAGGCCGGGTGACCGGCTGGTTCGAACGCGCCACCGACTCGCTGGCCGAGACTTACCAGCGCATCCTGCGCTGGTCCCTGGTGCACAGGCTGGCCACGGTGGGCCTGGCCCTGGCGATTTTTGTGACCAGCGTTTTCATGGTGCCCCTGCTCGGCACCGAGTTCGTGCCCAAGGCCGACTTCTCGGAAACCTCGCTCAATTTCTACACGCCGGTGGGTTCGTCGCTGGAGGCCACCGAAGCCAAGACGCGGCAGGTCGAAACCATTCTGCGCGAATTCCCGGAGGTGAAATACACGCTGTCGACCATCAACACCGGCAACGCCCAGGGCAAGATGTACGCCAGCTTCTACGTGCGCCTGGTGGACCGCAAGGACCGGAGCCGCAACGTGGACGAGATGTCTGGCGTGCTGCGCGAACGCCTCAAGCAGGTGCCAGGCATCACCGTCACCCACGTCGGTCTGCTGGACTCGGTGGGTGGCAACAAACAGGTCGAGTTCTCGCTGCAGGGCGCCGACCTGAAGGAGCTGGAACGCCTGACCGGCCTGGTGATGGCCAAAATCAGCGGCATCCCCGGCCTGGTGGACCTGGACTCCAGCCTGAAGGCCGACAAACCGACCATCGAAGTGGACGTCAAGCGTGATGCCGCGTCCGACCTCGGCCTGTCGGTCTCGCAGATCGCGGCCTCGCTGCGCACCCTGGTGGCCGGGCAGACGGTGGGCAACTGGCGCGCGCCCGACGACCAGACCTACGACGTGAATGTGCGGCTAGCACCCAACGCCCGCAATACACCGCAGGACCTGGAGCGCCTGCCCTTCATCAGCAGTGTCATCGGCAGCAATCCCGACGGCTCGGCCCGCACGGTGCGCCTGAGCCAGGTGGCCACGGTGAAAGAAGCCACCGGCCCGAACCAGATCAACCGGCGCGACCTGACCCGCGAAGTCGCCATCAACGCCAACGTCTACAACCGCTCGGCCGGTGAGGTCTCTGCCGACATCCGCACCGCGCTCGACAGCATCAGCTTTCCGCCCGGCTACCGCTACCAGTTTGGCGGCTCGACCAAAAACATGGCCGAGTCCTTTGGATATGCCATCTCTGCGCTGGTCATGGCGATCCTGTTCATCTACATGATCCTGGCCAGCCAGTTCAAGAGCTTTCTGCAGCCCATGGCCCTGATGACCTCGCTGCCGCTCACGCTGATCGGCGTGGTGCTGGCGCTACTGCTGTTTCGCTCGACGCTGTCGATGTTTTCCATCATCGGCGTGGTGATGCTGATGGGCCTGGTCACGAAAAACGCGATTTTGCTGGTCGATTTTGCTATCCGCATGCGGGACGAAGGCATGGAACGCAGCGAAGCCCTCTTGACGGCCGCCCGCGTACGCCTGCGCCCGATTCTGATGACCACGCTGGCCATGATTTTCGGCATGGTGCCACTGGCCTTTGCACTGACCGAAGGCTCGGAGCAGCGCGCCCCCATGGGCCAGGCCGTGATTGGCGGCGTCATCACCTCCTCGCTGTTGACGCTGGTGGTGGTGCCGGTGACCTATTGCTACCTGGATGATCTGGCGCAATGGTTCAAACGAATCTTCACCGGCCGGCGTGCCCTGCCCGCCCCTGGGGGTGCCTCCCAACTAAAATGATGGGTTTCCCCCGACAGTCCCACCGTTTATTACAGACCACACCATGAACTACGAACAAGCCCGTTTCAACATGATCGAGCAGCAAATCCGCCCCTGGGAAGTGCTGGACAGCCAGGTGCTTTCCCTGCTGGCCGTGGTCAAGCGCGAAGACTTTGTGCCGACCGCGATGCGGGCCCTGGCTTTTGCCGACATGGAGATCCCGCTGGGCTCCAAACCCGGCCAGTGCATGCTGGCGCCCAAGGTCGAGGCGCGCGTCCTGCAGGACCTGGCGGTGCAAAAACATGAAAAAGTGCTCGAGATCGGTACGGGCTCCGGCTACATGGCGGCCCTGCTGGCCCACCGCGCCCAGCAAGTCATCACGCTCGAGATCGACCCCGACCTGGCCCAGCTGGCCCGCGACAACCTGAAGAAAGCCGGCGTCTACAACGCTGAAGTGCGCACCGGCGACGGCGCCGCCAAACTCGGCCAGGCCGTCTCCGGCAACGACCCGCTGAGCGGCCCCTTCGACGCGATTGTGCTCAGCGGCTCGGTCGCCGAAGTGCCGCCCGCGCTGCTGGCGATGCTGAAAATCGGCGGCCGGCTCAGCGCCATCGTGGGTTTTGAGCCTGTCATGCGCGCCACACTGGTCACCCGCGTCGGCGACGCCGCCTTCCGCACCACGCAGGGCTGGGACACGGTTGCTCCACGCCTGCGCAACTTCCCTGAACCCTCGAAATTCAACTTTTAACCCGAGCCGTCCCGATGATTGACCAACTGTCCCCCGCCGACTTCACCGCCTGGCTTGCCAGCCTGCCGGCCGGCGGCCCCGCGCCCATCGTGCTCGATGTGCGGGAGCCGTGGGAAGTGCAGACAGCGTCGGTCAAGGAAGACGGTTTCAGGCTGCTGCACATTCCGATGCGCGCCGTCCCCGCGCGGATTTTTGATCTCAAGGAAGAACTGCCGGCCGACCAGCCGGTGGCCTGCCTGTGTCACCACGGGGCGCGCAGCCAGCAGGTGGCCAACTTTCTGGCGCAAAACGGTTTCACGCAAGTGGTCAATCTGCAGGGCGGCATCAACGCGTGGTCCGTGCTACGCGATGCCTCCGTCCCACGCTACTGACCCCTGGCCCGCCCTCTTCACCGACTTCACATTTCATCAGGACACACCATGAAAACGCTCTTCAAAAAACCGGCCCTGCTGCCCCTGTCTCTTGCGTTAGGTACCGTGCTGGCGGCTTTTGCGCCGGCCGTCCAGGCGCAGAATTTGGTGGAGCTGTACCGTTCGGCGCGCGAGTACGATGCAGCCTACCAGTCGGCACGTTCGCTGTACGAGGCCAACCTGGCCAAGGCCGAGCAGGCCAAGGCCGGCATTTTGCCAACCGCCGGGCTGTCGATGGGTGCCTCGCGCACCAATTTTGAAAACAACAACCCGGTCGCCGACCGCAGCTTCCCGACGCAAACGGCCTCGCTGAACGCCTCGCAGCCACTGTACCGGCCCGGCAACTGGGCCACCTACGAGCAGGGCAAGCAGCAAGTGGTGCTGTCCAGGGCCCAGCTCGAAGCCGCCGAGCAGGACCTGATCGTGCGCACCAGCCAGGCGTATTTCGATGTGCTGGCCGCGCAGGACACGCTGGCTTTTGTCAGGGCGCAAAAAGCCGCGGTGGGCGAGCAGTTGGCTTCTGCCAAACGCAACTTCGAGGTCGGCACCTCCACCGTCACCGACTCGCGCGAGGCGCAGGCGCGTTTCGACCTGGTAACCGCGCAGGAAATTGCCGCTGAAAACGACTTGCGCGTCAAGAAAATCGCGCTCGACCAGCTGGTCGGCAAAACCGACGCCCAGCCCAAAGGCCTGCTGGTGCCCGTCGAGCTGCCGCCGCTGGTGCCCGCCGACGTGAACACCTGGGTCCGGCAATCCGAAGACCTGCACCCGACGGTGCGCCAGGCCCAGGCCAACCTGGAAGTCGCCAAGCTCGAAATCGACAAGGCCGAAGCCGGCCACAAACCCACGCTGGACCTGACCGCCAGCTACGGCGTGCAGCGCAACCCCCAGGGCAGTGCCACCAGCCCGCTGGACTACCGCACCAACAGCACCACGGTCGGCCTGGCGCTGAACCTGCCGCTGTTCGCCGGCTTCGCCACGCAAAACCGCATCCGCGAAACGCTGTCACTCGAAGAAAAAGCCCGCACTGACCTCGAAGGCGCCAAACGCGGCGTTGCCCTGAGCACGCGCACCGCCTACTTCGGCGTGTTGTCGGGCCAGGGCCAGGTCAAGGCGCTGGAGGCCGCCGAAGCGTCCAGCCAGAGCGCGCTCGACGCCAACAAGCTGGGCTACCAGGTCGGCGTGCGCATCAACATCGACGTGCTCAATGCACAAAGCCAGCTGTTCCAGACCAAACGCGACCTCGCACAGGCGCGTTACAACGTGCTGATTGGCGGCCTGCGCCTGCGTCAGGCCAACGGCACGCTGACGCCGGAAGACTTGCTGCTGATCAATTCACTGTTGACGCAGTAGCTCATCGCAGGCGGCACCAACATGCCATGCCCCTGCCCCACGTAGTAGCCCGCTAACACCCAGGCCACTGCCATGCGCTGAATAATTCGGGGCTGAGAACTTGCTCAGCAACCCAAGGAGACAGACATGGCGGCCAAAAAAATCCTGATGATTTGCGGTGACTATTGCGAAGACTATGAAACCATGGTGCCGTTTCAGGCACTGCTGGCGGTGGGGCACACGGTGCACGCGGTCTGCCCCGACAAGAAGGCGGGCGACCAGATCAAGACGGCGATTCACGACTTCGAAGGCGCCCAGACCTACAGCGAGAAGCCGGGCCACAACTTCGCGCTCAATGCAACATTTGCCGACATCCGGGCCGAAAGTTACGACGCACTGCTGCTGCCCGGCGGCCGGGGGCCCGAGTACTTGCGCACCTACCCGGCGGTGACCGCGATGGTCAGGCATTTCTTTGATGCCGGCAAGCCCGTGGCCGCCATTTGCCACGCGGCCCAGTTGCTGGCCGCCGCCGGCGTGCTGAAGAACCGCACTTGCTCGGCCTACCCTGCCTGTCGCGCCGAGGTGGAGCTGGCCGGCGGCACCTACGCCGAAATCGCCATCGATGCCGCACACACGGATGGCAACCTGGTCAGCGCACCGGCCTGGCCGGCGCATCCGGCCTGGATCGCCCAGTTCCTGGCACTGCTGGGCACACGCATCAGCCACTAGTGCGTCTCCGGGCAGCGGTGGCGCGGCGCTTGCAGCGGCACCGCGTTTGCCGCATCATGGCGGATCCCTCAGGAGGCCAAAGCATGTGCAAGGTATTCATCAGCGCCGACCCCAGCTTGTATGAAAGCCGCGCCCGCTCGGTGCGACTCCACGGCGCGGCAACCAGCATCAAGTTGGAAAATCTGTTCTGGCGGGTACTCGACGAGATTGCCCGGCGCGACGGCATGAGTGTGCCGCAGCTCTGCACCCGGCTTTACGACGAGCTGCTGCATGAACGCGCCGAGGTGGAAAACTTCGCATCCTTCCTGCGCGTGTGCTGCGGGCGCTACCTGGCCTTGCAGCTCTCCGGCGGCATTCCCCAGGACATCACGATTCCCATCAGCAGCCTCAACGCAGGCCGCGTGCTGGCCAACGAGCGGCGCGCCATGCCCAGCCCTGCGACGGAAGTCCAGGCCGCTTAGCGCAGTGTCTGACCCTGGAGCGATTCGCCGTTAGTCCTTGCTGGATTCAGGTAGCTTCGCTATCACCTTGATCTCGAACTGAAAACCGTAGAGCCACGTCACGCCGACACCTGTCAGCGTCGGGTGCGGTGCGTCGCCCCAATAATCCGGCAGAACTTTCCAGATCGTCTCGAGTACCGATTCCGGATCGACGATGAATACAGTCACGTCCACCACGTCGTCGAACGTGCAATCTGCGGCCTTCAGAATCGCGTTCAGGTTGTCGAACGCAAGGCGAACCTGCGCCTCCATATCCGACTCGGGCGAGCCGTCCTCGCGGCTACCGACCTGCCCCGAAACGAACAGGAAGCCGTTGGACTTCACTGCCGGGGAATAGCGGTTGCGCTCATACAGCGCCTGGCGGCCGGGCGGAAAAACGACGTCACGTTGTGTCATTGATGTGCTCCATCATGGGGGCCAAGCGACCCCGGGTTTAAAGATGAACTCACTTTAGGCCGCGACGTCTGCCGGATAAACAGGCAAGCCTGTCCATCACTGTTCGTAGAATCCAAACAATCAACAACGCTGGGAGCCCGCATGGACCGTTTCGATGCAATGCAGGCCTTCGCCCGCGTGGTGGAAACCGGCAGCTTCACCAAAGCGGCCGAAACGCTGCACATGAGCAAAACCAGCGTGACGCAACTGGTGCAGCAACTGGAGGCCAGGCTGCGCGTCAGGCTCCTCAACCGCACCACACGCAAGGTCAACGTCACGGCTGATGGCGCCGCCTACTACGAGCGTGTGCTGCGCGTGCTGGCCGATGTGGACGATGCCGAAACCAGCCTGTCCAGCGCTTCCGCGTCGCCCAGGGGCCGGCTGCGGGTCGATGTGCCCAGCCCCCTGGCCCGCATGATCCTGATACCGGCACTACCGGCCTTCCACGCGCAATACCCCGACATCCAGCTCGACATGGGCGTCAGCGACCGCATGGTGGACATCATCAGCGAGAACGTGGACTGCGTCGTGCGTGGCGGTGAACTCACCGACCTGTCACTGATGGCCCGCCACGTGGGCGACCTGCAGCTCGGGGTCTATGCGGCACCGAGCTACCTGGCGCGTGCCGGCACACCCTTGCACCCGCGCGAGCTGGAGGACACGCACCACCGCATCGTGGGTTTCCTGTGGGCGCGCACCGGCAAGGCGGTTCCGTACGCCATGCACTCAGGCAGTGAAAGCATCAAGGTGCAGGGGCGTTACGTGCTCTCGGTCGATGACGGCAACGCCTACCTCGCCGCCGGCCTGGCCGGCATGGGCGTTCTCTGGCTGCCGAACTACATGGCCAAGGCGCACTTGGCAAGCGGGGAGTTGGTGCCGCTGTTCGAAGGGTGGAGGCTTGATGCCATGCCGCTGTACATCGCGTTTCCGCCTAACCGGCATGTCAGCAGCAAGTTGCGGGTGTTCATCGAATGGGTGGCTGAGCTGATGGCGGAGCATGCGCCTGTCGCTGAACGGCATTCGTGACGATGGCGTTGGGAGTGCCACGAAGCCAGGTCAAGGTTCTCGAAGCGACCGAAGCGTTCAGCCAGAGCGCGCTCGATACCAACAAGCTGGGCTACCAGGTCGGCGTGCGTATCAACATTGATGCGCTCAATGCCCAAAGCCAGCTGTTTCAGACCAAACGCGACCTCGCGCAGGCGCGCTACAACGTGCTGATCGGCGGGCTGCGGTTGCGTCAGGCCAATGGCACGCTGACGCCGGAAGATTTGTTGTTGATCAATTCGCTGCTGGTGAAGTAAGTGCGTCCGCCACGTCGCAAAGTCATCTTCAGGGTCTAGCCGACCCGCGGGGTGCCGCAGTCTCTGTGGTCAATTGAACGCTTCTACCAGGAAATCCACAAAGGCCCGGATCTTCGGAGCAAGGTGTTGGCGGGACGGATACACCGCATAGAGTGTGGTTTCCACGGTTGTCCAGTCCTCCAGGGCGGATTGCAAGCGCCCATCTCTCAAGTCGCTTTCGACATAGGGATACGGCATCAAGCTGAGACCGAAGCCCTCACGCAAGGCATCCCGAACAGCGAGGCTTGAGGTGACGGAGTATCGAGCGCGTATCGGTACCCGTTCTGTACGACCATCTTTGTTGAACACCCACTGGTCCGAATGACCGGAGAGGCTGAAACGAACGCAGGTGTGAGACGCAAGGTCGGAAGGCTTTGTTGGCTTCCCATTTGCCTCGAAGTAGGACGGGGCTGCACAAAGCACATGCGGCATGACCGCCAGCTTCCTGGCGACCATTCTGGAGTCCTCCAGGTTGTCGCTGCCGCGAATGGCAAGATCAAACCCTTCCCGAATCAGGTCAACGCGCCTGTCGTCCAAGTGGAGGTCAAGGCTCAGCTCAGGATAGCGCGATAAAAAGTGGGGAATGGCCGCTGAGAGTTTTGTCAGGGTGACAGTCATGGGCGCGCTGATCCGCAGGGTGCCACTCGGGTCTTTTTTTGTGGGACACAAGGCCTCATCCGCCTCCGAGAACGCGTCAAGTCCGCGAACAACATGCTCCAGGTATGTTTTTCCCTCTTCCGTCAGCGCCATACGCCGTGTCGTCCGGTTGATCAGGCGCGCGCCAACATGCGCTTCCAGCTCAGCGATGTTCTTGCTGATCGCCGCTGGTGATAGGCCCAGGCGCCTGCCGGCCTCTGCAAAGCTGTTCAGTTCCGCCACGTATCGATAAACCTTAAAAGCGGTAAAGCGGTCCACACTATTCTCTTCTATTAGTGAATTATCTCTTTAGTAATCTTTGTATTATATTTTATTGGTGGATTACCTAAACTCGTTTGATCCTTTGAATTCATCGAAATAATGATCCACCCCACCATCACACTTATTGAACAACGCACATCAGTCAACCATTTCGATGCAGAGCATCGATTGTCAGATACTGAGATCGAGCAGCTTGTTCGGCTTGCAACAAGGGCGCCCACCGCCTACAACCTTCAAAACTGGCGATTTATCGCGGTGAGAACGCCGGCGGCGAAAGCTCTGTTGCACGACCTTGCCCACGGACAGGCCAAAGTATTGGAGGCAGCCGTAACTTTTATCGTCTGCGGCCAACTCCCCAACCACCTCGACGTCCCCCAAAGACTCCTCCCCTTCATAGACGCCGGCTACATGTCCGAAGCTATGGCGTCAGCGTGGAAAACCGGTGTGAGAACGCAATATGCTGATCCACGGATTGCTCGTGACGAGGCTGTCCGCTCCGCCACCTTTGGCGCCGCGACCCTCATCTTTGCGGCCGAGGCAATGGGCCTGGCCACCGGCCCTATGGGTGGCTTCGACGCTGACAGCGTGGCGGGTCAGTTCGGCCTAACCAGCGAGGAAATTCCCGTGATGCTCGTGGCAGTCGGGCGCGCAGCGGGAACCAGCTGGCCGCAAAAACCGCGCCGCCCGCTTGCCGAGGTTCTGGGGGTCGCGTGAAAAAAAACAGTTCTGATCTGTTGTTGACGGCAATAGCACCGGTGGTCTGGGGCAGTACCTACATCGTCAGCACCGAGTTCTTGCCCAATTACTCTCCAGTGACAGTCGCAATGCTTCGGTCGCTGCCGGCTGGGTTACTGCTACTCCTGTTTGTGCGGACCCTTCCAACTGGCATCTGGTGGGCACGTGCCTTCATCCTCGGTGCGCTGAACTTTTCGATCTTCCTCAGCTTGCTGTTCATTGCCGTTTATCGGCTTCCCGGCGGGGTCGCAGCAACTGTGTCGTCGGTGCAACCCCTCCTGGTGGTGTTTCTCGCCTACTTCGTGCTGGCCCAGCCAATCCGACGGGTATCGATTGGTGCTGCCCTTGTTGGAGCTGCAGGCGTGGCGTTGTTGGTGCTGACGCCCAGCGCCGCACTTGACCCAATCGGCGTTCTGGCGGGGCTGGTCGGAACCGGTGCAATGGCATGTGGCACGGTACTTAACCGCAAGTGGCAACCCACGGTATCGCTGATTACCTTCACTGCATGGCAACTGACCGCCGGGGGCCTTCTTCTAGTGCCTGTCGTACTTGTGTTCGAGCCACTCATCCCCGTTCCGACGACAACCAACCTGCTTGCTTTTGCATGGCTTGGTCTGATCGGCATGGCTTTGACATATGCCCTGTGGTTGCGAGGGGTAACGCGTCTGGACTCCTCCGCGGTCTCATCGCTGCTCTTGCTCAGCCCTGTAGCCGCCGTATTGTTGGGATGGCAATTCCTGAACCAGACCCTGACCTGGCCCCAGATGGCTGGCGGCCTGCTCGTTGTGGGAAGCATTTGGCTTGGGCAACGCGCTCCCGCTCAGCCTGGCAACACCGGCAAAATCTGACAAGCGCGTGCATCACGCCAACTCAAATGCGCCCAGCGCCCTCGCCTGCCCATTCAGCAACACCTCCACCCGATGCAGCCCCGCATGGTGTTTGCGCGTGGTCATCTCCGCGGTGGATACCGTCTTTCTCAATCGCACCGTTTCTTTCGGTGCAAGTTTCAACACCTTGAGCTTGAAAACCTTGGCGCTGGTCTTGCCGCTGGCCTTGACGTAGTGGATGCAGAAGTCCACCAGCACGTCCTGCGGCTTCGCGCTGGTGTTGGACACGTCAAACGCGATGTTGACCTTCTCGCCCATGGGCACACGCGCGGGCGTGATGCGGGCGTTTGCCACTTCGACCTTCGCGCTTTTGCCGAAGCCCAGCACCTCCAGTGCGCCGGCCTCGCCGCGTTTGACGGCCGAGCGCAGCGCGTGCTGGACGATCCAGCGGCGCTCTTCGCTGGCGCCCTTCAGCCACTGCCTGGCGGTTTTGGCCAGCAGCTCCGGGTGGTCCTTGCCGATGTCGTTGAGGTTGTTGGCGACTGAGCGGCGCACGTACAGCGCGGGGTCGTCCTTGAGCAACTCCAGCAGTTCAAGCACCGGCGCCGGGTTTTTCTGGAAGGCCGGCAGGCGGGCGGCCCAGGGCAGGCGCGGGCGGCTGCCTTCGGACACCAGGCGGCGCACGTGTTCACTCGGGTCGCTGGCCCATTGTTTGAAACGCGCCAGCGTGGCGGCTTCGTGCTTTTGAAAAAAGGCGCGGATGCTAAACTCGGCGGTAAAGCGCTGCGTCAGCGCATGTTGCGCGCGCATGGACTCTTCGAAATGATCGAGCCCGAACTCGGCCACAAACATCGTGTGCGGCAGGTACAGGAAAGAGCCCAGGGTCAGCCCCGCATCGCGCCCGTGCGGCTGGTCCAGCGAGGCCAACAGGATATCAATCGCCTTCGGGTAGTCGGGCGGCAGATGCCGCTGCAAGGCGCGCGCGATGTGTTTGCCGCGTGGCATCAGGGCCAGGGCGTCATAACCCTTGAGCGCATCGGCGACAAACTTGCGCAATTCAAACGCCGGATGCACGGCGGTGATCATGCGCGCGATGGCTTTGGGCACATCCGCGCCGTACTGGTTGACGAGAGGCTCTGCCATGCCTTCAGTCCTTGAGTAGTTGTTCCAGTGCCTGCACGGTGTTGGCGGCCGCGCCGCGGTGTTGTGCCGAAAACTGCCGGCCGGCGGCCGCGGCGGCTTGCTGCGCGCTCGGCCGGCTCAGCATGGCGCGGGCTGCGCGCACGGCTTCGGCCATGTCTGAAACACGGCGCGCGGCACCGGCGGCTTCGGCGAGTTCGGCGACTTCGGCAAAGTTGAAGGTGTGCGGCCCCATGATGACGGGGCAGCCGCAGGCGGCCGCCTCGATCAGGTTTTGCCCGCCCAGCGGCGCGAAGCTGCCACCCAGCAAAGCCACGTCGCTCATGGCGTAATACAGCGCCATCTCGCCCAGCGAGTCGCCGAGCCAGACATCGGCCGCTGCCGGCGGCGCACCGTTCCGGCCGGAGCGACGCGACACCGTCAAGCCGTGTTTTTCAACCAGCGTTTGCACCTCGTCAAAGCGCTGCGGGTGGCGCGGCACGATCAGGATCTGGAAGTCGGCGGCCGGCGGCGGCTCTCCATCTGCTCTCTTTTCAGGAGCTGCCTGCGCCCGTGTGGAAAGGGCCAGGGCCATTATTTGCTTCAAAAAGTCGTCTTCCTCGCCCTCGCGCGAGCTGGCCAGCATCAACACCGGGCGGCCCAGCGCCTGGCGCCATTGCCGCCCGAGTTCCTGCTGGGAAGCGTCGGGCGCGGCGTCGAACTTGAGGTTGCCGAACACGCCCTGCACGGGCGCGCCGAGCGCACGCAGGCGTTCGGCGTCGTTGTCGCTCTGCGCGTACACCGCCGCCAGCGCCGCATAGGCCGGCCGCGACAGCCATGCGATGCGCAGCGCCTGTTGCAGCGACTTGTCGGACAGCCGCGCGTTGACCAGCACCAGCGGCACGCCGCGCGCCTGCGCGCCGGCCACGGTGTTGGGCCAAACCTCGGTTTCCATCAACAGTCCCAGGCGCGGCTTGAAGTGTGTGAAAAACCGTGCCACGGCGGCCTGGCTGTCCCAGGGCTGCCAGACCTGCACGTCGCCCGCGCGCAGCAGGCCCGCGCCCTCCGCCCGGCCGGTGGCGGTGCCGTGGGTCAGCAGGATGCGCAGCCCGGGCCACTGCGCGCGCAGGGCCGCCAGCAAAATGCCCGCGGTGCGGGTTTCGCCCAGCGACACGGCATGCACCCACACCAGCTCGGAGATGCTTTCAGCAGCTTGCGTGTAATGGCCGAAGCGTTCCTCGATGGCGTCGAGGTAACCCGGCTCGGCCAGGCCGCGCCTGCGCAGCTTGCGCCGCAAAAAGGGCTGGGCCGCCCACATCAACAGTGAATAAAGCTGGCGGATCATCAGGGAAGCGGCGCCCATTCGGACACCTGCGCCGGGAGCGGCTGGCAACTGAGCCAGGCGTCCCAGACCGCCTGCACCGACGGTGTGGGCTGGGCAAAAACGCTGAGCTGGCGCGGAGCACCTGCGCCTGTCGAATCAGGCAGTGGCCCGGTACGCCAGGCGGTGTCGAAGTTGTAGATCTGCACATGCGGCAGGTCGAGCGCGACGGCAATGTGGCTCAGGCCGCTGTCCACGCCGACGACGCCGGCGCACTGCGCGAGGTGCTGCGTCAGCGCATCGAGCGGAAGGCGGGGCCACACGATGACCTGATCTTCCGCGCTTCCGGCGTTCAAGCCCGCAGCAATGGCCTGGCTCGTCGCCAGTTCGTCGGCGCTGCCGTGCGGCAAGGCAATGCGGTAACCCTGCGCCATCAACTGACGGCCCAGCGTGATCCAGTTTTCCAGCGGCCACTGCTTGTCGGCGCGCGAGGTGCCGTGTACAAATGCTACTGTTTCAGGAGCATCTTGCGCACGTTCCATAAGGGCTGAAGGCACTTTTAACCCAAAATCCGGAACCGGCGGCAAGGCGTAGCCCAGGGCGCGCGCGCACAGTTCGCGTCCGCGCTGCATGGCGTGAATGTGCGGCGCCATGGCAATCGCCACGTCGGCGACCCAGCGCGTCGGCGCCTCGTAGGCCGAGCCTTCGGTCTGGTTGGCCAGCGCATAACGCTTGCCGCCCGGCGCCAGCCGCGCCAGGCGCGCCACCACGGCCGATTTGGTCAGGCCCTGCAGGTCGATCACCGCGTCGTACGGCTGGGCCTGCAGTTGTTTTTTGAAAATATGCCACTCGGCCCTCGTGGCGGCCGCCAGCGGCGCGTTGCGCCAGCGGCGCAACTCGCAGGGGATCACGTGCTGCACATGACCGCTCACCAGCAGCGGGGCCAGCAAAGGCGCAAACGCCTGTTCCACCACCCAGTCGATCTGCGCGCCGGGGCGCGCCGCCAGGATGTCCTGCACCACCGGCAAGGTGTGCACCACGTCGCCGAGCGACGAGAGTTTGACAAGAAGTATTTTCACCACGCGCCGGCCGCCCCAAGCAAGACCAGCCCCGAGATTGGCGACTCCCTCTTGACCAGCAGGGGCCGCGGAACCGGCTTTGCCGGGCCGCAGGCGCAGCGCCCCCTCGGAGGGCAGCGCAGTACGCGAAGCGACAAGCGTGGGGGCATTAGTGAACGGCCGCCGCGAAGCTGGCATCGGGCTTGACGCTGCGCAGCAGGCCCATCATGTCGGCCTGGATGCGCGCCAGCGCCTCCGGTGTGCGGCCTTCAAAACGCAGCACCAGCACCGGCGTGGTGTTGGAGGCGCGAATCAGGCCGAAGCCGTCGGTCCAGTCGATGCGCACGCCGTCTATCGTCGAAATTTTGGCGCCCGCGTTGACGGCCTCGCGCAGCGCGCTGCCGCCCGAGGGATCGGGACTGGCCGGCGCAGGACCGGCATCGCGCATGGCCTCCATGGCCAGGGACACCAGAGCCTCCACCACCGTGTGCGGCTCGCCCTCGCGGCAGGCCACGTTGAGTTCGGGCGTGCTGAAGCTGGTGGGCAGGGCATTGAGCAGCGCCCCGGCGTCGGGCGCCCGGCTGACGATTTCCAGCAGGCGGGCGCCGGCGTAGGTGCCGTCGTCAAAACCGAACCAGCGCTCCTTGAAAAAGATGTGGCCACTCATCTCGCCGCCCAGCGGCGAATTGACTTCCTTCATCTTCGCCTTGATCAGCGAGTGACCGGTGCGGTACATCATGGGCACGCCGCCGGCGGCCTCGATCTCGGGGGCCAGGCGCTGCGAACATTTCACGTCGAACACGATCGCGCCGCCCGGCGCACGCGATAGCACATCGCGCGCAAACAGCATCATCTGGCGGTCGGGGTAGATGTTGTTGCCGTCGCGCGTGACGATGCCGAGCCGGTCGCCGTCGCCGTCAAAGGCCAGGCCCAGCTCGGCGTCGCCGGCCTGCAGCACGGTGATCAGGTCCTTGAGGTTTTCCGGCTTGCTCGGGTCGGGGTGGTGATTCGGAAACGTGCCGTCGACCTCGCTGAACAGCTCGGTCACCTCGCAGCCCAGCGCGCGGAAGATGTCGGGTGCCGACGCCCCGGCAATGCCGTTGCCGGAGTCGATGACAATTTTCATCGGCCGCGTGAGCTTGATGTCGGCGACGATGCGGTCGCGGTAGGCCGCGAGCACATTGACCTGGGTGATTTGCCCCACGCGGGCCGGTGCGGCCCAGCCTTCGGCTTCCATGCTGCGGCGCAGGGCCTGGATGTCCTCGCCATAAATCGCGCGGCCGGCCAGCACCATCTTGAAACCGTTGTAGTCTTTGGGGTTGTGGCTGCCGGTGATCTGGATGCCGGAGCTGGCCAGCGTGCTGGCCGCGAAATAAAGCATGGGCGTGGTGGCCATGCCAATATCGACCACATCCACGCCGCTGGCCGCCAGGCCGCGCATCAGCGCCGCGCTCAGGGACGGCCCGCTCAGGCGCCCGTCGCGCCCCACCGCCACCGTCTGTTCCCCCTGGGCCAGGGCGATGCTGCCGAAAGCCCGGCCCAGGGCCTCGGCAACCGGTTCGTTGACGGTGGAGGGCACCACGCCGCGGATGTCGTAAGCCTTGAAAATGGATGCGTCAAGCTGCATGGGGTAGGCACTCCTGGGGTTGCAAAACAGCGTCGATTGTAGGCGCCGGGGGCGCGCGGGAGATGTCCGGAAACGGCCAGTCAAAACCCGCCCGGCACGTATCATCAAGCCCATGAACCCGGAAGCCACCCCTCTCGCCGACGACGCCTGCTACCTCGCGCTCAAAGCGCGGGACGCCCGCTTTGACGGCCGCTTTTTTACGGGTGTTACCTCCACGGGCATTTACTGCCGGCCGGTCTGCAGCGTGAAGACGCCCAAACGCGAGAACTGCCGCTTCTTCGGCCATGCCGCCCAGGCAGAGAACGCGGGCTTCCGGCCCTGCCTGCGCTGCCGGCCCGAACTGGCGCCACACTCGGTGGTCTGGTCGATTCAGGACGCCTCCTACATCCTGGCGCACCAGGCGGCGCGCCTATTAGATGAGCCCGAGGCCTGGACGGAAGCTGCACCTTCCGTCGAACTGCTGGCCGCGAAACTGGGTATCAGCGACCGCCACGTGCGGCGGATCTTCGAGACGCAATTCGGTGTGTCGCCCATGCAGTACCTGCAGACGCGCCGGCTGCTGACCGCCAAGCAGCTGCTGGCCGACACCGCCCTGCCGGTCACGCAGATTGCGCTGATCAGCGGCTTCGCCAGCGTGCGGCGCTTCAATGCGGCCTTTGTTGACCACTACGGCCTGAACCCGACGCAGATGCGGCGCCAGGGGGCCAGCTCGCCGGACACCGGCATCACCGTCCGGCTGGGTTACCGGCCGCCGTATGACGTGGCCGCGATGACGGGGTTTTTCAGGAAGCGTCAGATCAACGCTATCGAATTTGTAGCTGATGGCCCAGGCAGCATGGGAATAGGGCGCACTTTTCGTGTGGAAGTCGGCGGCAAGGTGCATGCCGGCTGGATTCACGCCAGCTTCGACGAAAGCCGCTGCCACGTCGCGCTGCGCATCAGCGACTCGCTGCGCGAGGTGTTGCCGCTGGTGATACGGCGGCTGCGCGCCATGCTGGACCTCGACGCCGACCCGCAGGCCATCAACAGCGTGCTGCACGCCGCTTTTCCGGGCGGCGACGGCCTGCGCGTGCCCGGTGCGATGGACGGTTATGAACTCGCGGTGCGCGCGGTGCTGGGCCAGCAGATCACGGTGGCGGCCGCGCGCACGCTCGCGCAGCGCATGGTGGACAAGTTCGGCGAGCCGATAGAAACGCCCTGGCCCGCCCTGACGCGGCTTTTTCCTGCGGCGGCGGTGCTGGCGCAGGCCAGCGGCGACGCGCTGGGCCAGCTCGGCATTGTCAGGCAGCGGCAGACCGCCATCGTCGGCATTGCCCAGGCCGTGGCCGAAAAGCGCCTGCAACTGCATGGCGGCGCCGATGTCAACGCCACCATCGCCGCCTTGAAAGCCCTGCGCGGCATTGGCGACTGGACGGCGGAGTACATCGCGATGCGGGCACTGCGCTGGCCCGACGCCTTCCCGTCCGGCGACGTGGCGCTGCACAAGGCGCTCGGTGTGCAGGGGCTGAAAAACCCGGCCAAGGAAGCCAGGCTCGCCTCGCTGGCCTGGAAGCCCTGGCGAAGTTATGCCGTCATCCGGGCCTGGAGCGGGGCGATGCAGCCCAGCGGCTGACGGCGCCTGGGATCCATGCGTTCAGGGAATGAATCAGGTGCCTCGATTTCATTGGACGAAAATGCGCCGTCGCGCGAGGATCCATGGCGAATGATCGAGGTTCTGTTTTTCCTGAATGCCCGCAAGGCGAACGACGTCTGAGAAGAAAGTTGTTTTGCTACTGAATTTATAGCTGGACACGCCCGCGCTTAAAGGGGAAAAACGCAATAACAGCCTGAATGACAGGCAGAACCCGAAACCATTCAAAGGTGAACATCATGAAATTTACCCGCTCCGTCGTTCAAACCACTTTCCAGAGCCCTCTGGGCAAGATGATCATTGCCGCAACCGACAAGGGCCTGGCCGGGCTCTGGTTCGAGGGCCAGCGCCACCTGCCGCCGGAACTGGTGGACCCTCCGGTCTGGCCCAGCGATCCGGCACATCCCGTTCTCCAGCAGGTGATGACCCAACTGACCGAATACTTTACGGGACAGCGCACGCAATTCGATGTGCCACTGGACCTGGCCTATGGCACGGCTTTCCAGCAATCCGTGTGGCAGGCGCTGCTGAAAATCCCGCAAGGCGGCACCGCCAGTTACGGCGAAGTGGGCCGGCGCATCGGCAAACCGGCTGCCGTGCGCGCCGTGGGCGCCGCCGTGGGCCGCAACCCGGTCAGCATCATCGTGCCCTGCCATCGCGTGATGGGTGCCAACGGCGCGCTGACCGGTTACGCCGGCGGGCTGGACCGCAAAACCGCCCTGCTCAAGCTCGAAGGCGTTCTTCAGGAGCACCGGTCTTGAGTTCAACATCCGCAAGTGCAAGTGCAAGCGCCGGCGCCCGCCCGAAACACTGGGCCATCGACTTCGTGCTGCTGGCCGCCATCTGGGGCTCGTCCTTCCTGTTCATGCGCATAGGCACGGTCGAGTTCGGCCCGTTGCCCACCGCCGCCGTGCGCGTCGCTATTGCGGCGGCCTTTTTGCTGCCGCTGGTGCTGCTGCGCGGTCTCGGCACGACCCTGGTGAAAAACTGGCGCCATGTGTTCCTGATCGGCATGTTCAATTCCGGCATTCCGTTTGCCTGCTTTTCGTTTGCGCTGCTGTCGATCACGACCGGACTGTCGGCCATCCTCAATGCCACCGTGCCCATGTTCGGCGCACTCGTGGCCTGGCTCTGGCTCAAGGACAAGCCCAACCACTCGCGCCTGCTGGGCCTGGTGGTCGGTTTTGCCGGGGTCGCCATGCTGGCCTGGGACAAGGCCACCTTCAAGCCCGACGCCTCGGGCGTGGCACCGGGCTGGGCCGTGCTGGCCTGCCTGTTTGCCTGCATTTGTTATGCGCTGTCAGCCAGCTACACCAAGCGTTACCTGACCGGGCTGCCGCCGCTGGTCACCGCCGCGGGCAGCCAGATCGGCGCCACCCTGGGCCTGGCGCTGCCGGCCCTGTGGCTGTGGCCGGCAAAGATGCCCGGCAGCAGCGCCTGGCTGGCCCTGCTGGTGGTTGGCGTGTTATGCACCGGCATTGCCTACATCCTGTACTTCCGGCTGATTGCATCCGCCGGCCCGGCGCGCGCGCTGGCCGTGACGTTTGTGGTGCCGGTGTTTGCCGTGTTTTACGGCGTGCTGTTTCTCGGCGAGGCCGTCACGCTCTGGATGCTGCTGTGCGCGGTGGTTATCGTCTGCGGTACGGCGCTGTCCACCGGGTTGCTTAAAATCGGGCGATGAGTTCTGCACGCAAAACCAAGATCAAGCTCAAGATCAAGGTCACCCGGCCGCGCAACCCGCTGGTCGTGCCGGCCCTGCAGCGCAAGGCGGGAGCGCACCGCAAGTCGCGCTCGGCCGCCCGGCACGCTGACAAAAGAGCCCTCGACAAGCAGTTGCGCGAAGAATGACCGGCAGGCCCTGGTGCGGGGTCAGTGCAGGGAGCCCGCCACCACATTGATGCTGAGCGCCAGGATCAGCATGTTGAAGGCAAAGGACAACACGGCGTGGACCGTCGTGAGCCGGCGCATCGCGCGCGAGGTCACCTGCACGTCGGACACCTGCGAGGTCATGCCGACCACATGTGCGTAATACAGAAAATCAAAATAGTCGGGGTCCTGCCCACCAGGAAACAGCAGGCCGGCACCCGCTGGCTGCTTGCGTTTTTCTTCCTGGTAATAGCGGTGCGCGTAATGAAACGCAAAGATGGCCTGGATGAACAGCCAGGACGCCGCCAGCGCCGCCATCGACAGGGCAATCTGCAGCGTGCGTGCCACGCCCGAGAGCTCCCGGCTCTGCTGCATCATGAACACAATGGCTGCCACGCAGGTCAGGGTGGCCAGCAGCAGCATCAGGAAAATCACCACGCCGGGCTCGTCCTGCGTCTGGGCGCGTTCACGGGTGCCTTTCGCGTCAAAAGCCATGGCCAGCCACCAGGCCAGCAAGAGGTAGACGGCCACGCCCACACACCAGCCGAGCAAGCCGCGCAAGGGCCAGGCCAGCGGCAGCGGCAGCGCTGCCGTGACCAGGCCCGCCGCGAGGCCATACATCAGGCGCTGCGGACCCGTGGTTTCGGAAAAGTGTTTGCGCATGCGCCCATTGTGATGCCAGCGACAAGCGGCCTCAAGGCTTGAGGGACGCGGCTCACCGGCGCGTTGCGGGAGAAAGCAGGGGCTGGCCGCAAGGGCCGGAAGGCCGGCGATCTATTTCTTCTTCAGCCCTTCAATCACCAGCGCCGCCTCGATGTCGGCCTCCTGCAGCTTCAGGTTCTGTACCACCAGGTCAAAGGCAGCGCCCATCATGATGGCGCGGGTGCGTTCGGGGATCTGTTCCCAGTTCTCGGCCAGCTCGTTGATCAGCACTTCGGCCAGTGTGCCCATGTCAAACACCCGCCCCTCGGACAGGTCCGCCTGGTCCATCCGCTCATGGAGCAGACGCATGACAAAATCCCGGTTCATTTTTTCTCCCTGATGGACGATTCGGCGAAAAGATCGGCCGCCTGTGTATTTTCGGCAATAACCTGACGAAGGTTACCGCGTCCGCGGGCGCCCTGCGCGCGGCAACCTGGAAAACGCCGACAATGACAGGTCACAAGGCCGGGCGACGACTCCACCCCGGCCGGTCATCTCCACCGGATCACACATTTCCATGGAATTTTTCAAGCCATCCGCCCTCTGGGTCGTGGACTTCCACTACGAAGGCCGTGCGCGCCGCTGGTTCAAGGCCTTCGGCCCCAAGGACGATCCGTTCCAGAAAATGACGGACACCCTGCAAGACCTGTACGGCGACCGCGCCAAACTGGCGACGGTGCGCAAGGCAACCGAGGAAGAGGAATTGCAGTACCTGCGCGGCGAAGAACCGAAAAACAGCTACTGCCCGACGGGGCGCTGACCGGGCGCTAAACGGGGAAATTCATGCGGCATGGCCCGCCGCGCCATGGCGCGGCTTCACACCTGTCTGCGCGCGCGGCCGCATGAAATTTCAGGGGGTCATTCGCCGAGCCAGAACCGTTCGCTGCTGTCCAGGAAATCGTGCACGTGGACCGTCACAGACTCCTCCTGGAGGAGGACCACGCTGTACTGCGGTGGCTCATGGCTGCCTGGAATATTCGTTGTTTCATCCAGCCTCAAGGCCACCTGGTGATTGGTGCCCCGCATGGTCGAAAACGGGATGCCGCGCCAGCTGCCGAAAATAGGCCGATGAATGTGGCCGAAGAACAAATGCCTGATGCGCTGGGTATGCCCTTGCAGCGCCGCCTGAAAAGGCCCGGTCTCCAGCAAGGCAATGCGGTCCATGGAGGGAATGCCCAGGGCAAACGCCGGGTGGTGCATGAACAGCAACACCGGCCGGTCATCCTCCGCCAGCCGGTCGGCCAGCCATTGGGCGCGTTTTTCGCACAACACGCCGTAACTCACGCCGGGTTCGTTCGTGTCCAGGAAGATGCCGCGGTACTCGCCGATGGGCGACTCATACTGGACAAAACCGTTCGCATCAGTCTGTACCTGCGGAAAAAATTCCCGGAAATTGGCGCGGTTGTCATGGTTGCCCAGGATGGGCAGGACAGGCATCGGCAGCCGGGCCAACTGCTCGGACAGCTGGCGGTAGGCGTCCCTATGGCCCACATGCGCCAGGTCGCCCGTGACCACGCACAAGCTGGCGTCGGAGTGGTCCTGAATGACACTGTCCAGGCAACGCGCCAGTCGCTTGCAGGGGTCCAGCCCATAGAGGGCATGGCCCTGCTCGACGAGGTGGGTATCGGTGATGTGAATGAACTTCAGCACGACAGCTCCTGATCAGCGTGGCAGCAAGGCCTGCACAGCCTTGCTCATGTCGGCCAGCGCGGCCTCGGGCTGGGCCGCTTTCGACACCACGGTCTGCAGCCGATCCTTGATGACGTCCGTGATCTTGAGGCCGTTTTCGCCGGGGAAAGCGTACCAGCCCGTCAGGACGGGCAACTGCTTGACGGCCGTGAGGTAGTTCGGGTTTTGCTCATAAAACGGCTTGAGCATGGTGGCGTCGTTCGCCGGAATCAGGTTGGCTGGGAAATAACCCGTTCCCTTCACCATCGTCGTGGCGCCCAGGGGGCCCGTGGTGAATTTGATGTATTCCCACGCGGCTTTCTGTTTGGCCGGGTCCTTGGTGAACATCATCGCGACATTCCCGCCGGCAGGCAGGCGTCCGGTGCCAGTCGGGATGGGGAAACGCGCCGTGCGCACTTCGAAGCGCTTGCCGACTTCCTTCATCACGGTACCCAGGTTGGACGTGGAGTGCGACCAGATGGCCAGGTTGCCGGACACGAAGTCCTGCCGCGAGGTGGCCGACGACACGTCGCGCATGGTGCCCTCGTTGACCATCTTCGCCAGGGTCTGGATGGATGCCTTGCCCGGCGCGCCGTCGAAGGCCACCTTCTTTTCGTCGGCGCTCAGCATCGTGCCGCCGTTCGAAAACACCAGCGCTTGCCACATCCAGTTGCCGGTGATGTCCCAGTCGAAGTGGAACCCGTGCGTGCCGGCGCCACTGGCCTTGGCCTTGCGCGCCAGCTCGAAGATGCCGTCCCAGGTGGTGGGGAACTGGTCGACGTTACCGCCGGCCTTGCGAATCAGGTCGGCGTTGAAATAAATGATGGGCGTGGACAGCGCAAAGCCGATGCCGACCTGCTTGCCGTTGACCTGACCCAGGGAGAGCAGCGCCTTGTCATAGCCCATTTGGGACCAACCTTTTTCCGCCTGGATGAAGGGCGTCATGTCCACGGCGATGCCACGATCCGCGAAGATGCGCTGGCGGTTCAGCCCCTGGTAGGACACGTCGGCCAGCTGGTTGGTGACCGCCTGGCGCAGGGACTGCTGTGTTGCTTCCTCGTAGCCCGGGGTCGGCGCGCGGAAGCTGACCTTGTACTGTGGGAATTTCGCCATGAAGTCCTGGGCGACTTTCTCGTGGACTTCCTTGAAAAGCTGGGGAAATGGGTAGTCGACCACGATCTCAACCGGCTGCTGGGCTTGCACCACGCCACAGGTCAGCAGCGCAGCGGCGGCGATGGATTTCAGAAAAATGCGTTTCATGGGGTTTACTCCTAAATTGATGAACTAACCTTTGACGCCAGTGAGCGTCACACCTTCAATAAAGCGCTTTTGCGCTGCGATAAAAAACAGAACCAGCGGCGCGGTGATCAGCACCGTGCCCGCCATCAGGGGGCCGTAGTCGGTGCCGGCCTCCTCGTTGCGAAAGAACATGGTCCCGAGGGGCGGCGTGGCGAGTTCGGGCGAAGCGATGACCAGCAGCGGCCAGAAGTAGTCATTCCAGTGCCACACCACGGAAAATATGGAGAAGGCAAACAGGGCCGGAATCGCGGTCGGCAGCATCACCCGCCAGACCAGTTCCAGCTCGCTCATGCCGTCCAGGCGCGCGGCGTGAATCAGGTCGTCGGGCACCGTACGGAAGAATTGCCGCATCAGGAAGATGCCAAAAGCCGAGATGATGAACGGCACAATCAGGGCCGACAGGGTGTTGAGCAGGCCCAGGTGATGCAGCATCACGTAGATGGGAATGGCCGTGGCCTGATGGGGAATCATCAGCGCCAGCAGCACCAGCCGCCAGGCCCAGGTCTTGCCCCGGAAGTCGAGCTTGGCAAAGGCGTAAGCCGCCGGCAGCGCCACCACGATCTGCAGGACCAGAATGGCCGCGCACACGACAATGCCGTTCCAGAGATAACGCAGCAGGGGCACCTTGGTCAGCGCCTGTGTGTAGTTTTCAACCAATGCCAGCCTGCTTGGCAACAGGGAGAATTCCCGCGTGAAAATCTCGTCGGCCGGTTTCAGGGAGGTCAGCACCATCCAGATGAACGGGGCAAGGAAGACGGCGGCACCGGTCATCAACACCAGATGGCGAAAGCTGCGAAAGAGGATGGATGGACGTTTCATCAGTAGTGGGTCTTTCGTTCCATGGCCAGGTGCTGCAGCTGGGTGAGAAAGAAGATGCCTGCAATGAACACCACCGTCATCGCACTGGCATAACCCATGCGGAGAAAACTGAAGCCTTCCGAATAGATGGTGTGGAGCAGAACTTCGGTGGCCTTGTTGGGGCCGCCCTTGGTCAGCACATGCACGGTGTCGAACACCTGCAGGGCCCGGATGGCGCAGACGGTGACGACAAAAAGCGTGGTGGGCCCCAGCAGCGGCCAGGTGATGCGCCGGAAGCGGTCCAGGGGATGTTCGATGCCGTCCAGGGCGCCGGCGTCGCGAATGTCCTGGGGAATGCTCTTGAGCCCTGCCAGGAAGAGGACAAGGGCCAGTCCGGACATCTGCCAGATGCCAATCGCGGCGAGCGAGTAAAGCGCGGACCGGCCGTCATTGAGCCAGTTGCGTGGCTCCATGCCCAGCAATCCAAGCACCTGATTGACCAGGCCCACACTGGGGTGCAGCAGAAATTGCCAGACCACCGCCATGGCGATCAGGGTGGAGGCCACCGGCATGAAAAATGCCGTCCTGTAGAAGGTGCGGAGCTGGGTGTCCGACTCAATCAACAGAGCCGCCCCCAGGCCGATGGTGATCGAGCCCAATGTCACCACGACCAGGTACGTGAGTGTGTTGGAAATCGATTTCTGAAAGACCGGGTCGGCCACCAGCTCGCGGTAGTTCGCCAGCCCGACCCAATCCAGGGTCGCGGCGCCGAATTGCCAGTTGGTCAGGGACATGACCGCCACGATGGCAACGGGCACCACAAGCAGCATCAGGATGAGTACCGTCGCTGGCGTAAGCAACAGGGCGGTGTGTAGCGGATTGACTCGCATGGTCCGGCCTCAGGCGGCTTTGCTCATGACAGGCGGGAGGGCTTCAAACGGCTGGCGCTGGCCATCGGCATCGAACAGATGGATTTCACCAATGGGCACCGAAACCCGAAGCGCCTGGCCCACCCGGATCGCCGGGCTGTTGGCGGGGAAACAGAATACGCAGGCGTCTTCGATGCCATCGACCTGGAGCGATGCAATCAGTTCGGCGCCGGTGTACTCCACATTCACCAGGGTGCCTTCAACTTCCAGTCCGTCCACGGACTCCAGCGTCCCGGCCTGGGGCCTGAACGCAATGCGGCAGGGGCCGGTCTTGCCGTGGGAGTGACCAACCAGCCGGCCTTGCGCCCACACGACACCATGCGCTTTGACTTCGCCGTCGAGCAGGTTGATGCGCGGCGCGCCCACGAAGCGGGCAACGTCGAGGTTGGCGGGCCGTGTATAGATTTCCTCGGGTGTTCCGAGTTGCAGAATGCGCCCTTCACGCATCACCGCGACACGGTCCGACATGGACATGGCTTCATGCTGGTCGTGGGTGACGTAGATGAAGGTCACGCCCAACTGGTCATGAAGCTGACGGATTTCCCCGCGAAGTGCCTGGCGCAGGTTGGCGTCGAGGTTGGACAGCGGTTCGTCAAAAAGGAAAACGGCCGGGCGGCGCACCATGGCGCGCGCGAGGGCCACGCGCTGACGTTGACCGCCGGACAGTTGCGCAGGCTTTCGTTCCCAAAGCCCGTCAATGCCGAGGCTCTGCGCCACCTTGCGGGCACTTGCCTGCGCCTCGGCCTTGATGCGGCGCGTATTGGCCGAAAACAATCCCGCACCCGGCAGCCGCCCCCAGAAACCGAGCCCCCGCATCAGCAAAGGCGTGCAGATGTTGCCCCCCACCGTCATGTGGGGATACAGCGCGTACGACTGGAACACCATGGCACAGTCGCGCTGACTGGGCGACAGGGCCAGCAGGTCGCGCTCGCCCAAGCGGATCGACCCTGAATCGGGCTGGTCCAGTCCGGCAATCAATTTAAGCAAGGTGGACTTGCCACAACCCGACGAGCCCAGCAGCGTCAGGAACTCGCCGTCCCTGACGGTCAGGTCCAGCCCCTTGATGACCTTGGTATTGCCGAATTGCTTGGTGAGTCCGGAAATATGAATGTCAGGCATGGCAGGCCTCCTTGTTGGCAGATTGGCGACCGAGCACCCAGTTGGTGAACTCGTTGTAGTCGCTGAAACTCGTCATGTGGGGCAACAGGTCACCGGGGTGCACTGCATATCCGCCGAGATGGGCGGCGAAGCCAACCTGCGACAGGCGGGCGCAAGAGGCATCCATGTAGGAGTCACCCACAAGCAGGGCCGCCGCGGCCGGTATTCCCATACGCTCGATAACCATGAGCAGAGGGTCTGCGGCGGGCTTGGGACGTGGCGCATCCCCCATCCCAACGACGGTGTCGAAAAGGCCGGCAATGCCAGCCTGCGTCAACAACACGTCGGTCGAGGCCCGGTCCCGGTTGGTACAGATGCCCAGCCTCATGTCGAGCGCCTTGAGCGCCAGCAATGCCTCGTGCACGTGGTCAAACAGGGGCGCTGCCGGCAGCCATCGCTGCATGTACTGGTCCATGTACTCTTCCTCAAGCTGGCGCGCCAATCCCGGCTCCACCGCAGACGCCTGAAGGGCAATGGACTGGCGGAACATGGGCCTCAACCCTTCGTTGAGCGCCGCGCGCAGAAGCGGAGTCGAGACCTCGTGAAGGCCAGCCTGCCCCAGCACACTGTTGGCAGCCGCTGAAAGCGATGGCAGGGTATCAAACAGGGTGCCATCGACGTCGAAAATGATTGCTCGAAACTGAGCGTTTTTGTTCATAACGTGAATGCTACGAACACAAAATGTCAATTTCATGACTCAGAAGGCCTTTTTCATGAATGAAAAATGTTCTTTGTTGTTTGTTTCTGGTTTCTAATACCCCAAATCTTTCACCCTGGATCCGCATGCTCAAAGCCGCTCGCCACAAGGAAATCATTGCCCTGCTGCAAAGCGGTGGGGTGGTCGAAGTCAACACGCTGGCCGACAGGTTTCAGACCTCGCCCATCACGATTCGGCGCGACCTGATCGAACTCCATGAACGGGGGCTGGTTGAGCGAACCCGTGGCGGCGCCGTTTCCGGCGAGGTCATTGCCGAGGGTTGGGCCCGCTACGAAAGCATCAGCTACGCGGAACGCGAGCGGGAAAATGTCCGGGAAAAACGCGCCATCGCCGAACTCGCCGCGCAGCATGTTTCGGACGGTGACTGCATTCTGGTCAACGCGGGGACAACCTCACGGCATTTGGCCGAGGCCCTGCGCGGTCACCAAAACCTGCATGTCGTGACCAACGGACTGACGGTCGCCATGGAGTTCGCCAGAAGCCGGAACGCTTCCGTCTATCTTTTGCCAGGCACCGTTGACTTCAAGAAAATGGCGACCGTCTGCCGCCCTGCCCCCGGCACCTTTGACGACATCTCGGTTCGTGCCGCTTTTCTTGGCGTCAACGGCATCTCGCCTTCGGGGGGGATCGCCATGCTTTCGCCAGAGGAGGCCGCCATGAACCGGGCCTTCATCGACGCGGCGCAGACTGTCACCGTGATGGTGGACTCGTCGAAGTTCCACTCCCAGGCCATCTTCCGGATTGCCCACCTGGACAAAGTAACGCGCATCATCACCGATGCAGGCATCGACCAGGACATCAGGGACGAACTCGAAAAGTTGAGCGTGGAGGTGCTTGTCGCGTCGCCGGATGATGCGTCATCATGAAGCGAGCGGTATTGACGCGGCGTCGCCTCACGTTTCGCGCGGCGGCGGCCAGTTCCTGAAGAACTTGCGCAAAGGGAAGCCCAAAGCAAAAAGGGTTTGCTTCTATTTTCATAGCAGCAAACCCTTCAATACTGGCGGAGTGGACGGGACTCGAACCCGCGACCCCCGGCGTGACAGGCCGGTATTCTAACCAACTGAACTACCACTCCTGGTAGTGACAACTTTCGCTCTTTCGAGCCAAGTCGCCTGCTTGCGCAGGCTTGTTGTCAACTTGTGCCTTGTGCTTCACATCGCTGTGAAGAATTCTGGCGACCCTAAGGGGATTCGAACCCCTGTAGCCACCGTGAAAGGGTGGTGTCCTAGGCCTCTAGACGATAGGGTCTAAACCTTGGAACTTCCGTCAGCAGGCTTTTTGTTTTTACACAAAGGCCCGCCAAAAAAACTCTACTCAAAAAACTTTTCGACCATTTAATGGTGGAGGTAAGCGGGATCGAACCGCTGACCTCTTGCATGCCATGCAAGCGCTCTCCCAGCTGAGCTATACCCCCCTGTTGCAAGTTTCCCTGCAATCGTCGAGCCTTGAATTATAGCCCGAAAATCAGAGCCTTTTCAAGTGGACGAGACGCGCGATCACGTTTTCCCTGTCCATCAATGACAAAAAAGCATCGAGCGACGGCGTTTGCTGGCGCCCGGCAACCAACACCCGTACCGGCATGGCCAGTTGCGGCATCTTCAGGCCCTTGTCCAGCAGCACCTGCTTGATGGCGGCCGCGATCGCCGGCTTGTTCCACTCGCAGCTGGCCAGCAACTCCGCGAGCTGGTACACGGCCGGGGCCACATCGGCCGGCACATGGGCCTGGATGTCTTCAGCACTGACCGGCTCATGGCTGACCAGCACGCCCATCCAGTCGGCCAGTTCCACCAGGGTGCTGCAACGGTCTTTCAGCAGGGCGCAGGCGGCCACGCGCCGGTCTGCATCGAGGCCGGCCAGCGCACGCTCATTGAGGAAGGGCAACACCAGTTCGGCAAGCCTGTCGTCGGCCAGCGCCTTGATGTGCTGGGCGTTGACCCAGCGCAGCTTGGTTTCGTCGAACTGCGCCGCACTTTTGCCGAGGTGGTCGAGGTTGAACCATTGCAGGAACTGTTCGCGGCTGAAGATTTCATCGTCGCCGTGGCTCCAGCCCAGGCGCGCCAGGTAGTTGACCATGGCATCAGGCAGGTAGCCTTCTTCGGCGTACTGCGTGACCGCCTTGGCACCGTGGCGCTTGCTCATTTTTTCGCCCTGCTCATTGAGCACGGTCGGCAGGTGGGCGTAAACCGGCACATCCTTGCCCAAGGCACGGAAGATGTTGATCTGGCGCGGCGTGTTGTTGATGTGGTCGTCGCCGCGGATCACATGGGTGATCGCCATGTCGAGATCGTCAACGACCACGCAGAAGTTGTAGGTCGGCGTGCCGTCGGGCCGCGCGATCACGAGGTCGTCGAGCTCGTCGTTGCTGATCTCGATGCGGCCCTTGACCTTGTCGTCCCAGACCACGGCGCCGTGCTGCGGGTTCTTGAAACGCAGCACCGGCAGCACGCCTGCGGGAACCGGTGGCAGGGTCTTGCCGGGTTCCGGCCGCCAGGTGCCGTCGTAACGGGGTTTCTGTTTTTCGGCCATCTGCTTCTCGCGCAGGGCATCAAGTTCGGCCATGCTCATGTAGCAGGGGTAGACATGGCCTGCGGCCTGCAACTCGGCCAGCACCGCCTTGTAGCGGTCCATGCGCTGCATCTGGTAGTACGGACCTTCGTCGTAGTCCAGGCCCAGCCAGCGCATGCTTTCGATGATCACGTCCACCGCGGCCTGCGAGGAACGCTCGACATCCGTGTCTTCAATGCGCAGGATGAAGTCACCGCCGGTGGCGCGTGCAAAAGCCCAGGGGTAGAGCGCCGAGCGGATGTTGCCGAGATGGATGAAGCCTGTCGGTGATGGTGCAAACCGGGTTCTTGTTTTTGGTGTCATGTCAGGGTGCCCAAGCCGCGCAGCAGGTCGGCCTTGATGTCTTCAATATGCTCCAGCCCCACGGCCACGCGGATCAGGCCCTGCCCGATGCCGGCGGCCTGCCGCTGCACTTCGGTCAGGCGCCCGTGCGAGGTGGTGCCGGGGTGGGTGATGATGGTCTTGGTGTCGCCCAGGTTGGTGGCGATGCTCAGCACGCGGGTGCTGTTGATGACGTGGAAAGCATTGGCGCGTGCGGTGTCGGGGTCGCTGCCCACAACGTCGAACGACACCACGGCACCGCCCTGCCCCGACTGCTGGCGCATGGCCAGTTCGTGCTGCGGGTGGGAGGCCAGGCCCGGGTAATAAACGCGCGCCACGCCGGGCTGCGCTTCCAGCCAGCGGGCCACGGCCAGCGCATTGGCGCACTGCGCCTGCATGCGGATGCCCAGGGTTTCGAGTCCCTTGAGCACAACCCAGGCATTGAAGGGCGACAGCGTCATGCCGGCGGTGCGCACGACCGGGCCAAACACATCGACGATCAGCTTCGACGGGCCGCAGATCGCCCCGGCCATCACGCGGCCCTGGCCATCGAGGTACTTGGTGCCGGAGTGGATCACCAGGTCAGCACCCAGTTCAGCCGGCCGCTGCAGGGCCGGCGTGCAGAAACAGTTGTCGACCGCCAGCAGCGCACCGGCGCCGTGCGCGAGATCGGCCAGGGCGGCAATGTCGCAGACGTCGGTCAGCGGGTTGGTCGGCGTTTCGGCGAACAGCAGCTTGGTGTTGGGCTTGATCGCCGCTTTCCACTCGGCTACATCGGTCTGCGAGACAAAGGTGGTCTCGACGCCGAACTTTCCGAATTCACGGCCGATCAGTGTCAGCGTCGAGCCGAACATCGAGCGCGAACACACGACATGGTCGCCGGCCTTGAGCAGGCCCATGCACATCATGAGGATCGCACCCATGCCGGTCGAGGCGCCTATGGCGGCTTCGGTGCCCTCCAGTGCAGCCAGCCGGCGCTCGAAGCTGCTGACGGTGGGGTTGGACGTGCGGCCGTAGGTGTAGCCGTCCTCGGTGCCGGCAAAACGCCGGGCCGCGGTTTCGGCATCGGGCTGCACGAAACCGCTGGTCAGGTAGAGCGCTTCGGAGTGTTCGCCGTATTGGCTGGATTCCAGCGCCACGCGCACGGCCAGCGTGTCGCGGTGCAGGTTGTCGGGCAGTTTTCTGTCGGCCATGCTCAGGCTTCCTGCGGGTTGGGCAGCGCCAGACGCGAGACGTCGACATCGCCGTCTTCGCTGCTGTCAACGCGCTGCTCGTTCATTTTGGCAATGCTCTCGGGCGTGATGTCGCCGGTGATGTAGACGCCGTCGAAACACGAGGCGTCAAAGCCGTCGAGCTTGCCGTTGAGCGAACCGATGGCGCGTTTCATGCCTTCGACATCCTGGTAGATCAGCGCATCACAGCCGATGGCGACGCGGATTTCCTCGACCGTGCGGTCATGCGCCACCAGCTCGGCTGCGGTCGGCATGTCGATGCCGTAGACGTTGGGGTAACGCACCGGCGGCGCGGCGCTGGCCAGGTAAACCTTCTTGGCGCCGGCATCACGCGCCATCTGCACGATCTCGCGGCTGGTGGTGCCGCGCACGATGGAGTCATCGACCAGCAACACGTTGCGGCCCTTGAACTCGCTGGCGATCACATTGAGCTTTTGCCGCACGGATTTTTTGCGCACGCCCTGGCCCGGCATGATGAAGGTACGGCCCACATAACGGTTCTTCACGAAACCCTCACGGTAGGGAATGCCCAACAGGTGCGCGAGCTGCGTTGCGCTCGGGCGGCTGGACTCGGGGATAGGAATGATCACGTCGATTTCGTTGGGTGGCACGGTGGACACCACGCGTTTGGCCAGCGTCTCGCCCAGGTTCAGGCGCGCCTGGTAGACCGAGATGCCGTCAAGCACCGAGTCGGGCCGCGCCAGGTAGACAAATTCAAAAATGCAGGGCATGAGCTGCGGATGGGCCGCGCATTGCTCGGCGTGGACCGTGCCTTCCATGTCCACAAACACCGCCTCGCCCGGCGCGATGTCGCGCTCGAACTGGTGGGCCGTGCCTTCCAGGGCCACCGACTCGCTGGCCACCATGACGGTGTTGCCGCTGTCGTTCTGGCCGCGGCCGATACACAGCGGACGAATGCCGAAGGGGTCGCGAAAAGCCAGCAGGCCGTGGCCGGCAATCAGCGCCACCACGGCATACGAACCCTTGATGCGTTTGTGCACGCCGCGCACGGCCGCAAACACGTCAGCGGGCGTGAGCGGCAGGCCGCGCGTGGTTTTTTCCAGCTCGTGCGCCAGTACGTTGAGCAGCACTTCGGAGTCGCTGTCGGTGTTGATGTGGCGGTGGTCGGTGTTGAACAGTTCCGCCTTGAGTTCGGCAGCGTTGGTCAGGTTGCCGTTGTGCGACAGCACCAGGCCAAACGGCGCGTTGACGTAAAACGGCTGCGCCTCGTCTTCGCTGAAGGCGTTGCCGGCCGTTGGGTAACGCACCTGGCCCAGGCCCACGTTGCCCGGCAGCGCGCGCATGTTGCGCGTGCGAAAGACGTCGCGCACCATGCCCTTGGCCTTGTGCATGAAGAACTTGCGTCCTTGCTGCGTGACAATCCCGGCCGCATCCTGGCCACGGTGCTGCAGCAGAAGCAGCCCGTCGTAAATCAGCTGGTTCACCGGTGCGTTACTGACAACGCCAACTATTCCGCACATACATTTCCGTTCATCAATTCGCCAATCATTAGAGGTACTTTGCAAACTGTTCGGGCAACACCGGCTTCAGGCCCTTGACCGCCGCGGTCAGCACGCCGGCACCGACGGACTCCTGCCACCAGGCGCTGGCCTTGAACGCGGTCATGTTGACGACCACCGTCACCGCCAGCAGCAGGATCACCCCGCGCACCAGGCCAAAAGCCGCCCCCAGGGTGCGGTCCACCGGCCGCAGGCCGATGGCCTCCACCAGCTTCTTGAACAACACCGCCAGCAGGCCCGCCAGAAACACGGACACGATGAAAATCAGTACAAAGGCCGCGGCGTAGCGCACCGGATCGGACGCACTCTGCAGCGGCAGTACGGCAGCCACCGCCGGCGCAAACCATTGCGCGATGTAAAACGACAGCGCCCAGCCGAGGACGGACAGGATTTCGTACACCAGCCCCCGCCACGCGCCGATGATCAGCGACACCACCAACACCCCCAGAAACGCCCAGTCCGCAACAGCCACGCTACAAGGTCAGGATGGCGGCCGGCAAATCAAGGCCTTTGATCTTGCTGGCCGCCTTGTCGGCATCGGCCTTGCTGGCAAAAGGCCCGACCCGCACGCGAATGCGCTTGCCGTCCTTGGTCTCGGCCACCTGGGTGTAGGTCTTGAGCCCCGCCCGTTCCAGTTTCTGGCGCACTTCCCGGGCCTTGTCGGCGTCGGCGAAAGCGCCGACCTGCACCACCAGGCGGCCTTCCGCCTCGGCCGGCGCGGCCTTGGCGGCGGGCGCGGCGGCAGGCACCTTGCCTTCGAGCAGGGCCTTGGCACGGGCACTCTCGTCGGCGGCAGGTGGTGTTGCGGACGTTTTGGCCGCGACCTTGGGCTCTGGTTTGGGTTCTGGCTTCGGTTCGGGTTTTGGCTCTAGTTTTGCTTCTTTTTTGATAGCAGTCTGCGCAGATTCAGCGGGCGCCTCGGCCTTTTTTTCCGTGATGATTTCTTCGCGGGGCGAGAGGCTGGTCGGCGTGGCGACCTTCTCGCTGCCTGCCGGCACCGCGCTGGCTGCAACGGCTGGGGCTGTGGCCGGCATCATCAGCGGCTTGACCCCGCTCTTGGCAGGGATCTCGATCGGAATATCGACCGCGACCGGCCGTGGCTGGGTGTCGAACAACAGGGGGAAACCGATCACCCCGGCCAGCACCAGCACCACCGCACCTATCAGGCGGTGCTTGGCGCGTTTGCGCATCACTTCCACACTCTCGGTCTGGGCGGCAGACCCGGCAGCAGCAGAAGGTTGGCCCCGGCGAAAGTTGAAAAACGGCATGGCGATGACGGTATCTTAGGGCCTGTTCACACTATTTATGCAAGTGCGAACGTGGTTAAAAAAGCGCCAATCTAGGCGCGCGACGACGCTCAGCCTGGGCGGCTGGGCTAGGAGTGCAACGACGAGTGGTGCTGTTTTAACCACGTTCCCTCCGGGTTGCGGCCAAAAAGGCCATGCGCAGCGTTGCAAAGCCTTGCCGGGCGCCAGCCCGGCTGCATTTTGCGCCTCGCGCATGGCCTTTTTGACTCGCAACGCATCTTGCATAAATAGTGGGAACAGGCCCTAGGTATCGGTTGATGAAGCGTGGCGCTCAGGCGCAGCGTGCGGGGCGAAAAGACGCGGCAGGCCGTCCTTCAAAACACCACCCACCGTATAGAACGATCCGAACACCACAATTCTATCAGCGGGGTCTGCGGCGGCGACGGCGGCCTGCAGGGCCTGCACCGGGTCGGCATACACGCTGGCGCGGGCATCCTGGCGGGTGTTCAGCGCCTGCCACGTGGCCAGCAAATCGTCGGCTTTGGCCGCGCGGGCGGTCGGCAGGTCGGTGAAATACCAGCGGTCCACCAGTGGCCCCACCCGCTTGAGCATCTGCGCCAGGTCCTTGTCGGCCATGGCGCCGAATACGCCGTGGGTGCAGGGGTAAAAACCCATGGCGTCGAGGTTCTCCGTGAGCGCCGCCACCGCGTGCGGGTTGTGCGCCACGTCCAGCACCAGCGTCGGCTGGCCGGAAATGATCTGGAAGCGGCCTGGCAACTCCACCATGCCGAGCCCGTTACGCACCGCCTGCGCGGTCACCGGCAGGCGGTCGCGCAGGGCCGTCAGCGCGGCCAGCACGCCCGAGGCGTTGACCAGCTGGTTGGCGCCGCGCAGCGCCGGGTAGGCCAGGCCCGCATAACGCCTGCCGCGGCCGGCCCAGGCCCACTGCTGCTTGTCACCGGAGAAGTTGAAGTCATGGCCCAGGCGCCACAGGTCAGCACCCACTTCGGCAGCATGGTCCAGCACGCTTTGCGGCGGCACCGGGTCGCCCACCACCGCAGGCTTGCCGGCGCGCATGATGCCGGCTTTTTCAAAACCAATGCTTTCACGGTCCTTGCCCAGCAGTTCGGTGTGGTCGATGTCGATGCTGGTGATCAATGCGCAGTCGGCATCAATGATGTTGACCGAGTCGAGCCGCCCGCCGACGCCGACTTCGAGGATGACCACGTCCAGGCCGGACGCGGCCATCAGGCTGAAGATGGCGAGCATGGTGAACTCGAAATACGTCAGCGAAATGTCACCGCGCAGCGCCTCGACCCGCTCGAAATGCGGCAGCAGCTGGTCAGCTCTAGCCATCTCGCCGCGGATGCGGCAGCGTTCTTCAAAATGCACCAGGTGCGGCGAGGTGTAGACGCCGGTGCGGTAACCGGCCTGCCCGAGGATGGCTTCGAGCATGGCGCAGCTCGACCCCTTGCCGTTGGTGCCGGCAACGGTGATGACCGGGCAGTCAAAACGCAGCACCATGCGTTCGGCGACGCTGCGCACGCGCTCCAGTCCGAGGTCAATGGCGTGGGGGTGCAGGCGCTCGCAGTGTGCGAGCCAGTCGGCTAGGGTGGTGGGCTTGTCCATGGAAGCGGTATTGTCGCCGCTGCCGCGCCACGCCCCTTGTTGGTGCGGGCCCGACCGTACCCCGGATGGGGTTGCACAGCTATCAAATTCATAGCTACCTGCGCCCGTCCATCAAGGGGAAAGAGCCAATTTTATGCCAAACCATGCGAAAATGAAGACATGATCACTGTTTACGGCATTCCCAACTGCGACACCGTCAAAAAAGCCCGCGCCTGGCTGGCTGCGCACGATGTTGCCCACACTTTTCATGACTTCAAAAAACAGGGCGTGCCGGCAGACCGGCTCACCGCCTGGGAGCGCGCGGTGGGCTGGGAAAAACTCGTCAACCGCCAGGGCACGACCTGGCGCAAGCTGGACCCGCAACTGCAGGCCGCCACGGTGGACGCGGCCAGCGCCCGGGCCCTCATGCTGGCGCAGCCCAGCGTCATCAAGCGCCCGGTGGTGGACTGGGGGTCGCAGGTCACGGTCGGTTTTGACGAAAAAAGCTGGTCTGAACGGCTTTGAAACGGCCGGGTCCCGGGCCAGCTTTACAGGGCTTTACTGAACTTGTGTGCACCAAATCCACTCTGAATCATTAAACTGATAGCCGTCGTTTTGGCCGCCCCGGGCGGGGCTC
The DNA here is from genome assembly GCF_002278925.1 of Polaromonas sp. 39-63-25. Lineage (GTDB taxonomy): Bacteria > Pseudomonadota > Gammaproteobacteria > Burkholderiales > Burkholderiaceae_C > Polaromonas. Next base: position 111,544 of record NZ_NCJH01000002.1, read on the forward strand.
TTCCAGCAGGCTGAAAAGGGATTTGAACCATGAAAAATGCACTTGTTTTATCCGCTGTTGCCGCAGCCTCCGGGCTGTTTGCCGTCAACGCATCGGCCACGGACATCCTGGCACGCGTGATCTCCAGCACGCCGGTGGTCCAGCAGGTCAGCGTGCCGCGCCAGGTCTGCACCACCCAGCCCATGATCACCGAAGCCCCGCCCTCGGGCGCCGGCGCCGTGATGGGCGCCCTGGCCGGCGGCGCCATGGGCAATGCCATCGGCGACGGCGGCGGGCGCGCCCTGGCGACCGTGATCGGCCTGGTCGGTGGCGCCATGGTCGGCAACAACATCGAAGGCAACCGCAGCCAGGTGCAGAACGTGCAGCAGTGCGGCACCCAGACTTCCTACGAAAACCGCACCTCGCACTACAACGTGGTCTACGAATACGCCGACAAGCAGTACACCGTGCAAATGCCCAGTGACCCCGGCCTGTACGTCCGGCTGCAGGTCACGCCGGTGGGCGCCATGCCTGCGCCGCAGGCCGGTGTTCAGCCCGGTTATGCCCAGCCAGCCCAGCCGGTGTACTCGCAGCCTGTCTACACCCAACCTGTTTATTCACAGCCTGTCTATGCCCAACCGGTGTATTCGCAGCCGGTCTATGTGCAGCCGGCGGTGGTCGCCTACCCCGGTTATTACCCGCGGCCTTACTACCCGCCGGTGGGCGTGTCGCTCAATTTCGGTTACAGCCGCGGCAGCTACGGACACCGCCACTGGCGCTAAGCCGGTCAATAGAAAAGGGGCTTTTCAGCCCCTTTTTTGTTGCCCGCCGCTGAGGCCTGAAGCGCTTTCCGGCCTTACAGCGCGGTCTGGAGCAACGCCCCCTTGAACAACACCGGCCCGCTCGGCCCGCTGCCCGCCGGGACGCCGCCCCGGGGTTCCAGGCTGAGGGCCAGCGCCGGCACGTTGTTCACGTCACTACTGCCGGCAGGCAGGCGGATCACCGTGCCCTCACCGAGCACGCCCAATGACTTGGGTCCACCGCCCTGCGGCAGCGCCCACAACTGCAGGGACTTGTCCGGCCCGGTGTGGAACTGGCCCACATGTTTGAGCTGCAGCTGGCTGTGTTTGGGGTCGTAGGTCACCAGCACCGCGGGCGCGGCCTTGTCGTCGGCAAGCACCGCCACATAACGGATTTCGGGGGTGGCCGCCAGCCGGGCGCTGAGTTCCTGCACCTGGCCGTTGAGCGCGGTGTTCAGGTTCAACCCGGTAACCACGGCCACCACCGCCGCCATGGCACCGGCTGCCGAAGCTCCGCGCCACAAGCCCAGGCTGGCCCACCAGCCGCCGCCGGCCCCAACCACCGGCGCCTGGCGCGCAGCCTGCATGGCCCGTGCCTGCTTGTCCGCCTGGACGAGGTTTTCAATCCGCTTCCAGACCGCCGGGCTGGGCGCCTGCTGCGCCTGCAGTTCGGTGACCGACGCCATGCGCCCTTGCCAGATCAGCGCGGCGGCACGCACGGAGGCATGGGTGCGCGCCAGTTCCTCGAACCGTCGCCGAGCACCGCCACGCAAGGTGCCCAGCGCATAACTGGCCGCCAGCTGATCGATCAGCGCGGGATTGCGGGTCAGGTTCATACGCCACCTTCTTCAGAAGTTTCCCGCCGCAACGCAGCAGGAACAGACAGGGCAAACAGGGCAAACAAAACAAACATCGGTTTCATCTCATGCAAACCGGGCCATACAGCCGCGCAGCTGCTCCAGGCCGCGGCGTATCCAGGTCTTCACGGTGCCCAGCGGCAGCTTGAGCTGCTCGGCCAGCTCCCCGTGGCTCAAATCGCGCAGGTAGGCCAGGCTCACCACCTCGCGCTGCTTGTTGCCCAACTGGCTCAGGCACTGGTGCAGGGCCCAGGCCTGCTCGCCGGCCAGGGCGGTGTCCATCGGGTTGGCGGAGTCGCCTTCTATCGTGTCGGACATCACATCGTCGAGCTCCTGCACCGCATCGGCCCGGTCGGAGTTGCGGCGCCGCAGAAAGTCCAGCCCCCGGCTGCGCACGATCAGGCACAGCCAGGCCATGGGCGGCGACAGCGTGGCCTTGTAGTCGCCCGCAATGCGCCAGATGTTGATGAAGGCCTCCTGCAGCACGTCCTCGGCCCAGCTCCGGTTGCTGACCACACGTACCGCCACACCATACAGCTTGGAAGAGGTCAGCTCATACAGCTCCCTGAGGGCCGATTCATCGGCCAGCGCCACGCGGTCTATGAGCGCGATCAATTGGGTATCCGGGCTTTCTGCTTTCATGGACCTGATTGTCTTGCATTCGTGATACGCCCGAACCCGGCGAACGGATTCAGGTGCCCTTGCCCGGTCAAGACCATCCCGCGACGTGCAAGAGGCCCGGGTGACCTAAAATCAGGGGTTTTGCATCCCCAGCCCGGCAGCCGGATGTTTTCCCCGCCCACTTTCACACCACCATGACTACAGAAAAAATCGACAACATCAGCGTCACCACCCAGGCCAATGTCTATTTCGACGGCAAGTGCGTGAGCCACGGCATCACCTTTCCCGATGGCACCAAAAAATCCGTCGGTGTGGTGCTGCCCTCGACACTGACCTTCAAGACCGGCGCACCCGAAATCATGGAATGTGTGGCCGGCGCCTGCGAGTACAAACTCGCCGGCAGCGACGCCTGGCTCACCTCCGCACCGGGCGAAAAATTCAGCGTGCCGGGCAACTCGAGCTTCGACATCCGTGTCGGCGAGGCCTACCACTACATCTGCCACTTCGGTTGATCCGCAGCGACTTACTCTTAATTTCATAGCAGCCTGCGCTTACTCCACAAGGGCTAGAGGCCAATTTCATGTCTAACACCATCCTGCAAAACATCCCCGCCGGCCAAAAGGTCGGCATCGCCTTCTCCGGGGGCCTTGACACCAGCGCCGCGCTCTTGTGGATGAAACAGAAGGGCGCCCTGCCCTATGCCTATACCGCCAACCTGGGTCAGCCCGACGAGGCCGACTACGACGAGATTCCGCGCAAGGCCATGGAGTACGGCGCCATCAAGGCGCGCCTGATTGATTGCCGCCCGCAACTGGCTGCTGAAGGCCTGGCCGCGCTGCAGGCCGGCGCCTTCCACATCACCACCGCGGGCTCCACCTACTTCAACACCACGCCGCTGGGCCGCGCCGTGACCGGCACCATGCTGGTCAGCGCCATGAAGGAAGACGACGTCAACATCTGGGGCGACGGCAGCACCTTCAAGGGCAACGACATCGAGCGCTTTTACCGCTACGGCCTGCTGACCAACCCCGCGCTGAAGATTTACAAGCCCTGGCTGGACCAGCAGTTCATCGACGAGCTGGGCGGCCGCTCCGAGATGAGCGCCTTCATGACGGCCAATGGCTTTGGCTACAAGATGAGCGCCGAGAAGGCCTACAGCACCGACAGCAACATGCTGGGCGCGACGCACGAAGCCAAAGACCTGGAAAACCTCAACAGCGGCATCAAGATCGTCAACCCCATCATGGGCGTGCCGTTCTGGAAAGACGACTGCTTCGTCAAGGCCGAAGAAGTGAGCGTGACCTTTGAAGAAGGCCGCCCCGTGGCACTGAACGGCATGCACTACCCCGACCTGGTGAGCCTGATCCTCAAGGCCAACGAAATCGGCGGCCGCCACGGCCTGGGCATGAGCGACCAGATCGAAAACCGCATCATCGAGGCGAAAAGCCGCGGCATCTACGAAGCCCCCGGCCTGGCGCTGCTGTTCATTGCCTACGAGCGCCTGGTCACCGGCATCCACAACGAAGATACCATCGAGCAGTACCGCGACAACGGCCGCAAGCTCGGCCGCCTGCTGTACCAGGGCCGCTGGTTCGACAGCCAGGCCATCATGCTGCGCGAAACCGCCCAACGCTGGATCGCCAGCGCCATCACCGGCACCGTCACGCTGGAACTGCGCCGCGGTAACGACTACTCACTGCTGAACACCGAATCACCCAACCTGACCTATGCGCCTGAGCGCCTGAGCATGGAAAAAGTAGAAGACGCGCCGTTCTCGCCGCTGGACCGCATTGGGCAACTGACCATGCGCAATCTGGACATCACCGACACCCGCGCCAAGCTGGGGATTTACTCCAATGCTGGGATGCTGGAGTTGGGCAAGGGGGATGACTTTTTGAAGTTGGGTAAGTAAGCCGATTCAAGTCCCAAAGACAAAAGCCCGTCAGGTGGGAGCCTGACGGGCTTTGTTATTTCAGTCAGACTGAGCTATGCGGCTTGCGTCCTTCGTAAGCAGCAATCCAGGGCTCGACCAATTCGATAGATAGCAACTGCATCAGGGCAGCAAGGGCAAGCCTAGCTCCCTGAGAAAGTCGTTGTGTTTTTCTCGTGCCTTAGCGATATCTTCCTCGATGCCGACCAGTTGGTCGTGCACCGCCTTGAGGTTGATCTCTTCTTCCGCCACCGAAGTACTAACATAGCGCGCGATATTCAGGTTGAAATCGTGTTTAAGAGCGATCTCCTCCATGCTCACACGCCGCGCATAGCGTGGTTCTTCCTTGCGGAACTGATATGTTTCAACGATCTTGTCGATGTTCGCCTGCGTCAGCTGGTTCTGCCGTTTGCCCTTCTCAAAATGATCGGCAGCGTTGATGAAGAGCACATCGTCGGGCTTCTTGCACTTCTTCAGCACAAGGATGCAGACCGGGATGCCCGTTGAGTAAAACAAGTTCGCTGGGAGCCCGATCACGGTATCGATGTGCCCGTCTTGTAGCAGCTTGCGTCGGATGCGCTCCTCCGCGCCGCCACGGAACAAGACCCCGTGCGGCAGGATGATGGCCATCACACCATCATCCTTGAGATAGTGCAGCCCGTGCAGCAGGAAGGCAAAGTCGGCCGCGCTCTTCGGTGCGATACCGTGGTTTTTGAAGCGCATGTCCTCGCTGATCGCGTCAGTGGGCTCCCAACGGTAGCTGAAGGGCGGGTTAGCCACCACCGCGTCAAACTGCGGCCTCTTCGCCGGATTGGTCTCACGCAGGAAATCCCAGGCATTAGTCAGCGTATCGCCGTGGTAGATCTCGAACTCGGTGTCTTTCACGCCGTGCAGCAGCATGTTCATGCGCGCCAGGTTGTAGGTGGTGACGTTGTATTCCTGCCCGTAGATTTTGCCGATGTTGCCGCCCGCTTTCTTTATGCGGTGCCGGATATTCAGCAGCAGCGAGCCCGAGCCGCAGGCGAAGTCGAACACACTCTCCAACTTCTTGCGCGGCCCCTCTTTCGGCTCCTGGCTATCGAGCGTCACGATGGCCGAGAGGATGTTTGAGATTTGCTGGGGCGTATAGAACTCCCCCGCCTTCTTGCCCGAGCCCGCCGCAAACTGACCAATCAGGTACTCATAAGCGTCGCCCAGGGTGTCGGTGTCGGTGGAGAACAGCGACATACCGCGCGCCAGCTCCGAGATGATTGAGCACAGCTTGGCATTGCGATCGTCGTACTTGCGACCCAGCTTGTCGGAGCCGAGGTTGATCTCCGAAAACAGGCCTTGGAAATTGCTCTGGAACGAGTCTTCCTCGATGTACTTGAAACCCTTCTGCAGGGTATCAAGCAACTCACCGTCCTGAAATTTCGCCATTTGCACGATGTTCCCCCAGAGGAACTGCGGCTTTATCACATAGTGCAGCTTGCGGCGCATTTGCTTTTCAAAAGCTGGGACGTCTTCAAGATTCGCTTCGTACCAAAGTTGCAGTGGGGTGGATACGGAGTTGTCGATGTCGCTCGGATAATCCGTCCCGAGCTCTTTCTTCGCCGCCTGCTCGTAGTTGTCTGAAAGGTAGCGCAGAAACAAAAAGGACAGCATGTAGTCGCGGAAGTCGTCAGCGTTCATCGACCCGCGTAATTGGTCCGCGATGTTCCAGAGGGTTTTGCCCAGTTGTTTCTGATCTTGTTCGGTCATGGTTTTGGTCGTTTCCTAAGCATGCATTGCAGTGCCATTGAGTTTGCTCATGGCGAACCGCCAAACAGTGCCGGACTGAATGGATGGGTGTTGATGAATTGCCGCAGCGCTCTGCCGAAATGTTCCTTATTCTCCGGCAGCATTTCCCTTGGCTCATACAGCGAATAGTCGCCGTGGCTCATCAGGTCGATTACTCGTTTGTAGCCGGTATGGTTGATGTCGTCGGCCTCGGGCTTGATGCACTCTTCCCACTTGTCGTAGCCAAAGAAGCTGGCTGTCTGCTCCATCACCCGGCGCATCATGTTGAAGTGATGGGTGTACACCTCGCCGGATCGCTCCACCCGATCCAGTTCAACTAGCGAGGACAGATGGTAAAGAAATGGCGTGCTATCGGTTTCCTGAACGGTAAAGCCACGCCCACGCCGCTCTCGCGTCAAAAAGTACTTCCTGGGCTTACTGATTTCATTGCACAGCACGTTGAAGAACAGCACATGGTGAGTCGAAACAACTACTCGTAAATCTCTGGGTGGGTCTTTCAGCATTTGTGCAAGATGGTGCGCAACCATCACCACGTTACCTTCGTCGAGCGACGACATCGGATCGTCAATGTAGATGTAGCGCACCCACTTATAGGACTCCGCCTGGTCCAACACAAGTTGCACAATGGCCAAGAAGAAACACCAGATGAAAATACTCTCCTCGCCACGAGATGCCTTGATCGGAATGGGATCTCCGCTTTCGTCTCGTTCGCGGAAGAACAACACAGCAGGCGGCAACTTCATCTCTGCATTGTCAGAGCGGTCCTGCTTGCGACGGTCGTAGTCGATGTAGAAGCTGAAATCGGCATAACGATCCAAAAACTTGCCTATTTTGACCTCCATCTCCAGTTCGCGAAGACCATTGAAGAACTTCGAGTCGGTATTAAGTTCAAGGACTCGCTCTTGATCGTTCTCCAGGTCATTGTCCCAAATAAACAAATCTTCCGTATAAGCATTGAAATACAAGGTATCGCGAGTCGTCACTTCGCCGTCCTTGTTGACTTCTTTGCCAAGATCTTTGAACGTCGTGCACAAGCGCGTCTTGCCAGTACCGTTATAGGCGTAAAGCAAGATGGTCTTCTTAGCTCGCAGTTCTTCGCGGAGATGCTCCGCAAGCCAAGTTAAATTGAAGTAGCTCACATTGGCCATGACTTACCTATTCTCCAGCGCGGGAAAAAGCTGCTGCATGAGACCCTTCTTGTGCATCTTCAAGGAACCGAGTTTGCCGGATTCAATGGTAATTTTTCTGTCGAGCGACGACAGGCAGTTGGCGATTCTCGTTTGCTCATTAACTGAAACCGGCAAAGCGACTTCTATGCTCTCAAATTCCTTCTGACCCAACGTCTTATTTCTACCCGCTCCACCCGGCGATGCCACTCCCAATAAGCGCTTGCCTTCTTTGGTGAGAAAGAACCCTTTGACGTACTCGACATCGCACTTGCCAGGTTTCGCCACATGCATTGGAAATCTATGAGAGGCGATCATCCCAACTTCCTTTTCAGAAGTTGTCGCTACTGCTTGCTCCCATGCAAAAACAATATTAAGAACAAGTGCATCTCGCACCACATGGAACACGCGTTTGTCACCAATGACTTTTCCAAGAACTGGCCCCTTGTGAAAGATGCCTTTTCCATGCGATCGAATTCCGATTTCGCGATACGTCTTTTCGGCCTCGACGCCCACCGGCAAGGAGGCTTTGCTCAGCAAACTGCCAATCTTTTGGAAATGCCAAGCGCCATTGCTGGCGAACCCGGGAAAGCGGAGACGGGGGTCGGCTTCGCCTTCGCGAGGAAACAGTTGTTGGATCAAGCCGCGCTTGTAGACTTTCAGAGCCTCCACTTTCCGGCTCTGAGCGGCCACCACATCGTCCAGCGAAGTCAGACAGTCGGCGATTTTTCGTTGCTCATCCTGATTGCCTGGATAGGTAATTTCAATACGTGCCAATCGCGTAGGCGAAATCGCATAGACCTTCGTGCCCTGGGCTTCGTGCTGGATTTGCGAACGAACTCGAACCGACTGAAAAACATGCCCGCCAAACCCAATAATCAGCTCGTCGTTCTTCCGGCGCGCGAGAATCGTATGCTGTCCCCCAAGCAATAGCTGACCTTCCAGTCGAAGAATTTCGACGCACTTCCCTACATCGTTCGTGTCCTCCGATGAATCTGCAAAGATGATGTCGCCTTCGACGCAGTAATCATCGGAATCGACTTCCGGAAGCTCTTCGGTTTCGTTGATGTACGGCACGGACTCTTTAGTGATGTCAAACAGAGTTGAAAACTTCGTATGAATATCGCCGTAATGAATGTTTTTAACCGTACCTGCCTCGTAATTAAGTTTGTCCCGGGATAGCGTGTTGTTTCGCACGAACGAGTAGAGCGAGTCCATGCGCCCGGCTCTCCACCCGCCGCTTCCGCGGAACTCCGGAAATCTCAATTTTGGCGAAACGGCTTTTTTTTCCTTCTTCATCGCTCAATCCTCGTAAGCTTGGAGACCAGAAATCTCCCGACCTCCGGCGCGCTTCTTGAGCAGTGGTACCAGCTCGCTCATTAAGGCAAGTTCCTTCTGTGTGCGGGCCTTCCAACCTAGATCCAGCGGAGTCAATAGTTCGGTAAGCTGTTCGCCGTCGAAGATGCGGCGCTCCAGCACGCTGTCCACAAAGCTTTGCAGTGCGGCAGCTGTAAGGCCGTGGCAAGCGGCGACGTCGGTCAGCTCACGCGCGGCCTTAACAGCCTTGAACTGCTGGTAGCCGGCACGGATGGCACGCTCGTCCAATCCTTCGCCGGCCTTCAAGCTCATGACGTACTCGGTGATGTCGTCGCGCTCGTCGATGAACTTGGCGTCGCTCGCGATCAAGCCGACCAGTTGCTCGCGGCTCATGGTGGCCTTGCCAGGTTTCTTGGTGGAAAAGTCGGCAATGAGCTTCATGATGTAGTCGTAATCAATCGTCGCAGAGGCAAAGAGCACGAACTCGAAATCGAGCTGCGCCAAGTCTTCGTTTCTGTCGTCGACCGCACGGTTGCCCGCGCTCGCGCGCTCGTCGCGCAAGCGCTTGGCGATTTCCAGGTACTGGCCGCGGAAGGCGTTGAGTTCGTCTGGCGGCAGGATGGTGTGGATGGTTTCTGCCTGCTCGGGCGTGACGTCGGTGTACTGGTCGAGCTGGGTTTGCAGCTTCTGCACGTCCTTGAAGGCCTTGACGAAGCCGACGCGGGCTTCGTCACCCATTAGCTTGGCAACGTCTTCGGGTTTGCTTGAAAGCCCGTGTGCCTGCATGTAGCTCTGCAAGGCAACCTTCGCCTCTTGCAATTTTTCAATGACAACGGGAGCCTTGTCGACCAGCCAGATTTCGCGTGCACGCGCCTTATCCGCTGCGCCGGAAAACATCGTAATTGCTGCTTTTACCGCGTCTTCCTGACCACGGAAGTCAAGAATGTGGCCGTAGGGCTTGGTGTCGTTGAGCACGCGGTTAGTGCGACTGAAGGCCTGAATGAGACCGTGGTGCTTGAGGTTCTTGTCGACGTAAAGGGTATTGAGGTACTTGCTGTCGAAGCCGGTGAGCAGCATGTCAACAACGATGGTGATGTCGATCTTGTGTTGCGCGGCGCCCGGGTTCGCTTTGCGCAGATCTGCATCGGGCCATTGCTGGTCTTTGATGCGTTGCTGTACGTCCTGATAGTAGAGGTCGAACTCTTCGATGCGGTGGTTGGTACCGAAGCGGGCGTTGTAGCTGGCGACGAGTCCGGCAAGCGCGGCCTTCTTGGCGTCTGGCTCTTGCTTATTGTCTTCCAACTCGGTAGGCAGGTCTTCCTGCAACTGGCGCACATCGGCACTCACATCGCTGGGCGGTGAGAACACGGCGGCGACATTCAGCGGAACGAAGCTGGCATCAGCCTGCTGCTTCTCAGCCTGGGCTTCATCGAACAGGCGGTAGTACTCGATGGCGTCGTTGATTGATGCCGTGGCGAAGATGGCGTTGAACTTGCGCGCGCCGGTGGCGGCATCGTGCTTGGTGAGGATGGCTTCAATGATTGCACGCTTGGCGATCTTCTCGCCCTGCTTGGGCGGGTTCTTACCGTCGGGCTTGAAATAGTCGACGTGAAACTTCAGGACGTTGCGATCTTCAATTGCGTGGGTGATGGTGTATTCGTGCAGGCACTGCTGGAAAAGGTCTTCAGTGGTCTTCAGCGTTTGCTCTTCACCCGTGATCTGCTTGTAGGTAGCGTTGTCCGAAAAGATTGGCGTGCCGGTAAAGCCGAAGAGCTGGGCCTTGGGGAAGAACTCCTTAATGGTTTGGTGGTTCTCGCCAAACTGCGATCGGTGGCATTCGTCGAAGATGAAGATGATGCGCTTGTCGCGCAGCGCTTCGAGCTGGACGGCATAAGTGGAGAGCCCGCGCGTTTCGCGACTCTTGTTGCGCCTGCTGTTTTCGTTCAGCGCAAGGCCGAGCTTCTGAATGGTGCAAACGATGACCTTGTCGGCCGCGTCGTCGGACAATAGGCGGCGAACCAGTTCGCCGGTATTGGTGTTGCTCTCGACGCAGCCTTCCTGGAAACGGTTGAATTCCTCGCGGGTCTGGCGGTCAAGGTCTTTGCGGTCGACCACAAAGAGGCATTTCTCAATGTTCGGATTGGCCTTGAGCAGCGTGGAAGCCTTGAAGCTGGTGAGCGTCTTGCCGCTACCGGTGGTGTGCCAGATGTAGCCGTTGCCGCTGTTCTCTTCAATGCATTTGACGATGTTCTTAACAGCATAGATCTGATACGGCCGCATCATCAGGAGCTTCTGCTCGCTGGCTACTAGCACCATGTAACGACTGATCATTTGGCCGAGCGTGCACTTCGCGAGGAAAACATCGGCAAACTCATCGAGCCCGTTGATCTTGGTGTTGTCAGGTGCGGCGAACTGGTAGATCGGCAAGAAGCGCTCGTCGGCATTGAAGCTGAAGTGCCGGGCGTTGTTGTTGGCAAAGTAGTAAGTGGAATGCTGGTTACTGACGACGAAAACCTGCATGAAGCACAGCAGCGTGCGCGCAAAGCCGTTGCCGGGGTCGTTCTTGTATTCGACAATTTGCTCGATGGCTCGGCGGGGGTTGATGCCCAGGGTCTTGAGTTCGATCTGCACCACGGGCACGCCGTTGATCAGCAGAACGACATCGAAGCGGTGGTGGCTGTAATCGGTGTTGATTCGCAGTTGGTTGACAACCTCGAAGGTGTTTTTGCACCAGTCGTCGATATTGACCAGCGTGTAGTTCAGCGGCGTGCCGTCTGCGCGGATGAAGCTGGTGCGCGTGCGCAGGGTCTGTGCGGCGGTGAAGACATCGGGTGTGGTGATCTCTTCGAGCAGGCGAGCGAACTCCTCGTCGGTGAGTTTGACGCGGTTGAGTTCCTGGAACTTGTCGCGAAAGTTGGCCTCGAGCGCGGCGCGGTCGCGAATGTCGGGACGGTATCCGTATTTCAGGCCCTGCAACTTGCCGATGAAGCCGTATTCGATCTCACCCTCTTTAACGCTGTGGCGGAGCGCGCCAGGGGATTGGTCGTAGATTGACGTGGATGAAGGCATAGCTAAAAGATCGCGCTTTTCGACTGAACGGGGTGAAACCGGCTAGGTTCGCGGTAACGGAATGGGGAATCAATAACCTTCAGAGCATATCCCCTGTCGTGTAGGAAAAGGATCGCACCGTCCAGCAGGGGTGACTGCTGTAAATCCTGCAGCAACCCCAGGCGCCTGGACTTGTCGTCGGCTGATTTGATAAGCATGCTCCCCTCCCCTTCGGAATTCTTATGGTCAGACTTTACCCGAGGGGCGTGGCGACCAGGCCAGTGGGAGCATGGACACATCAGTCGCTGCAGTTCAATCGCCCCGACGCGCTTCAAATGCTGGCTGATGGGTGCCAGTGGCGCGGACGGTGCGAAAGAATTCTTTAATTGGGTGAAGTCACATTCAAGCAATCTTTAATACGAAGCGCACGCATGAAAGCAGGTTTGAACGGGGAGGCAGACGGCCAGAAAACCCGAAATTGGCATTTTTTCTACGCCAAATCGGCCTCTAGCCCTCGTGGAATCTGCGCGAGCAGCTATCAAAACAGTAGCGTTTCGGGGCGCCGCAGAGCCACCAGCAACCCGCGCAGCAGGCTCTACCGCTCTTACACCACCACCGGCTCCGGCTCCAGCAGGATGCCGAAACGTTCATAGACGCTGGTCTGGATGGCCTTGGCCAGGGTCATGACCTCGCCGCCGGTCACCGGGTCGGTGCTGCCGCCGCGGTTGACCAGCACCAGGGCCTGGCGGTCGTACACGCCGGCGTTGCCTATGCTCTTGCCTTTCCAGCCGCAGGCGTCGATCAACCAGCCCGCCGCCAGTTTGACCGAGCCGTCGTCCAGGTGGTAGTGGACGATCTTGGGCTCGCGCTGGATGATGTCGGCGCACTGCTCGGGCGTCACGGTCGGGTTCTTGAAGAAGCTGCCGGCATTGCCGATCACCTTCGGATCAGGCAGTTTGGCCTTGCGGATCTCGCAGATCCACTCATAAATCTGTAGCGCATCGGGCTGGGTGATGGCGGACTGCGCCATCTTTTTCTCGATGTCGGCATAACCCAGCACGGGCTTCCACAATTTGGGCAACGCAAACCGCACGCGTGTGATCAAGGCCTTGCCGGCCAGGCCCAGGCCCGGGCGCCCGTTCGGGCCGGTGCTGCTGTGTTTGAAGACCGAATCGCGGTAGCCAAATGCGCACTGCGCGGCGTCCAGCGTGAAACTTTTTCCGGTGGTCAGATCAATGGCGTCGAGTGAATCAAAACGGTCCTGCAACTCCACGCCGTAGGCACCGATGTTCTGCACCGGCGAGCCGCCGACGGTACCGGGGATCATGGCGAGGTTTTCCAGGCCCGGGTAGCCGTTGTGCAGGGTCCAGCCCACCACCTCGTGCCAGTTCTCGCCGGCGCCGGCCTCGACGATCCAGGCTTTGGCGGTCTCACCCACCAGCTTCCTGCCCATGATTTCCACCTTGAGCACGACGGATTTGACGTCGCCGGTGATGACGATGTTGCTGCCGCCGCCCAGCACGAACTTGGGCGCCGCCTGCAGCGCCGGATCGGCCAGCACGGCGGCCACGTCCTCTTCACTGGCGATACGCACCAGCGTGAGGGCCTTGGCCATGATGCCAAAGGTATTGGAAAACTGGAGGGGAACGTTTTTCTCGACTAACATCACGGGATTGTCGCACCCTGACATCCCTGCAACGCTACCCCGGAAGCCGGAAAACCATGCCCTCTTTTGACACCGTTCTCGAAGCCGATCTGGTCAAGGTCAAAAACTCGGTTGAAAACACCGCCAAGGAAATCGGCACGCGTTTCGACTTCAAGGGCACGGCAGCAGCCATCGAGCTCAAGGACAAGGAAATCACGCTGATCGGCGACAGCGACTTCCAGATCGACCAGATCACCGACATCCTGCGCAACAAGGCCACCAAAAGCGGCGTGGACGTGCGCTTTTTCGACGCCGGCAAGGTGGAGAAAATCGGCGGCGACAAGGTCAAGCAGGTCATCAAGGTGCGCAACGGCATCGAGACCGAACAGGCCAAGAAAATCTCGCAGCTGATCAAGGGCAGCAAGGTCAAGGTGCAGGCGTCCATCCAGGGCGACGCGGTCCGGGTGACCGGCAAAAACCGCGACGACCTGCAGGAGGCGATGGCCATGATCAAGGCGGACCTGCCCGACATGCCGCTGAGCTTCAACAACTTCAGGGATTAAACGTGGCCCCCACGCTCCCCACTTCGTGTGGTTCGCTGCCCCCCGAGGGGGCGCTGCGCCTGCGGCCCGGCGAAGCCGGTTCCGCGGCCCTGGCTGGAAGGGGATGGGGGCCTCACGCTCGCCGACTCGTGCTGTGGTTTGCCGCGCTGGTGGCCTTTGGCGGCATGGCACACGCGCAAAGCGTCGCGCTGGCCGGCATGCTGGGCAGCAAGGCGCTGTTGGTCGTCAATGGTGGCGCCCCGAAATCGGTGGCGCCCGGGGAATCCCACCAGGGGGTGAAGGTGGTCTCCACCGGCGGCGACCAGGCCGTGCTGGAGCTCTCGGGCAAGCGCCACACCGTGCGCGTTGGCGATGCCCCGGTCAGCGTGGGAGCGGGCGGTGGCTCGGGCGGCGGCGCTGGCAAGGGCACACGCATCGTGCTGACCGCGGGCACCGGCGGTCATTTCTTCACCCCGGGCCAGATCAACGGCCGGGCCGTCCAGTTCATGGTGGATACCGGCGCGACCGGCGTGGCCATGAGCGCTGCCGATGCTGAGCGCGCCGGCATCAACTACAAGGGCGGCCAGCCGGTGCAGATGAGCACCGCCAACGGCGTGACCCAGGGCTTTCGCGTGAAACTCAATTCCGTGCGGGTCGGCGATGTCGAGGTGTACGACGTGGACGCGGTGGTGTCGCCTCAGTCCATGCCCTACATGCTGCTGGGCAACAGCTTCCTGACGCGTTTCCAGATGATCCGCGAAAACGACCAGATGACGCTGGTCAAGCGATTTTAGAAACAAAACCGGCTAAAACCCACACCACACAAGCGCTAGCAGCTATCTGATTGATAGCAATCGGCGGTCTGGTCAGCCCTTCTTCTTCGCACCCAGCTTCGATTCCGTGCCCTTGAGGAGCTTGTTGATGTTTTCCCGGTGCCGGAAAATCAGGAAGGCGCTCATGGCCACAATGGCCAGCGCGATCATCTTGTCGACATACCAGAACGAGCGGTCGCCGATCAGGTAATACCAGGGCGCAAAAATGGCGCAGGCAATGGCGGCCAGTGACGAATAACGCGAAAAGAAGGCCACGATGACCCAGGTGGCCAGCGTTGCCAGGCCCAGCACCCAGTGCACGCCAAACAGCACGCCGGCAGCCGTCGCCACCCCCTTGCCGCCCTGGAAACCGAAAAACACCGGATAGAGATGGCCGACGAAGGCCGCCAGGCCGACGGCGGCCAGCGTGCCTTCGCGCATGCCGTAGTCCTTGCCGAACCACATGACCAGCGCCATCGGCAGCCAGCCCTTGAGGCCGTCGAGCAGCAGCGTGAGTGCGGCCGCCGCCTTGTTGCCAGAGCGCAGCACGTTGGTGGCACCTGGGTTTTTGCTGCCGTAGCTGCGCGGGTCGTTCAGGCCCATCAGCCGGCTGACGATGACCGCGAACGACAGCGAGCCGATCAGGTAGGCCGCCAGCACGGCCAGGGCGGAATAAGCGTAGTCCATGGTGTTCTCTCCAGTATTGTTGTTGTAGTTTTGTCTTCAGTCAGCCAGCGCGCAGTGGACCGATTTTGCACCCAGCAGGTCCACGCACACCTGCGGCGCGATGCCGACGAGGTAACCGCGCCGGCCGCCGTTGATGGCGATTTTAGGCAAGGCCAGGATGCTTTCCTCGATATACACCGGCATCACCTTGCGCGTGCCGAACGGCGAGGTGCCGCCCACCAGGTAGCCGCTGTGGCGGTTCGCCACCTCGGGCTTGCAGGGCTCGACCGACTTGGCGCCAATCTGGCGCGCCAGGTTTTTGGTCGACACCTTGCGGTTGCCATGCATCAGCACCAGCAGCGGTTTCGCGTCCTGGTCCTGCATGACCAGGGTCTTGACCACGGTGAACGGATCGAACCCGAGCACCTCGGCGCTGTGCTGCGCGCCGCCATGCTCGAGGTACGCGTAAGGGTGTTCGGTGAAAACCACCCCGGCGGCCTTCAGCATCTGCGTTGCAGGGGTGGTTTTAGCCCCCACGGTCGCTCACTTCGTGTAGCTCCCTGCCCCCCGAGGGGGCCGCTGCGCCTGCGGCCCGGCGAAGCCGGTTCCGCGGCCCCAGCTGATTTGGGAACGGGTAGCTGGTCATTGATTGCCTTCCCGCACTCGATCAGAGGGCCGGATCTCGCATGTCCCAGCGGATCGCGTCGATCGCTGCCAGCAGTTCGGCAGGCAGCTGCGTACCCCAGGCGTCGAGGTCTTCGTCGAGCTGGGCCACCGAGGTCACCCCGATGATGGTGCTGGCCACCTGCCACTTGGTGTAGCAAAAAGCCAGTGCCAGCTGCGTGGGCGTCAGGCCGTGTTCGCGGGCCAGCGCGTTGTAGCGGCGCGCGGCGGCCAGCGCTTCGGGCCGGCCCCAGCGCTGCTTGCGCACCGACTCGTAGCGGGCAATGCGGGCGTCCCCGGGCGCGCCGGCGCCGGTGGTGCCGCTGGTGTCGTACTTGCCGGTCAGCAGGCCAAAACCCAGCGGCGAATAGGCCAGCAGCGACACGCCGAGCCGGTGCATGGTTTCGTCGAGCCCGTTTTCCACCGTGCGGTTGATCAGGCAGAACGGGTTCTGCACGGTCGCCACCTTGGGCAGGCCGTGTTGCTCCGCCAGGCGCACAAATTCATGCACGCCATACGGGGTCTCGTTGGACAGGCCGATGGCACGCACCTTGCCGGCTTTCACCAGGCCGGCCAGCGCTTCGAGTTGCTGATGAATCGAAGAAACCACCTTGTCTTTGGCGGGCTCGAAATACGCCAAGCCAAACATCGGCACATTGCGCGCCGGCCAGTGGATCTGGTACAGGTCGATGACATCGGTTTGCAGGCGCTTCAGGCTGTCGTTGCAGGCCTGGACGATGTCCTGCGGCGTCAGGTCGGGGCTGCCGTTGCGTATCCAGGGCATGCCGCGTGCGGGGCCGGCGACCTTGGTGGCCACCACCAGTTGGTCACGGGCGTCCGGGCGCCGGGCCAGCCAGTTGCCGATGATGGTTTCGGTGGCGCCGAAGGTTTCGGCGCGGGCCGGCACCGAATACATTTCCGCCGCGTCGAGGAAATTGACGCCGCGCTCCAGGGAACGGTCAAGAATCGAATGTGCCGTGGCTTCGCCCACCTGCTCGCCGAAAGTCATGGTGCCCAGACAAACCGGGGTGACTTGCAGGTCGCTGCTGCCTAGCTGTACTTTTTGCATTGAAATGGAAGATGAAATGGGTTGAATGGAAGGCCGCGGCTAGTTTAAGGGGTCACCAGCATCGCTGCTGGCGGGCAGGATTTCGGGCGATTCGCTTACAAATACATACCAGAAGACCTCATACGATTCACACACTAAAGCGTTAATCCACTCTAAATCTTTCTTCTACAACAACTTCCCAGGAGCCTTCCATGAAACTCGTCCTCACTTCCCTGACCTGTGCCGCCCTCTTTCTGAGCGGTTGCGCCAACATGAGCGAAACCCAGCAGGGTACGGCCAAAGGTGCGGGCATAGGCGCTGTTGCCGGCGCTGTGCTGGGCGCAGCCACCGGCGGCTCCAAAGGCGCGGCTACCGGCGCTGTGCTGGGCGGCGCTGTCGGCGCTGGCGGCGGTTATCTGTGGTCGCAGCGCATGCAGCAACAAAAGGCTGCCATGGAACAGGCCACGGTCGGCACCGGCGTGGCTGTGAGCCAGACCGCCGACAACCGCCTCAAGCTCGACATCCCCTCGGACATCTCGTTTGCAACCGGCCGCTCTGATGTCAGTACCACCTTCGCACCCATCCTGAACCAGTTTGCCACCAGCCTGAACCAGAACCCGGTGACGACGGTGACCATCATCGGTCACACCGACAGCACCGGTAGCGACGCCATCAACAACCCGCTGTCCATCGACCGCGCCAACAGCACGCGCAATTACCTGGTGGCCCGTGGTGTTGCAGGCAACCGCGTGGCCACCGACGGCCGCGGTTCGCGCGAGCCGATCGCCGACAACAACACCAACGAAGGCCGCGCCAAAAACCGCCGCGTCGAGATTTATGTGGCCGAGCCCGTGCAGGCTGTTGCCCGCTAAGCGCCTGTCCCGGCTGAAAAAAACCCTCCGGTGTCCCGGAGGGTTTTTTTTATTCCAGGGTGCGCCGGCACGCAGACAAGCTGCCGCAAGCACCCGCGATAGCCTGAATATCGTTCCCCCATCAGAGAGGCTCCCTCATGCGACTTGCCACATTTCTCCGATCCAACGCGGAAGAAATCCTCACCTCGTGGGACGAGTTCGCCGCCACGGTGGTGCATGACGGAACCAGGCTGGACCAGAAAGCCTTGCGCGATCACGCAGGTGAAATCCTCGCGGCGATTGCCAATGATCTGGAGCAGCCCCAGACCGCTGCCGCGCAGGAAGAAAAATCCCGGGGCGAAAGCAGGCAGCCCCAGGGAGAGCTCGAGACAGCGGCCGAGACCCACGCCGACACACGCATGGTCTCCGGCTTCGCCATCGACGCCATGATCACCGAATACCGCGCCCTGCGGGCCAGTGTCGTCCGGCTCTGGACCCTGGCGGGCGGCGGACAGGATCACCGAAACGACATGCACGACCTCATCCGGTTCAATGAAGCGATGGACCAGGCGATTGCCGAATCCGTGGCGCGCTACACCGACCAGACCAAAAAATCGACCGACCTGTTTATCGGCATCCTCGGCCATGACATCCGCAATCCGCTGGGCACGATTTCCATGTCGGCGCAATACCTGGTGCGCTCCGGAAAACTGGCGGCCAGTGCGGCGGAAACCATCATCAACAGCGTGGTCCGCATCAACAGCGTGATCGAGCACGTGGTTGATTTCACGCGGGTGCAATCCGAGGGCATGATGCCGATCAGGCCGGTGCCGGGCGACCTGCTCGCCCAGTTCGGCAAGGTGCTGGCGGAGACACGCGTGCGCTACCCGCGCCGCCTGCTGAGCCTGGAGAGCACCGGCGACTTCAACGGCTTCTGGGACGAGGGCCGCATGGGGCAATTGCTGTCCAACCTGCTGGGCAATGCCCTGACCCATGGCGCGCCAGATGAACCGGTGACGGTGCGCCTGTGGGAAAACGCAGAAGGCGTGGCCTTTTCGGTGCACAACCTGGGCACGCCGATTCCGCTGAAGGAACAGCAACTGATCTTCAAGCCGCTGGTCCGCGGCATGGCCTCCGGCAAGGCCGAGCAACGGGAGCCGACCGGTCTGGGCCTGGGTCTGTTTATCTGCCAGGAAATTGTTCGTGCGCACGGCGGAAGCATCGCCGTCACCTCGGACGCCACCAGCGGCACGACGTTTACCGTCACCCTGCCCCGAAGGGCTCAGTTCACCCCTGTTGGCGCTCGCTACGCGTAGCGCCCTCTCCCCTTCCAGGGGACGGCGCCTGCAGACTGGCAAAGCCAGATCTGCGGCCCCTGCTGGTAAAGAATGACTGCTCAGCCCGCCTGGCGAAAGCGCTCTTCTTCCTGCAATCTGAGCACGCGCCGCTGCACCTTGCCGGTGGTGGTCATCGGTAGCGCGTCAATGAACTCGATCTCCTTGGGGTATTCGTAGGGCGCCAGCAGGCCCTTGACGTGGGCCTGCAACTCGGCCGTGAGCTTGATGTCAAACTGGCCCTCAGCCCCCGCCTGTCGTGCGCGAGCAGCTACAAAATCAGGAGCAAGCACAATGAAGGCCTTGACCACGGCGCCGCGTTCGCGGTCGGGCTTGGGCACCACCGCGGCATTGGCCACCGCCGGGTGCTTGACCAGGCAGTTCTCGATCTCGCCGGGGCCGATGCGGTAACCGGCGGCCTTGAAAACATCGTCGGCCCGGCCTTCGTACCAGAGGTAGCCGTCCTCGTCGCGGGTCGCCAGGTCGCCGGTGCGGCACCAGTCGCCGCTGAACTTGGCCTGCGTGGCGGCTTCCTTCTTCCAGTAACCCAGAAAGAAGATCGGGTCCGCATCGCCGTGGATGTCAAAGCGGTTGACCGACACGTCGCCTGGCACGCCGACAGCACACTCCCGGCCCTCGTCATCGATCACCGCCACGCGGTGGCCCGGGTAGCCCTTGCCCATGCTGCCGGGCCGGGCCGGCCACAGGGCCGAGCAGTTGCCCACCACGTAGTTGATCTCGGTCTGCCCGAACATCTCGTTGACGAGTACACCGAGCTCGTCGCGGCAGTACGCAAACACCGCGTCGCCGACTGCTTCGCCCGCGCTCATCATGGCCTGCAGCTTGAGCTTGAAGTGGCGCCGCGGGTGCGGGTAGGCCTTCATCATGGCTTTGAGCGCGGTCGGAAACAGAAAGGTGTGCGTGACGCCCTGCTGCGCCATCAGCGTGAAGGCCAGCTCGGGGCTGAAGCGCCCGTTGAAGGCGACGATGGGCCGGCCGAAATAAAGCGTCGGCAAGAGTGCATCCATCAGTCCGCCGGTCCACGCCCAGTCCGCCGGACTCCAGAACACCGCTTCGGACGTCGCATTGGTCTTGCCGTCAAAGCCAAACCAGTTCTGGCTGCAGACAAAGCCCGGCAGATTGCCGATCAGCGCACGGTGCGCCAGCAGCGCGCCCTTGGGCGGGCCGGTCGTGCCGCTGGTATAGATCAGGATGGCCGCGTCGTCGGCCTTGGTTTTCACGGCGGTGAAGGCGCGTTGTTGCGCCGCCAGAGCGGGTTCGTAGTCCACGTCGCCCTGGCCGGCCGCCGTGCCGGCCGCGATCACCGTGCGCAGGGCCGGGCAGTGGCTGCGGATGGTATTGACGCTGGCAATCGAGTTTTCGTCGCAGATGGCCAGCACCGCGTCGCTGTCCTGCAGGCGGTACTCGAGCGCCTCGGGGCCGAACAGCATGGACAGCGGCATGGCCACGGCACCCATCTGGAACACCGCCATGTAAGCCACGGCGGTTTCGAAACGCTGCGGCATCACAATCGCCACCCGGTCGCCGCGCTGCACGCCCAGCTGAACCAGCACATGGCTCAGCGCGTCGGCGGCCTGCTGCAGCTGGACATAGGTATAAAAAGTGGTCGCAGCCCCCTTCTGATGGGCGCGGATAGCTACTCTTTTGGGAGCACTTTTACCGCTGCCGGCCACCCAGCGCCGGCAGCAGACGTCGGCGATGTTGAAGTATTCGTCCACCTGCCAGCGAAAGCCCTGGTGCAGGGCTGCGTAATGGTCGGGCTGCCGCGCGGCGGCCATGTCCCTGTCTTGACTGCGCTTCAAATCGGGTCTCCTTATGATGGGCATCAATGTACAAAGAAAAACGTCTTTCCCGCAGCGAGTATGTCCCTATACGCGGCATCAATTACCACGTGCTTCACTGGGGCGAGGCCCAAAGCAGCCTGCCACCTCTGGTGTTGGTGCATGGCTGGATGGACGTGGCCGCGTCCTACCAGTTTGTCATTGATGCCCTGTCGGACGCCTTTGTGCAGGGCCGGACCATCATCGCGCCCGACTGGCGCGGTTATGGCCAGACCGGCAGCGCGGGGGCCGACAACTTCTGGTTTCCCGACTACCTCGCCGACCTCGATTTCCTGCTCGACCACTATGCACCCGGCCAGCCGGTGGACCTGGTCGGCCACAGCATGGGCGGCAACGTGGCCATGCTCTACGCCGGCGTGCGGCCCGAACGCATACGCAAACTGGTCAACCTCGAAGGCTTCGGCATGCCCGCGACCCGGCCCAGCCAGGCGCCCGCCCGTTTTGCCAAATGGATGGACGAGCTCAAAAGCCTGCACAAGGGCGAGATGGCGCTCAAGCCCTACAACGACGTGGACGGCGTGGCCCGGCGCCTGATGCGCACCAACCCCCGGCTGAGCCAGGACAAGGCCGACTGGCTGGCCCGCCACTGGGCTGCGCCCGACGCCCAGGGCCAGTGGCGCATCCTGGGCGACGCGGCCCACAAGATCACCAATGCCCAGCTTTACCGGGTCGACGAGGTGCTGGAGATTTACCAGCGCATCAGCGCACCCACGCTGGCGGTCGAAGCCTCGGACGATTCCCTGGGCAAATGGTGGGAGGGCAAATACACGCTGGCCCAGTACCACGAGCGCCTGCAGTCCGTGCCGCAGGTGCGCACCGCCGTCATTGTGGACGCCGGCCACATGCTGCACCACGACCAGCCGGAGCCACTGGCCCGCCTGTTCGAAGACTTCCTCAGCTAGCGTCTGATGTACGGGAGCCCGAAAAGCCCCTCAGGTAAGGTTTAAGTTCGGTAACGCACACAAGAAAAGCCCGCTTTGTAGGACAATCAGGGCTTTATTGCGCTTGGCGCGGGGAAGATTCATGACCGCACCCAGCGCCATTCAGCAGGAAAACTTTCGCCGCATTCTGACGCGCAATGTCAGCCTGCCGCTGGGCGTCGGCGCCCTCAGTGCCGCGGTTTTTGTCGGCCTGATCTTCTATCTCCTGTCCGCGCTGGGCGGGGTCGAACAGGCCGAACGGGCCATCAGCAATGCCAACCAGATCGCCAAGCTGGGCGCCGACATGGAAGCCAGCATGTCCGGCTACCTGGTCACCGGTGAAGAACCCCTGCTGCAACCCTTTGAAATTGGCAAACCGCGCATCGCCGCCGAAACGGCCACGCTGGCCGGCCTGGTGCGCGACAACCAGGACCAGGTCAGCCGGCTCAGGCGCATCGCCGCACTGCAGACACAGTGGAACGAGTTTGCGCAAACCATTGTCGACCTGCGGCGCAAGGACCTCGACTACCAGGCGCCGGTGCGTTCTGCGGGCGGGAAAAGCCTGACGGACGAGATCCGGCGCGAACTCGCGGAATTCATCAACATTGAAGAGCGCCTGCTGCAGGACCGCAACGCGCAGGCGCGCAGCAACACGGCGTGGGGCATGGCCGCCTACCTGCTGTTCAGCCTGGGGCTGAGCGGCCTGCTGGCGCTGCTCGGGCGCCGCGAACTGCAGCACCTGTCGGACACTTACGGAGAAGCGGAAAACAAGCAAAAAGCCACGGCGCTGCTGCTGGACCAGCAGCTCTGGCTGCGCACCGGACAACGGCAGCTGGCCGAGCACACCCTGGGCCAGCACGCCATTGGGTCGCTGAGCCGCAGCGTGCTGGAGTTTCTGGCGCGGTATCTCGATGTGGCAGTCGCGGCACTGTATATCCGCCAGGAAGACGGCCGGCTGCAGCGGGTGGCCGCCTACGGCCTGACCCATGACAGCGACGAGGCCGGGCAGTCGCTGGACAGCGACCAGGGCCTGGTCGGCCAGGCGGCCCTTGAAAACCGGGTGCTTCAGCTTGACGATCTGCCGGCCGGCTACCTCAAGGTCAGCTCCGGCCTGGGCCAGGGGTCGGCGCGCCATGTACTGGTGGTTCCGGTGCACAACGACGGGCTGGTCAACGGTGTGGTCGAACTCGGTTTCCTGCGGGCCCTGGCGCCACGCGACCTGGAATTCGTCACCATGATTGCCAGCAACATCGGCAACTCCATCCACGCGGCGCTTTACCGCCGGCGCCTGGAGGACGTGCTGAGCCAGTCCCAGGAGCTCAATGAAGAGCTGCAGGTGCAGCAGGAAGAGCTGCGCACCACCAACGAGGAACTGGAAGAGCAGTCCCGCGTGCTCAAGGAGTACCAGGTCACGCTGGAGAACCAGCAGGCCGAACTCGAGCAAACCAACGAGCAGCTGTCGGAAGTGGCCCTGTCGCTGGACCACAAGAATGCGGCGCTCAACCAGGCCCAGACCCTGCTGGAGGAACGCGCCACCGAGTTGAGCCGGGCCAGCCGCTACAAGTCGGAATTCCTCGCCAACATGTCGCACGAGCTGCGCACGCCGCTGAACAGTTCGCTGATTCTTGCCAAGCTGCTGGCCGACAACCCCAAGGGCAACCTCAGCCAGGAAGAGGTCCGGTTTGCGCAGTCCATTTATTCGGCAGGCAACGACCTGCTCAGCCTGATCAACGACATCCTCGATATTTCCAAGGTCGAAGCCGGCAAGCTGGAGCTTTCCCCCGAGGACATGGTCGTGAGCGCGCTGGTGGATTCGCTGAAAAGCACGTTCGAACCGCTGGCCGGCCAGAAAAACCTGACCCTCTCCATCCGCATCGAATCAGGCACCCCCGCGACGCTGAAAACCGATCGCCAGCGGGTCGAGCAGATCCTGAAAAACCTGCTCTCCAACGCCATCAAGTTCACCGATGCCGGCGAGGTCAGCCTGCGCGTGTCGCTGCAGCCGCACGGCAGCATTGCCTTTTCCGTGCGCGACTCGGGCATCGGCATCCGCCCCGACCAGCAGCAACTGATTTTTGACGCCTTCCGCCAGGCCGACGGCACCACCAGCCGGCGTTATGGCGGCACCGGGCTGGGCCTGTCGATTTCGCGCGACCTGACCACGCTGCTGGGCGGCTCGCTCTCGGTGGAAAGCAGCGAGGGCGGGGGCAGCACCTTCACCCTGCTGCTGCCCTGCGAATGGAGCCCGGCACCGACGCCCCAGCCGGACACCAAACCCGCCCGGCGCGCGCCCGGCCGGCTCCGCAACCCGGCGCCGGTGATGGCGCCCGCCCCCCTGCCGGCGCCCGTTCCCGCCGCGGCTTTTGCCGACGACAGGGAGCTGCCACGCGGCGACCGCCTGGTCCTGGTGATCGAGGATGACGTCATTTTTGCGCAGATCCTCTACGACCTG
Organism: Polaromonas sp. 39-63-25; assembly: GCF_002278925.1. GTDB lineage: Bacteria > Pseudomonadota > Gammaproteobacteria > Burkholderiales > Burkholderiaceae_C > Polaromonas. The sequence goes on from NZ_NCJH01000002.1 coordinate 135,836, forward strand.
GCGCGTGAAATGAACTACAACTGCCTCGTGGCCCACGGCGCCGAAGACGGTTTTGCCCTGGCCATGCAGTTCCTGCCCCATGCCATCCTGCTCGACATGGGTCTGCCGGACCGCCCGGGCCTGTCGGTGTTGCAGCGGCTCAAGGAAAACCCGAAGACACGACACATTCCCGTGCACGTGGTGTCGGGCGACGACCTCAGCGAGGAAGCCCTGCAGATGGGCGCCATCGGTTACGCGCTCAAGCCGACCACGCGCGAGCAACTCAAGGACGTTTTCCAGAAACTGGGCGACAAGCTGGCCCAGAAGATCAAGCGCGTGCTGCTGGTCGAAGGCGATGCGCTACAGCGCGCCAGCGTCGTGCAACTGATCGGTGACGGCGACGTCGAGATCACCGCGGTGGAGACAGGCGGTGAAGCGCTGGGGCTGCTCACCAGCACCGTTTTTGACTGCATGATCATGGACCTGAAGTTTCCCGACATGCAGGGCCACGAGCTGCTCCAGCGCATGTCAACCGAGGGGATTTCTGCCTACCCTCCCGTCATCGTCTACACCGGCGGAGAGATGACCCGTCAGGAAGAAACCGAACTGCTGAAGTATTCGCGCGCCATCATCATGAAGGGCGCACGCTCGCCCGAGCGGCTGCTCGACGAAGTCACCCTCTTCCTGCACAAGGTCGAGTCGGAACTGTCGGCGGATCGCCAGATCATGCTCAAGAGCCTGCGCAGCCGGGACACCGCCTTTGAAGGCCGCAAGGTCCTGGTGGTGGACGACGACGCGCGCAACATCTTTGCCCTGACCAGCGCGCTGGAGCAAAAAGGCATGCGGGTCGAGATCGGCCGCAACGGCTTCGAGGCGATCAGCAAGCTCGACGAGATCGCAGGCATCGATCTGGTCCTGATGGACATCATGATGCCGGGCATGGACGGGCTGGAGGCGACGCGCCGCATCCGCAAGGATGCACGCTTCAAAAAGCTGCCCATCATTGCCGTCACCGCCAAGGCCATGAAGGACGACCAGGAGCAATGCCTCAAAGCCGGCACCAGTGACTACCTGGCCAAGCCGATTGACTTGGACCGCCTGTTTTCCCTGCTTCGCGTGTGGATGCCGGCCACGGATCGCAGCTGAATGCCCAAAAAGCCTGACGCCCAAACGCCGGCCCCCGTCAGCGGTGCCGCCGAGGAGCACCCGGAAGCCGACCTGCACCGCCTGATGCAGGCCATCTACAACCAGTACAGCTACGATTTCCGCGATTACGCGGGTGCGTCGCAGAAAAGGCGGGTGCTCAAGGCGCTCGCGCAGCTCGGCTATCCGACGGTCCCGGCCCTGCAGGCGGCCACGGAGCAGGACCCCGCCGTCTTCATGCAGCTGCTGCAGTACCTGACCATTCCCGTCAGCGAGATGTTTCGCGACCCCTCGTTTTTCCTGGCCCTGCGCCAGCAGGTCGTGCCCGTGCTGCGCACCTATCCCTCGCTGAAAATCTGGGTCGCAGGCTGCAGCACCGGCGAAGAGGTGTATTCGCTGGCCATCCTGCTCAAGGAGGAAGGCCTGCTCGACCGCTCCCTGATTTATGCAACCGACATCAACCCCAAGTCGCTCGCCAAGGCACGCCAGGGCATTTTTTCGCTGGCCAGCATCCAGGGCCACACCGCCAACTACCAGGCCGCCGGCGGCCAGCAGGCATTTTCCGACTACTACACGGCCGCTTACGATGCGGCGATTTTCGACAAGTCCCTGCGCGACAACGTCACCTTCGCCGACCACAACCTGGCCACGGACAGCGTGTTTTCGGAGACCCAGCTGGTACTCTGCCGCAACGTGCTGATCTATTTCAACAAGAAGCTGCAGGACCGCGCGCTGGGCCTGTTTCACGAATCGCTGAGCCGCCGCGGCTTCATGGGCCTGGGCAGCAAGGAAAGCATCGACTTCTCGGCCCATGCCGCGCGTTTTGAGCCGCTGGACCGGCCCGAGCGGATTTTCCGCAAGCTGGAGGACTGAGCAGCTTCATGGATATCCAGCAGGTCGCAGCAAGGCATGCCGTGGAGGCCGTGGTGATTGGCGCCTCGGCTGGCGGGGTGCACGCCTTGCTGGCGCTGCTGTCAGGACTGCCGGAGCACTTTTCCCTGCCCATCATCGCGGTGCTGCATCTGCCGCAAGAGCGTGACAGCCGGCTGGCAGACGTCTTCCAGCAAAGGCTGGCCATGACCGTGCGCGAAGCCGCCGACAAGGAAACCATCGCCCCGTCCACCCTGTATTTCGCCGGCTCCGGCTACCACCTGTCCATCGAGACGGACCGCACTTTTTCCCTCAGCTGTGAAGAACCCGTCAACTATTCCCGCCCATCGATCGATGTGCTGATGGAGTCCGCCGCCGACGCCTATGGCACCAGCCTGGCGGGCGTGCTGCTGACCGGCGCCAATTTTGATGGCGCGGCGGGCCTGGCCCGCATCAAGCAGCGCGGCGGTCTCACAGCGGTGCAGGACCCGGCGGAAGCCCAGGTCGCCACCATGCCGCAAGCGGCCATCCGCAAGCTCAGACCCAACCTGATCCTCACACTGGACCGCATCCGGCAACTGCTCATCCAACTTGACCACAACCATGCGAACACCTGACGTTGCAAAAGTCCTGATCGTCGACGACCTGCCCGGCAACCTGCTGGCGCTCAATGCGCTGATTCGCCGCGACGGCCGGGAAATCTTCCAGGCCAGCTCCGGCGAGGAAGCGCTGGACCTGCTGCTCGAACACGAGTTTGCGCTGGCCATCCTGGACGTGCAGATGCCGGGCATGAGCGGCTTTGAGCTGGCCGAGCTGATGCGCGGCACCGAAAAGACCCGGCAGATCCCCATCATTTTCGTCACTGCCGCCGGCAAGGAACAGAACTACGCCTTCACCGGCTACGAAACCGGCGCAGTGGACTTTCTCTACAAGCCGCTGGACGTGGATGCCGTCCGCAGCAAGGTCAGTGTCTTTGTGGACCTGTACAGCCAGCGCATGGAAACCCGCCGGCAGGTCGAGGCGCTGGAGAAGAGCCGCAAGGAGCAGGAGTTGCTGATGCAGCAATTGACTGCCATGCAGGACGAGCTGCAGGCCGCCGTGCGCACGCGCGACGACTTCATCTCCATGGCCACCCACGAGCTGCGCACGCCGCTCAACACGCTGTACCTGGAGTCGCAATTGCGCAAGATGCAGCTGGACCGGGGCCGTGCGGACATTTTCGACCTGCCCTATCTGAACGCCATGGTGGCGCGTGACCGGCGCCAGATCGAAGCCATGATGCGCCTGATCGACGACATGATGGATGCCTCGCGCATCAACAGCAAGCAGTTGTCCATCCGGCCCGTGCCCACGGAACTGTCGGCCCTGCTTGCCCGCGTGGTGGGCAACCTCACCCACCAGGCCGCAGCCGCCGGCAGCACCATCACCCTCGATGCCGGCCAGCCGGTCACCGCCCTGTGGGACGAATTCAGGATCGAGCAGGTGGTGATCAACCTGCTGACCAACGCGCTGCGTTATGGCGAAGGCAAGCCGGTGGAAGTCAGCCTGCGCCTGCTGCCCGAGAGTGCGTGCATTTCGGTGCGCGACCAGGGCCGGGGCATTTCCGCGCCCGACCAGCTGCGCATTTTCGAGCAGTTCTCGCGCGTCGCCAGCGACGACGGCACCGGCGGGCTCGGTCTGGGCCTGTTCATCACCCGCCAGCTCGTGCAGGCGCACGGCGGCAGCATCAGCGTGGCAAGCCGCCAGGGCGAGGGCTCCGTGTTCACCGTCACCCTGCCCCTGACGCCCCCGGGCTCGCCGGCGGCCTGATCCCCGGGCGGGCGGACGCAGCCATGGGGTTGCGCCGGGCATGGCCCTTTTGCGGCCGCGCGGCCGCGCGGCCCGGAGCATGAGAAAATGCTGGATTGAACCCCAGATACCAGGACAGGACTTTCCCATGGACGCAGAACACATCAATATCATCGGCAACCAGCTCGCAGACCTGAGCAACCGGGTCAACGAGCTTCGGGGGTATCTTTGACTACCCTGCCAAAGAACGTAAATTAAGCGAAGTCAACGCCGCGCTGGAAGACCCGAAAGTCTGGGACAACCCCAAGCGCGCGCAGGAACTTGGCAAGGAAAAAAAGTCGCTCGAGGACGTCGTCCATGTGATCGACCGCCTGAGCTCCGAGCTGGCCGACAACACCGAACTCTTCGAGATGTCCAAGGCCGAAAGCGACGACGCCGGCATGCTGGCCATTGAGGAAGACGCTGCCAAGGTGGCGGTGGAAGTCGAGAAAATGGAATTCCGCCGGATGTTCAACAACCCGGCCGACCCGCTCAACGCCTTCCTGGACATCCAGGCCGGCGCCGGCGGCACCGAAGCCTGCGACTGGGCCAGCATGCTGCTGCGCCAGTACCTCAAGTACGCCGAGCGCAAGGGCTTCAAGACCCAGATCGAGGACGAAACCGCGGGCGACACCGCCGGCATCAAGGGCGCGACCATCAAGATCGAGGGTGAATACGCCTTCGGCCTGCTGCGCACCGAAACCGGCGTGCACCGCCTGGTGCGCAAGTCGCCGTTCGACTCCTCGGGCGGGCGCCACACCTCGTTTGCCTCGGTGTTTGTCTACCCCGAGATCGACGACTCGATCGAGATCGAGATCAATCCGTCCGACGTCCGGGTTGACACCTTCCGCGCCTCGGGCGCCGGCGGCCAGCACATCAACAAGACCGACTCGGCGGTGCGCCTGACGCACATCCCGACCGGCATCGTGGTGCAGTGCCAGGACGGCCGCTCACAGCACGGCAACCGCGACGTGGCCTGGAAGCGCCTGCGCTCGCGCCTGTACGACTTCGAGCTGCGCAAACAGCAGGAAGCCCAGCAGAAGCTGGAAGACACCAAGACCGACGTGGGCTGGGGCCACCAGATCCGCAGCTACGTGCTGGACCAGAGCCGCATCAAGGACCTGCGCACCAACTACGAGACCTCGGCCACCCAGAAGGTGCTCGACGGCGACCTTGACCCGTTTATCGAAGCTTCACTGAAGCAGGGCGTTTGATGAATACACGCGCTCTCCCCTTTCACTTTTCAGGAAACCACCATGCTGCGTGAAGGACAAGCCACGGCCATCCACCGTGCAGACTACGTTGCCCCCGCCTACTGGATCGACACCGTCGATCTGTCATTTGACCTGGACCCGGCCAAGACGCGTGTGCTCAACAAGATGACGCTGCGGCGCAATGCCAACGTGCCGGCCCAGCCCCTGAAACTCGACGGCGAGGAACTCAACCTGGCGCGTGTGCTGGTCAACGGTCAGGGCACCTCGTTCAAGATGGATGGCGACAAACTGGTGCTGGAGAACCTGCCCGAAGGCCCTGAGCCCTTCGAGCTGGAAATTTTCACCACCTGCGCGCCGGCCAAAAACACCAAGCTGATGGGCCTGTACGTCAGCAACGACTCCTTCTTCACCCAGTGCGAGGCCGAGGGCTTTCGCCGCATCACCTACTTCCTGGACCGTCCCGACGTGATGGCCAGCTACACCGTGACCCTGCGCGCCGACAAGGCGAGGTACCCGGTGTTGCTGTCCAATGGCAACCTGGTCGAGCAGGGCGAGCTCGAGGGCGGTCGCCACTTCGCCAAGTGGGTGGACCCGCACAAAAAACCCGCCTACCTGTTTGCACTGGTGGCCGGCCAGCTGGTGGCGCGCGAGCAGCGCATCACCTCGCGCGCCGGCAAAGACCATTTGCTGCAGGTTTATGTGCGCCCCGGCGACCTGGACAAGACCGAACACGCGATGAACTCGCTGGTGCATTCAGTCGCGTGGGACGAAGCGCGCTTCGGCCTCTCGCTGGACCTGGAGCGTTTCATGATTGTCGCGACCAGCGACTTCAACATGGGCGCCATGGAAAACAAGGGCCTGAACATCTTCAACACCAAGTACGTGCTGGCGAACCAGGCCACCGCGACCGACACCGACTATTCGAACATCGAAAGCGTGGTCGGCCACGAGTACTTCCACAACTGGACCGGCAACCGCATCACCTGCCGCGACTGGTTCCAGCTCAGCCTGAAAGAAGGCCTGACGGTGTTCCGCGACCAGGAATTCAGCCAGGACCTGTGCGGCGAGGCCTCGGCCCGCGCCGTCAAGCGCATCGAGGACGTGCGCGTGCTGCGCACCGCGCAGTTCCCCGAGGACGCCGGCCCGATGTCGCACCCGGTGCGGCCCGACAGCTACATCGAGATCAGCAACTTCTACACCGTCACCATTTACGAAAAAGGCGCCGAAGTTGTCCGCATGATGCAGACCCTGGTGGGCCGCGACGGTTTTGCCAAGGGCATGAAGCTGTATTTCGAACGCCACGACGGCCAGGCCGTGACCTGCGACGACTTTGCACAAGCCATTGCAGACGCCAACCCGGCCTCCGATCTGGCGCGCCTGCTGCCGCAGTTCAAGCGCTGGTACAGCCAGGCCGGCACGCCACGCGTGCATGCGGAAGGTGTGTACGACGCCGCCGCGCGCAGCTACACCCTGACGCTGGCGCAAAGCTGCGCCCCCACGCCCGGCCAGTCGGCCAAGGAGCCTTTTGTGATTCCCGTGGGCCTGGGCCTGCTCGGCACCGACGGTGCCGACCTGCCGCTGCAACTGGAAGGCGAACCTGCTGCCGTTGCCGGCCCGCGCACCTTCGTTCTGACCGAAGCCAGCGAGACGCTGCGTTTTGTCAATGTAGATGTCGAGCCGGTGCCGTCCATCCTGCGCGGTTTCAGCGCGCCGGTGGTGCTGGAGTTCGACTACAGCGATGCGCAGCTGCTGCACCTGCTGGCGCACGACAGCGACCCCTTCAACCGCTGGGAGGCCGGGCAGCGCCTGGCGGTGCGCAGCGCTATTAAATCAATAGCTGCTTCCGCTTATCCGGTGGGCGCTGAGCCCCTGAATGATGCATATATCGCTGCCATGCGCAGCGTGCTGCGCGACCCGGCGCTGGACGCCGCCTTCAAGGACCTGGTGCTGACCCTGCCGTCGGAAACCTACATGGCCGAGCAGCTCGACGTGGTGGACCCGCAGCGCATCCATGCGGTGCGCGAAGCCATGCGCCTGCAGCTGGCCACGGCGCTGCAGGGCGACTGGGAAGCCACGTACGAGGCCAACCACGACACCGGCGCCTACATGCCCGACCCGCTGTCCTCGGGCCGCCGCGCCCTGGCCGGCATGGCGCTGACGCAGCTGTGCCTGGCCGCCGTCGCCAGCGGCGATGCCGTCTGGCCCGGCAAGACCTACCAGCGTTTCAAGGACGCCGGCAACATGACCGACCGTTTCAACGCGCTGGCCGCCCTGGTCTCCAGCGGCCACCCGCTGGCCGCCGAAGCGCTGCAACGTTTTCATGCGATGTTCAAGGACGAGGCGCTGGTCATCGACAAATGGTTCAGCCTGCAGACCAGCGCGCCGGACCGCGGCGGCAACATCCTGCCGGCCGTGAAACAGCTCATGAAACACGCCGACTTCAGCCTGCGCAACCCGAATCGCGCGCGCAGCGTCGTCAGCACCTACTGCCAGGGCAACCCGGCCGCCTTCCACCGCACCGATGCGGCGGGTTATGTGTTCTGGAGTGAACGCGTGATTGAGCTCGACGTGATCAACCCGCAGGTGGCGGCACGCCTGGCACGTGCGCTGGACCGCTGGAGCAAGCTGGCCGAACCTTACCGCAGCGCGGCACGCGAAGCGATTGCCCGCGTCGCCGCCCGCACTGACCTGAGCAAGGACACGCACGAGGTTGTTACCCGTGCGCTGGCCGACTAATCATGCGTGTCATTGCGGGCCTGACCCGCAATCCATGCAGGCACACCAACCTGGATCCCGGATCAAGTCCGGGATGACAAACCGAGGAGCTTCACGATGTCTTCAAAAGTATCTCTCACGCGTTACCTGGTCGAGCAGCAGCGCATCGACGGCCACATTCCCTCGCAGCTGCGCCTGCTGCTGGAAGTGGTGGCCCGCGCCTGCAAAAGCATCAGCCAGGCCGTCAACAAAGGCGCGCTGGGTGGTGCGTTGGGCACGGCCGGCAGTGAGAACGTGCAGGGCGAGGTGCAGAAGAAACTCGACATCATCGCCAACGAAGTGCTGATCGAAGCCAACGAATGGGGCGGCCACCTCGCCGGCATGGCGTCAGAAGAAATGGACACCATCTACGTGGTGCCGAACCGCTATCCCAAAGGCGAATACCTGCTTCTGTTCGACCCGCTCGACGGCTCCAGCAACATCGACATCAACGTCAGCATCGGCACCATCTTCAGCGTGCTGAAAATGCCGGAAGACGACCGCGGTGTGGACGAAGGCGACTTCCTGCAGGCCGGCAACAAACAGGTGGCCGCGGGTTACTGCATCTACGGCCCGCAGACCACGCTCGTGCTGACAGTGGGCGACGGCGTGGCCATGTTCACGCTGGACCGCGAACAGGGCTCGTTTGTGCTGATCGAGGAAAACGTGCAGATCCCCGAAGACACGAAAGAGTTCGCCATCAACATGAGCAACATGCGGCACTGGGACGAGCCGGTCAAACGCTACGTGGACGAACTGCTGGCCGGCAAGGACGGTCCGCGCGGCAAGGACTTCAACATGCGCTGGGTGGCCGCCATGGTGGCCGACGTGCACCGCATCCTGTGCCGCGGCGGCATCTTCATGTACCCCTGGGACAAACGCGAGCCCGAAAAGGCCGGCAAGCTGCGCCTGATGTACGAAGCCAACCCCATGAGCTGGCTGATCGAGCAGGCCGGCGGCGCCGCCACCAACGGCCACCAGCGCATCCTGGACATCCAGCCCGGCAAGCTGCACGAACGTGTCAGCGTGATCCTGGGTTCGAAGAACGAAGTCGAGCGCGTCACCAGCTACCATGGCGAGAAGCTGGCCAGGCCCTAGTGGCCTATCGTCATGCCGCGTGTCCTGCCGGCCCTGATGAAGACCAGCGCCTAGCCCGGAAACGTCCTATCGGGCGAAAAACGCGCCCACCAGCTTCACCCAATAACTCGACCCGATCGGCAGCAACGCGTCGTTGAAGTCATAGTTGGGGTTGTGCAGTTCGCAGGGGCCCATGCCGATGTACTTTTCGTCGCGGTGCGCGCCTTCGCCATTGCCCAGGAACAGGTAGCAGCCCGGCACTTTCTCCAGATAGAAAGAGAAGTCCTCGGCGCCGCCGTGCTGGGGCGTGTGGCCGTCAACATGGTCAGCGCCGAACGCGTCTTGCGCCACCTTCATGGCAAAGTCGGTCTGCTCGTCCCAGTTGACGAGCGGCGGGTAAGCGCGGTGGAACTTGAGCTCGCCGCTGCCGCCATGCACCTGGGGCAGCATCTCGGCCACACGGCGCATGTTGGACTCGATGTCGTCCAGCACCTGGGTACTGAAGGTCCGCACGGTGCCGCGGATCACGGTCTCGCCGGGCAGCACGTTGTACGCATCGCCCGCGTGAATCTGCGTGATGCTGAGCACCGCAATGTCAATCGGGTTCTTGTGGCGCGAGATGAGCGTCTGCAGCACGCCCACCATTTCAGCCGCGATGACGATGGTGTCCACCGACTTGTGCGGCTGCGCAGCGTGGCCGCCGGTGCCGCGCACAAAAATGTCAAAGCGGTTGCTCGACGCCATGGTCGGTCCCTTGCGGAAACCGAAATGGCCGACGTCAAAGCCCGGCATGTTGTGGATACCGTAAATCTCGTCGCAAGGAAACTTGTCAAACAGGCCATCGGCCATCATGGCCTTGGCGCCGGCATTGCCACCCTCCTCTGCCGGCTGAAAGATGAAGTTGACGATGCCGTCAAAGTCGCGGTGCGCGGCCAGGTACTTGGCGGCGCCCAGCAGCATGGCGGTGTGGCCGTCGTGACCGCAGCCGTGCATGCGGCCGGGGTTTTTGGAAGCATGGGCAAAACGGTTGTGCTCGGGCATGGGCAGCGCGTCCATGTCGGCGCGCAGGCCAATGGATCGCGGCTTGCTGCCGGCTTTGGTTTGGGAGCCTTTCAGCACCCCCACCACGCCGGTCTGGCCCAGCCCGCGATGCACCTCGATGCCCCAGGACGCGAGCCGCTCAGCCACGACGTCGGACGTGCGGTTTTCCTGGAAGGCCAGCTCGGGATGCGCGTGGATGTCGCGGCGCAGCGCGGTGAATTCGTCGTGGGTGGCTTCGATTTCGGCGATCAGGCTCATGGCGGGGTTCTCTGGTCAGGAAGGGATCTGGGCTTGGACGTAAGCGGCAATTTCAGCAGAAATGCCCGCCAGTGCGCTTTGCAGGGTGACAAAGTCCACGCTGCGGGCTCGGGTCTTTTCGTCCATGTAGAGGCCGCGGTGCAGTTCGACCTGCAGGCTGTGGCGGCGCTCGGCCGGCCGGCCCAGTCGGGCGATCAGCGCCACGCCCTTGAACGGGTCGTTGATGGCGACGCTGAAACCGCGCTGGCGGAATGCGCTGGCCACCATGGCGGTGAATTCGGGGGCGGCGGTGGTGCCGTCACGGTCGCCCAGCACCACGTCGGCCAGCGGGTGGTCGCTCTGGATCTGCAGGCTCTCGTACGAGTTGGCAGGCATTGAATGCAGGTTGAGGTGCCAGACAGCGCCAAAGCGCGCATAGGCCGCTTCAATCTGCGCCTGCATGGCCGCGTGGTAGGGCGCGTGGTAGCGGCTGATGCGGTTTTGCACCTCGGCGACGCTGAGCTTGCGCGCGTAGATGGGGTCTTGCCCGCCCTTGCTCGCGTCGCGCCAGATCAGGCCAATGCCCAGACGGGTTTTTTCGCTGGGGGCCAGGGGGGTGGGCCAGGGCGCGTCGAGCAGGGTGGCGTCCAGGTCTTCGACGTCGCGGTTGGGGTCCACATAGGCACGCGGAAAGTTCGCGGCCAGCAGCGTAGCACCGACCGACGGCAGCGCCTCCCACAACACATGCACATCGGTGTCTTCACCCTTGCGCAGTATTTCAAACGGCAAGGCGTAGCCGAAGTCGTCGGGGTACAGCGTGCCGCTGTGCGGTGAATCGCAGATCAGTGGCACGACGCCGGCTTCGGGCAGGCGCAGAGTGTAGGGGTCAAACGGGGTGAGGACGCGGGGCAGAACAGGATGGGTCATGAGGTCAGGCTGGACACGGCAGGCGCCGCGTCGTTGAGATGGCAGGCGCTGAGGTGGCCGGTGGCCAGGGTGCGCAGCGGGGGCAGTTCGATCTGGCAGCGCGGCATGGCGTGCGGACAGCGCGGGTGAAAGGCGCAGCCCGTGGGCGGCCGCAACGGTGAAGGCAGCTCGCCCTTGATGGGCTGGTAGTCGCGCCGCTGGGTGTCCAGCGTAGGCAGCTCCGACAGCAGGGCTTGCGTATAGGGGTGGTTGGGGCGGCTGAAAATCACCTCGGTGGGCGCGATCTCGACCACGCGGCCAAGGTACATGATGACCACGCGGTCCGACACATGGCCCACCACGCCCAGGTTGTGGCTGATGAACAGATAGGTCAGATCAAAACTGCGGCGCAACTCCAGAAACAGATTGAGCACCTGCGCCTGGATGGAAACGTCCAGCGCGGCCACGGCTTCGTCGCACACGATGAGCTGCGGCTTGAGCGCCAGCGCGCGCGCAATGCCGATGCGCTGGCGCTGGCCGCCCGAGAACTGGTGGGGGTAGCGCTGGCCGTAGTCGGGGTCCAGCCCCACCTGCCGCATCAGACCCGCCACGTAGTCGGCCATGCCGGACGCGGGCACCAGGCCGTGCACCACAGGCGCCTCGCCAATGATGTCGAGTACACGCATGCGCGGATTGAGCGAGGCCATGGGGTTCTGGAAAATCATCTGCACGCCCAGGCCGTAGGCTCGGCGCTCGGCGGCGGTCATGTCGGCCAGCTTCCTGCCCTGGTAGCTGACCTCGCCGGCCGAAGGCGGGTTGATGCCTGCAACGACGCGGCCCAGCGTGGACTTGCCGCAGCCCGACTCGCCCACCACACCAATCACTTCGCCGGCATGGATGTCCAGGTCCACCTCTGACACGGCCTGCACCACAGCGGGGGCATTGTGGGCGCCCAGCAGGTTGGCGATCTTGCCCGCCAGATCAACGGGCTGGACAAAACGTTTGCTGATACCGCGCAGTTGCAGCAGTGGCGTTCCGGCTGGCGGGGTGGGGGTCAAGAGGGCGTCCATACGGGTCATTCAGGTGGCGTTCAGGCCATTCAGGCAAGCGCGTGCCAGCAGCGGACGGTCTTGTGATGCGCAACCTCGGTGGGCTGCGGCACGGTCAGGCACTGGTCGGTGGCGTAGCCGCAACGCGGCCTGAAAGCACAGCCTTGCGGCAGTTGCAGCAGCGACGGCGTCATGCCCGGAATCTGCCGCAGCAGGCTGCCGTGCGTGGCGCGCGTGGGAATGGAGTTGATCAGCCCTTGCGTGTAGGGGTGCGAGGGGCGGTGCACCACGTCTGCCGTGGCGCCGCTCTCCACAATCCGGCCGGCATACATCACGGCAATGCGGTCCGCCAGACCGGACACCACCGCCAGATCGTGGGTGATCCAGATCATGGCCGTGCCGGTTTCGCGGCAGAGCTTTTGCACCTCATACAGGATCTGCGCCTGAATGGTGACGTCGAGCGCGGTGGTGGGCTCGTCGGCAATGATGAGCTTGGGCTGGTTGAGCAGCGCAATCGCAATGGCCACCCGCTGGCGCATGCCGCCCGACAACTGGTGCGGGTAGGACAACAGGCGTTCGGCGGGCGACGGGATGCCCACCATCGCCAGCGCATCCTGAGCGCGCGCGCGGGCGGCGGCCGGGCTGACTTTCTCATGCGCGTGAATGGCCTCGACCATCTGGGTGTCCACCCGCAACACCGGGTTAAGCGTCATCATCGGGTCCTGGAAAATCATGGCGATCTCCTTGCCGCGCAGCTGCTGCAGGCGTTTTTCGGAGGCGCCCACCAGCTCTTCACCCAGGTAGCGGATGTGCCCGCCCGCGATGCGGCCCGGCGGGTCAATCAGGCCAATGATTGAAAAACCGGTGATGCTCTTGCCTGAGCCGGACTCGCCGACCAGCCCGAGAATTTCGCCGGCGTTGACCTGCAGATTAACCCCGTCCACGGCCTTGACCACGCCGCCATGCGTGAAAAAATGGGTTTGCAGGCCGCTGATCTGCAAGACCGGTGTGCTGTGTGAACCGTCCATGATTGGCTGCGCGCTCAATGTGCGTTATGCGGGTTGAGGATGTCGCGCAGGTGGTCGCCCACCAGGTTGATGCCGACGATGGCCAGGGCCAGTGCTATGCCCGGGAAGAACGAAATCCAGTAGTGGCCGCTGAGCATGAACTCAAAGCCGTTGGCAATCAGCATGCCCAGCGAAGGCTCGGTCACCGGCACACCCACGCCCAGAAACGACAGCGTGGATTCCAGCGCAATGGCGTGAGCCAGGTCGATGGTGGCGATCACGATCAGCGGCGGCAGGCAGTTGGGCAGCATGTGGCGCAGCAGGATTCGCGGAGAACCCAGCGCCATGCATTGCGCAGCCTCCACATACTCCTTGGCGCGCTCCACCAGCGCCGCGCCACGTGCGGCGCGTGCAAAGTAGGCCCATTGCACAATGACCAGCGCGAGGATGACCTTGTCCACCCCCTTGCCCAGGATGGCCAGCAGGATCAGCGCCACCAGGATGGAGGGGAAGGAAAGCTGGATGTCGACGATGCGCATCAGCAGCGCATCCACCCAGCCGCCAAAATATGCAGCCGCCAGCCCCACGATGCTGCCAATGACCAGCGCCGCAGCCACCGAGATGCCGCCCACCATCAGGCTGGTGCGCAGGCCGTAGAAGATGGCCGAGAGCAGATCGCGCGCTTGGCTGTCGGTGCCCAGCCAGTAAGTCATGGTGCCAGCGGCGTCCTTGCTGCCCGGTGGCAGCTTGGAATCAAAAATGTCGAGCTTGCCGATGTCGTACGGGTTCTGCGGCGATATCCACGGGGCGAACACGGCCACCCCCATGGCAAGCAGCAGGAGAGCCAGGCCGGCCACCGCGAGCTTGTTGGCAAAAAACTCGCGGCGCAGACGCTGCCACGGCGTTTCAGGGGGCGGTAGGGGCGTGGGATCAATCACCACCGTGGGGGGCGTCAGGGTAGTCATGCCTTGGCTGCCTGCAGGCGCACGCGCGGGTCGAGCACCGAATAAAGGATGTCGGTCACCAGGTTCAGCATGACCAGAAAGAAGACGATAAGGATCAGGTAGGCCACCACCACCGGCCGGTCCAGCGTGATGATGGAATCCAGCAGCAGCTTGCCCATGCCCGGCCAGGCAAAGATGGTTTCGGTCACCACCGCAAACGCCACCACCTGGCCAAACTCCAGCCCGAACACCGTGACGATGGGGATCATGATGTTCTTGAGCAGGTGCACGCGCAGGATGCGGCTCCAGGTCAGGCCCTTGGCACGGGCAAACTTGATGTAGTCCATGGGCAGCGCCTCGCGCGTGGCGGCCCGGGTGACGCGGATGATCAGCGCCGCCTTGGCCATGGCGATGGTGCAGGCCGGCAGGATGAGGCGACTCCAGCCATCGAGCGTCAGCACGCTGAGGTCGAGCGGGCCCAGCATGACCGTCTTGCCGCGGCCGCTGGCCGGCACCCAGCCCAGGTACACGGCAAACACCATGATCAGCATCAGGCCCACCCAGAAGTTGGGCAGCGAAAAACCCAGCACCGAGCCGGTCATGATGCCGCGCGTGCTCAGTGCGTCAGGCCGCAAGCCGGCCCAGATGCCCAGGGGCACACCCACCAGTCCGGCCAGCGTCATCGCCACCACCGCCAGCTCCAGTGTGGCCGGCATGCGCTCCAGAATGAGGCCCATGGCCGACTGCCCCGTGAGGAAGCTCTTGCCAAAGTCAAACCGCACGGCGTGCGACATGAAGATGGCGTATTGTTCCAGCAAGGGTTTGTCGAGGCCGAAGTTGGCCCGGATGGCGTCGCGCTCCAGCTCCGTCGCTTCGGGGCTGGCCATCATGGAGACCGGGTCGCCCACCACATAAAGCCCGACGAAAACCAGGCCCGACATCACGGCCATGACCAGCAGGGCCTGAAGCAGGCGGCGAATGATGAAAGCAAGCATGGATTGAATGGCCCGCCACCGGGGCGGCGGGCTTGCGGGTTGCGGGGTAACCGGGGCTTACTTGACGACGGTGGCGTACTGCACCATGGTCTGCTGGTCAGCACGCCCCTTGAAGCTGATGCCCTTTTTCATGGCCCACACCGAATGCTCGAAGTGAATGGGCAGCATGGCGAAGTCGGCCATGGCAACCTCACTGGCCTTGGCCAGGGTGGCGGCGCGCTGGGCATCGTCCATCTGGTTGGCCGACTCGGCGACCAGCTTGTCCATTTCAGGGTTGGAGTAGCGGCTGCGGTTGGTGGTGCCCTGCCCTTTTTCCTTGTTGGGGGTGACCAGCAGGGAGTTGAGCGTGTTGGACATTTCACCCGTGGACGTGCCCCAGCCTGCCATGTAGGCGCTGTAGGAATAGGCATCGCGGTTCTTGAAGAACACGGCGGGAGCGTTGGAATCGATGGTGGTCTTGACACCCACGCGCGTCCACATGGAGGCCAGCGTCTGCGCAACCTTGCTGTCGTTGATGTAGCGGCCGTTCGGCGAGCCCAGCACCATGGTGAAGCCACCGGGGTAGCCAGCGTCCTTCAGCAGGGCCTTGGCCTTGTCGGTATTGACCTTGGCCGGCGTCACCAGGTTCTTGCTGGCGCCAAACATCGGGTAAGGCAGAAGCTGGGCGGCCGGCGTGCCCACGCCACCCATGATGCGGGCCACCAGGGCCTGCCGGTCAATGGCCAGCGACAGGGCTTCGCGCACGCGCTTGTCGAGCAGCGGGTTCTTGCCGTTGGTCCCTTCGATACCCGGCGTCTTGTCGCCGTTCTGGTCGAGCGCCACGTAGATCACACGGTTGGACGCCTTGGTTTCCACCGTCAGTTTGGGGTCTTTTTGCAGGCGCTCAAGGTCGTCGGTGGGCGGGTCTTCGACCAGGTCCACGTCGCCGGCCAGCAAGGCCGCCACGCGCGCGGCGGGGTTGCTGATGGGCCGGTAAATAACCTTGTCCCAGGCGGGGGCCGGGCCCCAGTAATGCGGGTTGCGCTCGAAGATGATTTCGCTGCCGCGCTTCCAGGAGACAAAACGGTAGGGGCCTGCGCCCACCAGACCGCTGCCGGAATTCAGCTCGGTGGTGGTCTTGCCTTCAGCCGCCGGGCCGGCCACCGCCTTGGCCGACATGATGGGCAGACCCACCATATTGATCGCCAGCAACGGGTAAGGCTCGGACGTGGTGATGCGCACCGTGAGCGGATCGACCGCCTCCACCTTCTCCACCTTTTGCAGGTACACCTTGAATGACGAAGGGCTGTTGGGCACCTTGGCCACACGGTCCAGCGTGAAGACCACGTCTGCAGCGGTGAGCGGCGAACCATCCGAGAATTTCACATTGGGCCGCAACTTGAAAGTCCAGCTCTTGCCACTGGCCGTCCACGACTCCGCCAGGCAGGGCTTGATGGCCAGATCAGCATCGGCACACACCAGGCCGTCGAACAGCGTTTGCGAAAGCTGGATGTTGGGCGTGAGGGCGTGGTACTGCGGGTCCATGGAGGTCGGCTCGGTCTTGAGCGCCACAACGAGGTCGCGGGCATAAGCTCCACTCGACAATACGGTGATGGCGGCCATTGCGGCGGTCATCACCCCGCGACGCATGCTCGGTCGGACAGCGGAGTTGACGGGCATCTGGAATTCTCCTGAAGGATTGCTGAATGGAATTAAGGAAAGATTGGCTTCGTGAACCACGTTAGCAAGAAACAAGCCCGCCTCACCTCATTGATGTAACAGCATAACCAACAGCGCCCGGGGTGATACCGGGAATAACCCGCTGATGCGACCAGACGTAACCGCGGGCTTGGGGAAGTCACGGCGGTTCATGAGGCCGGCCAGGTGACGGCATGCATGATCTTCTGAATTCCGGGCACGAAAGACGCCGTGCGGGAAGACCAAAGTCCAGGCGTATGCAGGCCACGGCAGCCTGCGCGACGCGCGTGCTGCAGGCATGCCGACCGGCGGCCCGGATTCGCCACGCCAGTTTGCTGGACGACGCACCAGCGATCAGCCCGGTGAATTCTGCCGGGCTATAATCGCAGGCTGTAATTCAGGAAGCGCTGAATAAGTCCTGGTGGATGCGCGGCAGGCGGATTGGGATGGGATGCAAGGCGGATTTCGCAGCCAATAGCCGGCTATTGGCAAGAAGTTCAACGCAGCAGCCCGCCCAAGTCCGGCTGATTGCGCGCCGCAGGGGATTTATTCAGCGCTTCCAAAATTCGCCGGTGTAGCTCAGTCGGTAGAGCAGCTCATTCGTAATGAGAAGGTCGGGTGTTCGATTCATCTCTCCGGCACCAAATGAAACGCCCCTAGCTGTCATGGTTAGGGGCTTTTTCATGTAACTAACGCGTAACTCAACGACCATTATGCGTACTAGGGTTAGCCGAGACAAGCTACTTTGGACCCTCAAGAAGAAATTTCTTAGCGGCCTCAAGGGCAAACTCTCTCGCTTCCTTTGATTTCCCCAACACCTTTAGACCGGTAAGTAAGCGCCCCCCGGCCATCCGATACCAAGTACCTCGATTGATCGTTGATGCGGCTTCCTGGAGATCACTAACAGTCTTTTTCAGGACATTCATCGCTTCTTCAAGCTCACTATTTCGCTCGGCAATATCGGTCAAACGTGCTGAAAATTCCGCCAATTTTTCGTTCAAAGAGTTCGCTTCTTCTCGCGAAAAAAAACCACTCAACTCCTCTCCTAAGTTGGCAAGTCGTTCTTCTACATGCGCCTTGAGCTCTGAAATTTCCTTTGCAAAAGGATTCACAGCAATCAACTCCTCTCGAATCCTTTCCGTCCAAGGTATCAAGCGATTGACCCCAGATTCAAAGCTAGAGATACCGATAGTTTCCGGCGTTAGAAACTTACTTCCGGGCGCCTCAATACACCAGACGTTAGCACTGTCATTACGCGCTAAGATTTGAAAACTAAATTTGGGATCTGGCAAAAACGTTATCAACACAATCCGGTCATCTGTTCCCGTGAATTCAACTGAATAGTTATCGATACCAAAATAGGTGCTCTCCAATAGCCCGATAATTTTCTGCCTGCTTGCCGCTCTTAACATGTCGTCCTCCTTGGTGAATTTCACCGATGGTACCTCCAGATTCGATCTAGTTTGCACGGATGGCTCCCGCACTGAGCAACGTATCCAACCTATTAGCTGCAGCTTGCAATCCTTCCGGTGCAACATGCGCGTACCGCTCCACCATAGATTGCGTTTTCCATCCTCCCAAGCGTTGCAGTTCGTGTGTGGGCGTGCCCGCTTCACGGTGCCAAGTAGCGAACGTATGTCGCAGGTCATGCCAGCGAAAATCATGAATCCCTGCCCGCAGCAATGCGTTGCGCCAAGCCTTGGTATTGACCTGGACAATCGAGTTGCCTTCATACGTGAAAACGTGGGTTGGGTGATCGCCCTGCCTCCGCTGCAACACATCTAACGCAACCTCATTCAACGGCACAGAATGCGGCCGACCGTTCTTGTGGTCGTTGCCTGCCACCCACAAATGGCGACGCTCAAGGCTGATCTGCTTCCATTGCAAGCGCGTCACGTTGGCCTGCCTCAGCCCTGTAGCAACGGAAAACTGCGCCATGTCCGCAAGGTGTGGCGGCAGTTCGGCCAGCAGGCGACTGAACTCTTCGCGAGACAGTGACCGAATCCGGCCCTCTGCATCCCGGAACATACCGACCTTCGGAGCGCGATCTATCCACTCCCACTCGTTGCAAGCCTTCCGAAGAATGGTTCGCACCAGTGCCATGTAACGATTAACCGTGGCCGTGCTGACACCCTTCCCCCTGACCACCCTGACCTGATCGAGCAGCGCCCGATTAATGTCAATCAAGTCTTTCCCCCCTAGAAGGGGCTGAAACCAGCGCAACATAGACTTGTCCCATTCATGCGTGCGCTTGTGGCTGGTTTCCTCCAGAAACTTGGCCGCAGCCTCGTCCCATGTGTAATGCGGCTTCACGCCGAGCTTGTCTTGCTCCCAGCGTTCAGCCATGAGCTTGTCGTGATACTTCTGTGCATCGCGCTTGACGGCTGTGCCGGTGCTTTTGAAGAATGGCTTTAGCTCACCCTTGATCGGCGCGAACTTGACCCACCAGTATTTCTCTCGCTTGTAGAGGGTCATGACGCCCCCGTCAGTTCCCGATCAAGCATCGTCGGGTTTTGCTTGACGTGATAGCTGTAAGCGTCAATGCGTGCAGGATAGCCAGGACGACGCAGGCTTTCGACAACCCCAGCGAAATCGCCACCGAGAACGTCAAGCATCAGGTTGATGGTCTTGCCGCAATGGCGCTTGGCATTTTCGACTGCGGTGTCATAGGCGATCTGCCCACCCTTGGCAATCGTCTTGATGACGGACTGCTCCTCAGTGAGGAAGGCAAGACAGGGATAAGCGCCCGCCAGATAGTGACCCGGACGCGTGAGCACGTCATAGGGGATGTAGCGATCCTGCGCACGCCATTCGACCTCGATGCGCGTCCATGGGCTGGTGGCTTCCCCGAGCTGCTTTCCCTTCTCGTAGATGCGCGCATATTTGCCGCTGCTCCGGTTGCCTATGCCGAGCGTTCGCCCCTTGGTGGACGCTTCCCCCTCCAGCCAGTCGCCAAACAGCGTATGGGTCGGTTTGCGGCCTCCAGCGTTGAAGCCTTCTCCCCGGTACTGATCGACGGCCCACGCGATGCTGACGAGCTTGCCCTCCATGTCGTCATAGGCCACGTCTGCGCGTTTGATAACGGCCTTGTGCGCTTCCAGCCATACCGCAAATCCGGGCCAGTCTTGGAGCATTGAGCAGCCCTTGCCCATGAGGCTGAAATAGACCCGCCCTCGCTGGCTGTCCCCACCCCAAGCAACCATACCGGCGCCATCGCCAAAGCGTGCCGAGCGTTGAAAGCCGAACAGGCCTTTACGTTGTTCGACAGAGCCGAGGTCAAGAAATTGCGCCATCTCCTGCAGCACCCATACATACGATTTTTCGTCAGGCGGCACCACCGAAAAAGCCAATGCATCGATGAGCGCGACGTGCGTTGAAACTGACTCCAGCGGATCGAGGTGTCGGGTGATACCTATGCCCCGACTTGTGGCGAACATTTCAACGCGTTCACCGGTTTCGTCATCCACAGCTACCGGCTTATTAACCTTTCTCCCCGTGGTTACTACACGGGGCAGGCGCTGCGCATCGGCGGAGTCCCCGCAGAGCGGGACCCCTCCGCCGATGGCGCAGCTTTGCCTAGTGTCGGAATTATGAGAAGTTGAATCAAACATGCGAACTCCAGATTCTTGGGTTCGCTTATGCAATGCAGCAGCGAACCCGGTTGAAGGGATTCGCAAACGCATTGGTGCTTGATAGTCGGGTCTCAGGCCCTCAGGCCGCGCGAGACAAATTAACCGACAGAGCGTTTTCGTGACCGGGACGCCATACCCGTTATTTGCAACCCAATGCTATGCGAACCGCTCATGCACCGTCAAGGCGGTGTTGCTAATTCACACAGCCTTGGCGTCGGCGTCGTCTGGTTCGTTGTCTTCCGGCGAGCGAAACGAGTACGTCACACGCTTGGCGGAAGTGTCGTAATTAACGATGACTTTGAAGCGTGGCCCGAGCAACTGGAGCAACATCGGGTCATCCGACAGCTTGTCCGCAATGCCCATCACGTATGGCTGGGCACGGCCAGCAGGTAAAGGTATGGTCGGCTTCTGCTTCATGCCCGCACCTGGCGAACAGCCGTTTGTCTTTCAAGGCGCGGCACATGCCAACCCAGTGCGACCAATGCGCCCGCGACGGAAAACGTCACAGCGCCAGCACCTCCATGCGGGTTCAGCTTCGCTTCGCTTACATGGGGGCAGGCCCCCATACCCCAAAGAAATTTGACTCTCATTCTCGTAACTCCAGTGTTGCTCGATGACAGCAAACAGATGGAGTTACGCGTTATGACCTCAGAGGCGAGGACAGTCTAGGAGCCGTTCGTAATGAGAAGGTCGGGTGTTCGATTCATCTCTCCGGCACCAAATGGAAAGCCTCTGTTTCGAAAGGAACAGAGGCTTTTTCATGCAGTCAACTTGTAACCGACAAAATGGCAGCTCAGTTCTTTGAAGGTGATTTACCCATTGAATTTTTGCCTGATTGCAGCGGCAACTTTTAGAGCCGGAATGGGAAGCTCATCTTGGCTACGCGCTGTGATCTCTGCTACCGGCTTGGCGTGCGCAATTTTTAAGACACGGCGTTCTTCCTCTCTAATTTGCTGATCTGTTCGATCCAACAAAAGAGAGGCCAAATCGCGTAACTCCTTGGCGCCGTCATCACCAAACATAAAGCGCCCCGGATCAACCGAAATGTGAGTAACCGAAGCCGCTACACCTTCACCACGAACCCAAACCCACACTTGGTTGTCCTCCAAAGGGTTAACTGAATGCGCAATTGATCTATCGCGAAGGGCTTTAAAGTGGTCATGAGCTATCTTCATTCCAGGCGGTAACTCCTCTAGCCACTCTCTAGGTATTCCTTGGCGAACGCCTGTACCAATAGTTCGCCCATATCGGACAACCGCGGCCTCAACGAGATCCGAGACCGCAGATCTTTCCTCTATCCATTTAAGCGGTTCCCTTTGCATAAGGTTTTGCAACTCTGGCGCGATTCGCATAACCCTGTCGCATATCCGTATCACGGCTTTCAGATCTTGAGATATACCAGTGAGGTCCGAAAGAGCCTGAGCCTCAGGTATCGAAAAATCGAAGCGGCGAGAAAGCGCTATCTCCGGTATTTGCATGGTTAACCTTTGATGTTTGAATTGCCGCCTCCGCCCCAGAAGCTGCAAGCTGCAGATCGTGTGGCGCGAAACAGGTACCCAACGCAGCCGCGCCACTTTATCAAGAATCCGTTGGTTGTCTCTCCTCCAAAAAGAGGAGACGCCTCGGTTTCACCGCGCCCGGTGAATCGCCGCATTGTCATAAACGACGTAATCCGCCTCGTACTGCTTGACCCAGGCGTTCCACCCGATGTGCCCGTTGGCGCCCTTCCCCGTCTTGGTTGACTCGATGAAGTGCGGGTACATCTCGCCGGGCACCCAGGCGATCAGGTCTTCTTCGACATCGCTGCGGAAGGGGTTGCCCAGGTCGTCGTTGTGGTGGAACATGTCGCCGCCCTTGTAGCCGTTGGCGCGGATGCGGCGGTTCATCTCGCGGGCGGTGTGCAGGGTCAAGGCCGAGATGTTTCCTTTTTCACGGTCTTCCGTGTACTTGCCGTACACATGGTGGGTGCGCGCGACGGCCTGCTTCATCGTCGCCTTCTGGAGCTGGCCGACACGGTCCTTGATGCCCTGCGACACGCCGGGCACGGCGGCCGAGAAAACCTGCATCTGCCTGTCCATGCCGTGCATCGCGAGCGAGCGCGTGCTGGCCACTGTGGAATTGCGCTTCGCGAAAACGCCCCACAGGTCGTAGTCGCCGGTGCAGCAGCGGCGGTGCGGGTCGTGCGGTGTTCCGCCGGGTGCCGTGTTGGCCATGCCGCGCGCGAATGTCCATTGTCCGCCGTCGGCCAGGGTTGTATTGACGCCTGCGGCCCGTTTGAAGTTGTCGCGATGCAGGATGCCCCAGGTGGCGGAGCTACCTGTCTTTAGATTAGCCAGGATGAACATCAGGCGGCCGAAGGGCGAATCGCAGTAAATCCGGGCACCGTCGTACACGGCCTCGAACTGGATGACGTTCTGGCGCTTGAGGTACTCCAGGCGCGGCTTGGAGAGTTTGAGGATGTCGGCCTCGGCCATGGAAGAGTGGGCCTGCCCCGCCAGGGCAGCGACGCCGCCAACGTCGGTGGCCAGGAAACCGGTGTCGCTGCGGGCGTGATCGAAAAAGTTCTTCTGCTTGTTGTAGGCCGCGAGCGAGGAGCCGTCGGCAAATTTCGAGTACTCGATATGCGCCATCGCGAAGCCGGTAAAAGGCCCCCAGTCGCAGCTCTTGGCCTTGATGCCGAACCCCTTGGACGAGTAGCCTTCGTCCAGCAGCTGGATGCCGGCCGGCGTCGCGCAGCGCGAGATGACGATGCGCTCAAGGTCATTGGCGACGGACTGTATCGCCAGCCCGTGCGAGGGGTGGACGCCGGCGCGCTCCAGGATGGGGCCCGCGGGCCCCGGGACTTTCCATATCTCTGAATTGGTGATTTTTGGCATGGCAGTGTCCGGTTCTGCTTTTGGGAAATCAGCTGCTTGCGGTTCTAACCATGCTGGTCTGCAAAGTCAAGCGCACCGGCGCACTGCCTGTGCGCAAGGGCGGAACCCGCCCCGGCCCGGCTTTATGAAAAAAAACAGGGCCCGAGCCTTCGCCAGCCGGGCGTCATCAGCTATCAAGAAGATAGCAATCGGCAGCACCCGCCCTGCCCCGCTACAGAAACAGAAAAGCCGCCGCAGCCACCGCTGTCGGCCCCAGGGCGCCGAGCAGCAGACCGCCGGCACCCACGGTTTCGTCGGAGAAGCCGCGTTTGAGCAGTGCCACGCCGGCCGGGTTGGGCGCGTTGGCAATCACGGTGAGGCCGCCGCCTGCCACCGCGCCGGCCACCAGCATGTACTTGGACTCGTCGGAGATGCCGGCGATCAGCGAGCCCAGGTAGGTCAGCGCCGCGTTGTCGGTGATGGCGGTCAGGCCGAGTGAACCCATGAACAGCGCCAGCGGCTGCAGGCTGGCCACAATGGGCTGCAGCCACCAGGCCTGCATGCCGCCCAGCACCACCAGCCCGGCCAGGAAGAAGCCGACCAGCAGCGCCTCCTTGATGATCAGCGGGCTCTGGTGCCGTTCATAGGCCTGGGTGAAACCGAGGAACAGCAGGAAGATCGCGAGAAAGGCCACGGGGTGATGCGCCATCAGCACCACCGCGGCGAGCAGGCCGATGTGCACGGCCACCACCGACAGCGGCATGCGCACTTCCCCGCCCCTGGGCGCAGGCTGCGTGCGCAGGTGCCGGCGCATCACGAAGGTGGCGGCGGTGGCATTGATCACCACCGCAATGGCCGCCTTCCAGCCGAAGTTGGCCGCCATGAAGGCGCTGTCCCATTGCCAGGCGGCAGCCACCATGAGCACGGGCGGGGCCGCGTAGGCGGTCAGCGTGCCGCCGATGGACACGTTGACAAACAGCACGCCGAGCGCGAAGTACTTCACGCCTTCGGGCACGGTGGTGCGAAAGATCTGCGGCGCCAGCATCAGCGCGGCAATCGTCATGGCCGCCGGTTCGGTGATCAGCGAGCCGAGCAGCGGCACCGCGGCCAGGCCCAGCCAGGCGGTGGCGATCGGCGTCGGCACCGGGATGTAATGGGCCAGGGTGTTGACCGAGGCCATCACCGCGCGCAGCACCGGCCGTGACGCCGCGATGACCATCACCACGAAGACGAACAGCGGCTCGGTGTAGTTGCGCGACTCGGCATAAGCCAGCGCGTCGCCGCCGCCCACCAGCAGCGCCATGCTGAGTACCAGCACGATGGCCCAGAAACCGAAGACGACCTCGACCTCGCCAAGCAGGTGAAAGAGCCCGGCATGGCGGGGAAAGCGGTGGGACAGCCGCTCGAACTGTTTGGCGGCAAAGGTGTGCAGCAGGGCCACCGCAAAAATGGCGGCAGCAATCACCTGGATATTTTCAGGGGTCGAAGGCATGGGCGCAGATACTCCGCGTGGCGGCCCGACCGACGCATACCTGCCCTGGCGCGAATGCGCTGACACCCGATGCAAATTTTAACAGGGGGCCTGGCGCGGCTCGAACCGGGACATCGACCGGAACACAGCGTCAGCTTCGGTGCTGCAAGACCCACTTCGCATAAACACGAACATACTCATGCACCGCCGTGTCGGTTTCGGCCTGTTCCAACGCGAGCCACTGCCACCTGGCATGTTGTTCGCCGGTGCCCTGCGGCAACTGGAGATGTTTTTCCTCGCCCTGCGTCAGCTGCAACCACAGCGGCAGGTTCACGTAATGGGTGGACACCTTGGGGTCAAAGGCGCTGTCCGGGTAGAAGTGGTCCCAGGTGCCCATCAGTGTCGCGCGTTCGAGCACTGATGCGGGCAAGCCCAGCTCGTCGTGCGCAACGCGCAGTTTTGCATGGGCCAGGGGCTCGTTTTTCCGTATCCGGCCGCCCGGCGTGAACCACCAGCCGCGGGCCGGCGCGTTGTTGCGCAGGCCCAGCAACAGCTGGCCGTCGGTGTTGGTCAACACCAAGTCGATGGACACCAGCGGCAAAGCCGCGCAGGCTGCAGAAAACTGGGCAATGGGTAACGGAAGGGGTAAGGGTGGCAAGCTCATGGATCGTTTTCGCTAACGGCACATTCTCGACGATGGCTTGCACCTCCAGGTGAAGGTGAAGGCGGCGCCCGCCACCGCTGGTCCGCCGGCATGGATCCCGGATCAGGTCCGGGATGACAGCCCGGGGCGGGCCCGGCTTGATTTATTGAGCAGAATCGGGCCCCAGCCCAATCACCACCTGCGCCACCAGCTATCAAAACAGTAGTGGCGGCCGGCCCACCCACCGGCCCTCACCGCGGTGGCGGCAGCGGCTCGCCCCACATGCGCCGCCACAGCCAGGGCAGGGCCGTCGCCACGTCGGGCCGCGCGCTTTTGAGGGTGGGTACATGGCTTTGCGCGGCGCGAGCGGCGGCGGTGCCCAGGTCGAAGTGGAAGGTGTAGGCCGGCTCCTGGCCCATGCGCAGGTCGGTGACAAACAGGCGCCCGCCCGCTTCCGACAGGCGGAAAAACCCGTGGCTGAAGGCCGCGATGCGCGCCACCGGCGGGTCCTGACCGTGCAGCGTGATCAGCTCGGCGCCGCGGTCGTGCGCGGTCCAGGTGATGCGCGGTGATACGTCGAGCAGCGAGTAGTGGCCTTCAAAATACTGCGTGGGGGTGGTAGCCACCAGGCGCCACAGCAGCGTGTTGAAGGGCGCGGGCGTCACCAGCAGCGCATTGGCGGTGATGCCCTCGGCCTGCAGCGAGCTGCGCGCCACCCCGGTCGCCTGCTGCTGCGCCAGCACGCTCCAGCCCAGGTAAAGCGTGCTCAGCACCAGCGCCGCCGCGTTCCAGCGCAGGCCGCGTGCGCTTTGGAGCCGCAGCGCGGCCACCACGCCGACGATCAGCGGCACGGTGTAAAGCGGGTCGATGATGAACACGCTGCCCACGCCGAACGGGTAGTTGGTGAACGGCAACAGCAGCTGGGTGCCGTACACCGTCATGGCGTCGAGCAGGGGGTGGGTGATGAGCACCAGCCAGAGCGCCAGCCACCAGCGCTTGAACAGCGCGCCCTCGCCGTGCAGGCGCGAGACCCCCCAGGCCAGCGGCGGCGCGGCCAGCGTGAGGTAGAACAGCGCATGGCTTTCGGCGCGGTGCAGCGTCATGTTGAGGATGGCGTTGCCGTGGTCGATGAAGGCGTCCATGTCCGGCAAGGTGCCGGCCACCGCGCCCCACAGCGCGGCCTTCCACACGGCGGTGCGCCGGCCCATGACGGCCACGCTCACGGCCGAACCCAGTGCAATTTGCGTCAATGAATCCATGGCGGGCAGCTTAACGCAGCGGCCCGCTGGCAGGCGCAGCGTGTGGCCCTTGCCCCCTGACCGGGCCGTGGCGTTGGGCGCGCAGCGGACGACTGCCCCGTGCGCGTACGCCCCGTTACAATCTCGCTGCCTGATCGCCGGCATGTGACCACCGGCGGCCTCTGGTGCGGCATCACGGTGCGGCCAGAAATGTGTCACCGCCTACCGGGTTCCAACCATGACGTCCATCAAGACCCTGCTCGTGCTCTCCACCACCTTCGCGCTGCTGGCCTGCAGCTCCATGGGCAGCACGCCCATGAGCAGCGACAGCACGGTGACCGAGGCCACGTCCAAACAACTGGCGGGGGACGTGCCGCTGCCGCAGGGTGCGGTCATCAAGCAGCAGGACACACTGGTCATGGGCTCGGGCAACACCTGGATGGGGCGGCTGAGCCTGACGGTGCCGGGCGAGGCGCAACCGGCGTTTGCCTGGTTCCGCGACAACCTGCCCGCCGCCGGCTGGACGCTGACCTCGAGTTCGTTTTCCAAACTCAGCCTGCTGACCTTCACCAAGGCAGAACGTGTGGCCACGGTGCAGATGCAGGGCAGCAACTTTGGCGGCAACGAGGTGCTGATCACGGTGGCGCCGGCGGTGCGGCCGGCCAGTCGGCCATAAGCTGGCCCTACGCCGGCCGTCAACCGGACTGCTATTGAATCAATAGCTTCCTGCGCCCGTCCTGCTTGGGCTGGAGTCCGAAAACGCTGTAAAAATTTAACTACTCAGATGGTCTGGGCTGGTTTTGCTCCCTCTCCCTCTGGGAGAGGGCGGGGGTGAGGGATGGCGGTCTGTGCAGGGAGGTATCGTGGGTTGTGGCTTGCTGGCCCTACTTGAGTCGTTACGTAAAAATAAGGCCTGCGGCCCGATAACTCTTTAAAGCAGGCTCTTTCAGGCCGTCTCATCCGGCTGGCCGGCAATCTGGCTGACCAGCACCTTGTCGATGCGTTTGCCGTCCAGGTCCAGCACTTCAAAACGCCAGCCCGCGGCGTCCACCAGATCGCCGGTGCCCAGCAGGCGGCCTGACACGCTTTGCAGCAGGCCGGCCACGGTGTTGTAGCGGCCCCTGTCCTCGTCGGGCAGCTCCCGGATGTCGAGCCTGGCCTTGAGCTCGGACACCGGCATCACGCCGTCAATCAGCCAGCTGCCGTCGGCGCGGCGTGTGGCCCAGGCATCCACCTGCGCGCCGGGCTGCAGCTCGCCGGTGATGGCTTCGAGCATGTCGATCGGGGTCATCAGGCCCTGCACCACGCCATATTCGTCGACCACAAACACCATGCGGGTGGACTGGGTGCGAAACTGCTCCAGCAGTTCCATGCCGGTCAGCGTTTCAGGCACAAACATGGCCGGAATCGCGTAGGTGTCGATGCGGTCGGCCAGTGTCGGTGTGATGCCGGTACCGGTTTCCTCGCCGACCGGCTGGATCTGGCCGCGCAGGGCCAGCAGCTTGGCAATGTTCACCACACCCACCACGTCGTCGAGGCTGCCGCGGCACACCGGGTACCACGAGTGGCCGGTGGCGCCGGCCTTGACAATCGCCTGCGCCACGGTGTCGCTGGCATCCAGCCACTCGATGTCCGAACGCGGCCGCATCAGCGAGGTGAGCAGCCGGTCGTCGAGCAGAAAAACGTTCTGCACCATCTGGTGCTCGTGCTCCTCGATCAGCCCGGCATCGACGCCCTCTTCCAGGCTGGCGGCAATTTCCTCGTCGGTCACGGTGCGCTCGCCGGCGTTGTCCACCCGCAGCAGCTTGAGCACGCTGTGGGTGCTGAAGGACAGCAGCCGCACAAAAGGCTTGGCGCCGGTGGCCACCCACATCATGGGGCGCGACACCAGCCGCGCCACGGTTTCGGGGTAAAGCTGGCCGATGCGTTTGGGCACCAGTTCGCCAAACACAATGGTGATGAAGGTGATGACGGTGACCACCAGCGCGGTGGCCGTGATGTCGGCCGCGCGCGTGGAGGCGCCGAAGGTCTGGATCCAGCTTGACAGGCTGCCGCTGAAGGCCGCCTCGCCGATGATGCCGTTGAGCATGCCGATGGAGGTGATGCCGACCTGTACCGACGAGAGAAACTGCGTCGGGTTCTCCAGCAGTGTCAGCGCCGCCCCCGCACCCTTGTCGCCCGACTCCGCCATGGCGTTGAGCCTGGCCTTGCGGCTGGAAGCGAGCGCCAGCTCGGACATGGCAAAAACGCCGTTGAGCAGGGTCAAAAAGGCGATGAGGATGAAATCCATGGATCCAGAGGCAGAATGAACACATGGCACTTTACTTGATTGGCGACCTGCAGGGTTGCAACGAGCCGCTGCAGCGCCTGCTGCGCAGCGTGGATTTTTCCCCCAGCCGCGACACGCTGTACCTGCTGGGCGACCTGGTCAACCGCGGCCCGGACTCGCTGGGCGTGTTGCGCAGCCTGTCCGCCCTGGGTGATGCGGCGCAGTGCCTGCTGGGCAACCACGACCTGAACCTGCTCGGCATCCGCCACGGGCTGCGCAAGCCGCACCGCAGCGACACGGTGCAGCAGGTGCTGGACGCACCCGACTGCGAGCCCCTGCTTGACTGGCTGCGGCACCGCCGCATGGCCATGCTGGAACACGGCTGGCTCATGGTGCATGCCGGCGTACTGCCGCAGTGGAGCGCCGCGCAAACCATGGCGCTGGCCGGCGAGGTCGAGCAGGCACTGCGCGGCCCCGATCTGGCGGGATTTCTGAAAGCAATGTACGGCAACACACCGGACCAGTGGCAGGACACGCTGGCCGGCGCCGAGCGGCTGCGCGTGATTGTCAATGCCCTGACACGCATGCGTTTTTGTACCGCCGACGGCGCCATGGAATTTGCCACCACCGGCAGCACGCAGACGGCGCTCCCCGGTTACCTGCCGTGGTTTGAAGTGCCGGGCCGGAAAACGGCCGGTCTGCCCATCGCCTTCGGCCACTGGTCCACGCTGGGCGCCGAGACCGTGGCCAGCGGGTCCGGCCTGCTGGCCAACACCTTGCCGCTGGACACGGGCTGTGTCTGGGGCGGCTGCCTGACGGCGGCGCGGCTGGGCAGCAAGCCCGGTCAGTTCGAGTTGATCCGTGTGCAATGTCCGCAGGTCCAGGCACCGGGCTGAGTGCTGCCGGAAATTCAAGGAAATCCAAGCATTTCAGGCTTCCAGCCCAATGACTGCGGACGCCATCTGCTATCAAAAAAGCAGCAAACCAGCGGCCTACCGGGCACTCAGGCGGGGGCCGGGCCGGCTTTCCTGAGCGCCGCCTCGTCGGACAGGGCGCGCGCCACACTGGCCGAGAGCAGCAGCACGGCGGACGAGAAGTAGATCCACATCAGTAGCACCACCAGCGAGCCGGCCGCGCCGTAGGCAGACACCACGGCCGCGGTGGACAGGTAAATCGCCATCAGGTACTTGCCCAGCGCAAACAGAATGCCGCCGGCGATGCCGCCCATCACCAAGTAACGCATGGCAGGTTTGGGCCCGGCGCTCATGCGCATCAGCGCGACGAACAGCCCCGCGGAAAACGCCATGGACACCAGCTCGTTGATCACCACCGCCACGCGCTCCAGCGGCATGTAGCTGCCGGCCCAGGTGGTCAGGAAACTCAGCACAGCGGAGATCACCAGCGACACCAGCAACAGAAAACCAAAGGCCAGAATGTAGGCAATGCCGCGCACGCGCAGCGACGCGCCGTACCACCACTTCTGCTGCGGCGGCACGCCGGTGTCCTGGCGCCAGAGCCGCTCGAAGGCGTCCTGCAGTTCGGCAAACACGCCGGTGGCACCCGACAACAGCAACACAAACGCGATGCCCGATGCCAGCAACCCCTCCGACGGCTCCTGCGCGCTGGCCAGCGCCTGCTTGATCATCTGCGCGCCCTGCTCGCCGATCACGCCGCCAATCTCCCGGATCAGGCTGCTTTCGATGTAGCTGCGGTCCAGCCACCAGCCCAGCACGGCCACCAGCAGCACCAGCAGGGGCGCGAGGCTGAGAATGCCGTAGAAGGACATGGCGGCACTCATGCGCAGGCCGTCCGCGTTCATCCACAGGTCGACAGCGCGGCCTACCGGGCGGAACAGGGTGGGAAAGGAAGAGCGCTGGTAGGCGCGGCGCAGGCCAGCGTAGGAGGGCATCATGGCCCCAGCTTAGCCCGGCTGACGGTGCAAAACCATCGGACGCCTGCGCGGGAAACAGTAGGCCCCGGCTGACTGCCGGCGGCCTCCTGCTGCCTCAGCTGCCTGTCTTGAACAGCGCAGCGACTTTTTTCTTAGGCTTGATGTTGGCCGACACGCCGCGTGCGGCGCCGCCCTTGGCGGCCGCTTCCCAGGCCGGCTGCGCTTCGGCCGGCAGGCTGGATTCGTAAGGCTTGTCAAAGAAGGGGTCGCGCGAGGCCGACTGGCGTTGCGGCGGTGCCTCGCGGCGTTCCCGGCGTTCCGGCCTGTCGCGCTGGGCCCCGGCCTCCTCGCGCACGGGCTGGTCGCCGCTGTCGCGGTACATGCGCCGGCCGTCGTTGATGCGGCCCTGCTCCTTGATGCGCGGCTGGTCTTCCTCGAACTCCATGGGTTCGAGCTCGATCTTGGTCTTGATGAGTTTTTCGATATCGGTGACCAGGCGCTGGTCGCTGGCGGCCGCAAAACTCACCGCCAGGCCGGAGGCGCCGGCACGGCCGGTGCGGCCGATGCGGTGCACATAGTCTTCCGCGTTGAAAGGCACGTCGAAGTTGAACACCGCCGGCACGTCCTTGATGTCCAGGCCGCGCGCGGCCACATCGGTACACACCAGCAAATCGACTTCGCCGCTTTTGAAGGCCTCGAGCGCTTTGAGCCGCTCGTCCTGGCTTTTGTCACCGTGCAGTGCGGTGGTCTTCAGGCCTTCGCGCTCCAGCGAGCGGGCCAGGCGCGCACAACCGAGCTTGCTGTTGACAAACACAAAGGCCTGCTTGATGCCGCGGGTCTTGAGCACCTGGTGCAGCGCGCGGCGCTTGTCGTCGGCACTGACGGCGTAGAAATGCTGCTCCACCGTGGACGCCGTGGCGTTGGAACGCGCCACCTCGATGGTCACCGGGTCCTGCAGGAAGCTGGATGCCAGGCGCTTGATCTCGGGCGAGAAGGTGGCGGAGAACAGCAGGGTGATGCGTTGCTTGGGCAGGTAGCTCAGGATGCGCTGCAGGTCGGGCAGAAAGCCGATGTCCAGCATGCGGTCGGCCTCATCGAGCACCACGTACTCGACCTGGTTGAGCACGGTGTTCTTGGCTTCGATGTGGTCGAGCAGGCGGCCCGGCGTGGCGACCAGCACCTCCACGCCTTTCTTCAGCTCGGCGGTTTGCGGCTTCATGTCCATGCCGCCGAACACCACCGCGCTGTTCAGGTTGGTGTACTTGGCGTAGAACTTCACCTGCTCGGCGACCTGCACCGCCAGTTCGCGCGTGGGCAGCAGCACCAGCGCACGCACCGGATGGCGCGCGGGCGAGGTCGAAGCGTTCTCGTGTTTCATCATGCGCTGCAGCAGCGGCAAGGCGAAAGCGGCGGTTTTGCCGGTGCCGGTCTGGGCGGCGCCCATCACGTCCCTGCCCTGGAGAACGACCGGAATGGCCTGCTCCTGGATGGGGGTCATGGTTTCGTAGCCCATTTCGGCTACGGCGCGGGCCAGCGGTTCTGCCAGCGAAAGGTTCGAAAAAGATGATGTCATTTAGCCTGCTATTGTCGCACTTTGGGTGACAAAGGCATTTCAGCCGGCCCGCCGCCCGGTCGGGCCTGCGGATGACCGGGCTCCCGTCGCCTGGATGCTATTCATTTAATAGCTGCTTGCGCATACAGGACGTGGGCTGAAAGCCTTTTTTCTATAAATTCCGGGCGGAGAAGGTGTCGCACGCCTTGACATTGCCCTGCTGCAAGCCGTTGTTGAACCAGCGCGCACGCTGGGCGCTGCTGCCATGGGTAAAACTCTCGGGCACGATGGCGCCGCCGTTTCCGCGCTGCAACGCGTCGTCGCCGATCTTCGCGGCGGCATTCATGGCCTCCTCGACGTCGCCCTGCTCCAGGATGGCACGGGCGCGCTGTGCGTGGTGCGCCCACAAGCCGGCAAAACAGTCGGCCTGCAACTCCAGCCGCACGCTCATGGCGTTGTATTCGGTCTTGCTGACACGGCCGCGCATCTGGTCCATCTTGCCGGTGATGCCCAGCTGGTTCTGCACATGGTGGCCGACCTCGTGCGCAATCACATAGGCCTGCGCAAAGTCGCCGGGCGCGCCCAGCTTTTTCTGCAGGGTTTCATAAAAGCCGAGGTCGATGTAGACCTTCTGGTCGGCCGGGCAATAAAACGGCCCCATGGCCGCCTGCCCCTGGCCGCAGGCCGTGGCGGTGGCGCCGCGAAACAGCACCAGCCGCGGCTCCTGGTAGGTGCTCCCGCCCTGGGTGAACACCACTTTCCAGACGTCTTCGGTGTCGGCCAGCACGGTGGATACAAAACTGGCCATGCGGTCATCCGCCGGCGGACGCTGGGCGGGGCCCTGCTGCACCTGCGCCGTCGGGGTGCCGCCGCCGCTCAGCAGGCTCAAAATGGTCAGCGGGTTGATGCCGAAAATCCAGCCGCCCACCAGCGCGATCACAATCGTGCCGATGCCGATGCTCCGGCCGCCCAGCAACCCGCCCCCTCCGCCTCCACTGCGGCGGTCCTCGACGTTGTCGGATTCGCGGTTGCCTTCCCATTTCATGATTGACTTTCGTTGGCGTCGGCGCCGCAGAGGCGGCGCAAACTGTGCGGATTACTTTACTTGAGCTTTCAATTCAGAGACGGAACATTTTGTTCGTCGCAGCATCCCATTGAACATGAACAGCCTTCTTGCACGCGCGCGTCTTTTTCCCGTCCTGCTGTCAGCCTTATTGCTGAGCGCCTGCGCGAGCCCGCTGGTGACACAGGTCACCAGCTTCAACCAGTGGCCCACTGACGCTGCCGGCGCCAGCTTCAGCTTCATCAGGCCGCCACCCAACCGCCTGGGCGCGCCGCAGGAGCTGGAGCAGGCCACCTATGAACGGTATGCGCAGCTGGAACTGGAAAAACTGGGGCTGCGGCCTGCCGCCGCGGGCCAGCAGGCGCGCCTGCTGGCCGAGCTGAGCACGGTCAACCAGACCCAGCAACGGACCTATCTGCAGCCGGTGTATGAAGACCCCCTGGTGTTTTACCCGCCGCGCCGCAACGCCGCCGGCCAGTATTTCCCGGGCTTCTGGGCGCCCAGCCGCTTCGGTCCGACCTATGTGGGCGACCGGGTCGTGCCCTACACCGTGCAGTTCAGCCAGCTCAACCTGCGTCTTCTCGATACCCGCAGCGGCCCGCCGGGGCAGCCCCGCGCCGTGTTCGAATCCCGCGCGGTGTATGAAGGCAGCGCCAGCCTGCCTGCGGTCATGCCTTATCTGGTGCGCGCCGCGCTGGACGGCTTTCCCGGCCAGAACGGGCAGGTGCGCCAGGTGCGTTTCGACCGGGAAACCGGCGCACTGATCAGAAAATAAGCGCCTTGCACGGCCCCGGGATCGACGCTGCCGAGCGCAGGGTCCGGCCTGCTTCACAATGGTGGCATGCCACGCCCGACGACCTCCCCGCCCCTGCCACGCATCCTGCTGACCGGTTTTGACGCCTTCGGCGGCGACACCCTGAATCCGAGCTGGCTGGCGGTCCAGGCGCTGCACGGCCGGCGCATCAGCGGCCATCAGGTGGTGGCCGCCCAACTGCCGACCGTGTTTGAGGCCTCGCTGGACGAACTGCGGCGATTGCTGCGCACGCACAAGCCGGCGCTGGTCATTTGTGTCGGTCAGGCCGGCGGGCGCGCCGCCCTCTCGCTGGAGCGTGTGGCCATCAATGTGAACGACGCACGCATTGCCGACAATGCCGCCGCCCAGCCGGTGGACACGCCCGTCGTCGCCGGCGGGCCGGCCGCGTATTTCAGCACGCTGCCCATCAAGGCCATGCTGAAGGCGCTGCAAAAACAAGGCATTGCCGCCGAGGTCTCGCAGACCGCCGGCACCTTTGTCTGCAACCATGTGTTTTACGGACTCATGCACATGCTGGCCACAGGGCGCGGCTTCAAGCGCACGCGCGGCGGCTTTGTGCATGTTCCCTTTCTGCCCGGCCAGGGCCAGCCCCACATGGCGCTGGAGGACGTGGTGCGCGGGCTGCGTGTGGCCGTGCGCACGGCAATCACAACGCAGCGCGACATCACGCAGGGCGCGGGAGCGATCAGTTGATTTTTTGGGGAGCGGGCTCGTCCCGCAGAAGCCGCCAGACCAGCCAACTGCCGATCAGCGCGTTGCTGAGGGCGAAACCGCCGACGATCAGGGTGGCCCAGGTGTCCAGCACCCGGTTGTGAACAATCCAGGCCAGCGCGGCCGACAGGGCATTGAGCGCCATGGCCATCCAGAACAGGGGATTGCGGGGCTGAAACAGGCGGGATAACTTCATGCAGGGAATGCTAACCGCTGCCGGCGCCCCTTCCTGGAACCGCTCTGTCTGGTACAGCCGGAAAAATAGACCCGGGTTTAACGGACAGCGCTGAAGGAGACCGGGATCAAACCCATGTTGTCCGCGGAAGTCTTGGCCTGTCCGCCGGCCAGAACCGCGCCTGCCGGCTCATTGCCGGCCAGGGTGGACTTGGCGCCGTCGTTGTACACGTCGGCCCGGGCATGTCGCATGCAGTTGCTGAGGGCCGCACCGCGCAGGGTTTCCACACAATAAGCCACGGCGGTCTGCTGGGAGGCCAGCAGGGAGTCACGCGCCTGGGCCTTTTTGACTTCGCCGCCGGCCACCATGGCCATGGCCGCCAGCAGGCTGATCATCAGCACCACCCCGGCGCCCAGATAAAGGTATTCACGGGGAATGGCATTGACTTGGGGCATATGGGTGGAAAACATGAAACAGACTCCTCGTTGCGACTGTTTCGATGTTATGAATGCGCCCTGGACATTCAACGCGGGGCATTGCCCGTGCCGATGTAGGATAAAACCGCTTCCAGCAAACACGCCCTGACCGGTCCTTTGCCGATGCCACAGGCGGGGGATGCGCAGGCTGGCTTACCATCCAGCCATGACCGATTCGCCCATCCTGCTGAGCGCCGCGCAGACTGCGGCCCGCCTGCCCTACCCTGCCTTGCTGGAAGAAATCGTGCGCCTGCTGGGCGATGCCTCGGTGCAGGTCCCGCAGCGTCTGGTGCAACCCCTGGCCGGCGGCGGCAGCCTGTTTGTGATGCCGGCCTCGGACAGCCGGGTGGCCATGACCAAACTGATCACCTTCACGCCGGCCAACGCCGGAACCGCGCGAGCCACCATCCAGGGCGATGTCGTGATTTTTGACATTGCCAGCGGCGAACGCCGGCTGGTGCTGGACGGCCCGACGGTCACGGCGCGGCGCACCGCGGCCGTCTCCGTGCTGGCGGCGCAGCGACTGGCCCCCAACACCCGCGGGCCGCTGCTGATCGTGGGCGCGGGGGTGCAGGGCAAGGCCCACCTCGACGCCTTTGCAGAAGTCCTGCAGGTTCGCGAAGTCGTGATCGCCTCGCGCAGCGTGTCCAGTGCGCTGGCCCTGGTGCAGCATGCGCAAGCACGGGGCCTGCAGGCCCGTGTGGTGCAGGACGCTAACACCGCGCTGGCCGACTGCCCGCTGGCGGTGACCTGCACGCCGGCCCATGGCGTGGTGCTGGGCAGCTTGCCGCGCCCGGATGCGTTCATCAGCGCGGTCGGCGCCTTCACGCCGCAAATGGTGGAGCTCGGTCCGGACCTGTGCCGTCACTTTGCGCAGCAGGGCGCGGTGTTTGTGGACACCGCCGACGCAAGCCATGAAGCGGGCGATTTGCTGCAGGCCGGTCTCGATGTGAGCCGCTTTGCAACGCTCGCGGACGTGCTGGCCCAGGGCACGCAGCGGCCAGCCGGGCCAGTGCTTTTCAAGAGCTGCGGCTGGGCCGGCTGGGACCTGGCAGCCGCGCGGACGGCTCTGGCGCGGTAAAAAAAGCGCCTGTCGTCACGTCCACCCCTGTTGATCCACCGCAAGCGAATCCACCCTCGCCCTTCCTAGACTGAAACCCATGAAACTTCAATTCCTCGGCGCGACCGACACCGTCACCGGTTCCAAATACCTGATCCAGCACGACAAGTCCAAGGTGCTGGTCGACTGCGGCCTGTTCCAGGGCTACAAGTTGCTGCGCCTGCGCAACTGGGCGCCGCCGCCGGTGAAGCCGTCCTCGATCGACGCGGTGATCCTGACGCACGCCCACATCGACCACAGCGGCTACCTGCCCCTGCTGGCGCGCCAGGGGTTTCGCGGCAAGGTGTTCTGCACACCCGCCACCTACGACCTGTGCCGCATCCTGCTTCCCGACTCCGGCCACCTGCAGGAAGAAGAGGCCGAGTACACCAACCGCCACAAGCTGTCCAAACACAAGGAGGCCCTGCCGCTGTACACGCGCGACGATGCGCTGCAATGCCTCAAGCTGTTTCATCCGGTTCCCCACGGCAAGGACTGGGAGGCCGCACCGGGCCTGCATGCCCGCATGACGCCCTCGGGCCACATGGTCGGGTCGTCGTTTGTCAGGCTGGACGACGGCTCACGCTCCATCCTGTTTTCCGGGGATATCGGCCGGCCCAACGATCTGGTGCTCAAGCCCCCCGTGCAGATGGATGGCGCCGACTACCTGGTGGTGGAATCCACCTATGGCGACCGTCCGCACAGGAACTCGGACCCGCTGCTGGAACTCGGCAAGGTGATCAACCGCACCGCCGCCCGCGGCGGCGTGGTGGTGATCCCGGCCTTCGCCGTGGGCCGGGCCCAGAGCCTGCTGCACTGCATCCAGCTGCTCAAGGCCCAGGGCGTGATCGGCGACATCCCGGTGTACCTCAACAGCCCCATGGCGGCCAGCGCCATGCAGGTTTACCTCAAACACAAATCGGAACTGCGGCTGACGGCCGCCGAATGTGATGCGCTGGCGCATGCTGCACACATCGTGCAAACGCCGGAAGAATCACGGCTGCTCAATGCACGCCACGGCCCGATGGTGATCGTCGCCGCCAGCGGCATGGCCACGGGCGGGCGCGTGGTGCACCACCTCAAGGCCTTTGCGCCCGGCAAGCGCAACACCATTTTGTTCGCCGGCTTTCAGGCCGGCGGTACGCGCGGAGCATCCATCGCGGGGGGAGCACCGACGGTGCGGATCTTCGGCGAGGACGTGCCCATCCGGGCCGAGGTCGCCAAGCTGGACGACCTGTCGGCCCATGCCGACGCCGCCGAAATTGTGAGCTGGCTCAAGGGCTTCAAGGCGCCGCCCAAACAGACCTTCATCACACACGGCGAACCGGCCGCTGCCGACGCGATGCGCCAGCACATCGAGCGCGAGCTCCATTGGGACGTCCACATGCCGTTTTACCTCGAAACGGTCACGCTCCGTTGATGGGCTCAGGGCCTGTTACCGCTATCGCCGGGGGAACGAATGGGCCCGGCGCCAGACCGAACCATAACGCAACGCGCTGCACAAGGTCTGCACAGCGCGCCGGGTGAAAAAAATCCCGGCCCGTGGCCATGCCAGCGGGCGAATGCGGGCACCGTAGAGGAAACGTCGAGTTTCATCGCCCGTTCCATACTGATTTATTCAGCCGTAGGCAGCACGGGCCTGTGGCAGGTCGATCTTCCCCTGCACCATCTTCTCCAGCGCGTCATGCCGCAGACTACGCATGCCCATCCGGATGGCGGTCTCGAACACCTCAGACGGACGAGCCTGATGCTGGATCAGGCCGCGCAAGGTCGGATTATTCTCCAGCACCTCGTAGATCCCCATACGGCCCTTGTAGCCCTTGCCTCCGCACTGTGGACAGCCAACCGCCGTCCTGACCACGATCTCGTCGGACTTGCTGACGCCGGCGCCGTCCACCAGCCGGCGGCGACCCTCCTCGGCATCCATGGGCGTTCCGTCGATGTACTCCGTCACCAGCTTTTCAAACGCTTCGCGGGGGAGTGGCTTGGGTGCGGCACATTTTGGGCACAGTGCCCGAACCAGGCGTTGGGCCACGATGCCCAACAGCGAGTCGGCAAAGTTCATCGGGTCCATGCCCAGGTCCAGCAGGCGAACCACGCTCTCCGAGGCGTTGTTGGTATGCAGGGTAGAGAGAACCAGATGCCCCGTCAACGATGC
Organism: Polaromonas sp. 39-63-25; assembly: GCF_002278925.1. Lineage (GTDB taxonomy): Bacteria > Pseudomonadota > Gammaproteobacteria > Burkholderiales > Burkholderiaceae_C > Polaromonas. Next base: position 174,603 of record NZ_NCJH01000002.1, read on the forward strand.
TTCGATCACGATCTTGGCCGTCTCGGTATCACGAATTTCACCGATCATGATGATGTCCGGGTCTGCCCGCAGGAAGCCACGCATGGCAGCGGCAAAGGTCACGCCAATCTTTGGATTGACCTGGACTTGGCGCAGGCCGTCCTGCGTGATCTCGATGGGGTCTTCAGCGGTCCAGATCTTGCGCTGGTCTGTGTTGATCTCTTTCAGCATCGAGTGCAACGTCGTGGTCTTGCCAGAGCCGGTGGGACCGACGGCAAGGATCAGGCCGAAGGAGTGGGCCGACATGGCCAAAACCTTTTTTTCATCGCGAGGTTGGAGGCCCAGTTTCTCCAACGGGATCGGTTTACTCGACGCCAGCAGGCGCATCACCACATCTTCCAGACCATCATGGGTAGGCAGCACCGCGACCCGCAGCTCGAGCTTGCTGCCGCCAAAATCAGCAAAGTTGATTTTTCCATCCTGCGGCCGACGGCGCTCGGAAATGTCGAGTTTCGCCATCACCTTGATGCGCGACACCAGCGCAGCGCGCAGCGAAGCCGGCAACTTCAGGTAAGGTTCCAGATCCCCATCGCGGCGAAAGCGGACACGGGTCACCATCTGGCCCGGGTTGGTTTCGATGTGGATGTCAGAGGCATTGAGCTTTTGGGCATCCTGAATCATGCGATTGACCAACATCACGAAGCTGGACGACTCGACAATATCGAGGAGCTGCGCACCCGCCGGATGGGAATCCGCGTCGGCAATCGCCTTGGCCAGCAACAGGTCGATATTCTCATGCTCCGTCCCGGTGTCTGCAGCCTCCGGCAACCCGGTGATGCGCGCACTCGGCGCCGCCCCTTTTGCTGCCAGTCCGTTAGCGGACACTGGATCTCGCCGACCCGGCACACGATCCACAAGCCTTTCGTCGATGGCCTGAGCCGACGCCCACACCAGCTGTACATGCCGATTGAGAAGAGACGAAAGCAGTAGCGCGAGTTCCTGTTGGGTCGGTGTAGACGAAGCCACAAAAAAACTATCGGGCGTCGCCCCGAGGGGACACACATGGTAGCGACGCGCGTCACTCACGTTCAATTCATCAGCGTCCGTCCGGATCTCGAAATGGCTCAGGTCCACCTCCGGCAGACCGGCCAAACTCGACAGGATCCGGTGAGATGCGTCCAGCGTGATCAGCCCCTTCTCGAGGAGATTCCCCAACAAATAACCTGAAGACCCTGCCTTATGCAAGTAGGGTGCAAGCACCTCTTTCGACAGGTAGCCCAAGTCAAGGATGATGCTCTCGACCGATTGGCTGGGGCGGGTATGCAGATATTCCAGGGCTACAAGCAACTGGGGGATGGTGGTGACCTGCGGCGGTATCGCAGGCAAGCCGGCTGCCATTGCCAGCATGGCCGGAGCCAGCTCGTGTGGTTCACCGTCCCATTGCGGCGTGGATGAATCCGTCGATTCGCTCATCTTCGCGCCCCCCGACTCACGACTTGATCTCCATGCCCGACGCATCCGGAGCCCTGCCGGAGGTCAGCCTCACCCTCAGGGACAAGTCGGTTTTCGAATCTGCGTTCTCGATGGCCTGCTCCAGAGTGATGTCTCCGGCGGTGTAGAGGTTGTACAGGGACTGGTCAAAAGTCTGCATGCCCAATTCGTTGCTCTTGGCCATGGCTGGCTTGATCTGATCCGCCTGGCCCTTGAGGATCAGATCCGAGATGTAGGGAGACTGCAGCATCACCTCCACGGCTGGTACCAGCTTGCCGCTGGTACCCTTGATCAGGCGCTGCGCCACCACGCCCTTGAGGTTGAGCGACAAATCCATCAGGGCCTGGCGGCGAGACTCTTCCGGAAACAGGTTGAGCACGCGTTCGATGGCCTGGTTGGCGTTGTTCGCGTGCAGCGTGGACACACACAGGTGCCCCGTCTCGGCGTAGGCCATCGCATGCTGCATGGTGAGGCGATCGCGAATTTCGCCGATCATGATCACATCCGGCGCTTCGCGCATCGCATGGCGAAGCGCCTCCTCAAACGAATGCGTGTCCAGGCCCACCTCACGCTGGTCGACCAGCGACTGCTTGTGGTGGTGCACAAACTCGATCGGATCCTCAATGGTCAGGATATGCCCCGGCACCGTGCCGTTGCGGTAGTCGAGCATGGCGGCCAGTGTGGTGGACTTGCCAGAACCTGCGGCACCCACGACCAATACCAGGCCTCGCTTGAGAATGGCCAGGCCCTTGAGAGCAGGCGGCAACTTGAGTTCATCTATCGATGCGACGGTCGAGGTGATGTAGCGCACCACCATCGCCACCTCGCCGCGCTGCATGAAAATGTTGAAGCGAAAGCGCCCCAAGCCGTCGATGGTTGTGGCCAGGTCGCACTCCAGCGATGATTCGAACTCACGCATCTGGGACTCGCGCATGACCGAATAGGCCAGCGACTTCGCATCGCCAGACGTCAAGGCGGGCAGATTCATGGGACGGATCACCCCATGTACCTTGACAGATGGTGGGGCACCTACGGTGACAAAAAGGTCCGAAGCATCGGACTTCACCATGAACTGCAGATAGCGCCCCATGTCGTTCAGGTCATTCGATGAGATGGCGTCCATGACGGGCGTTCCTTGTTGCAGCGGAATTTGCAGTCTACCCTGCATGGGCCTGCGTCAACCGGCACTCCACGCCATTTTCATCGCCATCCGCGCCACCGTCGCGCGTTGACCATCGACCGGAACCCCAGGTCAGGCAATCGCGATACCGCACCACTCGGCAAAGCGGTGGAAGGCATCCGCCCAGAGCGCCCAGGCAGCCGCGAGGACCAGCAGGCCACCGGCCGCGCGTGTGCCCCAGTCCTGCTTGAACTTGTTACCGCGCCCCTGAAGCTTGTCGTACAGCAGCGGCACGAGCATCAGCGACACGCTGCTGCCGGCGACAAACAGCGCCATCGACAGCGCGCCCTCCAGCGGCCCGCCGCTGAGCGAGGCCACCAGCAGCGCCGAATAAAGCAGGCCGCAGGGCATGAAGGTCCACAGCACACCAGTAGCGAAGATGCCGCCGCGCGCCGTGGCCAGTGGCCGGATGCGCGCCCAGACGGCGCGGCCAGCGTCGCTGACCCATGCCGGCTGGCGGGCCTGATACAGCAGCATCAACCCCCATAGCAGCACAGCCAGATGAAACAGCGTCCAGACCGGGCGCAACGCCGCGGTGTTGGTGGTCAACCAGGCCAGGCTCTGCACGGCCAGCGCGGCAGCGGCGCCGGCCAGCGAGTAGCCCGCCAGACGCCCAGCCTGAAAGCTCCAAAGTGAGCGCGACGACGAGCCCGCACCCTGACGCGGCCCCAGGCGCGAAATGCCCGCACAGGCTGCACCGCACATGGCAGCGCAATGCGGGCCGCCGGCCAACCCCATCATCAGGGCTGTTACAGCCAGTGTGGTGGACATGGCGGAAACCTCTTAGATGATGCGCGAAAACCTGGCGCGGTTTCGGTCGGCCTGCAGGTAGCGGTCGAACACCATGGCCACCGCGCGCACGAAGAACCAGCCCTGCGCCGTGACCTGAATGCCGGACTCGTCCAGCAGAACCAGCCCGGCATCGGCCAGACTGCGCAGCTGTTCGAGCTCGGCCGCGAAATAACTGCGGAAGTCCAGCAGCCACGCCAGCTCGATTGACTCGAAGAGCACCTGGCCCTGGCACATCAGTGCCATGATCACGGCACGGCGCGCCAAGTCATCGCGGTTGAGCGCCAGCCCACGCACCACCGGCAGGCGGCCCTGGTCCAGATGGTCGCAGTACTCTTCCATCGTCTTGGCGTTCTGGCTGTAGGTCGCACCGATTCGTCCGATGGCCGAGACGCCCAGGCCGATGAGGTCGCAGTCGGGCTGGGTGCTGTAGCCCTGGAAGTTGCGGTGCAGCCGGCCCTGGCGCTTGGCCACGGCCAGCGCGTCATTGGGCAGGGCAAAGTGGTCCATGCCGATATAGACATACCCTGCACCCATGAAGGCCGCCAGCGACTGCGTCAGCATGGCCACCTTGGCCGCAGCACCAGGCAAATCGGCCGTCGTGATGCGTCGCTGCGGCTTGAAGCGCTCGGGCAGGTGGGCATAGGCATACAGCGCAATGCGGTCGGGCCGCAACTGCGCCACCTGGGCCAGTGTGCGTGCAAAGGACTCGGGGGTCTGGCGCGGCAGGCCGTAGATCAGGTCCACATTGATGGAATCGAAGCCCACCTCGCGCGCCTGGGCCATCAGTTCGCTGACCTGCTCAAAAGGCTGGATGCGGTGCACGGCCTTCTGGACATCGGGATCAAAATCCTGCACGCCAAAACTCAGGCGATTGAAACCCATGTCGGCGAGGGCGCGCAGCCGTGTGCCGTCAACCGTGCGCGGGTCGATCTCGATGGAGTATTCGCCGCCGGGCACCATCGTGAAACTGCGCCGCAGCATGGCCATGAGTTCTCTCAACTCTTCATCGGACAGGAAGGTCGGCGACCCCCCGCCCAGATGCAGTTGCGTGACCGTCTGGCCCTCGCCGAGCTGGGCCGTGTGCAGGTCGATCTCGCGGCTCAGGTAGCGCAGGTAGCTGATGGCACGGTTATGGTGCTTGGTGATGATCTTGTTGCAGGCGCAGTAATAACACAGCGATTCACAGAACGGAATATGGACATACAGCGACAGCGGCATGGTCAGCCCGGCCGGGCCGGTGCGGCGCTGGACCAGGGCCTGACCATAGTCGGCTGCGGTGAAGGCTTCTACAAAACGGTCGGCCGTTGGATAGGATGTATACCGCGGCCCCGGAACGTCGAATCGTTGGAGCAGATCGGGCGATACATTGGTCATGACATGATTCTCGTGGAGGTAAGTGACTGTGCCGCGTCCGCCCCCCTGACCGTTTGATATGGATCAAATGCGCCGGGGCGGAGGACAGGACAATTTGATCAAGATCATATAAGGCTCTCCCATGAAGGAAATCCCCGTACGTACGCCCCCCGCGGATCTGGTAATGACTGCCCCGGAAACGCCGTTTATCGATGAAAAAACTATCAAGGTGGCGTGCTCGAACTGCAACCTTCGCGAACTGTGCATGCCGGTGGGCCTGAGCCCGCAAGAGCTCGCGCGCATCGACGAGGTCGTGGCCATCCGCCGCAAGGTCAAACGCGGCGCCACCCTGTTTCGCAATGGTGAGCCGTTCGAATCACTGTTTGCCATTCGCACCGGCTTTTTCAAGACCTGCGTCACTTCCGGCGACGGTCGCGACCAGGTCACCGGCTTCCAGATGGCCGGCGAGGTGATCGGCCTGGACGGCATTGTCAATGACCGCCATACCTGCGATGCCGTCGCCCTGGAAGATGCCGAGGTCTGCGTCATGCCTTTCAATCGCATCGGTGAGCTCTCGCGCGAGATCAATGCCCTGCAACACCATGTGCACCGCATCATGAGCCGCGAGATCGTGCGCGAACACGGCGTGATGCTGCTCCTGGGCAGCATGCGGGCCGAAGAACGCGTGGCGGCCTTCCTGCTGAATCTGGTGCAGCGGCTGCATGCTCGGGGGTTCTCGGGGTCGGAGCTGGTCCTGCGCATGACACGCGAGGAGATTGGTAGTTACCTCGGGATGAAGCTGGAAACCGTGAGCCGCACCTTCTCGAAGTTTGCCGATGACGGCGTCATCGAGGTCCACCAGCGCCATGTGCGCATCCTCGACCCCGCCGCCCTGCAGTCCATCGTCAACCAGCAGGGCTGCAACTAGGGCCCCCACGCTTGTCGCTTCGCGTACTGCGCTGCCCCCCGAGGGGGCGCTGCGCCTGCGGCCCGGCAAAGCCGGTTCCGCGGCCCCGGCTGGCAACTCGGGCGATTGGCAACCAGGGACTACGGGCGGGCGGTATCCTCGGCCCCGCGCACCACCAGCACCGGAACCGGCGCGGTCCGCACGATCTGTTCGGCGTCGCTGCCCATCAGGACACGGCCCATGCCGCGCCGCCCGTGCGAACCGACCACAATCAGGTCCGCCCCCGCGCTCCTGGCCTGCTCGGCCACATGTTCGCAGATGCGGCCCGGCCCGCCCACAATCAGCACACTGTCGGTGTCCACGCCCTGGTCCACGGCCTTTTGCCGGCCGAGCGCCAGCAGTTTCTCACCCGCCGCCTGCATCAGGGGAACGATTTCGTTGGTGTAATTCATCGCCGTCTCGAAGCCGTTGACGTAACTCAGCTCGTCCACCACATGAAGCAGCCGCAGCCGCGCGCCGGTCAGCCGGGCCAGGCGGATGGCTTCGTCCAGCGCCTTTTCCGAAGTCGGGCTGCCGTCGAAGGGAACAAGAATCTGATGGTAAGCGGACAATTTTTCTCCTCAGTCAAATCATTTTCAGCGCAGCGACAGGCGCATCGCCACGGTTTCCTGCGCGCTTGCGGTGGACACGTCGAACCTGGTCTGGCGCGCCAGGGCGGCCATGCCCACGTTCTCCGGCAGGCACTGCCCCACAACCTCGGTGGTGCCGCGCTCGCGCAGGTAGCGAATGAGCTTGTCCATCAGCTGGCGCCCCAGGCCGCGCCCCTGCCAGTCCGTGGCCACCTGTATGGCAAATTCCGCCTGCAGGTTGTCGGGGTCGCAAACGGCCCGCGCTTCGCCCACCATGACCGGCTCGCCGCCCGCCTGCGGCACCATCGCCACAAAGGTCATCTCGCGGTCATAGTCGATCTGGCTGTAACGGGCCAGCTCGGAATGCGGCACCTCGCGCCGCGTCATGAAGAAACGCAAGCGCATGTCGGCAGGTGACGCCCCGGCGTAAAAAGCCATCAGGCGCTGGCCATCCTCGGGGCGAATCGGACGCAGCAGCACGTCCTGGCCCTTGACCTGCACATGCTCCTCCAGGGTCTGCGGGTAAGGACGGATGGCCAGCCGGCTGCGCTCGCCCGCGGGAACCGGGCGCAACCGGACCCGCGCATCGAGAGCCAGCACACCGTGTTCGTCAACCAGCAGGGGGTTGATGTCGAGTTCGGCCAGCCAGGCCAGGTCGCAAGCCATCTGCGAGACCTTCAGCAGCGTGGCCAGCAACGCCGCCTCATCGGCGGGCGGGCGCCCGCGGTAGCCCGCCAACAGCAGCGATAGCCTGCTGCCGGCGAGCATGTCCTGCGCCAGCCGGGTGTTGAGCGGCGGCAACGCCACCACATGGTTCTTGTGCAGCTCGACGGCCACGCCACCCTCGCCGAGCAGCATCACCGGCCCGAACACGGGGTCCGAGGCAATGCCGACAATCAGTTCGTGCGCCCCGGGGCGCTCAGCCATCGCCTGCACAGTGAAGCCGAGTATCTGCGCCTGCGGCAGCAGCCCGGTCACCTGCCGGCGCATTTTCTCGGCCGCGCGCCCGAGTTCTTCGGCTGAAGCCAGGTTGAGCGCCACGCCGCCGACGTCGGACTTGTGGATGACCTGGGGCGACACGATCTTCAGGGCCACGGGGTAACCAATGCGGTTGGCGGTAGCGACCGCCTCCTCGACGTCGCGGGTCCTGACGGTTTCCACCGTGGGGATGCCGTAGGCCCGCAGCAGCGCCTGGGCCTGCGCATCACCGAGCCACTCGCGGCCTTCCTGCAGCGCCTCCTCGAGCAGCGACTGGGCCAGTTGCCGGTCCGGCGTGAAGTCCTCCAGTGCGGACGCGGGAAGCTGCTGCAGCGCCTGCTGGTTGCGCGCGTAGGTGGCCAGTTGCAGCCACGCCGCTGCGGCGCGCTCCGGCGTGTTGTAGCTGGCAATGCCGGCCCCGGCGCTGGCCCGCCGCGCCGCCGCCACCGCCGCACCGCCCAGCCAGCAGGTCAGCACCGGTTTTGCGGACGCCTGGATCAAGGGCAGGCAGGCCGCTGCAATCTGGTCGGCAGGAACAATGGCGGTGGGGGCATGGATGAACAGCACACCGTCGACCTCGGGTGCCGCCAGCAAGACCCGCAGGCTGTCCGCATAACGACTGACGGGTGCATCACCAACAATGTCAATCGGGTTGCCATGCGACCAGGTAGGCGGCAGGCACTGGTTCAGCGCTTCCAGCGTCCCTTCACCCAGCACCGCCAGTTGGCCACCGCCCAGCGCTAGCGCGTCGGCGGCCAGCACCCCCGCACCGCCGCCGTTGGTCAGGACCGCCAGCCGCTCGCCGTGCCAACCCCTCACATGGGTCAGGGTTTCGGCGGCGTCGAACAGCGCCTCCAGCGTGTCCACCCGCAACATGCCAGCGCGCCGGACGGCGGCGTCGAACACCACATCGGAGCCGGCCAGCGCACCGGTGTGCGAGGCCGCGGCCCGGGCGCCGTCAGGCGCACGCCCGGCCTTGACAACAATCACCGGCTTGTTGCGCGCGGCGGCGCGCGCCGCCGACATGAACTTGCGAGCGGTCTTGACCGATTCCATGTACATCAGGATGGCCCGCGTTCCTGGATCGCTGGCCAGGTAGTCGATGACGTCGCCGAAGTCCACGTCGGCGCTGTCGCCCAGCGAGATGAAATGCGAAAACCCGATGCCGCGGCTGTTGGCCCAATCCAGCATGGCGGTCGCCAGCGCGCCCGATTGCGTAACGAAAGCCAGCTTGCCGGGCAAGGCGTTGCCGGGTGCAAAACTGGCATTGAGCCCGATCCCCGGCACCAGCGCCCCGATGCAGTTGGGCCCGAGGATGCGCAGCAGCCAGGGCCGCGCCGCATCCAGCATGGCCTGCTCCAGCGTGGGCCCGCCCGCGCGCGAGGCCTGCTTGAGCCCGGCCGACAGCACGATGGCGGCGCGCGTGCCTTTGCGGCCCAGGGCGGTGATCAGGTCGGGCACGGTCGCGGCCGGCGTGCAGATGATGGCCAGATCCGGCGCCTGCGGCAGCGACTCGACATCGGGCCAGGCCGGGCCACCACCCACCTGGGAATGCCGACGGTTGACCGGCCAGACCGGGCCCTGAAACCCGTCAGCCCTGAGATTGCGCAGGACCACAGCCCCCAGACTGCCCTCGCGGTCGGAGGCACCTATCAGGGCCACAGAGGCGGGGCGGAACAGGGTCTCGAGATTGCGTACGCTCATGAATTTCCTTGGAACAAGAGTCAAACATACCCCATGCTGGAAGATTAGCGCCCGGTCAGCACCCTCAGTTGCTCCAGATCAAAGACCCGGGTGCCGGGTGGCCCACAGAATGGTCGCGCCAGCACAAGGTTCTCCATGGAAACATACGATTGCACCCTGATGCCGCGCTTCAGCCAGATTCTGGCGCAGCGCGAAGCCGAACTGCGTGCCCTCCTGCGCGCCACCGCCGAGCACCCCCAGGAAGCGGGCAGCACCGGACAACACCGGGTGATGGATTTCAAGGATGTCGCCATGGAACAGGCCCTGGCCACGGTCGATGAGGCCAAGGCCGGACACGCGGTGCATGAACTCGAGGAGGTGCTGGCGGCGCGGCGCCGCCTGGCCGATCAGCGCTTCGGCCATTGTCTGGACTGTGGCGAAGCGATCGATCTGCGACGCCTCGCGGCCCGGCCCGCCGCGGCCCTGTGCACCACGTGCCAGGCCATTCATGAGCATGAGCGTCCCATGGCGATGCGGCGCTGAACCGGCAACCATCACCCCACCCGAAAGGAATTCCCATGCGTGCAAAAACGTCCCTCCCCGTCCCGTCCCGCGAAAGCACGGGTATGGGCGCCACCCCCGCCAGTTTTCTGGCCGACCTTGGCCGCCAGCAACTGGCCGTCGCCGCCGATGCGGCGTGTGCCCTGTTGCGCGGCAGCGAAGCCATGCGGGCCATCCAGCATCAGGCGGCCCACGAGGCTTCCCTGCGTCACCAGGCGGCGGCGCAAAAGCTGCATGGAAACTGTGAGCCGGCCGACCTGATGGCCATCCAGTCGGATCTGCTGAGTTTTGACCTGCAGGGTGCCACCCAGTACTGGCAACAGATCACGGCCGCGGCACTGCAGTCGCAGGTCGAGATGATGGCCAGCGCCACCCACCTGCTCGACAGCGAACAGGGCGACGCATTGAAATCGGCCATGGAAAGCTTTCAGGCGGCGATCGCATCGGGCAATGGCTTTTTTGCGGGGAAACCCGCCGCCACGGCGCCACCAACCCGCGTCTGAAGCAGGTTACCCGCCGACCGTGTCCGCGGGCAGGGGTACTGAAACCGCACCTTACCCTTGGTGAACGTAAGTACCGGGTGCGGCTGACAGCCGGCCCGCAGAACGCAGGCCGACGACCGGCGTTGCCTTGGTTTGTCCCGTCGATTGTTCATGCAGCCAGGCGTGCCAGCACGGCCACCAGGAGCCGGTGACCGGCGGCGCACCTTGCAGCCAGGCCTGCGGATCCGCAGGCGCCTTGCCTTCCGCATGGGTGGCGACGCGGTAACTGGCCTGGGCATGGGCTGCGGCGCCGGACGGCGGATTGACGATGCCGACGTTGTGCCCTCCCGAGGTCAGCACAAAACTCACAGGCGCGCGTGTCAGGCGGTGAATCTTGTAGACCGAAGTCCACGGCGACACATGGTCGCGCTCGGTGGCCACCACGAACAGCGGCACCTTGATGTCGGCCAGCGAGATGGCGCGGCCACCCGCCACATAGCGGCCCTCGGCCAGGTCGTTGTGCAGGTACAGCCTGCGCAGGTACTCGCTGTGCATGCGCGCCGGCATGCGCGTGGCGTCGGCATTCCAGGCGCGCAGCGCCGTCATCGGTGTCTGCGCGCCCATCAGGTATTCATGCACGAGTTTGGACCACACCAGATCCTTGGAATTGATCAGGGCAAAGGCGCCGGCCATCTGGCGGCCGTCGAGGTAGCCACGTCCCGCCATCAGGTCTTCCAGAAACGCAATCTGGCTCTCGTCGATGAACAGCCCCAACTCGCCAGGCTCGTGAAAATCAACCTGCGCGGCCAGCAATGACACGGTTTTCAGCGGGTTGCGCGGCCGGGCGCCCAGGGCCGCAGCCGCCATGGCCAGCAAGGTGCCGCCCAGGCAATAACCCGCCGCATGAATGCCGGCCCCGGGCCGCAACTCGCCCACCGCCTTCAGCGCGGCCATGGCCCCGAGTTCCAGGTAATCGTCGAGCCCTAGGTCCCGGTCCTGGCTGTCCGGATTTTTCCAGGAAACCATGAAGACGCTGTGGCCCTGATCCACCAGGTAGCGGACCAGCGAATCGGCCGGCGTCAGATCAAGGATGTAGTACTTCATGATCCACGAGGGCACGATCAGCACCGGCTCGGCATCGACCTTGGCCGTGGCCGGCTCGTACTGGATCAGTTCGATCAGCCGGTTGCGGAAAACCACCTTGCCCGGGGTCAGCGCCACCCCTTTTCCCGGAAGAAAGGCCTCCACGCCGCGTGGCTTGCCCTCCGTCAGAACCGCCATGGCGTCGCGCGACCAGTTGGCAAAACCGCTGGCCAGATTGGCCCCGCCCGTGGCCAGGGTTTCCTTCAGCACCTGGGGGTTGGACATCGGAAAGTTCGAGGGCGACCACATGTCCAGCCACTGGCGGGTGGTGAATGCCGCCACGTCTTCGTGGTGCCGGGAGACGCCGCGCACACCTGTCATGGCCCCGTTCCACCACTGCTCCTGCAGCAGGAAGGCCTGAGCCATGGCGCTGAACGGCAGCATGTTCCACTCCTGCGGCGAGAAGCGTTTGTCCTGGGGGACAGGCTCCACGCAGCGCACACAGTCGCCCCGCCAGGCCTGCGGCGCATACTGCGCCCACAGCAGACCCTTGCGCAGCGCGTCGGCAACCAATTCGGCCTGCCGGGAAGGCGACACGAGCAGGTGCGTGAACCAGTCGGCATACGCCCCAGCGACAGAGGCAGGTGAGACGCCGTGCGTGAGCCGGGCCAGCCCGGCCTTGAGTGGAAGGTCCATCGGAGCCGGCGTGTGCCCGTGCGGGCGGGAGTCAGAAAGTGCCATGAAAAAGTCCGGCGCCACTATGCCGCGCCTCCAGTCAGTCAAAAGCATGATCGTCCCGTAGCAGCGCCACCCCGCATTTGCGCAAGGTCAACGAAACCCCTGAATCCCGGTCCACAACCTCGCCAGCTGCGTACCATGCCCGCAAGTCGCCCGAGGCCATGCTCGCGATGACCGTCGACCCCTCCAGTGCGAAATTGCAGCCTCATCGAAACCTGTGCCGCAGGCGCCGCGTCCCTGCGTGAGCCGGGTTCCGCGCCGACTTGCGCCATGTCAATGCATGCCGCGCAAAGAGGAATAGATTGAGCGTCTTGGCAGTGCCATACCGCCGCATTCAGATTCCAACAGCCATCAGGAGAGTTCCATGAAAACGGATGCCCACATCAAGGCCGACGTCGTTGACGAGCTCGCGTGGGATCCCGCCGTCAATGCCACCGGCATTGGCGTGGCGGTCAGGGAGGGTGTGGTGACCCTGACCGGCCACCTCGACAGCTATGCCGAAAAGCATGCGGTGGAGCGGGCTGTGCACCGTGTGGCCGGCGTGCGCGGCATCGCGGTGGAGCTTGATGTCAGGCTGGCCGCCGAACACAAACGCAGCGATTCCGACATCGCGCAGGCAGCGGCCACAGCCCTGCAGCTGAACTCCCTGGTGCCGGACGAGAAGATCCAGGTCCTGGTCGAAAACGGCCGGGTCACCCTCACCGGCGAAGTCGACTGGAGCTACCAGCTGGCCAGCGCCGAACAGTGTGTGCGGCCGCTGGCCGGCGTGCGCGGCCTGTCCAACCGCATCACCATCAAGTCCCGCGCAAGCAGCAAGGACGTCGGCGCCCAGATCACCGCGGCCCTGACGCGGCAGGCCGCGCGGGAGGCCAAACACATCACCGTGGAGGTTGAAGGCAGCGTCGTCACCCTCTGGGGGAAAGTGCATTCACTGGCGGAGCGCGAAGCGGCCGTAGGTGCTGCGTTCTCGGCGCGCGGTGTTTCGCGCGTTGTGGACAAACTCGAGGTCGGTGCCTGACCTGGAAGGTACGGTTTTTCATTATTTTTTTAATCATTCAAGGAGTGTCAATCATGAGCAATCTTCGTGTCCTGGACCCCACCTTCACCGATTCCTTCGAGTCGGCCATGCGCCGCTTCTTCTCGCCCACAGTTTTCGAGACGGAAACGCCGGCGCTGAAAATGCGCATTGATGTCTCGGAAAAGGACGACGCCTACCAGGTCAAGGCCGACATCCCCGGCGTGAAGAAGGAAGACATCAACGTGCGCATCGACGGCAATGTGGTGCAGATCGACGCCGAGGTCAAGCGCGAAAAAGAGACCAAGGGCAATGGTGACAAGGTTCTGCGCAGCGAGCGCTACTGGGGCAATATCTCGCGCACCTTCAGCCTGGCCCAGGACGTGGACGACGGCAAGGTCCAGGCCAGGTACGCCGACGGCGTGTTGACGCTGGAACTGCCGAAGAAGGCTACGGCAGCGACCAAGAAAATCACAGTGCAATAGGCTCCTGCACGCATGACCACGGCGCAGCAGCCGGACGCCCCGGTGCTGCGCATCCGGTCGCTGTCCAAGATCTATGGCAGTGGTGAAACCGCGGTACATGCCCTGCGCGACGTGGATCTCGAGGTGCGGGCGGGCGAATTTCTGGTGCTGCTGGGCGCCTCGGGTAGCGGCAAGTCCACGCTGCTGAACATTTTGGGCGGACTGGACCGGCCGAGCACCGGTGAGGTGGAGTTCCTCGACCACCGCCTGACCGATGCGCCCGATGAGGAGTTGACGCGTTACCGGCGCGAACACGTAGGCTTCGTGTTCCAGTTCTACAACCTCATTCCCAGCCTGACCGTTCGCGAGAACGTGGCACTGGTCACCGACATCGCCAGCGACCCCATGCCGGTGGACGAAGCGCTGGCACTGGTCGCGCTGACGCCGCGACAGGACCACTTTCCTTCCCAACTGTCCGGCGGCGAGCAGCAGCGCGTGGCCATTGCGCGGGCCATCGTCAAGCGCCCGCAACTGTTGCTGTGCGACGAGCCGACCGGCGCGCTGGACTATGCCACCGGCAAGCTGGTGCTCGAAGTGATCGCCCGCATCAACCAGGAACTGGGCACCACGGCCATTGTCATCACGCACAATGCCGCCATTGCCGGCATGGCCGATCGCGTCATCCGCCTGGCGGACGGACGCATCGCCAGCATTGAAGTTCCGTCGCGGCGCCTCACCCCCGCAGAATTGTCATGGTGAAGCCGTGAAAGCACTGGACCGGAAGTTGCTGAGGGACCTGCGGCTGCTGTGGAGCCAGGGCCTGACCATCGCACTGGTGGTGGCCAGCGGCATAGGCGGCTTCATCACCAGCCTGAGCGCGGTGGACTCGCTGGGCCTGGCACGCGAACGTTTTTATGCCGAGGCACATTTTGCCGATGTGTTCGCCACGGTCAAACGCGCCCCGAACGCGTTGATGGAGACACTTCGGGAGGTGCCCGGCGTGGCCGACGTGCAGACCACCATCGAGCAGGTGGTCCGCATAGCGGCTCCGGGGGTGAGTGACCCCATCCTCGGCCAGCTGATCGGCGTGGACCGCAAACAGCTGCCGCGCATGAATCAGGTGAGCGTTTCTCGCGGCCGGGCACTTGACCACGCGGGACTCTCCTCCGGCGCACGCAGCGACGGCCGCATCGAGGTGCTGGTCTCGGCCGGCTTCGCGACATCGCGGGGCGTCAAACCGGGCGACATCTTCACCGCGCTGATCAACGGGAAACAACGCACACTCCTGATCGCCGGCATCGCGCTGTCGCCGGAGTATATTTTTGCCGGCCTGGGCGGCAGCCCCGACCAGCGCGGCTTCGGGGTGTTCTGGATGGACCGCGATACCCTGGCCGCGGCCTACGACATGCAGGGCGCCTTCAACCGCGTGAGTATCAAGCTTGCCCCCGGGGCATCGCAGCGCGACGTGATTGCCCGCATGAGCCGGGTGCTGGCACGTTACGGCGCGGGAGAAGCCTATGGCCGCGAAGACCAGACATCACACGCCATGCTCGACGCCGAGATCAAGGAGCAGCAGGTGCTGGGCACGGTGCTGCCTTCCATCTTTCTCGGCGTGGCAGCCTTCCTTTTGCATGTGGTGGTGTCGCGGCTGGTATCTACACAGCGGGAACAGATTGCAGCCCTGAAGGCGCTGGGTTACGCCAACCGCAGCATAGGCGCGCACTATCTCAAGCTGGTGCTGGTGATCGTCATCCTGGGGCTCTTGCTGGGTATCTGGCTCGGCGACTGGCTGGGGGGCGCCTTCACGCGGCTGTATGCCGACTTCTTCTACTTTCCGGCTTTCGAGCACCACCTTGCGCCGTGGCTGCTGGTGGTGGGCGCGGGCCTGACGCTGGCGACCGCCGTGGTCGGCACACTCAGTGCCATCGGCGCCACCGTTCGCCTGGCACCGGCTGAGGCCATGCGTCCGCCCGCGCCGGGGCACTTTCGGCGCACGCTGCTGGAGCGCCTGGGTGTCAAGGGGGTCAAACCGGCCCTGCAGATGATCCTGCGCAACATGGAGCGCCGACCGCTGCGCACCGGACTGTCCATTGCCGGGGTGGCCGCAGCCGTGGCCATTGTGGTGATGGGCAATTTCATACGCGACGCGATCGACCATATTGTGGACACCCAGTTCTCCCTGGCCATGCGCAGCGACGTGATCCTGTGGATGAGCGACCCCATTGGCAATGAGGCCCGCCATGAGGTGGCGCGCATGCCCGGGGTGATCGCGGTGGAGGCAACCCGCGACGTTCCGGTTCGCTTCGTCAACGGCGCAGTCAGCGAGCGCGGCCTCATCCAGGGTTATGCAGAAAGCCCCGAGCTGCGGCGCATCATCGACATCCGCGGCCAGGAAGTGCCTCTGCCCGAGGGCGGCCTGGTGATGACCGACCGCCTGGCCAGCAAGCTGGGCCTGCGCGTGGGTGACACCGTGCGTACCGAAGTGCTCGAAGGACGCCGCGAGACGCTGCAGCTGACACTGGCAGCTACCGCACAGGAAATGATGGGGCTGAACGCCTACATGGAGCGCCGCGCGCTGAACCGGCTGATGCGCGAGGGCGACGTGGCCTCGCAGTATGCGGTGGCGTTGCAGCGCGGCAGCGAAGCCGCCTTCCTGGCCGCCAGCCAGGGCCTGCCGCGCGTCGCGGGTACTTTCAGCAAAGCCAACCTGCTGCGCAACATGCAGGAAGTCAGCGCTCGCAATGTCCGCCTCATGAGCCTGGTTCTCACCGTGTTTGCCAGCGTGATTGCCGTGGGTGTGGTGTACAACAATGCACGTATTGCGCTGTCGGAGCGAACGTGGGAGCTGGCCAGCCTGCGGGTGCTGGGCTTCACACGCGCTGAAGTCTCGGTCTTGCTGCTCGGTGAACTGGCCATCAGCATCGCCATTGCACTGCCACTGGGCATGCTGATGGGCTGGGGCCTGGTACACCTGATCGCGGAACTGCTCCAATCCGACCAGTTCCAGTTTCCAGTGGTGATCCAGCCGCGAACCTATGCCTGGGCGGCCATCTGCGTGGTCGCCGCCGGCGTGGCCAGCGCCCTGGTGGTGCGACGGCGGATCGACCGGCTCGACATGGTGGCTGCGCTCAAGACCAGGGAATAAGGAACAGGGGAAACAGGGAATGAATGTGCTGAAACTGAAAAAGACAACCTGGCTATGGATAGCGGCAGGCGTCGCCGTGCTTGCGGCGCTGGTCTGGGCCTTTTCGCCGCGACCCGTCGAAGTCGAAACCGCTGTAATCAAACAGGGGCATTTCGAGCAGTCGATCGAGGAGGATGGACGCACCCGGATCAAGGACCGCTACACCGTCTCGGCGCCGGTGGCCGCACGCGTGGCACGCATGGTGCTGCGCGAGGGTGACCCTGTGGCCGCTGGCGACGTCGTGGCCGTGCTGACGCCGGTCATGTCATCGATGGTCGATGAACGCAGCGTGCGCGAAGCGACAGCGCGGCTGAAAGCGGCCGCTGCCGGGGTGGAGCGCGCCTCGGCCCGCGTGGCGCGCGCCAGAATTTCCCTGCAGGAGGCTCAACTGGAAAAGGAGCGCACCGAGAAACTCGCCGGTGAAGGATTCCTGTCGGCCTCGAAGCTCGATGCGGTCCGGCTGGCCCAGTCGGGCGCCCGCCGCGAACTGGAGGTGGCGGACGCGGAGCGTGAAATGGCGGTGCAGGAAAAGGCCCAGGCCGCGGCGGCGCTGCAACCGGCCGCTGCCGGCAGCA
Organism: Polaromonas sp. 39-63-25; assembly: GCF_002278925.1. GTDB lineage: Bacteria > Pseudomonadota > Gammaproteobacteria > Burkholderiales > Burkholderiaceae_C > Polaromonas. The sequence continues at coordinate 191,697 of NZ_NCJH01000002.1, forward strand.
GCAGCACCCGGCCGCTGAGCGTGCGTTCGCCGGTCAGCGGGGTGGTGCTGCGCGTGCCGCAGCCCAGCGAGGCCACCCTTGCCGCCGGTGCCGCCTTGCTGGACATAGGCGACCCCCAGCGGATGGAGGTGATCAGCGAACTGTTGACCACCGACGCCGTGCAGGCCACGGCCGGGCGCCGCGTGGTGATCGAGCGCTGGGGCGGGCCGCCCGTCGAGGGCGTGGTGCGCCGCGTGGAACCGGCGGCCTTCACCAAGGTCTCTGCGCTGGGCATCGAAGAGCAGCGCGTCAATGTACTGATCGACGTCAGCAACCCGCCCGAAGCATGGCGCAGCATGGGCGACGGCTTCCGGGTATCGGTGCGGATCATTACGGCCAGTGTCGAGCAGGCCGTGCTCGCGCCTCTGGGGGCGCTGTTCCCCCACGGCAAGGGCATGGCGGTCTACCGGCTGGACGGTCGTGAAGCGCGGCTGCAGCCGGTCGAGGTCGGCGCGCGCAACAACAACGAGGCCTGGCTGCGCAGCGGCCTGACCGAAGGCCAGACCGTGATTGTTTACCCGCCCGCCACACTGCGTGACGGCAGCAGGGTACAAGTACGCAAGCCCTGACCGTGATACCGATCGCACCATGCCGACTTCCAACGCTGCGCTGAACGCCGCCCACGCCCTGGTCACCACGCTGGCCGGCGCCTTGCACGCCGAATTGATCGAGACCCATATTTCGTGGGTGCTGCTGGCCGCGGACACCGCGTACAAGATCAAGAAGCCGGTGCACCTGCCCTTCGTCGACTACAGCAGCCTGCAAGCCCGGCGCCATTTCTGCGAGGAAGAGGTCCGGCTGAACCGGCGGCTGGCGCCCGGGCTGTACCTGGGCGTCACAGCCATCACCGGCGGGCCCGCGTCGCCCAACATCGACGGTGCCGGGACGGTGCTGGAATACGCGGTGCGCATGCGCCGCTTTCCCCCGGGAGCGCTCTTCAGCGAAAGAATCGCCGCAGGCACCCTGGACAACAAGGACGTCGATCAGCTGGCCGCCTTGCTGGCCGATTTTCATGAAAATGCGCCGCGTGCCACTGCCGCGGATGATTTTTCCGGCGCCGACCAGCGCCGGGGCATCGCGCTGGCCGCGCTCGAAGGCGCGCGGCCGCTGGCTGACGAAGCCGCGCTGTCGGCGCTGCAAACCTGGCTGACGGCGGAGGCCGACGCACTGGCGCCCTTGTGGAGCTCCCGCCAGGCGGACGGGCATGTGCGCGAATGCCATGGCGACCTGCATCTGGCGAACGTGGTGCGTCTTGAAGACCATGTCGCGGCCTTCGATGGCATCGAGTTCGACCCGGCACTGCGCTGGATCGACATTCTCGACGATGCGGCCTTCGTGGTGATGGACCTTGCTGCCCACCAGCGGCAGGACCTGTGTTTTCGCTTCCTCAATGCCTGGCTGGACCGGACGGGCGACCACGCCGGCCTGCCTGCACTGCGCTTTTCCGTGGTTTACCGGGCGTTGGTCCGCGCCCAGGTGGAGCACCTGCGCAGCGCCGGGAGCGACGCAGCCCGCCGCTACCTGGCGACGGCGCTGGCCTGGGCCCGGCCGGGCAAGGCCGGGCTGTCCATCATGCACGGCCTGCCGGGGTCGGGAAAAACCTGGGTCTCGCAGCGCCTTCTAGAGCAGGAGGGCGCGATCCGTCTGCGCTCGGACGTGGAGCGCAAGCGCCTGTACGGCCTGGGCATGCTGGAGGATTCGCGAGCCCGGGGGCTGGACCTGTACAACGCGGACACCACTGCGCGCACTTATGCGCAGCTGTTCGGCCTGGCGCGCACGGCATTGCAGGCCGGTTATCCGGTGATCCTCGACGCGGCTTTCCCGCGTCGCACCGAACGGGACCAGGCGCACGCACTGGCACAAAACCTGGGTGTGCCGTTTTCCATCGTGCACTGCGAGGCGCCCTTGCCCGTGCTGCGTGAACGCCTGCTGGCCCGCCGCGGCGATGCCTCGGAGGCCAACGTGACGGTGCTTGAACACGTGCGGGAAGTCGTGGAACCCCTGTCGGGGGACGAGCTTTCTTTTGTGCGCCCTATGGCACCAGACAAACCCGCGTGATCTTCCACCGGTGAGCCCCCGGCACGGAAGCCGGACTTGCGTTTTATCAAGGCCAGCGATACTCGCCTTGCCTACAGTGGCGCGAAGGATCTCCATGCAAGCAACACCGTCCCCTGCCCCTCCCGCTGTCAACCGGCTGCGGCTGCGCAGGTTGGGCATCGACACCTACCAGGAACCGGTGCTCTACATGCACCGCGACTGTCCCATCTGCCACTCGGAAGGCTTCGAGGCACGGTCGCGTGTGGAACTGCGGCTCAATGGCTACACCATCGTGGCCACGCTCAATGTGGTGACCGGAGACTTTCTCGCGGTCGACGAAGCCGGCCTGTCCGAAGCGGCCTGGCGCCTGCTTCATGCGCAGCCGGGGGAAGAAATCTCCCTGCACCATCCCGCACCGCTCGAATCGCTGAGCCATGTGCGCGCCAAGGTCTACGGCCGCCGCCTCGGCCAGGTCGCCATCGACGCGGTAATCGCGGACGTGGCAGCCGGGCGTTACTCGGACCTGCAGCTCGCGGCCTTCGTCACCGCCTGCGCCGGCGACCATCTGGACACGGAGGAAACCATCGCGCTGACCCGCGCCATGGTCAACGTGGGCGAGCGCATCCATTGGGGCAAGGGCCTGGTCATGGACAAACACTGCGTGGGCGGCTTGCCCGGCAACCGCACCACCATGATCATCGTGCCCATCATCGCGGCCTGCGGGCTGCGCATGCCCAAGACCTCCTCACGCGCCATCACCTCGCCTGCAGGCACCGCCGACACCATGGAGACGCTGGCGCCGGTGGACCTGGACGTGGCACAGATCCGGCGCGTGGTCGACCGCACCGGCGGCTGCATTGTCTGGGGCGGAGCCGTGCGGCTCAGCCCCGCGGACGACATCCTGATTCGCGTCGAGCGCCCGCTGGACCTGGACAGCCAGGGGCAACTCGTCGCCTCGGTCCTGTCCAAGAAAGCCGCGGCCGGCGCCACCCATGTGCTGATCGACATGCCGGTCGGGCTGACGGCCAAGGTTCGCAGCGCGCACGCGGCCCACCTGCTGGGGCAGCAGCTCGAGCAGGTCGGTCAGGCACTGGGCATGCAGGTGCGTGTGGTGCAGACCGACGGCGTGGCCCCGGTGGGCCGCGGCATCGGCCCCGCGCTGGAGGCGCGCGACGTGCTGGCCGTGTTGCGCCGCGAAACGCGGGCTCCGGCCGACCTGGCGCTGCGTGCGCTGCAGCTGGCCGGGCAGATTCTCGAGTTCGGTGGCGCGGCACCCGCCGGGGCCGGCCTGGCCCAGGCCACCGCAGTACTGGAAGACGGCCGCGCCTGGCAAAAATTCCAGGAGATCTGCGAGGCGCAGGGCGGCCTGCGCGAGCCACCGGTGGCCACCCACCAGCAAGCCGTGCGGGCCCGGCATGGCGGCACCGTGATCGCCATCGACAACCGGCGCCTGGCGCGCATCGCCAAACTGGCCGGCGCCCCTTCGGCGGCGTGTGCGGGCATCGACATGAATGTGCAGCTCGGCACGGTGGTCGAGCGCGGCCAGCCGCTGTTCACGCTGCATGCGGCAACGCCGGGCGAACTCGCCTATGCCCTGGAGTACGCCACCTCCCAGGCCGAAGCGGTGCATGTGATGGAAGAGGCCTGATGCTGGTCCTGGCCATCCCCGGTGGTGAGCAGCTCGCGGCCGGCCTCGCCAGCCGCCTGCGCTGCGACTACGCCAGCCTGCAACTGCACCGGTTTCCCGACGGCGAAACCGGGGTGCGTATCGATGCGCCGGTCAAAGGCCGCTGCGTGGTGCTGGCCGGCAGCCTGGACCAGCCCGATGGCAAGACCCTGCCGCTGATTTTTGCCGCCGACGCGGCGCGTGAGCTGGGCGCCCGGCAGGTCGGACTGGTCGCGCCCTACCTGGCCTACATGCGACAGGACAAACGTTTCAAGCCTGGCGAAGCGGTGACCTCCCACAGCTATGCCCGGCTGCTGTCCGCTTCGCTGGACTTTCTGGTCACCGTGGACCCGCACCTGCACCGCATCCACAGCCTGGGCGAGGTGTACAGCATCCGCACGCAGGTCATCCCGGCCGCACCGTTGATTGCGCGCTGGCTGCGCAGCCACGTGGAAGCGCCCTGGCTGATCGGACCCGACCAGGAAAGCGAACAATGGGTCGCCGAAGTGGCAGGCTTGGCCGGCGCCCCCTGGACCGTGCTGGCCAAGACACGGCGGGGCGACCGCGATGTGGGTGTCCGGCTGGCCGGCCGCGAACGCTGGCCGGGACGGACCCCGGTGCTGCTCGACGACATCATTTCTACCGGGCAAACCATGCTGGCCGCCACGCGGCTCCTTAAAAAAGCCGGCTTGGGTGCGCCGCTGTGCATAGGTGTGCATGCGCTCTTCGACGCCGAGGCTCAACGCCAGCTGCTCGAAGCAGGCGTCACGCGTGTGCTGACCTGCGACACCATCACGCACCCTTCCAACGCGATACGCATGGCCCCGCTGCTGGCCCGCGCCGTGCGCGCGCTCTGCGCCGACAAAAAGGATGCCAAACAATGACAGCGAAACGCATCGCTCTGATCCAGGGCCATCCCGATTCCACCATGCCCCACCTGTGCCACGCGCTGGCGGCCGCCTATGCCGAGGGCGCGAAAGAAGCGGGACATACCGTGCGTGTCATCCAGGTTGCCGAACTCGATTTCCCGCTGCTGCGCAGCCAGCAGGCCTGGGAGGAAGACCCGCTGCCCGCCGGCTTGAAGCAGGCGCAGGTGGACATCCGATGGGCCGAACACATCGTGCTGTTCTTTCCTCTCTGGCTGGGCGGCATGCCGGCCCTGCTCAAGGGTTTTCTGGAGCAGGTCGCCAGGCCCGGTTTTGCCTTCGAGCACGATACGGGCCACGCGACCTTCACCAAAAAAGGGCTGACAGGCCGTTCGGCCCGTGTTGTCGTGACCATGGGCATGCCGGCCCTGGTGTACCGCTGGTATTTCCGCGCGCACAGCGTCAAGTCACTGGAGCGCAACATCCTCGGCTTCGTCGGCATTGCCCCCGTGCATGAAACGCTGATCGGCATGGCCGGCAACTTCAAGGCGAACGACGCCGGCCGCTGGCTGGCCAAACTGCGGCGGCTCGGACAACGCGCTCAATAAGATCAACAAGGGATGAATGGCCAACCCCACTCCATCCACTCAGGAAAGACCCCCATGAACCCTGCACCCATGGCGCCACCCCTTGCGCCCCCCATCACTCCCGCGCCCGGCAAGCCCGGCAGCGACATCGTCAAGCGGGTCGGCCTGGTCGCCGCCCTGGCGGCCCTGCTGGCCATCGTCTGGATGCCGGCACTGCAGGGCCTGCCCGCGGCCGGGCAGGTGATGCTGGCCATCCTGGCCTTTGCCGTGATTGTCTGGATGACCGAGGCGCTCGACTACGCCGTGAGCTCGGTGGTCATAGGCGCGCTCATGATTTTCCTGCTGGCCTATGCACCCGATGCGGCCAGGCCCGCCGGCCCCGACATGGGCACCGGCGCCGCGCTCGGCCTGGCCCTGTCCGGGTTTTCCAACAGCGCCGTGGCGCTGGTAGCTGCGGCCTGTTTCATTGCCGCGGCGATGTCTGCCACCGGGCTGGACCGGCGCATCGCGCTCAAGGTTCTGTCGAAAGTGGACGCGGGTACCAACCACATCGTGATCGGCGCCATGGTGACGGGTTTCCTGCTCTCCTTCATCGTGCCCAGCACCACGGCGCGTGTCGCCTGCCTGGTGCCCATCATGATGGGCTTCATCCTGGCTTTCAAGGTCGACAGGCGCAGCCGTTTTGCCGGCCTGCTGGTGATCACCGCGGCGCAAACCGCCAGCGTCTGGAACATCGGCATCAAGACGGCGGCGGCACAAAACATGGTGGCCATCGGTTTCATCGAGAAGCAGTTCGGCACCAGTATCAGCTGGACCGAGTGGTTTATTGCCGGTGCGCCCTTTTCGGCCGTGCTGAGCGTGGCGGTGTATTTCATCATGACCCGCCTGATGAAACCGGAGATGAAGGAAATTGCAGGTGGCCAGGCCACCATCCGGCAACAACTCGAAGCGATCGGGCCGATGACGCTGCGGCAATGGAAGCTGCTGGTCATCGTGCTGGTGCTGCTGGGCTTCTGGGCCACCGAAAAAGTACTGCACAACTTCGACACCTCCTCGACCACCATCGCGGCCATTGCCCTGATGCTGGTGCCGCGCCTGGGCGTGATGGACTGGAAGGAGTCGCAGCGCGGCTTCCCCTGGGGCACGGTGATCCTGTTTGCCGTCGGCATCAGCGTGGGCACCGCGCTGCTGAAAACAAGCGCGGCCGGCTGGCTGGCCAACCTGATCGTCCAGCACCTGGGGCTGCAGCAGGCCAGCGCGTTTGCGATCCTGATGCTGCTGTCGCTGTTCCTGATCGTGATCCACCTCGGCTTTGCCAGCGCCACGGCGCTGGCCTCGACCATGATCCCCATCATCATCAGCGTGCTGACGGCGGTCCAGACGCCGGGCATCAACGTGATCGGCATGACCATGCTGCTGCAGTTCGTGGTGAGTTTCGGCTTCATCCTGCCAGTCAACGCGCCGCAGAACATGATCGCCTACGGCACGGACACCTTCGACGCACGCGACTTCGTGCGCACCGGCCTGGTGATCACGCTGGCCGCCATGGCGCTGCTGGTCATCTTCGCGCTGACCTACTGGCCGTGGATGGGCTACATGACCAAAGCGGTTTAGGCAGAAACAGACACAAGGAGCAACGACATGACCACCCTGACCAAGCTCGCCCTCGGCATGATGGGCAAACTGCGACCGCAGCCGGCCTTGGGCAACGCGGCGGCCCAGATCAGCCTGCCGCCGCCCGACCGGCAGGCCGGGCTGCCGTTGATGCAGGCCCTGGCCCAGCGCCAGTCGCGCCGCGACTACAAGCCTGACCCGCTGCCGCTCGAGTTGCTGTCGGGCCTGCTCTGGGCCGCCTGCGGCGTCAACCGGACCGATGGCGGACGCACCGCGCCGTCGGCCCTCAACGCGCAGGAAATCGACATTTATGTGGCCTTGCCTGAAGGCACCTATTTCTACGACGCCGCCGGGCATCAACTGCAGCTGGTCGCCGGCGCCGACCTGCGGCGTGTGACCGGCTACCAGGATTTCGTGGATGAGGCGCCCATGGACCTGGTCTACGTCGCCAACCACCCGCGCATGTCGCTGGTGCCGGCCGGGCAGCGCGAGGCCTACGCCCATGTCGCCGCCGGCGCCATCACGCAGAACGTCTACCTGTTTGCGGCCAGCAGCGGCCTGGCCACGGTGATACGCGCCTGGATAGACCGCGCCGCCATCGCCGACGCGCTGGGCCTGAGCCATGACCAGCAGGTCCTGCTGTCGCAGACGGTCGGTTATCCGGCTGCTGCTCCCTGAAAGCGCGGCGAGGAGCTCCGCGAACGCTCCTGTTTTTATAGCGTCAGCGTAATATCCACGGTCGCCAGGGCCGATTTTGACTGAATCAGGCCGAACCGCTACTGTCTTCACCGATCAGCAGCTTGCCGTCAGCGATGTATCGGTGCGGCGGCACTTCCAGGTTGGTGGGCGCCGGCTTGTTCCTGAACACCCGCCCGGCCAGGTCAAAGGTTGAGCCATGGCAGGGGCAGAAAAATCCGCCTGCCCAGTCCGCACCCAGGCTGGGGTTGCCGGCGCCGGCGGGCACCTGGTTGGGCGAACAACCCAGGTGGGTGCATATGCCCACACCCACAAACACCTCGGGTCGGATGGAGCGCTGCGGGTTGCGCGCGTAGTCGGGCTGCTGGGCTTTTCTGGAGCCGGGATCGGCCAGGCTGGCATCGAGCAAGGGCAGGCTCGCCAGCATCTCGGGCGTGCGGCGCATGATCCACACCGGCTTGCCGCGCCACTCCACGGTCTTGATGCCGCCGGGCGGTATGTCGGAAATATCGACTTCCACGCTGGCACCCATGGCTCGCGCACGCTCACTGGGCGCGAAACTCGAGACAAAAGGGACAGCGACGGCCGCCATGCCCACACCCGCCACCGCTGCGGCAAGCAGCACCACCTGGCGGCGCTCCGCATCGTGGGCAGGCATGTCGCCGGCAGGGGCCGGGCTGGCTGGTAGTTCAGGAAAGGTGAAAGCCGGTGTCATGATGTTCCTCTGCCGTGTCACGGTGAAGGCACTGCGCTTTCGCCGTGTTTGGCCATCACCCTGTTCTCAAGAAACGTGCCGCCCCGGCTCTGGGGAAAAAAGCCAATTCAATCAAGGGCTGCTGCTTGTTCACCGAATGTCCGGCTCCGTCACGACTGTCATTTTTGGCAGTTTCTGGCAGTTTCTGGCAGCCGGCAGTACACTGCTGGCAGCATGAAAAACCTCGCCGCGCAACCCCTGCCGGAACTGGCGTCCTACCTCGAAGGCCTGGCCGAACCTCACATCCTGCTCGACGCGCAGTACCGCATCCTTGCGGCCAATGCCGCCTACCGCCGCCAGTTCAGCGCCGGGCGCGAGGTCGCGGGCCAGCTCTGCCATGAGGTCTCGCACCACTTCAGCGTTCCTTGCGACCAGGCCGGCGAGTCCTGTCCGCTGGCCCAGTCGCGCGAATCCGGGCAGCGTGAGCGGGTGCTGCACCTGCATCACACGCCACGGGGCGAGGAGTACGTCAACATCGAGCTCGCGCCGCTGCGAGACCACAAGGGCCGGCAAACTTTTTTTGTCGAGAAAATCGCGACGCAGCGCGCGGCGCAGGGCCAGCCTGCGGCCCAGGGCCTGATCGGGCGCGCGCCGGCCTTCCAGCACATGCTGGCGCTGGTCGCGCGGGTTGCACCGTCGCAGGCCACAGTGCTGCTGCTCGGGGAATCAGGCACGGGCAAGGAACTGGTGGCCCGGGCGGTGCATGAGACCAGTCCGCGCGCCCAGCGGGCCCTGGTGGCGGTGGACTGTGCCAGCCTGCCCGACAACCTGTTTGAGTCCGAGTTGTTCGGCCACGAACGGGGTGCCTTCACCGGCGCAAACACAGCCCGAGCCGGCCTGGTGGAAGCCGCCAGCGGCGGCACGCTGTTTCTCGATGAGGTCGGCGACATACCGCTGACCATGCAGGTCAAGCTGCTGCGCCTGCTGGAGACCGGCACCTACCGCCGCGTCGGCAGCACCGAGCTGCGCCATGCCGACATCCGCGTGGTCGCCGCCACCCACCGCGACCTGGAGCGCATGGTGGCCGAGGGACGTTTCCGTGAAGACCTCTACTACCGGCTGAGCATTTTCCCCATCCACCTGCCCGCCCTGCGCGAGCGGCGCGAGGACATTGGCCTGTTGGCAGCGGCCCTGCTGGCGCGCGTGGCGCCACAGCGCAAGCTGCAGATCAGCGAACCTGCCCTGCATTTGCTGCAAGTGCAGGACTTCCCCGGCAATGTACGTGAGTTGAGAAACCTTCTGGAGCGGGCGGCCTTGCTATGTGATGGCGATACGCTGGAGGTCGCTCATGTTGAGCAGGCGCTGATGTCGGGCCGGCGCCCGGTCAACGCACTGCAGCGCCAGCCGCAAGTCCCCGCCGCCGACACTGACGCCCGCGGCCTGGCGCACGCCACCTTGGCAACTGGCTCGCTCAAGACCATCGAGCGCAAGGCTCTGCATCAGTTGGTGGCCAGCCATCGCGGCAGTCGCGCGGAGCTGGCACAGAAGCTGGGCATCAGCGAGCGCTCGCTCTACCGCAAGCTCAAGGCACTTGAGTAGCGTTGGACAAAGCTGTGGGTTCCCCAGAGATTTGGGCCCGGATTCAGCAATAATTAAGAAATTGCTTATGAATTGAGATTCCATGAAACAAGCCATATTCCAGTTTGGACAGGACCACCCGGACTACCTGGTGCCCGTTCTCAACGAGCGGGCCGTGCGTGCCAGCGCCGGCATTTTTTTCTTCTTTGCCATGATTGCATTCATGAACGCCTGGCTACTGGGGAACTTTCTGCCCACGCGGGTTTTTGTAGTGGTTTTTTTGATGGACTTCAGCATACGGATCTTCATCAATCCAATCCACGCGCCCAGCCTCATCCTGGGGCAATGGGCCGTGCGCAAGCAACAACCAGAATGGGTGGGCGCGCCGCAAAAGCGCTTTGCGTGGGCCATCGGTTTTGTGCTGGCGCTGGTCATGTTGTACCTGATGGTGCTTAACAGCGTGGTGGGGCCCATCAACCTGCTGGTCTGCGGTGCTTGTCTCACTCTGATGTTTTTTGAATCGGCGTTCGGTATCTGCATCGGGTGCAAGCTTTACAACGTGTTCAACAAAGACAAGGCCCAGCTCTGCCCCGGTGGTGTGTGCGAGATTCCCGCTGGCACTGGCTCAAAAGTCAGCTTGGCCCAAGTGGCGGTGGTGGTGGTGTTTGCCGGGCTGACCGCAACCGTGGCACAGGCGGTGTACCGCACCGGCGGGCCGCCATCGCAACACGCCGCGCCTGCTAACCCGGCCTCGCCCACCGAATCAGACAACCCGGCCGATGCGCAGCGCTGCAAGGTGCCGGAGTTCGCCAAAGCCATCGGGCACGAGGAAAAATGGAAACTCCACAACAACTGCCAATGACAACCTGCGTGGAAACAGGCATTCGTTTGCTACTCTTAATATAGCTATATAACCAATAAACACGAGCGCTAGATCCATATTTTTCACAAACTTCATGTCATTTGCCTGCAAACTCCGGGTCCAATCGATTCATCACGACTTCACTGCATGAACACACCACTGATCACCGACGAACTCGACTTGCTGCAATCGCTGGTCGACCTGAACCAGCACCCGCAGATCATCGAACTGGGCTGCGGTGCCGCACACCTGTCGCGCCAGTTGCTGGCTCGATGGCCAAGGTGCGAAGTCACAGGGCTGGAGGTGGACGAGCGCCAACACGCCAAGAACCTGCTCAACCCGCAGCAGCGCCTGCAATTCGTTCAGGCGGGTGCGCAGGCCATTCCCTTTGAGGCGCAAGGTTTCGATCTGGCGCTGATGCTGAAATCCTTGCACCATGTCCCGCTGGATCAGCTGCGCCAAGCGCTGGCGGAAGTGCACCGTGTGCTGCGACCGGAAGGCCTGCTCTATATTTCAGAACCGGTGTTTTCCGGAGCGCTGAACGAGGTCATTCGCCTGTTCCACGATGAGGAGCAGGTGCGTGCCGCAGCGTTGCGCGCAGTGCGCGAAGCGGTGGCTTCAGGCGCATGGGAGCAAGTGACCGAAACCTTCTTCGACATGCCGGTGCACTACCGCGACTTTGCCGAGTTCGAACAGCGCATGATCGGCGTGACATTCGTCGATCACCGGCTGGACGCCCCTACCTTGCAGGCTGTACGTGAACGCTTTGAGTCGCACATGACAGCGGACGGGGCACACTTCGCGCGCCCGATGCGTGTCACCCTGCTACGCAAGTGCTGATCTCGTCCCAGCCGTGCTAAAGCCCTGGCGAATCGGTGTAGTTGGCAACCAATGCAGCGGGCGGCCCGGGTAGGGCTCCTGAAATGGCCTGCCGCAAAAACCCGATCAGTGCCGGCAGATGCACCGCCAGCGCGGTGCTGGGATCATGCCCGCCGGTGACAGCCAGGAACTGCACCTGGCCGGGCGACCCGGCAGCCTGCAGCCGCTGGGCATCGCCAAAGGGCACCACGGCGTCGTCAGTGCCATGCACCAGCAACACCGGGCAACGCAGGCGGGCCATGCTGGCCAGTGGGGCAATGTCATCAAAGCGCGCGCCAATCACCGCCTGCACATGGCGCATCACGTACCAGCCCAGCACGGGGTAAGGAATACGCGCCTCTGCCAGTAGCGAGCGCATGATGTCGCGGGGGTGGGCGAAGGCACTCAGGCTTACCACAGCCTGCACATCCGGTCGCCGCGTTGCACACAGCAGGGCGGCTCCGGCGCCCACCGAGTGGCCCATGACAGCCAGGCGCCTCTTGTCAATGTGCGCTTGCTGGTGCAGCCAGTCCAGACCGGCTTCAATGTCTTCCGCAAACCGGGGCAGCGAGGTAAACGTTGCGTCGTCACTCTGGCCGTGGCAGCGGGCGTCGACCAGCAGCACGGCAAAACCGGCAGCGTGCAGTGGCGCCAACGCTGGCAACATCAGGCTGGCGTTGGCGCCCCAGCCGTGCATCACCACCACCGCCGGGCTTGGCGTCTGGCCGGGTACCGGCACAAACCAGGCAAACAGCGTTTTGCCCTGCGCCGTGGGCAAGCGCACCACCTCGGCGGCCAGCCCCACATCACCCGGCGTGCGTTGGTGCGCCAGCCGTGGCGCCCGCAGCCCGCGCAAGATGAGCGCGTGGGCACCGCGGCGCAGCGCCAGCGCGCTGATCAATGCGATGGCGCTTGTGAGGAGCATCAAGGAAAAAGGGCCAGGGCCTGGCGCAGTTGAGCTTCGGTCCGCAGGTACTGCACTTGAATCACCTGGCCGTTGTCAAGCGTCCATGCGGCGGCGGCGCCAGCAATGGCGGCAGTCCATGGGGTCAACTGGATCTTCATGATTACGCATCAGGTTCGGCGGCAGGTGCCAGACAGAGACGCTATCGTAGGCTGGCTGATGCACATATCAGCGCGCCTGGGTGTTCAAAGCTTGACCTGGCCCAAACAGTTCATGATGAGAGGAACGCCGCCCTGCAACGACCGGGGAGTGCTGTTCCAGCCGACGCTGGCGGTCCTTTAACAACAGCCCGGCTGAAACATTGGCGCGCATTGAAACTTGCCGCTCGCCGTGTGGGCTTCCTGCCCCTGGACTATCGGGGCGATTGTTAAAAATGACATTCAAAACGCCTCCCGGTAAGTACACTGAATCTTCGATCGAAAAGGTGGCACGCGGTGTTTGAAATCTTTCAAACAGTGCGGTACGACAGGCTCTTCACAGCAGATCGTCTCACTTTGGCGAACTTCAATTGACGATGCCATGAACGGAGATTTATATGGACCTGAAGAATCTGAACACTGCTGGCAAATGCCCGGTGATGCACGGCGGTAACACGGCCACCGGCAACTCGAACATGGCGTGGTGGCCGAAGGCGCTGAACCTGGACATCCTCCATCAGCACGACACCAAGACCAACCCCATGGGCGAGGACTTCAACTACCGGGAAGAAGTCAAAAAGCTCGACGTCACAGCGCTCAAGAAGGATCTGACCGCCTTCATGACCGACAGCAAGGACTGGTGGCCCGCTGACTGGGGCCACTATGGCGGCCTGATGATTCGCATGGCCTGGCACTCGGCCGGCTCTTACCGCATCGCCGACGGCCGCGGCGGCGCCGGCACAGGCAACCAGCGCTTCGCGCCGCTGAACTCCTGGCCCGACAACGTGAACCTGGACAAGGCGCGTCGGTTGCTCTGGCCCATCAAGAAAAAATACGGCAACAAGCTCAGTTGGGCCGACCTGATCGTCCTGGCCGGTACTGTGGCCTATGAATCCATGGGCCTGAAGACCTTCGGATTTGCCTTTGGCCGGACCGACATCTGGCATCCGGAAGAGGACATCTACTGGGGCTCCGAAAAAGAATGGCTGGCCCCCAGCGGCAGCGAAAACAGCCGCTACTCCGGCGAGCGCGATCTGGAAAACCCGCTGGCCGCCGTGATGATGGGCCTGATTTACGTCAACCCGGAAGGCGTCGACGGCAAGCCTGACCCGCTCAGAACCGCGCAAGACGTTCGCGTGACTTTTCTGCGCATGGCGATGAACGACGAAGAAACCGTGGCCCTGACCGCCGGGGGGCACACGGTTGGCAAATCCCATGGCAATGGCGATGCCAAACTGCTGGGCCCCGTCCCCGAGGGCGCCGATGTGGACGAACAAGGCCTGGGCTGGATGAACAAAACCACCCGCAGCATTGGCCGCGACACCATGTCCAGCGGCATCGAAGGCGCCTGGACGACCCATCCGACCCAGTGGGATAACGGCTACTTCCAGCTGCTGCTCGGTTATGACTGGGAACTTACCAAGAGCCCGGCTGGCGCCTGGCAGTACAAGCCGGTGAACATCCGGCCAGAAGACATGCCGGTGGACGTGGAAGACCCCTCTATCCGCTGCATGCCCATGATGACCGATGCCGACATGGCCATGAAGATGGACCCGGCCTACCGGGTCATTGCCGAGCGTTTCCACAAGGACCCCGACTACTTCTCGAAAGTCTTTGCGCGCGCCTGGTTCAAGCTGACCCACCGCGACCTGGGTCCGAAGGCCCGCTACATCGGACCCGAGGTGCCCGAGGAAAACCTGATCTGGCAGGACCCGGTACCCGCAGGCCGCACCGACTACGACGTGGCAGCGGTGAAGGCAAAAATTGCAGCCAGCGGCCTGAGCGTCAGCGACATGGTCACCACCGCCTGGGACAGTGCCCGCACCTACCGTGGTTCGGACATGCGCGGTGGCGCCAACGGTGCCCGCATCCGGCTCGCCCCGCAAAAAGACTGGGAAGGCAATGAACCCGCGCGCTTGGCCAGGGTGCTGGGCGTGCTTGAAGGCATTGCCACCGGGAGTGGCGCCAGTGTGGCGGATGTGATTGTGCTGGCCGGTAACCTCGGCGTGGAGCAGGCGGCCAAGGCCGCGGGTTTCGACATCACGGTAGCGTTCGCTGCGGGCCGTGGTGATGCGACCCAGGATGCCACGGATGTCGAATCGTTCGAAGCGCTGGAGCCTGTCCATGACGGCTACCGCAACTGGCTCAAGAAGGACTACGCGGTCAGTGCCGAAGAGTTGTTGCTCGACCGCACGCAGCTGATGGGCTTGACCGCCCACGAGATGACGGCGCTGGTGGGCGGCCTGCGCGTTCTGGGCGCCAACCACGGCGGCACACGGCACGGCGTGTTGACCGATCGCGCAGGTGCTTTGACGAACGATTTCTTCGTGAACCTGACCGACATGGCCTACACGTGGAAGCCCACCAGCAAAAACCTGTACGACATCTGCGACCGCAAGACGGGTCAGGTCAAGTGGACAGCCACCCGGGTGGATCTGGTGTTCGGCTCCAACGCCATCCTGCGCGCCTATGCCGAGGTTTATGCGCAGGACGACAACCAGGAAAAGTTCGTGAAGGACTTTGTCGCCGCATGGACCAAGGTCATGAACGCTGACCGCTTCGATCTGGCCTGAGCTCTGGTCGACATCCCCACGCCGTGCATCAAGGTGGCGTGGGGGCCATCCGGCCCCTTCGAGCGCCATGGCACCCGGATCTGCTGCGGTCGCGCCCTGCACCGTCCCAGCCTCTGCCAAGGCCATGGTCCGTGAGGGAACGTGGCAGTGGCACAAGCACTTCCTGTGACCAGAATTTGCTATCTATTAGATAGCTACTGGCGCAATACAGGCAAGGTCTGAAGGCACTTTTCATCACAATCAGGACACCTGCCGCGGCAGGCTCAGGGCTCCCGTGCGCCAGCGCGTGCGGCGGTCACCCTGCGCCAGAGTCGCAGAACCAACAGCACCAGGGGCATGGCGTGAATGAACAGGTCGAAGATGTCCAGGGGTCGGGACAGCGTGCCCTGGCCCAGCATCCGCAATTTTTCAATCAGGTGCGGTTCGGGCGTGATCGGCGCCACGGCCATCCAGAGCGCCAGGACGACCAGCCAGACCAGTGGAATGCGGTCCAGCCACCTCATGACCAGACTCCCTGCGGCCGCTGCGGGCCACGCGGGCAAACGTGCAGGACATCATTCAAAGGACGGTGCCTCCGGCTTGACCACCGGCTTGCCGGCCGCCACCCAGCCATCGAAGCCGCCGGCAATCGACTGCACGTTCAGGTAACCCATCTCGTGCAGGGCCGCGCCGCACAGGGCGGCGCGTCCGCTGGTCTTGCAGTACAGCACGATCTTCAGGTCGCGCGGTTGCAGCGCCGGGGTGCTGCTGAACTTGAACTCGAGCAGGCCGCGCGGGACGAGGACCGCACCGGCCAGGTGGCCGGCGGCGTATTCATCGGCTTCGCGCACGTCCACCAGCACGTCGGCATCGCGCAGGGCGGTTTCAGCGTCTGACACGGTAATTTCCTGCACGCGGGTTTTGGCGGCGGCGACGAGATCATGGGCGGTTTTCATGGGTAGCTCCTGGCTTCAAGTGAATAAAAAAATTGGGCTCTGTTTCGCACGCACCCCTTGCGGGGGTGCAGAAAATTTCATCTCAGACGCTGGCCAACCCAGCGCGTGACATGGGCCGGGCCCTGATGGCCCGGGCCTTCGGACAGGGCAGTGTCGCCCTCCCATGACAGCACCGGAGCCAGCAGGCCGGCAAAATCGCCGGCCAGCATCTCGGGGGTGTAAAGCATGTCGGGGTCTTTGGGGCCCCCGCTGGTGTGCGCCAGTTGTGCGGGATGAAAGGCCTCCAGCACCAGCCAGCCGCCGGGGCGCAGGCCCAGCGCCAAGCGGCGGTGGGCTGCGCAACGGATGGCGCCCGGCAGGTGGGTGTAAATCAGCACCACGGCGTCAAAGGCAGCCGGTGGGGGCGACCACTCACCCAGGTCGGCCAGTATGGTGGTCAGCGCGACACCGTGGCTGGCTGCCAGTTCGCGCGCCTTCTTCAGGCCGACCTCCGAATAGTCCACCGCCGTCACGCGGTGCCCCTGCCGGGCCAGCCAGACGCCATTGCGTCCTTCGCCATCACCCGGCACCAGCACGTCGGCGGGCGGCGTCAGGCGGTCGGCCTGCTCACGCAGAAAGGTATTGGGGCTGGTGCCGTATTTGTAGTCCGGACCGGAATAACGCTGATCCCAGAAGTTCATGGTGCGCGAATTTTTTCGTGGATGCGGCGCGTGGTGCGCCACACGCCCCACAAGACCAGCGGAATCAGGGCGCCGGCGGCGATCTCAGGGTTGATGGGCGCACCGGCAGCCTTGAACGCCTTGCCCACATACAGCAACAGGCTCACCACGTAATACGAGATGGCGGCAATCGACAAGCCCTCCACCGTGGATTGCAGGCGCAATTGCAGTTCCTGCCCGCGCGTGAGTTTTTCCAGCAGTTGCTGGTTCTGCACCTCGGTGGCAATGTCCACGCGCGTACGCAGCAGCGCGCTGGTGCGCGACACCCGCTCGGACAGGGAAGCCAGCCGCTGTGCCGTGGCCTCTACCGTGGCCATGGCCGGCGACAGGCGGCGCTGCATGAATTCACCCAGGAGCTGGGTGCCGGAAATGGGTTTCTCGCGCAGCTCCGCGATGCGCTGGCCGACCAGCGCGCTGTAGGCGCGCGTGGCCGAGAAGCGGTAGCTGTGCTCGGCCGTGGCGCGCTCCACCCGGGCCGCCAGCGACACCAGGGTGTCCAGCAGCTCCTGGTCGGAGGCCGATTTGTTTTCGAGCCGCGCCGTGATGTCGGCCAGTTGCCCTTCGGCCTCGGCCAGCATGGGGCCCAGCGCCTTGGCCACGGGCAGGCCGCGCAGCGCCATCAGGCGGTAGGTTTCGAGTTCCAGCAGGCGCTGGGAGATGCGGCCGGCACGCATGTCGGTCATGACCGGCGGGGCGATCACCAACATGCGCTCGAAACCGTCGACGCCCAGGTGAAATGCGGTCAGCGCCCACGAGTGTCCGTTGCCCAGCTGCGAAGCCACCACGGCACGGCCTCCGAACCAGGCCAGCGCCTGTGCCATCAGGGCCCCCTCGCCGGACAGATCGCCATGAACCATGGCCAGTTGGATGGCGGCCACCGTTTTCCCGGGAATGCCAGGCAGCCAGCCCGGCGCGACCACCGGGGCCGACAGCAGGGGCGGCTCGGTGGCACCCAACAGCGCGCTGGCGGGCAGCGACTGCACGATGGCGTAACGCGTGAACTCGGTGTGCCGCTCCCACTGGACGAGGTAACCCTCGCAGCGCAGGCTCAGGAAGTTGCCCTGCAGGCTGTCCAGCGGCAAATCCTGCTGGCCCGGCAGGCGGCGCAGGTGCGCGCACTCCTGCTCGCGCGTCACGCCGGCATTGAGCACCGCCACGTAGATGATGAGCGCCGGCAGCCGCACGCGGGCCGAGGGTCGCGCATGCAGTTCGTTGTGCAACACGGCACGCTGCGCATCGTCGGGCGGCAACAAGGCGAAAGATGCAGCGAAGGAAGCCGCAGAAGAAGGCAGGCTGGAAGTCATCGCCTGATGCTACTGTTTTGATAGCAGCCTGCGCTTTCCCGGCAAGGGATGATGCCTCTTTTCATGAAGAATCCCCCTGTGCCTGGAAGCGGAAGGTGTGGAAGACCGGCACGATTTATTTCAGGCGCTGACCGGTACTGTCGGAAATCTCGATGGTGATCGGAATGCCCTGTCCCACACTCTGGGTGACGGTGCAGAACGCCTCGAACTGCTCGAGCACGCGGTCCAGGTGCTGCAGCGAGGCAGCCGGCACACCCAGCGTCATCTGCGCTGTCATGGCCAGCACCCGCAGGCGCCCTTCCGGGTTGCGGCCCACCTGCGAGGTGATGTCGCAGCGCATCGGCTCCGGGGCCTGCTTGAACTTGCGCAGCGCAAACAGCAGCGAATCGCTCAGGCAGTTGCCGACGGCGGCGCTGAGCAGCTGCACCGGCGAGGGCCCGAGACCCGTCCCCAGGGGCGCCGGTTCATCGCCGGTCAGCACCGGAATGGCTCCGCCAAACTGGATGTCAAAGCGGTAGTCGTGCTGCTGAACCAGGCTGACCTGGACGAGGGTGTCGCTCATGGCGCCTCCGGGTTGAAGATGAACAGGATCAGGTACCGCAGGAAAACTTGGACTCGGGCACGCCCAGTTTCTTGAGGATGAAGCCGAGCGGGCACATGTTGGTGAACCCGAACTGGAACAGGTTGAAGCCCACAAAGGCGGTAAAGGCCAGGGCCCACTTGCTCACAAACAGCGGGCTGCCCTCGATGCCGAGTGCGAGCGAAGCCAGGATGAAGAGGCCGGCAATGATGCGGATGTAACGTTCGACGGTCATGAAATTCTCCAGAGAGTTAAAAAAACAAAAAAACGGTTTTTATTTCAGGCGCACGATGCCCAGGAGCTTGAGCACGTACTTCTCATACACCGGCTCCGAGTTGCCGGTTTTCATCTTGCGGATGAAATACTTCTCGAACGCGATCTTGGCCAGGTGCACCCATTTGCCCTTCTTGAACCAGTTCACGTTGCGCGGCGGTATCTGCGGCAGGGCCACAAAGGCCGCGCCCGTGTCGCCCATGTCGGCCAGGCAGATCGCGTTCCAGGTAGCCTTGGCCTGCACCGGCCGGCCGGCAATTTCGTCGGCGATGTTGTGGGTGATCGCGGTCACCATGGTCTCTATCATGTAACCGGTCTTGGGCGCACCCGTCGGCACAGGCGTGACCTCTACCGGCGGGATGGCGACGCAGACGCCGGCCGCAAAGATGCTGGGCCAGGCCTTGCTGCGCTGGTGTTCGTCGATCAGCACAAAGCCGCGCGGGTTGCACAGCCCCGGCACCGCCGCCACCGCGTCCACGCCCTTGAAGGCCGGCAGCATCATGGACAGCCTGAACGGGACTTCATGCTCCTTGTACACATTGCCGAGGTCATCGACCTGGGTGACAAACATTTTCCCGTCCTCGACACGCGTGGTCTTGGCGTTGGTGATCCACTTCATGTCGTGGCCGCGCATCTCCGACTCCATCATGGACTTGCTGTCGCCGACACCGCCCAGGCCCAGGTGGCCGATGTAGGGCTCGCTGGTCACGAAGGTGATGGGCACCAGGTGGCGCAGCTTGCGCTTGCGCAGGTCGGCGTCGAGGATGAAGGCGAATTCGTAGGCCGGCCCGAAACAGCTGGCCATCGGCATGGCGCCAATGACGACCGGGCCGGGATTCTTGAGGAAGTCCTGGTATTCCGCCCAGAATGCTTCGGCGTGCGCCACGGTGCACACGGAATGGGTGTGTCCGCCGTGGGGGCCGGCACCGGGAACCTCGTCAAAGCTGAGCTTGGGCCCAGTGGTGATCACCAGGTAGTCGTAGTCCAGGCTGTCGCCGCCTTCCAGCGTCAGGCGCCTGGCCTCGGCGTCGATGGTGGTGACGGCCTTGGGCACAAAGGCGATGCCCTTGCGCTCCAGCAGGGGGGCGATCTTCAGCACGATGTCGTCCCGCGTGCGCCAGCCCACCGCCACCCAGGGGTTGGAGGGCACGAACTGGAAATAGTCCACCGCGCTGACCACCGTGATCTTGTGCTCGGGCGGAAGCAGCTCCCGCATTTCGTAGGCAGCCGGCATGCCGCCTATTCCGGCACCCATGATGATGATGTTGGCCATGTCTTGTCTCCTTGGTTCAGGTTGAAAAATCAGTCCGTCGCTCAGGCTTCAATGCGCGCAGCCGGCGGGGCCACCCGGTGCTGGTACAGCGCGAAATAAAGAACCGGAATAACCACCAGCGTCAGCAGTGTGGACACCAGGATGCCGAAGATCAGCGCAATGGCCAGGCCGTTGAAGATGGGATCGTCCAGGATGAAAAAGGCGCCGATCATGGCGGCCAGGCCGGTCAGCGCAATCGGCTGCGCGCGCACCGCAGCCGAACTCACCACAGCCTCCTTGAAGGCCATGCCCTGCGCGACCTGCAGCTCGATGAAGTCCACCAGCAGGATGGAGTTGCGCACGATGATGCCGGCCAGCGCGATCATGCCGATCATGCTGGTGGCCGTGAACTGGGCATTGAGCAGCGCGTGCCCCGGCATCACGCCGATGATGGTCAGCGGAATGGGTGCCATGATCACCAGCGGCGCGAGGTAACTCTTGAACTGCGCCACCACCAGCAGGTAGATCAGGATCAGGCCCACACCGTAGGCGGTGCCCATGTCGCGGAAAGTCTCATAGGTGATCTGCGATTCGCCGTCCCACTTGACCGCGTACTGGCGGTAGGGATCGGAGGGCTGGCTGATCCAGTATTCGCCCAGTTCCCCGGTGTTGGGCAGGGCCGCCTGGGCCAGCTTGGGCCGGATGCCGAACAGGCCGTACAGCGGCGAGTCGAGCTTGCCGGCCATGTCACCGAACACATAACTGACCGGTAGCAGATCCTTGGTGAACAGCGGCTTGTTGATCACGCCCCGGTCCACACGCACAAGTTCGGAAAGAGGTACCAGGCGGCCGTTGGCGGCCCGCATCGGCAGCGCCAGCAAGGCGTCGAGCCCCACCTGGCTGTCCAGCGGCAGCTGCAGGCGAACCGGCACCGGGTTCTTGGACTGGCCGTCGTGCATGTAGGCTGCATCCGCGCCAAACAGTGCGCTCTGCACCGTCTGGGCAATCGCCGCCACAGGAATGCCCAGTGACTCGGCCCGTTGGCGACGCACCGTGAGATGGGCGCGCGGTGCGTCCTCCTTGAGCGAGGTGTCGATGCCCACGATGTCGGGCGTGGCCGCAAAGGCGGCGGCAATGCGCCGGGCGAGCGCCTGGCGGCCGGCCTCGTCCGGGCCGTAGACCTCGGCCACCAGCGGGCTCATGACCGGCGGGCCGGGCGGCACTTCCACCACCTTGACCCGGGCCTGATGACGCGCGCCGATCTTTTCCAGTTCCGGGCGCAGGCGCTGGGCGATCACATGGCTCTTGTCGCTGCGGTGTTTCTTGTCGACCAGGTTGACCTGCAGGTCGCCCTGCTCAGCCTCGGCACGCAGGTAATACTGGCGCACCAGGCCGTTAAAGGTGATCGGGCTGGCCGTGCCGGCATAACCCTGCAGGTCGCGCACCTCGGGCTGCTGCGCCAGGAAAGCGCCCAGCTCGTGCAGGGCGGCCGCGGTGTTTTCCAGCGGTGTGCCGGCCGGCATGTCCACCACCACCTGGAACTCGCTCTTGTTGTCAAAGGGCAGCATCTTGAGCACCACCCACTGCACCATGGTCAGACCGACCGACAGCAGCAAGGCCACCAGGATGCCGGCCAGCAGCAACCAGCGCTTGCGCGCGCTGTCGAGCAGGGGCGTGAGGATGCGCGTGAAAAAGCGCTGCAGCCTGGGGCCCAGCCCGCCTGGCGTTGCTGCGGCCTCATGCCCGTGCCCCGGGCCGTGCGGCTTCATGAGTTTGAGCGCCAGCCAGGGCGTGACCGTGAAGGCAATCGCCAGTGAAATCGCCATGCCGAGGCTGGAGTTGATCGGGATCGGGCTCATGTAGGGGCCCATCAGGCCGCTCACAAAGGCCATGGGCAGCAGCGCGGCGATCACCGTGAGGGTCGCCAGGATGGTCGGGCCGCCGACCTCGTCGACCGCACCGGGAATGATGTCGACCAGCGACTTCTCCGGAAAGAGCTGCTGGTGTCGGTGGATGTTCTCCACCACCACAATCGCGTCGTCCACCAGGATGCCGATGGAAAAAATCAGCGCAAACAGCGACACGCGGTTCAGCGTGAAACCCCAGGCCCAGCTGGCAAACAGCGTGGCCATCAGCGTCAGGATCACGGCCGCGCCGACGATCACGGCCTCCCGGCGTCCCAGGGCAAAACCCACCAGCAGGATCACCGAGCCCGTGGCAAAGGCCAGCTTCTGGATCAGCTTGTTGGCTTTTTCCGCGGCGGTCTCGCCATAGTCACGCGTGACGGTGGTCTGGATGTTGGCCGGGATCACCGTGTTGCGCAACTCTTCGAGTCGGGCATTGGCGGCACGCGCCACATCCACGGCGTTCTCGCCGGGCTTCTTGGTCACGGTCAGCGTCACCGCCGGATAGACCTGGCCCGCAGCCGGTGGCGGCGCGGCCGTCGGGCCGGCATCCGTCACGGCGGCGCCCGGCGTGAACCAGACATAACGTTGCGGCAGCTGGGCACCGGCCTCGATGCGGGCCACCTCGCTCAGATAAACCGGCTTGCCGTTGCTGACACCGACAACCAGGGAACCGATCTCCTCGGCGGAGGAGAGGAATTCGCCGGTCTCCACGCTGAGCATCTGCGGGATCGGGCCCGAAGGGTCCATCACCGAGCCAGAGGGCATGCCGAAATTGGCAGCGGCCAGCGTCTGCTTGAGCCCCAGCACATCGACCCCGCGTTCGCGCAGGCGCACCGGGTCCAGCCACACATGCACGGCACGGCCCGGGCCGCCTATAGTCTGCACCTCGCGCGCGCCCGGCACGCGTTTGAGTTCCATCTCCAGGGTGCGCGCCACCCGCTCGAGATCGTTGGCGGCCAGCGCATCGCCGCTCCAGAGCGTGACGGCCAGCACCGGCACGTCGTCAATGCCCTTGGGCTTGACGATGGGTGTGAGTGTGCCCAGGTCACGCGGCAACCAGTCCTGGTTGGCGTTGAGCACGTCGTACAGGCGCACCAGCGCCTCGGTGCGCGGCACGCCCACCTTGAATTGCACGGTCAGCACGGCCAGGCCGGGCCGGGCCACCGAGTACGTGTGCTCGATATCGGCTATCTGGCTGAGCACCTGCTCGGCGGGCCGGGCCACCATGTTCTGCACGTTTTCGCTGCTGGCCCCGGGGAAAGGGATCAGCACGTTGGCCATGGTCACGTTGATCTGCGGCTCTTCCTCGCGCGGCGTGACCAGCACGGCAAACAGGCCCAGCAGCAAGGCCATCAGGGCCAGCAGCGGCGTAATGGCATTGGACTGGAAAGCCGCCGCCATGCGGCCTGATGTGCCGAGGCGGGTGGAGCCGGAAGGTGTGTGATCGTTCATGACCACCTCAGCGCGCAGCGGTCTGCGGACGGGCACCGGACAGGCCGGCGCGAACCGGGTCCAGCGCCACACTGTCACCGGCGGACAGGCCTGCCAGGACTTCCACGCCAGCCGTTCCATGGTCGGCGCCCAGCCGTACCGCCCTGAGCGAGAAACCCTGCCCGGCCACAACATACACCGCCGTCAGCTCACCGCGCCGGACCACGGCCGAGGCCGGCAGCACCATGCGCTCGGACGCGCCGCCGACAAAACGCACACGGACCTGCTGGCCGGGCACCAACCCACCCGCGCCGGCAGTCGGCAGCTCCAGCCGCCACTCGATGGTCTGCGATACCGGGTCCGCCGAGGGCAGCACGCTGCGCGCCACCGGCACCAGCCACTGCGGGCCGGCCTTGCCGGCCGGACCCTGGACTTCCACCTGACTGGCCGACCGGGCGATGTCGCCCAGCGACGCCGGCACCTGCACCACGGCGCGCAAGGGCAGCGGCGCATACAGCGTCAGCAGGGGCGTCCCCGGCATGGCCAGGTCGCCCGCTTCGCTCAGGGTCTGCAACACCCAGCCGTCATACGGTGCGGTCACGCGCGTGAAGCCCTGCGCCAGTGCCGACTGGCGGGAACCCGCCGCAGCCTGGTCGCGCCCGGCCTGGGCGGCGTTGAGCTGCGTATTGGCGGTGTCAAGTGCGGCCTTGCTGACAAAACCCATGGCCTGCAACTCACGCGAACGCTCGGCGTTCGCCCGCGCATTGCGCAACTCGGCCTCGGCCTGCGCCACCTGCGCCTGGCTGCGCTGCACACCGGTCTGGGTCTCGCGATCATCAATGGTGGCCAGCAACTGCCCGGCACGCACGCGGTCACCCGCCTTCACCAGCAGGGACGCCACACGTCCCGACGCCTGCGCCGACAAGGTGCTTTGCTGCACCGGCTGGACCACACCGTCGAGCTCGAAGCCCGTGGGCACCGCCTTCGCCCGGATCTGCACCACCGGCACCTCGACGGCTGTGACGGCGCGCGCCGAACCTGCGCTGAGCGCCAAGCCCAGCACCAAGGCCTGGAAAACGGGAAACTGCAATTTTTTCATCATCTGTCCTTTGTCATGCCCGGGGCTGCTAAGCGTCGTCGTCCGGACCCGCAGCCTGTTTTTCCATATTGGGTCCAGGGGCTGTTTCTGCACTTGCTTCATATCAATCTCCCGCTGCTTTTCCGGCGGGCGCCGCTCCGTCCCGGATGAAAAACCGGCCCCCGATCACAGCGCATTGAGCGGGATCTTGAGATAGGACACCCCGTTGCCCTCGGCCGGCGGCATCTCGCCGGCGCGAATGTTGACCTGCACCGACGGCAGGATCAAGTTGGGCATGGCCAGCGTGGCATCCCGGGCGGTGCGCATCTTCACGAACTCGGCCTCGCTGACGCCGTCATGGACATGGATATTTTTGGCGCGCTGTTCGGCGACCGTGGTTTCCCAGACGGGGGACCGGCCCTCAGGCGGGTAATCGTGGCACATGAACAGGCGGGTTTCAGGCGGCAGACCCAGCAGCCTGTGCACCGACCGGTAGAGGGCGGCGGCGTCCCCGCCGGGAAAGTCGCAACGCGCCGTGCCGACATCGGGCATGAACAGGGTGTCGCCGACAAACACGGCATCACCGACGAGGTAGGCCATGCAGGCCGGCGTATGGCCGGGCACGGACAAAGCCCGGACCTGGAGCGCCCCGATGGCCAGGGTCTCGCCGTCCTGCAACAGGCGGTCGAACTGGCGGCCGTCGGTCTGGAACCCGGGCTCGAGGTTGAAGATGCGCTTGAAGGTGGTCTGCACCTGCGTGATGGCCGCACCGATGGCGATTTTTCCGCCCAGCTTCCCGCGCAGATAGTGTGCCGCCGACAGGTGATCCGCATGGGCATGGGTTTCCAGGATCCATGCTACCTGGAGCTTGTTTTGCTGCACGAAAGCCGCCAGCTTGTCGGCGGAAGTGGTCCGGGTGCGGCCGGACCTGGCGTCATAGTCGAGCACGGCATCGACGATGGCGCAGGCACCGCCTTCCTTCTCATGGACCACATGGCTGACGGTCCAGGTGTCGGGGTCAAAAAAGCTTGTGACGATGGGTGTCATGTCTTGTTTTCCGGCTTGCTCAGTTTCGATTCTGACATTCTATTTACATACATTATATTTGTCAATATAATATCATTGTCGCAAATCAAAAGGAGTACCTCCCATGCCCGCAGACACTGTGATGGATCTCGGTAGCCTGCGCAATTCTGCCGATGCTGCCTGCCGCCTGATGAAAGTGCTTTCCAATCCGGATCGCCTGCTCTTGTTGTGCCAGCTGGCACAGGGCGAAATGCGCGTGGGTGAGCTGGAGGAATCGGTCGGCATCCTGCAGCCCACGCTGTCGCAGCAACTTGGCGTGTTGCGCGACGAGGGCTTGGTCAGCACACGCCGTGACGGCAAGGCCATTTATTACCGCATCGACAGCCCCCAGGCGCTGGACGTGATGAAAGTTCTCTACGACCAGTTTTGCAGCGTTCCCGGGAAAAAAGAGCGCTGATCTAGCGCCGTTCCACAGGCGTGTTGCCGGGCAGGTGCGCCTGCAAGGACCGGACCTGCCGCTCCAGTCCCTCGATACGGTTCAGATAGCCCAGCAGGAGCCCAACCGTGAACAGGTCCAGGTCGAAATCCTGGCGCAGCTTGCCGGCCGTGCGCAGCGGCATCACACATTCGGCGCTGAACAGGCGCTCCTGCCGGACGTCCTGCACCGGCACCAGGGCGCCATAGTCCATCAGTTCATCCAGTTCGTCCACGCTCAGGGCACAGATTTGTGCGAGTTCAGCCAGGGTCACGGCCTCGTGTGCGTCGAGCCACGCGACGTCAAGCAGCTGTTGTTCCATGAAACTTCTCCTTGTCCGCGGGCGCGCGCGGGTTGAAACGCGAGACCTTCGCCAGTTCCCCGAAGAGCTCGCGCTCCCGCTCGGTCAGGATGGCAGGCACGTCGATCTGCACGGCCGCGTAAAGGTCACCGCGGCCGCCCCTGCCATTGGCCAGGCCCCTGCCCCGCAGGCGCAGCTTGCGACCCGAATGTGTCCCCGGCGGCACGGTGAGCACCACCGGACCGTCCAGCGTTGGCACCTCCACATCGGCGCCCAACGCCGCTTCCCAAGGCGCCAGCGCCAGGTCAAAGTACAAGTCGTGGCGGTCGGCCCGAAACACCCGGTGCGGCGCGAGCGTGATGTGAAGGTAAATGTCGCCATCGGCCCCGCCGTTGCGGCCCTTTCCACCCTTGCCGCGCAGCCGCAGCTTCTGGCCTTCGGTCACACCCGCAGGAATGGTGACTTCCAGCGTGCGACCGCCTTCCTCATCGGCCAGATCGAGCTTGACGCTTGCCCCATGATGCGCGTCTTCCAGCTTGATGCGGACGCTGGTTTCGTAGTCCCGACCATGCATCGGCACCGGCCCCCCGGATGACCTGCGCCCCCGCCCCATGGCAGCCAGCAGGTCGGCCAGATCAACACCCTCAAATCCCTGGGCGTCCGCACCGAAATCCTGGCGCCACTGGGGCGGCGGTGCGAACTCCTCCCCGGCAGGGCGGCGGCCCAACTGGTCGTAGGCCGCACGCTTTTCGGGGTCCTTCAGCGTCGCGTAGGCCTCCCCCGCTTCCTTGAAGCGGGCCTCTGCATCGGGCGCCTTGGACACATCGGGATGGTGCTGGCGCGCGAGCTTGCGGTAGGCCTTCTTGATCTGCTCGACGTCCGCATCACGCGGCACACCCAGCGCGGCGTAATAGTCCTTGTACTTCATGACAGGATTCGCCGCTCAACACGCGTTCAGTGCACGCGCGTCTCGAAAGCACGGGTCAAGCCGTCCAGGTCGGTGATGCGGATGTGGCGTTTGTCCACCTCCAGCAGGCGCTGTTGCTGGAAGGCTGAAAAGGTCCGGCTCACCGTTTCAAGCGTCATGCCGAGGTAGCTGCCGATCTCGGCACGCGACATCCGCAGGTGGAACTCGCTGGCCGAATACCCGCGCGCCTTCATGCGCTGCGACAGGTTCAGCAAGAATGCCGCCAGCCTCTCCTCGGCATTCATGCTCCCCAGCAACACCATGAGGCTGTGTTCGCGCACGATCTCGCGGCTCATCAAGCGGGTGACCACGTGCTGCATGCCCGGGTTGCCAGCCGCCACTTCAGCGAAATGGGTGAAGGGAATGGCGCACACTTCGGTGTCTTCCAGCGCGGTGGTGCTGCTGGCATGCGCGCCATTGGCGACACCGTCCAGACCCATCAGTTCACCTGCCATGTAAAACCCGCCCACCTGCTCGCGGCCATCGGCCAGCGTCAGGCTGGACTTGAAGGTGCCGCTACGCACGGCATAGATGAACTGGAAACGATCCCCTTCACGGTACAGCGTCTGGGCCGCTTTCACCTTGCGCCGGCTGAACATCAGGCTGTCGAGCCGCTCCACGTCGCTGCCCGTCATGCCGCAGGGCAGGCACAGGTCGCGCAGGTGGCAGGTGGAGCAATGCGTCATGAGGGGCGCGACCGCTGCGGTTGCGGGAGCGGCTTGGCGGGACACGATGCGGATGGGGGCGGCGACGGCTTCGAGGGTGGCTGCAGACATGGGTTTCTCCTTGGGTGATTCAGGCGTCAACATGCAACATACCGCGAGGCTTTCGCCACGGTCTGAACGAGCTGATCGAATTCGGTGCTTTTGTCGAGGAAAGCTTCGGCGCCCTCCCCGAAATAACGTTTACGGTAGGCGGGGCCGGAATTGCTGCTGAACACCACAAAGGCGATATCTGGTGCGGCCGGGTGGACGGCGCGCAGAACTTGCAGACCGGAGCCGCCTTCAAGCTGGACGTCCAGCACCACCACATCGGGCGACGCTGCCAGGATGCCGTCAATGGCGTCCTGCGGCGTGGCGGCCCGTCCAACGACGCTGATCGCGCTGGCTTCGAGCATGGCGGCGACGCGGTCGCGGATCAGGACCGAGTCATCAACGATAAAAACTTTGAGAGGGGCTTGGCGGGAAGGCATGGCTCTACTGTGGCCGCAACCGGGCCCTGCGGCCATAGGCAGCGGCTGAATGCATCCCTCGGAGAAATCCGGATTCAGAAGACTTGAGCGCCTACCCCGTCTAGGAATAATCCGAGCGCAAGGACGCCCCGGGCATGGCCGGTTTCAAGCGCCCTGCTGTGACCGCGCCGTCAGTGCGCCATGAGCACCGGCAGGGTCATGGACCGCAACACCGTGCGGGACGTGCCGCCCAGCACCCACTCCCGCGCGCGGCTGTGGCCGTAGCAGCCCATCACCAGCAGGTCGGCCTCGAGGTCGAAGGCGCGCGAGAGCAGCAACTCACCGAGCAACTCGGGCTCCCCCGTCTCGCGGTGCCAGGTCGCCTCGACCCCGTGCAGTTTGAGATAACTGTCCAGGTCCAGCAGCTGGCCGCTCACCGCCTCGTCCGCGCCTGACCAGGACAGGACATGCACGCGCCTGGCCCGCTGCAGCATGGGCAGCGCAGCACTGACCGCCCGGGCCGCCTCGCGCGTCGGCTTCCAGGCAAGCACCACGGTGTCGCCGATGGACGATGCACCGATATAAGGCAGGATCAGGGCCGGTTTGCCGCTGGCGACCATCACGGACTCGGCAAAATCGACTGGCACGCCAGTCGCCGGTGTACTGGCCGGATCGTGCTGGCCGAGCACCAGCAGGTCCGCGTACAGGGCCTGCTGGGCAAAAACGCCCATGATGGGATCGTCGCCCACCTCGGCCCAGGCGGCCTGCATGCCAGGCTTCGCCAGCACGCGGTCAAACGTTGCGCGGGCACGCGTGCGCAACTCGTCATCAATCTCGCGCAGGGCCGCTGCCACGCCCGGACCAACCTCGGGTGCGAAGGGCAGCGCGACGAAACTGGGTGTCACGGCGTAAAGGCCGGTCACGGCAGCACCGTGGGCCTGGCCAATGCGGCACGCCGCCTCAAGACGTTGCGCGGCCTGCGGCGAAGCGTCCAGATGAACGAGCAGCTGCGTGAGGGTGGTTTTCATGGGCCGGCTCCTTGGTCATTGCGATCCCGCCACCTTAGGGGACAGGCGCCGGATGCAGCTTGACGAAGGTCAAGCGCCGGTCACGACCGGGCTCAGGGTTCCAGCGGCTCCGACACCCCGTTTTTGATGGCGTAGCGGATCAGTTCGCTCTGGTTTTGCAGGCCCATCTTCTGCATCAGGTTGGCCTTGTGGGTGCTGATGGTCTTGACTGAAAGTTTCAGGCGCGTGGCAATGTCCGTCACGGAAACACCGGCAGCAATCAGGCGAAACACCTCGAATTCGCGGTTCGACAGCGACTCGTGCGGCGCCGAGGTTCCGCCCGGCATGGCACTCAGGGCGAGCTGCTCGGCGACTTCTGCACTGATGAACGCGCCGCCGGTGGCGATCTTGCGGATGGCCTGCTCCAGTTGCCCCGGCGCACTCTCCTTGGTCAGGTAGCCGCTGGCGCCGGACTTGATGGCGCGCACGGCATACTGAAGCTCCTGGTGCATGCTGAGCACGAGAATCCGCACTTTCGGTTTTTCGCTGCGCACCAGCTTGATCAGTTCCATGCCGCTGCGGCCCGGCATGGACAGGTCCAGCACCAGCACATCCAGCTCGGATTCGCGCACACGCTGCAGCACCTCGTTTCCGTTGGCCGCCTCAGCCACCACCTGCAGGTCATCTGCCGATGAAACGATGCGTTTGAGACCTTCGCGAACAATGGCGTGGTCGTCGGCGATCACGATCCGGATCACGGGGCGGCCTCCTCTTCGGGCAGCGGAATGGTCACGCCGACGCGCGTGCCCTGCCCCAGCGCACTGTCGATGCTGACGCATCCGTTGAGCAGTTGCGCCCGCTCGTGCAAACCCATCAGCCCCAGCGACTGCCGCTTGCGCGGCATCCCGGTCACAAAACCCCTGCCGTTGTCGCGCACCGACAGCGTGATCTCGCCCGGCAGGCTGCCGATAACCACGGCAACTTCGGTCGCGCCGGCGTGTTTGGCGACGTTGGCCAGCGCCTCCTGAACGATGCGGAACACGGCAGTGGCATAGGGCTCCTGCAGCTCCAGGTCCTCGTCGGCCAAAAGCGTGCAAGTCACGCCTGTACGCTGGCTGAAGTTGTGGACCAGCCACTCGATGGTGGCCAGCAGGCCCAGATCGTCCAGCAACAGTGGCCGCAGGTCCGCCGCGATGCGGCGCGTGGAAGCCACCATGCCATCCACCATCGTCAGCATATCTGTCAGTTTGGCCGCCGCAACGTCAGGCGCCGCACGGGTGTTGTCGCGCACCCAGAGGGTGTCCATCTTCAGCGCCGTCAGCGACTGCGCCAGCTCGTCGTGCAGCTCGCGGGCCACCCGGGTCTTTTCTTCCTCACGCGCAGCATTCACAGCAGCCGCAAAGGCACTTCGCTCCTCCTGGGCCCGGACCCGCTCGGTCACATCGCGCAGGATGACGGTATAGAGTTTTCCGTCGGCCATGTCGAGCTGTGAGATCGAGGCGTCCATCGGGAATTCCTCCCCGCTGGCGCGCAAGCCGTAAATGACGGAGCCGTCGCCCATGCGTCGGGAGGTGACACCAGTTGCCGAAAACCGGCTGATGTGTTCAGCGTGGCCGGCGCGAAAGCGTTCGGGAATCAACTCGCCCAGAGGCTGACCCAGGGCCTGCCCATCCGGCCAACCGAAGATTTTTTCAGCCGCGCGGTTAAACATCACGATGTGCTGCTTCTCGTCCACGGTGATGATCCCGTCCATGGCAGAGTCCAGCAGGGCCGCGAGCCGCGCGTGCTCGTCTTCCGCCAGCAAGCGGCCGGTGATGTCGCGCAGGATCACCGTGAACCACTTCCCGCCCGGCGTATCAAGCTGCGAAATCGACGCATCCAGAGGGAACTCCTCCCCATTGGCGCGCAGGCCATGAACCACATTGCGCGTGCCCATGCGCCGCGAGGTCACACCCATGGTTCCGAAGCGGTCGACATGCCCGGCATGCTCTTGCCGGAAACGGCCAGGAATCAACCTCTGCAGGGACTGGTGCATGACCTCCTGCTGTGGCCATCCGAAGATTTTTTCAGCCGCGCGGTTGTACAGAATGATCTTTTGCTGCTCATCCACCGTGATGATGGCATCCATGGCCGAGTCCAGCACCCCCGCCAGCAACGCTGCTACGCTGCCGGGGTTGTCAGCCAGAGAGGCTGCATCCAGGCCGCTGATAGGAGAATAATCCATACCCCAGTGTAGCAATTATCAAAAGTATTCATCACCATAGGCCATGACCGTGTGTCGGAGACTTTTTACCAAGCCCTCTTATCCTACATACCCGGCCCCGGCAATCCATGCCGTTGACCCATGTCAATGGCCTTGCACTGCGCCCACTTCACACTGAATCCAACTACGACAGCCTTCAAGGAATCGACCATGTACCAGCGCATACTTGTTCCCGTCGACGGGAGCGATACATCCAACAAAGCCCTGACTGCGGCGTTGCAGCTCGCCAGGGATGCTGGCGGCAGGGTACGGCTTGTTCATGTGCTGGAAGAACTGACCCACCTGACCGGGTATGAACAGTTTGGCGGCTATGCGGGCGATCTGACCCGGATCATGCGCGACTCCGGGATGCAGATCCTCAATGACGCCATGGCCATCGCCAAGGCCGCTGGCGTGGAGGTGGATACGGTGCTTTTCGACAACCTGGGGGAGCGCCTCGCCGAGGCGGTGGCCGAGGCCGCCAGGCAGTGGAAAGCTGACCTGGTGGTCGTCGGCACCCATGGTCGACGCGGGGTCGGGCGCATGTTGCTGGGCAGCGGTGCCGAGCAGGTCATCCGGCTCGCCCCGGTGCCGGTGCTGGTGATCCGCTCGGAGATGGAAAGGGAAAGCAAGCCAGGCGCTCACTGAAGCAGGGCGGCAATACCAGGCTGGCGCGGCAGAGCGTCCTCAGGACGCAGCCAGCAGCCTGCGTACCTGCTCGTCGCCCACCGGTCCGAAGTCGCGGTAACAGTTTCCGACACCACAGAAGTCCGGCGGACTCAGGGCGCAGACAAACTCATCGGCCGCCGTGCCGATCCACTCCTGCGCACCCGGGGGCGCGACCGGCACGGCCACCACGATCCACGCGGGCTTGGCCCCTCGCAAGGCCATCAGTGCGGCACACATCGAGGCGCCGGTGGCCACACCGTCGTCAACCACAATGACCGTGCGACCTTCGATGCGTGCAGCTTCCCGCGACCCACGGTAAAGCGTCTCGCTCCGCGCCAGTTCACGGCTCTCGGTCGCGATGATCTCTTCGAGCTGCTGCGGACTCACCCCGCTGGCAGCCAAAGCCTTGGGATCAATGTACCTTGCGCCGCCGCTGGCAATGGCGCCCAGGGCCAGATCGGGCCGGCCTGGCACACCCAGCTTTCGCACAACCAGCAAGTCCAGTTCAGCAACCAGCGCCCGGGCCACTTCCCACGCAACCGGTACACCGCCGCGTGCCAAGGCCAGCACGACCACATCGTCGCGTCCTGCATATGCCGGCAGATGACCGGACAAGGCACGACCGGCGGCAGCGCGGTCTTTGAACTGGGTGGTCATGACCATACCGTGCAGAGGCCTGCCAAGGCAACCTCGCTTCGTGTTATTGCGGGCGGCAGCTGTCAGGGCGCTCGCCTGTGGGGACAGGACAGCGGTTGACCTCGGCGGACGACATGCCCAGCAGAGCGGTCAATGCGCTCGACACCATGCACACCATCCAGAACACAAAAAAGGCCGCGGTGTACACGCCCTGCCGCGAAAGGCCCAGCGGCTGGCCAGACCAGAGCAGGTCCCCCGGATCGACCACGGCAAAGACAAGCAACTCAAGCGCGCACGCCCCCAGGAACGCGGGCCACGCGATCCACATCAGTTTCTGGTTCCACATGGCTGTCTCCGTCGTTATAGTAGTTAGCGCTGTCCGGCAGGCGCCAGCGTGGCACCAGGCGGCGTGGCTGCATGATTTCGGCCCTGCACGGCCGGCAAGAGGGATTTTTCCCTCTCGGCAGCGAGCGTCTTGTTGATCTCCAGGCCCTGCCGGTAATAGTCCTCGGCCACCAGTGATTCCGGGTTGGCCAGGGCAAGCCAGAGCGTGGTAAAACCGGCCACCACCACGACAGCGGGGCCCGCAATCACCAGCCAGACATAGCCGAATTTCCACCAGGGCGCGGGTGCCGCTTGCGGTGCCTGGGCAGTACTCATGTAGTTTTCCTTCATGTTGCTCTCCCTCATCGTGGAACAAGGAAAATCGACTTCTCGTTCACATGGCTCTCGCCGGCAATGTCGCTGACGTTGAACGCGATCGCGTGTGATCCGGGAGCAGCCGACCCGTAGCCGATCTGCAAGCGCACCGGCACCCAGCGCGATTCGGCGGGGCCGATATCGAATTCGGACTCCGAAGCCAGCACCAGACCTTCCAGACCGGACGCCGTGATGCGGTAACGCTGCGGCTGCTCGGTGGCATTCATGATCTGCAGCCGATACACATTCTCCAGCTTGCCGCCGGCGACGATGCGCGACAGTGCTGCGCGGTCCCTCACCACATTTACTTTCAGCGGCGTACGCTCAAGCAGGCTCCACATGATGCCGACGCAAAGCGCCAGGAGGATCGCACTGTAGACCAGCACCCGCGGGCGCCGCACCCTGCGCCACAGCTGGGAATTGCTCCACTGGCCGGCCATGGCGTTCTGGGTGCTGAAGCGGATCAGGCCGCGCGGGTAATTCATCTTGTCCATCACCGTGTCGCACACGTCGACGCAGGCGGCGCAGCCAATGCATTCGTACTGCAGTCCCTCGCGGATATCGATACCCGTGGGGCAGACCTGCACACACAGGGTGCAATCCACACAGGCCCCCAACGCCAGCGTGGACAGGTCGGCCTTGCGCGAGCGGGCGCCGCGCGGCTCGCCGCGAGCCGCGTCATAACTCACGATCAAGGTGTCGCGGTCAAACATGGCGCTCTGGAAACGCGCATAGGGACACATGTATTTGCACACCTGCTCGCGCATGAAGCCGGCGTTGCCATAGGTGGCGATGGCGTAGAAGTTCACCCAGAACCATTCCCAGGGGCCGAACGACAGCGTGAAGGCCTCGGCCCACAAAGTCTGGATCGGCGTGAAGTAGCCCACGAAGGTGAAGCCGGTCCACAGCGACAGGACAATCCACAGGAAGTGTTTGGTCCCCTTTTTCAGCAGTTTGCGCGCCGATGCGGGCTCCGCATCCAGCCGCATGCGCGCGCTACGATCACCCTCGACCTTGCGCTCGATCCACAGAAAGATCTCGGTATAGACGGTCTGCGGGCAGGTAAAGCCGCACCACAGCCGGCCCGCCACCGCCGTGAACAGGAACAGCGACAGCGCGCTGATCACCAGCAGACCCGTCAGGTAAATGAAGTCCTGCGGGTACAGCACGACGCCGAACAGGTAGAAGCGGCGTGCACCCAGGTCGAACAACACGGCCTGCCGCTGGCCCCATTCCAGCCAGGGCAGGCCATAAAACACCAGCTGCGTCAGGAACACGAAGCCCCAGCGCCAGCGGGCGAACAGCCCCGTCACCGACCGCGGATACAGCTTCTTCTGCGCCTCGTACAGCGATACCTCTTCCTCGGGAACGATGGGGATGATCTTGCGGACTGGCGTTTCCTGCACGGGGTGAACTCTTTCGGTGGTCAGGGGCGCGCGGTCGCGAGCGTCGCTGGTTTGTTGGACATACCCCAGACGTAGGCTGACAACACATGGATCTGCGCTTCGGTCAGTTTACCCGCCTGGCCCGGCATGACGTTGACCTTGCCGCTATTGACCATGTTGACAATCGCCTGTTCGCCCCAGCCGTGCAACCAGATGTCGTCGGTGAGGTTGGGTGCACCCAGGGCCTGATTGCCCTTGCCGTCCATGCCATGACAGGCTGCACATGCCGTGAACTTGGCCTTGCCGAGCTGGGAACGCAACGAGTCGTGCGGACTGCCGGACAGGCTGAGCACGTAGTGGGCCACGTTTTTCACGTCGTCGGGTGTACCCACGGCTGCGGCCATGGGCGGCATGTTGCCCTGCCGGCCTTGAGTGATGGTTTCAACAAGCTTGGCAGGCGCACCGCCGTGCAGCCAGTCGCCATCGGTCAGATTGGGAAAACCCTTGCTGCCGCGTGCATCCGAACCGTGGCACTGGGCGCAGTTGTTCATGAACAGACGCTCGCCAACGGCCATGGCCGCAGGGTCGCCAGCCAGCTGCTCGGCCGGTTTCGCGGTGAACTGCGCATACAGCGGTGCCAGCTCCTTGTTGGCCTTTTCGACCTCGTCGGTGTATTCGCCGTGGGTGGTCCAGCCCAGTTGACCCTTGTAGCTGCCCAGGCCGGGATAAGCCGCCAGATACCCCAAACCAAAAATGACGGTCAGCACAAACAACCACATCCACCATCGCGGCATGGGGTTGTTCATTTCACGCAGGTCTTCGTCCCAGACGTGGCCCGTGGTGTTGTCGGCGCTGGGGGTGACCTTCTTGCGCGCTGTGATCCAAAGCAGCAGCAGGCAGGCAAGGATACCGACCAGGGTGAAGACGGTTACATAGACCGACCAGAAATTACCGATGAAATCGCTCATGATCAATCCTGCTCAAACGGGATGCGCGCAGCTTCATCGAAGCGGTCACGGTTGTGGCGGGCGTAGGCCCACCAGGCAATGCCCAGAAAGGTGGCGAAGCTGGCCAGCGTGGCCAGAATACGCAAGGTGGTGATGTCCATTGGCGTGGCTCCTGTCAGTTGGCAGCGGGTGCTGCAGGTGCAGCCGGCGGGGCCGATGCGCCGGGTGCCCCGGTGGCCGCGCTACCCCCAACGGTCTTGCCGGCGAAGTTATTGGTCAGGGCCAGGCCCATGCCTTGCAGATAGGCGACCAAGGCGTCCATCTCGGTTTTGCCCTTGACGTCCTCGGCGGACTTGGCGATTTCGTCATCGGTGTAGGGCACGCCCACCATCCGCAGTGCCCGCATGCGCGGCGCCATGTCGGCGGCATCGACCAGGTTCTTCTCGAGCCAGGGATAGGCGGGCATGTTGGATTCTGGAACCAGATCGCGCGGATTGTTCAGGTGGATGCGGTGCCATTCGTCGCTGTACTTGGCGCCCACGCGATGCAAGTCAGGCCCGGTACGCTTGCTGCCCCACTGGAAGGGGTGGTCGTAGACGAATTCGCCGGCCACCGAATAATGGCCGTAGCGCAGCGTCTCGGCACGGAACGGCCGGATCATCTGCGAGTGGCAGTTGTAGCAACCCTCGCGGATGTAGACATCGCGCCCGGCCAGTTGCAGCGTGGTGTAGGGCTTGACACCGGTGACAGGCTCGGTGGTCGACTTCTGGAAGAACAGCGGCACGATCTCGACCAGGCCGCCGACGGCGACAACCAGCAGGATCAGCACGATCATCAGGAAGTTGTTGGTTTCGACTTTCTCGTGCGAGAAGCCGGCGGTGGTATTTTTGTTATCGCTCATAGGTGTTTCCTCAGGCGGCTTGCGGCGCTGGCACGGCCACGGTGACGGAACGGCCACTGGCCACGGTCATCCAGGTGTTCCAGGCCATCACCGTCATGCCGAACAGGTAAAGCAGGCCGCCGAGCACGCGCACGACGTAGAAGGGATAGGTCGCCTTGACCGATTCGACGAAGGTGTAGGTGAGCGTGCCGTCGGCATTGAGGGCGCGCCACATCAGACCCTGCATCACACCGGCGATCCACATCGCGGCAATATAAAACACGATACCAATGGTGGCAGTCCAGAAATGCACCTCGATCGCCTTGACCGAGTACATCTTCTTTTGCCCGAACATGCGCGGAATCAGGTAGTACAAGGAGCCCATCGTGATCAGCCCGACCCAACCCAGAGCGCCCGAGTGCACGTGGCCGACGGTCCAGTCCGTGTAATGGCTCAGGGCATTGACGGTCTTGATGGACATCATGGGCCCTTCGAAGGTGCTCATGCCGTAGAAAGACAGCGACACGATCATGAAGCGCAGGATCGGGTCGTCGCGCAGCTTGTGCCAGGCACCCGACAGGGTCATGATGCCGTTGATCATGCCGCCCCAGCTGGGCGCCAGCAGGATCAGCGAGAACACCATGCCGACCGACTGGGTCCAGTCCGGCAACGCCGTGTAGTGCAGGTGGTGCGGACCGGCCCACATGTAGGTGAAAATCAGCGCCCAGAAGTGGACGATGGACAGGCGGTAGCTGTAGACCGGCCGCTCGGCCTGCTTGGGAATGAAGTAGTACATCATTCCCAGGAAGCCGGTGGTCAAAAAGAAGCCCACCGCGTTGTGACCGTACCACCACTGGATCATTGCATCCTGCACCCCGGCGTAGGCGGAGTAGGACTTCATCCAGCTATAAGGCACCTCGGCACTGTTGACCACATGCAGCAGGGCGATGGCCAGAATGAAGGCACCAAAAAACCAGTTGGCCACATAGATGTGGCGCACCTTGCGGATGCCAATGGTGCCGAAGAAGACGATGGCGTAGGACACCCACACCAGCGTGATCAGGATGTCGATGGGCCATTCCAGTTCGGCGTACTCCTTGCCTGAGGTGTAACCCAAAGGCAGGCTGATCGCCGCCGCCACAATGACAAGTTGCCATCCCCAGAAGGTGAACGCGGCCAGTTTGGGGGCGAACAGCGGCACGCTGCAGGTGCGCTGCACCACGTAATAGCTGGTGGCGAACAGGCCGCAACCACCGAACGCAAAAATCACCGCATTGGTATGCAGCGGCCTGAGGCGGCCATAGCTGAGCCAAGGAATACCGAAGTTAAGTTCGGGCCAGGCAAGCTGGGAGGCGATGATGACGCCGACCAGCATGCCGACGACGCCCCAGACCACGGCCATCAGGGAAAACTGCCGCACCACCGTGTCGTGGTAGTACGCAGTGCGAGCTTGTGGTTCGTTCATGAGTCACCTATAGTCGAGATGTAAGTAGTGTCTCTTTTGGCATGCCGGCGGAACTTGATGCAAGTCAATCCGATCGAAGAATGCGCTCACCTTCGGCTTCCACGGAGTCAAACTGGCCGCGCCAGACGGCCCAGGCCAGCGCAACAATAATCAGCAGCGCCAGTCCGACCGACAGGGGAATCAAGAGAAAAAGAATGTCCATGGAGTAATTCTATTATCCCGGCATACGGGCCAGCCGGGCTGAATTGAGTACAACCAGCAGCGAACTGGCGGCCATGCCCAGTCCGGCCAGCCAGGGCGGCATGAAGCCGAGAATGGCCAGAGGCACACACACGGCGTTGTAGAGGGCCGCCCACAACAGGTTCTGGCGCACGATGACGCGGGTACGGCGCGCATGCTGCAGCAATGCGGACACCCCAGCCAGCTGGCCACCCAGCACGATGAAGTCGGATTGGGCCTGCGCCAGCGGGACGGCCTGGCCCAT
This sequence comes from Polaromonas sp. 39-63-25, assembly GCF_002278925.1. GTDB lineage: Bacteria > Pseudomonadota > Gammaproteobacteria > Burkholderiales > Burkholderiaceae_C > Polaromonas. Next base: position 230,701 of record NZ_NCJH01000002.1, read on the forward strand.
GGCGACCGACACATCGGCACAGGCCAGCACCGGCCCGTCGTTCATGCCGTCGCCAACCATGGCAACGCGCCGGCCCTGCTGCTGCAACTCGCGCACATGGGTCAGCTTGCCTTCCGGCGTACGCTGTCCGTACGCCTTGTCGATGCCCGCGCGCGCAGCCAGGCGCGTGACAGCGGCCATCAGGTCGCCGGAAAGCAGTTGCACCTGCAGGCCCAGAGCGTGCAGCGCTCCCACCGCCGGCCTGGCGTCTGGCCGCAGGGCCTCATCCATCTCAAAACTGGCAAGCCAGCCCTGTTCATCCGACAAATGCACCTGCGGGCCGCCCGCGGCCTGGACATCGGCCGGTGCCCCGCAAAATGCGGCCGACCCGAGGCGCATGGCGTACAGCTTCCCGCCAGCGCCGGCAGCGGCATGGCCCTGCAAACCCTGACCGGAAACTTCGGTGACATCCACAGCAGGCCCTGGCACGATCCCCGCCGCCTGGACAATGGCACGCGACAGTGGGTGCAGGGAATGCTGCGCCAGCGCCGCCGCCAGCGACAGGGCCTGCACGGCAGGGGTGCCCTCGCGAGTCCGGCTGACGGTCACCGCCATGCGGTCTTCAGTCAGCGTGCCGGTCTTGTCGAACACCACCGTGTCCACCATGGCGCAGCTCTCCAGCGCCTCCAGCCGGCGCACCAGCACACCGCGCCGCGCCAGGGCGCCGGCAGCAGCCAGCGTCGCCGCCGGCGTGGCGAGCGAGAGCGCGCAGGGACAGGTCACAATCAGCACCGCCACGGCCACGCTGATCGCATGCACCGGGTCGGATGGCCACCACCAGATCGCCGCACCAGCGCTGGCCAGCAAAACCAGCAGCACAAAAGGCCCGGCGATGCGGTCGGCGATTCGCGCCAGGCGCGGCTTCTGCACCGAGGCCTGCTCCATTAGCGCCACCATGGCGGCATAACGGGTCTCGCTGCCTGCGCGTTCCACCCGCACCAGCAGCATGCCGTTCAGGTTGTGGCTGCCGGCAATCACCGCGCTGCCAACGCGGCGTTGCAGCGGCGTGGACTCGCCGGTGAGCAGGGCTTCATCGACCTGGCTCTCGCCGGCCGTCACCGTGCCGTCGGCCGGGATCACGTCACCGGGCAGCAAGCGGATCAGGTCGCCCGGTACAAGGCGGCGCACGGCCACACGCTCGAAAGTGCCGTCCGCCCCCTGCCGCTCCACGCCGTCGGGCAGGCTGCGCATCAGCGCCTCGAGAGAGCCGGCGGTTCGGTCACGCAGGCGCTGCTCCAGCAGGCGTCCGGAGAGCAGGAAGAACACAAACATGGTGACCGAGTCGTACCAGACCTCTGCGCCCCAGCGCGAAGCCGGATCGAAGGTGGCGGCCGAGCTGGCACCGAACGCAATGAGAATGCCCAGTGCCACCGGCACGTCCATGCCGACACGCCGGTTGCGCAGATCACGCAGCGCTGAAGAGAAAAACGGCCAGCAGGAAAACAGCACGACCGGCAGGGTCAGCACCCAGGACGCCCAGCGCAGCAGGCTCTGGGCTTCGGATGAGATGTCGCCCGGCTCGGCGATGTAGGCCGGAAAGGCGTACATCATGACCTGCATCATGCAAAAGCCCGCCACCAGCCAGCGCCAGAGCATCATGCGCTGGGCCTGGATACGCGGCGCCGCAGCCAGCATGTCGCCGGCGGGCAGCGCACCATAACCGGCCCGCTGCAGCGCGGCCAGCCAGGCGGAGGGCCGGCCCTGGTCGGGCGCCCAGGCCACACGGGCCACCGCGCTGGCGCCGTTGACCTGCACGTTGTCCACGCCGGGAAGCTTTTGCAGCACCTCCTCCACCGTCAGCGAGCAGGCCGCGCAATGCATGCCCTCGATCGCGAGGTAGGACTCCCACAGGTCCGTGCGCCCAGGCAGCGGCCGGCTGAAGCCCTCCCATTCGGCGCGCTCGTCCAGAGCAGACCAGCGCAAGGCCTGTTGCGCGGCGCCGGAATCGAGGGTGGCAGTGTGCATGGGGCAAGCCTACCCTGTCGCGGTGACACCCGCTTGACATGGATCAAGCGCACCGGACGGTCGCCAGCCTAAGCTGCAAACCTCGCATCAACCCTCAGGAGACCCCGCCATGTATAAACGCATCCTCGTTGCCACCGATGGCTCCACCCTCTCGAAAAAAGCCGTGCGCAGCGCCATTGATCTGGCCGGCGTCGTCGGAGCCGAACTGGTCGCGCTTTATGTGGTGCCGCGTTACCCGGTCAGCTATTTCGAAGGCGGCATCACGATTTCGGCGCAGGACGTGGCCCGCACCGAAAAGCAATGGGCCGACAAAGGCCAGGCTGTGGTGGATGCGGTGCAACTGCAGGCACAGGCCGAAGGCCTCAAGGCCAAGGCTGTCGTCGCGCGTTCCGACCTGGTTGCCGAGTCCATCATCTCGGCCGCGAAAAAACACAAATGCGACCTCATCGTCATGGCCTCGCATGGCCGCAAGGGCATCAAACGCGTCCTGCTGGGCAGCGAAACCCAGCATGTGCTGACACACAGCAGTGTTCCCGTGCTGGTGTTGCGCTAAACTGGTTTTTCAAAACCGGTTTTTATCCAGCACAAGGAGAAATAATGAAAGTCCTGTTCGCCGCTGACGGCAGCAAATACACCAAAAAGGCCCTGGCTTTTCTCGTCACGCACGAAAGCCTGGCCGGCCCCGAGGATGAAGTGGTGGTGCTCAACGTCCAGCCGCCCGTTCCTCCGCGCGTCAAGGGCATGGTGGGTGCGAGCACCGTCAACGCCTACTATGAGGACGAAGCCAAGAAAGTGCTGGACCCCATCGAGCGTTTCCTCAAGCGCCACAAGCTGCAATACCGCACGATCTGGGTCGCCGGATCACCCGCAGCGGAAGTGGCGCGCGCCGCCAAGCGCGAAAAGGCGCACATGATTGTCATGGGCACCCACGGCCACGGCATTCTCGGCCGCGCCGTCATGGGCAGCGTGGCCCAGCGCGTGGTCACCGACAGCGACATTCCGGTGCTGCTGGTCAAATAGCCTGCAGCTGGTCAGGCGATAACGCGCCACCAGACAAAAAAAGCTGACAACGTCAGCTTTTTTTCATTGATGCAAGCGCTTCCTGTTGGACAACCACCGGCGCGGTCATCACCACCCACATCCACGTCGGAGGGTATAGAACTAGGCCTTGGGCAGGGTCACCCCGACCTGGCCCTGGTACTTCCCGCCGCGGTCCTTGTAGCTGACTTCGCAGACGTCGTCGGGATCGCTCTCGAAAAACAACACTTGCGCGCAGCCTTCGCCCGCGTAGATCCTCGCGGGTAGCGGCGTGGTGTTGGAGAACTCCAGCGTCACATAACCCTCCCATTCGGGCTCGAAGGGCGTGACGTTGACGATGATGCCGCAGCGCGCGTAGGTGCTTTTGCCCAGGCAGATGGTCAGCACGTTGCGCGGGATGCGAAAGTACTCCAGCGTGCGGGCCAGCGCGAAGCTGTTGGGCGGGATGATGCAGCTGTCGCCGTGAAAGTCGACAAAACTCTTTTCATCGAAGTTTTTCGGGTCGACCACCGTGCTGTGGATGTTGGTGAACACCTTGAACTCGGGCGCACAGCGGATGTCGTAGCCGTAGCTGCTGGTGCCGTAGCTGATGATCTTCTTGCCTTCGCTTTCGCGGATCTGGCCCGGCTCGAAAGGTTCGATCATGCCGGTGGTCTCGGCCATGCGGCGTATCCATTTGTCGCTTTTGATGCTCATTCGGAAGGTTCCTTGCGTTGCCGCCAATTGTAGGCAAGCTGCGGCAGGGACAGGTCGGCATCAGGTTTACTATAAATCTGATAGCTTCTTGCGCCCGTCCCGTATGGGCTGGAGGCTGATTTTTCTTGTAAAACGTCGAAAAAACTGAGGCTCAGGCCGCTTGCGCCTGCGAAATCACGGTTTGCTCGACCACGCGGTCGTCCCCCAGCACGATCAGCGCAAACAGCAGTTCGTCCAGACTGGCGGCCTGCGCCGTCTTGCGCGCCAGCAGCGGCGTAGCTTGCGGGTTGAGCACCAGAAAGTCGGCCTCGCAGCCGGGCAGCAGGTTGCCCACCACACCCTCCAGGCCCAGCGCCCGCGCCGCGCCGCCGGTGTGTTGCCACCACAACTGCTGCGGCTTGAGTGACACGCCGGGCTTGGTCTGCCCTTCCCGGCCCACGTAATACGCAGCGAGCATGGTGTGAAAGGGGCTGAAACTGGTGCCGCCGCCCACGTCGCTCGCCAGGCCATAGGGAAAACCAGCGCGGTCGGCGGCGGCGTAGTCAAAAAAGCCGCTGCCGAGAAACAGGTTGCTGGTCGGGCTGACGGCCGCGGCCGTGCCGGTGGCTCGCAGCAGCGCGCGGTCCTCGTCGTCGATGTGGATGCAGTGGGCGTACACAGCGCGCGGACGCAACAGGCCAAACTGTTCGTACACGCTGAGGTAGCTGCGCGCCTGCGGGTACAGTTCGCGCACCCAGGCAATTTCATCCTTGTTCTCGGCCACATGCGACTGGATCCAGACATCGGCGTAGCGGGCGGCCAGCTCGCCGGCGCCGCGCAGCTGCGCTTCGCTGCAACTGGGCACAAAACGCGGCGTGATCGCGTAACCGAGCCGGTCCACGCCGTGCCAGCGCGTGATCAGCGCCTCGGTGTCAAGCAGGCTTTGTTGGGTAGCGTCGCGCACGCCATCCGGCGAGTTCTGGTCCTGCAACACCTTGCCGGCGATCATTCGCAAGCTGCGGCGCTGCGCTTCGCCAAGCAGGGCATCCACCGACTCGGGATGCGAGGTGGCAAAGGCCAGCGCCGTCGTCACGCCGTGGCGCAGCAGTTCATCCACAAAAAAATTGGCCGCTTCGCTGTTGTGCGCGGCATCCGAAAACCGGCTTTCATGCGGAAAGGTGTAGTTCTCAAGCCACGGCAACAGGCCTTCAGCGGGTGAGCCGATCACGTCGAGCTGCGGGTAGTGGATGTGCATGTCCACAAAACCGGGCGCAATGATGCGGCCCGGCAGGTGGGTGACGTCAAGTCCGGGAAAACGCGACGCCAGTTCGCTGTAGCTGCCCACGGCCAACACGACCTGACGGCCAACGGCGTCCGGACCGACCACCAGCAGGCCGTCGGTTTCCAGCTGGGCCTGCGCCGGTGCGGGAAAATAAAGAAGGGAGGCGCGCCAGGCTTTCATCCAGGAAAGCTTACCGCAGCGGCGGGGTCCGCCGATATGCCGGCCCGCATAAGGTCTATTTGGCCAGCTTGCCCTGGACGCCCTGCACCAGGAAGTTCATGCCCAGGATCTGCTCGTCCGACAGCGTCTTGCCGGCCGCCAGCACCTCGCGGCCCTCGTTGTCCAGCAGCGGCGTACGCGCCCGGAAAGGGTGCAGCTTGCCGGCAGCGATGTCCTTCTGCCGCGCGAGCACCTCCTCAACCACTTTTTTCGGCACCTTGGGGCCGAAGCTGTCGACGCGGATCATGCCCTCCTTCACGCCGCCCCACACCGCGCCGCTTTTCCAGCTGCCGTCGAGCACCGCCCGCGCACGGCGGGTGTAGTAGTCGCCCCACTGGTGCGTGACTGCCAGGACCTGTGCGTCGGGCGCCACCTTGCGCATGTCCGAATGGTAGGCAATGGCCAGCTTGCCGCGCTCCTGGGCCGCGCTCATCACCGCAGTGGAGCCGGTGTGAAAAGCGATCACTTCCACACCCTGGTTGAACAGTGTCATCGCCGCTTCGCGTTCGCGCGGCGGGTCAAACCAGGCGCCCAGCCAGACCACCTTCACTTCGGCTTTCGGATTGACCGAACGCATGCCCAGCGTGAAGGCGTTGATGCCCTGGATCACCTCGGGAATGGCAAAACCCGCGACATAGCCGGCGCTGGATGCGAGACGGCCGGCAGCAATGCCGGCCAGGTAGCGGCCTTCGTAATAACGTGCATTGGCCACCGCAACGTTGGGGGCGGTCTTGTAGCCGGTGATGGACTCGAATTTCACGTCAGGAAAGTCCTTCGCCACCTTCAGCGTCGGCTCCATGTAGCCAAAGCTGGGCGTGAAGATGAGCCGGTGGCCCTGGCTGGCCAGGTCGCGGATCACGCGTTCGGCATCGGCCCCCTCGGGAACGTTTTCAACATAGGTGGTTTTGACCCGGTTGCCCAGCGCCGTCTCAACGGCCTTGCGGGCGTCATCATGCTGGCGCACCCAGCCGGCATCGGTCAGCGGCGCCACATAAACGAAGCCGATTTTCAAAGGCTCTTTGGCGGGCGCAGCGGGTTGGGAAAAAACGGGTGAAATAAAACAGGCGGCCGCGAGCGCGGCAGCGAGGTTTTTGTACATGGTGGTCCTCTACATGGCCCCGGAAAATAAAAACACCAGCGCGCCGGGACAGCACGCGGGTGAATCGCTATTTTAACGGCTTGCGGGGCATCCTTCGACAGGCTCAGGACGAACGGGGTAACAACAAGCGACTGCGGAAGGCATCTCTTTTCAAGCAGGGGCCGCGGAACCGGCTTCGCCGGGCCGCAGGCGCAGCGCCCCCTCGGGGGGCAGCGACCCACACGCAGTGGGGGAGCGTGGGGGCTCCATATCCACGGGCTAGTAGGCCACGCAGGCAATGTCCCACAACGCATCCTGGAAGGAGCCGTCCCGCACGGCCTCCCATTTGCGCGGCAACGGGTCTTCGAAGACGGTCTGGCCAAGGCCCATGGGCTCGGACAGCAGCGCCACCGAGAGCACGCGCACGCGCTGACCCTTGCAGTCAAATTCGCTGTGGTGCAGGCGCGAGAAGTAGCCTTTTTCGTCGGTGATCTGCACCAGCTGGTAGTCCATCAGCCACCACATCCTGACCATGCCGCCCTTGCCGCGCAGGGTGGTGCGATCGATGTAGGTGACGACCGCGGGGTCGACCATGACCGGTGTCCATTGCGCGGCGGCGCCGGCGCTCAGGCACATCAGGGCAAGGACGGTAATCAGGCGTTTCATGGGTGCGGCTCTGTCGGTAGGACGGGTCCCGCCGCCACGCGGCGGATTGTCCTGTACACACAGTAGCACACCGGGTCAGCCCGAGCCGGAGCCATGCGAGGATAATCGCCTGAAAAACATGACCCGCTTGCGGGGCTGCGGAGACCATGTACCCAAAGAAAGCCGGTAACCATGCATGACAACGACGTTTACCAACTCACGCCCAAGGGCCAGCAGGAACTGCGAAGCGGCGCGACCACGCTGCCGCCGGCCGAGATTGAGCTGCTGATCCGCATCGACGGCATCCTGAGCTTCGCGCAAATCAGTGCAGGCATGCCTGCTGTCCCCGTCGAAACACTCGCAGCAACCCTGCAGAGCCTGCTGATTCGCGGACTGCTGGCGCATGCGGAGAGCGACCCCTTTACCGAACAGTTCAACATCCAGCTCAACCAGCTCGCCCTGTCCAAGGCCGAAGCCGAGGCCGACTCGGGCGCTGCGTCCCTCAAGAAGGCCGGCTACTACGTCAGCATCGCGCGCGGCCGCGGACCAGCCCGCAAGCTGGCGCCCGGGGAGATACTGTCGGCCATCGTGGTGGACGACGAGCCCATGCTCGCCAAATTCATCCAGACCTATCTCTCCTTCGAAGGCTTCCAGGTCCGGCTGGCGGGCAACCGGGCAGAAGTGGTGGCCGAATTCCGCAAGCCCCCGATTCCCGACCTGATTCTTCTCGACGTGATGCTGCCCGACGCCGACGGTTTCGACATCCTGCTCCGGCTGCGCCAGCACCCGGCCCTGAAAAACGTCCCGGTCATCATGCTGACCGGCAAAGCCACACGTGAATCCGTGATCAAGGGCCTGGCCGGTGGCGCCGACGGTTATGTCACCAAACCTTTCGAGGCCGACGCGCTGATGCGGGCGGTCAGGACCGTGGTGGGTCTGCCGGAAGCCCCGGCCTCCCCCGGCGCAGCACCCGACCCCTGGGTCAACCGGGACGCCAAGTCCTGAGCGTTGACAGGCCCTAGCGAAAACTCTCGAAACAGGCGGCCAGCCGCTCCAGGTGGCCACGTTTGGCCGCCGCGGCGGCGAAGCTGGCTTCGAAACTGTTGCTCGCCAGCGTACACGCATGCTGCGCATCCATGCCGGTGGCCGCAAAGGTCTGCGTGAAGTTCTCGTTCATGTAGCCGCCGAAATAAGCCGGGTCGTCGGAGTTGACGGTCGCGGCCAGTCCGGCATCGAGCAACTGGCGCAGGTTGTGCCGGGCCAGGTCCGGAAACACACACAGCTTGAGGTTGGACAGCGGGCACACCGTCAGGGCGATGCGGTCTTTGGCCAGACGCTGCATCAGCGACGGGTCTTTGGCCGACTGCACGCCATGGTCAATACGCTCGACCTTGAGCAGGTCCAGGGCCGTCCAGATGTATTCCGGCGGGCCCTCCTCGCCCGCATGCGCCACCAGGTGCAGGCCGAGTTCGCGGCAGCGTGCAAACACACGCGCAAACTTCTCGGGCGGGTTGCCGACCTCGCCGGAGTCCAGCCCCACACCGATGATGAGGTCGCGGAACGGCAGGGCCTGCTCCAGCGTCTCGAAGGCTTCTTCCTCGCTGAGATGGCGCAGGAAACACAGGATCAGCGCGGCGCTGATGCCGAGCTCGGCCCGCGCATCGACACAGGCGCGGTGCAGTCCCTTGATCACGGTTTCCATGGGGATCCCGCGCGCCGTGTGGGTCTGCGGGTCAAAGAATATTTCCGTGTGGATCACGTTGTCCTGCGCAGCCCGCTCCAGGTAGGCCCGTGTCATGTCGTAGAAATCCTGCTCGGTGATCAGCACACTGGCGCCGGCGTAATAGATGTCCAGGAAACTCTGCAGGTTGGTAAAAGCATAGGCGCGGCGCAGGTCATCCACGCTCGCGTACGGCAGCTGGATGCCGTTGCGCCGGGCGAGCGCAAAGATCAGCTCGGGCTCGAGCGAGCCTTCGATGTGGATGTGCAACTCGGCCTTGGGCATGGCGCGCAGCAGATCGGGCAGGCGGTCGGGGGATACAGGTCGGACGGAATTCATGTCGGCTCCAAAAACAGAAAAAGCCGCCCGGAGGCGGCTTGGGCTTTGCTACTGCACGGTCAGCGGCCTGGCGCCGCCGTACCGCACGGTATCAGGCATCAGTTGCCAGGGACTTTGCCTTCCACGCCCTTGACGTAGGTCTTCAGGCCGCCCAGGAATTTGTCGTCGGCCACGGCGTCCTTGGCCACCAGCTCCTTGCCGGTGTTGTCCATGATGGGGCCTTTCCAGATCGAGAAGCTGCCATCCTTGAGGCCGGCCTTGATCTCGTCGATGCGTTTCTTGGTGTCATCGGGCACGTCGGCGGCAATCGACACCATGTCGATGGCGCCTTCTTTCACGCCCCACCAGGTCTGGCCTGTCGCCCACTTGCCTTCAAGCGCGTCCTTGACGGCCTTGACGTAGTAAGGACCCCAGTTGATCACGGCCGAACCGAGGTGGGCCTTGGGACCGTAGGCGGTCATGTCCGAGTCCCAGCCGAAAGCGCGCTTGTTCATCTTCTCGGCGGTCTGCAGCACGGCCGACGAGTCGGTGTTCTGGAACAACACGTCCGCGCCGCCGTTGATCAGCGCGGTGGCGGCTTCGGTTTCTTTCGGCGGGTTGAACCACTCGTTGACCCAGACCACCTTGGTCTTGACCTTGGGGTTGACCGACTGCGCACCCAGCGTGAAGCTGTTGATGTTGCGCACCACCTCGGGGATCGGCACCGAGCCGACCACACCCAACGTGCCGGTCTTGCTCATCTTGCCGGCGATCACGCCGGCCATGTAGGCACCTTCGTAGGTGCGGCTGTCGTAGGTGCGCAGGTTGTCCGCGGTCTTGTAGCCGGTGGCGTGTTCGAACTTCACGTCCTTGAAGTCGGCGGCCACCTTGAGCATGGGCTCCATGTAGCCGAAGGTGGTGCCGAAGATCAGCTTGTTGCCCTGGCTGGCCATGTCGCGGATCACGCGTTCAGCATCGGCCGACTCGGGGACTTTTTCGACGAAGCTGGTGACCACCTTGTCGCCAAATTCCTTTTCGATTTCCTTGCGGCCGTTGTCGTGCGCAAAAGTCCAGCCACCGTCGCCAACCGGGCCGACATAGGCGAATGCAATCTTCAAAGGCTCCACTTTGGCCGGAGCCGGTGCGGCCACAGGCGCGGCGGCCGGAGGCGGTGCGGGCTCTTCCTTTTTGCCGCAACCGATAAGGGCCGCGGAAGCAACTGCGGAAAGGGCAGCCAGCTTGAGCAGTGAGCGTTTTTGTAAGTCAGTCATGTCATCTCCTGTAACGACGGTTGCGGTTAACGGTTGTGATTAACGGTTGGCGAGGTGGCAAACCCAGATTATGGGCCGGGAACATCATGAACCGGGGTAGAAAGGCTTTCCAATCGATGTCGGCATGTTCAGCCTGATCCAGCGCGGGTTGCGCGAAATCAGCACCAGCACCACGATGGTCGCCAGGTAAGGCAGCATGGTCAGGAACTGGGGCGGCACATCCACGCCCAGCCCCTGCAGGTGAAACTGCAGCATGGTCACGCCACCGAACAGGTAAGCACCAAGCAACACCCGTGCCGGGCGCCAGGTGGCAAAGGTGGTCAGGGCCAGCGCAATCCAGCCCTTGCCGGCAATCATGCCTTCCACCCACAGCGGCGTGTAGACCACCGAGACATAGGCACCGGCCAGACCGCACAACGCGCCGCCGGCCACCACCGCCGCCAGGCGGATGCGCCGCACCGGGTAACCGAGTGCATGCGCCGACTCCGGGCTTTCGCCGACCGAACGCAGCACCAGACCGGCGCGGGTGCGGTACAAAAACCAGATCAGTCCGACCGTCAGCGCCATGGCGATGTAAACCATGGGGTGCTGGCGAAACAGCGCCGGCCCGACAAAAGGCAGGTCACCGAGCCAGGGCAAGGCGTACTGGCCCTGCTCGGGGAGCTTCTCCTGCACGTACTTGATGCCGGCAAAGGCCGAGAAGCCCGCACCAAACAGGCTCAGCGCGAGCCCGGTCGCGTACTGGTTGGTATTGAGCCAGATCACCAGCACACCGAAGATGGCCGCGAGCAAGGCGCCGGCCGCCATGCCGGCTGCAAAACCGAGCCAGATGTTGCCGCTGTGCACCACGGCGGCAAAGCCTGCAATCGCGGCGCACAACATCATGCCTTCGGCGCCCAGGTTGACGATGCCGGCTTTTTCATTGATCAGCAGGCCCAGCGAAGCAATCGCCAGCACGGTGCCGGCGCTCAGGGTCGCTGCCAGCAGCAAGGCGTAGGAGTCCATCAGCGGGCGCCTTTCATGACGGGTTTGGCGCGGCCCGTCCAGCGCACGCGGTAGCTGATCAGCGTGTCGCAGGCCAGCAGGCTGAACAGCAGCAGGCCCTGGAACACCCCGGTCAACGACTTGGGCAGGCCCAGGCGCGACTGCGCCAGCTCTCCGCCGATGTAGAACATGCTCATCAGGATCGCCGAAAACACCATGCCGGCCGGGTGCAGGCGCCCGACAAAAGCCACGATGATCGCGGCAAAACCGTAACCGGCCGGCACGTAGGGCGTGAGCTGGCCGATCGGGCCGGCCACCTCCAGCGCGCCAGCCAGACCGGCGGCACCGCCGGAGGTCAGCAGCGCCACCCACAAGGCCTTGCGCGACGAAAAGCCGGCGTAACGCGCCGCGGCGGGCGCCAGGCCACCGACCTGCTGGGCAAAACCGGCGCGGGTGCGAAACAGGAAAAGCCACAAGGCCAGCGCGCCGGCCAGACCGATCAACAGGCCGATGCTGACGCGCGAGCCGGCCATCAGGCGCGGAATCTGCGTCACCGCCTCGAAGGTTTTGGTCTGCGGGAAGTTATAGCCCTGCGGGTCTTTCCAGGGGCCGAACACCAGGTAGCTGAGCACCATGTCGGCCACATAAACCAGCATCAGGCTGACCAGGATTTCATTGGCGTTGAAGCGGTCGCGCAGCAGTGCCGTGATGCCGGCCCAGGCCATGCCACCCAACACACCGGCCGCGATGATGGCGGGGACTATCCAGGGCCCGGTGGTTTTGTCGGCCAGCAGGGCCACGCCGCCGGCCGCCACCGCGCCGATGACAAACTGCCCCTCGGCGCCGATGTTCCAGACGTTGGAGCGAAAACACACGGCCAGGCCCAGCGCAATGATCAGCAGCGGGGTCGCCTTGACCATCAGCTCGCTCAGCGCATAGGGCGACTTGACCGGTTCCCAGAAAAAGATCTGCAGGCCGCGCACCGGGTCCTTGCCCAGCGCCGCAAACAGCAACACGCCGATCACCACCGTGATCAGCAGCGCCAGCAGCGGCGAGCCGAGGCTCCACCATTTCGAGGGCTGCGGCCGGGCTTCAAGCTTGAGCATGGGCACCCTCCACGGCATGGTCGTTCCACAACCCGCTCATCCACTGCCCGACCAGTTCCACCGTCGCGTCGGCACGCGGCAAGGCCGGTGAGATCTGGCCCTTGGCCATCACGTAAAGGCGGTCGCAGATGTCAAACAGTTCTTCGAGCTCTTCGCTGACCACCAGCACCGCGCAGCCCTTGTCGCGCAGCTTGAGCAGCTCGCCGCGGATTTGCGCCGAAGCGCCCACGTCCACCCCCCAGGTCGGTTGCGAAACAATCAGCAGGGTGGGTTGGGCCTCGATCTCGCGGCCGACCAGGAATTTTTGCAGGTTGCCGCCCGACAGCGACTGCGCCGCCGCCTGCGGGCCGCCGGCCTTGACCTGGTAGCGTGCAATGATGCCGGCCGCCTGCGCCTGCAGGGCACCGAGCTTGAGCCAGCCGCCGCGGCCCACCGCATCGCTTCGGGTGAGCAGCAGGTTCTGCGCCAGGCTCAGCGTCGGCACGGCACCGCGCCCCAGCCGCTCTTCGGGCAGGAAATGCAGGCCCCGCGCACGACGCTGCATGGGGCCAAGCCGGCCCACGCCCTGCCCCGCGACCTGGATGCTGTCGCCCGCCGCACGGATGTCTTCACCCGACAGCGCATACAGCAGCTCCTTCTGGCCGTTGCCCGAGACGCCGGCAATGCCGACCACCTCGCCGGCGCGTACCGTCAGCGCAATGTGCTGCAGGTCCACGCCGAACTGGTCTTCCCGCGCCAGGCTCAGGTCGCGCACTTCCAGCACCACGGCGCCGGCGGGCTGCTCGCGGTGCTCCAGGGCCGGCGGCTCCGCGCCAATCATCAGGCGGCTCAGCGAGGCGTTGGACTCCTCGCGCGGATCGCAGACGCCGGTGACCTTGCCGCCGCGCAGCACCGTGCAGGCCGTGCACAGCGCACGTATCTCGTGCAGCTTGTGGCTGATGTACAGAATGCTGCAGCCGCGCGCGGCCAGCTGGCGCAAGGTGACAAACAGGTTCTCCACCGCCTGCGGCGTCAGCACCGAGGTCGGTTCGTCAAGAATCAGGAGTTTGGGGTCGGTCAGCAGCGAACGGACAATCTCCACACGCTGGCGCTCGCCGACACCCAGCGTGTGCACCGGCCGCGTGGGTTCGAGCTGCAGGCCGTACTCCTGTGTGGTGGCGATGATGCGGCGCGAGACTTCGCCCAGGCTCAGGCTCTTGCCCAGGCCGAGCCAGACGTTTTCCGCGACGGTCAAGGTGTCGAACAGGCTGAAATGCTGGAACACCATGGCGATGCCCAGCGCCCGCGCCTCCTGCGGGTTGCGGATCACCACGCTGCGGCCATCGACCTCGACCCGGCCGGCGTCGGGCTTGACCGCGCCGTAGATGACTTTCATCAGCGTCGATTTGCCGGCGCCGTTTTCGCCGAGCACGGCGTGGATCTCGCCGGGCAACACCGTCAGCGACACATCGCTGTTGGCGACCACCGCCGGGTAGGCCTTGGTGATGCCGGTCAGCCGCAGGCGCGGCGCCGCAGCGGACGGCGGGTCGGACGGTGGGTCGGAAGGAACAGTGGAAGCAGGCATTGTCTCTTGGTTCTTATATATGTTTTAGGGCCCTGGCCCTTGTGCAGAAAGCGCAAGCAGCTATTCTTTTCGTAGCGCCGAAGCCACCGTCTTGACACGGTCGCGCAGCCATTTGGCCGACGCCGAAGCATGGGTGCGCTCATGCCAGAGCTGGTAATACATCATGCGGGGGAAGTCTACCGGGCAGGGCAGGATCTTCAGCGGCAGGGCCCCGGTGTAACGCTCGCAGTACTGGCGGCCGGTGGTCAGCACCAGCAGGCTGGAGGCCACCATGGCGGGAATCAGGCCGAAATGCGGGCAGCGCACCGTGATGTTGCGCTGCAGGCCCAGCTTGTCCAGGTGTTCATCGATCACGCCCTTGGCGCCCGGGTGGGTGGGCGTCGGCGCCACGTGTTCGGCGGCCAGCCAGCTCGCGCTGTCCCAGCCGCGGCGTGCCGCCGGGTGGTCTTTGGCCACCAGGCACACCACTTCGTCGCCGAACAGGCGTGCCATGTGCAGGTCGCCGGGCGGCGCTGGCCAGTTGCCGACCACGATGTCGACCTCGCCCTGCGCCAGCCGGGTGCGGTAGTCCGACTCGCCCGACAGCGGATGAATGTCCACATGGCACAGCGGCGCCTGGTTCTTGATCTGCGCCACGAGCTGCGGCAAGAACAGCGGGTCCATGTAGTCGCTGCAGGCCAGGCTGAAGGTGCTGGTGGCGGTGGCCGGATCAAAGCCGCGTGCGTCGCTGAACAGCACCTCGGCCGCCCGGAGAATGCGCGCCGAGGGGTCGATCATGCGCAGGCCGGCGTCGGTGGGTACCATGCCGGCGCCCGAACGCACCAGCAGCGGGTCACCCGCCAGCTCGCGCAGGCGTTTGAGCGCCGCGCTGACGGCGGGTTGGTACATTCCAAGGCGGATGGCGGCGCGCGAAACGCTGCGTTCGGTCAGCACGGTGTTCAAGACCCTTATGAGATGGAGGTCTATCTTGTCGAATAAGGCCTGGTCTTTCATACCTTTTTGTGCATCGGCTTGATATGGCGATGGGTATACCCGCATCGCGCGATTGGGTTTACCCTAGTAAATATGGACATTCAATCGCCTCTCAAAACCATTCAATTCATCCGGGGGGGCGAGGTGGTCGCGCTCGCCAATGTACCACCCAGCCGCACGCTGCTGGAGGTGCTGCGCGAGGACCTGGGGTGCACCGGCACCAAGGAAGGCTGCGGCGAAGGCGACTGCGGTGCCTGCACGGTGGTGGTCGGCGAGGCCGAAGGCGGACGTCTCCGTTACCGGGCGGTCAACAGCTGCATCAAGCTGGCGCATTCGATTGATGGCCAGGCACTGTGGACGGTGGAAGACCTGGCCGCCGCCGACGGCACGCTGCACCCGGCGCAGGAAGCGATGGTGCAGTGCCACGGCTCCCAATGCGGCTTTTGCACCCCCGGTTTTGTCATGAGCCTGTTTGGCATGTACCAAAACCACGTTGCTTGCGGTACACCCATCACCCGCGAGCTGGCGCAGCAGGATCTGTCAGGCAACCTGTGCCGCTGTACCGGCTACCGGCCTATTTTTGACGCTGCGCAGCAGATGGCAACACTGCCCGCCGTGCAGGTCAACGAGGCCGAATTGCTATCAAAACTGGAGCTGCTTGCGCAGACCCGGAAAGGGCTGGAGGCCGATTTATCTTATAACGCGCCGCGGACCCTGGCGGAGCTGCTGGCCGCCCGCGCCGCCCACCCCGACGCCCAGCTCGTCGCCGGCTGCACCGACGTCGGACTCTGGGTGACCAAGATGCACATGCAGTTCGGCCAGGTGCTGGACGTGACACGGGTGGAGGAACTCCGGCGGGTCGAGCATTACGGCCACCACGTCGCCATCGGCGCGGCCGTCACGCTGGCCGACGCCTTTGCCGCGCTGGTGGCCGACCGGCCGCAGCTGCAGGCCTTTGCCCATCGTTTTGCCGGCCTGCCGGTGCGCAACGCCGGCACCCTGGGCGGCAACGTGGCCAACGGTTCGCCGATCGGCGACTCGATGCCGCTGCTGATCGCGCTCGGCGCGAATGTCGTGCTGATGAGCCTGCGCGGCCACCGCGAGCTGCCGCTGGAGCAGCTCTACACCGGCTACCGCAAGAATGTGATGGCCAAAGACGAGGTGCTGGCCTGGATCAAGGTGCCGCGGCCGGTGCGCCCTCACCCCAGCCCTCTCCCGGCGGGAGAGGGAGGAAAACCAGGCGCTCCTGCTCCCTCGCCCCTCAGGGGAGAGGGCTGGGGTGAGGGGCAGGAGTTGCTCCGGGTCTACAAGATTTCCAAACGGTATGACGACGACATCTCGGCCGTCTGCCTGGCACTGAACCTGCAGATCGAGGACGGCAAGGTGCTGAAAGCCTCTATAGGCGCCGGCGGCGTGGCGGCCACGCCGGTGCGCGCGGTGCTCACTGAAGCCGACCTCACCAGCCGGCCCTGGACCAGCGCCACCGTGCAGCAGGCCATCACCACCCTGCGCGCCGAGTTTTCACCGATCTCCGACATGCGCGCTTCCGGCGCCTACCGCAGCGAGGTGCTGGGCAACCTGCTGCAGCGCTTCTGGCTGGAGAGCCAGGGTTTGCAGCAGATCAATCTGGAATCCTTTGTGCTCGTGGAGGAATCCGCATGAACGCGCGGGAAAAGAACCACAACGAAGGCCCGGTCAGCCGCGCCGACAACCCGGCTGTGCCCGTGGTCCCTGTGCCGACCGTGGCCGCCCCCGCCGCAGCGAACAGGCCCGCCCGTGGCGCCTCCGGCAAGTCGCACAAACACGAAAGCGCCCGCGCGCAGGTGGCAGGTGCCGCAACCTATGTGGACGACATCCTGGAGGCGCGCGGCACCCTGTACGCGGCGCCCATCCTCTCGACCGTCGCCCACGGCCGGCTGCGGGGCGTGGATGCCACGGCCGCGCTGGCCATGCCCGGCGTGCGCGGTGTCGTTCTGGCAGACGACATTCCGGGCGACCCGCTGCTGGCCACCTTTGTGCATGACGAACCGGTGTTTGCCACCGATACCGTCGAGCACATCGGCCAGGTCATCGGCCTCGTGGTTGCCAGCTCGGTGATGCAGGCACGCCGCGCCGCGCGAAAGGTCAAACTCGAGATCGAGGAACTGCCGGCCATCCTGAAGGTGCGCGATGCGCTCAAGGCCGAAAACTATGTGTTGCCGCCGGTGTTTGTGAAACGCGGCGACGCGGCGCAGGCGCTGGCCTCGGCCCCGCACACCCTGAGCGGTCAACTCGAGGTCGGTGGCCAGGAGCACTTCTACCTCGAAGGCCAGATCGCCTACGTGGTGCCGCAGGAGCAGAACCAGTGGCTGGTGTATTCCAGCACCCAGCACCCGGGCGAGGTGCAGCACTGGGTCTCGCACGCGCTGGGGACAGCCAACCACGCGGTGCGCGTCGAGTGCCGGCGCATGGGCGGCGGCTTCGGCGGCAAGGAAACGCAGGCCGGCCACCTCGCCGTGTGGGCCGCGATTGCCGCGAACAAATTCCAATGCCCCATCAAGCTGCGGCTGGACCGCGACGACGACTTTCTGGTCACCGGCAAGCGCCACCCCTTTGCCTACGACTACAGCGTGGGTTTTGACGAGACCGGACGATTGCACGGCCTCAAACTTTTGATGACCGCCAACTGCGGCTTCAGCGCCGACCTGAGTGGCCCGGTGGCTGACCGCGCGATTTTCCACACCGACAACGCCTATTTTCTGGAAGACGTGGAAATCGCGTCCTACCGCTGCAAGACGAACACGCAGAGCCACACCGCCTTCCGTGGCTTCGGCGGGCCGCAAGGCGTGGTGCTGATCGAGACCATCCTCGGCGACATCGCGCGGCATCTGGCCCTGGACCCGCTGGATGTGCGCATGCGCAACCTGTACGGCGTGGAAGACAGGAACACCACCCATTACCAGATGAAGGTCGAGGACAACATTCTCGATCCGTTGCTATCAAAACTGGAGCTGTCTGCGCAGTACCGGAGCCGGCGCAAGGCCATTTCGGCATGGAACGCAAAAAGCCCGGTGATCAAGCGCGGCATCGCCATCACGCCGGTCAAGTTCGGCATCTCCTTCACCGCCACCTTGTTCAACCAGGCCGGCGCACTCGTGCATGTGTACACCGACGGCAGCGTGCAGGTGAACCACGGCGGCACCGAGATGGGCCAGGGGCTGAACACCAAGGTCGCGCAGATCGTCGCCGACGAACTCGGCGTGGCCTTTGACGACGTGCTGGCCACGGCCAGCGACACCAGCAAGATACCCAACGCCTCGGCCACCGCCGCCTCGGCCGGCACCGACCTGAACGCGCGCGCCGCGCAGTATGCCGCGCGCAATGTGCGTGACAACCTGGCGCAGTTTGTGGCGGGCCTGGACGGCTGCGGCGCCGGCGCCGTGTCGTTTGCCGGTGGTGCCATCAGTTCGCCCAAAGGCAGCCGGTCCTTCCCGGAGGTGGTGCGTTTGGCCTACGCCAACCGCATCCAGCTCTGGAGCGACGGTTTTTATCGCACACCCAAGATCCACTACGACAAGACCACCCTCACCGGCCGGCCGTTTTACTACTTCGCCTACGGCGCCGCCTGCAGCGAGGTCGCCATCGACACGCTGACCGGTGAAAGCCGCGTGCTCAAGGTCGACATCCTGCATGACGTGGGCACCAGCATCAACCCGGCGATCGACATCGGCCAGATCGAAGGCGGCTTTGTGCAGGGCATGGGCTGGCTCACGACGGAGCAGCTGGTGTGGAATGACAAGGGCCTGCTGAGCACCCACGCGCCCAGCACCTACAAGATCCCGGCGACCGGCGACATCCCCGAACACTTCAAGGTGGATCTCTGGCCCGAGCCGAACCGCGAGGACAACGTGTTCGGCAGCAAGGCGGTCGGCGAACCGCCCTTCATGCTGGCGATCAGCGTGCTGGAGGCGCTGAAGGACGCGGTGGCGGCAGCACGGCCGGGTGCGGTTCGGCTCGATGCGCCAGCTACTGCCGAGACTGTGCTGAGGGCGCTGAAGGCCTGACGCGTCATACGACAGGCCATGACGATCTCCAGGACTACGGGGCTACTGCCATTGCTGCAGCCTCCAAAGAGGCTCCCCTGGAGCTGGGCTATAGCAACAACCCCGGGCATCCTCTTTCCACGACGAGATCGAAACTCGGCAAGCTTCGGTCATGGCTGTTCAAGCCGCTTGGGCCCGAACGCGATTCTGCGGTTATCCTGTTGCAAGTATCTCCCCCCATGCTCATGCAAACTGGCATCGGGGCACGCGCTGAAAACCGATGCAAACAATTCGCAGGGGAAAAAACCATGTCACTCAATGAACTCCCTCGCGATGAAATGCCAGGCGTTATCGCACAACTCAAAGAAGCTCTCTACAACCACCAACAATGGCACAGTGCATTGATCCGCTCGCTCGTATGCAAGCTGCCAGGCGACAAGCGTGAAACCGCCCCTCTGGCCCACATGGAATGCCGCTTCGGCCAATGGTATTACAGCAAAGCGGCCGAAAAACTGCGTGACCACCCCGGATTCCTCGCCATGGGAGAGGAGCACCAGCGCATGCACCGCCTGGCCGGGCAGCTGCTCATCGCCGAGGAGGCCGGTCGACCCATTCCCGGCACCGACTACGATAACTTTGCCAATGCGCTCGACCGCCTGCGGCTTGAAATTATTGGTCTGGAAAGGGAGCTGGAAGACACGCTGTTCAACCACGATCCGCTGACCGGGGCGCTCGTCCGGGCCGGCATATTGCCAACATTGCGTGAGCAACAAGAACTGGTGAAGCGCCGTGTCCAGGTCAACTACATTGCCATGATGGACCTGGATCATTTCAAGGCTGTCAACGATCTCCATGGGCACCACGCGGGTGACCTCGTTTTGACCGCAACAGTTCAGTACCTGATCAAGCATCTCCGTCCCTACGACAAGGTGTTCCGTTACGGCGGGGAAGAATTCCTTCTCAGCATGCCCTATGCCGACTTGACCCCATGCCATGACAGGGTCAATGAACTCCGGGAAGGAATCGCCGCACTGGAAATAGACATCGGCCAAAAAGAACCCATCCATATTTCCGCCTCCTTCGGCTTGACGCTCCTCGACCCGGACATCCCGGTGGAAACGTCCATCGACCGCACCGACAAGGCTCTGTATGCGGCCAAATCCGGGGGGCGCAATTGTGTGCGGATATGGGATTCGTCGATGTAGATGCCCGCTGCCGGAACTTCAGACCCGGGTTCGATTTCGGCTGCCCAGCCGGTCCGGTGTTGGCCGAAAACATACTGAAGGCCTTGCGGAAAAGCGCCGCTTGGCTGTTCAGAGGTCCTGGTCGCGGGAAGTGTCCGCGCGCAGGCCGCGGGGCGGGGACTCGACCGGCGCCGGCAGCTTGCTGCGCGTCGTGGGCCCGCCCGCAAGCTCCACGCGCACCCGTCCGCCCGCCGTCCTCGCCGGGGTTCAGGCCGCCAGCTCTTTCATCACCACATACAAATCCGCCTTGCCCCCAAAAACCAATGCCCGGCAGCTCAGGCAGCGTGACGTAACCATTCACCACCCTGACGCCGTTGGCATCATCCAGCTGCGGGTTATCCGGAAACACCTCGAGCAGGGAACGCCCGAAAATTTCCTCGGTGCTGTGGGTGGTCAGCAAATAGACCTCGCTTGCCCCAACGATCGTGAAGCCCATGTCGGGCTTTATCACGCAGCCATCGACGAAAAACGCCTGACTCGTCAAAGGCTACGCTGAATATGCCCCGTCAAAGAGCCAACACGGGTCGATGACGCAACGATTTGGCTCAAGCGCCACCGAACGCGCATCCTGTTCAGCTTAGGTTCAGTCGCACGCCTGCAACATGGCCCCAAGGTTCAGGACAGACCACCGGGCCTCAACCCCTTGAACCTTTCCCACCGAGCAAAGCCGTAGAGAAAAGCCGCAGAGCAAAGCGCTTTTCTTGCCCACATCCCACGAAAGAATCCCATGAAATCCATCACCCAGGTCTTCCTGTTGACCGCCTGCTGCACGCTGCTGCTGACCGCATGCAACAAGGCAGAGAACCCGGGCGCGACGCTGACTCCGGCTGCCAGCGCAGTTGCCAACGTTTCAGATGCCGACATCACCATCCATGTCAAATCTGCACTGGACAAGGAACCCGGTCTGGCAGGGCTGGACATCGCAGTCGTCACCACCAAGGGCGACGTTCGGCTCACGGGTGTAGTGTCAAGCCAGGCGCAGATCGATACCGCCATCAGCGCCGCACGGGCCGCCCAGGGCGCCCACTCCATCCACGATGAGTTGACCGTCAAGCAGTGAAGTACAGCCCCGCGATCCGGTCACCCTGCCTGACGCGGCGGTGCTGACTAGGGCCTGTTCACACTATTTATGCAAGACCTGCCTGCCAAACCGCCCCAGCCCCACCTCCACCAGACCTTCGGGACGGCGAAGCAGGAACAACACATCCATCCCCATGCGCTGTGCCATGGCCAGCCCTTCATTGGCGCCCTCCACCAGCAAGGCCGTGGCCCAGGCGTCCGCCTGCATGCAGGTACGCGCCAGCACGGTGACCGATGCCACGGCGTTGTTCACAGGCGCACCGCGGCGCGCGTCCATGGTGTGCGCAAGGCGCGCATCGCCCACCTCCAGATAGCGCCGGTAGTCGCCCGAGGTGGCCACGGCCAGATCTTCCAGTTCGATGACCCCGTGCACCGCGCGGCGCCCAGCCTCGGGGCGTTCGAGCGCCACCGCCCAGGGCACGCCGCTGGCCTGACCGCCCACGGCGCGGAGCTCGCCATCCAGCGCTGCCAGAGCATGCCGCACGCCGTGCTGTTGCAGCACATGGGCCATGCGGTCCACCGCGTATCCCTTGGCAATGCCGCACAGGTCGAGCTGCAAGGGCGCACGCTTGCGGGCCCGGCCTGCGGGCCTGTCCAGCTCCAGGCACCCGTGCGCAGTGAGCGGCGTGGACTGGCGTGCAGCGCGGATCGCCTGGGCGTCGGGTGCATCGCGCACCGCGCCAAAGCCCCAGGCATCAACCAGCGCCCCAACGCACGGATCGAATGCACCCTCGCTCAGGCGATAGACATCGAGCGCACAGTCCAGTACCTCCAGCATTTCAGCGGGCAGATCCACCCAGTCGTCCACGGGCGCGCGGTTCAGGCGCATGAGGTCGCTGTCCGGTTTCCAGGGCGACATCTGCTCGTCCACCTGCTCCACCGCAGCGGCAAGGTCCTGGCGCAAGGCCGCCAGGTCCATGGTGTTGTCGGCATCGACACTGGCCGACCAGCGTGTGCCCATGGTCGGGCCGTGCAGGGTGGTGCGTTTGCAGGGCGCAGCGGGTTCAGAAGACATCTTCGGCATACCGCTCCTTTGCTTTCAGCTTCGCTACGCTCAACTGCAGTGGTGCCAGCACCACGTCCAGCGTCTCGGCCACGCCCTGCGCCATGGCGCGCCCGCCGCAGACACGCACGATGGCGCCCTGTGCCAGCAGACCGCGGAGGCGCTCGGCGTCGCGGCGCAGGGCGTCCTGCACGTAACCGCCGCCGTCGGGCACGCGGGAAAACACCGTCTGCAAAGTCGCCAGGCGCCCTTCGCCGAGCCAGCGCTGGATTTCGGGGCCGAAGTAGAAGTCCCGCGCCGGATCGCGCCCGCCAAAGTACAGGTGCATCGGGGTCCGTCTGTCGTTGCGGCGGATGAAGCCGGCCAGCGGTGCCACGCCTGTGCCCGCCCCGATCAACAACACAGGCCGCCGCGTTCGTGGCAGTGCAAAGCCGGGATTGGACCGGATAAAGGCGGTGATGCCGTCCCCCGTCTGCAGGCCCAGCAAGTGCGTGGAACACAGACCGTCCGGCATCTGACGCACGCAGATTTCCAGAAACCCGTCTTCCCAGCCGGACGCCAGCGAGTAGTAGCGCGGCACGGCCGAACCTGGCGGCACGATGCCCACGAGATCGCCGGCTGCAAACCGCGCCAGACCGTGCCCGCGCAGGCGTGCGCCCGAGCCCTGTGCAGGCCACGCAAATCGCAGGATCGCCGTGGCCTGCCCGGTCGCACCGGGATAGTCCTGGCGCGCTATAAGCGTGAGCGTCGCGGTAGGCGGCACGCGCGGCACATGCGCCAGCACCAGGGGTTCTCCCAGCGCCTGTGCCAGGGCAACGCCCCAGCGCGCGAACTGCTGGCCCGATTGCTGGTGGATGCACTCGAGCGGCAGCAGCGCGGGCCAGCCCTGTGCGCGCAGCGTCTGATCCAGCGCCTCGGCAAAGGCACAGAAGGCCGGGAACTGCCGGTCGCCAAAGCCAAGCACCGTCACCGGCACAGCGCTGGCGCTGAGTCTGGCGATGTGCTCCAGGGCGTGGCTGGCGTGGGCCGGGGCCTGGCCTTCGCCATAGGTTGCGGCAAGCACAAACACCTGCCGCGTGGCGGCCGTGGTTCGAAAGTTCTCCAGCGCGCTGGTGTGAACGCGATGGCCGCCCTGGCTCAGCGCATCCTGCAGCGTTTGGGCAAAACCCCAGGTGCTGCCGCCTTCGCTGGCAACGAAGATGAGCACGTCGGCCTGTGCCAGCGGGGTGTTGCCCGTGATGTGTGGCGCCTGGCGGCGTGCTTGCCACCAGATGACAACGCCCGACAGCCAGAACAGCAGCACGCTGGCGCCCACGAGCCCGAGCACGACGGCCCAGGGCCAGGCCGCTTCGCCCGTGTGCAGCACCACGGCGAGGTCGTAAACGCGCTGCGCAAAGGTGGCGTCCTGCCAGGCCAGCATCTGGCCCGAGTACCTGTCGATCCAACCTTGACCCTGGACGGTGGCGACCTTCCAGGTGTCCTCCGGGTCGGTGATACCGGGAAAATTCAGCTTGTGCAGATCCCGCACAACAAGGCCTTGCAGCGTGGCAAGCTGTGCGCCAGGCAAGGCTGGCTTGCCGGCGACCACCGAGAGCACTTCAGGCTCGGTTCTGGTGTCCAGTGCCACGAGGCCCAGGGTCGATGCGCTCATGGTCAGCGCCGTGAGCGATGTCAGGAACAGGACTGCGAGCACCACACGGCCCGCGACCACATGGATGCGCTGCGCCAGCGAGCCACGCACCCGCGCCGCCAGCCGCCGCCAGCCGCCCATGCGCCGCAGCAGCAGCACCAGCGCAGAAACGCACACCAGGCCCATGGCCAGCGCAATGCCCGCTGCGCCCCAGCGCCCGGCGTCGCCGAGCAGCAGCGAGCGGTGCAGGTTCTTTACCCAGCGCGGCAGCGCCGAGGCTTGCCACGCACCCAGCACCCGGCCATCGGCGGGGTCCACGTAAGACGCCTGCGGCTGGTCGCCGGCAAAACTGAACACCACGATGGCACCCGAGGGCAGGTGGCGAATTTCTTCCGCGCCCGGGACGGTGCGCGTCACGCGCTCCACCAGCGTGGCCACGGGCAAATCGCCCGGTGCGGCGGGTGCCTGCCACGCCTGCTGCACCGGATCAATCGCCAGGATGGCTCCGGTGACGCCCAGCACCACGGCCAGGGTGCCAACGGTCAGGCCCAGCCAGCGGTGGATGGCTTTCCAGCCCATACGAGCCCTTTACTGGAGTTGGAAGGTCACCGACTGGATGTACTGCTTGCCGGCCTGCGGCTTGCCGGCGTTGGCTTTGGACAGCGGAACGCGGACCTCTGACGGGCTGTCGCGCATGTCTTCTGCTGCGGCGTCGATGCGGATTTCATAGCCCGCGTCAATCAGTGCATCCGCCAGATCGGCTGTGACCTTGAGTGTGCGCCCAGCGCCCACGCTGGCGCCGGTGACGCCGTCCAGACGCTTGGCGTCACCGGCCGAGAGGCGGCTCCAGTCGGACAAGTGCTTGTGGTACTTCGCCTTGCCGCCGGCCACCCACAGCGTGCGCACATAGGCGCCTTTGGCATCGGTCAGGTACGCCGCCAGGTAGGCGCCGTCGCCACCGTAGTTCTTGAGCTGGGCGGTCAGCGTGACCTGGCGGCTGTGTGCCAGCGCGGGAAGCGCCAGCGCGCAGGCGGTGGCCAAAATGGTCAAAAGAGGTTTGGACATGGTGATGCTCCTGTGGGATTGGTGCTTACTGGATCTGGCCGCGCGGCGCGCTGCCAGGGGTCAACAAAGGCGATGGCGCGGCAGCGCCGTCCGGTTGCGGCGGTCGTGCCTGCTGCGCGGCACCCTCCTGACCACGATCGCGTTCCCGGGAACGTTGGTGGTCGTCTTGCTTCATCTTCAACACCTTCAGGGTTTCCGGGTCGATCTTGGCCTTGAAGGTGCGTCCCTGCGCATCCGTGCCGCGAATTTCATAGCAGCCGTCGTCGATCTTCAGCCGATGGATCTGCCAGCCCTGTGCGGCTGCCATCTGCCGCACAGCCTCACGCGTCTGCCAGCGATTGAGCGGCGCATCACAATCGTCACCGGCCCATGCGGGCAGGGTGACCAGGCCCACCGACAAAACCAGCAAGCCATGGCGCAAAGAGGCGGGGTATTTCATGGGAGGGTCCTTTAAAACGGGGCAGTACATGATGAACGGTTTGCGGTGCCGAAAATGCCAGGGCTGGTGCCCGGCAGCCAAATTCCAGCTGCAACGTTGATACGCATCAGGGTTCTGCCTTCTTGTTCAAGGGGATTGTGGAGAAAACACCCTGTATGCATGCTGAATGGCGCATTCATTTTCTGTTCATCGCCCAAAAGGCAAAACGCGGGCTGGTGGTCTTGTGCAGCTGCGCTGCCCCGTCGCTGCCTTGTTCTGTCCGGCCTGGGAATGTAGTGCCCCGATGGGTTCGGCCAGCCAGGGCTTGTTCACACCATGAATACAGGTGCGAACGCGGTGAACACAGCGCCAATCAAGGCGTGCGACGACGCCCGGACCGGGCGTCCGGGCGAGGAGTGCAACGACAAGTGGCGTTGGAGAAACCGGCTATGCTGATACTGTCCGACTCAGCGAACCCAGTCTGTTCGTCTCCTTGGGCTGCAGCCCACTTTGGAATTTGAGTCCGAGCAGGCCGCGACGAGTCAGGCTGCCAGTTCTTTCATCACCGCATACAGGTCCGCCTTGCCCTCGAAGCCGATGCCCGGCAATTCAGGCAGCGTGACGTAGCTGTCCACCACCTTCACACCATCGGGAAAACCGCCATAGGGCTGGAACAGGTCCGGGTAGGACTCGTTGCCGCCCAGGCCCAGGCCGGCCGCAATCGCCAGGGACATCTGGTGGCCGCCGTGCGGAATGCAGCGTGTGGGCGACCAGCCATGCTCCTTGAGCATGTCCAGCGTGCGCAGGTATTCGACCAGGCCGTAGCTGAGCGCGCAGTCGAACTGCAGCCAGTCGCGGTCCGGGCGCATGCCGCCGTAACGGATCAGGTTGCGCGCGTCCTGCATGGAAAACAGGTTCTCGCCGGTGGCCATGGGCCCCGCGTAGTGCTGCGCCAGCTCGGCCTGCAAGGCGTAGTCCAGCGGGTCGCCGGCCTCCTCGTACCAGAACAGGTCGTAGTGAGACAGGGCCTTGGCGTAGGCGATGGCAGTCTTCAGGTCGAAGCGGCCATTCGCATCGACCGCCAGCTTCTGACCAGGGGCCAGCATGCCCAGCACCGCCTCGATGCGCCGGCAGTCGTCGGCCAGCGACGCGCCGCCTATTTTCATCTTCACCACCGCGTAACCGCGGTCCAGGTAGCTGCGCATCTCCATCATCAGCTTGGCGTCGTCCTTGCCCGGGTAGTAATAACCGCCGGCCGCGTACACAAACACCTTGCGGTTCGGCGTGCCGTTGCCATACCGTTCGGCCAGCAGCTGGTACAGCGGCACGCCTTCAATCTTGGCCACGGCGTCCCAGACGGCCATGTCGATGGTGCCGACGGCCACCGAACGTTCGCCGTGGCCGCCGGGTTTTTCATTGGTCATCATGGCGGCCCAAACCTTGTGCGGGTCGAGGTTGTCCCGGCTGTCGTCCAGCAGGCTGTCCGGCGCGGCTTCGAGGATGCGCGGCGCAAAACGCTCGCGGATCAGCCCGCCCTGGCCGTAACGGCCGTTGGAGTTGAAGCCGTAACCGACGACAGGTTTGCCGTCGCGGACCACGTCGGTGACGACGGCCACCAGGCTCAGTGTCATTTTCGAAAAGTCGATGTAGGCGTTGCGAATGTCGGACTTGATCGGCTGGGTGACTTCGCGGATGGCTGTAATCTTCATGTCTTTGCTTTGCTGGAGGTGGGTGATGGGACTATCATCGGCGCCTCGCGTCCCGGCGTCCAATGCCGGTTTTTTCTTGTTCCATGCCCGCAAAGCACCGCCCATGAACCTGACCTGGTTGGAGGATTTCCTGGCGCTCGCCAGCTCGGGCAATTTCTCGCGCGCCGCCAGCGACCGCCACATGACACAGCCGGCCTTCAGCCGCCGCGTGCGGGCGCTGGAGGAGTGGCTGGGCGTCGCTCTGTTCGACCGCAGCACGCACCCCGTCACGATGACCGAGACCGGGCAGTGGTTCCAGTCGGTGGCGCAGGACATCCTCGCGCGTGTGGCCCGTGTGCCCGACGAGGCGCGGGCAGTGGCCGACGCCAGCTCCGCCACCCTGCGGTTTGCGTCCACCCACGCGTTGTCCTTCACTTTCCTGCCGACCTGGCTGCGCGGGCTGGAGGCCGGCGCGACTATGGGCCCGATCCAGCTCGTCTCGGACGTGATGCAGCAGTGCGAGGCGCTGATGCTGCAGGGGCGCATCCAGTTCCTGCTGTGTCACTGGCATGAACAGGTGCCGGGCCGGCTGGACCCGGCGAGCCACCGCTCGGTGAAGCTGGGCGGCGACACCCTGGTGCCGGTCTCGAGCCCGGGGAAAAACGGCAAGCCCCAGCACCTGCTGTCGGCCAGCGGCAAACGAGCGCCCATCCTCGCCTACAGCAGCGAGTCCGGGCTGGGCCGCATCGTGCGCGCCCTGCGCAGCGGCGCGCTTGAAAAATCCCGCAGCGAGCCGGTGTTCACCGCGCATCTGGCCTCGGTGCTCAAGACCATGGCGCTGGACGGACGCGGCGTGGCCTGGTTGCCGCTCAGCCTGATCGCCGGGGAACTGGCCACGGGGCGGCTGGTCGCCGCCGGCGGCCCCGAGTGGGCGATTGAACTCGACATCCGGCTGTTCCGCAGCAATACCGCGCTGCCGCCGGCGGCCGAAAACTTCTGGCGCGGGGTGGCCGGTTCGCCGCGCTAGGAGTCTGCGCGGCAGAAGGCGTCGAAGCGAAAAGCGGCCCCAGCGAGGACAGTTTTTGCCGGATTTGCAGCCCCATAGCCGTCGCTATGGGGCAATAAGCCGGCGAAAAATGGACCGCTGCGGTCGCTTTGCAGCCGACGATCCTTCTGCCGCGCAGACTCCTAGGACGCAGAGGCCTTTTCCGACAAGGGCGCAAACGTCATGAAAACCGAGGTACCCTCGCCCGGCACTGATTCCACCCATATCCGCTGGTGATGGCGGGCGACGATGCGTTGGCAGGTGGTCAGGCCAATGCCGGTTCCGCTGAACTCGCTGAGCGTATGGAAGCGCTGGAAGGGCTGGAACAGCAACTCGCCGTTGCCCGCATCGAAGCCCACACCATTGTCCTGAATCCGGACGATCACTTCGGCACCCGCCGCATCCACCAGGAGCTGGACGTGCGCATCCTCACGCTTGCCGGTGAATTTCCAGGCGTTGCCCAGCAAGTTGGTCAGCAGCGGCCGCATCAGCCCGGCGTCCGCACAGACATGCAGCGAGGCCGGCGCGTCAAAACGCAGCTTGCGCTCGGGCTCCTGCTGCCTGAACTCCTCCATGATGTCCTGTGCGATGGGGACCAGGTCCACGTCCACGAGGGTCAGCACCGTGGTGGACACCCGAGACAGGGACAGCAGGTCATTGACCAGGCTGGCCATCTGTTTGGCCGCTCGCTCGATGCGGGCGGTCAGCCTGGCGCCGTCCTCGTCCAGCACATTGGCGTAGCGCTTCTGGAGAATCTGGGTGAACCCGACCACCGAGACCAGCGGTGACTTCAGGTCGTGCGCAATGGTTCGTGCAAAAGCGTCGAGTTCGGCATTGACGCGCACCAGTTCGGAGGTGCGCTGCGCCACCAGCCGTTCCAGCTCCAGGTGGCTCTCGGCCCGCCGGGCTTCGTACTCCTTGGCCGCCGTGATGTCCTTGAGAATGCCGCCCATCAGGGTCACCAGCCCTTCCTCATCGACGATGAGCCGTTTGCAATCCAATACCCACTTGATCGCGCCCGAGGTAGCAAGAATCCGGTATTCGCAACCTGCTTCCCCAACAGCCTGCAGCGCGGCATACGAGGCTTGGGCAATGGCCACATCGTCCGGATGAACCACCTGGAGCCAGAGATCCGGGTTGGCCACCATCTGCTCCGGAGTCCATCCACAGATCTGTTCGATGGCGGGACTGACATACAGCATGGTCCGGCCATCGGCCGACGCGATCCACAGCGCATCGGACAGGCTCTGGTGCAGCTGGCGAAACTGCGCCTGCTGGCGCTCAAGGGCGCGTTTGGACAACACATCCGCCGTCACGTCAAGGGCCATCACCGTGGCGGCCTCACGCTGGAGAAACTCGACGGTGTGCAGGGTGAGATGCACAAAAACAAGCTCGCCGGACTTCTTGCGGTGCCGCACCACACCGATGTCGTGGTGCCCAGGCACGGCGTTACGCTTGGTCTTGAGCATGAGCGGCAGGTCCTCTGCCGGTCGAATGTCCCCCAGGGTCATCTGCAGGAACTCTTCCTGCGAATAGCCGTAATACCGCGTGGCAGCCTCGTTCACCGCCAGGAAGCGAAGCGTCTCCCGGTCATACACCCACATCGGTTGGGGGTGCTGCACGAACAGGTCGCGCACATGCAGTTCCATGGCATCGGCCCGGTCGCGCGCATCGAATATCCGCCGGTAGCCCGCATTGACCAGAAAGATCAGTCCCAGGGAGGTGCCGATGACATAGAACACCCCCTTGTAGCGCTGGACCGCTGCCAGCCACTCGGGGTCGGCTGAAAGGGATGCAACAAAGGTATCCGAAGCGAGAATCCAGAGAATTCCAAGCGCGGCATAGAGCAGGCCGATGCCCAAGGCGAGCCGAAACCCATACGACGTCCAGACTGCTTTCATTTCCTTCTGCATCGCAAGCTCACTGGGGTCCTTCAGGAGCATGGCCCATAGAGGCCGCTGTTCCGGCAATAAGTGGTGCGCCGGCGTTTTGCATACAAGCGTCCGGCGGGATCAGGCCGTAAGTCTGAACGGCCTGAGATCACCATAACACGGCCACAGCCCTGCCTGTGTAGGCGCCCATCCTGAAAAGCGGTGCCAAGGGCCAGGTCGCTATTCCCCGAACAGGCCCTCAATCACCCCTCGCAGCCAGCGGTTGCCGGGGTCCGCTTCAAAACGTTTGCTCCAATGCAGGGACACCGTGAAGTCGCACACCGACAAGGCTCTGTATGCGGCAAATCCGGGGGGCGCAATTGTGTACGGATATGGGATTCGTCAATGTAGACGCCCGCTGCCGGGACTTCAGACCCGGCTTCGATGGCGGCTGCCCAAGCGGCCGATGCCGGCCGAAAACAGTGTTCAGTCAGGCGGAAAACACAAATCGTTTTTCCGAAAAAACCCGAACGCAGGCATCGACTACCGCGGCGTCATAGACGGAATCCCGGCCGCGTTCTATTTCCTTCAGCGCCATGTCGATCCCCAGCGCCGCCCGGTAGGGTCGATGCGAAGCCATCGCCTCGACCACGTCCGCCACCCCAATGATCCGCGACTCCAGCAGGATTTGCTCACCCTTGAGCCCCTGCGGATAACCCGAGCCGTCCTGCCTTTCGTGATGCTGCCAAACCATGGTGGCGATGGGCCAGGGAAATTTGATGTCCTTGAGAATGTCGTAGCCAGCCTGCGCGTGATTCTTGACGAGCATCAATTCGAGGTTCGTCAGCTTGGTCGGCTTGGATAGAATTTCCGCAGGGACGCCGATTTTCCCAACGTCGTGAATGCTCGCAGCGAGTTCGATGCCGCGAATCGTTCCTTCCGGCAATCCCAGCTCATTCGCGATGGCAACGGCCAGTTGCCCGACACGCCGTTGATGGCCGGCCGTGTAGGCGTCGCGCATTTCCACGGTGGCGGCGATGGCCTTGATGGAGTCTTCCAGGCTCTGCATGAGGATCTCGGCATCGCGCATGTGCTCGTCGACGATACGGTCATGCTCAATGCGGGTACGCAGGGTCTGGATGCCGAAGGCCAGGTCTGCGGCGAGTTCCTGCAACAACGTGACTTCAGCTTCATTGAAGGCGTCCGGCTCCGACGCATAAATGGTCAGCACACCCAATATGCCCGCAGAATTCTTGAGCGGCAGCGCAATGCTGGACTGATAGCCGCGCGGCCGTGCCGCCTCTTGCCACGGCGCCATTGCCGGGTCGGTCAGGAAGTGCTGGTTGACCTGGACGGTGCCGGTACGTATGGCCATCCCGATTGGCCCGCGGCCGAATTCGTTGTCCGCCCAGCTGATTTTCGCCGCCGCCAGATAGCCCTCCTCGTGGCCAAAATGGGCCACCGGGCGCACGGTCTTTGCCGCGTCCTGCTCGGGGTAGCCGACCCAGGCCATGCGGTAGCCGCCTGTTTCCACGACAAGCCGGCAAATGGAATCAAGAAGCCCGGATTCGCTTGTGGCACGCACGAGCGCCACGTTGCAGGCGCTGAGTGTGTGCAAGGCGCGGTTGGCTTTGTCCAGCGTCAGTCCGGCCTGCTTGCGCTCGGTGATATCTCGCACGGTAATCACGATACCGGCTACATCGGGATCATCAAGGAGGTTTTTCGCCAGAGCTTCGACCTCAACTTGCTTCCCATCCTTGCGCACCATACTCACTTCAACCCTGAACCATTGGTCAGGGTTGGCGAAAGCTTCTGCCATGGCGCCCCGAATCAGAGGCAGAGATTCCGCAGACACGAAATCCGTTACCGGCTTCCCGAGCACCTCTGCGGTTGTCCAGCCGGTCAATTGTTTCCCAGGCTCATTGCGGTAGAGCACGGTTCCCGCGCGATCCATCAGGAGGAACACCTCCGATCCGCCCTCAATCATTTTTCGATAGTAGCGTTCCTTTCGCTCCAAGGCCTCCTGGGCCTGCTTGCGCTCGGTGATGTCGCGCGCTATGGAAATTATGTAAGCCCGATCCAGCTGGACGTAGCCGAGGTTGACTTCAACCGGAAACTCGGAGCCGTCCTTGCGCCGGTGGCGGCCTTCATAGATCAGTGAACCCAATTTCCGAAGCCCCTGCGACTGTTCTGCGGCTCTGGACCGATCCAGCGTTGGATCGATGTCGAAAGCGCTCAGGGACAGCAGTTCTTCCCGGCTGTAACCGAGATCCAGGCAGGCCTTCTGATTGACATCGAGAAACCGATATGTTTGCGGGTCCAGCACCTCGATGGCATCGGTCGATCGATCAACCAAGGCTCGAAACAGCTTCTGTCCTTCCTCGGAATTCTTGCGCTCGGTGATGTCCCAGATGATGCCGTTGATCCTCGCCGGCCGGCCCTTGTCATCGCGGACCAGCCTGCCGCGGGCCGTGATGGCGTGGACACTTCCGTCCGGCCAGACTGCGCGGTACTCCGGTTCGTACGGTACCTCCTGCTCCAGGGTCCGGGCCAGTGCGGCCTTGACCGTCTCCCGGTCATCGGGATGGATCGCCCCGAGGAACTCCTCCGCGGTCCCGTTAAAAGTCGCGGGATCGAGACCCAGCAAACGGCAGACCTGCTCATCGAAATACCGTCTGTTCTCGATCATGTCAAAGTGCCATACGCCCATTCTGGCTGAGCGCAGCGCAAGATCGAGCCGCGCCTGGTTCTCGCTCAATGCTTCCTCGGCCCGCTTGCGCTCGGTGATGTCCCGGTAGAGACCCAGCATGCCGATGACCTGCTGGCTTTCATCACGCAGTGGCACCTTGGAGGTGCTCAGCCAGATCGTGTTGCCGTCCGGTGTGGTCTGGAGTTCTTCGTAATCCAGCTTGGGCTGGCCCGATTCCATCACGGCCTGATCGTCGGCGCGGTACAACTCGGCCTGATCCTTCCAGCCCATTTCAAAATCGGTCTTGCCAATCAATTCGTCAGGTCTGGCGTGCCCGGCATCTTTCGCAAACTCGGTATTGCAACCCAGATAGCGCGAATCGCGATCCTTCCAGAAGATGCGGCCTGGCACATATTCCACGACGGACTGCAGCAATTCCATCGATTTCCGGAGCGCCGTTTCGGCCTGCTTGCGCTCGGTGATGTCGATCGCAGTGCCAACCCATTCGTGCACACCGCCCGACGCGTCGAGAACCGGCACGCCGCGCGCGAAAAAGTTCCGGTAAATTCCGTCATGCCGGAGCATGCGATATTCCACCTCGTACACGCCCTTGCGCTCCACCGCCTCGCGCCATATCTGCGCGGCGCGCTCCCGATCATCCGGGTGCAGGGCCTCGCTCCAGCCCCTGCCCTTTACCTGATCTTCGCTCTGGCCGGTGAATGCCCGCCACGACGGAATATCCTCCACCACCACGCCGTCGGCGCCGGTGACCCAAGCGAGTTGACCCGTGAGCTCGATGTAGGAACGGTAGCGCGCCTCGCTCTTCTTGAGAGCCTCCTCGGACCGCTTTCGCTCGGTGATGTCGAGCATGTAGATGCGGACCAGGTCGCTTTGCGGGACCGGGTAAAGGAATTGCTCGAATGTTGTGCTCCCGACCCTGAGCTCGCGCACCACCTCCGGCCGCTCGCCGCTCCCCATCGCGGCCGGGACCGCGACATCCCCCAGCGCGCCGGGGACGGGCTGCGCCACGGCCAGCTCCGGAAACAGCCTCTCGGCCACCGGGTTCAGATAAGTGATCTCCCCGGCGGCATTGACCTCAAGCACGGGGTTGGGATTCATCCCGGGGAAGGATGCCAGCTGCAGAATCCGCTGCTGGGTTTGCTGCTGGTCCAGAGCACGATGGATGTGGCGCAGCAACTTGTCGATGTCGCAGGGTTTCAGCAGATAGGAGAATGCGCCCTTGTTGGTCGACTCGACCGCCGTATCCAGTGAGGCATGATCGGTCAGGACAATCGCCTCGGTGAGGGGTGTGGCGAGTTTGATGCGCCCCATTAGCTCGATGCCCAACATGTCCGGCAGCTCGAGTTCGATCAACGCCACGTTCACAAAAGCGCGCTCTGCCTCCGCCATGGCTTGCGCCCCGGTTTCTGCGGTCGCCACCTCATAGCCCTCGATGCGCAGGATGCCTGAGAGCATCCTCCTGAGATCCTCGTCGTCGTCCACCACCAGTATTCTGGGAATATTCTTCACTTGGAAAGCACCTCACTGGCCAGAATTTCGACACCATTCCTGTCCGGCACCTTCGCGAACAACTCCCGCATGTGAGGCAAGTTCTCCGGTCGAATGATGAGCGGAAAAGGACGGCCTATCCATTCACCCGCTTGGGTAGCATTCTCCTCTCCCCGCAGTTTGATGGTTTTCATTTGGATCACCCCAGTCGCCCTTGTCTACTTTGGACCGCATGTGGCCGCCTGCGGCCGTTCATCGTTCCGGCAAGCTGCTGCGGGTTGACTTCGCTCATCCACCTTCAGACAACACGGTGGCGTTGAATACAAAGGGCATGGTAAGCGCTTTCCCGGCTCTCCGATATCCTCCAAATAGGGGGTTCAGGCATCGTGGAGAAAGGGCGAGAGGAGACCGGATTCATATCGAGTTGGCTTTGCCAAACCAAGGATGTGCTCGTGGTGCTTGAGGTGCTTGAGAAATATCAAGCCACCGTTCATCCGGCGTCCAATAGTGATCAGCATGTTCTGCCGTTGTTGCCCCGGACCTGCGTGCCTGCCAGTCCTTCGACATGACAGCGCCTGATCCCCTCCCCTTTGAACCCAGGCAGCTTCACCAGGCCTGCAACCCTGAACAATTCGTTTCGGCTTCGCATTCAGGGACGAGGCGCAGGCCTGTTGGCAATATCCCGTTCCTGGGCCGCGGCTCAGGCAATGTATTGAACGCGTACTGGTAATCGAGGAAAAATCCGCGTTGAAAATTTTTGGTGCGACGGCCGGCCTCAAGTTCCACGCCTGCCTGACGCTGTTTGCGCAGGAGGCGCCGCAGGAATCCCTGTTCGGCCGGGCATTGGCAAAATATCTCTCCGGTGTACCGGACCCGGGTACCCTGGAACTTCTTTGACGGCTGCGGCCCCGCACTACTCCCTGAACAGGTCCTCAATCACCCCGCGCAGCCAGCGGTTGCCGGGATCCGCTTCAAAGCGCTTGCTCCAGTGCAGGCACACCGTGAAGTCGCGCAGCGGAAACGGCGGCTCGATGACGGTGTAACCGCCGCCGGCCGCAAAAATGGCGGCGATGTTGCGCGGCATCACAACTGCGAGGTCGGTGGCCTTGACGATGGACGGCAGCACCATGAAGTGTTCGGTCGTCAGCCGCAGGCGCTCTTCCAGCTGCAGCATCTGCAGAATGCGCAAGGTGTCGGAGTGCGTGCGCACCGCCACAAACTCCAGTTGCTGCAGGGCGTCGAGCAGCGCCTGGCCGCTGCGCCGGCGCCGCGCAAAAGGGTGGCCTTCGCGCAGCAGCACGATGTAGCGGTCTTTCAGCAGCTGCACGCGCTGCGTGTCTTTCACCGCCGGCAAAAAGCCGAACGCAAAGTCGATGCGCCCGCTGTCCAGCGCCGGGGCGACATCGTTGCTGGCCCGCGGGGAGGTTTCAATGCGCACCCCGGGTGCGAGTTCGCGCAGCGCCGCCATCAGCTCGGGCAGGAAGCGGCCCTCGCCGATGTCGCTCATGTGGATGCGAAACACCTTGCGCGAGCGCAGCGGCTCGAACAGGGCCGATTCATTGAGCGCCTGCTCCAGCGTGGCCAGCGCGCTGCGCACCGCGTCGGCCAGCCTGTCGGCCTTGGGCGTGGGCTGCACGCCGCCGCCGGCGCGCACAAACAGCGGGTCCTTGATCAGCAGCCGCAGCCGCGTCAGGCCCTGGCTGGCGGCGGGCTGGGTCAGGTCCATCAACTCGGCCGCGCGGCTGACGTTGCGCGTGCGGTAGACCGCGTCGAACAGCCGGAGCAGGTTCAGGTCGATGTCTTTTATATGCATTGAATGAATACCAGATAGTCTTGTTATTTTATTGATGGATAGTCGAATGGGGCCCAAACTCGCTGCTTCCCACGAAAATAAAACCCGGAGACAGCCTTGGAAGTTTCATTCAGCAAGGAAATCGAGTCACTGCGCATGAGCGCGGGCGAGACTTTCCACGGCGAGGGCATCCTCGCGATCACCAAGGCCCTGCTCCAGTCCGGTGTCGCCTACGTCGGCGGCTACCAGGGCGCACCGGTGTCCCACCTGCTCGACGTCATGGTGCAGGCCAAGCCCTACATGGACGAACTCGGCGTGCATGTCGAAGCCTGCTCCAACGAAGCATCGGCCGCGGCCATGCTGGGCGCATCCATCCATTACCCGCTGCGCGGCGCCGTGACCTGGAAATCGATAGTGGGCACCAACGTCGCGGCCGACGCCCTGTCCAATCTCTCGTCGCCCGGCGTCACCGGCGGCGCGCTGATCGTGGTCGGCGAGGACTATGGCGAGGGCGCCAGCGTGATCCAGGAGCGCACCCATGCCTACGCGCTCAAATCGTCCATGTGCCTGCTGGACCCGCGGCCCGACCTCGGCAAGATGGTGGACATGGTCGAACACGGCTTTCGCATCTCGGAGGCCTCCAACATGCCGGCCATCCTGGAACTGCGCATACGCGCCTGCCATGTGCGCGGCAGCTTCGAATGCAAGGACAATCGCCCGCCGGCGATCTCGACGCGCCAGCTGATGGAAGAACCCGCCGCCTTTGACTACGCCAAACTCGCGCATCCGCCGGTGACCTTCCGGCACGAAAAACTCAAGTTCGAGGAGCGCATCCCGGCGGCGCGCCGCTACATCATCGAGCAGCAGCTCAACGAGCTGATGGACGGACCGCGCCAGGACCTCGGCATCATCGTGCAGGGCGGCATCTACAACTCACTCGTCCGCGCGCTACAGCAGTTCGGCCTGTGCGACGCGTTTGGCCAGACCGACATTCCCATCCTCGTGCTCAATGTCACCTACCCGCTGGTGCCCGAGCAGGTGGCCGGCTTTGCACTCGGCAAGCGCGCGGTGCTGGTGGTCGAGGAAGGCCAGCCCGAGTACATCGAGCAGGAGATCGCCACCTTTTTACGCCGGCGCGACATCAACACGCCGCTGCACGGCAAGGACATGTTGCCCTCGGGCGGCGAATATTCGGTGGAGGTGGTCGCCAGCGGCCTGGCCGCCTTTGTCGCGCGTTACGCCACCGACGTGGACACGGCGTCGGCCACCGCCTGGCTCAGGGGCAATGCCGAGCGCCGCAGCGCGGTCGGCCGCGAGATCGAGGCGCAACTGAAGCAGGCTTTGCCGGTCCGGCCACCGGGCTTTTGCATCGGCTGCCCGGAGCGTCCGGTGTTCTCGGCGCTCAAGCTGGCGCAACAGGACGTCGGGCCGGTGCACATCGCGGCCGACATCGGCTGCCACGCCTTCGGCACCTTCGCGCCCTTCTCTTTCGGCCACTCCATCCTCGGCTACGGCATGAGTCTGGCCAGCCGCGCCGGCGTCTCGCCGATGATGGCGCGGCGCACGCTGTCCATCATGGGGGACGGCGGTTTCTGGCACAACGGCCTGCTGACCGGTGTGCAGTCGGCGCTGTTCAACGGCGACGACGCGGTGCTGCTGATCTTCAAGAACGGCTACACCTCGGCCACCGGCACGCAGGACATCATCTCCACCCCGAGCGACGACGCGAAATTCAACGCCAGCGACAAGCTGCAAAGCCTGACCGACACCAACAAGACGATTGAAAACACCCTGCAGGGCCTGGGCATCCAGTGGCTGCGCACGGTGCACACCTACCATGTGGAGGAGATGCGCCAGACGCTCAACGAGGCCTTCACGACCGATTTCAACGGCCTGAAGGTCATCATTGCCGAGGGCGAATGCCAGCTCGAACGCCAACGCCGCATCAAGCCCTGGCTGGCCGGTCTCCTCAAAAAAGGCAAACGCGTGGTGCGCGTGAAATATGGTGTCGATGAAGACATCTGCAACGGCGACCACGCGTGCATCCGCCTGTCGGGCTGCCCGACGCTGACACTCAAGGACAACCCGGATCCGCTCAAGGTGGACCC
Organism: Polaromonas sp. 39-63-25; assembly: GCF_002278925.1. GTDB lineage: Bacteria > Pseudomonadota > Gammaproteobacteria > Burkholderiales > Burkholderiaceae_C > Polaromonas. The sequence goes on from NZ_NCJH01000002.1 coordinate 268,741, forward strand.
GGTGGCCACGGTGATCGACGGTTGCGTCGGTTGCGGCCTGTGCGGCGCCAACGCGCATGCGGCGACCCTGTGCCCCTCGTTTTACCGCGCCGAAGTGATCCAGAACCCCAAGTGGCATGAGCGGCTCCTGGGCAGCGTGCGTGGTGCACTGGTGAAAGCGATGCAGACATGACCACGACTCAACAAAAACCCCTCACCCTCCTGATCTGTGCACTCGGCGGCGAAGGCGGCGGCGTGCTGACCGAATGGCTGGTCGACATCGCGCTGGCCAGTGGTTACGCCGCGCAGAGCACGTCGATTCCCGGCGTGGCCCAGCGCACCGGCGCCACCACTTATTACCTCGAGGTGTTCCCGGTGCCGCTGGCCGAGCTGCAGGGCAAACGCCCGGTGTTCAGCCTGAACCCGGTGCCCGGTGCACTGGACGGCATCGTCTCGTCCGAGCTGCTGGAAACCGCGCGCCAGATCGGCAACGGCATGAGCTCGCCGCTGCGCACCCTGGTCATCAGTTCCAGCAGCCGCACCTTCACCACGGCCGAACGCATGGAGCCGGGTGACGGCCGCACCGACAGCGCGCCGCTGCTGGAAGTGGTGCGTGCGCAAAGCCGCGAGCACCATGTGTTCGACATGGGCGAACTGGCCAGAACCAGCGGCACCGTGGTCAGCGCCGTGATGCTGGGCGCCATCGCCGGCAGCGGCCTGCTGCCTTTTGCGCGTGAGGCCTACGAGACCGTGATCCGCCACGGTGGCAAAGGCGCCGAAGCCAGCCTGCGTGGCTTCTCCCAGGCCTTTGAACAGGTGGGCACGCAACGGGCGCAGACGGCGCTGGTCACCAGCCTGCTATCAGAAGAGGAGCTGTCTTCGCCCGTCCCCAAAGGGCTGGAGGCCAATTTGGCTAAACTTTTTCCACCACCGGCGCATGACATGCTGGCCCTGGGCCACGCCCGCATGCTGGAGTATCAAGGCCGCCAATATGCTGACCTGTATGTGAGCCGCCTGCGGCAGGTGCTGGCCGCCGAGGTGATGGCGGACCCGGCGGCGGTGCAAGGCTACGCCACCACACGCGAGATGGCACGCTGGCTGGCGCTGTGGATGGCGTTCGACGACATCGTGCGTGTCGCCGACCTGAAAAGCAGCGCCAGCCGCTGGCAGCGCGTGCACGGTGAGGTCAAGGCGGGCGCCGGTGACCTGCTGCAGGTTTACGATCATTTCAAGCCCGGCGCCGCGGAATTCGCAGCCCTGCTGCCGGCGGGCCTGGCCGCGCGTGTGACACGCTGGGACCGCCAGCGCGTGGCGCGCGGCAAGGCGCCGTGGGCCCTGCCGCTCAAGGTCGGCACACACTCGGTCTTCGGCATGCTCTCGCTGCGTCTGCTGGCCAGCCTGAAGTGGCTGCGCGTGCGCGGCAGCCGTTTTGCCACCGAGCAGGCGCTGATCGAGCAGTGGCTGGCCGGCGTGGTGCGCGGAACGCAGGCGCACTGGCAACTGGGCCACGAGATCGCCCTGTGCGGCCGCCTGATCAAGGGTTATGGCAGCACCAACGAACGCGGCAAGGACAACCTCATGCATGTGCTGGAGCACCTGGCCACGGGCGCCGCTTTTGCATCGAACGAACTACGCGCAGCCGCCATCGCCGCCGCCCGCCATGCCGCCCTGCTCGATGAAGCCGGCAAGGCGCTGGACCAGACGCTGGTGAGCCACGGCGCACCGGCGCGCCCCGTCAAAGCACAACCGATCAGATGGGTGGCCAACCCACACCGCAAGCCGCGTGCCGCCAAGAGCACCTGATTTTTTTACCCACCCAAGAGGAGACAAACCATGAGCCCATTCTTTCAACCCGGCCGCCGCACCCTGCTGGCACTGGCGCTGATCGCCAGCAGCCTGTTTTCCGCAGCCCAGGCGCAGACCTGGCCGGCCAAGCCGGTCAAGGTCATCGTCAACTTCCCGCCCGGCGGCGCGGCCGACCAGCTGGCACGCGCCATCGGCACGCCGCTGGCCGAAGCCCTGAGCCAGCCGGTGGTGGTGGAAAACCGCGGTGGCGCCAACGGCAACATCGGCGGTGAAGCCGTGGCCAAGGCGCCTGCCGACGGCTACACCCTGCTCATGAGTTCGGGCGGCATGGTGTCGGTCAACCCGCACCTGTACCCGAAGATGTCCTTCAATCCGGCCAAGGACCTGGTGCCGGTGGCGGCCGCGGCACGCGTGCTGGTGTTCCTGGAAGTCAAACCAACGCTTCCGGTCAACAACGTGAAGGAATTCCTGGCCTACCTGAAGGCCAACCCCGGCAAGCTGTCCTTCGGCTCACCGGGCAACGGCAGCTCGCCACACCTGGCGGCCGAGATGCTGAAGGCCCAGACCAACAGCTTTGCGGTGCACGTGCCTTACCGCGGCGCGGCGCCGGCCATGCAGGACCTGCTGGGTGGCCAGCTCGACTTCATGTTCGACCCGGGCATCGGCCTGCAGCATGTGAAGGCCGGCAAGCTCAAGCTGCTGGCCGTGGGCAGCGCCAAACGCTCGCCCCTGTTTCCGGATGTGCCCACCCTGGACGAAGCCGGCCTGAAAAACTTCGACGCCGACACCTGGTTCGGCTTTTACGCGCCGGCCGGCACCCCGCCGGCCGTCGTGAGCCGCCTGAACCAGGAGATCAACAAGATCCTCGCGACGCAGCCGGTGAAAGACCGCATCATGGCCATAGGGGGCATTCCGGCCCCGATGTCGCCGTCCGACTTCAACATGCGCGCAGCCATTGACGGCACACGTTTCGGCGCGCTGATCCGGGCCCGCAATATCAAGGCTGAATGAGTAAGGCCCCCACGGTCGCTCACACCCACCGTTCGGGCTGAGCCTGTCGAAGCCCCCCTTCGACAAGCTCAGGGCGAACGGACCGGAAGCCTGACGACATAATTCACCCATGAGCAAACAGATCACCCACACCATCCGCGTTGAATTCGGCGACTGCGACCCGGCGCGCATTGTGTGGTTTCCCAATTTCTTCCGCTGGATAGATGCCGCCTCGCGAAACTTTTTTGTCCAATGCGGTGTGCCGTCCTGGCAGGAGACCGAAAAAACAATCGGCGTGATCGGCACGCCGCTGGTGGACACGCACTCGCGCTTTCTGCGCACCGCCACCTACGGCGACATGCTGGACATCCACACGTCCATCCCCGAATGGCGCGAGAAAAGTTTTGTGCAGCGTTACCGCATCATGCGCGGGGACGACGCCATCATGGAATGTGACGAGGTGCGCATCTTTGCAGGCCGGCGTGCCGACAACCCGGAAGCCATACGGGCGTTGCCGATTCCGCCCGACATTCGCGCGCTGTGCGAGTAGAGCCGGACCAGCGACCGGCCAGCTACCCCTGATTTGTCATTGCGGGCAACCCCCTGCCCACTGTCGTTGGCAAGGTGCGGCACCCGGACGTGCCACAGACAGCAGGACTTGACTCCCCACTCCCTCCCCTAACCCCTCCCTCGCCCCGCTGGGCGATGGAGGGGGACTTCATTTGGCCGCGTGTGCTGCGCTCGCGTGCAAAAATGACGGTCCCAGGAGATTCGACAGGACGCGCTGCGCGCGTCCTGTCTCCCCGAATTTGTATTGGCTCCCGCTCCCCCCCACCCGTCGGGCTGGGCCGAGGAGCGCAGCCGAAAGCGGATCAGGGCGAGCGATTGTCTGAGCGAAGCGAGTTCGAGCTCGACCCCGCTTTCGGTGAGCACCGGAGGTTGCCCCGGAGCGAAGCGCAGGGGACCCAGACCATCGGGTCGCCTTTTCTTTGGTGACTTTCTTTTGGCGACGCAAAAGAAAGTTACTTGCCGCCGGGCAACCCCCCGGCTTGTGGGCAAACCGCTGCGCCATAAACAACGTGAGTAGTCAGCAAGCATGGATCCCGGATCAAGCCCGGGATGACAACCTCTTCTCGCCACAATCCTTATGGACATTGCGTAGCCAGCTACAAAATCAATAGCGCACGGAAGTCGTTGACATTCGTATGGGTGGGCCCCGTGATCACCAGATCGCCCAGCGGTTCGAAGTAGCCATAGGCGTCGTTGCGGTCCAGGAAGCCGTTGATCTTCATGCCCTGCGCCACCGCGCGCGTCAGGGTGTCGGGCGCCACAAAGGCACCGGCGTTGTCTTCCACACCGTCGATGCCGTCGGTGTCGGCCGCCAGCGCATAGACCCCGGCCTGGCCTTGCAGCGCGAGCGCCAGGCCCAGGCAGAACTCGCCCGCCCGCCCGCCGCGGCCTTTGGCAGCGCCCGCTTGCAGGGGTCGGACCGTCACCGTGGTTTCGCCGCCGCTCAGGATCACGCAGGGTTTGCTGAAGGGCTGGCCCCTGAGCGCCACCGCACGCGCCAGCGCCGCATGCACCTTGCCGACCTCGCGCGACTCGCCCTCCATTTCATCGCTGAGGATGTAGGCCTGCAGCCCCGCCGCACGCGCCGCAGCCGCGGCAGCCTCGAGCGACTGCTGCGGCGTGGCCATCATGTGGACCTGATGGCCGCCAAACGCCGGGTTGCCGGGCTTGGGGGTTTCCAGCGCCCCGCTTTCCAGTCGCGACAACACGTCCGCCGGCACGTCGATACCGTAACGTTTCAGGATGGCCAGTGCATCGGCGCAACTGCTGGCGTCGGGCACGGTCGGGCCGCTGGCAATGATGGACGGATCGTCGCCTGGCACATCGCTGATGGTCAGCGTGACCACACGCGCCGGCGCGCAGGCCGCGGCCAGGCGCCCGCCCTTGATGCGCGAGAGGTGTTTGCGCACGCAGTTCATCTCGACGATGTTGGCGCCGCTGTTGAGCAGCGCCTTGTTGATGCGCTGCTTGTCTTCCAGACTCAAGCCTTCTGCCGGCAGCGTGAGCAAGGCCGAGCCGCCGCCGGAGATCAGGCACAACACGAGATCGTCTTTTGTGAGACCTTGCACCATGGCCAGAATGCGCTGCGAGGCGGCCAGCCCTGCCGCGTCGGGCACCGGGTGGGCGGCCTCGACCATCTCGATGCGCTGCGGCAGACCTTCGGGGCGCGGTGGAATGTGGTGGTAACGCGTGACGACCAGGCCCTCCAGCGGCGCATCCGCCGGCCACAACGCTTCGACAGCCTGCGCCATCGAGCCACCGGCCTTGCCGGCGCCGATCACAAGGGTTCTGCCTTTGGGTGGCTTGGGCAGGCAGGCGGCCGTGTTGTGCAGCGGCATGGCACGCGTGACCGCGGCCTGGTAAAGATGCTCGAGGAACTGGCGCGGGCGGGTAGCGGGATCGGGTGCAGTCATTCGATGTCTCCTGCCCCGTATTGTGCCGCCGTCACCCGCCGGTAACCCGCTGCCTGATAGCGCAGCGGGCCCGACGGTCCGCTTACTTCTTGCCCAGCCCCAGACGCTGCGCGCCGTCCGTGTACAAGCGGGTCTTTTCCTTCATGAACGCGTCCATCTGGTCCACCCCCACGTTGACCAGCTCGAAACCGCTTTTGGCGGCGAGCGCTTTCATCTCGGGGTCATTGTTCAAGGCGGCCCACATGTCCGAAATCTTCTTGCGGGTCTCGGGCGGCGTGCTGCGGGGCACCCCGATGCCGCGGTAGGCACCGTCCACCCAGTCCACACCGAGCTCCTTGAACGTCGGCACATCCGGCATCAGCGGATGGCGCTTGTCCATGGCCACCGCCAGCGGGCGGATGCGGGTCTTGTTGTTGATGGCAAACGCGGTGTAGGTCATTGCACCGTCGACCTGCGCGCCCATGACCGAGGTCGCCATGTCGCCCGTACCCTTGAACGGCACATAAATGGTCTTGACGCCAAAGGCCGCATTCATGCGCTCGTGCGCCGCATGGTTGGCCGAGTTCTGGCCCGAGCCGCCCAGGCTCAGCTTGCCGGGGTCGGCCTTGGCCGCCTTGATGAAGTCCGCGAAATTCCTGATCGGGCTCTGCTCGGGCACCACCAGGATATCGGGTGTGTAGTGGAACCAGAACACCGGCGTGATGTCCTGCGTCTTGTACTGCACCAGGCCTTCGATCGGCTGGAACACGATGTGCGGCAGGTTCACACCCACGATGTTGAGCCCGTCGCCGGGCAGGGTGTTCATCTGCGACCACATCAGCGCGCCGCCGGCACCGGCCTTGTACTGGATGACGGTGTCGATGGCCGGGCACTTTTTCTTCAGCACCACCTGCTGGTGGCGCGCCGACAGGTCCGACTCGCCGCCGGGCGGAAAAGCCTGCCAGTACTGCAGGTTCTTGTCCGGGCAGGCTTGCGCCATGACGGCGGGTGCGGCGGCCAGGCAGGCGATGCCTATCCATTGTCTGATGTCAACTTTCATGCTGCTGTCTCCTTGTTTTATGTGAATGCCACGGGGAAAATTTTCAGGCCGCGCGCGCCTGCTGCGTGCCGCCCTGCTGGGCGAGCAACCCACACACCGCGGCGGTGACCTGCGCGGTGGTGGCGTTTCCGCCCAGGTCGCGCGTATGCAGGGCCGGGTTGGCAGTGACGGCCTCGATGGCCTGCATCAGCTGCTGCGCCGCCACGTGTTCACCGAGGTGATCGAGCAGCATGACGCAGCTCCAGAACGTGCCGACCGGATTGGCCAGGCCCATGCCCATGATGTCGAAGGCCGACCCGTGGATGGGCTCGAACATCGAGGGGTAGCGGCGCTCGGGGTCGATGTTGCCGGTGGGCGCAATGCCCAGGCTGCCGGCCAGCGCCGCCGCGAGGTCGCTCAGGATGTCGGCGTGCAGATTCGTCGCCACGATGGTGTCCAGCGAGGCCGGGCGGTTCACCATGCGCGCGGTGCAGGCGTCCACCAGTTCCTTGTCCCAGGTCACGTCCGGAAACTCCTTGCTGATCTGCAGCGCGATCTCGTCCCACATCACCATCGCGTGGCGCTGGGCGTTGGACTTGGTGACCACGGTCAGCAGCTTGCGCGGGCGCGACTGCGCGAGCTTGAAGGCGTACCGCATGATGCGTTCGACGCCGGCGCGCGTCATCATCGACACATCGGTGGCCACCTCGATCGGATGGCCCTGATGGGCACGCCCACCGACGCCGGAATATTCGCCCTCGGAGTTCTCGCGCACGATGACCCAATCCAGATCTTTCGCCGTACAGCGTTTGAGCGGTGCGTCGATGCCGGGCAGGATGCGCGTGGGCCGCACATTGGCGTACTGATCGAACCCCTGGCAGATCTTCAGGCGCAGGCCCCAGAGCGTGATGTGGTCGGGAATGTGCGGGTCACCCGCCGAGCCGAACAGGATGGCGTCCTGGTCGCGCAGGGCATCCAGGCCGTCGTCCGGCATCATCACGCCGTGCGCGCGGAACCAGTCGCCGCCCCAGCCCAAGGAGGTGAAAGCGAAACCGAAATTCTGTGTGGCGGCCAGGGCCTGCAGCACCTGTTGACCCGCGGGAACCACTTCCTTGCCAATGCCGTCGCCCGGAATGCAGGCAATCTTGTAAACCTTCATGACATGTCCTTGAAATCATCAACAAGCATGGACTCTAGCGCTTGCCCGATTCAACAGAACGCCTTAAAGTTATGGCATTGTTGACTTTGATTTAATAATGAGCACACCCGCCTCCGCCCCTTCCGAGATGGCTTTTTTCAGCCTGCTGGCGCGTTGCGGCAGCTTCTCGGCCACGGCGCGCGAACTCGACGTGACCACACCGGCCATCAGCAAACGCCTGGCGCTCATGGAAGCGCGGCTGGGCGTGCAGTTGCTGAACCGGACCACGCGCCGCATCAGCCCCACGCCCGAAGGCGAGATCTACCTCAGTCATGCGCGGCGCATTCTGGCCGAGATCGCCGACATGGAGCAACTGGTATCCAGCGCGGTGGCGGCGCCCAAGGGCCTGCTGCGCGTCAACGCCACCCCGGGTTTCGGGCGCAGCCACATCGCCCCGCTGATCGCCAGCTTCGTAAAACAGCACCCGGACATGCAGGTCCAGCTGCAGCTCACGGTCAACCCCCCGCCGGCCAGCGAGGATGCCTTTGATGTGTGCGTGCGCTTCGGCGAGCCGCCCGAGGCGCGTGTGATCGCCCGCAAGCTGGCCCCGAACCGGCGTCTGCTGTGTGCGGCCCCCGCCTACCTGGCCAGACACGGCCCCCCCAAAGTGCCGCACGACCTGACGCAGCACAACTGCATCGGCATCCGCCAGGGCGACGAGGCCTACGGCATCTGGCGCCTGACGTCGGGCAAACGCACGGAAACCGTGAAGGTGCGCGGCAACCTGAGCACCAGCGACGGTGAGATTGCCGTCAACTGGGCGCTGGCCGGCCATGGCATCGTGATGCGCGCCGAATGGGACGTCGCGCGTTACCTGCGCAGCGGCCGGCTGCGCCAGGTGCTGGAGAACTACCAGACCCCGCTGGCCGACATTCATGCGGTCTGGCCGCAGCGCCATCAGGTGTCGGCACGTGTGCGCGCCTTTGTGGACTACCTGGCGGGACACTTCGAGAAATCGTCCACGCGGGCCGCGGGCCTGGTCACCCGCTGGTAAAAGGCGTGCTCAGGACGGTCTCAGGGTACAGGCGCGCCGGCTTCGAACCATTGCCGGACCAGGGCCCGTTCCGCCTCGGTGATGCCGGTGGAGTTGTTCATCGGCATGGTTTTGCTGACCACCACCTGCTGGTACACCGCCTGCGCATGCTGCCTGAGCAGCGCCGGCGAGTCGAGGCGGATGTTTTTCATCTGCACCTGCGCGCCGTGGCACAGGTAGCAGCGCTGCTCCAGCACTTTTTGCAGATTTATATAGTCATTTTGGCCTACAGCCCCCGCCACTCCTACGCCACCAGCTATTGAATCAGTAGCAAGCCCGGCACCTGCGGGCTGGGGCGGCGGCTTCATCCAGACGATGGCGCCGAGGATCAGGACCAGCCCGACCAGCGCATAGGGCAGCGGGTTACCGTTGCGGCCCAGCTTGTAGCCATGGCGCATGACAAAAAACTGGCGGATCAGCGCGCCGGCCAGCATCATGACCATCAGCACCAGCCAGTTCTGCGGGTGGCCCCAGGTGAAGCTGTAGTGGTTGCTCAGCATCGCAAACAGCACCGGCAAGGTGAAATAGGTGTTGTGCACGCTGCGCTGTTTGCCGCGCTGGCCGTGCACCGGGTCCACCGCCTCGCCGGCCTTGATGCTGGCCACGACCTTGCGCTGCCCGGGGATGATCCAGAAAAACACGTTGGCACTCATCGCGGTGGCGATCATGGCGCCCACCAGCAGAAACGCGGCGCGCCCCGCAAACCAGTGACAGGCCAGCCAGGACGCCACACAGACCAGCCCCAGCACCAGCGCGCCCACAATCGCATCGCCGTTTTTGCGTTTGCCGAACAGCTGGCAGATGCCGTCGTAAAGCATCCAGAACACCACAAAGAAAGAAAGTGCCACGCCGATGGCGGCGCCGGGCGACCAGTCCATCAGCGATTTGTCGACCAGGTAGGTGCCGGCGTTCCAGAGGTAGGAGACGGTGAACAGCGCAAAACCGGTGAGCCAGGTGCTGTAACTTTCCCAGTAAAACCAGTGCAGGTGGGCGGGCAAGGTGGGCGGCTTGACTGCAAACTTGACCGGGTGATAGAAACCGCCGCCGTGCACGGCCCAGAGTTCGCCGCTGACGCCCTGTTTCTTCAAGTCTTCATCGACCGGCGGCGTCAGGCTGGAATCGAGAAAAACAAAATAAAACGAGGATCCGACCCAGGCGATCGCGGTGATGACGTGGACCCAGCGCAGCAGCAGGTTGGCCCAGTCGAGAAGGTAACTTTCCATGTCTCAACCTATGCAGCGACGCGGCGCTGCCTTGTGCAAGCTGCTCACCACTGCGGGCGCTGTAAGCAGACAAAGGCCACGAACAACAAGAAGTGCTCCGCTGCGACCAGATCGCAAAAGTGTATGCGATCTATGCCCTGCCGGCATGCAACAACTGTGCCGCGACGGACACCGCAATCACCTCGGGCTCCTTGCCGGGGATGCCTGGCAGGCCGATCGGGCAGGTCACGTGCGCCAGTTCTTCCGCGCTGAAACCACGTGCCTCCAGCCGGTGCCGGAAGGTTGCCCATTTGGTCTTGCTGCCGATCAGGCCGATGTAGGGCAGGTCGCCCCGCTCGCGCAGGCGCCTGAGGCATTCGGCCACGATGTCCAGGTCTTCGGCGTGGCTGAAACTCATGATCAGCACCCGCGAGTTCGGCGCCAGGCCAGTCACCGCGCGTTGCACCGGGTCGGAATGCTCGCACACCACGTCGTCCGGCACCGCCTCCGGGAAAATGCCGTCGCGGCTGTCGATCCAGCTCAGCGCAAACGGCAGGCGCGAGAGCACCTGAATCAGCGCAAAACCCACATGCCCGCCCCCAAAAAGCGCAACAGGCTGTAAATTTGTATCCAGCCGGCGGCGCAGGCCCGACACGTCGTCAGGCCCGACGGGTTCAAAGCGCAAATGAACCACGCCGCCGCAGCATTGCCCCAGCGACGGACCGAGCACAAAACGTCCAAGCGCCTCACCCGGCAACCCCTGCAGACGTGCGCGCGCTCTCGCCATCGCTTCATATTCCAGATGGCCGCCGCCTATGGTGCCAACCGCCGTTCCGGCAAAAACCGCCATCCAGGTGCCGGCCTCGCGCGGCACCGAGCCTTCGGTGGCGGTCACCTCGACCAGCACCGCCGGCTCCAGCGCCAGCCGGGCCAAAAACAAATCCTTGAGCTGACTCACGGTAGAAACCCTCTGATACACGGCCCCCTGTCGGGGCCCGCAGAACGCATAATTCAGCCTCGGGGCAGCCGGTTTCTGTTACATAACCTGAGCCCGGGCAGACTGCACAATAGCAGCCGCCACCGTCTGGCAACTACACAAGGATACGTATGCCTGAATCCTCACACCGCCGCTTCTGGCTTGCGGCCCTGCTTTCGACTGCAGCCGGCGCCCTTGTTTCCGCCTGCAAGTCCGCTCCCCCGCCGGCAGCGGCACCCGAGCCTGCGGCACCGCCCACCACGATAGGCCCGATCTCCGGCCCGGCCGGCTCGGCGCGCCAATCGGCCGCACCGACGGCCCGCGCCTACCGCCAAAGCGGCGCCAGCCACCTTTACGGGTTGCACGCCGACCGCATCTACAAGGGCAAAATGCCGCCGCTGCTGTACGCCATCGGTGTGCTGAACGTGGAAATCAACCAGGTCGGCATCGTGACCCGCCTCGACTGGATGCGCGCACCGCGCCATGCGCCGGAAGTGATTGCCGAGATCGAACGCATGATCAAGGCCGCGTCGCCTTTCCCGGCGCCGGTGCGCATTGGCAAGGTTGTCTACACCGACACCTGGCTCTGGCACAAAAGCGGCAAATTCCAGCTCGATACACTGACCGAAGGGCAGACTTAGGCCCCCACGGTTGCTCACTTCGTGTAGCGCCCTGCCCCCCGAGGGGGCCGCTGCGCCTGCGGCCCCTGCCTGAAATAGAGATAGAGCCCGCATGCGTTCACTGTGCAGGGTGCCCTACCTCAGGTTCACGATCCGCGATAGGTGGAATAACTCCAGGGGCTGACCAGCAGCGGCACGTGGTAATGCTGGCTGGTATCGGCCACGCCGAAGTCCAGGCTCACCCGGTTCAGGAAATTCGGCTCCGGCAGCGTCACGCCGCGGGCACGAAAATACCCCGCCACGTCGAACACCAGCCGGTAGGTGCCGCGCCGCAGGCTGCTGTTGTCATAGAGCAGCCCGTCGGGGTTGCGGCCGTCGCTGTTCAGATGAAAGGCTTTCACCAGCGTGGTCCGATCGCCGTCGGTGGTGTACAGCTCGACGAACATGCCGGCCGCTGGCGTGCCGTGCATGGTGTCCAGCACATGTGTGCTCAGGCCCATGTCAACTCCTTGTTTGCGGTGAATCTGTTCGCCGGATGGTCTACTGAAAGTGTATACACTTTTGGGCTTTCCGACTATCATTTGCGCCATGGAATCGTCCACCACCAGCGCCATTGTTGAAGCCCTGACCAAGGCCATTGTGGAGCACCGGCTGCATCCGGGCACCAAGCTGGCCGAGCAGAAACTGGCCGACCACTTCGGCGTTTCCCGCACGCTGGTGCGCCAGGCCCTGTTCCAGCTCTCGCAAAACCAGCTGATCCGGCTCGAGCCCGCGCGCGGCGCCTTTGTCGCTGCGCCTTCGGTCACCGAGGCGCGCCAGGTGTTTGCGGTGCGCCGCATGCTGGAAGCCGAGATGACCCGGGCATTTGTGCGCAGCGTCACACCGGCCAGGATCAAGGCCCTGAAGGAACATGTGGCGCAGGAAAAAATGGCCGTGGACCGGCAGGACGCGCCGGGGCGCACCGAGCTGCTGGGTGATTTTCATGTCCGCATGGCCGAGCTGATGGGCAACGAGGTGCTGGCGCAGATGCTGGGCGACCTGATTTCGCGCTGCTCGCTGATCACGTTGATGTACCAGAGCGCCAGCGCCGCCGAACACTCGCACGACGAACACGCCGAAATCGTGAGAGCCCTGGCCGCCAGGGACGAAGAGCGCGCCGTGCGCCTGATGGACGAGCACCTGCAGCACGTCGAGGAAAACCTCAGCTTTGACCGCCCGCTGCCGGCCAATGATATTTCCATGGCCCTGTCCTGAACCCGCGCATGACCACCTACGACACCACCCTGCCCTATCCCAGAGACCTGGTTGGCTATGGCCGCACGCCGCCGCATGCGCAGTGGCCGGGTCAGGCCCGCATTGCCGTGCAATTCGTTCTGAACTACGAGGAAGGCGGTGAAAACGCCGTTTTGCATGGCGACGCCGGCTCCGAACAGTTTCTCTCCGAGATGGCCAACCCGCCCAGCTACCCGGAGCGCCACCTGAGCATGGAAGGCATTTACGAGTACGGATCGCGCGCCGGCGTCTGGCGTCTCCTGCGTGAATTTGAAAAGCGCCGGCTGCCGCTGACCGTGTTCGGCGTCAGCATGGCCCTGCAACGCCACCCCGAGCTGACCGCCGCCTTCGTCGAGCTGGGCCACGAAATCGCCTGCCACGGCCTGCGCTGGATCAACTACCAGGGCGTGGACGAAGTGGTCGAGCGCGAACACATGCGCCTGGGCCTGGACATCATCACGCAGATGACCGGCCAGCGGCCGCTGGGCTGGTACACCGGCCGCGACAGCCCGCGCACCCGGCGGCTGGTCGCCGACGACGGCCAGCTGGCCTACGACAGCGACTACTACGGCGACGACCTGCCGCTGTGGATGAAAGTGGCGCGCACCGACGGCACCGTGGTGCCGCGGCTCGTGGTGCCCTACACGCTGGACACCAACGACATGCGTTTTGCGCTGCCCCAGGGCTTCTCGCAGGGCGATGATTTTTTCACCTACCTGCGCGACAGCTTCGACGCGCTGTATGCCGAAGGCGACCCGAACGGCCTGAACGCGCCCAAGATGCTGAGCATCGGCATGCACTGCCGCCTGCTGGGCCGGCCCGGCCGCATCGTGGCGCTGCAGAAATTCCTCGACCATGTCCAGCAGCACGAGAATGTCTGGATCTGCCGCCGCATCGACATCGCACGCCACTGGCAGCAAGTCCACCCCTTCAAAGAATGACCATGTCCCTGACCCTTGAACAACTGAACACCGCCCCGGCCCCGCAAGCCGCGGCCTGGCTGGCCGGCCTCTACGAACATTCCCCGTGGATCACCGATGCCGCGCTGGCACACCGCCCTTTCCGGTCGCTGGCCCACCTCAAACACGTGACGGCCAGCATCGTTCGCGAAGCCGGCCGCGAGGCCCAGCTGACGCTGATTCGCGCCCACCCCGAACTGGCCGGCAAGGCCATGATCAGCAAGACACTGACCGCCGAGTCGACGAACGAACAGGGCAAGGCAGGCCTGACGGACTGCACGCCCGACGAGTTCACGCGCATCCAGGCACTCAACACCGCCTACAACACACGGTTCGGTTTTCCCTTCATCCTCGCCGTGCGCGGCCCGCGCGGCACCGGCTTGAGCCGGCAGGAGATCATCGCCACCTTTGAACAGCGCCTGGCCAACCACCCCGACTTCGAGCTCGCCGAGGCCCTGCGCAACATCCACCGCATCGCCGAGTTGCGGCTCAACGACAAGTTCGGTGCGGAGCCGACCCTGGGCAACCAGGTCTGGGACTGGCAGGAGAAACTCGGCGTTTTCAGCGACCCGGGCTACCTGGAAAAAGGCCAGCTCACGGTGACCTACCTGACTGACGCGCACCGCGCGGCCGCCCGGCTGATTGAACAGACCATGCGGGACAGCGGCTTTGATGAAGTCAGCGTGGACGCGGTCGGCAACGTGGTGGGCCGCTACAAGGCGCGCCCTCACCCCAACCCTCTCCCAGCGGGAGAGGGAGTGAAGACACTCATGACCGGCTCGCATTACGACACCGTGCGCAACGGCGGCAAGTACGATGGCCGGCTCGGGATTTTTGTACCCGTGGCCTGCGTGGCCGAGCTGTCTCGCGCGGGCAAGCGCCTGCCCTTCGACTTTGAAGTGATTGCTTTTGCCGAAGAAGAAGGCCAGCGCTACAAGGCCACTTTTCTCGGCTCCGGCGCATTGATCGGCCAGTTCAATCCGGCCTGGCTGGACCAGACAGACGCCGACGGCATCAGCATGCGCGAGGCCATGCAACACGCCGGCCTGCCGGCCACGCTGGAGGCCATCCGCGCGCTGCAGCGCAAGCCGGCCGATTACCTGGGTTTTGTCGAGGTGCACATCGAGCAGGGACCGGTGCTCAACGAACTCGACATCCCGCTGGGCATCGTGACCTCCATCAACGGCGGTGTGCGCTACACCTGCGAGGTCACCGGCATGGCCAGCCATGCGGGCACCACCCCCATGAACCGCCGGCGCGACGCGGCCCTGGCCGTGGCGGAACTCGCGCTGTATGTGGAGCAGCGCGCGGCACGCGACGGCGACTCGGTCGGCACCATCGGCATCTGGACGGTGCCCGGCGGCTCGACCAACGTGGTGCCCGGCCGTTGCCAGTTCACGCTGGACTTGCGCGCGCCCAACGATGCACAGCGCGACGCGATGGTGGCCGATGTGCTGGCCGAACTGAAAACCATTTGCGAACGCCGCGGTGTCCACCACACCACCGAACAGACCATGCGCGCAGCGGCAGCGCCGAGTGCCCCGGACTGGCAACAGCGCTGGGAAAAAGCGGTGGACAGCCTGGGCGTTCCGCTTTACCGCATGCCCAGCGGCGCGGGCCACGACGCGATGAAGCTGCACGAGGTGATGCCGCAGGCCATGCTGTTTGTGCGCGGCCAGAATTCCGGCATCAGCCACAACCCGCTGGAAAGCACGACCAGCGACGACATCGACCTGGCCGTCCGGGCTTTCCAGCACCTGTTGAACCAATTTGCCGGACCCAGCCATGACTGATGACGAAAAACTGGATGCCTGGGTGGACGCCCACTTCGACGAGGAAGTGCGTTTTCTGCAGGAACTGATCCGCGTGCCCACACCCACGCCGCCCGGCAACAATGCCCCGCATGCCGAACGCACGGCCGAACTTCTCCACACTTTCGGTTTCGAAGCGGAAAAACACAAGATCGCCCCGGTGGAGGTCAAGGCCTACGGGCTCGAGTCCCTGACCAACCTGATCGTGCGTCGCCGTTATGGCGAAGGCAGGACCATCGCGCTGAACGCCCACGGCGACGTGGTGCCGCCCGGTGAAGGCTGGACCCAGGAACCTTATGGCGGCAAGGTCGTGGACGGCAGGATCTACGGCCGGGCCTCGGCCGTCAGCAAGTCCGATTTCGCCACTTACACCTTTGCCGTGCGGGCGCTGGAGGCGCTGGATGTCCCGCTGCACGGCAGCGTGGAACTGCATTTCACCTACGACGAGGAGTTCGGCGGGGAGATGGGCCCCGGCTGGCTGCTCAAGAACAAGCTCACCCGGCCGGACCTGCTGATCGCCGCGGGTTTCAGCCATGAAGTGGTGACCGCCCACAACGGCTGCCTGCAGATGGAAGTCACGGTGCACGGCAAGATGGCCCATGCCGCCATTCCCGACACCGGCGTGGATGCACTGCAGGCCGCCGTGCACATCCTCAATGCGCTGTACGCGCAGAACACGCTGTACCAGAAGGTCAGCTCGAAGGTCGAGGGCATCAACCATCCCTACCTGAATGTGGGCCGCATCGAAGGTGGCACCAACACCAACGTCGTGCCGGGCAAGGTGATGTTCAAGCTGGACCGGCGCATGATTCCCGAGGAAAAACCGTTTGAAGTGGAACGGGATATCCGCAAGGTGATCAATGATGCCGCCAAGGAGTGCGAAGGTGTCCGCGTCGAAATCAAGCGCCTGCTGCTGGCCAATGCGCTCAAGCCGCTGCCGGGCAACCAGCCGCTGGTCGATGCGATCCAGAAGCATGGCCAGGCGGTCTTCGGTGAGCCCATCCCGGCGATGGGCACGCCGCTGTATACCGATGTGCGCCTGTACGCCGAGGCCGGCATACCGGGCGTGATTTACGGCGCCGGGCCACGCACGGTGCTCGAGTCCAATGCCAAACGCGCTGACGAACACCTGGTTCTCGACGATCTGCGCGGCGCGACCAAGGTGATTGCGCGCACGCTGCGTGAACTGCTGGCGCCCTCGCCATGAACGCCTGGCGCCGTCAACCATCCCTTTTCTGCCCGGTGCGCCGGTTCAGGGGATATCCCAATGGCTGCGCCGCGCACCCGACCCACAATCAAAGAGGCACAGGGTGCCTCCAGCCACCGACCCGGCATTTTTCTTGCTTGACGTGATACATCCCCAACCTTCCCCGGAGCACCCATGACAAAACGCGCTTTCATCAAGACCTTCGCAGCCCTGGCCGTCACTGCAGCCGCGGCGGTGGGCAGCCATGCCTACGCCCAGAACACACCCGTCAAGTTCCAGCTGGACTGGCGTTTTGAAGGACCGGCGGCACTGTTTCTGACCCCTGCCGCCAAAGGCTACTTCAAGGACGCCAAGCTGGATGTCACGATCGACGCCGGCAACGGCTCGGGCGGCACCGTCACACGTGTGGCGTCGGGCAGCTACGACATGGGTTTTGCCGACCTGGCCGCGCTGATGGAATTCCACGCCAACAACCCGGATGCCCCCAATAAGCCGATCGCGGTGATGATGGTCTACAACAACACGCCCGCTTCGGTGATGGCGCTGAAAAAGTCCGGCATCAAGACCGTCGCCGACCTGAACGGCAAAAAACTCGGTGCCCCGGTGTTTGACGCCGGCCGCCGCGCCTTCCCGATTTTTGCCAAGGCCAACGGCATCAGCGGCGTGCAGTGGACGGCCATGGACCCGCCACTGCGTGAAACCATGCTGGTTCGGGGCGATGTCGATGCCATCACCGGCTTCACCTTCACTTCGCTGCTCAACCTCGAAGCGCGCGGTGTGAAAGCCGCGGACGTGGTGGTGCTGCCTTACGCCGACAATGGCGTCAAGCTCTACGGCAACGTGATCATCGCCTCGCCGAAAATGATCAAGGAGAACCCCGCCGCCGTGAAAGCCTTCCTGCTGGCTTTCACCAAGGGCGTGAAGGACGTCATCGCCAAACCGGCCGCCGCCATTGAAGACGTCAAGGCACGCGACGGCATCATCAACACCGCGCTCGAAACCCGCCGCCTGCAGCTGGCGATTGACACCGTGATCAACAGCCCCGACGCACGTGCCGAAGGTTTCGGCCAGGCCAAGGGCCCGCGCCTGACACTGATGGCCTCGCAGGTGTCGGACGCCTTCAACACCAAGACACGCGTCAATGCCGACAGCGTGTGGAACGGTTCCTTCCTGCCCACGGCGGCCGAGCTCAACGTTTTGCCCGCAGCGAAGAAGTAGATCTACAGGGCGCCCGCCGGCCACCCGTTCCGGCAAGCACCTTGAACGACACGGCCGGCCTTTCCCTGAAATGCCGGCCGTTGTCCTGAAGACTCCGGGCGAATCACAAAACTCAAAAAACCATGCAAGCACATCCCGACGGCCATTTTGTTGACTTCAGCGACGTCTGGCTCGCTTACAACGATGAGTTGCTGGCGCAAAACCACTTCGCCGTGGAAGCCATCGACCTCAAGGTACGCGAGGGCGAGTTCATCGCCATCGTCGGACCCTCGGGCTGCGGCAAATCCACCTTCATGAAGCTGACCACTGGCCTGAAAATGCCGTCGAAGGGCCGCATCATGATCGACGGCCAGCCGGTCACCGGCCCGCTGAAGATTTCCGGCATGGCTTTCCAGGCGCCGTCACTGCTGCCCTGGCGGACCACGGTCGACAACGTGCTGCTGCCGCTGGAGATCGTCGAGCCCTTTCGCAGCCAGTTCAAGTCCAAACGCAAGGAATTCGAGGAGCGCGCACGCAAGCTGCTGCAAAAGGTCGGCCTGGGGGGTTACGAGGACAAGTTCCCGTGGCAGCTGTCGGGTGGCATGCAGCAGCGCGTGAGCATTTGTCGCGCGCTGATCCACGAACCCAAGATGCTGCTGCTCGACGAGCCCTTCGGCGCGCTCGACGCCTTCACGCGCGAGGAGCTGTGGTGCATCCTGCGCGACCTCTGGACCGAGCAGCGTTTCAACGTCATCCTGGTCACGCACGACCTGCGCGAGTCGGTCTTCCTGGCCGACACCGTGTATGTGATGAGCAAAAGCCCGGGGCGTTTTGTCGTCAAACGCGAGATCGACCTGCCGCGCCCGCGCGACCTCGAGGTGACCTACACCCAGGCCTTCGGCGACATCGTGCACGAGTTGCGCAGCCACATCGGCGCCATCCGCACGCCCGTCATCAACCCGGTTCCCGCCGCTGAAGGCAAATAGCATGAGCAAAAAACAGATTGAGCGCTGGTCCCCGTTTGTGCTGCTGGCAGCCATCCTGGCGCTCTGGCAAGGGGTGGTCATGGTGTTCGGCATCGCCGAATACATTTTTCCCGCGCCGCTGGCGATTGCCCAGGCCATGGCCGAGTTCGCCGGCCCGATCGCGCAGGCCGCCTGGAAAACCTTCTGGGTCACCATGGTCGGCTTCGGCTTGTCCATCGTGGTCGGCGTGATGCTGGGTTTTCTGGTCGGCTCCTCGCGCCTGGCCTATGCCGCGGTCTATCCGCTGCTGGTCGCTTTCAACGCCGTGCCCAAGGCGGCGATTGTGCCCATCCTGATCGTCTGGTTCGGCATCGGCGTCGGCCCCGGCATCCTGACCGCCTTCCTGATTTCCTTCTTCCCGATCACCGTCAACATGGCCACCGGCCTGGCGACGCTGGAGCCCGAGCTGGAGGACGTGCTGCGCGTGCTGGGCGCCAAACGCTGGGACGTGCTGGTCAAGGTCGGCCTGCCGCGCTCCATGCCCTACTTCTACGGTTCCCTCAAGATCGCGATCACGCTGGCCTTTGTCGGCACCGTGCTGGCCGAAATGACGGCCGGCGACTCCGGCATCGGCTACCTGATGCTCAGCGCCGGCTCGCAGCAACGCATGGCGCTGGCTTTTGCCGGGCTGGTGGTGATCGGCGCGATGGCAATGATCATGTACGAGCTGTTCAGCTACATCGAGAAACACACGACCGGCTGGGCGCATCGGGGCACGCAGGGCGGTTGAGGCCGCCAGCTCCGGTTTACGCATGAAATCGGGCTCCAGCCCAAGTAATACGTGGGCAACCAGCTATTAAAATCATAGCGAAATGCATCCATACTACGGGTGCCTCCGTCATCCTTGACTTCATCCCACCCCTTTGCG
Source organism: Polaromonas sp. 39-63-25 (assembly GCF_002278925.1). Classification (GTDB taxonomy): domain Bacteria; phylum Pseudomonadota; class Gammaproteobacteria; order Burkholderiales; family Burkholderiaceae_C; genus Polaromonas. Next base: position 288,385 of record NZ_NCJH01000002.1, read on the forward strand.
GCCTGAGATTGGCGGATGGAGCCGCCTCAGTGAAGGGCATTGTCTGACAGAGGCGCGGCCTGCCCGACGACTCGCCCGGTGCAGGTGCCGGAGTTACACCAGAGTGGTAGCGCTTATGGCGCTCATGCCCTCGTCAGTCAACTTCCAAGGAGCGACTCATGTCCCCATCCACCACCTCTGCCACCCGGCCGCTTAACGTTGATCCGGCAGACAAAGACCTTGCCGAGCAGGCGCGGCCCGGCCACGGCATTCCGTCGCAGGATCCTGAACCTGCGGCGCAGCTTCCCCTCACGGCGGCAGAGTCCGACCGCGAATCCAACTCTGTATTGATGGGCGGCGGCATGATCGCCGGTGCGGCTACCGGCGCAGCCGTTGGCGCCGTATTGGCCGGCCCGGTCGGTGTCCTGGTCGGCGGCACCGTGGGTAGCGTGGCTGGCGCACTGGGCGGAGCCGCTGCGGGCCCGTTGGTGACACCGGAAGATACTGCCAGCACCCTCCCTGAGCCGACCGACAGGGAAGCCAACAGCGCCAAGCGATAGAGGTCAGAGAAAGCGCTCGAGCAAGCGCCGGGAAGCCCTGTCCAGCGCCCCCATGTCCTTCACACTGAAATGCACGCCATGGCCGGCGGCAATCAGCAGCGACTGGCGGCTCAGGCGGCGGATGTCTTCCTCGCCCTTGAGCACGAACGAGGTGTCGCCGCGGTCGGTTTCCACCGTCCAGGTGCTGGGTGTGCCGAAGCTCGACACGCTGATGAGGCGCGTGATCTCCGGCACAAAATCACGCAGCGCGAGTTCTTCCTGCAGCAAGCTGCGCTGCAGCTGCGGCAACTCGCTCAGCCGTTCCAGCCAGACCAGTTCATGGCCTTCGCTGCTGATCAGGGAGATGCCTTCGTCGGGCGCGGCAATCGGGAAAGCGCGCACCGGCACCACGCCCAGGTGCTGCTCGCCGTCAGGGGCAACAACCAGCAGCAGCTGGCCCGAGGCGTGCCGCTCGAGCTGGAAAGCAGGGCTGGCAGAAATGGAGGGGGTGGTCATGCGGAGTCCTTCAGACATTGCCGTTGCGCTGCGCGGTGTGGGCCACCTGCGAGGTGGCCAGCGCGATGCGGCCTTCCTCGGCATCGGCATTGCCCTCACTGTCGACCTGGCGCGCCTGGGCTTCGTAGAGCCGCCAGTAGGCGCCCTGCTTCGCCATGAGTTCGTCGTGCGGCCCGACCTCAACCACTTGGCCGCGGTCCATCACCACCAGGCGGTCGGCCTTGCGCAGTGTGGACAGGCGGTGCGCGATGGCAATGGTGGTACGGCCCTGCACCAGGTTGTCGAGGGCTTTCTGGATTTCCTGCTCGGTCTCGGTGTCCACCGACGAGGTCGCCTCGTCGAGAATCAGGATGCGCGGGTCGATCAGTAACGCGCGCGCGATCGAGATGCGCTGGCGTTCGCCGCCCGACAGGCCCTGCCCGCGCTCGCCGACCAGCGAGTCGTAACCCTGCGGCAGGCGCAGGATGAACTCGTGCGCATGGGCGGCACGGGCCGCGGCCACGATCTCGGCACGGCTGGCGCCGGGTTTGCCGTAGGCGATGTTTTCGGCGATGGTGCCAAAGAACAGAAAGGGTTCCTGCAGCACCAGGCCGATATTGCGCCGGTAGTCGGCCACGGTGAAGCGCCGGATGTCGGTGCCGTCCACACTGATGCTGCCGTCGGTCACGTCGTAGAAGCGGCAGATCAGGTTGACCAGCGTGCTTTTGCCCGAGCCGCTGTGGCCGACCAGGCCTATCATCTCGCCGGGCTGAATGGTCAGGTCCAGGCCGCGGATCACTGCGCGGTTGCCGTAACGGAAGCCCAGGCCCACCATCTCGATGCGGCCCTGCATGGGCGCCATGGGCACCGGGTTGGCCGGTTCCGGCACATTCGAGGCGTGGTCGAGGATGTCGAAAATACGCTTGGCACCGGCCGCCGCCTTTTGCGTGACCGAGACAATGCGGCTCATGGAGTCCAGCCGCGTGTAAAAACGGCCAATGTAGGCGATAAACGCCGTCAGCACACCGACCGTGATCTGCTGCTTCGACACCAGCCAGATGCCGAAGGCCCAGACCACCAGCAGGCCGATTTCGGTCAGCAGCGAGACCGTCGGCGTGAACAGCGACCAGACCTTGTTGAGCTTGTCGTTGACCAGCAGGTTATGCCGGTTGGCATCGCGAAAACGCTGGGCTTCGCGCTTTTCCTGGGCAAAGGCCTTGACCACGCGGATGCCGGGAATGGTGTCGGCCAGCACATTGGTCACTTCGGACCAGACCCGGTCGATTTTTTCAAAACCGGTACGCAGGCGCTCGCGCACCGCATGGATCATCCAGGCGATGAAGGGCAGCGGCAGCAGGGTCACCAGCGCCAGCCAGGGGTTGATCGAAAACAGGATGGCGGCCGTCATCAGGATCATCAGCACATCGGTCGCAAAGTCGAGTGCATGCAACGACAGGAACACATTGATGCGGTCGGTTTCCGAGCCGATGCGGCTCATCAGGTCGCCCGTGCGTTTGCCGCCGAAATAGTCCAGCGACAGCTCCAGCAGGTGGTCAAACGTGGCCGTGCGCAGGTCGGCGCCTATGCGTTCGGACACCAGCGCCAGCAAATAGGTGCGTGCCCAGTTCAGCGCCCAGCCGAGCAGCGCCGCCGCCAGCAGGCCGCCCAGGATGGCCAGCACCTTCCAGGTCTCGATCTGCTGGCCGTTCTGGAACGGGATCAGGATGTCGTCCATCAGCGGAATCGTCAGGTAAGGCGGCACCAGGGTCGCGGCGGTGGAGGCCAGGGTCAACAAAAACCCGGAAAGCAGCTGCCACTGGTAAGGCCGGGCAAAGCGCCACAGGCGCAGCAAGACCCAGGTCGACGGCGGCGTGTGCAGTTCGCGGGCGCAGGTCGGGCACTCGTCGCTGTCCGTCGCCAGCACCGTATCGCAAAAGGGGCACAGGGCCATGTCGTCGCTGGCGGCAGCCGCACCGGGCGCCAATTGCTGCTCGAACAGGCGCAGCAGCCGCAGCGCCTGCACATTGGCCGCCAGCGTAAACCGCCAGTTGGCCAGGCGCTGCCCCCCCTGGTGAAGCTCCAGCGTGCCGACACCGGCATGGTCGAAATGGCGCAGCGACAGGGGCGGCAGGTGGCCGGAGGCCTCCGCCGGGCGCAACGGCCAGCTGGCCCACAGGCCGGTTTCCGGGTCGCGGGCCATCAGGCGGCGGTCGGTCAGAGCCAGCAAACCCCGGGAAAAACGAAGTTGCTGATTCAGGTCAACCAGCACCGTACATAACACGTTCTCATGGTTTGCGAGTTGCGCGCGCAGGTCCGTCTGCGCTGAACCAGCCTCGCTGGAGGCGTCGACCGGAGAGGAATGTTGCATTGTGATGTGGAAGCCGTAAAAACCGGTGCCCCGAAACGGTGGGGCCAAATCAGGGATTTTCGCCCAATCCGTGCCGGCTGATGCGAGATTCGGACACCGGACCGGAAAACCTGCCCGAACAAACAGAAACGCCCGTTGTGGGCGCTTATCCAGAAAAGAACGTTGCCCCGGCCCGACCGGTTGACCGAAATCAGAAAAACATGAGCAAACAGGACGACATCCAGCTTCTGCATATCAACTACCTGCGCGGCCCCAACATCTGGACTTACCGCCCTGTGCTGGAAGTCTGGATGGACCTCGGCACCCTGGAGGACTTTCCCTCCAACCTGCTACCGGGTTTCAGCGACCGCCTGGTCGCACTGTTGCCTGCCTTGCTGGAGCACCACTGCGGCGTCGGGGAGCGCGGCGGCTTCATCCAGCGCCTCTACGAGGGCACCTGGGCCGGCCATGTGCTGGAGCATGTCGTCATCGAACTGCTGAACCTGGCGGGCATGCCCACCGGTTTCGGCCAGACCCGCAGTACCTCGAAGCGCGGCATTTACCGCATGGTGGTCCGCGCCCGCGACGAGCAGGTGGCACGCAGCGCGCTGGCCGAAGGCCACCGCCTGCTGATGGCCGCCGTCAACAACGAGGCCTTTAGCGACGCGGACCTGCAGGCGGCGGTTGGCCGCGTGCGCGACAAGGTCGACGAGTGTTACCTCGGCCCCAGCACGGCCTCCATCGTCGCCGCCGCCACCGAGCGCCGCATCCCGCACATCCGGCTGAATGACGGCAACCTCGTGCAGCTGGGCTATGGCGCCAGCCAGCGCCGCATCTGGACGGCCGAGACCGATCTCACCAGCGCGATTGCCGAAGGCATCGCCAGCGACAAGGACCTGACCAAAAGCCTGCTGGCTTCCTGCGGCGTGCCCGTGCCCGAAGGCGAAATCGTGGGCAGCGCCGAAGCCGCCTGGGAGGCCGCGCAGGAAATTGGCCTGCCGGTGGTTGTCAAGCCAACCGACGGCAACCACGGCCGCGGCGTGTCGCTGGACCTGACCACCCGCGAGCAGGTTGAAGCCGCTTTCCGGGTCGCGCAGCCGCAGGGCAGCGAAGTGATGGTCGAGCGTTTTGTGCGCGGCCACGAGCACCGACTGCTGGTCGTGGGCGGCCGGGTGGTCGCCGCTGCACGCGGGGAGACCGCGACGGTCCGCGGCGATGGCCGCGCCAGCGTGGCCGAACTGGTCGAAGCGCAGCTCAACACCGACCCGCGGCGCGGCGCCACCGAAGACTTTCCGCTCGGCCTGATCGAACTCGACAAGGACGAAGCCATCCTGCTGGACCTGCAGCGCCAGGGCCTCAGCCCCGCCTCGGTGCCGGACGCCGGGCGCCAGGTGCTGATCCAGCGCAACGGCAATGTGGCGATTGACTGCACCGACGAGATCCACCCCGAGGTCGACCATATCGTCTCGCTGGCCGCCCGCGTCGTTGGCCTGGACATTGCCGGCGTGGATGTCGTGGCGCAGGACATCTCCAAACCCCTGCATGTCCAGGGCGGCGCCATTGTGGAAGTCAACGCCGGTCCCGGCCTGCTGATGCACCTCAAGCCGGCCGAAGGTGCGCCGCGTCCGGTTGGCCGCGCCATTTGTGAGCACCTGTTTCCCGAAGCGCCCGAAGGCACCCATAGCGGCCGCATTCCCGTGGTCGGCGTGGCTGGCTCGGTCGGCACGCACAATGTGGCGCGCCTGGTGGCCTGGCTGCTGCAGCTCTCGGGCCGGCACACCGGCCTGGCCTGTCGTGACGGTCTGTTCCTGGACGGGCGCTGCCTGGATGCCAGCGACTGCACGCACTGGGAGGCCGGCCAGCGCCTGCTGATCAACCGTGCCGTACAGGCCGCCGTCTTTGAGAACGGGGCCGACACCATTTTGCGCAGCGGCCTGGTTTATGACCGCTGCCAGGTTGGGGTGGTCACCGACCTGGAAGGCGCCGAAGCGCTGGGCGAATTCGATGTGGCAGGCGAAGCGCAGATGTTCAAGGTCATGCGCTCACAAGTCGATGTCGTGCTGTCCGACGGTGTGGCCGTGCTCAATGCCGCCGATCCGCTCATCGTGGAGATGGCCCGCCTGTGTGACGGCGAGGTGATCTTTTACGCCACCGACCCGAATTTGCCCGCCATTGCCATGCACCTGGACGGTGGCGGCCGGGCGGTTTTCATGCGTCAGGGCCAGGTCGTGCTGGCCACCGGCGCCAGCGAAGCCTTCCTGCCCGGCCTGGACAAACTGGCCGTCTGGCAGGGCCGGCATGTCCCGACGGCCGAAGACAGCCTGCTTGCTGCCATTTCAGCGGCGTGGGCGCTCGACATCCCGCTCAACCTGATAGGCGCCGGCATTGAAGCCTTCAACCTGGAAAAGGCGGCAGACCGCTTCCCCCAGGAAGAAAAGGTCGCATGACCCCCATGAACACCGGCTCCCTCGCAAAAAAACGCCCCTCCCGCGGACCCCAGCCCGGAAAGACACATCAATGAAAGCTACCCGCATCCGTGCACTGCGCGGCCCCAACCTCTGGAGCCGCCATACGGCGCTTGAGGCCATCATCACCTGCACGCAGGCCGAGTGCGCCATTGACGCCCTGCCCGGCTTTGAACCGCGCGTGCGTTCGCTGTTTCCCGCCATAGGCGCGCTGCGTCCGGGTGGTTATGTCGGCCCCGTGTCGCTGGCCCATGTGCTGGAATCGGCGGCACTGGCCTTGCAGGCCCAGGCCGGTTGCCCCGTGACCTTCAGCCACACGGCCGCCACGCTCGAGGACGGCGTTTACCAGACGGTGGTCGAGTACAGCGAAGAAGCGGTCGGCCGGCTGGCGCTGGAACTGGCCCAGGCGCTGATCCACGCCGCGCTCCACGAAACCGGCTTCGACATGGAAGCCGCGATTGCCCAGTTGCGCGACCTCGACGAAGACGAACGTATCGGCCCCAGCACCGGCGCCATTGTGGACGCAGCTGTCGCCCGCGGCATTCCGTACAAGCGCCTGACCAAGGGCAGCCTGGTGCAGTTTGGCTGGGGTTCGCGCCAGCGCCGCATCCAGGCCGCCGAGCTCGATGCCACCAGTGCGGTGTCCGAATCGATTGCGCAGGACAAGGATTTGACCAAAAAACTGCTGCTCGCCGCCGGTGTGCCTGTGCCCATGGGCCAGCCCGTCGCCGACCCCGATGAAGCCTGGGCCGCGGCCCTGCAGATCGGCCTGCCGGTGGTACTCAAACCGCAGGACGGCAACCAGGGCAAGGGTGTCACGGTCAACATCGTGGACCGCGACCACCTTGAGATCGCCTTCCGTGCAGCGGCCGAACACGGCACCGTCATGGTCGAAAAATTCCTGCCCGGCAACGACTTCCGCCTGCTGGTCGTCGGCAACAAGCTGGTGGCCGCCTCGCGGCGCGAGCCCCCACAGGTGCTGGGTGATGGCCTGCACACGGTGCGCGAACTGGTTGATATCGTCAACCAGGACCCGCGCCGCGGCGAGGGCCATGCCACCTCGCTGACCAAGATCCGCTTTGACGACATCGCCGTGGCCCGACTGAACGCGCAAGACCTCACGCCGGAATCGATTCCGGCGCGCGGCCGCCGCGTGATCCTGCGCAACAACGCCAACCTCAGCACTGGCGGCACCGCCACCGACGTGACCGGCGACGTGCACCCCGACGTCGCGGCACGTGCCGTGGCCGCCGCGCAGATGGTGGGTCTGCACATCTGCGGTGTGGACATCGTCTGCGAAAGCGTGCTGCGCCCGCTCGAAGCGCAGAACGGTGGCGTGGTCGAAGTCAACGCCGCACCCGGCCTGCGCATGCACCTCTCGCCGTCCTACGGCAAGGGCCGCGCCGTCGGTGGCGCGATGATCAACGAACTGTTTGCGCCGGGCGATGACGGCCGCGTGCCAGTGGTGGCCGTGACCGGTACCAACGGCAAGACCACCGTCACCCGCCTGATCTCGCACCTGCTGACTGCCAGCGGCCTGCGCTGCGGCATGACCAACACTGACGGCGTTTACGTCAACGGCCGCCAGACCGACAGCGGCGACTGCAGCGGACCCAAAAGCGCGCGCAACGTGCTGATGCACCCCGACGTCGATGCCGCCGTGTTCGAAGTGGCGCGCGGCGGTGTGCTGCGTGAAGGCCTGGGTTTTGACCGCTGCGAAGTGGCGGTGGTGACCAACGTCGGCACCGGTGACCACCTGGGCCTGAACTACATCACCACGGTTGAAGACCTCGCGGTGCTCAAGCGCGTGATTGTGCAGAACGTCGCACCAACCGGCTACGCCGTACTCAACGCGGCCGACCCCATCGTCGCGGCCATGGCACCCGCCTGCCCCGGCAACGTGATCTTTTTCGCCGCCGACCGGCACCACCCCCTGATGGCCACCCACCGCGCCCAGGGCAAACGCACGGTCTACGTCGACGGCAATACGCTGGTCGCGGCCGAAGGCGCCTGGCGCGAACGTGTGCCGCTGCACAGCATTCCGCTGACGCGCAACGGCAGCATCGGCTTCCAGGTTGAAAACGTCATGGCGGCACTGGCCGCGGCCTGGGCCGTCGGCGTGACCTGGGAAACCCTCAAAAGCGGGCTCGCCAGCTTTGTCAACGATGCGCACAACGCGCCCGGCCGCTTCAACGTGATGGACTACCGCGGCGCCACCGTGATTGCCGACTACGGCCACAACCCCGACGCCATGCGCGCGCTGGTCAGCGCGGTGGAAGCGATGCCGGCCAGACGCCGCAGCGTGGTCATCAGCGGCGCCGGCGACCGCCGGGACAACGACATCCGCGACCAGACCATCATTCTCGGCCACGCTTTTGACGATGTGTTGCTCTACCAGGATGCCGCCCAGCGCGGCCGCGCCGACGGCGAAGTCATGGGCCTGCTGCGCGACGGACTGGTGGGCGCCAGCCGCACCACCCACATCGAGGAAATCCGCGGCGAGTTCCTGGCCATCGACACCGCACTGGCCCGCCTGGAGCCGGGTGACCTGTGCCTGATCCTGGTCGATCAGGTGCAGGAAGCGCTGGCGCACCTGGCTGAACGGGTGAAAGAAACTGGCGCCCCCAGGCAAGTCGCGCTGGCCTGAGAACGCGGATTCGTTGCGTCACGCTGCGCCTGCTGTCTGCCTTGGACAGTAGGATGGACTCCCCACTCCCACCCCTAACCCCTCGCCCCGCAACGGGGCGATGGAGGGAGCTTCATTTGGCCGCGTGTGCTGCGCCCGCGTGCAAACATGACGGTCCTGTCCTCTGACGAGGACGCGCAAAGCGCGTCCTCGCCTCCCCGAATCCGCATTCGTCCCCCTAACCCGTCGGGCTGGGCCGAGGAGCGCAGGCAAAAGCGGATCAGGGCTCGCGATTGTCTGAGCCGAAGGCGAGTTCGAGCGAGACCCCGCTTTTACCGAGCACCGCAGGTTGCCCGTAGCGAAGCGGAGGGACCCAGACCATCGGGTCGCCTTCTCTTTGCTTACTTTCTCTTGGCGAAGCAAGAGAAAGTAAGTCGCCCGCCGGGGCGAGACCCGGCTTGCTGGCAAAACCGCACCGCAAGAGGGAAAGACGGCTTCGACAAGCCCAGCCCGAACAGTGATTGAACTCAGATCTGGATTGCTGGCGCCCGCCGGGCGAGTCCCGGCTTGCAGGCACACCCCGTCACCCGGAGCTACATCCGCTCAGCATCTATTTATAAGCCAAAACCGCCTCCAACCCATGCCAGCAAAGCGCAAGCAGCTACAAATTCAATAGCACCCGACACATTGAGCCATGCCATAGCCGCGTTAAACTCGCCGCATGGCCTGGAACGCAACGCTCTCTCTCGACTACACCTTGCAGGCCAGCAAGACGATTGCGCACTTCCGCCACGACGGCCCGCTGCGCATTCTGCAAAGCCTCTACCCCGAAGGCGACGCCGTGTGCCACAACGTGCTGGTGCATCCACCGGGCGGCCTGGTGGGCGGCGACACGCTGGACATCGCGGTCACGGCGGCAGCCGGCAGCCACGGCCTGATCACCACGCCCGGCGCCACGCGCTTTTACCGGTCAGCGGGTGAAACCGCCCTGCAGCGCACCCGCCTGCGCCTGGAAGCCGGCGCCCGCGCCGAATGGCTGCCGATGGAGGCGCTGTGTTACAGCGGCTGCCTGGCCGAAAACCACCTGACGCTGGATCTGGCACCCGGGGCTGAACTGATGGGCTGGGATGTCACCGCTCTCGGCCTGCCCAGTGCCAACCAGCCCTTTGAACAAGGCAACTTTTGCCAGCACATCGAGTTACCCGGCGTCTGGCTGGAACGTGCTCGCATCCGGGCCGACGACCTGCTGCTGATGAACAGCCCGCTGGGCCTGGCCGGCCAGCGCTGCATCGCCACCTTGTTTTTTTCCGCCGGCAGCAAGCTCGACCGCCAGCGCCGGCAACTGGCTCTGGATCTGGCGCGGCAGGTGCTGGAGGCGCACCCGCTGAACGCCACCGCAGGCGCCACCAGCCCCGATGCGCAGGTGGTGGTCGTGCGGGTGCTGGCGCCCCTGGTCGAGCCGGCCATGGTCCTGCTCAAACAAGTCTGGAAGGTCTGGCGCCAGCACTTCTGGGAAAAAGACGCGCCCAGCCCGCGCATCTGGTCGGCCTGATCGTCACGACGGATCTGCCGTCTGCGGCCTACACCCTGTTTGCGGGCCGTCCTACCGGGCGCGGGCACCAGCGGCGCAAAATCGGGGGCGGCATTGCCCCCCATCAACATTGATCTGCGAGACGCTCATGAAAACCTTTCTGACCCCTGCCCTGGTGGCCGTTACCCTGCTGTTCACCGGATGCGCCAGCACCACCGAAGGCGGTGCCGTTGGTGCGTCGCGCTCGCAGCTTCTGCTGGTGTCATCCGCGGAGCTGGACCAGATGGCGGCCCAAAGTTACGCCAAGCTCAAGGCCGAAGCCAGCGCCAAAGGCACGCTCAACACCAATGCGGCCATGCTGGCCCGCGTGCGCGCAGTGGCCGCCCGCATAGAACCGCAGACAGCGGTGTTCCGCGCCGACGCACCGCGCTGGCAGTGGGAGGTCAACCTGATCACCAGCGACCAGCTCAATGCCTTCTGCATGCCTGGCGGAAAAATCATGTTCTACACCGGTCTGGTTTCCAGACTCAACCTCAGTGATGACGAAATTGCTGTCGTGATGGGCCACGAAATCGCCCATGCCCTGCGCGAGCACTCGCGCGAACAGGTGTCCCAGGCAGCGGCCGCACAGACCGCCATCGGCATCGGCACCCAGTTGCTGGGTCTGGGTGGAGGCACCTCACAGATCACGGAAGCCGCCTACGAGGCCCTGGTGGCTACACGTTTCAGCCGTTCGCATGAAAGCGAAGCCGACCGCATCGGCCTGGAACTGACGGCACGCGCCGGCTACAACCCCCAGGCCGGCGTGAGCCTGTGGCAGAAAATGGCCAGTGCAGGCAGCACCGGCGGCGGCGTCGATTTTCTGAGCAGCCACCCCACCGATAGCAGCCGCGTGCAGCAGATCCAGGCCTTGCTGCCAACGGTGATGCCGCTGTACCAGGCGACGCGCCGCTAAACTTGTCATTCCAGACCTGACGCGCAAGCCCCCACATTGCCGCTGTCAGGTCAGGCACGGCGCGCAGGCGTGCGCCTGCGGCAGCAACAAAAACAATACGGGGAAAGCCATGCCCGCAGCCATGACCACGACCGAGATCTACCTGATCGCCATGGCGATCATCTTCACGGTTCCCTACCTGATCTGGCGGATCTTCAAGACCGACTACTACGCGCCGCTGGTGGTGGTGCAGATCATTGCCGGCATCCTGCTCGGTCCCGGCATCCTGGGCAAGCTCTACCCCGACTACTACACCTTCGTGTTCAGCGCGCCTGTCGTGCAGTCGCTCAACGGCATCGCCTGGTGGGCGGTGATGGTGTTTGTCTGGATCGCCGGCATCGAACTCGACCTGAAAAAAGCCTGGGCACACCGGCGTGAGAGCACCATCACCGCCGGCCTGGCGCTGGGCACCCCGCTGTTGTTCGGCTGCGCGGCCGCCGCCGGCATGCTGATGTACGAGGGCTGGGTCGGCCCGCAGGGCATGCGCTGGCAGTTTGTCATGGGCGTGGGCATGGCCTGCGCCGTCACCGCGCTGCCCATCCTGATCCTGCTGATGGAAAAGCTTGCCATCCTGCGCCAACCCATCGGCCAGCGCATCCTGCGTTACGCCAGCCTGGACGACATCGCGATCTGGGGCGTGCTGGCGCTGATCCTGATGGACTGGGAGCGGGTCGGCCGCCAGGGCAGCTTTCTTGCGGCCTTTGCCTTGCTCGCCTATGTCTTCCGGAAGTTGATGCTGTGGGTGCCGGAACGCGACCGCTGGTATGCCGGACTCGTCTGGCTCATCCTCTGCGCCCTGGGTGCCGACTGGGCCGGCCTGCACTTCATGGTGGGCGCCTTCCTGGCGGGCGCCATCATGGACGGCGATTGGTTCAACCAGGAACACATGGATATGTTGCGCCACCATGTGCTGCTGGTGATGATGCCGGTTTTTTTCCTGAGCACCGGCCTGCGCACCAACTGGTCGATGGGTGGCGAAGCCGTATTCATCGCTGCGGCGGTACTGCTGGTGGCTTCGGTGGCCGGCAAGCTGGTCGGCGTCCATATCGCCGGCAAGGTACTCAAGTGGGCGCCAGGCGAGAGTTCCATCATCGGCTGGCTGCTGCAGACCAAGGCGCTGATCATGATCATTTTTGCCAACATCCTGCTGGACAAAGGCATCATCACCAACGCAACCTTCACGGCGCTGCTGCTGATGGCGATTGCCAGCACCATGTTGACGGTGCCGGTGGTTGCGCCCAGGCTTCAGCGCATGAAAGAGATTATTTTCAGGGCGAAGTGAAGACCCGCAGCCGCTAGATGGCGACGAGCTGCCGCACGCCATTGGCCTGCATGTCCTTGCCCTGGCCGCGCGCGATAAACTCGCCGCGCTCCATCACCAGGTAATCGTCGGCCAGTTCTTCCGCAAAATCGTAGTACTGCTCGACCAGCAGGATGGCCATGTCGCCGCGGTCGGCCAGCATGCGGATCACGCGGCCGATGTCCTTGATGATGCTGGGCTGGATACCCTCGGTCGGCTCGTCCAGGATCAGCAGCTTGGGCTTGGCCGCCAGTGCGCGCGCAATCGCGAGCTGCTGCTGCTGCCCGCCCGAGAGGTCGCCGCCACGCCGGTTCAGCATCTGCTTCAAAACTGGAAACAGCTCGTACAGCTCGGCCGGAATCGGCGTACTCGCACTTTTGTAGGCCAAGCCCATGCGCAGGTTTTCCTCGACCGTCAGGCGCGCAAAAATCTCGCGACCTTGCGGCACAAAACCGATGCCGGCGCGCGCGCGTTCATACGGCGTGGCGTTCTGGATGGCCTTGCCGTCGAAATCGATGCTGCCGGTCTTGATAGGCACCAGACCCATCAGCGATTTGAGCAGGGTGGTCTTGCCGACGCCGTTGCGGCCGAGCAGCACGGTGACCTTGCCGAGGTGGGCTTGCAGGCTCACGTCGCGCAGGATGTGGGAGCCGCCGTAATACTGGTTGATGTTTTTGACGTTTAGCATTTGGTGATCTCCATCGCGCTTCTTGGAGCTTCGGAGCCATAGTGGTTCGCCAACAGGCCGGGGGTAGCCCGGCGGCTACTCACTTTCTTTTGCTTCGCCAAAAGAAAGTAAGCAAAGAAAAGGCGCCCCTGCTGTCTGCGTCCCCCTTCGCTTAAGCTACGGGGACAACCTGCGGTGCTCGGTCCAGCCGGGGCCGGGCTCGAACTCGCCTTCGGCTCAGACAATCGCCCGTCCTGATCCGTCTGGCCCTGCGCTCCTCGGCGCAGCCAGAAGGGGGGTGGGGTCAGGAGCGGGTTCGGAATCGGAATCGGGTACGCAGTCGGGCTCCGGCGAGGACGCGCAAAGCGCGTCCTCGCCTCCCCGCACCCGTATTCGCTCCCCAACCCGTCGGGCCGGGCCGAGGAGCACAGCCGAAAGCGGATCAGGGCGAGCGATTGTCTGAGCGTAGCGAGTTCGAGCTCGACCCCGCTTTCGGCGAGCACCGCAGGTTGCCCGCAGCGAAGCGAAGGGACCCGGACCATCGGGTCGCCTTTTCTTTTGCTTACTTTTCTTTTGGCGACGCAAAAGAAAAGTGAGTTGCCGCCGGGCAACCCCCGGCTTGCTGGCGAACCTCCAATGCACGAGGCAAAGACGGCTCCGACAGGCTCCGTCTGAACGAACCGAGGATCAGCGCCCAAGGTACACCTCAATCACCCGTTCATCCGCCTGCACCTGGTCCAGCGTGCCCTGCGCCAGCACAGAGCCATCACACAACACCGTGACGATCTCGGAAATCGTCTTGATGAAACTCATGTCGTGCTCCACCACCATCAGCGAATGTTTGCCCTTGAGCGTGAGAAACAGTTCAGCGGTGCGGGCGGTTTCCTCGTCCGTCATGCCGGCCACCGGCTCGTCGAGCAACAGAAGCTTCGGGTCCTGCATCAGCAGCATGCCGATCTCCAGCCACTGCTTTTGCCCATGGCTCAGGTTGCCAGCCATGCGGCCCACGCTGTCGGCCAGGTGTATCGTGACCAGGACCTCGGCCAGGCGGTCGCTTTGCGCGGAGTCGAGCTTGAAAAACACCGACGATTTCACGCCCTTGTTGGTCTTGAGTGCGAGTTCGAGGTTCTCGAACACCGTGAGTTGCTCGAACACCGTGGGCTTCTGGAACTTGCGGCCAATGCCGAGCTGCGCGATCTGCGGCTCGGTGTGGCGCAGCAAATCAATCGTGCTCCCGAAAAACACCGTGCCTTCGTCGGGCCGGGTCTTGCCGGTGATGATGTCCATCATCGTGGTCTTGCCGGCGCCGTTGGGACCGATGATGCAGCGCAGCTCGCCCGGTGCAATGTCGAGCGAGAGTTTGTTGATGGCCTTGAAACCGTCAAAACTCACGCTCACGTCTTCGAGGTACAAAATGCGGCCGTGTGTCACGTCCACCTCGCCGGGCGTGGCAACGCGGCCTGTGCTGGCGTTGCGCCCGCCCGATTCGGTGTTGGACTTGCTCGCCTCCAGGGCCGCGCGGCGTTTTTCAATACGTGCGGCACCCTGCTCCAGAAGATCGGGCGTCATTTCTCACCCCCTTTGCGGAGTTTCTTGATCAACCCAACCACACCGTTCGGCAGGAACAGCGTGACTGCAATGAACAGCATGCCCAGGAAATACAGCCAGTACTCGGGGTAGGCCACCGTCAGCCAGCTCTTGGCGCCGTTGACGATGAAGGCGCCGAGGATGGGGCCGATCAGGGTGGCGCGCCCGCCGACCGCGGCCCAGATCGCCATTTCGATCGAGTTGGCCGGGCTCATCTCGCTCGGGTTGATGATGCCGACCTGCGGCACGTACAGCGCGCCGGCAATGCCGCACATCACGGCCGACAGGGTCCAGATGGTCAGCTTGTAGCCGATCGGGTTGTAGCCCGAGAACATCACGCGGGTCTCGGCGTCGCGAATCGCCTGCAACACGCGCCCGAACTTGCTGCGCACCAGCCACTTGGCAAACAGAAAGAAGCCGAGCAGGGCCAGGCCGGTGATGACGAACAGCCCCATGCGCATGGTGGGCGTGGCAATCGGCGTATCGAGGATGCGCTTGAAGTCGGTGAAACCGTTGTTGCCGCCGAAACCGGTTTCATTGCGGAAGAACAGCAGCATGGCCGCAAAGGTCATGGCCTGGGTGATGATGGAAAAATACACGCCCTTGATGCGTGAACGGAAAGCGAAGTAGCCAAACACAAAGGCGACCAGCCCGGGCACCAGCACGATCAGGAACAGCGTGGCGACGAAACTGTCGCTGAAGGACCAATGCCAGGGCAACTCCTTCCAGTCGAGAAATACCATGAAGTCGGGCAAGTCGCTTTTGTAGTTGCCGTCGCGGCCGATCTGGCGCATCAGGTACATGCCCATGGCGTAACCTCCCAGCGCGAAGAACAGGCCATGCCCGAGCGACAGGATGCCGGTATAGCCCCAGATCAGATCCATGGCCAGCGCCACGATGGCGTAACACATGATCTTGCCGAGCAGCGCCACCGCGTAGGTGCTCATGTGGAACATGCTGCTCTCCGGCACCAGCAAGTTCAGCACAGGCGCCAGCGCGCAGACCAGCAGCAGCGACAGCATGAAGGCGCTCCAGCCGGCGCGCGTGAGCAAGGGGCCTTTGGCAGGTAGAACGAGAGAGGAGGTCATGGGCAGGCTCATATTTACGCTTCAGCGGAGCGGCCCTTCATCGCAAAAATGCCTTGCGGGCGTTTTTGAATGAAGATGATGATGAGCACCAGCACCGCAATCTTGGCCAGCACCGCACCGGTCCAGCCTTCGAGGAATTTGTTCAGGATACCCAGGCCCATGGCCGCATAGACGGTGCCGGCCAGCTGGCCCACACCGCCCAGCACTACCACCATGAAGGCATCGACGATGTAGCCCTGGCCCAGGTCCGGGCCGACGTTGCCGACCTGGCTCAACGCGCAGCCGGCCAGGCCCGCAATGCCTGAGCCGAGTGCAAACGCATAGGTGTCCACCCGCGCGGTGTTCACACCCATGCAGGAAGCAATCGGCCTGTTCTGCGTGACGCCGCGCACAAACAGGCCCAGCCGCGTCCTGCTGATCAGCCAGGCCATGCCCAGCAGCACCGCAATCGCAAAGCCGATGATGACCAGGCGGTTGTAAGGCAGCGACAGATTGCCCAGCACCTGCACACCGCCGCTCATCCAGACCGGGTTCTCCACGCCGACGTTTTGTGCGCCGAAGATGGAACGCACCAGTTGCTGCAGCATCAGGCTGATACCCCAGGTGGCCAGCAGCGTCTCGAGTGGGCGACCGTAAAGAAAACGGATCACGCCGCGTTCCAATGCCGCACCCATCAGCGCCGAGGCCATGAAAGCCACCGGCACGGCCGCCAGCAGGTACCAGTCGAACAGGCCGGGCAGATACTTCTGGAACAGGCCCTGCACCACGTAGGTGGCGTAGGCGCCAATCATCATGAGTTCGCCGTGCGCCATGTTGATGACGCCCATCAGGCCGTAGGTGATGGCCAGGCCCAGCGCCACCAGCAGCAGGATGCTGCCCAGACTGATCCCGCTGAAGATGGCACCGAGCTTGTCGCCCCAGGCCAGCGCCGACTCGACCTTGCGCAGCGAGCCTTGCAGCGCGCTCTTGACCTCGGCGTCGTCCTCTTCCGCCAGGCGTGCGATCAGCACCGTCTTGCTGATCGGGTTGTTGCTGCCCGACAGGCGGGCCGCGGCTTCCAGGCGTTTGCGCTTGTCGCTGCTACCCAGCAGGATGGTGGCGCGCACCATCTCTAACTGGGTCTTGAGCGCAGGAACCGTCTCGGCCGCGTACGCTTTCTCGATCAGCGGCAGGCGGACTTCATCGGCACCGCCAGACAGCGTCTTGATCGCCTCGGCGCGGACCTTTTCATCCTTGGAGAATAATTTGAGTGAGGCCAGCGCATTGTCCAGCTCGCCACGCATCAGGTTGTTGTTGATCACGTCCTCGGCCTCGGCAGGCACCGGCAACTCGGCACCGCTGACAGGGTCGTAGCCCTTGTCGTCCTTGATGACAAACACCTTGTCGCCGGCCGTCTTCACCGCGTCGTCGGCCAGGGCCTGGATAAAGGCAGCAGTTTTTTCGTCAGGCACGGCCGAGGCCTTGACCAGCGCCTCGACCCGGGCTTCGGTCTCACCCAGCGCCATGCCCCTGACCTCTTCCGGCGTCAAGGCGTGTGCACCGGCGGACAGTAAAAAAGCGGCAAATAAAAGAAGTGTGCGCATCATCATGGTAAAGAACCTGTAGGGTGGGCACGGTAGCGCGCCGGTGCGGCTCGCTGCGGTGCACAGACTGCAACTTCCTTGGAAAAAAATAATCCGATTCATGCACCGGAGTAGTGCAAGAATTGGGCCAGACCAAAAAAAGCCGCACCTGTTTCTGCAACCCAGGTGCGGCTTGCACCGCAGGTCGACAGACCTGCGGCAGCGGCCTTATTTGCTGGCCATTTTTGCCGGCTCGTCAGGCTTCTTGTCGTTGCCTTCGATGTACGGGCTCCATGGCTTGGCTTTCACCGGGCCAGGTGTCTTCCACACCACGTTGAACTGGCCGTCGGCCTTGATCTCGCCGATAAACACCGACTTGTGGAGGTGGTGGTTTTTCTCGTCCATCTTGGAGACGATGCCCGACGGTGCCTTGAAAGTCTGGCCAGCCATGGCGGCAATCACCTTGTCGGTGTCGGTGGACTTGGCTTTCTCGACCGCCTGCTTCCACATGTTGATGCCGATGTAGGTGGCTTCCATCGGATCGTTGGTCAGCGGCTTGTCCTTGTGGCCGGCGATACCCTTGGCCTTCGCGTAGGTCGACCATTTCTTGATGAACTCGGTGTTGGCCGGGCTCTTGATGGACTGGAAGTAGTTCCAGGCAGCCAGGTGGCCGACCAGCGGTTTCGTGTCCACGCCGCGCAGCTCTTCTTCACCCACGGAGAAAGCGACAACTGGCACATCCTTGGCCTTCAGGCCGGCGTTGCCCAGTTCCTTGTAGAAAGGAACGTTGGAGTCGCCATTGATGGTGGAGACCACAGCGGTTTTGCCGCCAGCAGAGAATTTCTTCACGTCAGCCACGATGGTCTGGTAGTCGGAATGGCCGAACGGTGTGTATTTCTCATCGATGTCGCTGTCCTTCACACCCTTGCTCTTCAGGTAGGCGCGCAGGATCTTGTTGGTGGTGCGTGGGTACACATAGTCGGTGCCCAGCAGCACCCAGCGCTTGGCGCCGCCGCCGGCCTTGCTCATCAGGTAGTCCACGGCAGGAATGGCTTGCTGGTTGGGTGCTGCACCGGTGTAGAACACGTTCTTGGACAGCTCTTCACCTTCGTACTGCACGGGGTAGAACAGCAGGCCGTTCATTTCTTCAACCACCGGGAGTACCGACTTGCGCGACACCGAGGTCCAGCAGCCAAAAATCACCGAAACCTTGTCCTGGCCGAGCAACTGCTTGGTTTTTTCAGCAAACAGGGGCCAGTTGGAGGCAGGGTCCACGATCACGGGCTCGAGCTTCTTGCCCATCACGCCGCCCTTGGCGTTGATTTCGTCAATCGCCATCAGCACGGTGTCTTTCAACACGGTTTCCGAAATGGCCATGGTGCCCGACAGGCTGTGCAGAATGCCCACCTTGATGGTGCCGCCCGACTGGGCATGGGCTGGCAGGACAGAGAGGCCCGCCAGGGCGACGGCGGCGCTCAGCGCCTTGAGGGTAAAACGACGTTGCATGTGTGCTTCTCCGGTAGGTAAGTAGTTCGCGTTTCGCCTCGCACAGCCACCAGGGAAGGGACTTTTGCGAAGCGATGAGGCGATTCTGGGCACCGGCAGGGGATTGGGGAATACGCCGGGTGGCGTATGCGCAAGAGGATCACAACGAGCGCTTGCTCGCTGCCAAGCCAGTCACACACCCTCCTTTGACATTTATCTTCATCCGGTTCAGGATGGCGTGATGCTCATCAAATTTTCACCCTCCCTGTTCGCGGCCATGGCCGTTTCCGGCTTTTTGGTCGGCTGCCAATCTGCGGGGCAACCCGCCAACATGCCACCCTTCGGCTCGATGGCGCAAATCACGTCCATCTCGCCCGACACCACCAGGGTTCTTCGCGCCGGCGAACAAGTCAGGCTGAGGGTTGACGTCAGTCATGTCCTGACCTCGCCATCGGGAACAATCAAACTTCTCGTTCTCGCGGCCGACAGTTCGGAGCTTGGCCAGGATGTCAAGGTGATCACCAAGGGAAGTGGAAAGTCCACGCTGGAAACCCAATTCACCGTCCCGGGCACCACGGAAATTCGCGTGTTTGCACCGCTGATTGTTCAGGGAGAAAGCTCGGGCTCAGCAGCGGATGGCCGATCCTACAAGGTGGTTCCCCGTTGAGGGTGGGTCCGGCACTTCCCGACACCTGACTCCGAAACTGGTCCACCAGGAGATGCCGTTACGCAGACGTCACG
The DNA here is from genome assembly GCF_002278925.1 of Polaromonas sp. 39-63-25. Classification (GTDB taxonomy): domain Bacteria; phylum Pseudomonadota; class Gammaproteobacteria; order Burkholderiales; family Burkholderiaceae_C; genus Polaromonas. The sequence continues at coordinate 307,791 of NZ_NCJH01000002.1, forward strand.
GCCGCTTGGGCGGCTCGGCCACCTGCGCCTGCCGCGCCTTGGAAAACAGACCCCAGGCGGCCATGAACATCGCCGCGATCACGGGGCCGATGACAAAGCCGTTCAGGCCGAACAGCGCCATACCGCCCAGCGTGGACACCAGCACCACGTAGTCGGGCATCTTGGTGTCCTTGCCGACCAGCACCGGGCGCAGGATGTTGTCCACCAGGCCGATGACCAGCACGCCGAAGGCGATCAGCACCACGCCCTGGACGATGGCCCCCGTGGCCAGGAAATAAATCGCGACGGGCAGCCACACCATGGCGGCCCCGACAGCCGGCAGCAACGACAAAAAGGCCATCAGCGTGCCCCACAGCACCGGTGCATGCACACCCAGCACCCACAGGATCAGACCGCCCAGCGCGCCCTGGATCAGGGCCACCACGATGTTGCCCTTGACCGTGGCGCGAATGACCGTGGTGAACTTGGCTGACAGCTTGCGCTTGACCTCCGCATTGAGCGGCACGGCATCCTTGATGCGCATGACCAGGGCCGAACCGTCGAGCAGCAGGAAAAACAGCAGGTAGAGCATGACAAAAAAACTGACGAAAAAGTCGAAAGTGCCCTGGCCGATACTCAAGGCCTGCGTGGCAAAAAACTGGCTGCCCTTGGTCAGCCCTTCCGTGATCCGTTGCTGCACCAGCCCGAAGTTGTTCATGCCGAAGCGATCGAGCAGACTGGTGATCCAGGCCGGCAGGGCCTCGTAGACCTGCTGGAAGTAACGCGCCACACTGAGTTCACCCGACTGCAGGCGCTGGTAGACGCCACCGCCTTCCTGGATCAGCAGCGCGGTCACAATGCCCACCGGCAAAATGACCGCCACCAGGATGACCAGCAGTGTGAGCAACGCGGCGCCGACGCGCCTGGCCGGCATGGCCCTGAGCACGCGCAGGTACAGCGGCTTGAACATGATGGCCAGCACCGCAGCCCAGAACACCGCCCCGTAAAACGGCCAGAGTATCCACAGGAAGGCCACCGAAACGGCCAGCAGCACAAGCAGGAAGGTCTTGTCTTCAAGCGCGGTGGATGTCGCTTCGTCGGGGAGGTTCATGGCTTCGCGGTTCCTGCTGGATGGGGGTATCGCCCACCGCACAGACGCCACCGGGAAGACCGGTTTTTTGTTTGCGCGGTAGCGCTTCCCGATGATCGCACCACCGATGGGGCTGCTCGCCAGCCCAGGGGGTTGCAACTTGTGGGACAGGCCGGACAGTTGCTGTCAGCGGGCAGCCCGAACAGCCTGGTGAGCGCAAAGAAATGTGTCCCGATCCTCCACGGATGTAAAGTCACGCAACACCGTGCAACCTTGCTGGCGCCGGCACGTCTATTGGCGTTCAATGGTGCTCATGTTTGCCACTACCGTCAGGAAACCCATGACTTTGACCACCGCTTCACGGGGCGCATCTCGTACCCCGACCCGGACCCTCCTCGCCCTCGCCCTCGCCCTCGCCACTGCAGCGGCAGCCCTGCTGGCGCCGGCCGCACACGCCCAGCCGGCCGCGGCAGCGCCAGCCACGTCGCCAGCGGTTCAGGCACAGCCTGCGCCGTCCACCTCGGTAGTCTCCACGGCATCGGCCTCTACCGAACCCAGATACACCACCGGTGACATCGCGCGGGCATTCAGTTTCATGGACACCAACAAGGACGGCAAGATCAGCCGAGAAGAGGCCTCCGGCTTTCGCGGCGTGGCCAGGCACTTTGATGAAGCCGACACGAACAAGGACCGCACCCTGTCGCACCAGGAGTTCGAAAGCGCGTTGAATCAGGCCAAAAGCCGCTGACTGGAAAATCACGGCGGGAACGCTCCCTGATTGATAGCGCCTTCGGCTTTCCCGTATTGGGCTACAGCCCTTTTTGGCATCCCGTTCTGTGTCCTCCGCTTCGGCTTTCCCGTATTGGGCTACAGCCCTTTTTGGCATCCCGTTCTGTGTCCTCCGGCATCTGCGCATCGGCGCTCGCAATCGGCAAGTGCGATGACTTCAGCAGCCTGTGCGCCGCGCTGCAACGTCTGTTGGGCCATGCTCCGCGTCCAGCACTGGCCAGCTTCTCCGGCTGGGTCTGGCTTTCAACCCTGGTGAGCGACTCGGCACGCCTCGCGCGACGGGCGCCTGGCTGTAGGACAACATCGCCGGAAGGCCCCCTATCAGCCAAATCGGACAACAAAATCAAGGGTGACGCGTTATAAAGTATTCAACCAAGCACCGGACCCAGGCCCGGCCGATTAGCTAGCTACCAAGGTCACATCATGAACACGAAACAACTGCATCAACTTCGCGCGCTGCCCCTCGTTTTGGCGTTTGCGTTCGCGGCAGGCTCCACCTGGGCCCAGAAACCCGAATGGGCCGGCCAGGGCAAAGGCGGAAAGCAGGAGCAAAACGAACGTTCCGGCGGCAAACCGGACAAAGCCGAACGCGGCGACAAGGGCAACGGCAACAACAAGGGCGGCCAGCAGGCCCGCCCGGCGCAACAGGACGTCCGGGTCGGCGCTTACTTCGGCGACCAGCAGCGCGTGGTGATCCGCGACTACTACGGCAAGCAGTACAAGGCAGGTCGCTGCCCTCCCGGCCTGGCCAAGAAAAACAATGGCTGCATGCCTCCGGGGCAGGCCAAAAAATGGGCCATGGGCCAGCCGCTGCCGCGTGACGTGGTGTTTTACCCGGTGCCCAACGCCGTGCTGATCCAGCTGGGCACGCCCCCTGCCGGCCACAAATATGTGCGCGTGGCCAGCGACATTCTGCTGATCGCCGTGGGAACCAGCATGGTGGTGGACGCCATTCAGGACCTGGGCCGGATGTAAACACCCTGAGGCGGGCTTGCGGCAGCAGGCCCGCCGCTCAAAGGCGGGGCACCCTTGCTTCGATCAGCGCGTCTGGCTGAGAACCCGCTGCAGCGTCTGCAGCAACTCATCGTTCGAGGTTTGCGCCTTGACCAGCACGGCAGCGGCCCGGGTTCCCTGGGCGCGGTCCACCTCGCTGGCCGAGAAAACCACGACCGGCGGCGGCCGCTCCAGCGCTTCGATGTCGGCCAGCAGATCCCAGCCTGATTCACCGGGCAGGCTCAGATCGAGCAGGATCAGGTCGTAGGTCCGCGCCGCCAGGCATGCGCGGGCTTCCTGCAGCGTGGCGGCAAATTCAAAGGTGGCGAAGTCCTGCACGATCGCTGCCGTGATGCGCTGGATATCCAGATCGTCTTCAACATGCAGGATGCGGGGCTTACCCTCGGCCATGCCCTTCATCGCATGGCGCAGACTGCGGATCAGCAGATTTTCATCAATCGGCTTTTCGAGCCAGTCGGAAACCGTCAGCGACTGGTTGTTGAACTGGATCTGGCCCTCCCCGGCCATGGCCGACACCACCACAATGGGCAGATCCCGCGTGCCTTCCTGGCTGCGCAGGGTGCGGATGAGCGTGATGCCATCCTGGTCGGGCAGCTTGAGGTCCAGCGTCATCGCGGCATACCGGTTGGCCGCCAGGTGGGCCATCGCCTCGGAGGCGCTGTAAACCATGTCGCTGTCAAAGCCGCCCTTGTCCAGCATCATCGCGATCAGGCGGGCAATGTCTCTATCGTCTTCGCAGATCAGCACGCATGGCCGGGTGAAAACCCGGGTTTCTACGGGAAGGCGCGGTGCAGCCTCTTTCCATTCGGGCAGTTCAAAGAAGAACGTGGAGCCCACGCCGACTTTGCTGTCAAAACCCACGCTGCCGCCGAGGCGTTCGACAATCGCCCTGGAAATATTCAGGCCCAGCCCGGTGCCGCCCTTCTGGCGCGTGTCGGACGAATCCGCCTGGGAAAACTTCTGGAAGATGCGCTTGCGGAATTCTTCCGGAACGCCTGGCCCATGATCACGCACTTCCACCCGCACGCCGAGGCCGGCGCGTTTGACATCGACCTCCACCACCCCGCCCGGCGGTGAATATTTCATCGCGTTGGACAGCAGGTTGGTCACGACCTGGGCCAGGCGGTCAGTGTCCACATGAACCCGCAGGTCACCCTCCGGAAAATTCAGGCGCAAGCTGACGTTCTGCGCAGCCCCAAAACCTTCGTTGGCCGCCAGCACCTGTACCAGCAAGGGCTGGAGGTCGACCACCTGCAGGTCCAGGCGCATCTTGCCGGACTCGATCTTTTCGATGTCGAGGATGTCGTTGATCAGACGGATCAGTCGCTCGCAGTTGTTCCTGGCAATGTCCACCAGGGTCTTGACGCGCTCCGGCAACTCGCCGGCCACGCCGCCGGAGATCAGCCCCAGCGAACCACGGATGGAGGTGAGCGGCGTGCGCAACTCGTGACTGACCGTGGAGACAAATTCGCTCTTCATGCGGTCGATGCGCTTGAGTTCGGTCACATCGGTCGCCAGCGAATAAAACCCGATGACCTCGCCTTCTTCCTTGCCGTCGCCGTAACGTGGAAAATAATTGACCACGTAGTCGCGGTGGTCGCCGCGTGCGGTTTTCTGGGTGCGCTCGTAGACCACCGGGTAACCCGACAGGACCTCGTCTACCTGGGCGCGCACGACCTGGTAAAGCTCCTCGCCCATGACCTCGAGCAGGGTTTTTCCGTCGATCTGCTCATGCGACAGGCCAAACCCTTCTTCATAGGCCCGGTTGTGAAAGCGAAAGCGCTGCGCCTTGTCGACATAGGCGATCAGGGCCGGCACGGTGTCCGTGATCTCGCGCAACTGCTGCTCGCTGTCCCGCAGCGCGTTACTCACGCGGTGCATCTCGGTGGTGTCGCGGCCGGTTCCGTGGTACCCGGTAAAACGACCGGACGAATCGAAGATCGGCTCCCCGCTGATGCTGATATGACGAACACTTCCCTTGCGGCCAAGCAGGGAAATTTCCAGGTCGCGAAAAACCTCGTGCCGCGCGAGCTGTGCCTTGTGGCCCTCCCAGACACGGTCATCCATGTCCACATGGTTCAGCTCCCAGGGCGTCTTGCCGATGGCGTCGCGGGAAATTGCCGACAGCCGGGTCGCCTCGCCTGGAACCGGAACAAAACGGAAATTTTCATCCTGCTGCCAGAACCAGTCGGACGACAGCTCGGTCAGTGCGCGAAAGCGCTCTTCACTCTCGCGCAGGATGCGTTCGGCCTCTTTTCGTTCGGTGGTGTCCTGCACCTGGACAATGAAGTGCAGCGGCTTGCGGTCAGGGTCGCGCACCAGCGAACACGTCAGAGAGCCCCAGACAATATGTCCGGACTTGTGGATATAGCGCTTTTCCCGCTGGTAGGTTTCAATCTCGCCGTCCAGCGCCCTTTTTCGCTGCAGCAGATCCCATTCGATGTCGTCCGGATGGGTGAGGTCGTGCACGGTGCGGGCCAGCATCTCCGCTTCGGAGTAGCCGAGCATCTGGCAAAAGGCACTGTTGACCCGGATCCGGCGGGAGTTGATGGCGATCAGCGCCATGCCGATCGCTGCATGCTCGAAAGCACTGCTGAACTGCTGGTCGCCGGCGGAAAAAATATCGTTGTCACTGCTGATCAGCGAACCCGCCGTATCCCGGGCGGCCGGGCCGGTGTCCCTGAACAGGTGGCGTGAGCGGGGCAGGGCCAGCGCGATGCCCGCGTCTTCTCCGGAAACATCGTCACCCGGCAAGGCATTGCCCTGGTCGCTTCCGAGCGTGAAATAAAACGTGCTGCCTTCGCCCAACACGGAACTTGCCCAGATCCGCCCGCCGTGACGAATGATGATGCGTTTGACCGTGGCCAGGCCGATGCCGCTGCCAGCAAACTCTTCCGGCGAATGCAGGCGCTGGAAAGTGCCGAACAGCTTGTCGGCATAAGCCATGTCGAATCCCGCGCCGTTGTCCCGGACAAAATACACCGGCGGCTGGTCGGCAACGGTTTCCCTGCCGATCATGATCTCCGTGCGGGTCTTTTTCGCACTGAACTTCCAGGCGTTACTGATCAGGTTCTCAAGCACCTGCCGGATCAGCGAGACGTCCGCGCGGGCCAGCATGCCGGGCTCGACGGTCACCTGAACCTCGCGACCGGGCTCGGTCTCCGACAATTGTGCGACAACCCGGGCTGCCTCGGCACCGAGGTCCACAGTCTCCCAGTTCAGGCTGGTGCGCGACAGCCTGGCAAGCAGCAGCAACCCGTCGGTGAGTTCGCCCATGCGCCGCACACCGCCGCGTATCCGGCTCAGGTAATGGTTCGCACGTTCGTCGGCCTGCGGCGACACCGCCTTTTGCAGCAAGGCACAGTAGCCGTCGATGGAACTCAGCGGGGAACGCAGGTCGTGCGCCACGGAATAGGAGAAAGCCTCCAGCTCCGTGTTGGCCGCCTCCAGCTGGGCGGTCCTGCGCGAGACCCGGTTTTCCAGGTCGACGTTGAGCCGGACAATTTCCATCTCGGCGCGCTTGCGCTCGGTGATGTCGGTGAAAGTGCTGACAAACCCGGACGGGGCGTCGCGGGCATTGTCAAACAACGGCCTCACATTGATCAGTACCCACAAATCCCTGCCGTCGGGCTTGCGGTAACAGACCACCACGTTTGACTGCGGCAGGCCCTTGCGCCTGGCCACCGCACTGGGCCGTTCATCCTCGGCCATCAGCGAACCGTCTTCGCGCAGCGTCTGCCACTCCGGCCCGACAAGGGTCTGGCCTCGCATCTGGGCCAGGGTCTGGCCAAGAATGCGTTCGGCACTGGCATTGCAGTCGAGGATCCGCCCCTCGGCATCCCGCATGATGACACCTTCGGCCAGCGCGCCCACCACGCTGCGAAAGCGTGCTTCACTGGCTACCAGCGCCGCTTCAGTCTGTTTGCGCGCGGTGATGTCGGTGCCCACGCCGCGGTAACCCGTGAATTTCCCGTCCATGTCAAACACGGGCTCGCCACTGATGGAGAAAAAGATGCGCGTGCCGTCCAGGTCCACGCGCTCGTATTCGAAGTCGCGGAAAGTTTCGTGGTTTTCCAGCTGCGCGCGATGCACCGCCCAGGCCGCCTTGTTGCGTGGGTTATCGTCGATGTCCCAACGCGTCCGGCCGATGTATTCGCTGATCAGGACCTGTCCTCCCGGGCCGGCGGGAAGCCGGCCAAAACGGGCCGCGCCGCTGGACATCCGGGTGAAGCGGAACTGGTCGTCCAGTTCCCAGTACCAGTCGGAGGAAAGCTGGGTCAGGCTGCGAAAGCGTTCCTGGCTGTCGCGCAGGCGGGCCTCGGCCGCCAGCCGTCCGGTGACATCCCCGCTGGTGACCAGCATATGGGTGACCGTGCCGCTGGCATCTTTCAGCGGAACCTTGCGCATGTGAACGCGGATGGCGCCGCGGTGTTTTGTCACGGTCAGCCGGTCGGGCAGGTCCTGCATGACGCCTGCTGCAACCAGCTCGAGGTCGGCGGCGTGCATGCGGTCTGCGTCCTCCTTCGGCCAGAGATCGTGCACCGTGCGGCCCATCGCCTCTTCGCGGGTCACCCCGTACAGGGCCGCGGCGGCCTTGTTCCAGCCCACAATCCTGAACCCGTCCTGCACGGACTTCAGTTGCAGGGCAATCGGCAGGTTGTCAACCACTTCATCGAGGAAGCTCGCGGCCTGCCGCTCGGCTTCTTCCGAGCGTTTGATCGCGCTGATGTCATGCACCGTCCCCCGATAACCGAGGAAGCGGTTCTGGTCGTCGAAAACGGGGATGCCACTGACCGACAGGTAGTGCGGCAAGTCGTCGCCGAGCTTGCGCATGTATTCGAAATTGCGAAACGGCTGATGCGCATCCAGCACGGCGCGGTGCGCCTCCCAGGACCCGTTAAAGGGCACCGCACCGACCAGCTCCCACCGGCGCCTGCCGATGTTGCTGTCCCGTTCGATATCGAGCTCGGTGGCCGCCTGCTCCCCGGAAAACCTGACGAAACGATGCTCTACATCCTGTTCCCAGTACCAGTCCGCGGATATCGTGGCCAGGTCGCGCAATCCCTGCGCGCTGCGCCTGAGCAAATCGGCCTCGCGCTTTTGTTCGGCAAGCATCCGATCGAGCTGGTCGTTGGCGCTCTCAAGTTCAAGCAGCCGCGCCTTCAGGCGACGGTTTTCTTCGGCGAGGTCTTCGTTGTGCTTCACTCGAGTACCTTCAATGCCCCGGCCTCGGGAGAACGGCACGCGGGAGCAGAAGACCGCAGTGCGGAACTTCGCAAAAAAACTGCCACCGCAGTGGCGGCGGTCTGTGCTTCATGTCCTGTCTTTTGTCCTTGTTTCTAAAAGCGCATCCTCGAACAAAACACGCCATCCATGCCTGCAAGTTTCCGCCACTTATGCCGGATTGATATCGGGGTAGTCCCTTTTTTAGCAGTGCTCGTGCAGGCGCCAGAGCCGTTACTTCTGGCCGCGCATCACCTTTCAGCAAAACTTGCAGTGAACACATGCAAAAGACACACATAGTTACATTCAGCCATTTTTTGCCTGTTTTTTAGGCGTTATTTGTCCGATATTTTCATATTTGTAACTTTTTGTAAACATCACTCTGTGACATATTGCTTTAAACTTTAGTTTGCATCAATGTGCTACCTATTAGGAAATTTTCGCCTCTAATAAGAACCTATTTCTATCGAATTTGGCGAATATTTTTAATTTATCAAATTTCACAATTATGGAGTTTTGATTAAGATGGCACCTAGCCGAGGGTTCACCCTCATTGAACTAATGATCACGGTTGCCGTCATTGGCATCCTGGCGGCCGTCGCTTATCCCGCCTACCTTGACCAGGTTCGTAAAGCAAGGCGTGCAGAAGCTCAGGCCGCCTTGCTGAACATCAGCGCGCGACAGCAGCAAATGCTGCTGGACACACGCAGCTATGCCGCCGACACCACGGCCCTGAATGTTTCCATCCCAGCCACCGTCCAGCAGACCTACACGATTTCCTTGACGGTAGGGACGGCAACCGTGCCGACCTTCACGGCAACAGCCACACCGACGGGAGCCCAGGCGGCAGACAAATGCGGCATCCTGAGCATCACCCAGACAGGTACAAAATCCCCCACCACTTGCTGGTGAGACCCCATCATGAAACTTGCGAAAACGCGGATCAATGCAGGTTTTACGCTCATTGAACTCATGGTGGCAGTGGCCATTCTGGCTGTCCTTGCATCGCTGGCAAGCCCCTCGTTCCGGCAGCTCCTGGCAGCGCAGCGGGTGCGGGCCACGGCCTACAGCATAGTCAGTGACCTGGTTCTGGCAAGAAGCGAGGCCGTCAAGCGAGGGGAAAGCGTCACGCTCACTCCTTCAACTGCCGACTGGGCCGGCGGCTGGAATGTCAAGGTCGCGTCCAGCGCCGAAGTTCTCAGCGCGCAAAACGGCGTAGGGAGCGGGGTGGTCTTTACCACCGCTCCCACCACGATCACCTTTGACCGCAACGGCAGAAGCACCTCCGACACAGTCGTGCGCTTTGGCTTGTCTGACGGAAGTACCCGCTGGCGATGCATCTCGCTGGATCCGTCCGGGCGGCCGAAAAGTGCGACCACGGAGTGCCCGGCATGATGAAATCCCAAAACCAGCAAGGTGCGGCAATGATGGAGCTGCTCATTGCCATGTTGATCATTGCCTTTGGCGTCCTCGGCTTTGTCGGCCTGCAGGCACAGACGGCCCTGTCCCAACTCGAGGGCTACCAGCGGTCGCAGGCGCTGATTCTGATCAGCGACATCTCCGAACGTATCGCCTTGAATCGCGCGAACGCCGCAGCCTACGTGGGCAACAACATCGGCACCAGTGATCCCGGCGACTGCACCACCCTGGCCGACCGTGCTGCCAGGGATCTCTGCGAATGGAGCCTGTCGTTGCAGGGTGCGGCCGAAGTCCAGGGCACAGCCAAGCTCGGGGCCATGACGGGCGCGCGGGGCTGCATTACCAGTCCTGCGGCCAACCAGTATCTGATCAGCATTGCGTGGCAAGGTGTTCAGGCAACCGGTGCACCTCCCAACGCTTGCGGCCAGGACGCCTATTCCAGCGAGAACCTGCGCAGGACAGTGACCACCGTTGTACAGATCGCCACACTTGCATCATGACCGCGATGAAGCGTTATTCCGGTTACCGCTCAGGAAAATCAACCAAGGGGTTTTCCCTGGTTGAACTAATGGTGTCTATCGCCATCGGCTTGATCCTGATCGCAGGGTTGGCCATGCTGTTTGCCAATAGCAGCCAGACCGGCCAGGAAATCGACAGGAGTATCCGCCAGATCGAAAATGGCCGCTACGCTCTCGAACTGATCGAGGAAGACGTCAGCGTGGCCGGGTACTACGGCGAAGTTTCCACAACGGGCATCTCCCTGGGGACGGCTCCAGCCTGCGCAACAGCCCTGGGGGATCTGGGGTGGAACAACGCGGCCCTGACCGCACCGGTTGCGCTGACAGGTTTCACCGCAACAGAAACAGCTGCGCTGAGCTGCCTGAGCAATCACAAGGCCGGCACGACTGCCATCGTTCTGCGGCGACTCGACACCACCCCAGCAACACCTGGAACCGGAACCAATGGAAGCGCTTATCTGCAAACTTCACGATGCAGCACGGACCCCAACGCCACCCGATTCATCCTTTCCGCCACGGCAGCCGATTTTTCATTGCGCGGCCTGGACTGCACAGCGGTCAACACCATCCACAGGTACATCACCCGGATTTATTACGTCGCCAGCTGTAACGAGTGCGGTACCGACACTGTTCCCACCCTCAAGCGGGCTGAACTCAGGGGGACAGCCATGGTCATCGTTCCCCTCGCAGAGGGCATTGAGGAAGTAGCGTACGACTATGGTTTTGACACGGATGGTGACGGCAGCCCCGATACCTACCTCACTGGTTTGAGCGGCGTCTCTGGCGCGGCTGACAACGACTGGAGCAATGTGGTCGGCGTGCGCATCAACCTGCTGTCGCGCAGCACCGAGCCCAGCGCCGGATTTACCGACGGAAAAACCTATTCACTGGGCCTTGCTGGAACACGTGGCCCCTTCACTGACAGCCATAAACGCCGCGCTTACACCGTTACAAGCCGCCTGAACAACGTGGCCGGCCCGAGAGAGATCCCATGAAAAAGCGATCGACACAACACGGAGCCACCTTGGTCGTGGCAATGATTTTTCTGATTCTCATGAGCCTGTTTGCCATCAGCGCATTCAAGAGTTCCACGGGCAATCTGCGGATCATCGGCAATATGCAGGCCCGCCAGGAGGCTATCGCCGTCGCCCAGCAAGCCATTGAACAGACGCTGAGTTCGTTTCTCTTCACGACAAGCCCGGAAACGGTGGCAGCCACACCGCTGCTTGTCGACATTGACGGCAATGGAAGCAATGACTACACCGCCAACCTGAATCCGCAACCCAATTGCTACCGTACCAAGGTCATCAAGACCACTGAGCTCAACCCTTCCCTGCCAGCAGATCTCGCTTGCCTGAAATCGAGCGTTGTCCAGCAGGGCGGGCTTGACATCATCGATGCCGCGGCGGATGCGGGAAATTCGCTTTGCGCGAACAGTGAATGGAACGTGGGCGCTGCGGTGACCGACCAGCGAACCGGAACGAAAGTTGCCGTTCATCAGGGTGTTGCGGTTCGAGTGCTCGAAACCGATGCGGCAAATCTCTGCCTGTGAAGAGAAAGTAGGACGATATGACCCATTCCGTCACCAGAAGGATTCAGCGGCTGGCTATCGCCGCGGGACTGATGGTTGCTGCATCTGTACAGGCCCAGTATTCGAGCGATATCGATATCTACAGCGGCCCGACGGCCCTCAACGATGCCCCCAACGTCCTGATCGTCCTGGACAACACCGCCAACTGGAATACGGCCTTTACCAACGAGGTCGCCGCTCTGGTGTCGACGGTCAATGCCTTGCCTGCCAACCGTTTTCGTGTCGGCTTGATGATGTTTACCGAAACGGGTGGGAGTGATTCAGGCAACGCCGGCGGGTATGTCCGCTCCGCTGTGCGGCTGCTCGATACCAACTACCAGACCAAATTCAAGGCCCTGCTCAACAGCCTGGACGCCTCCGGTGACAAATCCAACGGAGGCAAGGCGGGACTGACCATGGCGGAGGCCTACTACTACTTTGCCGCGAAAGCCCCTTATGCGGGCAACAACAAGGCCAAAACAGACTACACGGGAAACACTTCGGGCACTGTGGCCTCCAATGCCGTCTATGCGATCACGGGCAACGCGTTGACGTCCAAGTCCGGAACACCCTACGTCAGCCCGGTGCTCAATGACTGCCAGCGCAACTACATCATTTACATCAGCAACGGCGCAGTCCAGGACAATAACTCTGATACCAGCGAGGCATCCACCAGGCTGTCGGCTGCCTACACTGCCCTGGGGCTGACCCGGCCTGCGGACCTGAACCTCTCTCCCAGCGGCTCCCAGTCCGGTGTATCGGATGAATGGGCGCGCTTCATGAAGAAAAGTCCGCAAAACATTGCCACCTATACGCTGGACGTGGACAAGATCACGAACGGACAGGGCCCGGGCTGGTCAGCCATGCTCAGGAGCATGGCGAGCGCCAGCGGTGGCGAGTATTTCTCCGTCAGTTCAGGCACCGGTGCCGGCGCGGAAATCAGCAATGCCTTGACCCAGATATTCAACCAGATCCAGGCGGTAGACAGTGTGTTTTCATCTGCCAGCCTGCCCGTGAGCGTGAACGCTCGCGGCACTTTCCTGAATCAGATCTTCATGGGCATGTTTCGACCGGATGGCGACGCCCTTCCGCGTTGGCGCGGCAACCTGAAACAATACCAGTTCGGCTACGACCCCACCACTGACAGCCTGTTCCTGAGCGACAAAAACGGCAATCCGGCGATCAGCGGTGCAACCGGTTTTCTGTCGCCAGCAGCTGTTTCGTACTGGACCACCGACAGTACCTTCTGGGTGAACCAGCAACTGGGGACGCCGCTGTCAAGCTCCGACTCGCCCGACGGAGAGGTCGTGGAAAAAGGCGGTGTCGCCCAGCGGATCCGTTCGGCCTATGCCACGACCCAGACTGCCCGCAATGTCTACACCTGTCAGGCTTGTGCAGCCAACACCAATCTCGCCAGCACCGCTGCCGCACAGTTCAGTACAGCGACGAGCGGCATCACCACGTCCCTGCTGGGAGTATCCAGCACCACGGACCGGGACAACCTGATCAACTGGGTGAGGGGCGCGGACAACGCGGGCGATGAACAGGGCCCCGGCGGGACAGTCACGGTTCGTCCAAGCGCCCATGGCGACGTCCTGCATTCCCGTCCAGCGGTGGTGAACTACGGCGGCACCACCGGTGTCGTGGTGTTCTACGGTTCCAACGATGGCACCTTGCGTGCCGTCAATGGCAACCAGACCGGCACGGGCGCAGGCAATGAACTGTGGAGTTTCATACCGGAAGAACACTTTTCAAAACTGAACAGGCTGCGCGTCAATACGCCAAAAATACGCCTGTCGACCACTGTGGCTGGAACACCGACCACGTCCCTGACGCCTACATCGCGGGACTATTTTGTTGATGGGCCTATCGGCATTTACCAGAAGGTACTGGCCGACGGCACCAACGACAAGGTCTATCTTTACATCGCCATGCGCCGCGGCGGACGCATTCTCTATGCCCTGGACGTCACCACGCCTGCCGCGCCGAAATTTCTCTGGAAAAAAACCGAGGCGGACATTTCTGTTCTCGGCCAGACATGGTCCGAGCCCAAGGTCGCCAGGATACGGGGCAACGCCAACCCAGTCCTCATCATGGGCGCAGGGTATGACGCGGCTGCCGAAGATGTTTCACCTCAGGGCACGACGACCATGGGCAATGCTGTTCTGGTACTTGATGCCATCACAGGCGCCCTGCTGAAGAAATTCGATACCACGCGCAGTGTTCCCGCAGACGTTTCCCTGGTGGACGCCGACTTTGACGGTTATGTGGACCGCGCCTACGCCGTGGACATGGGTGGCAATGTATACAGGATTGACCTGGAGAAAACGGTCAGTGCAACCACAACCTCGGCCGTCAGCGATTGGGGCATCTACCAGCTCGCGGCGCTCTCTGGCAGTGGTACGCGAAAATTTTTCTATCCGCCTGATGTTGTTGTCACGAACAACTACACGGCGGTTCTGGTGGGCTCAGGCGACCGTGAGAAGCCGCTGGCCACCACCAGCACCGATGCGTTTTTCACCCTCTACGACACACTGACCGGGAAGGGCACGCCCAGCAGCGCCCCCACAGCCATCTCTTCGAGCAGTCTCGGCTTGGTCGGTTCGAGCGAAAGCCTGACCAATGGTTGCTACATTCCCATGGCAACCACTGGCGAGAAGATTGTGAATGCGCCGGTCTCCGTGGGCGGCATCACTTACTTCAGTACCAATCAGCCGGCGCCAGTGAGTACCAACGCGTGCAGCGCCAACCTGGGCATTGCCAAGGTCTACTCGGCCCCGCTGTTCTGCAAGGCAGCGGCCGCGCAGACACTGGTCGGCGGCGGCCTGCCGCCGAGTCCAGTCACTGGCACCGTGACGGTTTCCTACACCTCCCCCATCACCGGTGAAACAGCTACCAAGCGAGTGCCTTTCATCATCGGCGCGCCAAACAGCAAAGGCTCGGGCATTGAAGGCTCGAAGGTGACGCCAACCATCACACCGGTGCGCAAACGCCGTTACTGGTACCTGGAAAACGCCCGCTGACAAAAGGCCGCAGTCGCGTGCCCCCCCTCGCACCGCCGGGAGGCATCAAGGCTGCAACGGAATTTTCATGGCGAGATCAACAGGAACCGCTGCGACACTGTTTTGCGGCGAGCCTTCAATCACCCGGTCCGAGTACGTCAGGTACACCAGGGTGTTGCGGGCGGCATCGACCATGCGTACGATGCGTATCCTCTTGAAAACCAGCGATATCCTCTCGCTGAAAACCTCTTCCTGCTGCGGCAGCGGTTTGACAAACGAAATCGGCCCCACCTGGCGGCAATCAATGGACGCCTCCGATTTGTCTTCGGCCAAACCCACGGCCCCCTTGATGCCCCCCGTTTTGGCCCGCGAAACGTAACAGGTGATGCCCCTGACCTTGGGGTCATCATGGGCGTCGACCACGATCTTGTGATCGGGCCCGATGAACTTGAACACGGTGTCCACCTCGCCGATGCTCTGGGCGTGGACGGGTGACAACACGCCGAGCAACAACGACAACAACAACGGGGAGAGGGTGAACTTTTTCATGGGGTCTCCTTCAGCGTGAACATACCCCACTATAGCCACGCCTTTCCTCAATAGCTGCGCGGGTTGTCCGGCCGGCGCCTGACAAGGGGCCGGCTGCAAGGGAGTAGCATTGGCCACTCAGCTCCATCCCTTGCCTATGAGGAAGCCCCGATTGCGAAAACTGCTTTTTACTGCCTGCCTGCTGATGGCCGCTCCCCTGCTGCAGGCCGCCGGAGAATCCGCGCCGGCGAACGCTCCCCCGCTGACAGGCACCTGGTCCTGGTCGCTCTTCGGGGGCAGCTGTACCGAGACGTGGCAGTACCGCAGCAACCGCACGGTGCTCAGCACCAGCGGGCAGGAAGTGGCCGAAAAAACATACGAGGTCGCGAAGCTGCCGGACGCCAACGGTTTCTACAAACTTGTGGAGACCGTGGTCCGGCAAAACGACAAGAAGGATTGTTCCGGGGCGCTGCTGGAGGGGCCGGGTGAACAGATCACCCGCTTCATTCAGTTCAGTCCGCAGCGCGACAAGATGCTGGTCTGCGAGAAGGCCTCTCTCCAGGCCTGCTTTGGACCGGTGTCGAAGATGGAATGAGCAGCGCGCCGTGGTGGGTGCTATATGGAAATGCCCCGGCGGGTGAGGCCGGGGCAGGGTGTCAATTCGAATCGCTCTGCGCCCCGGCACGCCGACGCCGCGTCGCAGCTGGCCTGAGCGGCGTTACAGGCGGGTTGCGCCTGCTGGCGTAGCGGCGATACAGCCTGGCCGCCAGCCCGGAGGTGATGGCGAAAACAAGCAGTTTGCGAAGCATGAAGTGCCTCCCGGATTTAAAAAACGCCGAACAACATCAAGAGAATGATGACGCTGATCGGTACACCGAGTAACCAGGCAATGATGGGCATGTGATTTCTCCTTGTTAAGTACGAAACCCAAAGATAAGCACCTCACGCAGGAGCGAGTGCCGGAAGCGGACCCCAGCAAAGGTAGGGCCAGACCTACACGGCAGCGTTGAACGCCACACCTGGTCGCGGGACGAGCCACAGAGCTTCGGTATATTGGGGGGCTTCGCTCACCACCCTGCCCGGCCCGTTTTTCCCTTTTTGAAACCACCATGAAAAAGCTCTACAGATATTTCTTCCGCGGGCTGATCACCATCCTGCCGCTGGCCCTGACCCTGTACCTTCTCTTCATCATGCTCGCATGGATGGAGACCCTGACGTTGTGGATCCTGCGGCCGCTGTTCGGCGACTTCTACATTCCTGGCATGGGGCTGGTGGTCGGCATGCTGGGCATTGTGTTGATCGGCTACCTGGTGTCCAAACCGCGCGTGCGCAAGGCGCTGCTGGTTGTCGAGCTGCCGTTCACCAACCTGCCTGTCGTCAAAAGCATTTACTCGTCGCTCAAGAGTTTTGCCGACTACTTTTCGCCCACGGGCAAACAGGGCGAACAAAGCGTGGTGATCCTGCGCATGCCGGACAACGGGCTCGAAATTGTGGGTCTGATCACGCGCCGCAGTTTTTCGGATCTGCCCGCGGGCTTTCTGCCGGGGGAACGTGTGGCGGTGTATTTGCCGATGGGCTACATGATCGGCGGCTACACCGTTTTTGTGCCTGTCGAATGGGTGCAACCGATTGCGATGACGGTTGAGGAAGCGATGCGCTCGTCGATGTTCGCCTGGATGGCGCGGCCACCGAGTTCTGCGGACAACGCGCCCCGGCCCTGAGTCGGCGTTCTATTGCTATCAATAAAATAGCTATTGCCGCCCGCCCGATAAGGACTGGCAGCCAAAATGATCTATAAAAGAGTGGCTTGCGACTAGTGGGTGCGCGAAGGGCCTGGGCCACGGCCGGCAATGTGCCGGAACGTGATGCGCCCCTTGCTCAGGTCATAAGGCGACAGCTCCAGCGACACCTGGTCGCCCGCCAGAATGCGGATATGGTTCTTGCGCATCTTGCCGGAGGTGTAGGCCACCAGCTTGTGGCCGTTGTCCAGCGTCACGCGAAAGCGCGAGTCCGGCAGCACTTCGTTGACCAGTCCGTGCATTTCAATCAGTTCTTCTTTGGCCATGATGAAAACTCCTTGGGAATTTGAAAAAAATCTGTCGTGCAGGTGATCGGGCAAAGCCGTTCAGGCGCAAACCGGCGACGTGCGCTCGTGAATCCAGCCGAGGGCGTGTTCCGTGGCGTACTGCACGGCAGCCGCGGCGCTGTCAAAAAGCCCGCTGAACCGCAGCACGCGGTCATGCGTGGCACTGCCGCGCCCGGAGCGGATGGAGACCGACGCCGCGTAAAGGCCTTCGCCCTGCGGTTTGGCGAGCGGGGAGACAAGGTACTTGCCCACCGCGATGTTGGTGTGATCGATGTTCATAAAGTCCATGCCGGGTATTTTTCCCGGCTTGATAAATAAGGAAATAACGGCTTGCAAGCAAGCCCGCGCGTGTTCGGGTCCTGACCGCCAAGCTTTACAACATAAAGGACTGGCTGGTTGAGCCTTGCGTGGGCACCGTTGGGGGAGGTGCTCGCCGGAAATGGAACAGTGTTTGAGAGGGTTCAGCGCTGTAGGGGCACTGAAAACACTGTGAATTCGGGCTCTTGGAAGCGCCGCATTTGAGAAGGAAGCCGCGTGGTAAGGGGGCTTCGATGTAAAAAGCTGATGCTTTACCGAATCGCTTATTGTAACCGTTACCACGCCTGCGCGCACAAAGCCATTACTGAGACGCAGGAAGCAAGGCGCAGAACACCCTCCGAGGAGGTATTTTCAAGCAGGGGCCGCGGATCTGGCTCTGCCAGTCCGCAGGCGCAGCGCACCCTCGGGGGGCAGAGAGCTACGCGCAGCGAGCGAACGTGGGGGCTCTATCTATTGCTCAAACTGCGGGTGCAGCAGCCGGATCCGGCTCATGGCCATGCCGGCCGCGGCCGTGCGGGTTTCCACGCCAAGCTTGGCAAACACCCGCTCCAGGTGTTTTTTCACCGTCATCGGGCTGGTGCCCAGGATGTCGCCGATGTCGCGGTTGATCTTGCCTTTGACCACCCAATACAACACCTCAGCCTCGCGCGCCGTGAGCTTGAAGCTCAGGCTCATGGCCTGGATCACGGTGTCGTCGGACTCCTCGCGCATGATGATCAGCCAGTCGTCGTCGCCAGTCTGCTGGTGCAGTCGAAAGGTCAGCCGGCGCGCGACCGAGGCAGCGCTCTCGCACACCAGGCGCGGCGGCTCGATCTGCCGCTCGGCATCGGCCAGGTTGCGCCGTAGCCAGGTCAGCACGGCTGCAGGCGTCTGCGGCGCGCTGGTGCCGTAATACTGCTGCAGCAGCTCGCGCGCCAGCGGTGTCTGCCACATCAGCTTGCCGTCATTGGCTCGCACCGTGATGGTGGCGTAGCCAAAGGCGTCCAGGGCGTTGCGCGCCTGGCGCTTTTCGCGCGCGCTCTGCAAATGCACACCGATGCGCGCCAACACTTCCTTGGGCTTGATCGGTTTGGTCACATAGTCGACACCACCCGATTCCAGCGCGGCGACCAGGTACTCGGTCTCGGTCAGCCCGGTCATGAAGATGATGGGAATGTGCGCGGTACGCGCATCGGCCTTCAGGCGCTTGGCCACCTCGAAGCCATCCATGCCCGGCATCATCGCGTCGAGCAGCACGATGTCGGGCAGGGCCTGGGCAGCGCGCTGCAAGGCGGCTTCGCCGTGGGTGGCCACCAGCACGGTGTAGCCCGATTCATCGAGCGCGTCGTGCAGCACTGACAGGTTGTCGGGCACGTCGTCGACGATCAGCACCACGTCGCTGTTGGCGCGGTCCAGCGTGTGCGCGAGTGTGCGGTCGTTCATGTCGGCACCTCGCTGAGCTGCTGGCTCATGGTTTCAAACTGGAACTGGCGCGCCAGGCCGCGCATTTCGGCGGCAAACCCGGCGCTTTGCGGCTGTGATTTTTCGATCTCGTCGAGGGTATTCATGATGCCGCGAAAATAACCGAGGTTGACCACCTCGCGCAAGGCGTCGAGCTGCGCCGCGGGCGGGTAGATGCGCGGCAGCGCAGCCGGCGCCGGTGCGGCCGGCGCCTGCGGCGGCGCTTCCAGCCAGACCAGCGCCAGGCGCCGCTCCAGCCAGTCGATCAACTCACTGTGGCGCACCGGCTTGAGGATGAAGTCTTCGAGACGGATGCCGACGTCGTTGTCCAGCCCCTTGTCGAAGGCGTTGGCCGACACGATCGCCAGGTGAATATCGGCATGGCCCGCCGCACGCAGGCGGCGCAGGGTCTCCCAGCCGTCGATGCCGGGCATGGCCAGGTCCATCAGGATGACCTCGGGCCGGTAGCCGGCGGCCAGCAGGTCCAGGCAGTCGTGACCGCTGGCGGCCGTGCGTATTTCGAAACCGAGCGGCTGCAACACATTGACCAGCAGTTCGCGGTCGGCCTCCTCGTTGTCCACCACCAGCACGCGCCGGCGCGGCCCCGCATAACCGTAACGTGCCTTGTGCGCACGCGACGATGGCGCCGGCAGCGCCGCGCCGGGCGCCAGCCGCACTTCGGGCAAAAACAGCTTGACGCGAAACACCGAGCCGACATCGGGCGTGCTGGCCACCGTGAGTTCGCCGCCCATCAGGTCGGTCAGCATCTTGGCAATCGTCAGCCCCAGGCCCGCGCCCGGTGCAGCGGGGCCGGGTGTTGACGCCCGCGTGAAGGGCTCGAAGATGCGCTCGATTTCCTGCGCCGACAGGCCCGGGCCGGTGTCCTCTATCTCGATGCTGGCCATCTCGCGCGCATATTTCAGGCGCAGGTTGATGCGCCCCCTGGCCGTGAACTTGACGGCGTTGCCCAGCAGGTTGATCAGGATTTGCCGAACACGTTTTTCGTCGGCACGCACCACCACCGGCAGCGTGCCTTCGGACTCGAAGTGAAAGCCCAGCCCCTTGGCTTGCGCCTCAAGCTCGAACATGCCGGCCATCTCCTGCACAAAGTCGGCAAAGTGCATGGGCCTGACATTGAGCGTCAGTTTGCCGCTTTCGATGCGCGCAATGTCCAGCGTTCCCTCGATCAGCGAGAGCAGGTGTTCGCCGCCGCGCTTGATGACGCCTACCGCCTGCTGGCGGTGCAGCGGAATCGACGTGTCTTCGCCCATCAGTTGCGCATAACCGAGGATGCTGTTGAGCGGCGTGCGCAACTCGTGGCTGATGGCGCTGATGTAGCGGCTCTTGGCCTGGTTGGCCAGATCCGCCACCCGTTTGGCCTGCTGCAGGGCCTCGTCGGTCTGGCGGTGCGACTCGATTTCCCTCATCAGCAAGTGCGTCTGGCGGTTCGACTCTTCCTGCGCCACCTGCCGGCTCTTGTGCGCCAGCACCAGCCACCAGGCCACCAGCCCGGCAATCACCAGCAGCGCCATGTAGGCCTTCAGGAAGCCGGAGCGCAGCGCCGATTCGGAGGCGGCCTGCAGGTCCAGCAAGGCGCGCATTTCCTGGTGGTAAAGCAGGCCGAACACGCTGGCCAGCAGGGGCACGATGATCAGCATCAAGAGCAGGAAGTGCCCGAGCCCGGTGTCCAGATACGGCCAGATACGGCGCGGCAGCAGCCAGCGCAGCGTGGCCGACCATTGCGCCGACAGGCTGGCCTGCGGCTTGCACAAATCGCCGCAACGCGCATCCAGCGTGCAGCACAGCGAACAGATGGGCCCCTGGTAGGCCGGGCAATGCGCCATGTCCGGGCCTTCGTAGTCGCGCTCGCAGATCACGCAGCGCTTGAGGGCATAGGGTTTGTAATTGCCCTGGGCATCGGCCTCGGGCGCTTCCCCCTGACGGGCAATGTAATAGCGCCCTTTCGTGGCCCAGGCAATCAGCGGCGAGGTGACAAAGGCCGTGCCCAGCGCAATGACCGCAGAAAAAGCCTGGGCCAGCGGGCCGAACAGGCCCAGGTGCGCGGTGACCGACAGCAGCGAGGCCAGTGCCATCGCCCCCACACCGACCGGGTTGATGTCGTAGAGGTGCGCACGCTTGAACTCGATGCCCTTGGGCGACAGGCCCAGCGGTTTGTTGATGACGAGGTCAGCCACCACCGCCATCATCCAGGCAATCGCGATGTTGGAATACAGGCCCAGCACATCACCGAGGGCCTGGAACACATTCATCTCCATCAGCATGAAGGCGATCAGCGTGTTGAACACCACCCAGACCACGCGCCCCGGGTGACTGTGCGTCAGGCGCGAGAAGAAGTTGGACCAGGCGAGTGATCCTGCATAGGCGTTGGTGACGTTGATCTTGAGCTGCGAGATCACCACGAACAGCGCCGTCGCCGCCACCGCCCAGCCGTAATGCGGAAACACGTATTCATAAGCCGCCAGGTACATCTGGTTGGGGTCCACCGCGCGCTCCAGCGGCACCATGTGCTGGATCGCCAGGTAAGCGAGAAAAGCGCCGCCCAGCATCTTGACCACGCCGAGCAACACCCAGCCGGGGCCGCCGGCCAGTACGCCGGCCCACCAGCGGCGACGGTTGGCCGCCGTGCGCACCGGCATGAAACGCAGGTAGTCGGCCTGTTCGCCCATTTGGGTGATCAGCGCGATGCCTACCGTCAAAGCAGCACCAAACAAGTGCAAATCAAACCCTGAACTCGTGCCTTTTTCACCTTTGTAGTGCGTTATCCCCGCAAAGGCCCCTGGATCACGCACCAAAACATACACAAACGGCACCACCAGCATGATCAGCCAGAGCGGCTGCGTCCAGACCTGCAAGCGGCTGATGGCCGACACCCCATGGGTAACCAGAGGGATGACCACCAGCGCGCAGATCAGGTAACCCCAGCTTGGCGGAATGCCCAGCGCCAGCTCCAGCGCATAGGCCATGACCGCCGCCTCCAGCGCAAAGAAGATGAAGGTGAAGGACGCGTAGATCAGCGAGGTCAGGGTCGAGCCGATGTAGCCGAAGCCGGCGCCGCGCGTCAGCAGGTCCATGTCGACGCCGTAACGGGCGGCATAAACGCTGATCGGCAGGCCGGCCATGAAAATGATGAGGCCGGTGGCAACGATGGCCCAGAACGCGTTGGTGAAGCCGTACTTCACCAGCAAGGTGGCGCCCACCGCTTCCAGGATCAGGAAGGAGGCCGCACCAAACGCGGTATTGGCGACCCGCCATTCGGACCACCGGCGAAAGCGCTGCGGCGTGAAACGCAGCGCGTAGTCTTCCATGGTTTCGCTGGCGACCCAGCTGTTGTAGTCGCGTCGGACCTTGATGATGCGCTGCACCGGCGCCTCGGGCCCCGCCTGCGCAGGCATGGCGGGCGCCCACGGGGGCACCGCCTGGGTCGGCAGGGGCGGCGGCGTGGCGGTGGCGTCCATGGGGTGTCAATACGTCATAAGGCGGAGCCTCATCAAGTGCAGATTCCATGCCACAGAGGGAAAACCAGCGCTACGGGGCCCATTCGTGTGGCACCATTCTTGCACCCCGGCAGAGCGTCCACTGCTGCAGCCGACCCCGGAGAACCCATGGAACTGACCCCCAGAGAAAAAGACAAGCTGCTCATTTTTACGGCCGCGCTGCTGGCCGAGAGGCGCCAGGCCAGAGGCCTGAAACTGAACTACCCCGAAGCCGTCGCGCTGATCAGCGCCGCCGTGATGGAAGGCGCACGGGACGGCAAAACCGTGGCCCAGCTCATGAGCGAAGGCCGCACGATTCTGACGCGCGCCGACGTGATGGACGGCATCCCCGAGCTGATCCCCGACATCCAGGTCGAAGCCACCTTTCCCGACGGCACCAAGCTGGTCACCGTGCACCAGCCGATTGTGTGAATCATCCACCCCTGCAAAAAGCCCGCACCATGAAAACCAGCCTTGCTCTCAAAACTATAGCTACTTGCGCAATAACAACATGGGCTGGAGCCTCATTTGGCCATGACGGCCACCTGATGGCCGGCGCCCACTGGCATGCCACCGACGCCTGGGGTTTTGTGGCCCTGGGCGGCCTGGTTGTGCTGGCGATCTGGCTGTCCAACAAAGACAAATGAGACGGTCATGATTCCTGGCGAAATATTCACCGATGGCCCCGACCATCCGCTCAATACCGGCCGTCGCACCCTGAGCGTGGTGGTGCAAAACACCGCGGACCGGCCCATCCAGGTCGGCTCGCATTACCACTTTGCCGAGACCAACGGCGCGCTGGCCTTCGACCGCGCCGCCGCGCAGGGCATGCGGCTCAACATCGCGTCCGGCACGGCCGTGCGTTTTGAGCCCGGGCAGCAGCGCACGGTGGAGCTGGTGGACTTCGCCGGCGAACGAAAAATTTACGGCTTTCGCGGCCTGGTACAGGGAAAAATCTGATGGCAACCATAGGCAGACGCGCTTACGCAGAAATGTTCGGCCCCACCGTAGGCGACCGCCTGCGGCTGTCCGACACCGAGCTGATGATCGAGGTCGAGGCCGACTACACACTGCGCGCCGGCAGTTACGGCGAGGAAGTGAAATTTGGCGGCGGCAAGACCATCCGTGACGGCATGGCGCAGTCGCAGAAAACGCGTGCAGAAGGGGCGATGGACTGCGTGATGACCAACGCGCTGATCATCGACCACTGGGGCATCGTCAAGGCCGACATTGGCCTCAAGGGCGGGCGCATCGCAGCCATCGGCAAGGCCGGCAACCCCGACACCCAGCCCGGCGTGGACATGATCATCGGCCCCGGCACCGAGATCATCAGCTGCGAAGGCATGATCGTCACCGCCGGCGGCATCGACTCGCACATCCACTTCATCTGCCCGCAGCAGATCGAGGAAGCGCTGACCTCGGGCGTCACCACCATGCTGGGCGGCGGCACCGGGCCGGCCACCGGCACCTTCGCCACCACCTGCACACCCGGGCCGTGGAACATCGAGCGCATGCTGCAGGCGGCTGACGCTTTTCCGATGAACCTGGGTTTTCTCGGCAAGGGCAACGCCAGCCTGCCGGCCGCGCTGCACGAACAGATCGATGCGGGCGTGATCGGCCTGAAGCTGCATGAGGACTGGGGCACGACTCCGGCCGCCATCAGCAACTGCCTGGACGTCGCCGAAGAAACCGACGTGCAGGTTGCCATTCACAGCGACACGCTCAATGAAAGCGGTTTTGTCGAGAACACGATTGCCGCCACCAAGGGGCGCACCCTGTGCGCCTTCCACACCGAAGGCGCGGGCGGCGGCCACGCACCCGACATCCTGAAGGTGGTCGGTGAGCAGAACTTCCTGCCGTCCTCGACCAACCCGACCATGCCCTACACCGTCAACACGCTGGACGAACATGTGGACATGCTGATGGTCTGCCACCACCTCGACCCGGCGATTGCCGAGGATCTGGCTTTTGCCGAAAGCCGCATCCGCAAGGAAACGATTGCCGCCGAAGACGTGCTGCACGACCTGGGCGCCATCAGCATGATGAGCAGCGACAGCCAGGCCATGGGCCGCGTCGGCGAAGTCATCATCCGCACCTGGCAGACCGCGCACAAGATGAAGGAGCAGCGCGGCAAGCTGCCGGGCGACACGGAGCGCAACGACAACTTCCGCGTCAAACGCTACATCAGCAAATACACCATCAACCCGGCGATTGCCCACGGCATCGCGCACGAGGTCGGCTCCATCGAACTCGGCAAGTGGGCGGACCTGGTGGTCTGGAAGCCGGCCTTCTTCGGCATCAAGCCGGCGCTCATCCTCAAGGGCGGCTTCATCGCCATGGCCGCGATGGGCGACCCGAACGCCTCCATCCCGACACCGCAACCGGTGCACTACCGCCCGATGTTCGGCGGCTTCGGCGGCGCGATTGCCAAAGGCTCGCTGACCTTTGTCTCGCAGGCCGGGCTGGCCGGCGGCATCAAGGAGAGGTTCGGCCTGGCCAAGAATCTGTCCGCCGTGAAAAACATACGCGGCGTGCAAAAGCGCCACATGATCCACAATGACTACGCGCCGAAAATGGAGGTCGATGCACAAACCTACTCGGTGCGCGCCGACGGCCAGTTGCTCACTTGCGAACCCGCCGTGAGCCTGCCAATGACACAACGCTACTTTCTTTTCTGAACTGAATTTTCTTCATGCTCCAGGTTTCCAAAATCATGCCGCAGGGCGCCGGCCTGGCACCCGTGCTGCTCAAACGCGCGGCCACCGTCGAACTCGACTGGGACGTGCGCCAGAAAAGCCGCTTCGAAGCCACCGACTCGCTGGGCCGGCAGCTCGGCATCTTTTTGCCGCGCGGCACGCTGGTGCGCGGCGGTGACGTGCTGGTGGCCGAAGACGGCTCCATGGTCAAGGTGATTGCCGCGCCGCAAACCGTGCTGCGCATCACGGCCTGCAGCACCCACGGCAGTCCTTTCGACCTGACGCGCGCGGCTTACCACCTCGGCAACCGCCATGTGCCTATCGAGCTCAAGCCCGACCACCTGAAGATAGAACCCGACCACGTGCTGGCGGACATGCTGCGGTCCATGCATTTGATCGTCAACGAAGTCAGCGAGTCCTTCGAGCCCGAAGGCGGCGCCTACAGCGCTGGCGGCCACGGCCATGCGCATGAGGGGGGACATGCTCACGCCCACGCGCCCGCGGCGGCACCCGCGCCGCATGTGCACGGCCCGGACTGCAAGCATGACCACGATCACGGTCATGAGCACCACGAGGTGCCGGTCCAGATCCACCCCCACAAGCCGCACAGCCATTGAGCGCGATGGCCCAGCCCCTGCCGGCCGCCAGCCTGCTGCAGCTGATCTGGCTGGCCTCGCCCGCCCTGCCCGTCGGCGGCTTTTCATACTCCGAAGGGCTGGAAGCCGGCGTGGAACGGGCGGGAGTAGCTACAGAAAGCATAGCGTCGGACTGGCTCAGCGACCAGTTGCACCTGAGCCTGGCGCGCGGCGACCTCGCGGTGATCGGGCAGGCCATCCCGGCCTGGCGCAACAATCATCTAAACAAGATCAATGCCCTCAACGACTGGGTGCTGCAGACCCGCGAAACCAGCGAGCTGCGGGCGCAGGCCGAGCAGATGGGGCGCTCCCTGCTGGAATGGCTGCGCAACCACCACAGCGTCAGCGAGGCGGATATAGACGCTTGCGCGAAGTTGCCACCCACCTACCCCGTCACCTTTGCGCTGGCCGCTTCGCCGCTGGCAGCCAATGTGCCCGACTGCCTGACCGCCTACGCCTTCGGCTGGGCCGAAAACATGATGCAGGCCGCACTCAAATCGGTGCCGCTGGGCCAGAGCGCCGGCCAGCGCATACTGGCCCGGCTGGCCGCAGAAATCCCGACCGCCATCGCCACGGCCATGGCACTTGAAGACCACGAACGCCAGGCCTTTTCGCCCATGCTGGCGATTCTTTCATCGCAACACGAAACCCAATACTCCAGATTGTTCCGCTCATGAGCATGCACCACATCGCCAACCGCACCAAGAAACTCCCGCCCTTGCGCGTCGGCATAGGCGGCCCCGTCGGCTCCGGCAAAACCACTTTGCTGGAAATGTTGTGCAAGGCCATGAAAGACAAGTACGACCTGGTGGCCATCACCAACGACATCTACACCAAGGAAGACCAGCGCATCCTGACCGTCAGCGGCGCGCTGGCGGCCGAACGCATCATGGGCGTGGAAACCGGCGGCTGCCCGCACACCGCGATCCGTGAAGACGCCTCGATCAACCTCGAGGCGATCGACCGCATGCTGGAAGACTTTCCCGATGCCGACGTGGTGTTTGTCGAGTCCGGCGGCGACAACCTGGCCGCGACCTTCAGCCCTGAACTCAGCGACCTGACGATTTACGTGATCGACGTGGCAGCCGGCGAAAAAATCCCGCGCAAGGGCGGCCCCGGCATCACCAAAAGCGATCTGTTCGTCATCAACAAGACCGACCTGGCTCCCTACGTGGGCGCCGACCTGGCGGTGATGGAAGCCGACACCATTCGCATGCGCACCACGGCCAAAGGCTTGAAGCCCTTTGTCATGACCAACTTGAAGACCAACACGGGGTTGGCGGAGGTGGTGGCTTTTATCGAAAGCAAGGGCATGCTCGGCGCGCATTGAGCCGGAGCATCAGGCACCAGGGAAGCGCTGAATAAGTCCTGGCGGATGCGCGGCAGCCGGATCGGGATGGAATGCAAGGCGGATTTCGCAGCCAATAGCTGGCTATTGGCAAGAAATTCGCTGATCGCGCGCCGCAGGGGACTTATTCAGCGCTTCCCTAAAGTTCGCTGGCGTCCTTGAGAACACGCGCTTTGTAGATCAGGCGCACGCGGGTCTGGCTCGCAGAACCCGACTGCAGGGCCAGAATGTCCATCTCATCGTGAACCCAGGAGGCGCTCCCCGCCTCCACACTGGACAAACCGCCGTGCAGCGGCAGTTCTGGTCCGTAACTGGCGCGCAGCGAAGCCACCAGATGCGCGAAAACCTCGTCGGGTTGCGCGGACGTACCCGGTTGCAGGACCAGTTCCACACGCTGCAGCGTTTGCTCCGCAAAAAAGAAGGTCTCGTCGAAAACCAGATCGGCCTGCTGGACACCATCAACCCGCCACCTGCCGACAGCACCAGCGACGGTCTGCGGCCGCCGAACGGGCTGAAGCCCCGGCACCGCTTCACGCAACTCGGAGGCGCTCATGCCCAGGTGCACACCCGGAGGAACAGGCGCCTGGGCAGCAGCAGTACTGCAGAAAATTGCCGATAGCAGTCCGACAACAGCAGGCCATGAACGCAAGGGGAAGGTCATCGGGATGTTTTGTATAACTTCGGGCCTGTGCTGGGCCGTCTGGCGGAAGCGGTGAGATTCGAACTCACGAAAGGTTTCCCTTTGCCGGTTTTCAAGACCGGTGCAATCGACCACTCTGCCACGCTTCCATGGCCGATATCTTAACCGGTACGTGACGAAATTTTTCAAAGGCAAAGGCAAAGGAACAATGGGCCGATTGGACAGATCCGCCCATCATTTCAATGCTGACTCCGCAAGGTCCACGGCGGCTACCGGGGCGGCGTGGTGTCGGTGGAGGAACGCAAGTACAAGCCGGAGTTCTTCAAGCTCTACAAAAGTCACACCCAGGGCAACAGCGTGGCTGAAGCCGGCGCTCAGGACGTTGCAGCCGGTCGGGGTAAATGAGTTTCCGGAGCCGTATGGCCAGAAGGGCCTGCATGTGGTCGGGCAGATGACGATGCACGGGAAAACCGTCCATGTGATCGCGGTGAGCCAGAACGGCTCCCTGGTCACGACGGTGACCAGTGCCGAGCTGCAGGCTGTGGGCTACACCTGGAAGGCGCTGACGGACTGCGCGGCTTCAGTCCAGTGGAAGGACCGGGTGCGCGCGCTGACTTGTGACAGTCCGCAGATCACGATGGCGTTGCAGAAGACGGCAGCTGTGCCAGCCAGGCAGGCTGAGGGGGCTGTGGTGCCAGCTGCGCCGGAGATGGTGCCTGTGACCGTGCTGGGCAGCACCGGTGGGCATGGGTTGCGGGATGCAGGTTATCTGCAGGCGCGCAATGAGGCTATCAAGCCTTATTCGCCGAATGTAGCTGCGAAGTAGGGTAGTTGCGAGTTGACCAGAAATCCTCATCTTCTCCTCTATTCGGAGGATGAAATCGTACTTATTCTCGGCAAGAATGTGTTATCGGCTGAGATATAACTCTGGACGATAATCTCGAACATATCAGTTGTCTCACATCTAGGCCGCAGCTGATGAACGAGGAGCGAGATATGAAACTGAAATCGATTGAATATTCCGAACGCAATGGTGAAGCTCAAGAGTGGAGCTTGGAAAGACTTCTGCTGGGTCAGAAAACGCTGCTGGTCGGAAAAAATGCGTCAGGAAAGTCCCGTACCCTAAATGTGATTAATGGCTTGGCTCGCCACCTTTCCGGCTTGCAGCCCCCTTCAGTATCCGGCACATACAACTGTGAATTCGAGCATGAAGAAAAAATCTATACATACCACTGTGTCTGTGCGAGCGGAGAGGTCATGGCTGAGGCACTTGTGATCGACGGTAAAGTATCTTTAGAGCGCGGTCCAGGAGGTGTCGGAAAAATCTGGGCGGAAAAAATTGACAAAGGGTCATATATCGATTTCCAAACACCTCCGTCCGAGTTTGCCGCTGTTACTCGCCGAGATTCGATTCAGCATAGTTTTTTAGAACCGCTTTATCAATGGGCTGCGGCGCTGCGCCATTTCCAGTTCGGATCAAATTTGGGTAAAGATCTGTTTGCCGTGTTCGCTGCGAACGGCGCCGAAATAAACGAGAGAGATCAAAAGGCTGTCGTTGGCCTGTTTCGCAATGGCAAACGAGACTTTGGTGACCGTTTTACTTCAGCTCTTATTCAAGACATGAAGGAAGTCGGGTATTACTTGGATTCAATAGACATAGGGGCCCCTGTATCTGTTGTTTTGCCGCCGACGCCTAACGGCGAAATACATGGATTGCTCTTGAAGGAAAAAGACTTAGAGGGTTTCACAGATCAGATTGGCATGTCCCAGGGGATGTATCGAGTACTCAGTTTATTAATCAATGTCGACTATTTCCAGCTCAAAGGCAAAGGGAGTTGCATTTTGGTTGACGATATCGGTGAAGGACTCGATTTTGAACGGTCTTGTCGCTTGATTAGTCTCCTCCGGAAGAAGGCAGAGGAGTTCAAGCTTCAGATCGTAATTTCGACGAATGATCGATTTGTGATGAATGAGGTGCCTCTTGAAGAATGGGCAGTCGCACAGAGGAAGGGCAACCGCGTCAGCTTTAAAAACATAGAGAATTCTCGCCAGATTTTCGAAAATTTTAAATTCACGGGATTGAGCAACTTTTCTTTTCTGGAGCTTGATGTAATCAACGAACCCATCGGCGAAGGAGCATGACTCAATGCGCAGACTTGCTGTGTTTGTAGAGGGCTTTACAGAAGTTTTATTTGTCGAAAAGCTAATTAGCGAGGTGGCTGGAGCGCACAGAGTTGTAATTGAAAAGCGGAGAATCTCGGGCGGTGTTTTGAAGCCGAGGCAGATCACAGTCATCGAAGCCGCAGGTCCGGTGGACGATCAGGAGTTTTATATTCTGCTTTACGATTGCGGGGGGGATCATCAGGTCAAGCCACGCATTGTTGAAGAACACAAATCTTTGACGGCAGCGGGCTATGAGAAGATTATTGGGCTTCGGGATGTCAGGCCACACACCGCTTATAACGATATCCCGCTCCTTGAGAGAAATCTTAGAGCTGGCATTGAGACGACTTTAACCCCCGTCGATTTCGTACTAGCTGTTATGGAGATAGAAGCTTGGTTCTTGGCCGAATGCACGCATTTCCCGAAGATAGATCCTAGTATTACCGTTGCAGAAATTGTCGCTAAGTTGGGTTTCAATCCAGAGGTTGAGGATATGGCCCTCCGCTTGACTCCTACGGAAGATCTTGCAAAGTCATACCAGATCGGTGGAAAAACTTATGCCAAACCCGCTCAAGATACCGTTGCGTGTCTCGATTACTCGCTTCTGTATCTTGAGCTCACAAAAAAAATACCGCACCTCAAAAACTTGGTAACAAGTCTGGATTCATTTTTGACACCGCTACCTTCATAGTCGAGTAAATGGCTAGAGGTGTTTCGAACTCACTCCATTTCTCAGGCAAATCACCCATGCATCAACTGATGCACCTCCCCTGCTAGATCCGCCAGCGTCAGCTTGATGTTCGAGCAGCCCAAGATAAACGCCGCGCTCTGCCACTCATCCGCTGAGTAGTTCTGCTCGATGTGCTTGTGCAGGCCGCGCAGCTTCTGCACATCGGTGCCTTTGCAGAACACCTTGCCCGCATTCCAGTCCGCCTTGTGGATGTTCGCCACCTCCAGCTGCTGCACCTTGGTCAGGCCAGCGATCAGCTCGGCAACCGGCGCATGGCCTTCTTCCTCCAGAGCCATGTTCAGTTCCCGGATTGCCCGGTCGGCTGACCACACTGGCGCTTCCTTCTCCTGGCTGCTGCCGCTGCCGTCCAGCTCGAGCGCGCCTTGCTCGGCCGCTTTCTTCTTCGCCGCCTTCTTGTCGGCCGCCTCGGCTGCCACTTCCTCCTTCACTGCCGCCAGCAGCTCCCGCGCCTCGGCCCGGCCGGCCTTGCCCTCGCTGATCCGACCGGCCAAGTCCATGCCCCGGGGATGGCACTTGCCGGCTTTTTCTACCTGGTGCATGCAAAGGACAGTTTCCAGGTCCTCGCAGCCCTCCCGCTCCATCCACCACTTGGTGTAGTAGCCTGCCGCTGCTGACAATCATTGACCACCATTCCGCTAAACGCTGACCACCTCGCTGGTGTTTACCACCGAATGTCGCCTTTGAAGAAGAGGTAACTACCGCTAAGGGCCCAAGGCGGTCTCACAATTGCGAAAAAGCAGACGCTCAACGTCGAAGGCAACCGGACCGCAACACACGCGGCGAAGCCGCTCCCTGCTGTTGTGGTTCCGTGTTGGCCGACCAGTTATACGGATGATTCATCGCCGATAGTCAACGGCAAATCAATCTGAGAATTGCAGCCTGTCAGAAATGACAGGCAAACTTTTGATTTACAAACAAAAAACCGGCCTAAGCCGGTTACCATTTGGTTCGAAAGCCACCGCTTCCGCCAAACAACGCCGCCCTCAGCAATTGCTGTCGGCGGCTTTTTTACATTTGAAGAGTGCATCGCTTCCCGCAAGGCAGTGCGCAAGGCCTGCTGCAAACTGGCTCTCAATCCCCCAAAAACAGCGTCTGCAAATCGTTCAGGAAGTCAAAGCCGCGCTCGGTCGGTTTGACACGCGCAAAGTCGCGCTCGATCAGGCCCTTGCGTTCGGCCTCGTCCAGCCCGGCCTGGATCGCAGTCAGCGGCAAACCGGTTTTTTCGGCAAAGTCCTGCAGCTTGAAGCCCTCGCGCAAGCGCAGGGCGTTGAGCATGAACTCAAACGGCAAGTCGGCGCGGCTGATTTCGTTGTCCTGCGACACCGGCGTGCCGGCGAGCGCCTTGTCCATGTAGAGCCTGGGCTCCCGAAAGCGCACCTGGCGCACCACGCGGTGCGCAAAACTGAGCTTGCTGTGGGCACCGGCGCCTATGCCGAGGTAGTCGCCGAACTTCCAGTAGTTCAGGTTGTGCAGGCAGCGGTGGCCGGGCTTGGCGTAGGCCGAGATCTCATACCGGTCCATGCCCGCCACCCCGGTCAGTTCGGTGATGCGGTCCAGCATGGCGTAGGCGTCGTCTTCTTGCGGCAGCACCGGCGGGTATTTGGCGAAATACGTGTTGGGTTCGACCGTCAGGTGGTAAATCGAGATATGCGGCGGCTGCAGCGCCAGCGCCTGCCGCATGTCCTGCTCCAGGTTCTCCAGCGTCTGGCCCGGCAGCGCGTACATGATGTCGAGGTTGAAGGTGTCGAAGGACTGCGCAGCCTCTTCGACCGCGGCAATGGCCTGGGCGCGGTCATGCACGCGGCCCAGGGTTTTCAGGTGCCTGTCGTCAAAACTCTGCACGCCAACCGACAGCCGCGTGACACCGGCGCTGCGAAAGGCCTTGAAGCGGTGTTTCTCAAATGTGCCGGGGTTGGCTTCGAGCGTGATTTCGCAGTCGGGCTCCAGCCGCAGCCGCGCGCGGATGTCGCCCAGCAGGCGGTCGATGGCCTGCGGCGAGAACAGGCTGGGCGTACCGCCGCCAATGAAGATGCTGTGCACCGTGCGGCCCCAGATCAACGGCAGCGAGGCTTCAAGGTCGGCCATCAACGCGTCCAGGTAGCGCTGCTCGGGCAACTCGCCAGAAACTTCATGCGAGTTGAAATCGCAATAGGGGCATTTCTTCAGGCACCAGGGCAGGTGCACATACAGCGACAGCGGCGGCAAGGCGCTGAGCTGCAGCGTGCCGTCCCGCATGTAGTGCTGGATGTCCTTGAGTCCCGCCCCGGCTTCCTCCGCAGGCGACGCACTGACAACAGGAATGGGGAAGGTCATGAGAAGAAAGCGGAAACGCTCACAACCAGCGCTCGCGCATCAGGTCCATCATCTGGCGCGCCGCCATGCCGCGGTGGCTGTTGGCGTTTTTAACCTCGACCGGCAATTGCGCAAAGGTCTTGCCGAAGGCCGGGATGTACATCACCGGGTCAAAACCAAAACCGTTGCTGCCCACCGGCTCGCGCGCGATCTCGCCGCTGACACGGCCCACCGCAATCAGGGGCTCGGGGTCGTCGGCTGAACGCACGGCCACCAGGGTGCTGACAAGCGCGGCGCGGCGCTGGTCCAGGCCGACCATCTGTTCGAGCAGGGCGCGCACATTGTTGTCGTCGCCTTTTTCGTAGCCAAACTGCGTGGCGTAAAAAGCCGTGTCCACACCGGGCAGGCCGCCAAAGGCATCGACACACAGGCCGGCGTCGTCGGCCAGCGCCGGCAGGCCGCTGAGCCGTGATGCATGGCGCGCCTTGGCCAGGGCGTTTTCGACAAAGGTTCGAAAAGGTTCCTCAGCCTCCGGGATGCCCAGGTCGGCCTGTTTCACCAGTGTCACGCCCAGCGGCGCCAGCATGGCCTGCAGTTCGGCCAGTTTGCCGGGGTTGTTCGATGCAAGTACGATTTTCATAAGCAAAATATGGCTTCAGCCCAATCAGGACGGGCGCAAGCAGCTATTAATTCAGGAGCGACTGCTGCTGCAGCGTGACCAGCTCGCTGATGCCTTTTTCAGCCAGCCGCAGCAGCGCGTCCATTTCCTGGCGCGAAAAGGCGGCTCCTTCGGCGGTGCCCTGCACTTCGACGTAGTGGCCGGCGCCGGTCATCACCACGTTCATGTCGGTATCGCAGCTCACGTCTTCAATGTATTCAAGGTCGAGCAAAGGCGTGCCCTGCACGATGCCGACAGAAATGGCGGCCACGTGGCCGATGATCGGCGTCTCCTTGAGCTTGCCTTCGGCCAGCAGCTTGTTGACGGCGTCCTGCGCCGCGACAAAGGCGCCGGTGATGCTGGCCGTGCGTGTTCCGCCGTCGGCCTGGATCACGTCGCAGTCGAGGTGAATGGTGCGTTCGCCGAGTTTTTTCAGATCGAACACCGCGCGCATGGAGCGGCCGATCAGGCGCTGGATTTCCTGCGTGCGCCCGCTCTGCTTGCCGCGCGCGGCCTCGCGGTCGCTGCGGGTGTGGGTGGCGCGCGGCAGCATGCCGTACTCGGCAGTGACCCAGCCCTCGCCGCTGCCCTTCTTGTGGCCCGGCACTTTCTCCTCGACCGAGGCCGTGCACAACACCCGGGTCGCGCCAAACTCGATCAGGACCGAGCCTTCCGCATAGGCGGTGTAGGCACGGGTGATGCGCACCGGGCGCAACTGGTCGGCGGCACGGGCGCTGCTTCGCGAAAATGAACTCATGGTCAGGGCTTTCTGGCGTCACTGCGCCCGGGGAAACAGAAAAAAAAGAAAAGGGAAGTCATGCCAAAGGCAGCACCTGCGCGAAGGCGGCCAAGCTGCCAGGCGGGGAACTCAGGCCTTTTTTGCCGCAGAGCGGCGTATCGCCTCGTTGATTTCGGCAATGGAGCGTTCAATCGCCTCATCGTCAAGGTCTTCGACGCTGGAGTCGAGCACGCCTGCCTGGATGGTCGACGCAAACACGCCGTCCATGATGCTGTCGGTCGAAACGCCGCGCGTCGATTCGAAAGCGTCGGGCGTTTCCCACTCCATGGCCAACACGGTGACGTTGTCGCTGTGCTCGCCACCATTGCGCAGCGCATGTTCGACCATGTCGGGCACGGCGTCAGACACGCTGTTGCCAGCCATGTGGCGCACAATTTCAGCGTCGGTCAGCGTGCCCCACAGGCCGTCGGAGCAGAGCATCAGCTTGTCGCCCTGCTGCAGGACCACCGGGCCGGCGATATCGAACACCGGCTTGGACGGGGAACCCAGGCAGGTGAACAGGATGTTGCGGTTCAGGCGCTCGAGTTTGATGATGCCGGCGTTTTGCTGCTCCAGGTAGGAGTGGTCGCGCGTGCGGGTCAACAGCTCGCCGTCGCGCACCACGTACAGCCGCGAGTCGCCGCAATGGACCCAGGTCGCGCCCGAGCCCTGCAGGATGGCCGCCACCACCGTGGTCCGGGGTGTATCGAGCATGCCTTTTTCGCTGGCATAACGGATGATCTGGTGGTGCGCCGCCATCAGGGCCGACGAGAGGAATTCGGTGGTGTCCCTGACCAGTGGCCGGGCTTCCTTTTGATACAGCGCAGAAATGGTCTGCAGCGCCAGCTGGGCCGCCACCTCGCCTTCGGGGTGGCCACCCATGCCGTCGGCCAGCACAAACAGGCCCGACTCGCGCGTGTAGCAATACCCCATGCGGTCTTCGTTTTTCTCGCGACCGCCCTTGCGACTGACCTGAAAGACCGAGAATTTCATTTGAATTTCGTCGCAAAGCCGGTGGCCTTGCGCGCGGTTTTCTTGGTGTCTGACACCATGTTGTCAAACTGCAGCCGCATTTTTTCGCCGACGGTCAGCTTGGTGTAGCGCCGCTCGCCTTCGCGGCTGAGTTCTTTCTGCAGGGCAAAAACCGACTGCGGCCGCGACAGGGGATCGAGTGACATGCACCATTCAACCACTTCAATGAGGTTGTCCGAATACACACCGCGCAAACGGGAGAGTGCAAGCGACAGACGGTCTTTTTCGAGCCGCTGCGGCGCGTCATTGGGCGGATAACCCTGCATGGTCGCGTAAATACAGGCGCCGATCGCGTAGATGTCGGTCCACGGTCCCATGGAGGAATCACGCCGGTACATCTCGGGCGCGGCAAAACCGGGGGTGTACATGGGCCGGATGAAGTTGCCTTCCTTGCTCAGCACCTCACGGGCGGCGCCAAAGTCGATCATCACGGCCTTGTTGTCGTCGGTCACGAAGATGTTGGCCGGCTTGATGTCCAGGTGCAGCATCTTGTGCTGGTGCACGATGCGCAACCCGCGCAGGATTTCGTCAAACAGGGAGCGGATGGTCGACTCGCGAAACACCTTCTGTTTTTTGAGTTCGCGTGCGGTGATGATGAAATCCTGCAGGGTGCCGCCCTCCAGGTAGTTCATCACCATGTAGACGGTTTCGTTTTCGCGAAAGAAGTTCAGCACGCTCACCACGGACGCGTGCGAGATCTGGGCCAGCGAACGGCCTTCCTCGAAGAAACTTTTCAGGCCCAGCCGGTACAGCGAGAGTTTTTCGGGCTGCACCTGGGGCAGCAATTCTCCCGGCGGGCGGCTGGCCAGCGAGGACGGCAGGTACTCCTTGATGGCAACCTGCTGGCCCTCGTTGTCAACAGCCAAGTAAACTACCCCAAACCCGCCGGCCGACAGCTTGCGCACCACGCGATAGCCGCCAATGACGGTATCGGGTGGAAGTGGCGCGGGCTTGACCTTTGACATAATTCGGGATTAAGCAAGGTGACGGGATCACCAAGTCCTGTTTCTCTACGAAAAGCGTATAACTAAATGTCAGTTTACAGCATGACTGGCTATGCAGCCGTTCAATCCACGCCTGCGCGAAATACCCCGGAAACGGACGCAGCGACGGACGCCAGCGCACGCTTGGGCGTGGAGATACGCTCGGTCAATAGCCGCTTTCTGGATCTGGCCTTCCGCCTGCCCGATGAGTTGCGTCAGGCCGAGCCTGCCCTGCGCGAACTGCTGACCGGCAAGCTCAAGCGCGGCAAGATAGAAATGCGCGTCTCGCTGGAGAGCAGCTCCGGCAGCAGCCTGCGCGCCCCGGCGGCCAGCACGCTGCAGCGCCTCGGCTCCCTGGAAGACACGGTGAAATCGTGGCTGCCCCACGCTGCGGCCCTGAGTGTGGCCGATGTGCTGCGCCTGGCAGGCGGCGAAGACAAAACCACCCACGACTACAGTGACGAGTTGCTCAAGCTGTCCAAAAAAGCCCTGAAGGACCTGCTGGCAGCCCGGGAGCGCGAAGGCGCCCGGCTGGCGCAGATGCTGCTGGACCGCACGGCCCAGCTGCGGGCGCTGGCGGCCTCGGCCGTGCCCATGGTGCCCAAGCTGGTCGAGCAGCAGAAAATCCGTTTCATGGAGCGCTGGCAGGAGGCCATGGCGCTGGGCGGCGGCAGCACCCTGCCCGAAGCGGCACAGGACCGGGCCCTGACGGAAGCCACCTCCTTTGCAATACGCATCGATGTGGCGGAGGAAATCACGCGGCTGTCCTCCCATCTGGACGAAATCGACCGGCTGCTGGCCGCCGGCGGCGAAGTCGGCAAACGTCTCGACTTCCTGATCCAGGAGCTGCACCGCGAAGCCAACACGTTGGGCTCCAAATCCGGGTCGCTGGAACTCACCCATGTCTCGGTGGACATGAAAGTGCTGATCGAGCAGATCCGCGAGCAGGTCCAGAACATTGAATAAGGCCAGCCCCGGCCAGAACAACAACCTACACCACCCGCCGATATGGACTACCCAGGAAATCTCTTTGTTGTCGCCGCGCCCAGTGGAGCTGGCAAATCCAGCCTGGTCAAGGCCCTGATGGAGCTCGATGCGCGGGTGCAGCCGGCGGTGTCGCACACCACCCGGCCGCCCCGCGGGCAGGAAAAACATGGCCGCGAATACTTCTTCATTTCGCCCGAGGAGTTTGACGGCATGGTGCTGCGGGACTCCTTCCTGGAATGGGCGCATGTCCACGGCCAGCGTTACGGCACCTCGCGGCAAACGATCGAGGAACGCGTTGCAACCGGTGCCGACGTCATTCTTGAAATCGATTTTCAGGGCGCGATCAACATCAAGCGTATTTTCAACAACGCGGTGCTGATTTTCATCCTGCCGCCCAGCTGGGAAGAGTTGCGCTCGCGGCTGGAGCGGCGAGGCGAGGATACGCCGGAAGTGATCGAATTGCGGCTTAAAAACGCAGCCATCGAGATGGCCCAGGCCCACGAATTCGATTTCGTTATAATCAACGAGTTATTTGAACGAGCCGTTTTCGACCTGAAAACCATTGTTCATGCCCAGCGGCTCAAGTTTGCAGCCCAAAGACGTGCCCGCGCCGAGACCTTCCAGGCCCTGCACATTGCCTGACCTGCTGCTGCTTCATTCCCCCTATTGCATTTAACCCGGAGATCATCATGGCCCGCATCACTGTTGAAGACTGCCTGGAAAAAATCCCCAACCGCTTCCAGCTCGTTCTGGCCGCCACTTACCGCGCGCGCATGCTCAGCCAGGGCCATGCCCCCAAAATCGAGAGCAAGAACAAGCCTGGCGTGACCGCCTTGCGCGAAATCGCCGAAGGCAAAATCGGCCTCGAAATGCTGAAAAAAGTCCCCAGCTGAGGCGTCCTCCCTCTCCTCCAGAAAAGCACCGCCTGCGGTGCTTTTTTTGTTTCCCTGACGTCGCGTAATGCCCGCTTTTTGCACGTTTTATCAGCACCACGATACATTTAAGGCATGAGCGCCCTGGATTTCCCCATCGCAAACGTCACCTCCACCCCGGCTGCCGCCAACGCAGCCGCGGCGAGTTTTGCTGCGCTCACGGCCAAGCTGGACTACATGAGCGCCGAGGACGTCAACAACGTCCGGACCGCCTACCGCTTTGCCGATGAAGCGCATCTGGGCCAGATACGCAACGGCGGCCTGCCCTACATCACCCACCCTATCGCCGTGGCGCAGCAGTGCGCCGAATGGAAGTTGGACGCGCAGGCCCTGATGGCCGCCCTGCTGCATGATGCGATCGAGGACTGCGGCGTCACCAAACCGGAGCTGATCGAGCGTTTTGGCGCGCCGGTCGCGGAACTGGTGGACGGCCTGACCAAGCTGGAAAAGCTGGAATTCAACACCCGCGAGGAAAACCAGGCCGAGTCGTTTCGCAAGATGCTGCTGGCCATGGCACGCGATGTGCGCGTCATCCTGATCAAGCTGGCCGACCGCAGCCACAACATGCGCACGCTCAGCGACGTGCCGCGCAGCAAGTGGAACCGCATCTCGCGCGAGACCCTGGACATCTATGCGCCGATTGCGCACCGCCTGGGCCTGAACGCGACCTACCGCGAGCTGCAGGACCTGGCCTTCCAGCACCTGTACCCCTGGCGTTACGCCACGCTGACCAAGGCCCTGGCCCGCGCCCGTGGCCGCCGGCGCGATGTGATCAAGCGAGTTCAGTCCGAAGTGGAAGCAGCGTTTGCGAGCGCCGGCATCCAGGTGCATATCTACGGGCGCGAAAAGGCCCTCTATTCGATCTATCGCAAGATGGATGAAAAGCACCTGTCATTTGCGCAGGTGACGGACATCTACGGCTTTCGCATCATTGTCGCCAGCGTCACGGCCTGCTACACCGCCATGGGCGTGCTGCACCAGCTCTACAAGCCGCTGCCAGGCAAGTTCAAGGACTACATCGCGATTCCCAAGGTCAATGGCTACCAGTCGCTGCACACCACGCTGGTTGGGCCCTTCGGCACCAACATCGAATTCCAGATGCGCACCGAGGCCATGCACATCGTGGCCGAATCCGGCGTTGCCGCACATTGGCTCTACAAGGCCACCGACCCTGACAGCGATGCCTCGCAGCGGCTGGGCACCCAGTGGTTGCAGTCCCTGCTCGACATCCAGCAGGAAACGCGGGACGCCGCCGAGTTCTGGGACCATGTCAAGATCGACCTGTTTCCCGACGCCGTGTATGTGTTCACGCCGAAAAGCCAGATCATGGCCATGCCGCGCGGTGCAACGATTGTCGATTTTGCCTACGCCATCCACAGCGATGTGGGGCACCGCGCCGTGGCCGCCAAGGTCAATGGCGAGCAGGTTCCGCTGCGCTCGGAGCTGCACAACGGCGACGTGATCGAGATCATCACCGCGTCGGTCTCCAGCCCCAACCCCGCCTGGCTGGGTTTTGTGCGCACCGGCAAAGCCCGATCGAAGATTCGCCATCACCTCAAAACCATGGCCCTGAGCGAGTCGCAGGACCTGGGCGAGAAAATGCTGGCGCAAGCCCTGCGGGCCGAGGGCATAGACCGCGAGAGGCTGTCCGAGGACGACGACGCCCACCACGCCACCTGGGAAAAAATCCTGCGTTTCAGCGGCAACCGCACACGCGCCGAGTTGCTCACCGATATCGGCCTGGGAAAACGGATCGCCAGCATGATCGCCAAGCGCATCGTCACCCTGCTGGCGGAAACAGGCGAAAAACCGGACCCCTTGCTGATGAGCCGCGAGCGCTACACCGCGCACGAGTCGATTTCACAGGGCGCGCTGGTGCTGGATGGCAGCGAGGGCGCCTCGGTGAAGTTTGCCGCGTGTTGCCGGCCCATCCCGGGCGACGCCATCGTGGGTTATCTGGGGCGCGGTGAAGGCCTGGTGGTCCACACGGACGACTGCGCCGTCGCCAAAAAGCTGCAGCACCGCGACAGCGAGCGCTTCATTGCGGTTGACTG
Organism: Polaromonas sp. 39-63-25; assembly: GCF_002278925.1. Taxonomy (GTDB): domain Bacteria; phylum Pseudomonadota; class Gammaproteobacteria; order Burkholderiales; family Burkholderiaceae_C; genus Polaromonas. Next base: position 348,210 of record NZ_NCJH01000002.1, read on the forward strand.
GTCGGACGAACCCACCCGTGCCTTTGAAACCGGTCTGCTGGTCACGGTCACCAATGGCAAAGGCGTGCTCGCCCGCGTGGCTTCGGCGCTGGCCGCCGCCGAGGCCGACATCACGCATGTGGACATGGGACAGGAACCTGCGCAGGATGCGACCGACCTGCGCTTTGATGTGGCCGTGCGTGATCGCATCCACCTCGCGTCTGTCATGCGCAGCGTCAAGCGTACCCCGTCGGTGTTGCGGGTCCAGCGCGCCAAACCAGGCGTCTGAACGCCCCCCGGGGCTGTTTACTTCATGTCCTGCGCTCGCCCGCCGGCAGCGTCCGGCGCCGGATAACTGACCTGCATCACCTCGATGTCCTTGAGTCCGCCCGGGGTTGCCAGCTTCACCTCGTCGCCGATCCGCGCCTTGAGCAGCGCACGGGCAATCGGCGAGATCCAGCTGACCTGGTTGCGCGCACTGTCCGCCTCGTCAATACCCAGGATGGTCACCGTCTGTCCGGACCCGCTGCTGTCGATGTAGGTGACAGTGGCGCCAAAAAACACCTGGTCGCTGCCATGGTGCACGGCAGGGTCGGAAATCTCGGCAATTTCAAGCCGCTTGGTCAAAAACCGGATGCGCCGGTCGATCTCGCGCAGCCGCTTCTTGCCGTAGTGGTAGTCGCCGTTTTCGGAGCGGTCGCCGTTGCTGGCGGCCCAGTGAACCACCTCCACCACCTTGGGGCGTTCGTTGTCGATCAGCTCCAGCAGCTCGGCCTTGAGCCGGGCGTAACCCTCGGGCGTGATGTAGTTTTTGCCGCCCGCGGGCAAAGGCGGCAACGACAGCTCGTCATCGTCGTCCGCGTCGGTTTCTTTGGTGAAGGCTTTGCTCATGAGCGACTGAGGCAGTCAAAACGTGTCCATATCGGGACATCGTAACGAAAAAGCCCTGGAACCTCGCGATTCCAGGGCTTGACGTTTGGTGCGGCTGGCAGGAATTGAACCCACGACCCCTTGGTTCGTAGACGACCCCTTGGTTCGTAGCATACTTCTTCATTGCCCATGAAAATCCAATAACGTCCATATACTCAATAAAATCAACAGTTTACAAAAATACAGCATCCAATCAAATCCAGCATAATCTAAGGAATGCCACCGTTTTTTCGGACACCGTTCGGACACGGAAGGTAAACTTACTACCACTTGGATGATGCGATGGGTAACCTAACCGTAAAGCAGATTGACAGTGCCAAACCAAAAGACAAGCCGTACAAACTGATGGACGGCGAGGGGCTGCAACTGCGAGTAGCCGTCGATGGCATCAAGACTTGGCTGGTGCGCTACATGTTGGACGGCAAAGAGCGTCAATACCGTCTGCCAGAACTGTATGGAGATGGTGACGGACGGCTTGGCCTCAAAGAAGCGCGTGAAAAAGCCACTCACGTTCGCGCTCTGGCACGCAATGGCATCGACATCCAGATAAAATTGGATAACGAACGACAAGCCGAAGTCGAACGTCTGGAAGTTGAAGTTGCGCAATCCAAGACGCTGACCGACTTATTCGATGCGTGGGTGGAAACCGTTGACCGAAAAGACAACGGAAAAGAATTACGCCGCTCGTTCGCACGCGATGTATTTCCTGTCGTTGGTGACCTCAAATTGAGCAGCGTGCATCCTGAGCACATAGAGAAAATTCTGCGAGGCGTAGTTGATCGTGGCTCGAACCGTATCTCAGTCACGCTGTTTGCTGACCTGAAACAGATGTTCCGCTGGGCTGGTCGCAAGCGCGCTTGGAAACAACTCTTTGAAAACCCGACAGACGAAATTGATCTCAAAAAGGACAAAATTCTGCCGCGCGAGTACGAAGGCGCTGAACGCAACCGTGCATTGAGCGATGACGAGGTGCGGGAACTGGCCGAAAAGCTGCCTAAATCCGGCTTAATGCCAAGAACTCAGATTGCCATGTGGCTGATGTTGTCCTGCTGTTGCCGCATCGGTGAAGTCATTCAAGCGCGCTGGGAACACGTTGACCTCAATGCTGGCACCTGGGTGATTCCGAAAGAGAACGCCAAAAACCGCAAAACACACACGGTATTTCTATCTCCCGTTGCGCTCAAGAAATTCCAAGAACTCAAGCAGATTTCGACAAACGACAAATGGTGTTTTCCTGACACCAGCGGCACTACCCATGTGTGCATGAAGTCAACGACCAAGCAAGTTCGTGATCGTCAAATGGCTGCAATTGGTCGAAAGCCCATGAGCAACCGCACCAAGAATTCAGATGTCCTATTGCTGGTCAATGGTGACTGGGTACCGCACGATTTGCGGCGCACTGGCGCAACAATGATGCAATCACTACATGTTGCACCGGCCATTATTGAGCGCGTACTGAATCACGTTGAGCCCAGCAAGCTTGTACGGACATACCAAACATACGACTACGCCGAGGAAAAGCGGGATGCATGGAACCGACTGGGAAAAAGACTTTCGGAGCTTGTGCCTCAACTTGCATAACCATGGCTTACGTCTGAAAAGGCTGCCCGGGTTCATGAATCTTGGATACTAGGACACTAATTCTGGAGGGCACGAACATGGCAGGTGGAGATGTAACGAGGCTTGCGGTTTTGATTGATGCTGATAACGCGTCGTTCGCGGTCGTGAAAGAACTTTTGGACGAGGTTGCCAAGTACGGCACCGCGACTGTCAAAAGAGCTTATGGCGATTGGACAACACAACATCTCGTTGGTTGGAAATCTGTTCTGCATAAGTATGCAATTCAACCGATGCAGCAGTTCGCAT
>NZ_NCJH01000027.1 GCF_002278925.1 Polaromonas sp. 39-63-25
TCTGAGCCGAAGGCGAGTTCGAGCGAGACCCCGCTTTTGTCGAGCACCGCAGGCTGCCCCGGAGCGCAGCGCAGGGGACCCAGACCATCGGGTCGCCTTTCTTTTCCTTAGGTTTCTTTGGCGAAGCAAAGAAAAGTAAGTCGCCCGCCGGGGCGAGACCCGGCTAGCTGGCGGCACTACCCCAGATCAAGCAGACATAAAAGGCAGCCAACCTTCACCGCTGATTTTCCCCCCGCATGCGATTGATCTCGGTAGGCGTCACCGCGCTCGCCTGGTGGCCCCAGGCGCTGCGCAGGTACGTCAGCAGCTCGGCCAGTTCGGTGTCGTCGAGTACCAATACAAACGGGGGCATGCCGAAGGGACGCGGGTTGCCGGCTGTGGCCGGGGCGTAACCGCCGTTGAGCACGATCTGCACGAGGTTGGCGGTGGAGTCCATGGTCACGGCCCGGTTGCCGGCCAGCGGCGGGTAGGCGCCCGGCACGCCCTGGCCCTGATCGCCGTGGCACTGCGCGCAGTGCTGCTCGTACAGCTTGGCGCCGGCAGCCGGCAGGCGGGCTGCCGCTGCGGTGGAAGTGCGGGCCACCGGCGCAGGCGGCAGCGACTTCAGGAACACGGCCATGGCCGCCAGGTCCTGATCGCTCATGTGCTGGGTGCTGTGCAGCACCACCTCGGCCATGGGACCGAGCACCGAGCCGCGCGGCGACACGCCGGTCTTGAGCAGGGCCGCAATGTGTTCCGGCGTCCAGTCGGCCACGCCGGCCTCCGACGCCGAGGTCAGCGAGGGCGCGTACCAGTTCTGCATCGGGATCAGGCCGCCGGCCAGGTCCAGCGGGGTGTTGGTGGCGCCCAGCGCATTACGCGTGCTGTGGCAGGCGCTGCAGTGGCCCAGGCCGCGCACCAGGTAGGCGCCGCGGTTCCACTCGGCCGTCTGTTGGGCATCGGGCGCGTAACGCGCCGGGCTGAAGTACAGCGCACGCCAGACCGCCAGCGCGGCCTGCGTGCTGAAGGGCCAGCGCAGGCTATGGGGCGTGTTGGGCTGCGTGGCCGGCGGCAGGCTGTGCAGGTAGGCGTAGAGCGCGTCCGAGTCTTCGCGCGTGATTTCGGTGTAGTTGGTGTAGGGGAAGGCCGGGTAAAGCAGGCGGCCGTCCCGGGAGCGGCCATTGTGCATGGCACGCCAGAAATGGGTGGGCGACCACTGGCCAATGCCGGTGCTGCGGTCGGGTGTCAGGTTGCTCGAAAAAACGGTGCCGAACGGTGTGTCTATGCCGCGGCCACCGGCGTACGGCGTGCCGCCGCGTGTGGTGTGGCAACTCATGCAGTTGCCTGCGCGCGCGAGGTAGGCGCCACGTGCTATCCGTGCCGGCAGCGCGGCCGCGGTGGCCACGGGCGTCGTGACGTTGGGTTCATCGCGCACGTTGAGCAGCCAGACGAGGGCGGCCAGTGCCAGCGCCGCTGCGACGCTGACCAGGATCCAGATGATCAGCCGTTTCATGGCCGGGTGCCCCGCGGTGCGACGGCGCTGCCGCACGCCGGCACCACCTGGCCGGCGGGCGCGGCCGGCAGGGTTGCCGCCGGTTTGCTGCTGGCCGGCAGGGGCTGGGCCGCCAACCAGCTGGTGGCGGCATGGATGTCTGCGTCGTTCATCTGGCCGACGATGTTGGCCATGCAGTCCGGCGCGTGGGCGCGCCGCTGCCCGGTGCGCCAGGCGCCGAGCTGGGCGTTCAGGTAATCGCGCGGCAGCCCCAGCAGGCCGGGAACATGGGGGGCGACCCCGGTCATGGCCTGGCCATGGCAGGACACGCAGGCCGGCAGGCGCCGCCCGGGGTCCCCTTGCAAAACGAGCGCCTTGCCGCGCCGCAACACGTCAGGCGCAGCAGCCGGCGCGGCCGGGGGCGGATAGGGCAGGTCGAGGGCCGAAAAGTAGCGCGCAATTTCCATCAGGTAGTCGTCGGTCAGGGGATCGACCAGCTGTGTCATCAGCGCGTAGTGGCGCCGGCCGTCGCGGAAGTTCAGCAGCTGGTTGTACAGGTAGCCGGCGGGCTTGCCGGCCAGGCGCGGGTAATAACCGTCGGGGCCGGCGCGCCCCTGGGCGCCGTGACAGGCGGTGCAGGCCATGGTGCGTTGGGCGATGGTGTTTTCAAAAGGCGCGGCGCCCGCCGTCCCGGCAAGCAGCCAGATGGCCGCGGCCAGCAGGTGGGTCAGCGCGGTGGAAGGAAGGAATAAAAATGTTTTCACGGAGGCATCATGCCTTGGAGCAGGGGCGCCGGTCCCAGACGCGTTGCCGATGGTGATAAGTCAGCGCAGCGGCAGCGGGCGGTCCCTGCGGGTAGGTTAGCGTTTGGGGCTGCTGCGCAGGCAGGCCAGGAAGTGGTCCCAGCTGGCCTGCAGCTCTTTCATGCGCGCACCTTTGTCGAGCACGGCGCCGCTGGCCGCCTCGGTGCGTCTGACCACCTTGGCCAAGGCGCTGGCCGGCAGCGGCCCGACCTGCTGGCGCATGGCGTCGGCCTTGAGGCGCATGTCCGAGATATCGTCCCTGACCAGCGACTTGTTGGTCGCGCAGGCGATGCCGCCCACCAGTTCGGCCATCTCTGCCAAAGCCGGGTCCAGGTACCAGACCGCCGCCGTGCCGAGCGCCAGCGCCCAGATGCGCTTGTCCCGTGTGGGTGCGACGTGAATCGACCCGGCAGCGGGTGCTGCGGTCTCCTGGGCTTGAACGGTTGCGGTTGGCGTCTTCATGGAAGTGCTGAGCTTGGCAGGCAAAGCTGAATTTTCCCTGACTTGTCCGGGGCCTGCTGGCCGGCGCCTGCAAGACCCTGTGTCACGCCTGTGCGCTTTGACGGCCAGGGCGACGCCAGCGCTTATCGCAAAAGCGCGGGCTGCTATGAAAGGAGGAGCAATGTCATGGACCTGCCAGCCAGCGGGCAAGCTGCTGGCAGACTCCGCCGGCGCTGCCATGCGGCAGGACTGTCCCGCGGCGTTGCGTCAACGCCATGCGTTGCGCTATTTCAACGGATAAATCCCTTTGGCTCGCGCCTCCTGAATCGGCTGCCACGGACCGAACTTGTGTTGCTCGGCCGAAAAGCCCGGCGTGTAGGGCGGAAAGGCCGCATCGACCGGCTTGTTCTTGCGTGCCGGGAAATCCTTTTCAAGATCGCGCTTGACCGGCCGTGGCTGGCTGTTGATGAACGCGGCCACATCAAAGGCCTGCTCATCGGTCAACACCGCGTTCAGGTGCGTGATACCGCTGGGCATATTGCCCTTGATGAAGCCTGCGGCCAAGGTGATCCGGCCCATGCCGGCGCCGTTGTTGTAGCTGTCGGGGCCCCAGAGCGGCGGAAACAGGTAACCGTTGGCATCGCCCGCCTTGCCGCGGCGCACGCCCTGGCCCTTGTCGCCATGGCAAGCCACGCAGGTGTTCGCGTAAACCTGTTTTCCGGCCACAGGGTCGGCAGCGCGCGCCAGGGTTTTGAGTTTGAGCGTGCCACCGCCCTCAAGTTTGGAGCCCACTGGAATACCGGTCGACAGAAAATGCAGATAGGCCATCATGGCTTTCATTTCTTCGCTGTCCAGCGGCAGTTTTTTCCCGTTCATGCTGCGCTCCATGCAGCCGTTGATGCGCTCCTCGCTGGTCGAAACCGCGTCTTCGCGCCCGCGGTACTGGGGAAAGCTGGCAAAGGTGCCGATCCACGGGTTGCCGAACTTTCGCCCGCCGGCTTCCATGTGGCACGAAGTGCAGGCCAGGTTATTGCCGGCATAGCGCTTTTTCACATCCTTGACTTCAGGTCCGATGTGCTTGTAGGTTTCCTCCATCAGCAGCTTGCCCTGGCGCACCGACTGGCCGTACTTGTCGTCCGGCAATTTCGTGATGTCGGGCGCTTTCCAGTCTTTTGCGCCGGGCGGGGAAGCCGCTGAGGCAGGCGCGGCAGCGCCCATGCCAGTGTCAGTGGGTGGATTTTGCGCAACAGCGAGCGAACTCATGCCGACGCTGATGGCAGTGAGGGCCAGTGCTGTGAAGAGTTTGTTAACGCGTTTCAATGCAATCTCCAAAAAAATGATCTGTAAAACTGATTCGACAATCGTATGCCCCCACCGTGCTGCCTCACCATGCGCTAGCGCAACATGGCCCGATCTGGTTACAAGATTGGCAAAACCGGCGGGGAGCCTGCGCGGGCGTGTTTTGTTTGTATAAAAATGGTCGTTTCCCCAGGCCAAACGGGCGCTGCATGCTATTGAAAAAGTAGCATTTCCGTGTCCCTCTAAAGCCTACGCGCGCCCTGCAGGGGTCCCCGCCGGCGCGCTAGCTAGGGATCAGCCAGTCCGCCATGGTTTGGTGGGTCCATAGCGGGTCGTCGTGGCACAGGTCGTGGCCGGCCCAAGGGTGCTGGCCATGATGGGCGCCCCAGGCGGCGGCCAAGGTGGCCGAGCAGGCCGGGTCTACCAGCTGGTCGGCCCTCGACGACAGCAGCAGCACCGGACAGGCTGGTGCGAACGGCAGCGCCTGAAAGCGCGCCGCAGCCAGCAACTGGCGAAGGGCGTTGGCGCTGCTGACCGGCGCGCTGCGGCGGATATGTTCCCATAGGGCAACATCGGTTTGCAGGGTGTCTGTGTTCGCGCAGGTCAGTCGGTGGATGCAGTGCTCCACGCCCGCTGCATTCTTCCATTGCGCGGCGATGCGCAGCAGTTGCGGCCAACAAGTCGGCCGCAGGCGCTGCGTCAGCGGGTTGAAGGGCCGCATGCTGGTGTTGATGAGAACCAGCCGGCTGACCTCTTGCGGATGCTGCTGCGCCCAGTCGGTTGCCACCATGCCGCCCAGCGACATCGCCAGCAGCTTCCAGGGGGGCGCAACGCCCTGCGCCTGCAGCTGGCGGCGTGCCAGCGTCATGATGTCGCGCACCGAGGCCGGCGACGCCTGGCGGTGAAACACGCCGTTGCCAGCCAGGTCCAGCGTCACGACCCGGCCGGCGTCCGGGAGGCGGGCCAGTTGCTGCGGCAAGTTGCCCCAATGCCTCGCCTCGCGGGTCAGGCCGCGCAACAGGACCCAGCTCATGGCGCCCGCCTTGGGCGCCAGTGCGCCACCGCCAGTTGGGCGAGCTGCGCGCGCCGCTCGCCCGCGGGCAGCCAGCCCGGTGCGGCGTAGGCGGCGCGTGTGAGGAAGTCCAGCAGGTCGGCATGGCGGCGCAGCACCCGCTTGACGCGGTGCGCCTTGATCGGGTTGAACATGCCGTGGCGCGAGAACAACTGGCGCGGGTTCTTGCGTATCCACAGCCAGGAGCCGAGCTCGAGTGTCATCGGCAGAAACACGTGATGGGCCGGCGCCTGGTCATAGGCGTGGTCCCAGAGATCGCCGTGCAGCAGGTACTGGTTGCTTTGCGGCTCGAAGCTGTAGTCATGGTGCGGGTGCGATTGCTCGAGCATGGTCTTGAGCGCGAACATCTCGGGCAGGTGCGGCATCAGCCGCCGCGTCTTGGCGTAGGGAAACCAGAGGCTGTCGTCAAAGCCGTAACCCGAATGGCAGTCCAGCGCCAGGCTGAAGGGCCGGCTGGCCAGCTGCTCACGCACCAGCTTCAACAGCGCCGCGCTTTCGATTTCCATGGGTGCGCCGGGCCGGCCGCAATACCAGGGCAGCAGCGGGCCGAAGGTCTGCCCGCCGGCGAGAAAAGGCACGCGGCTTTCGGCTCTCTGCGGTGCGTTGCGCATCAGGTCCACGCCGTGCGGGTTGGCGCGTTTGTGCGCCCACATGCCGCCCGGGTTGACGATGGGCATGAACACCAGCCGCACCTTCCGCAGTTGCTGGTGCAGCAGCTCGTCCCACTCGAGGCGAAACAGCAACGCCCGCATCCAGGCCAGGATCAGCTGGGTGCCGATGCGCTCCAGGCCATGGATGCCGCCGAAAAAACCGACGGCAGGTGCCCGCGGGTCGCGCGAACCGATGCCGGCGGTGTACAGCGCGAAAGACGGGCCGCGGGTGGCAATTTCGCCGACGGCCTGGATGTCGAAATGGGTGCTGCCGGCCAGCAGGATGGCCTTGAGCTCTTCGTGTTCGGCAAAGGTGGCGGCGCTGTCGGGGGTGGCCGCCAGACGGGAGAGGTCAAAGCCGCCGGCAGGCGGGCACAGAAAGTCCATGTCTCCATCCTGACACAGCGGTGTGACAAAACGATGTGCGGCGCAACCGGTTGTGGCTGGCTTGGGTTAGCTATGAAAAACATAGCTGCTTGCGCCCGCCCTTGTTGGGCTGGAGGCCGATTCTGCTCATTTTTTTTGGCCGGCGTTCAGACCGGCCGCGTGATCACCAGGTCGGACACCGGGTAGGCGACACAGGGCAGGATGTAGCCGTCGGCCTTTTCCTCGGCACTCAGGCCCGGCCACTCGATGCGGTAGACCACCCGGCCGCTGGCCAGGCGGCAGATGCAGCTGCGGCAGGTGCCGTTGCGGCAGGAGCTTTCAAGCACGATGCCGGCCTGCAGTGCCGACTGCAGCAGGGGCTGCGAGGCGAGCGCAGCGAAGGGCGGGCCCTCAGATTCCAGGCGGGCCTGGAAAACGGCGTGGTCGTCGGGGGTGGCGGGCATGGTGCCAGTTTAGGCGCTGCCGCGCAGGCGACGGCCGGTCCCAGGCGGGACAGGTTCCGGCGTGGCCGTCCGTATGATTTTCCCTTTTGGCGTTTTAGGAACCCTCAGGTGCAAACATCATTCAAGGACAAGGTCGCCCTCGTCACGGGCGGCGGCGGCGGGATAGGGCGCGCCACCGCGCTGGCATTTGCGCGGGCCGGCGCCCGTGTCGTTGTGGCCGACATCGCCGCCGATGCCGGCCAGGAGACGGTGGCGCTGGTGCGGGCCGCGGGCGGCGAAGCGAGTTTCATCCGCACCGACGTGACGCAGGCGGACCAGGTGCAGGCCATGGTCGCCCACACGGTGGCCACTTATGGCCGGCTCGATTGCGCTTTCAACAACGCCGGCATCGAGGAAGAACATCTGCGCCTGGCCGACAGCAGCGAAGCCACCTTCGACCGCATCATGGGCATCAACGTCAAGGGCGTGTGGTTGTGCCTGAAGTACCAGCTTGCGCAGATGCAGCAACAGGGCGGCGGCACCATCGTCAACACCGCCTCGGTGGCCGGCCTGGTCGGCGCGCCCAAGATGGCAGCCTACAGCGCCAGCAAACACGCGGTGCTCGGCCTGACGAAATCGGCAGCGATCGAATACGCGCGCAAGGGCATACGCGTCAACGCCGTATGCCCCGGCGTGATCCGCACCGCGATGTACGAACGCGCCGTGGCGGCCGATCCGCAGATCGGCGTGGCCGCCGCGCAGATGCACCCGCTCGGGCGCCTGGGCGAGGTCGATGAAGTGGCGGCCGTGGTGCTGTGGCTCAGTTCGGACGCGGCCTCTTTTGTCACCGGGCATGCCCACACGGTCGATGGTGGCTTGACCGCGGTATGAATGCGATCTGAATGCAGCAGGGGGCCTGGACGTATTTGCTGCGACAATCCGGGTCCCCCAACAACGATTCCTCAGCGCGTCTTTTTTCATGTCCAGCTACCAAGTTCGCCCCGCCACCGTGCGCGATGCCAAAGCCATCGCCGAAATCAACGACGTCTCTTCCCGCGCCGCCTACAAGGGGCTGGTGCCCGATGACCAGCTGGGCACGCTGGCGGTGGACAAGCGCCAGCAGTTCTGGCGCGATGCCATCGAATACATGGAGCCACAGGTGCATGTGGCCACCGACGGCGAGCGTGTGATCGGGTTTGTCGGCTTTGACCGTTCGCGCGACAAGGGAACACCGTCCACCTGCGGCGAGATCTGGGCCATTTTTGTGGACCCGGCGCATTGGGACAAGGGCGTGGGCGTGGCCTTGTGGGATGCGGCCAATGACGGCCTCAAGGAAGAAGGCTGCACCAAGGTCACCATCTGGGTGCCGGTGCGCAACGAGCGTGCACTGCGTTTTCATGAACACGCAGGCTTCAAGCGCGAGATGACCTCGCTCAAGACCGTGGTGATCGGTTCCGTCAAGCTCGAGGAAATCCGCCTCAAGCGCGACGTGGGCTGAAGCGGCTCGCCGCCGGGTTCAGGACGGCACGTCGATCACGCGTTCGTCGTCCGGAATCACCGGCATGTCTTCTTCGGGAGTCAGCGGCAGGTCGTCGGTGTCGTCCTGGCCGGTGGTTTCCTCGGGGCTGTCCTGGTGACGGCGTCCGCTGTCGCTGGCGATCGATGAGGGCATCATGTGCTCCGCTGGGTTGTGGTGGAGGCCCATGTTGCGCCGTTTGCCACAACCAGCGTTTGGAAAAAACCTTGTTCGCCTGTCAGCGCAGGCCGACAGAGCGGCGCACCGGCGCAGCGCTTGGGGCTGGTTTTTATGCACGATTTTGGCCTCCAGCCCTTGTCTGTATTGCGCAACCTGCTATGCATTGAATAGCGCCGTGCGGCCAGCAGGGCGGCGCCCGGCGTGACCGGGCTGCGCGCTGTATTACGATGACTGCTTCCATGCGCACCGCCACCGCCACCCCTTTTTTCGCATTGTTCGACACCGCCATCGGCTGCTGCGGCATCGCTTGGGGCGACGCCGGCATCCAGGGTGTGCAATTGCCCGAGGGCGGGGCGCAGCAGACCCGCGATCGCATGCGTGAGGGTTTTCCCGACGGGCAGGAGGCGCCGCCGCCCGCCGACGTGCAGGCCGCCGTTGCAGGCGTGGTGGCGATGCTGCGCGGGCAGGCGCACGACTTCAGCACGCTGGTGCTCGACATGCGCGGTGTGCCCGAGTTTCACCAGCGTGTGTATGCCGTGGCGCGCGACATCGCACCGGGCCAGACCCTGACCTACGGCGAGGTGGCGGCCCGCCTGGGCGAACCCGGCGCGGCACGTGCGGTGGGCCAGGCGCTGGGACGCAACCCCTTTGCGCCCGTGGTGCCTTGCCACCGCGTGCTGGCGGCCGGTGACAAGCCGGGCGGCTTCTCAGCCAGCGGCGGCATCCGCACCAAGCTCAGGCTGCTGCTCATCGAAGGCGCCATGCGCGGCACGCCCGGCCTGTTCGACTGACTCGCCCGTCAGCGGACCCCGGACAGCGCGGGCCAGGCCCACTGGCTCCCTTGTCCTACAGCAGGCGCCTCCCCCTCCGCACACCGTGCGGGCGCTGCATGCGGGAAAGTGCACTGTGCGCCCCAGGCCATGCCCCGCCATGACCTGGGGACACGCAGAATTTTCTGATTCGCATCGCATTCACCAAAGGACTTCACCATGGAAAAATCCACCGCCAGCGCTTACCCCGGTTCCGCCACTTCGTCGAGCGAAAGCGCCCTGATGCGCGGTGTGGACCAGGCCGGCAGCACGCTTCACCACACGATTGACAAGGTGGCAGAACCTGCCCGCAACACCGTAGACCGTGCTGCAAGCGCCGCTCACGAGACGGTGGACAAACTGGCTAGCGGCGCCAACTCGGTGGCCGGCAAGTTCAGCGACCAGGCGCACCGCCTGAGCGACGCGCCTCTGCAAGCTATCGACCATTCCAAAGCCTACATCAAAGACCATCCCCTGCAGGCCGTCGGTTTTGCCGTGCTGGCCGGTTTTGTGCTGGGTCGGCTGACCGCCAGCCGCTACTGATCAGCCGCGCCGGCAGGTCTCACACAGGAATCAGCCGCAGGTGCGTGATTTCCGAGGGCGCGCCAAAACGTTTGGGCGGCCCCCAGTAGCCGGTGCCGCGGCTGGTGTAGATCCAGAGCTTTTCCAGCCGGTGCAGTCCGGCGGTGAAAGGCTGCTGGAAGCGCACGAAAAAATTCCAGGGCCAGAATTGCCCGCCATGGGTGTGGCCCGACAGCTGCAGGTCAAAGCCGGCTTTTTCAGCCTCGTGCGCGCTGCGCGGCTGGTGCGCCAGCAACACGCGCACCGGTGCATGCGCCGGTGCGCCGGCCATGGCCGCATGCGGATCGCTGCGGTGGCTGGCGTCGAAATGCCCGGCACTGTAGTCGGCCACGCCGGCCAGCACCAGCGCCTGCTGCGCATGCATCTGGCCGTGCTGCAACACCACATGTTCATTCATCAGCACCCGGATGCCCAGGCGCTGCAGTTCATCAATCCAGGCGTGTGCGCCCGAGTAGTACTCGTGGTTGCCGGTGACAAAGTAGGTGCCGTGGGTGGACGTCAGCCCGGCCAGCGGCGCCACATGGTGGGCCAGTTCGGCCACCGTGCCGTCGACCAGGTCACCGGTCACCGCCACCATGTCTACCTGCAGCGTGTTGACCGCGCGCACGATGGCCTGCAGATAGCCGTGCTTGATGGTGGGGCCGACATGGATGTCGCTGATCTGCGCGATCGCAAAGCCGTGCAGGGCGGCAGGCAGGCCGGTGATCGGCACGTCCACCTGCACCACGGTGGCCGTGCGCCTCGCATTGACGAATCCGACCAGGCTCATGAACAGCCCGGCCAGGGGAACCGCAGCGGCCGAGCCTCTTGCCGCGGCATCGAGCGAAAAGGCCGCAGGCGCCACGGCCAGCACCGCCAGGCCGGCCAGCAGGGCCGCGTCGCGCAGCAGCGTCAGCACAAACAGCGAGGAAAACAGGCCCATGGCCAGCAGGCCGGTCCAGGCCAGGCGGTCCGACAGCGGCTGCGACTTGAAGCGCCGGGCCGTCAACCCGAGCGGCGTCAGCACCGTGGAGGCCAGCAGGACCAACCCCAGCAGCAGTTGCGCGACCGGCCAGCCGCCCAGGGCGGGAACCAGTCGGATGCCCACGTAGGCATGCAGAAAGGAAGAGAACAGCAACAGCGAAAGCGGCATGGACAGGCCTGGAAGTGGAGCGCTTGCATCAACTGGCTGCAAAGCGGCCAAATACAAGAGTCCCAGGAGTTCCAGGAGTCGCAGGAGTCGCAGACCCTAGACGCGCGCTCCGCCCCGGGCGCGGGCAGCGAAGAAAGCCGCCGTGGCAGTTGCTGCCGTCAAGGCGGTGCCCCAGAGCATGTCCACCAGCGTCAGCTGCAGCGGCCAGCCCTGCAGGGTGGCCAGGTTGCTCAGGTCATAGGTGCCATACGCCAGCAAGCCCAGCAGCGCACCCAGGGCGACCGCATGTGCCCAGCTGGACCGCTCCAGGGCGGGCAGCACGGCAAACACCACCACGCCGACCGGGTAAAGCAGGTAAAACGCGGCGGCCGGCAGCAGCAGCGGCTGCGCACGCATCAGCGGGCCTATCCACGCCTGGTACTGCTGTGGCATCAGCAGCCCGAGCCAGATGCCGTCGGCCACGACGAGAAAGAGCAGGGCGGCGAGGTAGGCGGTCAGTGTTTTTTTCATGGCTGCGGCCATTCTCGGCGGATTTGCGATGGCCGGCACCGTGATGGCACATCCCGGACGACAATATGTTTTTTCCGTTCGCCCACTTTTCAGGAAGACCCCCATGGCCAGTAGCCTGTTTGCGCTGATTGACGACATTGCCACCGTGCTCGACGATGTGGCCCTGCTGACCAAGGTGGCCGCCAAGAAAACCGCCGGCGTGCTCGGTGACGACCTGGCGCTGAACGCCCAGCAGGTCTCCGGGGTGAAAGTGGACCGCGAGCTGCCGGTGGTGTGGGCGGTGGCCAAGGGGTCTTTCCTGAACAAGGCGATTCTGGTGCCGGTGGCGCTGACCATCAGCGCGTTTGCGCCCTGGGCCGTCACGCCGCTGTTGATGGTCGGCGGCGCCTTCCTCTGTTATGAGGGTTTCGAGAAGCTGGCGCACAAATTTCTGCACAGCCGGGCCGAAGACGAGGCCCGTGAAAAAGAATTGCTGGGGGCGCTGACCGACCCCTCGGTGGACCTGGTGGCGGTCGAAAAGGACAAGATCAAGGGCGCGATACGGACCGACTTCATCCTCTCGGCCGAAATCATTGCGATCACGCTGGGCACGGTGCAGGCCAGTCCTTTCATCACCCAGGTGACGGTTCTCAGCGGGATTGCAATTGTCATGACCGTGGGGGTGTATGGCCTGGTGGCGGGCATCGTCAAGCTTGACGATGCGGGGCTCTACCTGAGCCAGAAAACTGGCGACAGCGGGGCGGCCCGCTTGCGGCGCAGCTTCGGCCGCGGCATTGTGCTGACGGCGCCCTGGCTCATGAAAGCGCTGTCAGTGGCCGGCACGGCCGCAATGTTTCTGGTCGGCGGCGGCATCCTCACACACGGCGTTCCTGCGCTGGACCATGCCATCGAAGCGCTGGCCACGCGCGCCGGCAGCGTGTTGGGCGCGGTCACCCCCTTGCTGGCCGACGCGCTGGTGGGCATGGTCGCCGGTGCGCTGGTGCTGGGCGCCGTGACGCTGGTCCAGCGTATGCGGGGCCGGTCCGCGGCCTGAACGAGAACGGGCGGCCGCAATCGCCATAATGCAGGCGGGCAGGCGGAGCCGCGCAACAAGGGCCTCCTCCGATAAAAAAATACCAGCTCGCGCGGCGAGGAGGACGTCACATCATGGTTTATCCCGGAAAATTTGCGCTGCGCCTGCGGCCCAGCATCGTGGTGCTGTTTCTGCTGCTGTCGCTGCCATTGTTCATCGCCACTGTCTGGGTCAACTACGCCACCAATGACAGCATCGCGCGCGACACCGCCCACCAGCTGATAGAAAAAGCGCGTTTCGAGACCATCACCAGCGCGACCGAACTGGTGGACCCGATCAAGTCGCTGGTCAAGGTGGCGGCCAGCCTGGGGGAAGCCGAGCCTGATTTTTTCCGCCAGGAGCGGGCTGCCGCCTACATGACCGAGATGCTGGCGCACAGCAGCAACATGAGCAGCGTGTATGTTGCATTCGACGACGGCTCCTTCCGCATGAGCCTGGTGCTGCCGACGGGCGGCCGCATCCAGGACAAGGCCCTGCCTGCGCAGGCACGGCTGGCCACGCGCTGGCTGGACCGCAAGGCCGCCGGCCCGGCGCAGGACCGTTATGTATTTTTTGATGCGCAGGGCCAGCCGGTAGGGCGTTCCGAGGCGGCGGCCGTCTACGACCCGCGCGTGCGCCCCTGGTTCAAGGACTCGGTGGCGGCGGGGCGCCGGCTCTCGGTGTCCGACCCCTACATCTTTGCAACCACCGGCCTGCCCGGCATCACCATTGCCATGCCCTTTTTTGCCGGCGGCAAGGTGGCCGGTGTGGTGGCGGCGGACATCACGCTGGACAGCTTGTCGAAGTTTCTCGCGTCGCGGCCGGTCAGCCCGAATTCGCTGAGCCTGATTGTGGATGACGACGACCGCATCATTGCCCATCCGGACGCGAGCCAGGCGATCCGGCGCGAGGACGGCAAGCTGCTGCAAAACAGCCTGTCGCGCCTGTCGAGCAAACTGCCGGCGCTGGCCGTGGCGTCACGGCCCGACAAGGACAGCGAACGTTTCACCTTTGTCGATGCGCACAGCGGCAGGGAGTACGTGGCGATGTTTGCCAAATTCCCGCCCACGGTCGGCAAGGCCTGGCGCGTCATGATCATCGCGCCGCTGGCCGATTTCTCGCGCAAGTGGACAGAGAACAACCGCAAGGTGCTGATTTTCGGCGCGCTCGCGGTGGCCTTGCAGGTGGTGCTGATCTACTTTTTATCCATGCTGATTGCCAGGCCCATCGAGCAGCTGGAAAAGAAGGTGATCGATGTGCAGAACTTTGTCTCCAGCCCTTCCCGGCGGATTCACTCCCGCATACCGGAAATCAGCTCGTTGATCCACGCGGTGAACACGCTGGATTCGACCATCCACGCGTTTTCGGCTTTTGTGCCCAAAGGCTTGGTACAGCAGTTGCTGAGCTCGAACCAGCGGCTCGAACTGGGCGGCAGCAGCCGCTTCCTGACGATTTTCTTTTCCGACATCGAATCCTTTTCCACCCTGGCCGAGACCAGCCCGGCGCAGGAGCTGCTGCTGCGGGTGTCGGCCTATCTTGAAGCGGTGACGCGCGCGGTCAACCACGAGCAGGGCACCATCGACAAGTTCATCGGCGACGGCGTGATGGCATTCTGGGGCGCGCCCGCCATTTTGACAAACCACGCTTACCACGCGTGTGTGGCCGCCCTGCGCGTGCAGGCGAGCATGCGCAGGCTCAACCAGCAGTGGGTGCTCGAGGGCCTGCGGCCGCTCAATGTGCGCATCGGCATCCACAGCGATTCGGTGCTGGTCGGCAACATCGGCTCGGCCGAACGCATGAGCTACACGGTGATGGGCGACGGTGTGAACCTCGCCTCGCGGCTCGAAGGCGCGAACAAGGAGTTCGGCACCCAGGTCTGCATCAGCCAGACGGTGTTCAAGGAAGCGGGCGAGCATCTGTGGCTGCGCCCCATCAATGTGGTGACCGTCAAGGGCCGGCGCTCCGACATGGAAATCTACGAGCTGGTCGGCATACGCGGGGGCGATCCCGAACTGGAAGCCACGCCTGAGCAGATCCGCCTGTGCGTGCTGACGCAGCATGCCTACCAGGCCTTCAGCCAGGGCGATTTCGCCACGGCCCTGCACCGCTATACTGAAATCCAGCGCGAGTACCCCGACGATCCGCTGTCCCACAATATGGCGGCGCTGTGCCGCCAGCCGCAGGCAGCACGCCGGTCCCAGGGCTTGCCGGACCCGGCCGTTTGACCGGCCCCGCATTCAATTTTCTTTTTTTTCCTTTTTTTAGGGTTGAACCATGACGCTTTCGATGTACCAGGCTTCCGTGCCCGTTTTCAAACAGATGCTCGAAAGCCTGAGCGCCGTTCTGGCCAAGGCCGAGGCACACGGCACGGCCCGCAATATCACGCCCGCTGCCTTGCTGCAGGCGCGGCTTTGCCCCGACATGTTTCCCCTGCTCCGTCAGGTGCAGGTGGCCTGCGATTTTGCAAAAAGTGTGTCGGCACGCATCGCGGGTGTGGAGGTGCCAGGTTTTGAGGACAAGGAAGAAAGTTTCGCCGACCTGCAGGCGCGTATTGCCAAAACCCTGGCGTTCATCGACAGCCTCAGCGCGGCGCAGATCGACGGCAGCGAAGCGCGCCAGATCGTGACGCAGGCCGGCACGCCCAAGGAAAAGATTTTCAGCGGCCAGTCCTACCTGCTGAACTACGGCTTGCCGCATTTCTTTTTCCACACCACGACGGCCTATGCCATCCTGCGCCATAGCGGTGTGGAGATCGGCAAGAAGGACTACATCGGCAGCTACTGAGACCTTGTTCCAAGTCGGCGGCCGCTTATTTTTGTGGCGACGGCCGGTCGGGCTGGCCAGAAGACGGCCTGGCCGATGGCCGCGGCCACGGTGCCGAGGTTTCATCCAGGTGGTTTTGCGATCCTTCGGCAAAGGGCCAGCCCTTGTGGGGCGTCGCAGCGGCTTCGTCCGCCTGCGGGGTGACGGGAAGACTTCGGGGGGTGCTGCGCGCAGTACGGGAGGCGTCAAGCCGGACCATGGGGACTCCTTCAATGAAGCAGCCAATGTAGGCCTCTTGTGCAGCGCGGCATGTAAGACGTACCCGCGTCCCTTGTAGGACCAGCGTGCAGGGGCGGCAGTGCCTGCGGTGTCAGGCCCTACACCACGGCGGCTGGCGCGCGTACTGCGCGGACGGGGAGGGTGCTCTTGCGCTGGATCAGGTCGTGTTTGCCAAACAGCTCGGCGATCCAGTCCACGAAGACGCGCACCTTGTTGCTCAGGTGGCGGTTGGGCGGGTACACCACATGCAGCGGCACGGCCCCGCCGCACCACTCGGTGAACAGCGGCTCCAGCTCGCCGCTGCTGATGTGATCCTGCACCAGGAAGGTCGCTGTGTGCAGCACGCCCAGACCGGCCAGCGCGGCGACCACGCCGGCTCGCGAATCATTGACCGACAGCAGGTGGCGGCCGTCCAGCGCGATGGTTTCGCCGTCGCGGTAATACTCGAAGCTGTACATCTTGCCGTTGCGTGGCGAGGCATAACGGATCAGCTTGTGGTTGTTCTCAAGTTCCGTGGGGTGTTTCGGTCTGCCGTGGCGCTTCAGATAGGCCGGCGAGGCACAGGACATCAGGTAAAACTCCCCGATCCGCCGGGCGACCAGTGACTGGTCGGTGATCTCGCCGCCACGGACCACGCAGTCCACGTTCTCCGCAATGATGTCGACTTGCCGGTCGCTCACGCCGAGTTCGAGCTGGATGTCGGGGTAACGCGCGTAGAAGTCGGGCAGGGCCGGAATGATCACGGTCAGGCCCAGCGATGAGGGCACATCGATCTTGAGCCGCCCGCGCGGACTGGCCTTGGCCCGCGACATGCTCGATTCCAGCTCTTCCATGTCGCTCAGCAGGCGACCGGCACGCTCGAAATAGGCCGCGCCATCGGCCGTCACAGTCACCCGGCGGGTGGTGCGGTTGAGCAGTTTGGTGTCCAGCTCCTGTTCCAGGGTCTGGATCAACCGCGTCACCGTGGCCTTGGGCATGGCCATCGAGTCGGCGGCCTTGGTAAACGTGCCGGCCTCCACGACGCGCACGAAGGCCTGCATGGCAGAAAACTTGTCCATCCGGGAAGTCCTGTTGAGCTGGGCTGCGAAGAATAGCCCGAAACATGGGGCGTTTAAGGGCCGATTGTTCCATTTCTGGAACAAAGTAAACACGCTTTGCCTATTTATTGATCTGCTGATCGCGCCTATCTTCTGCTGCATTGCAACAAAGGAGCCGCTTGCGGTTCGAGATGATGACAAGCCAGCAGCATTCCAGTCAGGCCAGCCCGAAAGCCCCGCCGCCCTGCGTGGAAAAGCAGATCGACATCGGGCAGCGCGAGCCGCTGGCGGCCCGTTTTTACGGGCGCCGGCAAGGCGCGCATGGCTCGCCGCTGGTGCTTCACTTTCATGGCGGGGCCTTTGTTGGCGGATCGCTCGAAGGTGGCTCAAGCATCGCCGGCTTGCTCGCGGCCAGCGGTGCGGTGGTGATGTCGCTGGACTATCCGCTGGCGCCGGCCCATCCTTTTCCGCAGGCTGTCGAGGCCGGTTATGGCGCCCTGGTGTGGGCCTGGAAGGCCAGACACAAGCTGGCCGGACACGACGCCCCGATGTTTGTGGCCGGCGAGGAAGCCGGCGGCAATATTGCAGCGGCCGTGGCTCTGCTTGCACGGGACCGGCATGGCCCTGCGCTTGCCGGCCAGATTCTTCTGTCACCCATGCTGGACCCCTGTCTGGGAACGGCGTCGCTGCGCGATGTCCATGCCGGTCCGGTGGGGTGCATCTGGGCCGACGGCTGGCACAGCTACCTGCCTCGACTGGAAGACGCCAGCCATCCGTATGCAACGCCGGGTTCGGTCTTTCGCCTGTCGGGTTTGCCGCCCACGCTGCTGATCACGGCCGAGGACGATCCCCTGCGTGATGAGACACAAGCCTATGCAGAACGGCTGCGCGCTGCGGGGCTGTTTGCCCACGAGGCCGTGCTGCCCGGACCGACCGGATGGCCCTGCAGCTATCTGGAGGCGGGCCATGACCAGGCCGGCTGGCCGGCGGTGGTGCGCAAGCAGTTCGGTGATTTTTTTGCCAGCATGAGCGCCGCCCAAAACGTGCAAAGCAGCCTGCTGTCAGGTCCTTGATTCCCTTGATCCGCCTTTTTTCTGTTTTTCCTTTGGAGAAAACCGTCACGCCAAAACTATTTCCCCAAGAGGTATGGGGGTTTGGCCCCTATGGCTTGACCTTGCCATCGTTGGAAGGTTGAAAGTTCACTCCTTCTTTCATTGTCAAGGACGTTTATGACCGGATTTCCTGTTGACGCCATGAACCGCGGGCGCTGCGCGGTCCCGATGGCCAGGGCCGGTTAGCCGCCAGTTGCCCGTTTTCCTGTTCGCGGTCGGGGCATCGATATGTTTGCGTTGCCCGGACGCCGAGTTCCAAATTTTCTTCTTCCCCCATAAGGTGTTCACCATGTCATTGATTCAACTACACAACAACAAGCACCGTCTCCTGGCGGTCACACTGGGCATTCTGGTCATGGCGGGCATGTCTGCCGCCGTTTTTGGTGTGTCCGGCTCCGGTGCCCGCGCGGATGTGGCCACTGCGCCCCCCGCCATGCCGGTCTCCGTAGCCACCGTCGTGCAAACCGAAGTGGCCGCCTGGGACGAGTTCTCGGGCCGTCTGGAAGCGGTGGAGCGCGTGGACATCCGCTCGCGAGTGGCGGGCACCCTCCAGGCAGTGCATTTTCGTGAAGGCGCGCTGGTCCGGAAGGGCGAGTTGCTGCTGACCATTGATCCGGCACCCTATGCGGCTGAAGTGGAGCGTGCCGGCGCACAGGTTGCGGCCGCGCAGGCGCGACTGGCCCAGGCCAAAGGCGAGCATGACCGTTCACAGCGGTTGTGGAGCGAGCAGGCCATTTCCAGGCGCGAGTTTGACGAGCGTACCAACGGCAAAGGTGAAGCCGATGCCAACCTGCGCGCCACGCAGGCCGCGCTGCAAACGGCCCAGTTGAGCCTGGGCTACACCCAGGTGAGAGCACCGGTGTCCGGCCGGGTCGGCAAACTGGAGGTCACCGTCGGCAACCTGGTGGCTGCAGGCCCAAGTTCGCCTGTGCTGACCACGCTGGTGTCGGTCAGCCCGATCTACGCGAGTTTTGATGCCGACGAACAGGTGGTGGCCAAAGCGCTGAAGGATGTAAGCGCCGGCGGCGAACGCAGGCTCGAGCGCATCCCGGTGCAGATGGGAACGGCCGCCAGCACGGACACGCCGTTTGAAGGCAAGTTGCAACTGGTCGACAACCAGGTCGATGCCAAAAGCGGCACGGTACGCGCCCGCGCTGTGTTCGACAACAAGGATGGGCAACTGATGCCCGGCCAGTTCGCGCGCATCCGCATGGGCCAGGCGACGCAAGCCACGGCGCTGCTGATCAACGAACGTGCGGTCGGCACCGACCAGAACAAGAAGTTCGTGCTGGTGGTGGGCGCCGACAACAAGGCGGCGTACCGCGAAGTCACGTTGGGCGCTTCGGTCAACGGCCTGCGTGTCGTCAAGAACGGCCTGGCGCCCAACGAACGCATCGTCGTCAACGGCCTGCAACGTGTCCGGCCTGGTGCACTGGTCGCCCCGCAGCCGGTCGAAATGTCTGCCAAGGCGGAGCTCCTTCATGCCGACAAGCCCGTCAAGGTAGCGGCGAAGTCCTGAGGGCAGCGCTTGCCCCTGCCTTTACCTGACCAAGAAGAATTGCCATGAATCTCTCCAAATTTTTTATCGACCGGCCGATTTTTGCCGGCGTGTTGTCGCTGCTGATGTTCATTGCCGGACTGATCGCGCTGCGTTCGCTGCCCATCGCCGAATACCCCGATGTGGTGCCGCCCACTGTGGTGGTGCGCGCCAACTACCCCGGCGCCAACCCCAAGGTGATCGCCGAGACCGTGGCTACGCCATTGGAGGAGTCCATCAATGGCGTGGACGGCATGCTTTACATGAGCAGCCAGGCCACGACAGACGGCGTTATGACGCTCAACGTCACCTTCAAGCTGGGCACCGACCCCGACAAGGCCCAGCAGCTGGTGCAAAACCGTGTCTCGCAAGCCGAGCCGCGCCTGCCGGAAGAAGTGCGCCGCCTGGGCATCACGACCATCAAGAGCTCACCCGACCTCACGATGGTGGTGCACTTGCTCTCGCCCAACGACCGCTACGACATGACCTACCTGCGCAACTACGCGGTGCTCAATGTCAAGGACCGCCTGGCGCGCATCAACGGCGTGGGCCAGGTGCAGCTGTTCGGCTCGGGCGACTATTCGATGCGCGTCTGGCTGGATCCGCAAAAGGTGGCTGAGCGCGGTTTGTCCGCCGGCGACGTGGTGCGCGCCATCCGCGAGCAGAACATCCAGGCAGCCGCCGGTGTGGTGGGCGCATCCCCCGGCCTGCCCGGCGTGGACATGCAACTGTCCATCAATGCGCAGGGCCGCCTGCAAAGCGAAGAAGAGTTCGGCGACATCATCGTCAAGACCGACAGGGGCGGCGCCGTGACGCGACTGCGGGATATCTCCCGCCTGGAACTGGGCGCATCCGACTACGCCCTGCGCTCGCTGCTGGACAACAAACAGGCTGTGGCCGTGCCGGTGTTTGCCGCGCCGGGCTCCAACGCCATCCAGATCTCGGACGACGTTCAGGCCGTGATGAAAGACCTGAAAAAGAGCATGCCCGAGGGCGTGGACTATGAAATTGTCTACGACACCACGCAGTTTGTGCGCTCCTCCATCGAGGCTGTGGTGCACACGCTGCTTGAAGCCGTGGCGCTGGTGGTGCTGGTCGTGATCATCTTTTTGCAGACCTGGCGCGCCTCCATCATTCCGTTGCTGGCTGTGCCCATTTCCGTCATCGGCACTTTCGCGGTGATGCACCTGTTCGGGTTCTCGATCAACGCGCTCAGCCTGTTCGGGCTGGTGCTGGCCATCGGCATTGTGGTGGACGACGCCATCGTCGTGGTGGAGAACGTGGAGAGAAACATCGAGGCGGGCCTGAGTCCGCGCGACGCCACCTACCGCGCCATGCGCGAGGTGTCCGGGCCCATCATCGCCATTGCACTGGTGCTGATCGCCGTGTTCGTGCCGCTGGCTTTCATCACCGGTCTGTCGGGCACCTTCTACAAGCAGTTCGCCCTGACCATCGCGATCTCCACCGTGATCTCGGCCATCAACTCGCTGACCCTGTCGCCGGCGCTGGCCGCTTTGCTGCTCAAGAGCCATGACGCACCCAAAGACGCGCTGACACGCGGCATGGACAAGGTGTTCGGCCGCTTCTTCGCGGGTTTTAATCGCCTGTTCAGCCGGGGTTCTGAAAACTACAGCCGGGGCGTCAAGGGCGCAATCTCGCGCAAGGCCGTGATGCTGGGCGTGTACCTGGTGCTGGTGCTGGCCACGGCGGGCCTCTTCAAGGCCGTACCCAGCGGCTTTGTACCCGGCCAGGACAAGCAGTACCTGATCGGTTTTGCCCAGCTGCCTGACGGCGCCACGCTGGACCGCACCGAAGACGTGATCCGCCGCATCGGTGATATCGCGATGAAACAACCCGGCGTGGAGCACGCGATTGCCTTTCCGGGCCTGTCGATCAACGGTTTCACCAACAGCTCCAACTCCGGCATCGTGTTTGTCTCGCTCAAGCCGTTTGACCAGCGCACCACCGCCGACCTCAGCGCCGGCGCCATCGCCGGTCAGTTGAACGCCCAATTCGGCGGCATCCAGGAAGCCTTTATTGCGATGTTCCCGCCTCCGCCCGTGCAGGGCCTGGGCACCACCGGCGGCTTCAAGCTGCAACTGGAAGACCGCGCTTCGCTCGGTTATGCCGAGCTGGACAGGGTCACCAAGGCCTTCATGGCCAAGGCCTACCAGACGCCCGAGCTGGCCGGCATGTTCTCGAGCTTCCAGGTCAATGTGCCGCAGCTCTACGCCGACATCGACCGCACCAAGGCGCGCCAGCTCGGTGTGCCGGTGACGGACGTGTTCGACACCATGCAGATCTACCTGGGCAGCCTGTACGCCAACGACTTCAACAAGTTCGGTCGCACCTACAGCGTGCGGGTCCAGGCCGACGCGCCTTACCGCGCCCGCGCCGAAGACATCGGCCTGCTCAAGGTGCGCTCGACCACCGGTGAGATGGTGCCGCTGTCGGCATTGATGAAAGTCACGCCCAGCTTTGGCCCCGAACGCGCCATGCGCTACAACGGCTTCCTCTCGGCCGACATCAACGGCGGCGCCGCGCCCGGATATTCGTCGGGCCAGGCGCAGGATGCGATCGCCCGTATCGCAGCGGAAACCCTGCCGCCCGGCATCAGCTACGAGTGGACGGACCTGACCTACCAGGAAATCATTGCGGGCAACTCCGCCATGTGGGTGTTCCCGCTGGCGCTGCTGCTGGTCTTTCTGGTGCTGGCCGCGCAGTACGAAAGCCTGACGCTTCCCATCGCCATCGCGCTGATCGTTCCCATGGGCCTTCTGGCTGCCATGCTGGGCGTGAAGCTGACCGGAGGCGACAACAACATCTTCACGCAGATCGGCTTGATCGTGCTGGTGGGGCTGTCGGCGAAGAACGCCATCCTGATTGTGGAGTTTGCGCGCGAGCTGGAGTTTGCCGGGCGTACGCCGGTGCAGGCAGCGATTGAGGCCAGCCGCCTGCGCCTGCGCCCCATCCTGATGACCTCGCTGGCCTTCATCATGGGCGTGCTGCCGCTGGTGCTGTCCACCGGCGCCGGCGCCGAGATGCGCCATGCCATGGGTGTGGCGGTGTTCTCGGGAATGATCGGCGTCACGGCTTTCGGGCTGTTCCTCACGCCGGTGTTCTACGTCGCGCTGCGCCGCCTCACGGGCAACCGCCCACTCAAGCTGCATGGCGAGGTGCCCCACGTGGAAGCCTTTGCCGGCAGTTCGGCCAGCGGTGGCGGGGCGCTGCATGCGCAGCCGGCCGCTGCCCTCAAACACCACGAATAACAAACAAGCCTCAAACAAGCCTTTATGCGCCCCATCCAGGAGTTATCACCATGAGCCGCCTTCGTTTTTCCGCCCGTTCCGCACTGGCACCGCTGCTTGCAGCGCTGGTGCTGGCCGGCTGCGCCACCAGCCCCGCGCCCATCGATCCATCCAGCCTGCCGGTGACGCCCACCCTGTTTCGCGAAAGCGAGGCCGTGGCCGCCTCGCCAACTGCACCTTTCCAGGCGCAGTGGTGGAAGGTTTTTTCCGACCCCATGCTGGACCGGCTGGTGGACCAGGCCACACGCAGCAACAGCAGCGTGCAGGTGGCCGCCGCTCGCCTCGCACAGGCCCGCGCAATTGCGGGCGCTACCGACGCCAACCATTCCGTACAACTGGGACTGGGCGCGGGCGCGGTGCGCCAGACCGACGCCAACGCGAACAACCGGCTCAAAACCCTGGTGAGCGTGGGCGCCGACCTGTCCTACGAAGTCGACTTGTTCGGCAAGCTGGCGGGGGCCTCGGATGCGGCCTCGCTGGACGCACAGTCGCGCGAGGCCCTGCTGCGCAGCACGCAACTGCTGGTGCAGGCCGACGTGGCACAGACCTATCTCAACCTGCGCGCCCTTGACACCGAACGCGCGCTGGTGCGGGACACCTTGCAGGCCTACCGCGACACCCTGCGTTTGACCGAGGTGCGTTTCAGGGAAGGCGACGTGGCCGAGCTGGACGTGGCACGTGTGCGCACCGAAGTGGCATCGACCGAGTCGGAGGCGCTGACGCTGGACCGGCGCCGCGCCGAACTCGAACATGCACTGGCCGTGCTGGTCGGCGAGGTGGCCTCCAGTTTCCAGGTCGCGCCGGCCGAATGGGCCACGGCTTTGCCGGTGATTCCGGCCGGTGTACCCAGCACGGTGCTGGTGCGCCGGCCCGACGTGTCGGCCGCCCAGAGCAGCATGCAGGCGGCGCAGGCGCGTGTTGGTGTGGCCAAGGCCGCCTGGTTCCCCGTCTTTTCACTGACGGCCAACGGCGGTTATGCCGCGCCCGAGATCGGCGACCTGTTCAGGATGTCCACCCGCGCCTGGGGTGTGGGCGCGCTGCTGTCGCTGCCGATTTTCGACGGTGGCCGACGTGAAGCGGGCGTGCAGAACGCGAACGCCGAACTCGATATCGCCCTGGCCAACTACCGCGAGCAGATCCTGGTCGCCTTCAGGGATGTGGAGGACCAGCTCTCGGCCCTGCGCCTGCTGGCCGAGCAGTCCGAAGCGCAGTCGCGCTCGGTGGCATCCAGCAGCCGCGCCACCGTGCTGTCGGATTCGCGTTACCGCAATGGGCTGGTCAGCCAGCTGGAGCTGCTGGATGCCCAGCGCAGCGAATTGCGCAACCGCCGGCAGGCGCTGCAGGTGCGCGCCGCGCAATACCTGGCCACGGTAGGGTTAATTCGCGCGCTGGGTGGCGGCTGGGCCTGACGAGGCAGATAGACGTCTGGCACGTCTGGCGTTTGCGGTGCACTGTCCGAAGGTCACCGCCTTCAATAACCGGAGAAATTTATGATTGCGTTTCAGGTAGAAAACATGACCAGTGTGCATGGCGTCAACGCCATCACCCGGGCCGTCAAGGCGGCTGACAAAATGGCGAAGGTCGAGATTGATCTGGTCTCGCACCGGGTCTGCATCGAACCCGCAAAGACCGAAGTGTCCACACTGCGGCATGCCATCCGGCAAGCGGGCTACACGCCGGTGGACATTCAGGTGGCACCGGACCATCCGGTCACGGTCCCCATGTCGGCTCATGTCAGCCTTTGGTGGGGTTAGAAGCTGCGACCCGTTCACATTCGCCGGGCATCTGTTAAAACACCGGGATGCCCTTCTGTGTTCTGCCTGTCTGTCCCCGCCTGTCCGGTCCTGAGTCGTGACGATTTTGCTCGCGCCCATGGAAGGGCTGCTCGACTTTGTGCTGCGCGACATCCTGACGCGGGCCGGCGGCATTGACCGCTGCGTTTCCGAGTTCATCCGCATCACCGACCAACTGCTGCCCGAACGCGTTTTCACGCGCATCGTGCCCGAGCTGCACACCGGCGGGCGCACGCTGGCGGGTGTGCCGGTGCGTGCCCAGCTGCTGGGTTCCGATCCGGTGTGCCTGGCCGAAAACGCCGCCCGGCTCGCCACGCTGGGGCCGGCCGGCATCGACCTCAACTTCGGCTGTCCGGCCAAGGTGGTCAACCGCCATGGCGGCGGTGCCGCGCTGCTCGAGGAGCCCGAGACGATTGCAGCCATCGTTGCTGCCGTGCGGCGCGCCGTGCCGGCGCACCTGCCGGTGTCTGCCAAGATGCGCCTGGGTTTCAACGACGACAGCAAGGCGATTGACTGCGCGCAGGCGATTGCCGGCAGCGGCGCCGACGAGCTGGTGGTGCATGCGCGCACCAAGGCGCAGGCCTACCGGCCGCCGGCCTACTGGGAACGTATTGCCGACATCCGCGCGGCGGTCGACATTCCGGTGGTGGCGAACGGCGAGATCTGGACAGTGGATGATGCACGCCTGTGCCGGCAGGCCTCGGGCTGCGAGATGCTGATGCTGGGCCGCGGTGCGGTGGCCGACCCGGGTCTGGCGCTGGCCATCCGCGGCGGCGGGGGGCACGCGGGCCTGACCTGGGACATGCTGCTGCCGCTGATCGCCCAGTTCTGGGAGCTGGTATGCAGCCGGCTCGATGCGCACTCGCGCGCCGGCCGCCTCAAGCAGTGGCTCAACTTTTTGCGCCGCCGTTATCCCGAGGCGGAGGTGGCGTTCCAGGCGCTGCGCACCATCAACCAACCGGCTGCCATCACCCGCTGGCTAGCCGAACAGGGCCTCGAAGCCGGCGTCGGGTTCGAACCGCCTGTTGCGGTAGCTCAGGCGCGTGGGGCCGGGCAGGGCCTGCTCGCGCACTGAGTGGCGCGCATCGCCGGGGTAACAGATCACCCGGTTGCCTTCGTGGTCGAAGGGCTCGGGCTGGATCACCGGTGGCCGGCGCCCGCGGGCCTCGGCCAGAACACTGTCAACACCCGCGTGGCGCGACAGATGCGCCAGGCTCATGATCTGCGGCGGCGCCAGCTCGATCTGGCGATCCCAGTACTGCTGCAGCGCATGGCGCGGGCTCAGCCAGATGCTCTCGGTGGTCTCGAAATTGTCGTGGCTGGCCACCTGGCCGCCGGGCACGGCCGCCACGAAAAAACGCGTGTCGAAACGCTTGTTGGTCACCGAGGGCGTGACGGGCGTGATCCAGCGTGACCAGGGCACGACGTTGAGTGTCTGCAGGCGCAAGGCCATGTGGGCCAGCACGGCATTGAAGCCGTGGCCTTCGCGCAGCAGCGCGGCGGCCCGGTCCGCCAGGCCGGGCAGGGCCTGGCCCTGCGCGAACAGCACACCCGACTCCTCAAAAGCCTCGCGCAGCGCCGCCACATACACGGCGCCGGCCGTGCGCAGGTCGATGCCAGGCTCGTTCAGCCCGGCATGCAGCAGGTCCAGCGGCTGGTCCAGGTGGGCGGCCATGTCCAGCTCGGCGTCGGCGGCATCGATCTTGCCGCCGGGAAACACATAGGCGCCGCCCAGCACGTCGGACAGGCCATGGCGTTTCATAAGGAACACCTCCAGGCCCGCGGGCGCATCACGCAGCAACACCACGGTGGCGGCCGGACGCGGCGGGGTGGTGACGGTTTCGAGGTTGAGTTCCATGGCGGCTTTCAGGGGGAGGCGGGACGGTCCAGTACAGTACGACCTGGTTTCCGAGGCTATCAGACTTGCGGCAGACCAGGCATCACCAACACGACAAGGACAAGCAAATGGGTATTGATTTCAAGGGCCGGGTGGCCATCGTCACGGGCGCAGGCGGCGGACTGGGCCGGCAACATGCGCTGGCCCTGGCCAGGCGCGGCGCGAAGGTGCTGGTCAACGACCTGGGCGGCGCGCGCGACGGCTCGGGCGGCTCGGTCAGCGCCGCCGACGCGGTGGTGGCCGAGATCCGCGCGGCCGGCGGCGAAGCGATCGCCAACGGCGCCTCGGTGACCGACTTTGCGGCGGTGCAGGCCATGGTCCAGCAGGCCATGGATACCTGGGGCCGCGTGGACATCCTCGTCAACAACGCCGGCATCCTGCGCGACAAGAGTTTTGCCAAGATGGACCTGGCCGACTTCGCGCTTGTGATGAACGTGCACCTGATGGGCGCCGTGCATTGCAGCAAGGCCGTGTGGGACATCATGGCGGCGCAGAAATACGGCCGCATCGTGATGACCACATCCTCATCGGGCCTGTACGGCAACTTCGGCCAGTCCAACTACGGTGCGGCCAAGATGGCTCTGGTCGGGCTGATGCAGACCTTGGCCATCGAAGGCGCGAAAAACGACATCCGCGTCAACTGCCTGGCGCCGACGGCTGCCACGCGCATGACGGAAGGGCTGATGCCCGAAGAGGTGCTGCAGGCGCTGCAGCCCGAAGCCGTGGTGCCGGCCATGCTGGTGCTGGCGGCGCAGGATGCGCCGACACGCACCATTCTCTGCGCGGGCGCCGGCACTTTCGAGGCGGCCCACATCACGCTGACCCAGGGCGTGTACCTGGGCACGGGAGAGCAGGTGCCGGAGGCGCTGGCCGCGCGGCTGGCCGAGGTGACGGAACGCGCCGGCGAGATGGTGCCGCAAAGCGGCGATGCGCAAGGCAGCAACGAGGTCGGCAAGGCCATGGCCGGCAGACTGCCGGCGTAAGACGCAAAAGCCGGATGCCAAAGATGCCGCCGGGTTCGCTGGGCAATGTTCCGACGTTTCGCCAAAGGGCGGAAGTCCGATACCTGTCTTTGTAGCGCGAACCCGGCGGGCACGGTGCCAGTGTCGTTGTGCACGGCCGGTCCGTGTTGCAGGCCGGCGCTGATGAACGCTGTAGGCCGTGTCCGGCGTGGCACCGGAAGCCCTGAATAGAAATGGCGATGGGCGCCGGGGCGCCGTGAGGCAGAGAGGCCCGCCCGCGATGACAGGTCCATTCGATACGCTATTGAATATGCAGCGCCGGGCTGCGGACCGGACCAGTCCTACAGGCGCACGCGGGTGAGGCCCACTCCAGCGGCATGAGGGCCGTCCTAAATTGGAACCAGTCGGCCCTCCGGTCGGCATACACCCCATCGCCCCTTACCGGGGTTTTTCATTCAGGAGCTACTCATGAAATTCAATCAAACCTTGACCGCTGCCGTCACTGCTGCCGCACTCGTTGCCGGCGCTGGTTTTGCCTATGCCCAATCCGGCACAACACCCGGTGCCCCCGGTGACCTGAACAGCCAGCGTGCCGCAGAGATGAAGGCACCTGACGTCAACCCCGCCGCCGGCACGACCATGCAGGCTCAGCCCGCTACCAGCAGCACGACCGGTACTTCGGTGGACAACAGCGCCACGATGCAAAGCGGCACCGTCATGCCCGAGCCCCGCGCTGATCGCAACTAAGCCTGCGTCTCCCTCATGCGCAAGGCTTTCGCAGGGACGTCCCATGTTGTCATGGCGCGTCCCTGCTTCCGTTTGCGCGTGCAACCTGACATCCCGATATGTCTGACATGACCCCGGCAGACGCTTCACCCTTCGACGCCATCCTCAAGGGGCTGGGCATGGGTTGTGCCGTGCTGGCTCTGGTGCTGCCGGGACATGTCACGTCGACACAGAGCCGGCAAAGTGCCGTCGTGTCCGCCGTGGACGGCCTCCCCCGGGTGGCAGATTTTCTGTCCCACGAGCCTTCGCTGCAAGCGCGCCAGATGGCCGACTGGGTGATGGCATCGCGCGATCACCGTGGCATGCCATTTGTCATCGTCGACAAGCAGCATGTCAGGGTGTTTGTTTTTCAACCGAACGGACAACTCAGCGGCGCCACCCCGGCCCTGATGGGTTCTGCCGTCGGCGACGATTCGGTGTCCGGCATTGGTGAGCGTGAAATGTCGGCCATCCTGCCGCACGAACGCACCACGCCTGCAGGCCGGTTCGTTTCCCTGCCCGGCGTGAACTCCTTTGGCGAAGACATTGTCTGGGTGGACTACGCGGCGGCAGTGTCCATGCATCGCGTGCGGGCGAAAGACCCGAAAGAGCGCCGGCTGGAGCGGCTCGCATCCGCAACACCGGACGACAACCGCATTTCCTTTGGCTGCATCAATCTGCCGGCCGGGTTTTATGACACGGTGGTCAAGCCCGCGCTCGGCACGCGACGCGGCGTGGTTTATGTCCTGCCTGAAACGCGGCCGCTGCAGTCCGTGTTTGGCGACCTGGTTGCCACGCGCCAGCCGTCCTGAACCGGGGTCGTGCTGTCAGACGGCGCCTACATCCCGCCCGGCCGCTGATCTGCCCACTGCAGATTAAATCCCACCCCAGCCCTTTTTAACAAAGGGCCTACTGCTATCAAAATAATCTTTTCAGATCCGGACCTGATTCGGGCTTGCCAGTTTGCGGCCTTGCCGTGTAGGATGTTTCCTACATCTTCGGGAAGAAGCCCGGTGATGTGTCGTCACAAACACACCGGGGAACTGGATGAGCATCAAGAGCCGCATGCGGCGCGCCGCGCTGGCGCTGGGAGTCCTGGCCCTGTTTGCCGCCCCCTTGGCGAAAGCGGGCACCCGAGCTCAGCCCGTGCTGGCGGCAGACTTTGCGGGGGAGGCAGCGTCTGCCGAAGCCCGCTACGCCGCAAGCCGGGTGCTGGCCGCGTCCGACCACCAGGGGCTGCCCTTTGTCATTGTCGACAAGAAAAACGCGAGGATGTTTGTGTTCGGGCCGGGCGGTCGCCTGCGCGGCGCCTCGGCCGTGTTGCTGGGTCTGGCCAGCGGCGACCACGCGGTGCCCGGCATCGGCGAGCGCGAGCTGTCGCGCATCCTGCCGGCGGAACGTACCACCCCCGCCGGGCGTTTTGTGTCGCAGCCCGGGCGTAACCTGCAGGGCGAGGAGGTGGTGTGGGTCAACTACCGGGAAGGTCTGGCGATTCACCGCTTGCGTCCCGGCAGCAGCCAGGAGCAGCGTGCGCAGCGACTGGCCTCCGGCAGTCCGGCGGACAACCGCATTTCGCTGGGCTGTGTGGTGGTGCCGGTGGCTTTTTATGAAGCCGTGGTGGGCCCGACGCTGGGCCGAAATCGGGGCGTGGTGTATGTGCTGCCGGACGACTCGCCGGTGCACGCGTTTTTTGATGCGCACTCGCAGTAAGCACCGTTCACCCGGTCACCTTGCTTGAGGGACGTTAGTTCCGGGCCTCTTTGTACGGCCGGTTCCTGGGTGACATCATGGCCTCTCCGGGCCCTGCCGCGTAAGCCACGCTGCCGCCCACCGAATCCCTGATATTGCTGCGCGTCAGGTTGACCGGCGGGCACGAGGTGTCGGTGATGGAAAACACCATGTGGCCACCGGGAAAAATCGCGGGCAGGGTCTGGTGCAATTGGTAACGCATGTCAACCGGGGCCTGCGCGGCATGGTAGATCACCTGGTTGGCGCGGTTGTAGACGGTGTAGCAGGCCAGCGCCTGGCCGCCGGACAGGGCAGGCAGCAGGGCGGCGAGGGCGTATTTCAGGGCGGTGTTCATGCGCAGGCCTTTCAAAGAGGTCATTGTCCGCCCGCAGCCGTGGCGGCAGCGCAGGCGGGTGGCCGGTTCTTGTGTCAGCCGATGCGCTGGCTGCTGCCGTGTTGCACGTTGTTTGCTATCAAATAAATAGCTTGTCCCGCAGGTGGGATATGGACCGGAGGCCGATTTGATGCTCAATCGCCGCGGTCGGCCATCAGGCGGGCGCCTGGCCTAAGGAAGCGCTGAATAAGTCCTTGCGGAGGCGCGGCAGCCGGATCGGGATGGGATGCAAGGCGGATTTCGCAGCCAATAGCTGGCTATTGGCAAGAAATTCCCGGAAGGCTGCGTGGGCTGGAAGTCGGCAGGGGCGCCCGCTGCCGCCTCCTGCTCGATGCTGGCGTCGCGTGCCGCAAACATGTTTTGCAGGTCCTTCAGGTCGCGCATCACATCGTCTTCGGCCTCATCCGCCGGCACGGCCGGTGCTGCTGCCATGACGGCTGCGGGTGCTGCAGCGGCAAGCGCAGCGGGCGCGGCGGCACGTGCCGGCGGCCCCCAGATGGCCGGGTCGGGCATGTCGGGGAAGGGGCAGCTGTCCCCGACCTTGAATTCCCAGGAAATCCCATGCAGCCAGGTCCCGGACTGTGGCTCGAACTGGGTGATCGCGGCGAGCAGCTCGTTCTGGAAAGCGAAGGCATAGGTCATCAGGCGTGCGTCCCAATGACGCAGCACCAGCCGCACGTACACGCCGGGGCCGCGGCTGCGGCTGTTGACCACCAGCATCTGGCATTCCACCCAGTCCGCCGCAATGCCATGCCTGCGCAGGCAGTCGCGCAGCAGCATCTGCACGAGCTGGCGGCGCGTGCCGTTGTCGGAGTTGTCCTCGATGGTGTGCTGGCTGTCCCGGGTGGTTGTCGCCGGCGTGCGGGCCGCCGGTTTCAGCCCGGAATCCTGACCGTCGGCCGTCTTGTTCTTCAGCCCCAGCAATCGCTCGAACACTTGTCTCATGTGGTGAACCCTTCGCGGCCGGCCCTGGCCAGAGCGCTCTGGCCGTTCGGTGCCGGCTTGTCAATTGATGGTCGTCCAAGTGGGAAGGCAAGTCAAGCATCCAGCCTGTGCAGCGCTTCTTCCTCCCACCAGGCGGCCGCAGCGTAGTAACTTTCCCACACGCAGCCGTTGCAGCCGGGGCCGCAGCAGGTCGTGGGTTCGGACGGCGGCGTCCGCGAGGCCATGCCCGCGTCGGGGCTGGCAGGGGCGGAAGATGTTGTCATGGGTGGGGCAAAGTCGTGCGCGGCCACGTCCTACCTGAGGATCAGCGTCGGGTGCTTATGTGATAGCCCGTCGGGTGCTAAAAACAGTCATCGCGATGTCAACGCGACTTCAACGCGACCTCATCACGGGCTTTTCGAAGGATTTTCATGGACAGCAGCAGCGCCGCCTGGTACGCCCAGTTGAGCAAGCCTTTTTTTGCGCCACCGGCAGGGGTGTTTGGCCCGGTGTGGACGGTTCTCTACGTCATCATCGCCATCAGCTTCGGGTTTGTGCTGCTGCAATATCTCAAGCGCCGCCTGCCGTTTCGCGTGCTGCTGCCTTTCATCCTGAACCTGCTGTTCAACCTGGCGTACACGCCCATCCAGTTCGGCCTGAAAAACAATGCGCTGGCCAGCCTCGACATCCTGCTGGTGCTGGCCACGCTGGTCTGGGCCATGGTGGCCATCCGGCAGCGCGCGCGCTGGGTGGTGGGGGTCAACATCCCCTACCTGGTGTGGGTGCTGTTTGCGACAGTGCTGCAGCTCAGCATCACCTGGTTGAACCGGGGCGCCTGAAGAAGATGCGCCAGTGCAGGCTCACAGGCCCAGCAATTTTTTGGCGTTGCCCAGGGCCTTCATCGATTCGTCGTGTTTGCCGGCCTTGTGGAAGGTCTCTCCTTCGGCACGCAGGGCCTTGACCTTGCCCATG
The DNA here is from genome assembly GCF_002278925.1 of Polaromonas sp. 39-63-25. Taxonomy (GTDB): domain Bacteria; phylum Pseudomonadota; class Gammaproteobacteria; order Burkholderiales; family Burkholderiaceae_C; genus Polaromonas. Next base: position 31,797 of record NZ_NCJH01000027.1, read on the forward strand.
TCGGCGGCGGCCAGTTTGGGGTTGCTGGCGAGCTTGGCGTCTATCGCCTTCATTTCATTGGGGCAGTTGTGGGCCAGGGCCAGTGACGAGGCGGTCAGGGCCGCGGCAGCAAGGATGAGTTTCATGCAATCTCCCATGTCCAATGTGCGTCAGAAAATGCTGACAGTAAATGCTAACAATGATCGCCCCGTGGCGGCAAGCGTTTGACCGCAAGGCCGGCCGGGGCATTGCCATAAAATCAGCAGCTTGCGCCCGCTGCCTGCATGCACCGACCTGCGGCGGCCGGCTTTCCCACCGACTACCGGGTTGACCCATGTCTCTTGAAGTTACCGAAGCCCAGACGGGCGAGCAGCCCGTCGCCACCATCCTGATCATGCATGGCCTGGGTGCCGACGGCCGCGATTTTGTTCCCGTGGCCGAGCAGCTTGATTTGTCCAGCGTGGGCCCGGTGCGGTTTCTGTTTCCCCACGCGCCGGTGATTCCCGTCACCATCAACGGCGGCTACCAGATGCCCGCCTGGTACGACATCCTGGGTGCCAACCTGACGGCGGGCCAGGACGAAACCGGCATGCGCCAGACCCAGGCCACCATCAACACGCTGCTGGAACGCGAGGTCTCGCGCGGCATTCCGGCCAGCCGCATCGTGGTGGCCGGTTTTTCCCAGGGCTGCGCGATGGCGCTGATGACGGGCCTGCGTTATCCCGAACGCCTGGCCGGCATCATGGGCCTGTCGGGTTATCTGCCGCTGGCGCATACCGTGGCGGCAGAGCGCAGCCCGGCCAACGAAGGTCTGCCGATTTTCCTGGCGCACGGCAAGCGCGACGGCGTGGTGCCGCTGGCCGCGGCCACCGGGGCACGCGAAGCGCTGACGGCATTGGGTTATCCGGTGGAATGGCACGACTACGACATGGAACACTCGGTCTGCATGGAAGAGATCGCCGACATGAACCAGTGGCTGCTGCGGGTGTTGTCCTAACGTCTCGAGCGAAATCCGGCAGCCGTAAGGGCTTTCCCGTAAGGGGGCCGCGCCGGGTTTCAGGTCCGCCGGCTGCGGACGGCTGTATTTTTAAACGAAATCGTGCTCTGGCCCAATCAGGACGGGCGCGACCAGCTATCAAAACAATAGTAACTCGTACGGACCGAAAACGGCAGGCCTCGCCGGGCTGCGCGGCACGGCCAAGCGCCAGGCCGCGCCGCCTGCAAACAACCCCGGCCTGTGATACCTTGCACGCCACGAAAGATTCAGAGGGAAAACTATATGACCAGCTTGCATGCGCGATCTGCCGCGCTTCTGGGAGACCGCCTCCAGGCGCTCGGCCCTGCCAGGCTGAAAGGCATGCGTCGCGGCATCGAGAAGGAAAGCCTGCGCGCCCAGCCCGGCGGCGCGCTGGCGCTGACGCCGCACCCGGTCGCGCTGGGTTCGGCCCTGACGCACCCGTGCATCACCACCGACTTCAGCGAGTCCCAGGTCGAACTGGTCACCGCCGCGCACAAGGGCCTGGGCGACGGCGCGGACGCCGCGCTGCGCGAACTCACGCAGATTCACCAGTTCACCTACCGCGCGATGCAGGCGGTTGGCGACGAAATGCTCTGGGTTTCCAGCATGCCCTGCGGCCTGCCGACCGACGAGACGATTCCGATCGCGCGTTTCGGCTCTTCCAATGTCGGGCGCGCCAAAAGCGTCTACCGCATGGGCCTGTCGCACCGTTATGGCCGGCGCATGCAGACCATCTCGGGCATCCACTACAACTGGTCGCTGCCCGAGGTGACCAGCGAGCAGTACTTTGCGCTGATCCGCAACTTCCGCCGCCATGCGTTTTTGCTGCTTTACCTGTTCGGCGCCTCGCCGGCCGTGTGTTCCTCTTTTGTCGCCGGGCGCCAGCACGAGCTGCAGCAGCTCTCGGACAGCACCATGTACATGCCGCACGGCACCTCGCTGCGCATGGGGCGCCTGGGCTACCAGAGCGATGCGCAGGCCTCGCTGGCCGTCAGCTACAACAGCCTGGAAGGTTATGGCGCGTCGCTGCAGGACGCACTGACACGGCCTTACCCGGCCTATGAGGCGGTGGGCATCCAGAACCCCGGCGGCGACTACAACCAGCTGGGCACCACGCTGCTGCAGATCGAAAACGAGTTCTACGGCACCATTCGCCCCAAGCGCGTGATTTTCCCGGGCGAACGCCCCTTGCATGCCCTGCGCGAGCGCGGCGTCGAATACATCGAAGTGCGCCTGATGGACCTGGACCCGTTCGAGCCGGTCGGCATCAACGCCCAGACCATGCGTTTTCTCGATGTGTTTTTGCTGCACTGCCTGCTCAGCGACAGCCCGCCGGACACGCCGCAGGAAATCGCCGAACTCAAGCACAACCAGCACCACACGGCGGCGCGCGGGCGCCAGAGCGGCCTGCTGCTCAAGCGCGCCGGGCGCGAGGTACCTTTGACCGGCTGGGGTGCCGAGGTGGTGGCGCAGTGCGTGCCGATTGCCGCCGCGCTGGACGCGGCGAACGGGGGCACGCAGTACAGCGACACCCTGCTGGCCGCCGAGGCGGCACTGCTGGACCCCGCCACCCTGCCGTCGGCCCGCGTGCTGGCGGCCATGGCGAAGGACCACGAGAACTCTTTTGTGGCGTTTGCGCGTTCCCGCTCGACCCTGACCAAAGAGGCGCTGCTCGGCCTGCCATTTTCCGCAGAGCAGCAGGCCGCGTTCGAGGCGCTGTCGCGCCAGTCCGTCGCCGAGCAGAAAAAGATAGAAGCGGCCGACACCATGCCTTTCGAGATCTACCGCCAGCAGTATGTCTCTGCCGACCGGCTGGGCTTGCCCCGCCGCGAGGCCGCTGCCGCCGTGTAAGCGGCGGCTTTTCTTGCGCGCAGGCCCCTCGGGGCTCAGGCCGGCAGCAGGGCCAGTTGACGCAGCACTTCATGGGCCGCCGCTTCGGACGAGGCCGGGTTCTGCCCGGTGATCAGGTTGGCGTCGTTCACCACATGGGACTGCCAGTCGGCGCCCTTGCTGTAGTCGCCGCCGTTGTTGCGCAGCATGTCTTCCACCAGGAAGGGCACGACATCGGTGAGCTGCGCCGCCGCTTCCTCGGTGTTGGTGAAACCCGCAACCTTTTTGCCCTGGACCAGCGGTGCGCCGCCGGCGGCCTTCACGTGGCGCAACACACCGGGTGCGTGGCAGACCGCGGCCACCGGTTTGCCGGCGGCGAACATGCGCTCGATCAGCACGATCGAGTCCCTGTCTTCGGCCAGGTCCCACAGCGGGCCGTGGCCGCCGGGGTAGAACACGGCGTCAAAGTCCGCCTCCTTCAGGCCGGCCAGCTTGACCGTGTGCGCCAGCGCCTGCCGGGCCTGGGGATCTTCCTTGAAGCGGCGTGTGGCGCCGGTCTGCGCGTCGGCAGCGTCGCTTTTCGGGTCCAGCGGCGGTTGCCCGCCCTGGGGGGAGGCCAGCGTGATGTCCGCGCCGGCATCCTTGAAGACGTAGTAGGGGGCTGCAAATTCTTCCAGCCAGAAGCCGGTTTTTTTGCCGGTGTCGCCGAGCTGATCGTGCGATGTCAAAACCATCAGTATCTTCATGGGTACTCCTTGAAAGCGCGGACGGGGCTGCGCGGTGAAAATGGGGTCAAGCCGCCATGGCGCGACCAGTTCACCATCTTCCCGCGCCAGGGCCGGTCGCCGCGTAGGCGAGGGGAAGGTCTGCCTGTCAGGCCGGGTCGCCCGGGTGGGTGACAATCCCTGCTGGCCGGCTGCATCGAGCTGCAGCGTCCTGCCAACGAAAAGAAAGAACACTCAGACAATGGCTATCCAGTGGTTCCCCGGTCACATGCACCTGACCAAGAAGGCGATCAGTGAGCGCATCAAGGAAATTGATGTGGTCATCGAGCTGCTGGACGCGCGCCTGCCCGGCTCCAGCGCCAACCCCATGCTGGCCGAATTGACCGGCGCCAAGCCCGCGCTCAAGGTGCTCAACAAGCAGGACCTGGCCGACCCGGCGCGCACGCCGCTCTGGCTCGCGCACTACAACAGCCTGCCCGGTACCAGCGCGATTGCGCTCGACGCCAGCGAGACCACGCCGGCGCGCCGCCTGATCGACGCCTGCCACGCGCTGGCGCCAACGCGCGGCAGCATGGTCAAGCCCATGCGGGTGCTGATCTGCGGCATTCCCAACGTCGGCAAGTCCACGCTGATCAACACCCTGACCGGCAAACGCGCCACCAAGACCGGCGACGAGGCCGGCATCACCAAGCTCGAGCAGCGCATCGTGCTGGCCGACGGCTTTTACCTGTGGGACACGCCGGGCATGCTCTGGCCGCGCATCATCGTCGCCAAGAGTGGCTACAACCTGGCCGCCAGCGGCGCCATCGGCCGCAATGCCTTCAACGAGGAAGAGGTGGCGCTGGAACTGCTGGACTACCTGATCCAGGCCTACCCGGCCCTGCTGGAGGCGCGTTACAAGCTCAAGCTGACGCCTGGCATCACCGACGAGCAACTGCTCGAGGAGATCGGCCGCAAGCGCGGTGCGGTGTTGTCCAAGGGACGCGTGAACCTGCAGAAAGCCGCGGAGATCGTGATCTACGAGTTCCGCGCCGCCACGCTGGGCCGCGTCACGCTGGAAACGCCCGAGGAGTTCGCCCAGTGGCTGGCCGCTGGCCAGCTGCTTGATGCCGAGCGGCAGGTCAAGAAGGACCGTATAGAGACCGACCGCCTGGTGCGTTTCAAGAAAATCCCGCGTCCTCCGCGCGAGGACTGACGACGGCGCGCAGCGGATCGGGCGCCGGCCTTTCAGGAAGGCCCCGGCGTGGCGACTTCGGAAAGGGTATCGCCGCCCTTGAAGGCTGCGTAGTAAAACGGAATTCTCGACAGCGCGTGCCGCGCCGCCTGGTCACGGATGTCATTACGCGCGCCGTTGAATCGCCGGGTCTCGGTGAACAGCCTCGGTGGCTGGCCGTCCTTTCCTGAAAAGAGCCAGGCAAAACATTGCGTGCCGGCGGGAATCGCCGGGTCGATGTTGTCGGTCACGCCCGTATTGGCCACCGCCAGGTTGGCCTGGCTGCTGCGCAGTGCGCCCTGCGCCATCTCGGCGGCCACCTGCTCGCTGGTCAGGTTGAAGCGCGCAATGGTGTCCGGGCTGACCCCCAGGCGGCGCTGCTTGGCTCCGGGCGAATAGGTGACGCAGGCACTTTCCAGCAGTTCACCCGCACCCGGCACGTCGGCAAGGTGGGACGCAATCAGGCCGGCGGTGCATGACTCGGCGGTGGTCAGAAGCAGTGATTGCGCCGTCATGAACCGGGCGACTTCTTTCAGCGGCGTGCTGGACATGAAACCTCGCGTAAGTTGCAGAAGATATCCCACGATGGCAGACATGTGACGGGCCGTGTGTCGCTGGAAAAACATGCCGCCTGTAGGAAAAAAGCGAATCCCGACGCGGCTGGCGGAATTGAAAAATCCCGCAGCCGGGCTCTTGAAACGCGGCGCGCCAGCCACTATGTCCCTGCCGTCAGGGGTCGTCCATGCGTGGACGACCGCGGTTTCAATAACGCCGGGGCTGTGCCCCGGCCGGCTGGCAGCCCACCTGACCTGCCGCCCCTTCATGATTTTCACGAAAGGAGATTGTCATCATGAACGGATTGAACCTGTACGGCGACATCTTCGCCGAGCTCAACCGCCTGCAGCAGAACTTCGAGCAGGTTTTCCGGCGCGAGGGCGCGCGCAGCATACGCGCCATGCCGCGCGACACCTTCCCGGTGATCAATGTGGGCAGTACGCCCGAAGCCATCGAAGTGCTGGCGCTGGCGCCGGGCATCGACCCCGCCGCGCTGCAGCTCACCGTCGACAAGGGTCTGCTGGTCGTGGCCGGCGAACGCAAGGCAGAACAGCCGGCCAATGACAAGGTGGCGGTTTACGCCAAAGAGCGCTTCGAAGGCGCTTTCCGGCGCGTGATCTCGCTGCCCGAAGACGCCGATCCCGCAGCCATCAACGCCAGCTACCGCGATGGCCTGTTGCGCGTCACGGTGGCGCGCCGCGAGTCGTCCAAGCCGCGCCAGATCCAGATCCACTGAACCCCTGAACCTTTTTATTTCCTTCAAGGAGCATGTGATGAACCAGAACACAGCTTTGCGCCAGAGCAACCCCGCCCGCGATGTGGCGCCAGCGACCCCGGACGCAGACAGCGCGCAAGGTGCTGCATCGCAGCGCACGACGGCGGTGCTGCCGCCTGTGGATGTTTTTGAAGATGATGCCGGCTTCACCGTGCTGGCCGACCTGCCCGGCGTGGCCAGGGACCGGCTGGCCGTGCGGGTGGACGGCGACAGCCTGGTGATTGAAGGGGCTGCGGCGGCGCCGGTGGGGGCCGACATGACGCTGATCTACGGCGAGGTACTGAACCCGCTGTACCGTCGCACCTTCACCTTGAGCCGGGAACTGGACCCGGCAAAGATCGAGGCGAAACTCGACAACGGGGTGCTCAGGTTGACCATTCCCAAGGCCGAAGAGGCCAGGCCGCGCCGCATCGAGGTGGCCCTGGCCTGAATCTCCTGAGTCTCCTCCTGAGGCTCTTCAGTGCGGGCGCGTGCAGTAGGCCAGGAACTGGTCGAGTTCGGTGGACTTGTCGAACACCGCATCTGCACCGCCCGCCAGGCAGCGCCGGCGGATGTCATCCGTGGCGTAGTTGGACAACACCACCACGCGTTGCTGCCGCGAGCGCTGCCCGCAGCCCCTGAGCACACCCAGCCCGCTGCCCTGTTGCAGGAAAAGATCGACGACCAGCAGTTGCCAGTCGCGCGGGTGCTGGGCCAGCCAGGTGCAGGCACCTAGTTCGGTTTCCGCGTAACCCACCGTCTGCACGCCGGCCAGCTCGGTCAAGGTTTCCACCAGGTTGTCCCGGATGACCGCGTTGTCCTCAACGATATAGGCTTTCAACGCCGCGGGGCGTCGGGCGGGGGAAGGGTGACCGGTTCCCTGGAGGGTTCCGGCGGCAAGGTTCATGGGAGTCACGTAGCCAGTCTCCCGCGATGACCGCGGGACTGGCGCAAGGGATTGCACTGCAGCGGTGTAGGACAGTGCGCTTCAAGTGCCGGAGGGCCTGTGCCGATCGCCAGGGGCGCCGGCTTTGCATGCCCCTACAGGTACCAGCCCTTGCGCTGCGGACGCCTCAAGCTACAAAAAAAGTAGCACCTCGGAGTGGCGGAACTGTGCCGAAGCTACAGCGGACCCGACGGGCCGGTCCTGCCGGCCAGCCGCCGGCGCACATACACGCCGATAAAACCAAGGCCCAGCACCAGTGCAAACCAGCCTACCAGGGAAGAGTTGGCCACGATGCCCTGCATGCCCGGCGAAGTGATGAAGTAAGGCGATACCAGCACGGCCAGGCCGATCAGGGCGCACAGGAGTCCCTTGACCAAAAGTTCGTTGTTGGCCTTGTTGCTGTGCCTGCGGATGGGGGGGGGAGGTAGGGGCATGGCCTGATTGTCGGCCAAATGCGAAGGGCAGGGCGCCCCGGGGGGCTTGCCGGCATCGCGCCGGACGGATCGGTGCAATGGACTTATAGTGGCTGCTACCTATTTTCTTTCGGTCCGGGACCATTTTCAGGAGCTTTTTGTGTCCACCACGCCCGCAGCAGCCATTCAACCGACCCGCTTTGGCAGCGGGCAGGCCGTTCGCCGCCTCGAAGACGATGCCTTGCTGGCCGGTGCCGGCCAGTTCACCGACGACGTGACCCAGCCCGAGCAGGCGGCCCTGTTTTTTGTGCGTTCACCGTACCCGCACGCACGCATCGTGGCGGTGGACAGCGCCGCCGCGCTGGCCATGCCGGGGGTGCTGAAGATCGTGACCGGCGCCGACCTGGCAGCCGCCGGAGTCAAGCCGATTCCCGGCTCCAGCGGTTTTCCCAGGGCCGACGGCTCACCCGGGGTCTCGCCCGTGCGCCGCGTGCTGGCCCATGAACGGGTGCGTTTCGTCGGCGAGGCGGTTGCCGCCGTGGTTGCGCAGACCCTGCAGCAGGCCCGTGACGCGGCCGAAGCCGTGATGGTGGACTACGACGAGCTTCCCATGGTGGTGGACATGAACGACGCCACCGCGCCCGGCGCCCCCGCACTGGTGCCGCAAGCGCCCGACAACATCGCCTGCGAAACGCGTTATGGCAGCGTGGAAGCCACCGCCGCGGCCTTTGCCAAAGCCCGCCATGTGGTGGCGCTGGACATCGTCAACCAGCGCCTACATGCGTTGAGCCTGGAGCCGCGCTCGGTGCTGGTCGCGTTTGACCAGACCTCGCAGCGCCTGACGATACGCATGAGCACGCAGATGCCCACCGGTGTGCGCAACTCGGTGTGTGACGCGCTGGGCATGGCGCAGGAGCAGGTGCGGGTGGTGGTCGGCGATGTGGGCGGCGGCTTCGGCATGAAGACCGGCGTTTACCCCGAAGACATTGCCGCCGCGTATTGCGCCCGGGCCCTGCAGCGACCGGTCAAATGGGTGGCCGAGCGCAGCGAGGAATTCACGTCCGCGTACCACGGCCGCGACGTGCAGAGCCGCGCCGAACTGGCGCTCGACGAGCACGGGAAAATACTCGCCTTGCGCCTGGCCTCGCTGGCCAATGTGGGTGCGTATGCCACCGGCGCGGGTGTGGCCATCCAGCTGCTGATCGGCCCCTGGGTGCAGACCAGCGTCTACGACATCCAGACCATAGACTTTCATTTCAGCGCCGTGCTGACCAACACCGCACCCACCAGCGCCTACCGCGGCGCGGGTCGGCCCGAAGCGATTTTCACGATGGAGCGGCTGATGGACGAGGCCGCGCGCCAGACCGGCATCGACCGCATTGAACTGCGCCGGCGCAACTTCATCCAGCCCGCGCAGATGCCCTACAAAAACCCCATGGGCCAGGTGTATGACACCGGCAAGTTCGAGTCGGTGATGGACCAGGCGCTGGTGCTGGCCGACTGGAAAGGGTTTGATGCGCGGGCGGCCGCGTCGGCCGCGAATGGAAAAATGCGCGGCCTGGGCATTGCCACGTTTCTCGAGTGGACCGGCGGCAATGCGCTGGAAGAAACCGTGACGGTCGCGGTGCAGGCCGACGGCATGATCGAAGTCTTCACCGCCGTCAACGCCATGGGGCAGGGTATTGCCACCACGCTGACCCAGCTGGTGGTCGATGCCTTTGGCGTGCCCGCGGACCAGGTGCGGGTGGTGATGGGCGACACAGACCGCGGCAACGGTTTTGGCAGCGCCGGTTCACGCTCGCTGTTCACCGGCGGTTCGGCGGTACGCGCCGGTGCCGACAAGGCGATTGCACTGGGCAAGCAGCTTGCGGCCAAGGAGTTCGAGGCCGCCGCGGAGGATGTGGTTTACGCCGGTGGCGACTTCACGGTCGCCGGCACCGACCTGCGTATCGGTCTCTTCGACCTCGCAGGGCGTCAGAGCGACCAACGCATTTTTGTGGATTCCACCACCACGGTGGCCGGGCCGACCTGGCCCAATGGCTGCCACATCAGCGAGGTCGAGGTCGATCCGCAGACCGGCCATGTGGCGGTGGTGGCCTACGCCTCGGTCAACGACGTGGGCCGCGTCGTCAACCCGATGATTGTGCGTGGCCAGCTCGACGGCGGCGCCGTGCAGGGCATCGGCCAGGCGCTGTGCGAGCGCATGGTCTACGACCGCGAGACCGGCCAGCCCGTGACCGGCAGCCTGATGGACTACGCCGCGCCGCGTGCCGACACCGCGCCCGACTTCAGGACCGAGATGGACCAGTCCACCCCCTGCCTGAACAACCCGCTGGGCGTCAAAGGCGTCGGTGAGCTCGGCACCATTGGTGCCGGCCCCACGGTGGTCAACGCCGTGGCCGACGCACTGGCCCGCCGCGGCATGGCCGCCCAGGCCAGGGCGCTGCAGATGCCGATCTCACCGGCGCGGCTCTGGGAGCTGATGCAGGCTCCATCGTGAGTGTGTGCGATTCTCCTGATTGAAAATAAGCTATAGACCTTGTGCGACGGGCGTGAGAAGCTATCAATAACAGAGCAGTTTCAGGCGCCACCTGCCACATGGTTTCCACCATGTGAATCTTCTGCGTCTGCATGAAGTGCTCGTTCACGGCGGAGCAAAGCAGGGGTGGTCGTGGCTGGTCCTGGCCGTGTTGTTTGACCTTGATCAAAGTTTGGTCGGACCCCTGCCTGCGCGGCAACAAGGATGAAGCCATAATCCAAGTAATTGATTAATTACTTGGATGCCCATGCATGCAGAAGCAACCGGCAAGCGCCTCAAGCAGGCCACGGAAGTCCGCCAGGCTGGCTTGGTGGAGGCCGCCCTGCAACTGGCCGCGCAGCGCAGCCCGGCTGACATCACGACGGGCGATCTGGCGCAGGCCGTGGGCATCAGCCAGGGCGCGGTGTTCCGGCACTTTGCCAGCAAGGAGGCCATCTGGCTGGCCGTGCTGGACGGGGCTTCCGACACGCTGATGGCCCGGCTGCAAACGGCCGCTGGCGCGGCGCCCACCCCGATGGCAGCGTTGCAGGCGATGTTCATGGCGCATGTGGACTTTGTGGTGGCCCATCCCGGCGTTCCCCGGCTCATCTTTCAGGAGCTGCAGCACGCGCAGGACACCGCACTCAAGGCCGGCGTGCGCAGCTTGATGCAGAAATACCGGAGCTTGCTCATGGGTGTGTTGCAGCAGGCGCAGGACCAGCGCTTGCTGGCGCCGGGCACGGACCTGCAGGCTGCCGCCGTCCTGTTCATTGGTTCGGTGCAGGGCCTGGTCATGCAATCGTTGCTCAGTGGCGATGTCCGCGCCGTGACCACGCATGCTCGCGGCGTGCTCACGATTTACCTGCGCGGGCTCGCCGCCGGGAGAGGCCGGACAGCGGCGACAGACAGACATGCCCCCGCCTTGAAGGAGACCCCATGAAAAGCAAACTTCCGTTTTCACGCCGCATCACGCTGGGCGCCCTGGTCGTGGTGCTGGTGGGCGCGTTGGCCTGGGTGGCGCTGCGCACCGGCCCGCTGGCGGCCACGCGCATCACGGTCATACGGGTGCAGGAGGGCCGTCTGGCCCCCGCGATTTTTGGCATCGGCACCGTGGAGGCGCGGCGCAGCTGGATGGTGGGCCCGACGGCGGCGGGCCGGGTGCTGGCTGTCCGGGTGGACGTGGGCGACACGGTCAAGGCCGGGCAGTTGCTAGCCGACATGGACCCGGTGGATCTCGACCAGCGCCTCGCGGCCCTGGATGCCTCGCTGGCCCGCGCGGGCAGCACGCAGGCAGCGGCGCAGGCCCAGTTGAAGGACGCTGCGGCCCGGCGGGAACTGGCCGCCATCAATGCCAGACGCAACGAGGAGCTGGCCGCGCAAAATTTCATCAGTGCCGCTGCGCTTGAATCCCGCATGCAGGAAAAAGCGTCCGCTGACGCTGCTCTGCAGGCGGCCCAGGCCAATCTGGCCGGCGCTGGCCAGGACGTGGCCCGCCAGAAGGCAGAGCGCGCTGGCCTGCAACAGCAACGCGGCAACGTCCGTCTGCTGGCCCCGGCCGATGGAGTGGTTACCAGCCGCGACGCCGAAGCCGGCACCACCGTGGTGGCCGGCCAGCCTGTGCTGCGCCTGATCGACCCGGCCAGCCTGTGGGTGAAAATGCGGGTGGACCAGGGGCGTTCGGCCGGCCTCGCGCCGGGCTTGACCGCCAGCATCGTGCTGCGTTCGCATCCGGGTGCGCCCATGCCGGGCCAGGTTGCGCGCGTGGAGCTGCTGGCCGACAGCGTGACCGAGGAGCGTATCGCCCAGGTGGCCTTTGCGCAGGCGCCGACTGCCAGCGCGATGGGTGCCTCCGTGGGTGAGCTGGCCGAAGTCACGCTGCAGCTGCCCGAAACAGCTTCCTCACTGCTGGTGCCCGGTGCCAGCATCCAGCATCGCCAGGGTGAAACCGGTGTCTGGCGCATCGAACATGGCAAGCCGGTGTTCGCGCCGGTGCGGCTGGGCGTTCGCAGTCTGGATGGCCAGGTGCAGGTGATGGCCGGCCTCACAGCCGGTGACGAGGTGGTGGTGTACAGCCAGAAGGCCCTCACCCCCGGCGCCCGCGTGCAGGTGGTCGACACGCTGGTCAAGGACGGACGCAAAGGGACCTCACCGTGATCAGTCTGGCCGGGCGCGACATTGCGCACAGCTGGGGCAAGTTTGTGCTCACGGGCCTGGGCCTGGGCCTGCTGATCGGTGTGACGCTGACCATGGCCGGTGTCTACCGCGGCATGGTCGATGACGCACAGGCCCTGCTGACCAACAGCCGGGCCGACCTGTGGGTGGTGCAAAAAGACACGCAGGGGCCGTATGCCGAATCGTCGAGCCTGAAAGACGATGTGGTGCGCAGCGTGCGCGGCATGCCCGGTGTGGCGCAGGCAGCCAACGTGACCTACTTCACCATGCAGGTTCAAAGCCACGACGGCGACGACATTCGCGCCATGGTGGTCGGGATGGAATCCGGCCAGCCTGGCGAGCCGGGCCATTTGGTGGCGGGCCGCCAGCTCACACGCGGCCATTACGAAGCCGTGGCCGATGTGAAAACCGGCTTTGCCCTGGGCGAGCGCATCCGCATCCGCCGCCACGACTACACCGTGGTGGGACTGACGCAACGCATGGTGTCCTCGGGCGGCGACCCGATGGTGTTCATCCCGCTCAAGGACGCCCAGGAGGCGCAGTTCCTGAAAGACAACGACGCCATCGTCAACGACCGCACCCGAACCGCCACCAACCCGGCCTTCAACCGCCCCGGCGTGCCGGGCCTGCTTGATGCAGTGCAGGCGCTGCAGACCAGCAGCCACAACGTCAATGCCGTGCTGGTGCAACTGGCACCCGGGTTCGAGGCCGGGCAGGTGGCCGAGCCGATTCGCCGCTGGAAGCACCTGGAGGTGTTCACGCGGGACGGCATGGAGGAAATTCTGGTCGCCAAGCTGATTGCCACTTCGGCCAGACAGATCGGCATGTTCCTGGTGATTCTGGCGGTGGTCAGCGCAGCCATCGTGGCCTTCATCATCTACACCATGACACTGGGCAAGATCCGCGAGATCGCGGTGCTCAAGCTCATCGGCACGCGCAACCTGACGATCGCCAGCATGATCCTGCAGCAGGCGCTGGGCCTGGGGTTGATTGGTTTTGTCGTCGGCAAGGTGAGCGCCACCCTCTGGGCGCCGGTGTTTCCCAAGTTTGTGCTGCTGCTGACGCAGGACGCCATGATGGGTCTGGGCGGCACGCTGCTGATCTGTGCGCTGGCCAGCACCCTGGCCATCCGCGCGGCACTCAAGGTCGATCCTGCAGAGGCGATCGGATGACCCCGGCAACTCCGGCAAGCGCCGGCGGCATCCGCATTGAAGGCCTGCGCAAGGTGTATGGGCAGGGCGACACCGCCGTCGAGGCACTCAGGAACGTCAACATGACCGTGGGCCCCGGCGAGGTCGTGGGACTGGTGGGCCCCTCGGGCTCGGGCAAAAGCACGCTGCTCAAATGCCTGGGTGCCATCATTGAACCCACGTCGGGGCGCATGACGCTGGGCAACGATGTGATTTACGACAACGGCTGGACCACCTCCGACCTGCGTGCCCTGCGGCGCGACCGCATCGGCTTTGTGTTTCAGGCACCGTACCTGATTCCCTTTCTGGACATCACCGACAACGTGGCCCTGCTGCCCATGCTGGCTGGTGTATCCAACGCCCAGGCAAGGGCCCGGGCGCTGGAACTGCTGACCGCGCTGGATGTGGCCCACCGCGCCAGGGCCGAGCCCTCGCAACTGTCGGGCGGTGAGCAGCAGCGCGTATCGATTGCGCGGGCGTTGGCGAATCGTCCGCCTGTGATCCTGGCCGACGAACCCACCGCCCCGCTGGACAGCGAACGGGCGCTCGCCGTGATGCGCATCCTCAACCAGATGGCCCGGCAGGCCCAGACCGCGATCATCGTGGTGACCCACGACGAAAAAATCATCCCCACGTTCAAGCGCATCTATCACATCCGTGATGGCCAGACGATTGAAGAAGCCGGCCAGGGGCTGAGCTTTTGATGACTGGATGGGTGCGCGCCGGACGCATAAAAGGTCCTTGCATGAACACTTCCAGACTCCTCAGGATTCTCGCCGCTGCGGCCGTCAAACCATCACACTGAGACGGGCTGGCGGGAGTATGTAAAAAGTGCCCACAGCCCTTTTGGAACGGGCGGAAGCAGCTATCAATAGCAGAGCAGTTTCAGATGCCAGACGCCCGCTCAGGCATGGCCGGCGGCCTCCTTGGCGCGCATCTTGGCGCCTATGTATTCGCCATGCGTGACATGCAGCAGGCCGGCAATCTTGCTGATCAGGTGGTTTTCGTGCGCGTCGAGGTGGGCGTCTGAATACGCCACCTGCCACATGGTCTCCACCATGTGGATCTTTTGCGCCTGCGTGAAGTGCTCGTTCATGGCGGAGGTGAAGCGGTGGTAGTCGTGGCTGGTCCTGGCCGTGTCCTCGGCCAGTTCCAGCAGCCGGGCCAGCTCGTCGTCGGCGAGCGAAAATTTTCCGCGCAGCGTGTCCAGTACCGCGGCCCTTTCGGCGGCGTTGATGGTGGGGTCGGCACGCATGACCTCCACCAACAGCACGGCGGTGCCCAGCTGCAGCGCATGTTCGCGCTCGCCGGGGGATTGCGCCCGGGCGGGCGCCGCGAAAGTGTCAAACAGGTCTTTGAGGGTTCTGAGCATGGGCTTCCTTGGGGGCTTTGCGGCCATGCGCGCAAACGCTTGCACGATGGAGCCGGCTGGCGCGGATTGGTTCCCGCCTCGGCGGGGGGAGGGGAGTCTCCCGCACGCTCGACATGGACAAAGGTGCGTGCTGCTGCAGGGCGGTAACAGCTGGGCTAAAACTAAAAAACATTCTGCAATGCCCCCTGATCCATGTCATGGCCGGGCGGTCCCCGACGTGGAACACTGGACACCACGCAACAAGCTTTTCATGGAGTGCCGTGCCCGCGATGAACTGGTTGAAAAAACTCCCGAACTCCCGGCGCGCCGCCAGCGGCCTGGAATGGACGCTGTGGCGCAAGCTGCCGCTGATTGCCGCGGTGGGCACGCTGCTGCCCCTGTTGGTGCTGGGGCTGGTGTACCTGTTCAACGATCCCGCCGCCGGTGCGGCCCAGGCCCGCTGGGAGCAGATGGTGGGCTACATCGTGCTGGGCGCCATCCTGTTTCACTGGTCCATGGTGGTCACGGTGGCTTTTGGTTGCGTCATCGTGATGATCATGAAAGGCCCCGGTTATGTGGCCGACGGCCTCTGGGTGTCGCACACCGACCGGCCGAGCGAGCACATGGAAAGCGCCGAAGAGGCCGCCAGCCGCCGGCCGCCGACCGGGGCGGCGCCCCGGGACTGATCCCGGGGAAAGGCCATGCCGCCGCCGGGCGACAATCGGAGGGCCATGAAAACCATACTCCCCCTGCAACTGCTGGTTGCGCCCGACAGAAACGACCCGCAGCCCCTGATCCTGTACCACGGCCGCGGCTGTCCGGACGGCTTTGCCGCGGCCCTGGCCGCCTGGCTGTATTACGAAGGCCGGGCCGAGCTGGTGGGGCTGGACCACGGCGACACGCGCTCGATTGATGACCTGCCGGCGCTGGCCGGGCGCGCGGTGTACATCCTCGATTTTTCGTTTTCTGCAGACATCCTGCGCGGCATCGAAGAACGGGCCGCCAAACTCGTGATGCTGGACCACCATAAAAGCGCCGCAGAAAAACTCACGGGTTTTGCCTGCCGTTGCGGTGTGGTGCACTTCGACATGGACAAATGCGGCGCCCGTCTGGCCTGGGAGTTTTTTCATCCCGCCACCCCCTTGCCGGACCTCGTGCGTTACATCGAGGACCGCGACATCTGGGTCTGGCGCCACCCCGAGAGCCCGGCCTTTCTGGCGGCGCTCGACATGGAGCCGCACGACTTTGCGCGCTGGGCGGCGATTGCCGCATTCAGCCCTGAACAGGTGGTGGCCTTCATGGCGCGCGGCCAGGCCATGGACGAAAAATTCAGCAAACTCGCGGCCGGCATCGCCGAGAACGCCCAGCCTGTGACCTTCAACGGCCAGCACGGCCTGATGGTCAACGCACCCGGCGTGTTTCACAGCCTGGTGGGCGACCTGCTTTCAAGACAAAGCGGCACCTTTGCGCTGATGTGGACGGTGGCCCCCGGCGGCGTGGTCAAGGCCGGACTGCGTTCGCAACGCGGCTTCGATTGCATCGCGCTGGCCGAGAGCATGGGCGGCGGCGGCCATGCGCAGGCCTGCGGCTTCAAGATGCGCATCGATCGCTTGCCGGAACTGCTCAGCGGCGTCTTCGACGCGGCCGCAGCGCCGGGCACCGAAGCCCGTTAACCCTCCAACCAACGCCTCCAACGGACACCCCAGCCATGCCACGCCTTGCACCCCTGCCGCCCGACACCACGCCGGCGCTCAAGCCGCATTTCGACTTCTTCCTGACCACGCTCGGTTTCACGCCCAACAGCGTGCTGACCATGCAGCGCAAGCCCAAACTCGTGCAGGCGCTGGCGCAGCTCAACGGCGCGGTGATGGACCCCGAAGGCGAGGTGGACCTGGGCTTTCGGCGGCTGATCGGCCATGTGGTGAGCAAGGTGGCGGGCTGCCTGTATTGCCAGGCCCACACCCTGCTGGGCGCCAGAAACTTCGGCATCAGCGAAGCCAAGCTCGCCGATGTGTGGACCTATGCCAGCAGCCCGCTCTACAGCGAGCGCGAGCGCCTGGCCCTGGACTTTGCCCTGGCCGCGGCCAGCCAGCCCAACGCCGTGACCGACGAACAATTTGCACAGCTGCAGCAGCACTGGAACGACAATGAAATCACCGAAATCCTCGGCGTGGTGGCGATGTTTGCCTTTTTGAATCGCTGGAACGACACCATGGCCACGCCGCTCGAAGCCAGCCCCACGGCCGTGGCCACGCAGGCCCTGGGTGCCCAGGGCTGGACGGCGGGCAAACACGGGTGAAGCTGCGGCCCTAGGGCCTCAGCATTACGCGCCACCACGAGGCGTCCGCCAGCAGCAGGCAACCGCCACCGGCCAAAGCGGTGAGCCGTTCGACGCGTGCCGGCAGCGGTCTGGGATCGGCAAGCTCTGTCCATTGTCCCGGCGCGTCCCAGCGCAGTGCATGCAGGGCCGCAAGCTGCATGTCCGGCACAACGATCGTGGGCCGGCTGCCAGGCTGTTCAACCGTCACCGCCAGTTGCTGCTCCAGCGCGCCCATGCGATGGTTGGAGACATCCATCGCCCTGGCGTAGGCCTCGAGCCGGGGCGGGCGAAAGTGGTACAGCGTGAGCACGCCGCCCACATGGGGTGTGGTTACGCTGGCAATGTCAGGCTTGCCGTCGCCATCGAAGTCGGCAACGCCCACCGGGTTGAGCCAGCGGAAGGTGGCGCCGGCATGAGGGCTGCGGGCCACTTCGGACAGGGTCCGGCCTGAATCCGCATCCCTGGCGGCGCGGGGCTGCTGGCTGGCGCGCAACCCCAACACCACCACAGCCGCACCACGCAGCGCGTCGGCTTCGACAAGAATGATTTCATCGCGTCCGTCCGCATCCAGATCGGCGAGCCGGGGCACCCTGTCTTCAAACACCCGGTGCAGCGGCAGGTGGTACACCAGCTCTTGCGGCGCACCCGATGCGCCGGACACCAGCACATGCAGGCTGGCCGCGTGGACCGGTGAACCCAGCGCCGCGTGCGGGTAACGTGCAGTGGGTGAGCCCAGCCAGGCCCACAGAATGTCTTTCTGCCCCTGCACGGCCTGACTTTGCGGCAGGCGTTGCATGGCCGCTGCGGGTGGCGCAGGCGGGGCCGGCGCATGAACGCCACACTGGGCTGACGACGCTTCCACCCGGAGCTCCATCGCCAGGGACGTGCCGGCCAGCGCCCATGAGGCCAGCAACAGGGGTACGCCGCGGTGCAGCAGGTGGGGGCGGCGGGCTTGGCCCGGGGAGGTGCATGTCATGAAGGTTGGTCGTGCCGGGCTGACTGTTCTTACAGGAATCATGCCCACGTTTGCACGGGTGTGTGCGCCGGTCCCCACGCGCATCTGGATACCACTGCAGTCGCGCGGTAAATGCCCGGTAAATCTCCGTTTCCCTTACACGGCCTTCACAAAGCCAGGCCAACAATGGCCTCACTGAATCACACACAAGCCTTCAACAAGCAGTGATTCGGGCGCAGCTCCCACTGTCGCTTGCCGACCCTGGAATCCCTTCCAGCCACTGCAAGCTGCCCACCGGGCTGCGGGTTATTCATCCGCATCGCAGGAGAACCTCATGAAATCGAAACTGTTGACCGCTTCCCTGTTGGCATCCGCCTTGTTCGCCGGTCTGGGCATGGCCCCGGCGATGGCGCAAGGCAATAACAACACCCCCGGCATCGACCAATCACAGCAGTCGATCAGCGCACGCATCCAGCAGGGCCTGGCGTCCGGCCACATCACGCCTTCCGAGGCGCAGGCACTGTACCAGCGTGACCGCGAGATCGAAGCCCGCGAAATGCGCTACAAGGCCAACGGCAGTGCCAATCCGCAGGAGCGCCAGCAGTTGCGGGCCGACCTGGGCGCCCTGAGCGCCGACGTGGAGCGCATGATGGCCAACAATGTTTACAACGCGCCCCCCGTCGCTGGCGGCAATACCCACGGCATCGACAGGCTGGAGTACAAGATCAGCCAGCGCATCGACGAGGGTGTGCGCGCCGGCCGCATCACCCAGCGCGAAGCGCGCAGGCTGCACAGCCGCGAGCGTGTCATCGAGCGCCATGAGGTCGCCTTCAAGGCCGACGGCGTCGTGACACAGCAGGAGCGCCGGCAACTGCGCAGCGAGCTGACCGCGCTGCGCGACGAGGTTGAGCGCATGATGCGCAACGACCGCCGCAACGGCCGCGGTTAAGACCACGGTTAGTGCAGGCCCCGGGCGTTCAGAGCGTCCAGACAGAAAAGCCAGGCACTGCCTGGCTTTTTTCGTGCTTGGTGATAAAAATGACCGCCAGCCCAACAGTGGTGGGCGTAAGCAGCTATCAAAAACGGAGCGAATTCAAAGCCGGTGCATTTGACCGGGAGCTCAGGCCACGTATTTCTGTTCGCGCAGCCACGCGGCCAGGCGTTCGGCAAACACCTTGTAGCCCTCGGCATTCGCGTGAATCTGGTCCGAGCGCAGCTCGGGCCGTGACAACACATGCGCCCAGCCGCCGGCAAACAGCGGCACGCCGGTGGCGCTGGCGACTTCGGCGTACACCTCATGGTCTTTCAGCGCGCCGGTGGCCAGCGCCATCAGCGCCGGCTCGGGCTGCGCAATCAGCACCACCTGCGCACTGGCCGCGGCCGTCTGCACGATGGACGTGAGCGCGGCCCGTGTGCGCTCCGGCGGTAGCCTGCGCAAAAAGTCGTTGCCGCCAATCGATACCAGCACCAGGCCTGGCGTGTTGGCCTGCAGCAGCGCCGGCAGACGCGCCAACGCGCCTTCGGCCGTGTCGCCGTTGATGCCCGCGTTCTGCACCACATGGCCGGTCAATTGCTCGAGCACGGGCGGATAAGCGGTGCCCGCCGGCGCGCCATAACCGAAGGTCAGCGAGTCACCGAGGCACAGCAAGGTGGCGTCCTTGGGCAGTGTTTTGGCGGTGGGTTTTGCCGATTTCGAGCAGCCGGTGGCTAGCAGCAGCGCGCCGGCCAGGCCGCCAAGCTGTGCAGGACCACGATCATGGGGGAAACGGGATAAGGCGGGATCAGGTGGGCCGAGGCGGGACAAAACCAATGAAATCAGGCCTTTACAGCCGTTTTCAGGGGTTCAAGCTCCAACCGGGTCGGGCCACGATAAATCGGGCCGTGTGGGGCGATCTGGCGGGCCGTCTTCCCAGCCCGGCGGGATTGAAATAACCCCCTGACCCGCTCGGCTTCAAAGCTCTTTAAAGCCCCATTGAGGACGCTTGACGCTGGTAGGCAGGCCGCAGCGACTGCGGCTTGGCCTGGTGTGGCGGCTGGTGGGCGATGAGCGGGCATGGCGGCAATGCTACACCGGCAATTCGGAACACCACTTCCGAATTGGCTACCAATGGCGGCTCCAACCAATTCGGAAGCGAAGTCCATCTTAATTGCCCTCCCCGCTGCCTGTGGATAACTTCGCCTCGACCAGGTGAACCTCCTCAAAAAGACCTGGCTGGTTGCGGGCGCGCATCTCGGCCAGGACGCGCTTGTAAATCTGGTAAATCCGCACGTAGCTCAGGTCGAATTCCTTCGCCAGTTCATAGGCGTTTCCGCGCTCCATGCGCTGGTAAATTTCATGGTCGCGCTTGCTCAAATAGAACTGGGTGTCGGCGTTGAAATAGATATGCTGGCCGCGCCAGTTTTTAGCCAGAAAATCGGCCAGCTCGTTGCCCACGTCGCAGGCCTTTTCCTTGTCCAGGCCGTGGACCTTGATCAGGTGTAGCGCGGCTTTCTCGGCCATGTCGGCCAGCAGGTGATGGCGCCTGATGGTGGATTGGTTATCGCTGTGATCTGTGCTCATTTTGTGGCCGCTCCTGTGCGTTTTTGCTGATAGGTCAAAGCCTGGGAAATTCGCTCCAGGTCGCGGATCGGGCACCACTCGAAAAACTGTGGCGCTTCGTCGCCGAACATCTGTTTGGCGATGCCGTCGGCATAGGTGTCGGGCAGGCGGTCCAGGCTGATCAACTGGGCGCGAATGCGCTTGACCAGCGGCAGCGCATCGGCCTTTGGTGTGGGCCTGGATGGGCGCTTTGGTTTGGTCGAGGCCTTTGGCTTCCAGCCCTGCTTTTGAAGGTAGGTCAGCACGCGCTGCCGCCCTTCATGCGTCAGGTTTTTGGAGCTGTCCACACCGCCCTGTGCAACCAGGATGGCGCGGTATTCGTCATCAGGAAGATTCAGTTCCTTCCTGGCGATCTGGATCTTGATGACGTCGCTGTTGCGGTGGTCGCGGGCTAGCTTGCTCATGGCTCGACAATCTCAAAATTTGCGTGGAAGTTAGCGTTCCCGTAGACGCGCGGGCTGTGACGGCCACCTTCAAAAATGACCCAATCGCCAGGGCTGATTTTTTGAAAGCCATGCGAGGCGCTGTGCACGCCCCAGGTGGACATTCCAGTAACACCAGAGCTGACAACGATGTCGGGCAGATCACCGGGCTGGTGCCATTGCATGGCATGCAAGTCAACGGGCCGGGTGCGGACGGCGATGTAGCTCATGACTGAACCTGTGGCGTGAAGGGACCGAGCAGCTCGCAGCCGTCTTCGAGCAGCGTGATGTGAATGGGGCAGAGGTGCCGGTCTGGCCCCACCTGATGGGTGTGGTCCTGACACAGATGTCGGTCACATGTGCGGCCGTTCCCGATGTCCCAATCGCACTGAAAGCGGCTAGGTGCAAGGCACCGCTGCATGGCGGCACCGTCGCTGGTCTGAACACCGATGGCTGCGCCGCAGCCTTCGGGCAGCTTGGTGCCGCGCATGTGCACCAGGCTGGTCATTCCCTTGAAGCGGTACCAGGGCATTACTGGCTCCCGGTGCTGAGTCGCGCGGCCCGCGTTTCCACGCCGCGCAGCAGCCGCGCATAAGAATCGTCTGCCGCTGGCTTGCCCTCAGCCTTCGCAATGCCTTGGATCGCTGCGGTGCAGGCTTTCAGGTACTCCGAATCACTGAGGAAACCGAAGTCCTTGCGGCATGCCCGGTACCGGGTATTTATCACTCGCTGCAAATCGGCTGGCACCATAAACCAGTGTTTTCGGCACATAAACCGACCGCTGGCTGTGGCGCAGGTGCAGCCGATGGCGTCACAGGCGCGGCTCATGATTGCCACCCTGCAGAGCAGAGCCGCGCCTTGGCTATTGCCTGGTCTTCCACCACCAAGATCGATGTGGCGTTGTCCAGGTGAACTTCGGTCACCAAAATATCGGGTCGGCCGCCGGTCCTGTGAAACAAGTGCGACGTGAGATGCGTCACTCTGCGCGCCGCTATATCGACTGTTCCTCCAGCCTCGCTGAAAGCTGTGAAGGTGGCGAACGGCTGTGGCTGTGGCACCTTGACCAGGTACTGCCAGATCCCGATGGCGCTGGTGATGGAGAAACCGATCTGCTGCAGCAGAAAGAACCAATGCCCATAGCCGTTGGCGAAAACGATCCAGCCAGCATTGCTGAAGGCGAACAACACCCAGCCCCAGCCCGCGCGCCGGCCTTTCAAAGCCAGCAGCAGGCTGCCCAGGAGCGCGCAGACCGCGCTGAACAGCTCAAGCCAGGCATAGGGCGTCTGCATGTGCTCGGCGGCCTTGTTGAGCCACGGCCGCGCGGCCTGGTACAGCTCAAGCCAATAGAGGTCGAGCGACAGGCTCATGCTGTGAGCCTCCCGTAGATGACCAAGTACCAGGGCACCAGCACAAAGACGGCAACAAACGGCAGATCGTCCCGCCTGAACTTTTCGCGCCAGCCGGTCAACGCAAAGGCGATCGAGAAGATCACCGGCACGATCAGCCAACGTTCATAGCGGCCGTAAAGGATGGGCGCCCAGATGCAGGAAAGCAGCGCAACGGCGATCAGCAAGCCGAGCGTTCCTCCGATGTCCGAATCATTGAAGGAAACCCAGGCCACCACTGCGAGCATGACAATGCTCAAGATCAGCGGAAGAACGGTCCACAACTGCAGGGTGATGGTGAAGTTCATGCTGCACCGCCTTCGGTGCGCGCGGCGTGCAGGCGCCAGCGGGTGACGCCGTGATCGTTACCGCGCGGCAGGGCGTCCACGCTGACCAGGGATGCGCCGTAGAGCTTCTCGCCCAGGCGCTGAGCGGCCTGCTTTTCGCCAGCCGTGCAGCTGGCCTTCTGGCCGCGCACGGTGCTGGTGAGGTAGGTGCCGCCTGCTGAGCGCACCGTAATGTCTACAGTTTCACCCCAGCCGGCCTTCTGGCCGTGCACGGTGCTGTTGACGCCGTCGGCCAGGAACATCTCAGGGATCTGAGCCTCGACCAGCGCACGCAGCAGCGCCAGCGGTATCCCTACAAAGTTCGGCGTCACCGCGTCGTTGCACATCGGATTGGTGAACGTGTCGCGGAAAGGCTCGCCGCGCTTGGCCTCGGCGGCTTTGAAGTGATCGGCGATCGCCTGGGCAGCGGCGGTAAATTTGGTGTTCATAAGACAGCCTTTAAAGCGGTTTAAAAGGCCCCAGGGCCGAAGCCCTGGGGCGGGAAGATCAGCCGGTTGCGGTTTCCAGGCCGCTGGCGTGATCAAGGAAACATCAGTCGAAACGGGTCATGAGCCAGGACAGGAAGCCGATTAACACGATCAGCGCCAGGCCTTCGATCAATCCAGCGTCCATATCAGCGTCCTTTCAGATATCGGTCGGGCCGATCTGGAGCAGCTCGCGGCGCTGCTGAGCAGTCGGCTCGGCCTGCTGGTAACGCCAGGCAGCCAGGTGTGTGGGGCAGCGGCTGCAAACGCCAGTGCCGTCGCGGTGGTTGACACCGAGCCAGCTGCAGCCGCCAGGGCAGGCGCGCAGGTCTGTGCAGCCGCAGCTGGTGCAGGTGGTGGCGTTCATGCTCGACCCGCCTGAACTTCGCGCATGAAGGCCGCCACTTCCTTGTGAAGGCCGTCCAGCATCTGCACGCCTGCGGTCTCCGACATGGTCGGTGCGGCGATGGTGTGCAGCTGCATGTTGAGCACGGCACCGGCGCCTGCATAGAACATGCGCTTGCTCTTGCGCAGCTGCACCTGGGACGCGTTCGCCGGCATGGCCGCCTTGAGCAGCAGCTCGTACTGCTCGGCTATGGTGTTGAAGCTCATACGTCCCTCCGGTCAGCGTGTTTGAACTCGTGTGTGTCACAAACGCTGGTGCGTCCGACCGGCATGGTGTGACGCCTGCAGCGGCTGTTCGATGTCTCGAAATAGACGCCCTTCGCACCCTCGCGGTCTTCGTGGTCGCAGAGGTAGAAGCCGCAGTTTTTGCAGGCCGGCTGGGGCAGCGGCTTGGCGGGCTTCCGGTAGTTGACCGATGCGCGCAGGTTCGCCAGGTTGATGGCGGCCGTTGATTTGCCCGCGCTCATATAGCCGCCACGTCCAGGCTGATGGGGAAGTATTCGCCCGTGGTGGCATCGCGCTTGTAAAAGCGGATGTAGGGCTTGGTGCTGGCCACGCGCATGCTGTCGCCGATTGCCTGCATCGCCAGTAGCCACTTTTCGTCGGTGATCTCCAGGCGGCGCAGGCCCAGCACGCGGCCGGTGCTGATCTTGCCCTGCTGGTCCACCTGAAAGGCGTTGTTGACCAGCACCTTGATGTTCGCGTTGCTGCCCTTGCTCCAGCCGTGGATGCATTCGTCGATCAGCGCCTTGGCGGCCTGCAGGCGCTCATCAAAGGTGATGGTCTCCTGCATCTGGCGAATGATCTTGTACTCGCCATCGAAGTTGATCAGTGTGACGTTGCCCTTTTTGCCGCCGTGCTGCACGTCATAGTTCGCCAGGCTTTTGTCGATGAAGTCGGAGATGGCCTGCATCGCCGTGGTTTTGAAGGCCATCAAGCGGGCACTTTCCTGCTCGGCCTGCCGGCAGATCTCGCCCACCACCTGGTGGCGCAGCTTGTCGATTTCCTTGATCTTGCTGACCGGGATCAGGCTGCCGCTGGCGTCCTTCCAGTAGCCAGGGTGCGCGGTTTGTTGTTCATTCATTTGGAAACTCCTGCAGTGGTTGATTTTTTGGAAGGGCTGGGGACGCCCATTTCGATATAGAGGTCGGGGGCAAAGCGGCCCTTCATGGCGGCCACTTGGTCCACCGTGGTGCTGGCGCGCTCCAGGAGAAAGACGCAGGTGTCGTCAAACTCCTTTTGTGTGGCGGCCATGTAGTAGCCGCTGGCCGGGTAGCCGCAGACGCGGTGCTGGTCCATGCGCAGTTCAACAATGAAGTCGCGCACCGCCCGCTCCAGCGCCGGCTGGTTGGTGGCCTGGCCCGTGATGCGGGCGACCAGGTCGCGGCCGTGGATGCCGTTCTCGCGGCCGACATGGCGCTGCAGCTCGGCAAGCACCTGTTCCTTGTTGATTTGCAGTTGCATGGATGGCTCCTGTTACTGGCGGGTGGTCGGGGCTGGCGGATAGTCGGCCTGGCCGGGTGCCGGCACGGTGGTGCGCGCGGGCCGCTGGCTCTGCAGCAGCATCTGGCCGAACACGATGGCCCCGCCCAGCTCCAGCAGCGAGGTGCCGACCTTTTCAAGCTGACCGTGCGCCTGGCCCAGCTTCATGTAGGCGCTAAACAGCGCGTCAAGCTGCACCAGGGCCGGCAGATCCTTGAGCAGCTCTTCCACCCGCGCGGCGGCTTCGACAACCCGCGCCATCGACGCGGCCATGTCCTGGTCGTTGTGCTGGGTGTTCATGCCAGTGCTCCTGGTTGACCGGCAATCGCCAGGTCGGGCAGCAACATGCAGTCGGACGTGAAGGCATAAATGCGCTTGCTGGCTTTTTCGTCCTGTTCGTCCTGTTCGTCTTCGCCTCCCTGGTTGCGGCTGTCCAGGAAGCCGCCAGCCTCCAGGGCGTCCACGGCCTGCTGCACCTCATACGGCTGGAAGGTGGGCCGCCAGTGATGCGTGAGCATGGCGACCGTCCACCAGCCGCCATCGCGCTGCAGCATCAGCCAGAGCGCGCGGGTGTCTTGAGTGATTGCGTTACCCATGAATGACCTTTCCTGGAATGAAGGGCCGGGCGCGGCCGGCCTCGATGCTTGGGCAGTTGGCGAAGTCCATCGCGCCGTCGCGGCACGGCGTTGGTGGCGGCGGCTGGTAGGGGTCGCCCTGCATGACGTAGGTGCGGCGCGGCGGCGTGACGCATGCCTGCTCGGCCGCAGGCGGCGCCGGCTCCTGGTCGATGCTTTGGCTTGGCTGGCCCGCCTTGTAGTACACGGTGCCCTCGTCACACTCGCGCCAGACAATGCCCGCGTCCCGCATGTAGCCCAGCCGGGAACGCAGCCACTCCGGGTTGGGCGTGTGGCCGGCCGGGCCGTTGCTGCGGAAGCGCGCCGATTCCTTGAACACTTCGTGCAGCTGCTCGAAGGTGCGGCGGCCGTGCTCTTTCAGGTGCGCCAGGATGGCCTGGCTTTGCGGGCTGAGCCTGGCGCCCTTGGGTGCTGATTTTTTGAATTGCATGATCAGGCCCCCCTTGCGCACATCTGCTGGCCGGCCTTCATGCCCTGCATGAAAGCGCTGTCCAGCTGGGCGTCGATAGAGACCAGCATGGCGATGGCCGTCGCCGCGCCCAGCACCATCAAGGCCACAGCCATGAACAGCGCCAGCCAGCGCAAAAAGCGCAACAGCCGCTTGCGCCGGGACGGCACAGTCGGAATCACGACGCCTGGATAAAAAGCGTGCCGGTTCATGATTGGCCACCGTGGAAGGTCAGGAAGTCCAGGCGCGCATCGAAGACGGCGATCTTGCGAGTGACGCCATAAAAGCGCTGCAGGCGGCGAGCCCTGCGTTTGATCCAGCCGAGACGTTTGGCCTGGCTCATGTCATGTCCTTTCGGTTCGGGCAGGTTTTGCAGGCGCGGCCCAGGGCGGCGCGCATGGGGTTGGTGAAGGCCTGGGGAAGCGCCTGGTTGTCCTGGCAGCTGCGCTTGCTCAAGGTGCCCATCACGGGGCACCGCACTGTCTCGGCCATGAACTGGCCGCGTATGCGCTGCTCCATCGTCTCGACGTTGCCGGGGTATTTGTCCCGCAGCAGCGTGCTGATCACGGCCGAGCTGACGTGCAGTTCGGCGGCAACCTTGACTTGAGAGTTGAAGCGCTTCACTGCGGCCTGCAGCGCGGCCTTCACGTCGGCCGGTAAAACGCTTTGAAGGCGTGGGCTATTCAAGGCCATCGCAAACCTCCTGCGGTGTTTCCAGGTTGGCGAACTCGCCGGTGTTGCGGTCGAAGACCACCTTGCGGCGCGTGATGGCCGGCGCGTGCGGGCCGGTGTTCTTTGCCAGGCGGTGCTTGGCAGGTGTGCCGGGCTTGGCCGCGCGCACCGTGGAAAGGTAGCCAGCGCGCGCCATGTGGGCGACATAGCTCTTGGCGGTGGATGGCTTGACCACCAGGGTGCCCAGCGTGGCCGCCTTGGCAATGTCGGTGTAGTCGAAGGTGGACAGCACCTTCATGGCGCGCCACATCGCCTCGTTACCTTCGCCCTGGGTGACCTTTTCGCCCTTGGTGCTGACGCGCGGGGCATCGCCCTGGACCTTTGCCAGCACGAACTGGATGGGCTTGCCCATGACGCCCTTGCTGACGCCGGTACCGCCTACCCGCTTGAGGTAGCCGGCCTTCTCCAGATCGTCAAAGTAGTCATCGACCAGCGTCCAGCTGACCATCGGGTTGCAGTGGTCCTGGACGGACGTCTTGTCGAAGCGCACACCAGGCGCCCGGCTGAGCAGCAGCATGGCTTCCCACACCCGCTCACGCGGCGTTTTAAGCGCGCGTAACTCCACGTTGATGGACTTGCGGCTCATCGTGCCCCCTTGCCGCTGCGGGTGCCCAGCATCGCCAGCAGGGGCGTGTCGGTGCCGGCGCGCTTGCACTCTTCGCGCAAGGCCTTGAGTTCGTTGTAAACGCGCCGTGCCACCCCGCCCGTTTTGGTCACCAGGGCGTCGATCACGTCCTGGGTGAACTTCAGTTCGCCAGCATGGTGGGCGGCCAGTTTCTTGACGTCCAGGGCGTCGCAGGGCTGGGCTTCCTTCCAGACCAGCACCCGGTCATGGAAGCGCTCATGCCGCGAGAGCAGCTTGCGCTTCAAGTCCTGCTCACCGATCAGAAAGATCGGGATCGTGGTGTTGTCATGGATGGTGCGGATGAAGTCGATGGTTGACTTCTCGGCGATGTAGTCCACCTCATCAAGCACCAGGGGGCGGCCCAACTGCTGCAAGCGCTTGACGATCTGGTCGTACAGCATGGAGACCGGCCACTGGCTTTTTGTCTGGATGCCCAGCTCCAGGCACAGCAGCTGCGCCAGCGTCTTGGTGGTGTCGAACATGCGGATCGACACGAACACCGCGTTGCGGCCCTGCGGGTGCGCCAGGTACATGGCCGCCTGCGTCTTGCCGAAGCCGGGCGGGCCGTACAGCACCGCCATGTGCGGCGCGCCGAGGTCGTCCACATCGGTCACCTGGTTGATCGCCTCGATGGCGAAGGCCACGTTGGTGAGCTTGGCGACTTGCTGACCTGGTTGAAACAGGTCGGATTGATCATTGCTTTTGTTTGACATACACTTTCTCCGTCTTTACTGATTGCTGGTTGAGACACTTCCTCTGGAGCCCGCCCGCGTGACAGCGCTGGTGGGCTTTCTTTTTGTTATCCGGTGGCTTCCTCCCCGAGCGGGTCGGTGCCTTCGTGCAGCTCATGCCACGAGGCGAATTCCTTGCTGGTCTGGTAGCTGTCTGACCAGTCCAGGTCACGGGCGCTGATGGCCTCGCCACGATCCTTGCGGGCCTGCAGGCGCACCCAGGTGCTGTAGCGGCTGCTTGGGCTGGCCAGGGGCAGTACGGCGGCCGGTGCGGTGGCCTGGGCCTCCATTGCGGCCAGAGCAGCGGCGCGGTCGGCGTCCCTGCTGGTGGTGTCCAGGTGGGCCAATACCGAATCGATGGCCGGCGTGGTGTGTTGCAGCACGCGGGGAGCCAGGCGGTGGACGTTGCCTGCGGCGGCTTCGGCTTCGCGCTCGCGGTCGTTGTAGATCGCCTGCACGGCCGTGCGGGTGAGGCCCTTCTTCAGGCCCTTGCGCAGCCTGTCCACCATCGGCTTGATGTTGGTCGCCTCGATGGCGCGGGCCTTCGCGGCCAGCTCGGCGCGGTTGATACCGAGCATTGAGTGGTCCAGGGCGCGGCAAATAAAGGAGCCGTCCATCGCAAAGACATACAGCGCGCCCAGGTCAAGTTCATCCTGCCTGCAGCGCACCGTGCTGCCGACATGGGCGGCCAGCTCGGGGGCGGCAAACCAACCCTTGTCCAGGGGGATGCCGCGCTTGCCGACAACACGGGTGCCCTTGCCGGCCACCGCCATCAGGAAGATGTCCAGCGCCCGATCGTCCATGCGCACCACATGGGTGGTGTGGCGTTCGGCCATCTCGTTGGGGCTGCAGCCCAGCTCTGAATGGGTGCGGTTGTGGTATTCGTCCAGCCAGCCGTTGATCACGTCCTGCAGCTGCCTGGCACCCATGCGCAGATCCAGCCCGCCCAGGCCGAAGCGCTGGGCAAAGCTCTTGCCCGAATCGATGGCCTTGCGCTCTGCCACACTCTTGCCGACAAACCCTTCCAGCATGGGGAAGAGGTCATGCATCATCGTGCCGATGAAGCGCTCGATATAGGGCTTTTGCTCCGGGCTGAAAGGCGTGCAAAGGCGGTGTTCGATGCCCAGGCTGGTCAGGGCGAAGTCATAGTCCTGGGCGGTGTAGTCCTTGCCGTTGTCGGTTTTGATCTGCTCTGGCTTGCCCCAGGCCTGAATGCAAAGCCGGGTGACCGCCTTGACCGCGTTGGAGCTGCTGGTCGGTGCAACCACCACCTGGGCGCGGCGGGTGAACACGTCGATGCTGGCAATGATGGCGTGGCGGCGAATCTCGCCGGTGTTCTGGTCCACCAGGTTGAAGGCCAGGTCTGCGCGCTGCATGGCGTCGCCAATCGTGCTGTCCTGCTGCCACTGCTGGTTGGGGCGCGTGATGCCGTCCATCTGCGAGCCGAAGGCCGAGCGGTATTTGTTCTTGTAGCCGTCCGGATTTTTGAACATGAGCAGCGCGGGGGCGTTGCTGTCCTTGAATTCGCGCAACCAGCGCTTGAGGGTGCTGGTTGATGGTGTGCGTTCCTTGCCCA
The DNA here is from genome assembly GCF_002278925.1 of Polaromonas sp. 39-63-25. GTDB lineage: Bacteria > Pseudomonadota > Gammaproteobacteria > Burkholderiales > Burkholderiaceae_C > Polaromonas. Next base: position 61,587 of record NZ_NCJH01000027.1, read on the forward strand.
CCTGGTTGCGGATCACGCGCTGCATCTGGCGGGCGGTCGGGTCATGCATCTCGGCCAGGGCCGCGATGAAGGTGTCATGCAAGTCTTCATCACGGGTTAAAGCGCTTTCGCCCTTGTCCTTGCGCGGCTTGCGTTCCAGCAGCGCCTCGATGCCCTGGGTGCGCCAGGCCCGGTACCACTTGTCCAGCGTCTTGGCCGGGATGGCCGGGTACGCGGCCAGTGTGTTGGCGTGCGCCTCAATGTGGCCGGCTCCCCACAGCTGCACAAACTCCTGGATAGCCGGCCAGACGGCCGTGCCGCGCAGCGCGTGGTATTTCTCAAACCGTTGAAACAGGTCCAGCTTCGGATTGCGGGCCGGGTCAAACCCGCCCTTGGCTTCCAGCACGATGCCGTACTTCGCCATCGACGTGGCGCAGGCCTGCTCCTGGGCGATCTGCCTGGCGCGCTTGCCGGCGGCAATGGCGTCGGCTGCCGGCTTGACGGCCCCGGCCGCCTGGGCCGCGATGGCCTGCTGGGTTTCGGGCGGCAAGTCGGTGCTCAGGTATTCGAAGCCGCTGCGGCCCCGGCCTTCTTCACGCGGGCGGCAAGCCCAGCCTGCGGACTGGGCGCGCATCAGCACGCCGCGCTGTGTTCCGGGCAGGCCTGGCAGGCCGGCAAGGGAGGATGCTGACAGCCACTTCATACGCGGGCCTCTGAGGCGGATGCCTTGCGCTGCTTGCGCGGCATGGTGATCTTGATCTTGCGGGTCAGCTGAAAAGCACGGGCGCGGTCGGCCGGGTCGAGGTAGCGTGAAGGCCAGATGTCCTCCGGCTTCATGCCAAGCGCTTTTGCCACCAGTTGCTCGGCGGCGAGCCAGCGGCCGTACAGCACACGCGAGATGTGGGCATAACCATTGGCTTGGGCAATTTGCCGCATGCTCAAGTTGCGCTTGTGAAGGGCCGCAATAACGTCAGCGGGATGCATATCCTCTTGTGCTGATGTCGTTCTATTTGTGTTCATGCACATGATAATAAGCACAAAACAAAGGAAGTCAACGAATTTATGCACAAGGGTTTGTGCTGATGCATAAATCAGTGTGAATAATTACCAAAAGGGCTCAACGGAATTGCCTTTTGCCGAATGCGCACAGAAAATAGTGACGATGAACACAAATCAAGCGCAGCCGGAGCAAGGCAGGACAGAGCCTTCTTCGATCGAGCCCGCCAAGGTATTGGTGGCCGAAGAGCCGGTCGCTTGGTATCTGCACCATGCCGCTGCCGCCTCGGAAAAAACCGAGTTGAAGACGGCCCGCACTGAGGCAAAGGGCTCCTACATGCGCCGCTTCGGTGAGCGCTGCAAAACGGCCAGGGGCGTGAAGGAAATCGGCGAGGTTGCCGAAGCGCTGGGCCTGCACCGCAACACCATCTACAACATCGAGCGCGGCGTGGCGCTGCCAGACGCCTTTGAGCTGGAGGTGATCGCCCAGCTGTACGGCACCAGCGCGGCCTACTTGCTGGAGGGCGACCACCAGGAGAAAGCCAAAGGACCGGACGCGGTGCGCAAGAACCTGGAGGCCGTCCAGGTCGATGGGTTTATTTATGTGCCGCTGTTCGACATCCATGTCTCCGCCGGTGGCGGCGCCTTCAATGATGTTGAGGCGGTCACCGCCATGCGGCCGTTTGATGCCAATTACATCCGCTACGAACTGGGCATCTCCCACAACCAGATTGCGATGACGGCAGTTGTCGGCAGGTCAATGGAGCCCTGGCTGCGGCCCAAGGACACCGTGCTGACGGATCTGAAAGACCGCGAGGCTTTGACCGAGGGCGTGCACATTGTTAGGCTTGACGGCGCGCTGCTGGTCAAGAACCTGCAGCGGCTGCCCGGCAAGGTGCTGCGCGTGAGCAGCTACAACCAGGCCTATGAGCCGTTTGACATACAGGGCACGGAAGACCGCGACCGTGACTTCGAGGTGATCGGCCGGGTGCGGTGGGCCGGCGTGACTTTCAGCTAACAGGGGGATCTATGAAATCGTCTTTAAAACTGGCTTTACTGTTCTGTGCCCTCGTGGGCTCGGCAAGCGCAGCAACGCCAGACGATGCGCGCAAGGCCCTCGATGCGGCATGCCCAGGGCTCAAAACCTACGCAGCGGATTTGAGGATCGATGCGCCGGCCAAAGGGGCGGCCAGCCTGGATGCCCAACGCGATCGGAAATGGAGCGAGGCTTACACCATCACGGTGCGCGTGAACGACAAGCCATCCGGCAAACTGATCGGCCAATACCGCGCCCAGGGGCAGAGCTGCTACTTCGAGGTGGAGGCGGTCAAGGCGGCTGAAGTGACGGTCGCCAAGTCGGCATGTTTGGCTATTTGCAGAGACAAGCCGTATAGTCCGGGAGGGTTCGGGTATTTCGGTGTTGACGGCGCCGAAGAAGTGAAGCGCTGAGCTATAAATTTAAACCAAGGGAAAAATAATGAGCGAAAACAAACCGCCACCACCGCCACCGCCACCGCCACCGCCACCGCCACCACCGCCACCACCGCCACCACCGCCACCACCGCCGCCACCACCGCCGCCACCACCACCGCCACCACCACCGCCCAGTACGTCGCGCGAGTTCAGCGAGCGGTCGATCAAGTCATCGGATTCGCATGTGATGTTTTCTAGGCCGCCTCCACCTCCTCCCAAAAAGTGACGCGTTATGAGTAAAGCCAAGCCTGCGCCCCCGGCGCCTAAACAGCCGTCGCGATCGTCCGACTCGGGGCGCTTCATAAATGAAAGTGCTCGCGGCCCGGCGCCTCCTAAGAATGTGACGTCGAGTAGGCCCACACCGCCTCCACCTAAGAAGTAACGATGGCTGACCTGCACCAGCGTTGCTGGGACATTCGCTGGCGCTTGATGATGTCCAGCATGTACCACCAGAAAAGGGAGAGATTCCTTGATGGGTTAGACCGCTTCGCCAAGTTTTTGAGCGCTATAGGCGGTGCGGCGGCCTTCGCTCAGATAAAGGCAGATCCAGAATTAAGCATGTGGTTTGCTGGTTCGATAGCCCTGATCTCAACACTCTCGCTGACATATGGCCCGGCTGCAAAGGCGCGACGCCATGCCGAACTTGCCCGCGACTACAAACGTCTTGAGGCCGAGCTAGTCGAATGCGGCAACGACTTCGATGACGCGAAACTAAGCGGATTCGATGCGAAGTTACTACGTTTGGAGGCAAGTGAACCAGCTACCCTCGGCGCGCTAGTCACTCAATGTCACAACGAGTTGTCAGTAGCCTTTGACCATGCCGCCAAGGTAACTCCGTTGCCGTGGTGGCAGCGGCCGCTCAAAAATGTCTTCGACTTCGATCAGTCCCTAGGCAACGTGACGCCGCCGACCAAGCCCGACCAAGCATAAGCTAAAGCGTTTTAATAGACGCCATCGCGCGCACGCGGGAACATCCCGCAGATGCTCGCAAACCAAACACCCATCGCCCGCCAAGTCGGGCAACCGCTGCCACGGTCGATTGACCTGGTTGTCATTCACTGCGCCGCCACTCCCAGCGGCAAGCCGTTGCAGCAGGGCAAGCCCGGCTCGGTGGGCTACATGAACGCGCCCCAGGTCATTGACGCCTGGCACGCTGCCCGCCAATTTCGGCGCCGCCCCGAGGCCGTTCGCGCCTTCAGCTCCAAGCTGCCGTCTATCGGCTACCACTTCATCATCGACCTGACCGGCGAGGTCTGGTCTGGCCGGGCCTTGACCGAGGTCGGCGCGCATGCGGCAGAGTTCAACGCCAACTCGGTGGGCATCTGCCTGGTGGGCGGCGCTGAGCGCGAGGCCAAATACACCGCCGGGCAATGGAAGAGCCTGCAGGCGGTGGTGTCCATGCTGCTGTCGGACTACGGCATCCCCTGCGCCGCGCCCAAGCGCGTGCCCGACAAGACGCGCAAGCTGGGCTACACCATGTTCGGCGGCGTCTGCGGCCACCGCGACCTGTCGCCCGATGGCGATGGCGACGGCCTTGTCGAGCCCTTCGAGTGGACCAAGACATGCCCCGGCTTTGACGTGCGCGCATGGCTGGCACGCGGCATGCAGCCTGAGGTCAGCCAGATCTACCAGGAGCAGCAAGCATGAGAGGACGCACAAACCTTAAACATAGGCAACGGGGCCACGGCGACTACCGGCTGATCATGTGGATCATCTACAGCCTGCCATACATTGCGGCCGCTTTGATCGCGCTGCTCGCCTGGGCATTGTGGAGGTGGCTGAAATGAGCCCCGGACAAAAAGCCTATGCCTCCTACAGCCTGGCGGTTGCCGGCAAGACTTACGACGGCATGCCACTGCTCGACTGGTGGCAGCTAAACGCGGCCACCAAAGCCGGCTGGGCCGCTGCCGAAAACACGCCGGCAGTCAAGCCCTGGTGGAAATCAAAAACGCTGTGGGTAAACGCGGTGGTGCTGGCACTGGCCGCCGCTGAGTCCCAGCTCAATGTTTTGCAGGGCGCATTGCCCGGCGGGTTATTCACCTGGCTGGCCTTCGGGCTGCCGGTCGCCAATGCCGCCCTGCGATTTATCACCAGCACGGCGGTAGGTAAGTCATGACCTGGATGCGCCTGGCCATCATTGCCGCCGTGCTGGCTGCGCTTGCGGCCGGGGCCGCTGCCGTGCGCTCGCACCTGATCGGTGTGGGTGAAGCCCGCACCCAGGCGCGGTGGGACAAGCAAAAAGCCATTGACCAGGCCGAAACCCTGCGCCTGGAGCGTGAGCGCAGCGCCGACCAACTGATCAAGTTTCGTAACGCAGAAAGGATTTCCGATGAACAGGCAAAACGCGTGACGTGTCCACCGCCGGCAGCGATCCCGGATCTATCGCCCTCGCTCAAGGTGCCGCCACCGCAAGAGAGCTTTTTGGAAGCTGCAACCAAGCTTTCCTCGGACTGGCTGCAGAAGCTGACCGCCTCCGGGACCAAGTAGCCGGCCTGCAGGACGACGCGATGTTTGTATGTCGCGCACCCAAACAAACAAACAAACAAAACGGAGAGAGCCCTTGAGCCCCTTTGATCTCATCTCGTGGAAGGTCTTCAATGACATCGCTCATTGGGTGGCGATCATCGCCCTGGGCGTGTGGGGCTACCTGCGCACCAAGGACAACGACAACGTTATCGCCGTGAAGGCCGTCTCCAGTGAGCTGGTGGCCTTCATCAAGGCAAGCACCGATGTCAACGAGCAGCAGAACACCCGCCTCACGGTGCTGGAGGAAGCCGTCAAGCACCTGCCGACCGAGCAGGACATGGCCCATCTGGCCAATGACGTGTCCTCGGTGAAAGCGCAGATCAACGGCCTGGCCGGCCTGCTCGCACGCATGGAGCACCAGATCAACCTGGTGCATGACCACCTACTCAACAACAACAAACACCGATGAGCTTCCAGAAAACCGTCACCGAAGACCGCCGCCTGTCGCTGCTGCTGGTGCTGGCGCAGTCGCAGGGCTACCAGGCCAACGGCTTCCTGCTGCGCGATGCCATTGGCGACATCTACGGCCACAACGCCAGCATCGACCAGGTGACCGGCGACATTGCCTGGCTGGCCGAGCAGGGCCTGGTGACTTCGCGCGTGATCGGCGAGGTGACCCTCGCCACCATGACGGCCCGTGGCGCCGATGTAGCCGCAGGCCGTGCCAGCGTGCCTGGCGTCAAGAAGCCGACGCCTTAAAGGCCTTTACATGGCACCGAAAACCATCGTTAAGCGCAAGCCTTCCCGGCCCAGCTCCATCACCCAGCTTGACCCCAAGATCAAGGAAGCGGTGGACACGGCCGTGCGCGAAGGCCGCACCAGCATCGACCAGCTGGTCGAGCTGATCAATTCCCTGGGCGGCGAGGCCTCACGTTCTGCGGTTGGCCGCTACGTCAAGACAGCCAATGAGCGCATGGAGGAATATCGCCAGGCGCAGCAGATGGCCGCCGTCTGGATGGACAAGATCGGCGCGGAGCCCAAGGGCGACGTGAGCCGCATGCTGCTGGAGATGCTGCGCATGGTGGCCTTCAAGAGCATCAGCGAGACCGAGAGCGCCAGCCCTGAAGACCTGATGTTCTTGAGCAATGCCATCAAGGGCTTTGCCCAGACCGACAAGCTGGTGATCGACAAAGAGTTTGCCATCCGCAAGCTGATCGCGGCCAAGGCCGAGAAGGCCGCCGAAGAAATCACCAAGGGTGCCCGCAAACTGGGTGCGTCTGAAGAGACCATCCAGACCTGGCGCAACAAGGTGCTGGGAGTCGCCGCCCAATGATCCTGCCGAAGCTGGCAGTCGCGGCCGCGATCGCCTTGTCCCCCACGCTGACGCCATTGGCCGAGGCGATCCAGTACCAGGCGGCGCAGCGCTCGCCCGGCATCTTCCTGGACTACCAGGGCAAGTGGGTCACCGACAAGGCCAAGGTCAAGGTGTACGAGAAGTCGCGCCGCATCGGCTTGAGCTGGGGCGAGGCCGAAGACGCGGTGGAATGCGCGGCAGCCGCCACCGGCATGGACGTCTGGTACATCGGCTACACCAAGGACATGGCGATCGAGTTCATTCTCGATTGCGCGCAGTGGGCGCAGCACATGCAGGGCTTCGCGGCCGACATCGAGTCGGGCGAGGAGATCTTCATCGACGGCGAAGAGCGCCAGTCGGTGCTGAAATTCAGCATCACCTTCGCCAGCGGGCACCGCATCACGGCACTGTCATCGACGCCGCGAAACCTGCGCGGCAAGCAGGGCCGTGTGATCATCGATGAAGCCGCCTTCCACACCGACCTGGCCGGCCTGATCAAGGCCGCAATGGCGCTGCTGATCTGGGGCGGCGAGGTGCGCATCATCAGCACCCACAACGGCGACGACAACCCGTTCAACACCCTGGTCAACGACATCCGCGCCGGCCGCGTGCCCTACAGCCTGCACCGCACCACCTTCGATGAAGCCATCCGCGACGGCCTGTACCACCGCGTCTGCCAGCGCCAGGAGATTGAATGGACGGCCGAGGGCGAAGCCAAGTGGGCGGCAACCATCCGCGCGCAGTACGGCGACGACGCCGAGGAAGAGCTGGACTGCGTGCCCAAGAACGGCTCTGGCGCCTTCCTCACCCGCGAGCTGGTCGAAGGCCAGATGCGCAAGGGCTGGCCGGTGCTGCGTGACCAGCGCGCGCCGGCTTTTACTTTCCAGTCTGAGCAGTCGCGCATTTCCACCGTTCTCGGCTGGTGCGAGGACAACCTTAAGCCGCTGCTGGTTGAGTTGCCCAGGAACGAGCTGGGTTTTGTCGGTGGCGACTTTGGCCGCACCGGCGACTTAAGCGCGTTCCTGCCGCTGCTGCAGCGCCAGGACTTGACGCGCTATGCGCCCTTTGCGATCGAGCTGCGCGGCATGCCATTCCGTCAGCAGCTGCAGGTGCTCTGGTATTTGATGGACGGCTTGCACCGCTTTGTCGGTGCCGCGCTGGATGGCCGTGGGCTCGGCTCGCAGATGGCTGAAGAGACGGCGCAGCGGTATGGCCCGGACCGAATTCTCTGCATCATGGCCACGCAGGCCTGGTACCTGGAAAACCTGCCTCCGTACAAAGCGGCGTTCGAGGACCGGATGTTCGAGCTGCCAATGGACGCGGACATTCTGGCCGACCACCGCGTGCCCAAGGTCGTCAAGGGCATTCCGCTGATTCCAGATCTGCGCACCGCCGATGCTCAGAAAAAGAAACGCCACGGCGACACCTTCATCGCTGGCGCCAACGCCTGGTACGCCAGTCGAGTGCTGGCCGGCACCAATGACTACGGCTATGAGGCCGCGCCAGCCCGCCACGGCCGCTGGGATGCACCGCTCAATGACCGCGACAACGATCACGACATGGGCGACTTTCAGCGCGGTGCCTGGTAGGCCAACACAACCGAGAAACAACTATGGCCATCCTTGACCAATTCGGCAAAGCCTTTGAAGACGTAGCCGTGGCTCAGCTCCAGGAGCCGCAGACCGCGCGCCTGGCGCAGCTGCGCTATGAGTTTGAGAACCACCCCAGCCGGGGCCTGACGCCGCCACGCCTGGCAAAGATCCTGCAGGACGCCGAGCAAGGCGACCTGACGGCCCAGCACGAGCTGTTTGCCGACATGGAAGAAAAGGACGGCCACCTTTTCAGCGAGCTGCAGAAGCGCCGCATGGCCGTGCAGCAGCTGGACTGGACTATCGTCCCGCCCAAGAATGCAACGGCCCAGGAGAAGGCCCAGGCCGAGTTCATCACCGAGGTGCTGGAGTCGATGGAGGACTTCGGCGACGTGCTGTTCGACATGACGGACGCGATCGGCCACGGCTTTGCCCCGCTGGAGATGACATGGGGCCGGGTGGACGGCATCCAGATGCCGGTGAAGATCGAGCACCGGCCACAGGGCTGGTTCAAGCTGGCGCTCGATCCAGAGATCGGCCGCAACGAGCTGCGGCTGCGCGACAACAGCGCGGACGGTGAGCGTCTGTGGCAGTTCGGCTGGATCATGCACCAGCACCGGGCGCGCAGTGGCTATGTCTCGCGCAGCGGTTTGTTCCGCGTGTTGACGTGGCCCTTCATTTTCAAGAACTACGCCGTGCGGGATCTGGCCGAGTTCCTGGAGATCTACGGCCTACCGATGCGGCTGGGCACCTACGGCGCCAGTGCCACCAAGGAAGACAAGGCCACGCTGCTGCGCGCAGTGGTCGGCATTGGCCACAACGCTGCCGGCATCATCCCTGCCGGCATGGCGATCGACTTCAAGAACGCGGCGACCGGCGACAACAAAGCCTTCGACTCCATGATCAGCCTGATGGAGCGGACCATGTCCAAGGCCATCCTGGGCGGCACGCTGACCAGCAGCGAAGGCGCCAACGGCACGCAGGCCCTGGGCAAGGTGCACAACGAGGTGCGCACCGAGCTGCGCAATGCCGATGCCAAGCAGATCGCGGCCACCCTCAAGCGCCAGCTGATCTACCCACTCCTGGCTTTGAACAAGGGGGCGACGGACATGCGCCGCTGCCCCAGCCTGGTGTTCGATACCCAGGAGCCGGAAGACCTGAAGCTGTACAGCGAGGCCGTGCCCAAGCTGGTGGACGTGGGCATGCGCATCCCGGCCAAGTGGGCGCACGACAAGCTGAAGATCCCGCAGCCGGCCGAGGGCGATGAAGTCCTGGTCAAGACAGCGCCTGCAGCGGCCGAGCCGACCGACCCCAAGGCAAAACCGAACAATGCGCCCAAGCCTGGCAGTGCCCAACTGAAGGCCCGTGTGCCGGCGGGCGGCCCCGAGGGCGATGAACTGGACGCGCTTGCGGCCGACATGGGCGACGACTGGGAAGAAGTCCTGGGCGAAACCCTGCAGCCAGTCCAGACCGCGCTGGCCGCTGCCAGCACCCTGGAGGAATTCCGCGATGCCCTGGAGGCAGCGCTGAGCCAGGCCAATCCGGCCAGGCTGGCCGAGCTGCTGGCGCGCGGCCAATTCGCGGCCCGCACCTGGGGCCAGCTCAACAAGGTCAAAAAGGCCGATTGATGCGCCAGCCAAACGGCCGTAAACCCGCGCCAGCATTGAAGTTTCCGCTTTGGTGGGCGGCCGTCCGGTGCCCCCAAACCGGGCCACTTCAAATTTCAGGGCCTTTGTGGCGCCTTTCGCCGATCTGGCTACCACCCCCCCAAAAAATCGCCAGCGCGGCTGCTAAAGCGGTCTTTAAAGGGTCTATGCGCCAATTTGGGGCGGGGATGGGCTTGCCTTTTTCGGCTGGTTTTGAGCGGGTGTTGCATTAAATGCCCAAAAAACTGGACTTGAAGCCGGTCCTGAAGGCCGTCAATCCGGAGGAAGCCATCGCCTATTTCCGGCAGAAGGGCTACCGGATCGGCTTCGACTACCGCGACGTCTGGCAGCAGGAACACCAGGCAGCCTTCACGGTCGCCAAGGCGATGCAGCTCGATCTGCTGGCCGAGATCCGCGAGTTCGTGGACGCAGCGATCGCAGACGGCACCACGCTGGCCGTCTTCCAGGAAGAGCTGATGCCGCGCCTGGTCAAGCGCGGCTGGTGGGGCCGCCAGGAGATGGTTGACCCGGACGACGGCGAGACCAAGCTGGTGCAGCTGGGCAGCCCGGGCCGGCTGGAAGTGATCTTCGACACCAACCTTGCCACCGCCTACAGCGAAGGGCAATGGGAGCGCATCGAGCGCAACCAGGAGCTGTTCCCCTTTCTTGAGTACGTGCGCAGCGCATCGGTCAACCCGCGCCACACCCACCTGGCCTATGCCGGCCTGGTGCTGCGCGCCGACGACTCGTTCTGGCAGTCGCATCTGCCGATCAAGGAATGGGGCTGCAAGTGCAGCGTCATCCAGTACACGCAGCGCATGCTCGACCGCGAGGGCCTCAAGGTCGGTAAGGCGCCGCCCGAGGTGATGCGCGAGGTGGTCAACAAGCGCACGGGCGAAGTGATGAGCGTGCCGACCGGCGTTGACCCGGCCTTCCACTACCCACCAGGCGGCCGGCGCGCGCACCTGGAAAAGATGCTGCAGGACAAGACCCAGGCCTTCAAGGCCGACAAAGGCGCCAAGCCATGAACGAGCTAAAGCGCTTTACTAGACGCGTGGTGCGGCATCGCGCGAGGATCAACGCCTCATGAAGAAAACCGCTGTTGCCCTATTGACGTTGGCGCTTGCGCTGCAGGCCACTGCAGACGTGCACCTGTTGCCGGTGGGCGAATTCGTTGGCCGCGACGGCCGTCCAGGAAAGGGCCTTACATGGAAGCTGTCTGACCAACAAGGGCGCACCCTCGCCGCCAAGTTGACCGCCCGCCATGCGCGTGTGCAGTTCAACCTGGACTACGAACACCAATCCATGCTGAGCGAGCAGAACGGCCAGCCGGCACCAGCGTCTGGCTGGGCCACTGCCTTCGAGTGGCGCGACGGCGTTGGGTTGTTTGCCCTGAATGTCCAGTGGACTGCCAAGGCCAAAGAAATGATTGAGGCTGGTGAATACAAATACATCAGCCCCGTCATCGTCTACGACAAGCAGACCGGCGAGGTGATCGACGTGCTCAACGCGTCGCTGGTCAACATCCCCTGTCTCGATCTGAGCCCTGTCGCGCAAGAGCGCGTCGCGCGGCTCAACGCAAGTTTTTCAACCCACCCGGAGCAATCCATGAATGAAGTTCTCAAAGCGCTGCTCAAGGCGCTTGGCCTCCCTGTTACCGACGCCACCACGGCAGAGCAAGCCGTCACGGCCGTTTCCAACCTCAAGGCTGCAGCCATGCCGGCCGACCTGGTGAAGACGCTGGGCCTGGCTGAAGCCGCAACTCCTGCCGAAGTGGTCACTGCTGCTGCAGCTCTGAAAGCCAACGCCGACAAGGCTGCAAGCCTAACCACGGAAGTGGCGACGCTGAAAGCCAGCGGCGCAGGCAGCAACCCCGACCCGACGAAGTTCGTTTCCCTGGAATCCTTCAACGCACTCAACGGCGAGGTTGCTGCCCTGCGCGCTGCAGGTGTGGCAACCGAGGTTGACAAGCTGATCGACCAGGCCCGGGCCGAGGGCAAGTGCTCCCCGGTGGTCGAGAAGGTATGGCGCGACATTGGCAAGGTGGACATTGCCCAGCTCAAGGCGCTGATCAAAGACACGCCGGCCAACCCCGCCCTGGCCGGCCAGACGCAAACCGGCGGCAAGCCTGCCGCAGCGCTTGACCCCAAGGCGCCAGGCACGGCCGAAGAGCTGACCATGTGCAAAAGCATGGGCCTGACGCTTGAGCAGTTCCGCGGCGGCGCAGAGGTTGCCGCCTGACGCGCCCCCACTCAACCCCCTAACTACCTGGAAACAACATGACAGCAATTGCAACAGAGCGCGACACCCAGCGCCGCGCGGGCGACAAGGCCGCTTACCCCGTGCTTGCCGCCACCAAGGTGCTGGCAGGCACCCTGGTGGTACTCACCGCCGCAGGCTACGCCCAGGGCGGCGCGGTGGCGACCACCCTCAAGGCCGTTGGCGTGGCCGACGAAACCGCTGACAACACGCTGGGTGCCAGCGGCGACATCAAGGTGCCGGTGCGCAACGACGGCTGGTTCCGCTTCGCCAACAGCGCAGCGGGCGACCTGATCACCATCGCCGAAATCGGCACCAACGCCTACATCGTGGACAACCAGACCGTCGCCAAGACGGACGGCGTCGCGACCCGCAGCATCGCCGGAAAAATCCGCGACGTGGACGCCACCGGCGTCTGGATCGAGTTCATCTAACCCCCCTCAACTCCTGGAGCAATCAATGAAACGCAGCATTTTTTCTGGTGGTCGCCTGCTGGCGATCGTGGTCTTCGCCGTGCTCGGCGCGGGCATGGCCTTTGCGGGCCATCACCCGGCGCACGCCGGCCTGGCAATGGCGGCAATTTCGATGCCGGCCAACAGCGAGGCCTGGGCGGCCCTGGCTTTCGGCGGGCTGACCATCACGCCGGCCAACCTGACACTGCTCAAGCAGGGTTTTAACGCGGCCTTCAAGGGTGCCTTTACCACGGCAAAGCCGATGTGGGACAAGGTCGCCATGAAGGTGCCGTCCTCGACCAGCGAGGAAATCTATGCCTGGCTTGGCGCGAACACGCAAATGCGCGAGTGGCTGGGTGAGCGGGTGTACCAGAACCTCAAGCTGCACGGCTACAGCATCAAGAACAAGAAGTTTGAAAACACCGTGGCGGTACCCAGGGACGCCATTGATGATGACCAGTACGGCACCTACACGCCGCTGATGGCAAACCTCGGCCAGGACGCGGCGCTGCATCCTGATCAGTTGATCTTTTCGCTGATCGCAGCCGGCACTTCGACGCTGTGCTATGACGGCCAGTACTTCTTCGATACCGATCACCCGGTGGGTCAGTCGGGCGCAGAGGTCAGCGTCAGCAACTACCAATCTGTTGGCGGCAACAACCCCTGGTATCTGCTCGACATCAGCAAGATGCTCAAGCCCTTCATTTTGCAGATGCGCCGGGACTACTCGTTTGTCTCCAAGACGGACCTGACAGACCAGCACGTCTTCGACAAAGACGAATATGTCTTTGGCGTCGATGGCCGGTTGAACGTGGGCTTCGGGCTGTGGCAGCAAGCCTATTGCAGCAAGGCCGCCCTGGACGCAGCCGGCTACGGCGCCGCACGCCAGGCCATGATGAGCGTCAAAAACGATGCCGGCAAGCCGATGGGCATCATGCCCGGCCTGCTGCTCGTTGGCCCCAGCAACGAAAAGGCCGCGCTGGACGTGGTCACCGCCGAGCGCCAGGCAAACGGCGCCAGCAACGTCTACCGCAACACCGCCGTGGTCGTGACCTGCCCCTGGTTGCCTTGAGCGGCCACTGACTGATTAACTCCAGGAGAAAACTTAGATGGCAACCAAGAACCAAAGCCGGGCCGCTGGCCCGGCCACCCGAGGCCTGAAGGTCACAGCCCGCCCGGCGAGCTTTCGCCGGGGTGGCCACACCTTCAGTGGCGAGGCAAAGACGATTCCGCTGAGCGAGCTGTCGGCCGAACAGGTCGAGCAGATCACCACAGACCCCAACCTGGTGGTGCAGGAAGTGGACATCGAGCCGCCCGCCGAGGCGTAGACCGACACAAATAAGCAACTGCAAAGCAGCCAAGCAAAAGCCCCGGTGGGTAACACCACCGGGCCTTTTTTGAGGTTTCAGGAATGTGCTACCCAAGTGTGCATTCCTTAAAGCTTAAACACCCCTTAAAACCAAGTGCCCTACGCCACCGCCACAGAACTGCTGACCCGCTTCGACGCCACTGAGATTTCTCAGCGCGTCGATCGCGGCGTGCCGCGCCTGGTCACCGCCGCGCTGATGATCGCCGTGGCCGCAGGAACCAGCCTGGTGGGCTACCCGGCCGATGCGGTCGCCCGCGCCCAGGCCGGCCTGGTGGTGGTGCAGCGCGCCCTGCAGGATGCCGACGACACCATCAACGGCTACATCAGCGCCAGGTACACCTTGCCGATCGCGCCGGTGCCAGCAGTGCTGCAGCGGGTGGCCTGCGAGCTGGCGCGCTTTTACCTCTATGACGATCAGGTCACGGATCTGATCAAGGACCGCCATGCGGCGAACATCAAGTGGCTTGAAAGCGTTTCAAAGGGCGTCGTCAGCCTGGGCGCGGACGCGGCCAGCGGCGTGCAGCCCGTCAGCAGCGCCGGCGCCGAGCTGGTGACCGGCGGCAAGGTGTGGGGCCGCGAAAGCAGTCGGGGGTTTATATGACCGGCATCGTCATCGAAGCCCGCACCGATGGCCTGGAGGGCCTGGGCGGTGCGTTTGCACGCATGGCCGCGCTCGGCCAGCAGCCCCGCCCGATCTGGGAGGCCATCGGCCAGTACGGCGAAAGCAGCACCCGGCTGCGCTTCAAAAACCAGGCCGGCCCGGACCGCAAGCGCTGGGTGCCCAGCATCCGCGCCCAGGCCAGCGGCCCTGGCCGGACACTTATTCAGAAGGCCAGGCTGCTGCGCAGCATCAGCCACAACGCGGACAACAGCGGCACCAGCTGGGGCACCAACGTGATTTATGCCGGCGTTCACCAGTTCGGCGCTGTCATCAAGGCCAAATCAGCCGGCGCGCTGCGCTTTCGCATGCCGGGTGGCGGATTCGTGACGGTCAAGCAAGTCACCATCCCGGCTAGGCCTTACCTGGGCGTCAATGCCGAGGACGGCCGCGAGATGCTGGCCCTGACCAATGACGCCATCGACCTGGCTGCGCGCAACCGGGGGGGTGCTTGATGCTTGCCGCCGCCGAAAACGCCCTCATTGCCCGCCTGCAAGCGCACCGCGACGTGAAGCGCCTGGTGCGCACCGTGGGCACCCTGCCCAAGGTGACCAGCGATGCGCTGCTCAAGCGCTACCACGCCGACGCGCCTGCCCTTTATATAGTGCCGGGCCGGTTCACGGTGGCGGACAGCCTGGCCACCATGCGTTTTACCGTGGCCGGCGTGGTGCGCAACGTGGCCGGCCAGGAGCAGGCCCGCAAGGGCGACGGCATTGACATTGGCTGCGACGGCCTGGTAACGCTGGCCATACGCGCCCTGCACGACCAGCGGGTGGGCGACTGCAGCTGGCGGGTGACCGGCGGCGAGATGGTCGATGAAGAAATTTTCGACCAGGCCGGCGTGGCCGCGGTGGAGATCACGCTGGAAAGCTGGCCGGTCGAGATCGGCTTTGACTACGGCGAGGCGCAGATCGCCGAGCTGCCGAGCTTCACGCGGGTGCATGCCGACATCGACATTCCCCCGCAGGCCGGCAGCGCCGAGCATGCCAAGTGGCTGGCCACGCCGCCCGACTATTCAACCAGCCGGCCAGACGCCGACCTGGACGTTCAACTCCCTGGAGCACCCTGATGGAACAGATTTTTGTGAAACCCGCACCGCAGCCCGAAGGCCAGCCGGCCCTGAAGGTGCGCAAGCTGATCAACGGCTACCTTGCCGAAGGCGGCGAGCTGGTCAACGCCGAGGGCTACTGGCTGCGCCGCATTGCCGATGGCGATGTGGTGGGCGCCGCGCCGCCTGATGAGCCGCCTGAAGCGCAAGCCGCCAAGAGCGTGCCGCGCATGGTGAAAACCAACGCCTCAAACCTGTAACCCGTTTTAACTGGAGCATTACATGCCGGACAACATCGCGTTCAATACCATCCCGATCGACGTGCGCACGCCAGGCCAGTACCTGGAGGTGGACAACAGCAAGGCGGTGCGCGGCCTGCCGGCCATGAACCGGCGCATGCTGTTCATTGGCAACAAGTTGGCGGCCGGCAGCGCTGCCGCGTTGACGCTGCAGCGCATCAACAGCCCCGCAGAAGCGGCCGCGCTGTTTGGCCGCGGCTCGGTGCTGCACGAGATGCTGGTGATTGCCCGCAACGCCAACAAGGAAAGCGACATCTGGGCAATGGGCCTGGCCGACGACGTGGCCGGCACCGCCGCCACCAAGACCCTCACGGTCACCGGCCCGGCCACGGAGGCCGGCACGCTGGCGCTGTACATCAACGGTGTCAAGATCACCGTTGGCGTGGCGCTCAACGATGCGGCCACCGTGGTGGCCACCGCCATCGCGGCGGCCGTCAATGCCCGCCTGGATGCCCCTGTGACCGCAGCGGCAGCCCTGGCCGTCGTGACCCTCACCGCGCGCCACAAGGGCGCATTCACCAACGACATTGATGCACGCATCAATTACTACCCCGACGAAAAAACGCCGGCCGGGGTGGCCATCGTCATCGCCGCTGGCGTGGCCGGCGCCGGCAACCCCGATGTTGCGCCTGCCCTGGCAGCCATCAGCCTGGAGGCCTACTACACAATCGCCACGCCGTACAACGACGCCAGCAACGTGGTCAAGCTGGAGACCGAACTGGCCGCCCGCTGGGGCGGCATGGACATGCGCACGGGCCATCTGTTCATCGGCATGACCGGCACGCACGCGGCGCTGACCACCTACGGCGCGGCGCGCAACAGCCCGCACAGCACGGTGATGGGTGTAAAAAGCGCGCCATCGCCAAGCTACCACTACGCGGCAGCGCTGGCGGCGGTGTGCGAGTTCAGCGGCGCGATCGACCCGGCGCGGCCTTTCCAGACGCTCAACCTGCCCGGCCTGTTGCCGCCCGCCCTGGGCGACCGCTTCACGCGCCAGGAGCGCGACCTGCTGCTGCGCGACGGCATCAGCACCTTCCTGGTAGACCAGGGCGGCAACGTGCTGATCGAGCGGGTGGTGACCACCTACCAGGTGAATGCCTACGGCATCGACGATGTGAGCTACCTCGACCTGGAGACCAAGTGGACGGTGGACTACATGCGCTTTGCCTTCCGGGCACGCATCGCGCTGCGCTTCCCGCGCCACAAGCTGGCTGACGACGGCACCAGCTTTTCGCCTGGCCAGGCGGTGGCCACGCCGAACATCATTCGCGGCGAGCTGCTCGACGTGGCGCGCCAGCTGGAGCTGGTGGGTGTGCTGGAGGGCTTCGAGCAGTTCAAGAACGACCTGGTGGTGGTGCGCAGCCTGGTGGACACCGGCCGGGTCAACTGCATCTTGCCGCCGAATGTGGTCAACCAGTTCCGCGTGTTCGCCGCGTCGGTTCAATTCATTCTTTAAGAGGGCTTCAACATGACGCAAATTGCAGGCAAGGTATTTGTGACCATCAACGGCCAGCGGCTGCGCAGCAAGGAGGGCGCAAGCCTGGAGACCGGCGGCATCGAGCGCGAGGCGGTCATCAGCGACAGCGGCGTTGATGGCTTCATGGAAAAGCACACCGCGCCCAAGGTGGAATGCAAGGTCAGCCTGACCAATGACGTGCGCCTGGCGGATCTGCAGGCCTTCAAGGACGGCACCCTGGTCTTCGAGACCGACACCGGCCGCACCTACACGCTGATCAACGCGTGGAACGCCAAGCCGCCCAAGCTGGAGAAGGGCGAGGTGTCTCTGGAGTTCGGCGCTGCCGAGTGCCTGGAAGGCTAAACGCCGCAGGCACATGACCGAAGCCACCTGCGGGTGGCTTTTTCCACTGAAACACCCTGCTTTTAAACAGCTTTAAACACCCGGAGTCCATGATGTCTGAGAACCTGATCAAGCCCCTGAAAAAGCCCTGGAAGGTCGGCGGCAAGGAAGCCAGCGAGATTGAAGTGCGGCCGTCCACCATGAAAGACGTGATCGCCGCCGAGCAGCAGGCATCGAGCTTTCAGCCGAACTCGTTCAACGTGCAGATGGCCTGCCTGCAGATCGTGCGCGCGGGCGAGTTCACCGGCCCGTTCGTGGCGAGCCACTTCATGGGCATGAGTCCGAACCGCTTCGGTGAAATTGCCTCGGCCCTGGCGGAGGCCGACCGCCTGGGGGAAGACGCGTAGCCAAGCATAAAGACAAGCTTGGCGGGGTTGCCCTGATAGCCCTGAAATTTCATTGGAGCCGCGCGGAGATCCTGAGCCTGCCGCTGGCAGAGTTTGAGCTGTACCTGAACATCCTCACGAAACCACCTGAATCATGAGCACCACCTACGTTGTCGGCGTCCGAATAGATGGCAGTGCAGCCAGCTATCTGCGCGCCACGCAACAGGCGCTGCAGGGTACCCGCGCTTTTGCCAACGCCGCGCGGGCTGAGTTCCAGCGGCTCAGGGGCTTCATGCAGTCCACCCAGGGGCAGCTTGCATCGCTGGGCCTGGGCGTGGGGCTGGTGCAGACCGCTCGCAACGCGGCGCTCCTGGAAAAAAAGCTCACCCAGGTTCGGCTGACGGCCGGCGCGTCCGTCGCGGAGCAGAGCGAAGCCTACCGCGAGATGTTCACGCTGATCAAAAAGAACGGCGGCGCGATCGAGGACACGCTGGCGGGCTACAACAACCTGATCCAGGCCGGTCTCAAGCACAAGGAAGCGCTGGAGGCCACCAAGGCTGTGAGCCTGGGCAAGGCGGTGACCGGCGCGAATGAAGACTCTCTGAGCGGCGCGCTGACGGTGGGCGCGGCCAACTATGGCTTTGATCTGGCGAAGGCCGGTGTTGCCACGAGCATGCTCGACCGCATGACTGTCGCCGGCCGGCTGGGCAATGCCGAGCTGGAGAACCTTTCGACCATCTTCCCGCGTGTCGCGTCGCGCGCGCAATCGGCGGGCATGAGCTTTGACAAGACGCTGGCCTTCATTGAGGGCCTGTCGCAGATCGAGCGCCAGCCCGAACGCCTGGCCACCCTGGCTGATTCGACTCTTCGCCTGTTCACCAATGCCGCTTATGCCAAGGACGCCGAGAAGGCCACTGGCGTCAAGTTCTTCGGCAAGGACGGTAGCCGGCGCGACTCGATCACGGTGCTGGAAGACATGCGCAAGGGCTTTGTGAAGCTGACCACCGACGCGCAGCGCTTCCAGTACATCAATAAGGCCTTTGGTAAAACCGACCTGGACACCCAGCGCGGCATTTTCGCGCTGCTCAACGGCAAGAGCCTGGGTGAGATCCGCAAATTCGAGGAAGAGATCAAGACTGCGGGCGGCACGCTGCAGCGCGACCTGCCGGCCGCCATTGCCAACGCAGCCGACCAGGCCTCGCGCCTCAAGAACACGCTGCGCGAATCGGCCGAAGGGTTTGCCCGGCCGATCAACGAAACCATTGCCGGCGCGATCAAGTACCTGCTCAACAGCAAGGCCCAGGGTGGCCTGGAGTTGAGCGGTGGTCAGATTGCTGGCGGTGCGGCCGTGGGCGCTGCGGGCGTGTATGCCCTATCGCGCATCCTGCCTGGTGCGGTCGGCAGGATTGTCGGCCGCACGGGCGGCGTGGCCGCTGGCGTGGCCCAGGGCAAGGCGCTGCAGGCCGCTGCCGGCGTGACGCCGGTCTACGTGACCAACTGGTCTGAAATGGGCGGTGGCAGCGGCGCGGCCAGTCTGCTGGGCGTCGGTGGAGCCGCTGCGGGCGGCGCTGCGGCCGTCAGCGTGCTGACCAAGCTCAAGACGCTCGCGGCCCTGGCACCGCTGGCCGGCGCATCCAAGCTGGGCGTGGCCGGCCTGGGCTACACGGCGGCCGGCGTGGGCCTGGCTGGCGCTGCCGGCTACGGCGTGGGCACGGGCATCTACAAATACGGCCTGGAGGGCAACAAGGGCGGCGAAGGCATTGGCGAGCTGGTGGCGCGCTTCATGAGCCTGTTTGGCAATGAGGAGGCCAAACGCTCGGTGGCCATCAATGACGCTTTAAAGAACAGCAAGGTCGGCGGCGAGATCACGATCCGCGCGCTGGGCAACCCGAACCTGGCCGTGCAGGTAGAAGCAAAGCCCTTTACCGGCACCCGGATGAACGCCCTGGGCCAGACCATGCGCGGGGCGGGTGAGTAATGGCCTGGCGCGATGAGATGGGCCGCATCACTCTGCCAGACGGCAGGCAGCTGGTGGCCGGCAGTTTTCGCGGTGTGCCCTTTCGCACGGTGGACGCCGAGATTCGCGTGGGCCGGCGCAACCAGGTCAACGAATACCCGCAGCGCGACCAGCCCTACGTGGACGATCTGGGCCGCAAGGCGCGGCGCTACGCCGTCGAGCTGTACGTCATCGGCGACAACTACTTCGCCGAGCGCAATGCGCTGATCGAGGCGCTGGAGGCCAAGGGCCCCGGCGAGCTGATCCACCCGCGCTACGGCGCGCTGACGGTTTCGGTCGATGGCGATGCCGGTGTCAAGGAGTCGCCTGACCGTGGCGGCATGGCGCGCATCACGGTCACCTTCGTCGAGGACGCGGCGAACAACTTCCCGAAGTCGGTGGACGACACGGTCTCGCAGGTCGAGATCAGCGCCAACGCGGCCGACGATGCGGCCGAGGCGGACTTCGCGGAAGAGTTTACGGTCGAGGGCATCAGCGTGCTGGCCACCGAGGCGATCAAGGGCCTGACATCGAGCGTGGCCGGACTGCTGGAGACGGCGCGGCTGGCGACCAGCGTTGGCGGCCTGGCCACCATCGTGCGGCTGGTGGGCGGCCTGACCGGCAACCTGGCGGCGCTGATCCGCACGCCCGTGGTGCTGGTGCAGGGCCTGCGCGGCATTTATGCCCAGCTGGTGCAAGAGGTGAGCCGGCCGCTTTCGGCCATCGCCGAGCTGCAGCATGTGTTTGGCGGCAACACCCGCTCGCCGGCCGTGGCCTTGAGCGGCTCCAGCCGCGCGCGCAGCCTGTCCAATGACACCGCCAGGGCCGATCTGCAGCGCCGGCTGAGCTTGAGCAACCAGGCCCGCCTGCTGGCCGTGGCGATTACCAACACCGACGTGGTGGCCACCAGCGACCAGGCCACGGCGCTGCGCGATGCCCTGGTGGCGCAGATCGATGCCGAGCTGGAAGTGAACGACCCGCCGGCAGCCGTGGCCAAGGCCTTGACGGCCATGCGCGCGGCCGTGGTGCGCGACGTGGCCGCGCGCAGCGAGTTCTTGCGGCGCCGGTCTACCTACACGCCGCAGGCCGTGTTGCCGGCCGTGGTGCTGGCGCACCGGATCTATCAGGACGCGGCCAGAGCCGATGAGCTGGTGGCGCGCAATGGCGTGGCGCACCCGGCCTTTGTGCCGGCGCGGCCGCTGGAGGTGCTGCGGTGATGACCGGCCAAAACGAATGCACGCTGCTGATTGACGGCAAGGCTTATGGCGGCTGGACGCGCCTGGAGGTGCAGCGCGGCATTGAGCAGATCGCGGGCGGCTTCGTGCTGCAGCTGACCAGCCGCTACCCCGGCGTGGATGTGCCGATGCAGCTGCGCGAGGGCTTGCCCTGCGAGGTGCGCCTGGGCGATGACCTGGTGATATCGGGCTACACCGACGATTACGAGACCGACGACACCGCGACCAGCTCCAGCGTGCGCCTGTCGGGCCGTGACAAGACGGCCGACCTGGTGGACTGCTCGGCCATCTACAAAAGCGGCCAGTGGCGCGGCGTGAAGCTGGAGCGGATCGTGGCCGACATTGCAAAGGACTTCAAAATCAAGGTGGTGGTTTCGCCGGGCCTTGATACCGGTGAGGTGTTCAAGCGCTTCGCCCTGGAAGAAGGCGAGAAGGCCTTTGACGCGATCGACCGGGCTTGCAGGCTGCGCGCGGTGCTGGTCACCAGCACGCCCGACGGGAACCTGCTGATCACCACTGCCAGCACGGTGAGCAGCGGCGTTCGCCTGGAAGAAGGCGTGAACATGACGAAGTTCAATTCAAAACACTCCTGGAAAGAACGCCACAGCGAGATCATTCTCAAAGGCCAGGTGCCGGGTGATGACCAGGAAAACGGCGCGGCCGCCGCGCACCTGAAGGCGTCCGCCAAGGACGCGGAAATCTCCCGGTACCGGCCGCTGGTCGTGATCGCCGAGCACGGCACCAGCAACAAGTCCCTGGCCGATCGCGCCGCCTGGGAGGTCAAGGTGCGCATGGGCCGGGGCAAGCGCGGCGGCTGCACCGTGGTGGGCTGGCGCACCGGCAAGGACGGCCAGGAGGGCGCGCTGTGGCAGCCCAACACGCTGGTGCATGTGACTAGCGAGCGGATGAACCTTGATGCGGATCTGCTGATTGTGAGCTGCAGCTACCAGTTCACCGAGCAGGGCAGAATCACCGACCTGACCTTTGCCCGGCCGGAGGCCTTCCAGCTGGTGGAAGGCATCGGCCGCAGCAAGCTCAATGCGAAGCTGAGCGACAAGACCCAGAAAGAGAAAAAGAAAAAGGGTGACGGCTTCACACCCAGCTGGGAGCTGGCGCCACCGAATCCGCGCGACACCAGGGGCGCACCATGAGCATCGGCGACCGCGTTCGGGGCATGATCAGCCGCGCTGTGATCAGCCTGGTCAACGATGCCGCCAAGCTGCAGGCGCTGCAGGTCACGCTGCTGGCCGGCCAGACGCCCGACGATGCAGAGCACTTCCAGCATTACGGCTTCACGAGCGTGCCCCATGCCGGCGCGGAGGGCATTGCGCTGGCGATTGGCGGCAGCACCGGCCACACCGTGATCATCAATGTGGATGACCGGCGCTATCGGGTCAAGGGTCTGCCAAATGGCGAAGTGGTGGTTTACGACGACCTGGGCCACAAGGTGCATTTGACGCGTGCCGGCATCGTGATCGATGGCGCCGGGCAGGACATCCGCTTCATCAATACGCCCACGGTCCGTGTAGAGGCTAACTTGCACGTCACCGGCGCCATCACTGCGGTGGGCAATGTGACCGGTGCCGGCATCTCCCTGCAGGGCCATGTCCACGGCGGCGTGCAGGCAGGCGCGGCACAGACCGGCACGCCGGTCTGACTAAACCGTTTTAAGAGACACAAGACTCCCCTTTGCCCACACTCGCACGATGGACCTGGCACTCATCTACAACCCGCAGCTGCAGGCCTTCGACATTGCGGTCGATGGCACAGACCTGGCGGCCGAGGACACGCTGGCCAGCGCGGTGCTGGTCTCGCTGCTGTGCGACCGCCTGGCTGCGGCCTACGAGGTCAACGCCGGCGAAGACCGGCGCGGCTGGTGGGCCGACGCCTTTGCGGACAACCAGCACCTGACCGGCTCGCGCCTGTGGCTGCTGGAGCGCGAGAAGCAACTGCCTGGCGTGGTACTGCGTTGCAAGCAGTACTGCGAAGAGGCGCTGCAATGGATGGTCGATGGCGGCCTGGCCTCGGCCATCACGGTGGCAGCTTTTGTGCCGCGCACTGGCTGGCTGGCGGCGCTGATCAAGTTCCACGTCAACGGCCAGACCCGCAGCTTCCGTTTTGAGTTTGACCAGGCCCGCCAGGTCTGGCGTCTTGCCGGGGAGGGCTTTTAAATGCCGATTGAACGCGACACGCTCCCGCAGCTGATCGACAAGGGCGCAACCGAATTCGAGAGCCGCCTGCCTGGCGTGCTGGCCCGCGTGCGCAACAGCATGGTCGGCGTGCTCAACCGCGTTGTCGCTGGTGCGCTGAGTACTTTGTACAAATATGCGGAATACCTCAACGACCAGGTGTGGCCTGACAGGGCGGCGCCTGAGTTTCTGCCGCTGCACGGCGCGCGCTGGGGCACGCCACAGCTGCCAGCCAATGCCGCCACCGGCACCGCAGGCTTCGCCGGCATCAACGGCTCTGTGATCGCCCTGGGCACCGTGGTGCAGCGCTCTGACGCGGTGCAGTACGCGACCACGGCTGAGGGCGCGATCGCGGCCGGCGTGGCAAGCATCCCTGTGGAGGCGGTTGAGCCGGGCCAGCTTGGCAATGCGGTCATCGGCACCGCGCTCACGCTGATATCGCCCATCGCCGGTGTGAACGCTGTCGCCAGCGCTCAGACTGCCCTTGCAGGCGGCGCAGACCTTGAGGCCATCGAGCCTTGGCGTGCGCGCATCCTGTCACGCATCCGCAAACCTCCCCAGGGCGGCGCTGACTACGATTACGAAGGCTGGGCGCTTGAGGTGCCCGGCGTCACGCGCGCCTGGGTCTACCCTGGCGAGCAGGGCGCGGGCACGGTGGTGGTGCGCTTCGTGCGCGACGACGACGCATCCATCATTCCCGATGCCGGCGAAGTGGCGGCTGTGCAAACGGCCATTGACGCGGTCCGGCCAGTGACGGCCACGACCTATGTGGTCGCGCCCATCGCCACGCCGCAGAACTACACGATCCAGCTGCTGCCAGACACTGCGGCTATCCGCGCTGCGGTGGAGGCAGAGCTGCTCGCCTTGTATCGCCGCGCGGGCAAGCCAGGCGGCACCATGCTGATCAGCCAGGAGCGCGAGGCAATCTCTGTCGCCGCCGGCGAGACCGACCATGTGCTGACCGTGCCCGCCGCCAACCAGGCGCACACCACGGGCCAGTTGCCCATGCTGGGAGTCATCACATGGGTGTGACCTTGCAGGCCTGGCTCGCCGCGCTGCAGGCCATGCTGCCGCCAGGCCGCGCCTTCACGCGCGAGCCGGACGGCAACCTCACCAAGTTGCTGAGCGCCATCGCCGCGATGTTCCTTGCCGCTCAGCTAAAACTCGAAGCCCTGCTCGACGAAGCAGACCCGCGCCGCGCGACCAGCATGCTGCCCGATTGGGAGCGCATGCTGGGCCTGCCGGACCACTGCACGCCGGCCGATCAATCTACTTTTGAACGTCAGAGCGCTGCCTATCAGCGCCTGGTCGAGCAAGGCGGCCAGTCAGCCGCCTACTTCACCGGCCTGGCTGCGCTGCTGGGCCAGCCGGGCTGCACGGTGACAGAGCTGCGACCGATGAACTGCAATGACGATTGCAATGACGCGCTGAACAGCCCTGAGGACCGTTTTAACTGGCGGCTCAACATCCCCGCGCCATCCATCGGCGCACGGCCGATGAACTGCAATGACGACTGCAGCGACCCTCTTGACTTTTACACGCCATCTTTGATCGAGTGCCCGATCAAAGAGCGCAAGCCCGCCCACACCAACGTATTTTTTGTCTACACGGCATAAGGAGCCTGACCAATGGATCGCATCAACACAGCATCTAAGGCCGTTGACCTTTTCGGGGCCGGCAAGCATGGCTGGAAAAACAGAAATGTCGCCACGGGCGTTGAGCCGACTGATTTCAACGCTGAGTGGTGCAATGGTGTGCAAGAGGAAGCGCTGGCCATCATCGAGGGGGCCGGGATTGTGCCTGATGCTGCTGTTCGGACGCAGGTCCGCCAGGCCATCAAGCGCCTGACAGGCGGCAACGTCACCACGGTCAACTTCGCGGCCAGTCCGTTCGCGCTGACCGCCGATCATGCCGGTCTGGTGCTGGTGGATGCGGCGGCGGGTAACGTGGTGATCAACCTGCCAGCGGCCAACGTCATTGCGGCCAAACTGGAATTCAGTTTCGTTCGTTCTGATGCCACGGCCAACACAGTGACAGTTAATCGTGCTGGCGCGGATAGCTTTCTTGGCGGCGCGACCAGCTTCACGCTGACAGGTCAAGGTGGCCATCGGACTATTGCGGGCGATGCGACCAGCAAATGGATAGGAACTTCATTACAAGACGTTAATCCAGGAGTAATTTTTGCCTATGCGGGTACCACTGCGCCCGCTGGCTCAATGATTTGCCCGATCGCTGCCACCAACGTTTCGCGAGCTACTTACTCAGCGCTGTTTGCTGCTATTGGGACCACATGGGGTGTTGGTGATGGGGCGACAACCTTTGGCATCCCGTGGTTCCCTGCAGACTACTCGCTGCTTCAAGCCAACTCCAACGTTGGTACGCAGTCTGTTGGTGCTGTGATCGCCCACGTTCACACAACCGGCGTGAATAGCATGGCGGGCAACAACGGCGGCACCGGTCCGGGCACCTCTTGCTGATTTGTGTTCAGTTTTAAGGGGTGGTAGATCATGACTTCAAAAACAGTTTTCCTGTACGACAAAGATGGCGAATTTAAAGGCCGCTATGAGGCTCAAGAGAGCCCGCTAGAACCAGGCGTGTATATCCAGCCGACCAGTTCGACCCGCATCGCGCCGCCAGTTACGGGCCCAAACGAGGTGGCGATTTTCAGCGCTGGTGCATGGACGGTGCAGCCTGACTACCGTCGCGCTGAGCTGTACGCCACAGTCGATGGGTCTTTAAAAACTGTCGATTCAATTGGGCCGTTGCCCGTGGGAGTGACGGACAAGCCGCGTCCGTCGAAAAACCACGTCTGGCAGGGCGGTGACTGGGCTGTTGACCTTGCGCAACTCAAGGCTTCCAAAAACACCGAGATCAACGCATGGCGGCTCAAAGCCAACCGCAGCACGTTCGCTCACGGCGGCAAGGTGTTCGCTTGCGATGAATTGAGCCGAAGTGACATCGACGGCGCGAACGGTCAGATCAGCAATCTAGGCGCGCTGCCTGCGGGCTGGCCAGGCGGCTGGAAGGCGGTGGACAACACCTACCTGCCCATCACGACGGTGGCCGAGTGGAAGGCGTTTTACGGCAGCATGTTTACCGCTGGCGCCACCAACTTCGCACGCGCGCAGGAGCTGAAAGCAAGACTTGCCGACGCCACCACGCCGGAGCAAGTCGCGGCCATCGTCTGGTGACCCGTGATGAAGCTTGTCTTCATTTACGGCAATCGATTCAATTCCCGGCTGACCAAGCTGTTCACCGACTCGACGTGCTACCACGTCGGGTTTACGGACGGCGTCAAGTTTTGGGACATGAACTTGATCAGACGTCGCCGCTTGTGGCCGCTGTACCCGGCTGAGCGCACCATCGTCGTCGAGTGCCCGGTGCCCATGACGGCTGAGTACTTGGACCGCCAGCTGGACACCGATGAGTCGCATTACGGCGTGCTGGACTACCTGCTGTTTGGCTTGCGCGGGCTTTACCACCTGGTCGGCAAAAGCACGCGCAATGCGGGTGGGGTGATCTGCAGCGAGATGGTGGCCAATGACCTGGCGGCCAACGGCTGGGACCGGCGCTTTGTCGAGGTGCCGTCGCCCGCCGATCTGGAGCTGGTGATTTTGGGGAGCAGGGACGCCTTGAGGGCCAAGCAGCTGGAGGCCGCGTCGGTCGCGGGCTGATCAAAAAAAGACAGGGCGAAGGCCTGCGGTGCGTCAACACCTCAAGCCCCCGCCTCCTACCGTGAATGCACACGGATTCGACCGAAGACCCTGCCACCTGTACAGGCGGGGCCATCATAAGGGCGATCCATGCAACCGAAGTTTGAGGTAATTAGGTGCGGTCATTGCCACCGCAAGCTGGGAGAAGGCACCTTCTCCCGTTTGGAGATCAAGTGCCCGCGCTGCAAGGGGCACAACAGTTTGAGAGCCAGCGCAGCTGATCACAGCAGCCCGAGTACCACACCAGCACGCCACCGAGCGTCATCTGAAGACGGAACCAAAGATGACGACAAATCGGGAGCGGCTAAAGCTCTTTAACAATTCAGGCGACCAGGACATGGTCCAGGCGGCACCGATGGTGCAGTGGGTGGGCGGCAAGCGCCGCCTGGCCCCGCATATCCTCCCGGTGTTTCCGGATCATTCCTGCTACGTTGAGCCCTTCTGCGGAGCCGCCGCGCTCTTCTTTTTGAAGGCGCCGGTCAAGGTGGAGGTGCTCAACGATATCAACGGTGATCTGGTCACCCTTTACCGGGTGGTCCAGCATCACCTGGAGGAGTTTGTAAGGCACTTTAAATGGGCCTTGACCAGCCGCGAGATTTACAAGTGGCTGCAGATCACCCCGCCCGATACGCTGACCGACATCCAGCGCGCTGCACGGTTTTTTTACCTTCAGAAAAACGGCTTCGGCGGCAAGGTGCAAGGCCAGACCTTCGGCACGGCGACCACCAGCCCCGGCAGGCTGAATCTGCTGCGGCTGGAAGAGCAGCTCAGCGCCGTCCACCTCCGGCTGCACCAGGTGTTTATCGAGCGCCTGGAGTGGTCGGCCTGCGTGGCCCGCTACGACCGCCCCCACAGCCTTTTTTATTTGGATCCACCCTACTGGGGCACCGAGGGCTACGGCGTGGCGTTTGGGCTTGAACAGTACGACCTGATGGCCGAGCTGATGGGCACCATGAAGGGCAAGGCGGTGGTCAGCGTGAACGACATCCCCGAGATGCGCAAGGCGTTCAAGGGGCACAGCATGAAGCGGGTCAGCATCAGCTACTCGGTCGGCGCTTCAGGGCGCGGCCGGGAACCCAAAGGCGAGCTGATCATCAGCAATTTCAAGCAAGGTGCGCACTAGTGCCGAACTGCCGGCAAAACCGCTTGCTGGCCGGCCCGAAGAGAGCGTTACTGGGTCCATGAACAAACCAGCCAAAACCCTCCCATCACCAGCGCCGGCAGCGGTCCTGGAAGCCATCGCAAAGCGGCACCTTTTTGTGGATACCCTGGTGGTCCGCAACCGGGACCGCCTCGACTTCTACGACATCGGCGTGTCGTCCATCGAGCGGGCGCTGCAGGCCGCTTATCAGGCCGGCGCGGAAGCCGCCAAGGCAGGTCAGGCATGAAGACGCTGGCCACCGCCTATGCCGCGCAACAGGCGCGCAACCAGCAGCTCCTGAAGCGCTTGGAAACCGCCCTGGCCACCCACGCAGATGCAGCGGCTGCAAAGCCAAAGAACTGGGGCTACCTCGGCGACCTGACTGCAACGACCGGGCGGCTGATCGAGGCCCTAAGCAGCCTGGACGCCCTGACCGCCGAAGAGCGCGCAAAACATCGGGTTTAATGGGCGTTTTAAGCCCCGCCGGGAGCCGGATACCCAGGAGGGGGTAATTTGTGGACAACTGCCCTGCCAGCCACAGCTTTTCCCTACTCCAAGATCGTGGCCCGCTTGCTCCACGATTGCGGCCCGATACACAAGCAGCCATTGGCGCCGCGTGGTGGCGGCCCGGTGGGGGAGGGGATGCATGAAGCTGACGAAGTGAAAGAAAATTTGGTGGAGAGGAGGAGGATCGAACTCCCGACCTCTGCATTGCGAACGCAGCGCTCTCCCAGCTGAGCTACCCCCCCACACCTGCGAATTCTAGCGAACTGCGCAACGCACCGCCAGCCCCGCAGGGGTCCGCTTCCCGCTTCCGGTTCAGGCGTGACGCGGGCGGGCGGCCGCCAGCAGCTTTTGCACCAGCGGGTGCAGCAGCTTCTTGTGCGCGGCAAGAGCGTAGAAGTGTTCTTCCACACCCTCGCAAGGCCCCACCCGCCTGACCTGGTAACGCGCGGTCATTTCCTCCTGCATCAGCTCGGCCGCCGGGAAAACGCCCATCCCGGCAGCGCCAAAGGTCTTGAGCAGCGCGCTGTCTTCAAACTCGCCGGCGATGTGGGGGGTGATGTCCAGCCGCTCGAACCACTGGTCGAGGGGGGCGCGCACCGCGCTGTGGCTGGTGGGCAGCAACACCGGGACCCGGGCCAGCGACTGCGGGAAACCCTTGCGCGCCGCGGCATACAGGGAAGGCGGCGCATACCAGGCCAGCGGCGATGACGCGAGCGGGTGGCTGTAGAGCTTGACGTTGGGGTTGGGCGGCGCGGGCCGGTCCGCCAGGATCACATCGAGCCGGTGCAGCGCCAGGTCACCGAGCAGGTCCTCGAACTCGTCCTCGTGGCAAAGCAGCCTGAGTCTGGGCTCATGCATGACCGGCTGCAGGAGGCGCCGCACGGCCAGCTTGGGCAAGCCGTCGGAGATGCCCACCGCCAGCCGCACGGTCGGCGTGCTGGCAGCCTCGCGCACCGCGCTTGGCAGTTGTTCGCCGAGCTGGAAAATCTGCTCGGCCTGGCGCATGGCCGCGGTGCCGGCGGGGGTGAGCGCCACGCCGCGGCCCTCGGGCTTGAGCAGGGCGTAACCGAGCGAACGTTCCAGTTCGCGTACCTGAGTGCTCACTGTTTGCACCGCCATGCCCAGACGGTCGGCGGCACGTGTCATGCCGCCTTCCTTGGCCACGACCCAGAAATAGTAGAGGTGGCGGTAGTTGAAGTCTTTGCTCATGATTCTGTTTTTCAGAAGTGTTTTTTCGCCATTATCTGCTTTTAAAGAAGTACACATCGCGGTATCGTCAAGGCTTCCACAGTGAAGGAGCCTCCCATGGAGATTATTTTTGAATCGCGCGAACCCTGGCTGGAGCGCCTGCGCGGGTTTGCCGTGCGCCGGGTGCGCCAGGCCACGCGCCCGCTCGACTGGCTCGCGCCGCGCGCCAGGGTGCAGATGTCGGACGTGCCAGGTGCCACGGACGGTATCGACAAACGTTGCCAGGTCGAGTTGACTGCCGAAGGCGCCGGCACGGTGGTGGTCACGTCGATCACCCGCGACTGGGGATCGGCGCTGCAAAGCGCCTTGTCGCGCGCAATTCGGGCGTTGCTGCGCAAGTTGCAGCCAGCCCCCACCCACATCCGTACCCGCACGCGCGCCATCACTCACCAGCGCTGAGCGCTGCCGTATGAAAACCCCCGAAAGGAACACCCCATGAAATGCCCCGTCTGCCCCGATGCAACCCTGCTGATGTCCGAACGCCAGGGCGTCGAAATTGACTACTGCCCCCAGTGCCGGGGTGTCTGGCTGGACCGCGGAGAGCTCGACAAGCTGCTGGACCTTTCTGCCGCAGCGCCCGCCGCGCGGCCTGCTGCTGTGCAGCCGGTCCAGCAGGTGCAGCAGGTCCACCCCGACTTTGTGGACTCGGACTACCGGCACGGCAAGCGCGGCTATCCGCGCCGGCACAAGTCCTGGCTCAGCGAAATTTTCGACTGAACGTCCCTGCAAAAGCAGAAAGTACATCCCATGAGAAGTTATCCCCGAAACAGCCCTCAGGCCGCGGCTCGCATTGTTGCGCTTGCCATGCTTGCTGACGGAAGTCTGTGCAAAAAGGAACTCGACATCTTTGACCGGCTGGACGTGCCCGCGCAGATCGGAATGGGCCAGGCCGAGTTCCACTCGGTGGTCCAGACTCTTTGCGAGGATCTCCTCTCGGCAGCGCATTCCAGCTGGGGCGCCATGTGTCGTATTGACCCGAGGACGCTGGCCGAACTGATGGCGGAGATCGACCGGCCTGAGCTGCGCCGCAAGCTCATCCGTCTGTGCGTTGCGATGGTGGAAGCGGACGGGAACGTTGCAGACAGCGAATCGATCGTGCTGGAGGCCGGGGCCGAGCATTGGGGACTGCAGCGCGAGATGCTGGAGATGCGGGGCCAGCATGGGTGACTACGCCGTTCCTTTCGCAGCGCTGCCTGCCTTGATCCTGTGGTGCGCCTGGCGCGAACAGCTCGCCGAAAACAGGCGAGATGCAAAGCGCGTGGGCGCTTGCGATGCGAGCGGAGTTCTGGTGGCTGCTGCAGTGTGGCTCGCCTGAACCCACAGGCCCTTGAATACCGCCACGTCAAACCAATCAACTGAAGGAGTAAAGCCATGTCAAG
Source organism: Polaromonas sp. 39-63-25 (assembly GCF_002278925.1). Taxonomy (GTDB): domain Bacteria; phylum Pseudomonadota; class Gammaproteobacteria; order Burkholderiales; family Burkholderiaceae_C; genus Polaromonas. Next base: position 92,767 of record NZ_NCJH01000027.1, read on the forward strand.
AGTTCTTGTCCCGTTCGATGGATCACCCAATTCTCTGCACGGCGTGCGTCACGTCGAGAGGGAATTCATGAAGAACCGGGCGCTCGAAATTCATGTGCTCAACATACAACGGCCGTTTTCGAGTGAGGTCGCCCGTTTCACCGGCAGGCGGGACCGGATGGCGTTCCATCAAGAGCAGGCCGAAAAGGCGCTCGTGCCGGCGCGGCAGGCGCTGGACCGCTCCGGCATTCCCTACACCGTCCATACCGAAGTCGGAGACAGGGCCGTTTGCATTGCGGATGCGGCACGCCGGCTCCGATGCGATCGCATCGTGATGGGCACCGCGCGCAAGAGTTCGCTGGTTCGCTGGGTCGAGGACTCCGTCACCAACCAGGTGATCGAACGCACGACGGTGCCCGTGGAGGTGATTGCCGGGGACGCGGCCTCGGGCCTGGAGCGTATGGGCATTCCGGCAGGCGTGGGTGCGGGACTCCTGGTTCTTGGCATGGCGGCCGACTGATGAGGCTCAGTTGGACCGAATGGCGCGAATCACCCTGCCAGGATTTCCGCGCGCGGCAGGGTCCAGCCACTTGCGACGCGGTCGCCCGGCGTTATGCCGCCCCAAACCTTCCCGGCTTCTTGCCGGCTGACCTGTAACACCACCTGACACCCCATGAAAACAAGCGCCTCAACCACGCCCTTACGAAGAAGACCCGCCACGCATGCCACGTCCGGAGGGGCCCATGAGCAATATTGAATCTTTCGCCACCGGTCCGATGTGGGCCGGCTTCATCGCTTTCGTCGTTGCCATGCTTGCCCTGGACTTGTTTGTCCTGGGCGGTAACAAGGCCCACCGTGTTTCGGTCAAGGAGGCCGGAAGCTGGGTCGTGGCCTGGATGCTGCTGGCCACGACGTTCGGCGCCTTGTTGTGGTGGTACCTGGACGGCACGGCCGGCCGCGAGATCGCCAACCGCAAGGCCCTGGAGTTCTTCACCGGCTACCTGATTGAGCAGACCCTGTCGGTGGACAACATGTTTGTGTTCGTGATGATCTTCACCTACTTCGCCGTTCCGCCAGAGTTGCAGCGCCGCGTGCTGTTGTACGGCGTGATCGGCGCGATTGTCATGCGCGCCGGGATGATCATGGCCGGCGTCTGGCTGGTGTCGGAGTTTGCCTGGGTGCTCTACGTGTTCGGCTTTTTTCTGGTGGTGACCGGGATCAAGATGCTGGTCATGGCCGATCAGAAGCCCGATCTGGAGAAGAACCCCTTGCTGCGCTGGCTGCGCTGCCACATGCGCATCACCCCGGGCTTTCATGGCGAGGCTTTCTTTGTGCGCATCAACGGCCTGCGTTATGCGACGCCCATGTTCCTGGTGCTGATGATGATCGAGGCCAGCGACCTGGTGTTTGCCGTGGACAGCATCCCGGCCATTTTTGCGGTGACCACCGATCCGTTCATCGTCTTCACCTCCAACATCTTCGCCATCATGGGACTGAGGGCGCTGTACTTTCTGTTGGCTGACATGGCCGAACGCTTTCATTTGCTCAAGTACGGCCTGGCGCTGGTGCTGGTCTTTATCGGAGGCAAGATGCTGGCGATGCCCTGGTTCCATATGCCGGTTCAGTGGTCGCTGTTGATCGTGGGCTCCATCATTCTCGTTTCCATAGTCCTCAGCCTGAAGATGACTGCCCGCCAACCTTCCAGGAGTGATTCATGACCGATGCTGCGATACAAGACGCCGTTCCCGCACCAGCCCTTGAGCGGCGCGATGACGTGGGCCGGCTCGTTGCCACGACCTGGCACGGCGCTGGCGCCACGGGCGACAACGGTAGCGCGCGCTGGCTGGTGGCGGTTGATGGCTCGGCGTGCTCGTTGCGCGCCGTCGCGATGGTCGCGGAGCTGGCGACGCGGGAGAAAGGTGCCGGGGTTGATCTGGTGCATGTCCAGCCCTGGCTGAACAAAGAGGCCGCGGAGACCGAACTGCCGCGGCGCGGATGGGCAGCCACGGCGCAGGCGCGCCAGTTGCTGGACGCGGCGTCGGTTCCGTGGCGCGTGCATGTGGTCATGGGCGTGGGTGCGCCGGAGATCACAAGCCTGGCCGATGCCTTGGGCAGTCGCGGCATCGCCATCGGCTCCCGCGGGCTGACCGCCACCGAATCCCTGTTGCTGGGCTCGGTGGCCTACCAAGTCGTGCACCTGGCCAGGCTGCCCGTGCTGATTGTGCGGTAACAGCCGCTGGCGATGCCCTCCGTGGAACCCGTCATCCTGTTCTTCGTGCTCGGCGCGATCGCTGGTTTCGTGCGTTCGGACCTCAAGATCCCCGGCGTCCTCTATGAGGCCTTGAGCATCTTTCTCCTGCTCGCGATCGGCCTGAAGGGTGGTGTCGAGCTCGCGCGTTATCCGCTGCTCGATGTCGTGCTGCCGGCCCTCGCTGTGGTGGTGGTGGGCGCCCTGATTCCGCTGGTCGCATTTCCGGTCCTGCGCGGCGTCGGCAAGCTTTCAAGCGCCGATGCGGGATCGATCGCTGCGCACTACGGATCGGTCAGCGTGGTCACCTTCGCTGTCGGCGCCAGCTACCTGGCCCGGCTGGGCGAAGCCGCCGAGGGCTACATGACCGTGTTCCTGGTGTTGCTCGAATTTCCTGCCTTGATGATCGGTGTGCTGCTGGCGCGGCGCGGCGAGCAAGGCACCCCCTGGCGTCAGGTAGTACACGAGGTCTTCGCCGGCAAAAGCATCGTGTTGCTGATCGGTGGGCTGGTGATAGGCTGGGTGGCAGGGCCGGGCGGCATCGCGCCGCTCGACCGCCTGTTCTTCGACCTGTTCAAGGGACTGCTTGCTTTCTTCCTGCTGGAGATGGGGCTGGTGGTTGCCAGGCGTTTTGGCGACCTGCGCCAGGCGGGCTTTTTCCTGGTCGCATTTGCCGTCCTCATGCCGCTGGCGGCCGCAGGCCTGGGCCTGGTCACCGGCATGCTGCTCGGGCTGTCTGTGGGCGGCGTCACGCTGCTGGCCACGCTGTACGCGAGCGCCTCCTACATCGCTGCGCCGGCGGCCATGCGTATCGCCGTGCCTCAGGCCAATCCGGCGCTGTCGATCGGCGCGGCGCTCGGCATCACTTTCCCGTTCAACCTCGTGGTGGGCATTCCGCTTTACCACCGGCTTGCCCAGCACCTTCATCACGCCGGAGCCTGACGCCATGGAATTGACTACCCGCAAACTGCTCACCATCGTGACAGAGTCCGCCCTTGAGGACACGCTCGTGCACGACATCGAAAACCTCGGTGCGCGTGGCTACACCATCACCGATGCACGCGGCAAGGGCGGTCGCGGCATGCGCGACGCCACCTGGGCGCCGCACGCCAACATCCGCCTCGAAGTGCTCTGCGACGCCGACACGGCCCAGGCCATCTGCACCGTACTGCGCGAGCGCTACTACGACAACTACTCCATGGTGATGTACGTTGGCGAGGTCGTCGTCTTGCGCCCCGAGAAGTTCTGATTCTGGAAACAACAACTGAAAGTGCATGATGCAAATCGCCACCCAAGGCCGTCTGGCCGTGATCGCCATGCTGGATTTGGCCCTTCGCACCGATCAGAAACCGATTGCGCTGGCCACTATCGGCGTACGGCAGAAGATCTCACTGACGTATCTCGAGTCGCTATTCGCACGGCTGCGTCGGCGCGGTCTGGTGCGCAGCACGCGGGGGCCAGGCGGCGGTTATGGCCTGGCCTGCAGCGCCGCTGACATTACCGTGGCCGATATCGTGTACGCCGTTGACGAATCGGAGCCTCCGTGCACCCGCGCCGCAGCCCAGCCGTCTAGCCCCGACTCTCCTGCGGGTCAGCGGATTGCCAGCGACTGGTGTGCCGATCTTGAACGCGAGATGGCGCAATTCCTGGCATCGGTTTCTCTGCACGACCTGGTGTTGCAGCAGGGCCGCCGCGGCCCTGCCCCGTAGCCTGCCTGCGTGCGGGTTGCGAACACCGGCGGCGCGATACACCAGCCCGAGGCGGCAGCGCGCAACTCCGTCGTTTAGACTGATGCCAAGGAGTACCGGCTTTGAACCTGTTTTGCATGCGTTTCCCACCTGCGGGCCGGCTTGGCCTGTGGGCACTCGCCGGCCTGCTGGCAGGCTGCGCAGCCCCGATCAAGCAGTTTCCCTTGCAGGAGCAGTTCGCATCCACCGCCACCTACTCGCGCATGTTCGACGCCACGCCCGCGCAGACCTGCGAGGCATCCCGGCGCGCGCTACTGAGCCAGGGCTACCTCATCAACACCGCCAGGAAAGACCTGGTGGATGCCCAGAAAAGTTTCCAGCCCGAACCCGAGGCGCATCTTCAAATCGCGATTCGTGTCGTGTGCGCGCCGGAAAGTATCGATGGCAAGGTCAGCCTGGGTTTTGTCACGGCCCTGCAGGACACCTACGCCCTGAAGAAGAGCAACAACTCGGCCAGCCTTGGGGTGGGGGCGATCGGATCGGTCTCGTTGCCCTTCAGTGCCAGCAACGACTCGCTGGTCAAGGTCAGCAGCCAAACCATCAGCTCCGACGCGTTTTACGACAGCTTCTTTGACCTGGTCAGGCGTTACCTGGTGATGGGCGACACCGAGTAAACACTTCAGGCCGTGTTCAGGCGGGCAGGGCCTCGCCCCAGTAGTGGAAAGTGAAGGGCCGCGGCCCCGGCAGGTAACGTGTGTGCAGGTCCGGCAGCACAAAGCCGGCTTCCTGCAGCAGGGCCGGGATGTCGCGCCCCAGGTGGCAGCCGCCCGCCACCTTGCCCCACAGCGGCTGCAGCCGCTCCTGCCAGCGCCGCACCGAGGCATCGGGCGCGCGGCCGTGTTCGCAATACAGCAGCCGGCCTCCGGGGGCCAGCACACGGCGCATTTCCTTCAGCGCGGCCAGCGGGTCGGGGATGGTGCACAGGGTGTAGGTCATCAGCACCGTGTCCACACTCGCGTCGGGCAAGGGGATTTTTTCGGCCGACAGCGCCAGCAGCTCCACGTCCAGCCCGGCCTGCGCGATGCGCTCAAGCGCCAGCGGGTGCAGCTCCAGCGCCGGGTCCAGCGCGATGATGCGGCTGACGCGGGCCTTGTCGTAATAGGGCATGTTCAGTCCCGTGCCCACGCCCACCTCGAGCACACGGCCGCGCGCCAGCGGCACCACCAGCTGGCGCTGGCGGCCCAGCATCGGCAGGCCGCAGGCAAAGTCCAGCGCGCGCGGCAGGATGTGGCGGTCGTACCAGGACGTGCTCATGCTGGCAACGCCTCACCGACAGCTTGTGTAGCCACGATCAGGTCGGCTACCAGTCGCTCATCCACATCCAGCAGGCCTTCGTATTCACCCCGGTTGCGCATGTTGTGGCATTTGTCCAGCACGCGCCACACCTCGGGCCCGAGCCCCAGCGTATGCGGCAGTACCTGGAACACGATGTAGCGGTTGCTCGCGCGGTAGCCCAGCCGGCGCAGGGCGGCCAGACTCAATGAGTGTGCAGCGTTGTAAGCCAGGTCAAAGCGGCTTTCCAGCGCGAGGGAGGTGTTGCGTGCGTCGTTCAGTCGTGCCATGCCACTACGTACCAGGCCCGCGAACTCCTGGGCATCGGTCGCCTCGGCTTGCAGTTGCTTGCCGGGGCCGCACAAGTTGTCAAGCGCTTCGGACATGGAGTGTTTCCTCGTTTCCCATCAGCCATATTTTGGGCTGCTTCATGACCCGCGTGAGAAATGCATTGTCCCCGGTCATGCGTCTGGCGATATCCGCCGGGGTGTAGAGCGTGGGGTTGACCTTGCGGCTCAGTCGGTGGGTGGCGCTTTCCAGCGCGCTGAACACATCGGCATAAGCCAGGCTGGCGCTCACGATCATCACGTCGATATCACTCTGGACGGTATCCAGGTGTTTGGCCACCGATCCATAGATGAAGGCGCCTTCAATCTGCGCGGCCAGCGGCGCCAGGGCCACACGCAGCACGTCGGCCATTCCCATGGTCTTGAGCACCAGGCCACGCAACTCATCGAAGACCGGGGCAGCCGCATTGGCCTGGTAGTGCTTCTGGTTGCCCTGCTTGTTGAAGACGAGCAAGCCAGCCTCCGTCAGTGCCGCCAGCTCGCGCTGAACGGCCCCGGTGCCGGACTGCGCCAGCGCAATCACCTCATTGGCGTAAAAACTGCGAGCCGGATTGCCGAACAGGACGGCCAGCACGCGTTGGCGCACCTTGGGGAAAAGGGCGTCGGCCAGACTTCTTGCGGGAAAGGGTGGTGCTTGTTTCATACCCATATTGGGTTCGATGATACCCAATATAGGTATTTTTGACCAGCATTCAGTCAAGGACTGTCGGCTTCCTGATGTTCCAGTTCACGCAAGCTTCCCGGGGCCAGGCCGTCGAGGTAGTAAGGGCCGATGGCGGCGCGGATCAGGCGCAGTGTCGGATAACCCGCGGCCGCCGTCATCCGCCGCACCTGGCGGTTGCGGCCTTCGCGAATCACCAGCTCGATCCAGGCGGTGGGAATGGCCTGCCGTGTGCGTATCGGCGGCTCGCGTTCCCACACTTCGGGCGGCGGCGCCAAGAGGCGGGCTTTGGCCGGCAGTGTGAGGCCGTCCTTGAGCTGCACGCCTGCACGCAGCGCCTGCAGCGCGGCCTCGTCGGGCACCCCTTCGACCTGCACCCAGTAGGTTTTTTCCATCTTGAAGCGCGGGTCGCTGATGCGGGCCTGCAGCCGGCCGTTGTCGGTCAGCAGCAGCAGGCCTTCGCTGTCGGCATCGAGCCGGCCGGCCACGTACACGTCCGGAATCGCAATGAAGTCCTTGAGCCCGCGCCAGCGCCCCTCCGGCGTGAACTGGCTCAGCACGCCATAAGGCTTGTTGAAAAGGATCAGGCGGGCAGGGCTGTTATTCACTTGGCCCGCAGTCCCTGCACCAGCGCGCCCAGCGTTATGCCGGCCAGCGCCCAGAGCAGGTCCCAGTTGCCCGCGCCCAGGCCCGCAATGGCCGGGCCGGGGCACACGCCGCACAGGCCCCAGCCCACGCCGAACAGCGCCGCGCCCACCGCGGTGTCGCGGTTCCAGGCGCTGGGGTGGGTGTGGAAATGGTCGTCCAGCAGCGGCCGGGCCAGCAGCCGGGGCGCCAGCTTGTAAACCAGCGCCACCACCACGACGGCGCCGCCCATCACCAGCATGAGCCCGAAGTCTTCAAAGCGCAGAAAGCTCAGCACCACCTCGGGCCGGATCATGGTCGAGTACGACAGCCCGAAGCCAAACAGGGCGCCCGCTGCCAGCGTGGCCAGGCCGCGTGCGGCGCCGCTCATGCCAGCCACCTCGCTGCCAGGTTGGCCGTCAGGAAAGCGGTCGCCATGAAGGTCAGCACCGCCATCAGGGAAGGCAGCTGCAGCGAACCCAGCCCGCAGATGCCGTGGCCCGAGGTGCAGCCGTTGCCCAGCCGCGCGCCGTAACCCACGAAGAAGCCACCCACCAGTAACTGCCACACCGGCACCGCAGTCGCTTCCGGCTTGCCGTCGGCAAAGCCCAGCCACCAGACCAGCGCGCCGAGCACCAGCCCGGCCGCATACACCAGCCGCCAGCCGCGCGACCCGACAAAACGCGCCTGCTGGAAAAACGGCCAGCGCACCACGAAGGACCAGGTGCTGGAAAACACCGTGCTCATGCCGCCGATGCGGCCCGTCAGCACGAACAGCAACGCCGTGCCCAGGCCAACGATGAGACCGCCCAGCAGATAGTGCTGCCAGCCGAGGGGGAAGAGGGAGAGGGAAAGGTTCATGGGAAAGAATTATCCGTGAGCGCGGGTTTTCTCGCCGCTGAATGCTGCCATGCGAGGTGCGCCATCGGTGCCTCCGGCCTCAGCACCCCAGCTGCTCCGCCAGGGCCAGCAGGTCTTTCGCGTGCCAGGTGTTGGCGGGGTCGGGCGACACGTCCTTGGGCTGCGCCGCGCCGAACTCGGCCGGCCGCTCGATGTAGGCGGTCTGCAGGCCGCAGGCGCGGGCGGCGGCCAGGTCGTCCTGGTGGGCGGCGACCAGCATCACGTCGGCAGGGGCCAGGTCAAACACTTTGGCCACACCCAGGTAGGTGGCCGGGTCGGGCTTGTAGGCGCGAAAGACTTCGGCCGACAGGATGCAGTCCCACGGCAGGGCCGCGCGTTTGGCCATGTTGGTGAGCAGGCCGATGTTGCCGTTGGACAGCGTGCAGATCGTGAAGCGCGACTTGAGCCGCGTCAGCCCCGCCACCACATCAGGCCACGGGTCCAGCCGGTGCCAGGCCTTGTTCAGGTGCTGCTTTTGCGCCTCGCTCAAATCGGCCAGGCCGAACTCGCCGAGGATGCTGTCGAGGATCAGCCGGTGCAGGTCGTCGATCAGCGTCCAGCCCAGCTCGCCGGCCATCACGCGGCGCATGGCCGGCTGGTAGCCGGCGCGCCAGGCCAGCGCAAACGCGGCGCCGTCCACAGCGGGGCGCAGGGCCTGCACTTCGCGCGCGATGCCGCTGTGCCAGTCCACCACGGTGCCAAAAACATCAAAAGCCAGAACCTGGGGGAGTGCCTGGGAGCGAGGAGGTGGGGGCGGTGTGCTCATCTGCGCATTATCCGCACGCGGGGTGCCGGCGATGCGGTTTTGAATCACGCAGCCAATTGGTTGCATGTTTTGTCAAACTGGTTCAGAATATAAACGCAACAAAATGGTTGCCTATTTACCTGCAAGGAGCTTTTTCATGAACCACTACCACCGCCAGCTTCTGCTGGCCGCTTCACCCGCCGCCGTTTACCAGGCCGTGGCCACGCAGCACGGCCTGCGCAGCTGGTGGACGCAGAGCTGCGACGTTGACACCACCGTGGGCGGCAAGGCCACCTTCCGTTTTGGCGAACACCACAAGGTCATGCAGATCAACAGCCTGGAGCCCGGGCGTGAAGTGCGCTGGCATTGTGTGGAGGCGCTGATCAACGTCGACGCCTTCAAACGCAAAGACGAATGGGTGGGCACCGACATCGTTTTCCGGCTCACGCCACAGCCCGGCGGCAAAACCCTGCTGGACTTTGAACATATTGGCCTCACGCCGGACTTCGAATGTTTTGCGGTCTGCGAACGCGGCTGGAACCAGTACCTTGGCAGCCTGCAAAGCCTGGTCGAAACCGGGCAGGGTGCGCCTTTCGTTCCGGAAGTAACGAGTTGCTCGGCCTGAACACAAGCCCCGCAGACCCCGCTAACATTCACCGACAGGAGTTCACCTTATGACCACCGACAGCAGCACCGACCGCGTCGAACGCAGCATCCACATCAAGGCCCCGCGCAACAAGGTGTGGCATTCACTCACCAACGCCGAGGAATACGGCAAATGGTTTGGCGCCAAGCTCACCGGCAAACGTTTTGAGCCCGGCCAGCGTGTGCAGGGGCCCATCACCATCCAGGGTTATGAACATGTGGTGTTCGACGTGGTGATCGACCGCGTCGAGCCCGAAACCCTGATGAGTTACCGCTGGCACCCCCATGCGGTCGACGCGGGGGTGGACTATTCAAAGGAAGAGCGCACGCTGGTGACCTTCACCCTGAAAGACGCAGCCGACGGCACACTGCTGACGGTGACCGAAACCGGCTTTGACAAGGTGCCGCCCGCGCGCCGCATGGAAGCCTTCCGGGGCGTCAGCAACGGCTGGCCGCATCAGCTCGACAACATTGCCCGCCATGTCACCAGCCAAACCGCGCGCTGACAAGGCCTCAGCGCCCGCGCCCGACATGGCGCCGGTGTTTTTTGCGCTGGGTGACAAGACGCGCCTGCAGCTGATTGCCGCGCTGTGTGTGGGTGGTGTGTTTTCCATTGCGCAGCTCACGGCCAACACCGCGCTGACGCGCCAGGCGGTCACCAAACACCTGCAGGTGCTGGCCGACGCCGGGTTGGTGAAAGACCTCAAGATTGGCCGCGAACGGCTGTGGCAGTTCGAGCCGCAGCAGCTTGACGAAGCGCGCCGCACGCTGGAGCTGATTGCCCGCCAGTGGGACCAGGCGCTGGGCCGCTTCAAGCTGGCGATGGAGAAGAACTGACAGGACCGGAAGGGCTGACGCCCAGGAAGGCGGCTGCTTTCCCGGGCGTCAAATGCTATATATTTGATAGCTGGTGGCGCCCGCCCCTCAAGGGCTGGTGCCACTTTTCTTTACTAAAACCGTATCAGGCGGCTTTGGCAGCGCGCCGCTGGCTGAAGGCCGAGCTGCGTTTGGCTTTGACGGTGGTGGCGTCGTCGCCGGCGATCTTGCCGGCCAGGTCGGCGGTTTTCTGCTCGATCTGCGCGGCCAGCTTGCTCAGCGCCAGGGCGCCGGGTGCGGTGGCCTGGGCCAGGGTCGTCAGCGTCTTCGCGCCGGTTTTTTCTTCAAACAGCGCGGCGTTGGCGGCAGCGCGCTCGACACCGGTTTCGGCCAGCTTCACCAGTTGGCTCACCACCTGCTCGGCGCCGTCGGAGCTCAGGGTCAAGCCCTTGCTGTACAGCGCGCTGAAGGCCAGCTGGGCTGCCGTGGCGTTTTTGGCGACTTCAGCGCTCAGCTCCGAGCGCGACTGCTTCAGAGCGCGATTCCAGCGCTGCTCCAGCTCACTGACCACACGCTCGCCGCCGGCGCGGTAGGCATCAATCACGTTTTTGGCGGTGTTGCCGTAAGACTCGATCAGGTCGGCAGCAACGGTAGACAGGTTTTTGGCGCTCATGGTGTTTCCTTGGGGGAGTGGTTCAACAATGGCCCAATCATGCGGGTTTCCCCTAGTGTTGGCGACCTAATGGGCTAGGGGCGGGCATCCAGAATCAGCGGCGACCGGGCCAAAGAAGGGAATCTGCTACGCTTTCAGGAGCTGCCAGCGCACTCAGGTATTGGGCTGGAGGCCGATTTGGCATGTAAATTTGCGCTTAACCGTTCGGGCTGAGCTTGTCGAAGCCTGTTTGCATTGTGGCTACCCTTCGACAAGCTCAGGGCGAACGGGGGTGGCGCCGCCGCGCCTCAGGCGGCCAGAAACAGCGCCGGATCCACCATGGCGCGGTTCAGCATCACGCCCCAGTGCAGGTGCGGCCCCGTGACGCGGCCGGTGGCGCCCACGGCGCCCACACGTTCGCCGGTTTTCAGCACATCGCCCAATTGCACGTCGATGGCGCTCAGGTGGCAGACCATGCTCAGCAGCCCGCCGCCATGGTCCAGCCAGACCGTGTTGCCGTTGAAAAAGTAGTCCCCGGTGTCGATCACCCGGCCCGGTAGCGGTGCCAGCACCGGTGTGCCGGTGCCGGCCGCGATGTCCATGCCGCTGTGCGGGCTGCGCGCCTGCCCGTTGAAGACGCGCCGCAGCCCGAACGAGCTGGAGCGCCGCCCCGGCGTGGGCACCTGCATGCGCAGGGCTTGTGGCAGCGGCTGGCTGAAGGTCGCCATCACCACCGCTTGGTGCGCACGCTCACGCTCGTAACGCGCCAGATCTTCCGGCGACAGGTCCACCGTGCGCGGCGAGACCTTGAGCTGCTGCTCGCTGTAGCGCTTGGGCGCCACCGTGTAGGCCACCTGCTGCTGGCCGCCCTCGGGTGCCTGCACGGCGATGTTCGCCGCGCCGGGCGTGGCCGCCAGCGGTATGCCCACCAGCGCCGTCCACTCGATCACGTCGCCCACCACCAGCAAGGGGATGTCGCCGTCGGCGTGCGGCAGATGCGCCTTCGGCCGCGTCGCCGCCGGGCCCAGCGAGAGCCGGGCAATGCCGCCGGGCACCGCCAGCGCGCGCGGCCAGACGCCGGAGGAGGACGGCGACGGCGAAGCTGGCGCGGCGGCAAGGCGCGCGGCCGGCCAGGCCAGCAGACCCATGCCGGCCAGCAGGGCACAGCGGCGGTTAAAAAGCGCGGGGGCGGGGTGAACAGGGCGGGTGGGCACGATGCGGAGGGGGCTTGCTGATTTATTCCTTTATCCAGGTGATCTTGCCGTCTTTCACATAGTCGTCGAATTGCGTGAGGGGAATGGCCGTCAGGCCGGCGATGCCCGGCGCATCTTCCCAGCTCAGGGTGGCGCTGTCGAACGACAGCGCGACTTCCACGCGCACCTTCGGAATCGTGATGGGCGCACCGTCACCCGGTGTGTAAGTCACGTCACCGGTAATCATGGCGAACTGGGGCATGGCAATCTCCTGGAGGGATGGATGAATGATCTGAATGGCCGCGAGTGCAGTGTTGCACCAACTGACAGGCCGCAGAGAACATATTACGCGTGGAAACCGGCCTTGTGTGTCGGCGAAGGACGCGACTTGCGGGGCCGTCCTGCAGCGCCCGCTGGCCGCACTGCGATAGCATCAGCGCATGAGTACCCAATACGAGAGCCTTCACCCCGCCACGCTTTACCCCGAGGCCTTCCATGTGGCCGCCCCCGCTTCACCGGTGGGGCGCAAGGTGTGGCCGCGTCAACCGGGTGTGTTCATCCGGGCGGCGCAGGCCGCAGGGGCGCCGGAAAGCGAAGAGATCGAGGAGGTTGAAGAGGTCGCAGGCGTCGACAAACCCGCGCGTGAGGCGCCCCTGCGTGAGCTGGTGGCCGGGCAGTTCGGCCTGGTGCCGCGCTGGGTCAAGTCGGCATCCGACGCCAAGCTGCGTTCGACCAAACTGGTCAACGCCCGCTCGGAAACCGTGACCACCTCCAACAACTTCCGCGACGCCTGGCTGGCCGGGCAGCGCTGCATTGTGCCCATGATGGCCTTCATGGAAGACGACTGGCGCAGTGGCAAGGCCGTGTCCACCCGCATCGCCCGCGTGGACGGCAAACCCATGGGGGTGGCGGGCCTGTGGGAAAGCTGGACGGGCGCCGATGGTGAAGTCATCGTCAGCTACACCCTGCTCACGGTCAACGCCAACAGCCACGCCCTGATGAGCCGCTACCAGCAGCCCGGCAACGAAAAACGTATGGTGGCGATCCTGAACGAAGGCGCCGCCGACGCCTGGCTCAGCGCGCGTCCCGAGAAAGCCAGGGAGTTCATGCGCGCCTACCCGGCCAACTGGCTGACGGCCAACCCGGTCGAGAAAAAAGGCTGATTTTCCGGCGCAGGGCGCGCCGGTCCTGTAGGGCTGGGGCGCTGCGGGCTACCCAGCACGCAGCGCCGCGCTTAAAACGTTTCCCAACTTCCTTGCGCGGTAACCAGGGTACCGGCATGGCTCAACTGCCGCGGCGCGGGGCCGGCCACGGCCTGTCTGGCGCGGGGCGGTTGCATGGGCGTCCCACGCTGGCCGCTGTGGCTTGTGTGCCGCGCCGAATTCTGTGCGGCTTGCTGCTGCTGGTTCAGTTTGAAGGCGCTGACCACCTGGCTCAGTCCGCTGGCCTGCTCCTGCAGCGAGGACGCTGCCGCTGCCGCTTCTTCCACCAGCGCGGCGTTCTGCTGCGTCACCTGGTCCATCTGCGTGATCGCCTGGTTGATCTGCTCGATACCCTGGGTCTGCTCCTGGCTGGCCGCCGTGATCTCGGCCATGATGTCGGTCACACGTTTGACGCTGTCGACAATCTCGTCCATGGTCTTGCCGGCCTCGGCCACC
>NZ_NCJH01000028.1 GCF_002278925.1 Polaromonas sp. 39-63-25
CTGATCAACCCGATCGCCATGGAAGAAGGTCTGCGTTTCGCCATCCGCGAGGGCGGCAAAACCGTCGGCGCCGGTGTCGTGGCCAAGATCATTGCGTAACGAGATTCGTTTTTTGGGGATGGGTCAATAACAAGGCTTTTTGCTCTGTCCCCAACTGATTGAGAGATGAAGGGGTATAGCTCAATTGGCAGAGCGTCGGTCTCCAAAACCGAAGGTTGTAGGTTCGATTCCTACTGCCCCTGCCACCCGGTTTCAAGGGTTGCTTGAATCCGAGAGTGGTGTGAAACAGAACTATGCAAGCCCGCCGGGAGTCCTTGGACCCCAGGTGGGCTTAAGCGTCTGAGAAGACGCGTGAAGAAGAACAGGAAATCAGGCGATCATGGCCACTTCTCAAGTCGAAACCGTCAGCACGACTGCTGACAAGGCCAAGCTGGCCCTGGCCCTGGCTTTGGCGCTGGGTGCGCTGGCGGGTTTTTACCTGCTCGCCAAGCAGGGCCCGGTTGCCCAGTGGGGTGGCCTGATTGGTGGTCTGGTGGTGGCGGTGGTGGTGTTTCTGACCTCCGAGCCTGGCAAACAGTTTGTAGCTTTCGGGCGTGATTCCTGGCGCGAAGTCAAAAAAGTGGTCTGGCCGGCCCGCAAGGAAGCCATGCAGATGACGGCTTACGTCTTTGCGTTCGTGGTGGTCATGGCACTCTTTTTGTGGCTCACCGATAAAACGCTCGAATGGGTGTTTTACGACCTGATACTGGGGTGGAAAAAATAATGAGCGATATGAACGGTGACGTGGTCAGCGAAGTGGCGGCTGGTGCATCCCTGCAGCCGACCCCCGGCATGCAGTGGTATGTCGTGCATGCCTATTCGGGCATGGAAAAAGCCGTTGAACGCAATATTGTCGAGCGCATCAACCGCGCCGGCATGCAGGCCAAGTTTGGCCGTTTCCTGGTGCCCACCGAAGAAGTGGTCGAGATCAAGAACGGCCAGAAGAAAACGACGGAACGCCGTTTCTTCCCGGGTTATGTGCTGGTCGAGATGGTCATGGACGACGAAACCTGGCACCTGGTGAAACACACCAACAAGGTCACCGGTTTTGTCGGCGGCGCCAAAAACCGTCCTGCACCCATTTCCGAAGAAGACGTGCAGAAGATCGTCGACCAGATGCAGGTCGGCACCGAGAAGCCGCGGCACAAGGTCGAGTTTGAAACGGGTGAATATGTCCGGGTCAAGGACGGCCCGTTCACCGACTTCAACGGCACGGTCGAGGAAGTCAACTACGACAAAAACAAAGTGCGGGTGTCGGTCACGATTTTCGGTCGTGCCACGCCGGTCGAACTGGAATTCAGCCAGATCGAAAAAACGTAAGTTTCGCTAAAACCCGAGTTTTTTCGGTTGAGCGTCAGAAATTCGCGCCTTGCAACTCGGCGCGGAGGGTTCTTTCCGGAACCTGATTGAGTTGTGTAACCCCCGGGGAGCCCGGACCTGTCTTCTGACGGCGTCCAGGCGTTATGACCCGCAAGGAGAAAAGTATGGCGAAAAAAATCGTCGGCTTCATCAAGCTGCAAGTGCCAGCTGGTAAGGCCAACCCGTCCCCCCCGATTGGCCCGGCCTTGGGTCAGCGCGGCCTGAACATCATGGAATTCTGCAAGGCGTTCAACGCCCAGACCCAAGGTGTTGAGCCTGGCTTGCCTCTGCCCGTGGTGATCACCGCGTACGCAGACAAGAGCTTCACTTTTGTCATCAAGACGCCTCCTGCAGGCGTCCTGATCAAAAAGGCCATCAAGCTCGACAAGGGTTCTGCCACGCCGCACACGGTGAAGGTGGGCAAGATTTCCCGCGCACAGCTCGAAGAAATCGCGAAGACCAAAATGAAAGACATGACGGCTGCGGACCTCGACGCTGCAGTTCGCACGATAGCTGGTACGGCACGTTCCATGGGCGTGTCGGTGGAGGGTGTTGTATGAGCAAGATGACCAAACGTCAAAAAGCTGTTGGCGACAAGATCGACAGCAACAAGCTGTACCCGGTGGCTGACGCCCTGGGTCTGGTCAAGGAATTTGCCGTCGCCAAGTTCGATGAATCCATCGACGTGGCTGTGCAGCTTGGTGTTGACGCCAAGAAATCCGACCAGGTCGTTCGCGGCGCTGTTGTGTTGCCCAACGGCACCGGCAAGACCAAGCGTGTGGCCGTGTTTGCACAGGGCGCCAAGGCTGAAGAGGCCAAGGCTGCCGGTGCTGACATCGTCGGCATGGATGATCTGGCCGCCGATATCAAGGCCGGCAAGATGGACTTCGACGTCGTGATCGCTTCGCCTGACGCCATGCGCGTGGTGGGTACCCTGGGTCAGATCCTCGGCCCACGTGGTTTGATGCCCAACCCGAAAGTCGGCACGGTGACGCCTGATGTGGCAACGGCCGTGAAAAACGCCAAAGCTGGCCAGGTCCAGTTCCGCGTCGACAAGGCCGGCATCGTGCATGGCACGATTGGCCGCCGTTCGTTTGATACCGACAAGCTGCAGGGCAACCTGGCTGCGCTGATCGATGCCCTGACCAAGGCCAAGCCTGCGTCGAGCAAAGGTGTGTATCTGAGGAAAGTCGCGGTTTCGTCGACGATGGGTGTGGGCGTTCGCGTCGACACGCAAACCATCGCAGCGTAATCGCAAAAATTTGAATGGCCCGAAAGGGCTGTTCAAAGTGGTGGGCTGCCGGGGTTCAGGCTCCGGCAGGCCATCCAGGACCGTTGGCGCGGCGGGCTGCAAAGCCCACCGCTTAATCGTCGAAAGACAGCCAACGCAGATGGCGGTCCCGCTGCTTGAATGGTTTTGAAAAGAATCTGAAAAACAGTTGGTCGCTGAATATAGGCGTGTTCGCTGGATGGCGCGAAAGCAAGATCCGAAGACACATTATTAAGGAGTAGACCTTGAGTCTCAACCGCAGTGAGAAACAAGCCGTCATTGATGAAGTGACCGGCCTCGCCGCTAAAGCTCAAACGCTCGTGATGGCGGGCGTGTTGAAAAACACCCTGGCTCGCCGTGCCGTGGCAGGCAGCGCGTTTGATGTCCTGTCCGACCAGATGACCGGTCCGCTGATCTATGGCTTTTCCACAGACGCTGTCGCTGCCGCCAAGGTGGTTGCCGACTTCGCGAAAACCAACGACAAGTTGGTGATTCGCGCAGGCGCCATGGCAGGAAAAGTCCTGGACGTGAACGGCGTGAAGCAGCTTGCAAGCATCCCTTCGAAAGAAGTGCTGCTGGCCCAGCTGTTGGGCCTGATGCAGTCCCCCATTTCGCGTACAGCACGAGTGCTGGCTGCGCTGGCGGAACAAAAAGGCGGCGGCAACGATGTAGTCGTAGCCGCAGAGCCCGCAGCAGAAGCTGCAGCGGCATAACCTGTACCAACTTTTTTAGGAAATCAAAATGGCATTCGATAAAGACGCATTTTTGACCGCGCTGGATAGCATGACGGTCCTCGAACTCAACGACCTGGTGAAAGCCATCGAAGAGAAATTTGGCGTGAGCGCTGCAGCAATGTCTGCTCCTGCTGCTGGCGGCGGCGGTGCTGCTGCAGTTGCAGAAGAGAAGACCGACTTCACGGTCATGCTGCTCGAAGCCGGCGCCAACAAGGTGTCCGTCATCAAGGCCGTGCGCGAAATCACCGGCCTGGGCCTCAAGGAAGCCAAGGACCTGGTCGACGGCGCACCGAAGGCTGTCAAGGAAGCTGCACCCAAGGCCGATGCCGAAGCTGCCAAGAAAAAGCTCGAAGACGCCGGCGCGAAAGTCGAACTCAAGTAATTCTTGTGTTTCGCGAAGGCTGGAAGACCGGGTTCGGCTTCCAGCCTTTCGTGCTTTCAAGGAGTGCTGGTCGAACGCCGCGCAAGCGGTTTTTGCAGCCTCCCTGGAATCACCGGCAAGCAGATTTGCGGAAAATCTTCTTGCCAGTGCTTCCTGACCCCGACTGCAGGAAACGCCTTGGTTCGGGCAACGTGCAATGCGTTGCCGTCCGCCATGGTTGGTAGTGGCCAACCACCAAGTCTGTTTGATTACGTGGTGTATTCATTCAAGACAGTCGCCAGAGCTTAACAAGCCGGTTGCCCGTACCGGTTTGTGTCCCATCAAAGCGGAGAACTCATGGCCTATTCCTATACCGAACGCAAGCGAATTCGCAAAAGTTTCGGCAGCCGCGAGAGCGTGCTGAAAGTCCCTTACCTGTTGCAAATGCAGAAAGACGCCTACACGGCGTTCCTGCAAGCCGACCGCGCGCCGCAAAAGCGCCAGGTCGAAGGCCTGCAGGCTGCGTTTGAAAACGCCTTCCCCATCGTCTCGCACAACGGTTTTGTCGAGATGAAGTTCCTTGAGTACAACCTGGCCAAGCCCGCTTTCGACGTGCGCGAGTGCCAGACCCGCGGCCTGACCTTTGCGTCGGCCGTGCGCGCCAAGGTCCAGCTGATCATTTATGACCGCGAGTCGTCGACGTCGCAGTCCAAGGTCGTCAAGGAAGTCAAGGAGCAGGAAGTCTACATGGGCGAAGTGCCGCTCATGACCGACAAGGGCTCGTTCGTCATCAACGGGACCGAGCGTGTGATCGTGTCCCAGTTGCACCGCTCACCCGGCGTGTTTTTCGAGCATGACAAGGGCAAGACTCACAGCTCGGGCAAACTGCTGTTCTCGGCCCGCATCATCCCTTACCGCGGTTCCTGGCTGGACTTCGAGTTCGACCCGAAGGACATCCTGTACTTCCGCGTGGACCGCCGCCGCAAGATGCCGGTCACCATCTTGCTCAAGGCCATCGGCCTGAACCCCGAGTCCATCCTCGCGAACTTCTTCGTGTTCGACAATTTCCGTCTGATGGACAGCGGCGCACAAATGGAATTCGTCGCCGAGCGCATGCGCGGCGAGGTGGCCCGTTTCGACATCACCGACAAGAACGGCAAGGTCGTTGTTGCCAAGGACAAGCGCATCACCGTGCGCCACACGCGCGAGCTCGAGCAAAGCGGCACCTCCACCATCAGCGTTCCCGAAGACTTCCTGATCGGCCGTGTGGTCGCCAGGAACATCGTTGACGCCGAGACCGGAGAGATCATCGCCAAGGCCAACGACGAGCTGACCGACGTGCTGCTGAAAAAGCTGCGTGTGGCCGGCGTGCAGGACCTGCAGGTGCTGTACACCAACGAACTCGATCAGGGCGCGTACATTTCGCAGACCCTGCGCTCCGACGAAACCGTCGACGAGTTTGCCGCGCGCGTGGCCATCTACCGCATGATGCGCCCCGGCGAGCCGCCGACAGAAGACGCCGTTCAGGCCCTGTTCCAGCGCCTGTTCTACAACCCGGACACCTATGACCTGTCCAAGGTCGGCCGCATGAAGTTCAACGCCCGCGTGGGCCGCGACACCTCCACCGGCCCCATGGTCATGACCAACGAGGACATCCTCGCGGTCGTCAAGATCCTGGTGGACTTGCGCAACGGCAACGGCCAGGTCGACGATATCGATCACCTCGGCAACCGCCGCGTGCGTTGTGTCGGTGAACTGGCCGAGAACCAGTACCGCACCGGTCTGGCACGGATTGAAAAAGCCGTGAAGGAACGTCTGGGTCAGGCCGAGCAGGAGCCCCTGATGCCGCACGACCTGATCAACAGCAAGCCGATTTCCGCCGCCCTGAAGGAATTCTTCGGCGCTTCGCAGCTGTCCCAGTTCATGGACCAGACCAACCCGCTGGCCGAGATCACCCACAAGCGCCGTGTGTCGGCCCTTGGCCCCGGTGGCTTGACCCGCGAACGCGCCGGCTTTGAAGTGCGTGACGTGCACGTGACCCATTACGGCCGCGTCTGCCCGATTGAAACGCCTGAAGGCCCGAACATCGGCCTGATCAACTCGCTGGCCCTGTATGCCCGCCTGAACGAATACGGCTTCATCGAGACGCCGTATCGTCGCGTGATGGACGGCAAGCTCACGGACCAGATCGACTACCTGTCTGCCATTGAAGAAGGCAAATACGTGATCGCCCAGGCCAATGCCCTGCTTGATGATGCCGGCAAGCTGACGGGCGATCTCGTGTCGGCCCGTGAAAACGGCGAATCCGTGCTGGTCGGCGCAGAACGCATCCAGTACATGGACGTGTCTCCTGCGCAGATCGTGTCGGTGGCGGCCTCGCTGGTTCCCTTCCTCGAACACGACGATGCGAACCGCGCGCTGATGGGCGCCAACATGTCGCGTCAGGCTGTGCCTGTGCTGCGCCCGGAAAAACCATTGGTGGGTACCGGCATCGAGCGCGTGGCCGCCATCGACTCGGGAACGGTCGTGACCGCCACCCGCGGCGGCGTGGTCGACTATGTGGACGCCACCCGCATCGTGGTGCGCGTCAACGACGCGGAAGCACTGGCAGGTGAAGTGGGTGTGGACATCTACAACCTGATCAAGTACCAGCGTTCCAACCAGAACACCAACATCCACCAGCGTCCCATCGTCAAGATCGGCGACAAGCTGGCCAAGGGTGACGTGATTGCCGACGGCGCATCGACCGACCTGGGCGAAATCGCCATCGGCCAGAACATGCTGATCGCCTTCATGCCCTGGAACGGTTACAACTTCGAGGATTCGATCCTCATCTCCGAGCGCATCGTCGCCGAAGACCGCTACACCTCGATCCACATCGAGGAGCTCGTGGTCATGGCGCGCGACACCAAACTCGGTGCGGAAGAGATCACCCGTGACATCCCGAACCTGTCCGAACAGCAACTCAACCGTCTTGACGAGTCCGGCATCATTTATGTCGGCGCTGAAGTCCAGCCGGGCGACACGCTGGTGGGCAAGGTCACGCCCAAAGGCGAGACCACGCTGACCCCGGAAGAAAAGCTGCTGCGCGCCATCTTCGGCGAAAAAGCCAGCGATGTGAAAGACACCTCGCTGCGCGTGAGCCAGGGCTCGCAGGGCACCGTGATCGACGTGCAGGTCTTCACCCGTGAAGGCATTGTGCGCGACAAGCGTGCCCAGCAGATCATCGACGACGAACTCAAGCGTTTCCGCCTGGACCTCAACGACCAGCTGCGTATTGTGGAAGCCGATGCGTTCGACCGTATCGAAAAGCTGCTGACCGGCAAGGTTGCCAATGGCGGCCCGAAAAAGCTGGCCAAAGGCACGAAGATCGACAAGGCCTACCTGACCGATGTCGAGAAATACCACTGGTTTGACATCCGTCCTGCGGATGACGAAGTGGCTGCGCAGCTCGAGAGCATCAAGAACTCGATGGAGCAGACGCGTCACAGCTTTGACCTGGCTTTTGAAGAAAAGCGCAAGAAGCTCACGCAGGGCGACGAGCTGCCGGCCGGCGTGCTGAAAATGGTCAAGGTCTACCTGGCCGTCAAGCGCCGCCTGCAACCCGGCGACAAGATGGCCGGCCGCCACGGCAACAAGGGTGTGGTGTCCAAGATCGTTCCGGTCGAAGACATGCCCTACATGGCCGACGGTACGCCGTGCGACATCGTGCTCAATCCGCTGGGCGTGCCTTCGCGGATGAACGTTGGCCAGGTGCTCGAAGTGCACCTGGGCTGGGCCGCCAAGGGCCTGGGCCAGCGTATCGGCGACATGCTGCAGGCCGAGGCCAAGGTGGCCGACCTGCGCAAGTTCATGGACACGCTGTACAACAAGTCGGGCCGTGCGGAAGACCTGTCCAAATTGTCGGACAGCGATATCCTGCAGATGGCCGGCAACCTGACGGGCGGCGTGCCGTTTGCCACACCGGTGTTCGATGGCGCCTCGGAAGCCGAGATCATGGGCATGCTGCAACTGGCCTATCCGGACGACATCGCCAAGGGCAAGGGGCTGACGGCCACGCGCACCCAGGCGCAGCTGTACGACGGCCGCAATGGCGATCCGTTCGAGCGCACGACCACCGTCGGCTACATGCACTTCCTGAAACTTCACCATCTGGTGGACGACAAGATGCACGCACGCTCGACCGGCCCGTACTCGCTGGTCACGCAGCAGCCGCTGGGCGGCAAGGCGCAGTTCGGTGGACAGCGTTTCGGCGAGATGGAGGTCTGGGCGCTGGAAGCGTACGGCGCCGCCTATACGCTGCAGGAAATGCTGACCGTCAAGTCCGACGACGTGCAGGGCCGTACCAAGGTGTACGAAAGCATCGTCAAGGGCGAACACGCGATCACCGCCGGCATGCCGGAGTCGTTCAACGTGCTGGTCAAAGAGATTCGTTCGCTCGGTATCGATATCGAGCTGGAACGCAGCTAACTCAACAGGAAAGAAAAGGATTTAACACATGAAATCATTACTCGACCTGTTCAAGCAATTCACGCCGGATGAGCATTTCGATGCCATCAAGATCGGCATGGCTTCGCCCGAGAAGATCCGTTCGTGGTCTTTCGGCGAAGTGAAAAAGCCTGAAACCATCAACTATCGCACCTTCAAGCCGGAGCGCGACGGTCTCTTTTGCGCCAAGATCTTTGGCCCCATCAAGGACTACGAGTGCCTGTGCGGCAAGTACAAGCGCCTCAAGCACCGCGGTGTCATCTGCGAGAAGTGCGGCGTTGAAGTCACACAGACCAAGGTTCGCCGCGAGCGCATGGGTCACATCGACCTGGCCGCACCGTGCGCGCACATCTGGTTCCTGAAGTCGCTGCCGTCGCGTCTGGGCCTGGTGCTCGACATGACGCTGCGCGACATCGAACGCGTGCTGTATTTCGAAGCATATGTCGTCACTGATCCCGGCATGACCCCGCTGAAGAAATTCAGCATCATGTCGGAAGACGACTACGACGCCAAGCGCAAGGAATACGGTGACGAGTACACCGCCAAGATGGGCGCCGAAGGCATCAAGGACCTGCTCGAAGGGCTGGACCTCGATGTCGAGATCGACAAGCTGCGCAACGACCTGACCGGCTCCGAAATCAAGATCAAGAAAAACGCCAAGCGTCTGAAATTGATGGAAGCGTTCAAGAAGTCCGGCATCAAGCCGGGCTGGATGGTGCTGGACGTGCTGCCCGTGTTGCCGCCGGACCTGCGTCCGCTGGTGCCGCTCGACGGCGGCCGCTTTGCGACCTCCGACCTGAACGACCTGTACCGCCGCGTCATCAACCGCAATAGCCGCCTGCGCCGTTTGCTGGAGCTGAAAGCGCCGGAAATCATTGCACGCAACGAAAAGCGCATGCTGCAGGAAGCCGTGGACAGCTTGCTGGACAACGGTCGCCGCGGCAAGGCCATGACGGGCGCCAACAAGCGCGCCCTGAAGTCGCTCGCCGACATGATCAAGGGCAAGTCAGGCCGTTTCCGCCAGAACTTGCTGGGCAAACGTGTCGACTACTCCGGCCGTTCCGTCATTACCGTGGGCCCGACGCTCAAGCTGCACCAGTGCGGTTTGCCCAAGCTGATGGCGCTGGAACTGTTCAAGCCTTTCATCTTCTCGCGCCTCGAAGCCATGGGCATCGCGACGACGATCAAGGCCGCCAAGAAGGAAGTCGAATCCGGCACGCCAGTGGTGTGGGACATCCTGGAAGAGGTGATCAAAGAGCACCCGGTGATGCTCAACCGTGCGCCTACGCTGCACCGTCTGGGTATCCAGGCCTTTGAGCCCATCCTGATCGAAGGCAAGGCCATCCAGCTGCATCCGCTCGTCTGCTCGGCTTTCAACGCCGACTTCGACGGTGACCAGATGGCTGTGCACGTGCCGCTGTCCGTGGAAGCACAGATGGAAGCCCGCACCCTGATGCTGGCTTCTAACAACATCCTGTTCCCCGCCAGTGGCGAGCCGTCCATCGTTCCTTCGCAGGACGTGGTGCTGGGTCTGTACTACACGACCCGCGACCGCACCAACGGCAAGGGCGAAGGCCTGGTGTTCTCCGACACCGGCGAAGTGCGCCGCGCCTTTGACGCGGGTGAACTCGACCTGAACGCCCGCATCAGCGTGCGCCTGACCGAGTACACCAAGAACAAGGAAACCGGCGAGTTCGTGCCATCGACCAAGCTGTGGGAAACCACCGGCGGCCGTGCACTGCTGTCCGAAATCCTGCCCAAGGGCCTGCCTTTCTCCAACCTGAACAAGGCGCTGAAGAAGAAGGAAATTTCCAAGCTGATCAACGTGTCTTTCCGCAAGTGCGGACTGAAAGAGACCGTGGTGTTTGCCGACAAGCTGCTGCAGTCGGGCTTCCGCCTGGCGACCAAGGCCGGCATTTCGATCTGCATCGATGACATGCTGATCCCCAAGGAAAAGCCCAGCATCATTGCGCGCGCCCAGAAGGAAGTCAAAGAGATCGAGCAGCAGTATGTCTCGGGTCTGGTGACCTCCGGCGAGCGTTACAACAAGGTGGTGGACATCTGGGGCAAGTCGGGCGACGAAGTGTCCAAGGTGATGATGGCCCAGCTCTCGAAAGAGAAAGTCATCGACCGTCACGGCAAGGAAGTCGAGCAGGAGTCCTTCAACTCCATCTACATGATGGCCGACTCCGGCGCCCGTGGTTCCGCCGCGCAGATCCGCCAGGTGGCCGGCATGCGTGGTTTGATGGCCAAGCCGGACGGCTCCATCATCGAAACGCCGATCACCGCCAACTTCCGTGAAGGCCTGAACGTGCTGGAGTACTTCATCTCCACCCACGGTGCCCGAAAAGGCCTGGCTGACACGGCGCTGAAAACCGCCAACTCCGGTTACCTGACACGCCGCCTCTGCGACGTGGTGCAGGATCTGGTGGTGACCGAGGACGACTGCGGCACGACCGACGGTTCGTTGATGCGTGCCATCGTCGAGGGTGGCGAGGTCATCGAATCGCTGCGCGACCGTATCCTCGGCCGTACCGCGGTCGAAGACATCCTGCATCCCGAGAATCGCTCGGTACTGGCCAAGTCCGGCGTCATGCTGGACGAAGACCTGATCGACGAACTCGAAGCAGCCGGCGTGGACGAAGTCAAGGTGCGTACGGCACTGACCTGCGAAACCCGCTTCGGCCTGTGCGCCAAGTGCTACGGCCGTGACCTGGGTCGCGGCGGCCTGATCAACATCGGCGAAGCGGTCGGTATCATTGCCGCGCAGTCGATCGGTGAGCCGGGCACGCAGCTGACCATGCGTACCTTCCACATCGGTGGTGCGGCTTCGCGTGCAGCGATTGCCTCCAGCGTCGAAGCCAAGTCCAACGGCGTGATCGGTTTCAACGCACCGATGCGTTATGTGACCAACACCAAGGGTGAACTGGTCGTGATCGCGCGCTCCGGCGAAATCGTGATCCACGACGAGCATGGCCGTGAGCGCGAGCGCCACAAGGTGCCTTACGGCGCGATCCTGTCGGTGAAAGCCGACCAGACGATCAAGGCCGGCGCGATTCTGGCCAACTGGGACCCGCTGACCCGCCCCATCATCACCGAGTTCGCCGGCAAGGTGGCCTTCGAGAATGTGGAAGAAGGCGTCACGGTGGCCAAGCAGCTCGACGAGGTGACCGGTCTGTCCACTTTGGTGGTGATCGATCCCAAGCGTCGCGGCGCGACCAAGGTGATCCGTCCCCAGGTCAAGCTGATCGATGCGACCGGCAACGAAGTCAAGATCCCCGGCACCGATCACTCGGTGACGATCGGCTTCCAGGTCGGTGCGCTGGTCCAGGTGCGTGACGGCCAGGACGTGGGCCCCGGCGAGGTGCTCGCGCGTATTCCGGTCGAAGGCCAGAAGACCCGCGACATCACCGGCGGTCTGCCGCGTGTGGCCGAGCTGTTCGAAGCCCGTACGCCGAAAGACAAGGGTACGCTGGCCGAAATGACCGGTACCGTGTCGTTCGGCAAGGAGACCAAGGGCAAGGTTCGCCTGCAGATCACCGATCCTGAAGGCAAGGTCTGGGAAGACCTTGTGCCCAAAGAGAAGAACATTCTCGTGCACGAAGGCCAGGTCGTGAACAAGGGCGAGTCGATTGTCGACGGCCCTGCCGATCCGCAGGACATCCTGCGCCTGCTGGGCATGGAAGAGCTGGCCCGCTACATCGTCGATGAAGTGCAGGACGTCTACCGCCTGCAGGGTGTGAAGATCAACGACAAACACATCGAAGTGATTGTTCGCCAGATGCTGCGCCGTGTGGTGGTTGAGAACGTCGGCGAGTCCAGCTACATCGCTGGCGAGCAGGTCGAGCGTTCGGTCATTCTGGATGCCAACGACGCCCTGCGCGCCGAAGGCAAGATCCCGGCGACCTTCAGCAACCTGTTGCTCGGTATCACCAAGGCATCGCTGTCGACCGATTCATTCATCTCTGCGGCTTCCTTCCAGGAAACCACCCGCGTGCTCACCGAGGCTGCCATCATGGGCAAGCGCGACGAGCTGCGCGGCCTGAAAGAGAACGTGATCGTCGGCCGCCTGATCCCCGCCGGTACCGGCATGGCCTACCACGAGGCACGCAAAGCCAAGGACCAGATGGACGACGCCGAGCGCCGTGCCATCGCCGAAGCCGAAGCGGCCGAACTCGAAGCCATGCCCGAGCAGACCAGCGAAGGTGCTGCCAGCGAGTAATTGCTGCTTTTTGACGCTATAAAAAGCGTAGCGCCTCGCGCCCTGTCAATAAGGGTCCGAGGCGCTTTTTCATTGAAAATACGGAATTGCCATGCCCCCGCGCTGCGCGGATGTGCCGGCATGCTGTACAGCGGCCCGGCTTGTCGGCTAAAGTCGCCCGTGCCGGTTCGCGGCTGCTGTTGATAGAAAGAAGGCCCCATGTCCACCCAGTCCCTGGTTTCGATTGTTGTGCTTGCCTTGCTGCTGTTCTGGGCCGTCGGGGCCTACAACCGGCTGGTGCGCCTGAAGAACATCATCGCCAACGCCTTCGGGCAGATTGATGTGCAGCTCAAGCGCCGTTACGACCTGATTCCCAACCTGGTGGAGGCCGCCAAAAAATACCTGCTGCACGAGCGCGAGACGCTCGAAGCCGTGATCGCGGCGCGCAACCAGGCGCGTTCGGCCAGCGATGCTGCGCGCAGCCACCCCACCCACGCGCCGGAAGTGCTGGCGTTGGCCGCCGCCGAACAGGCGCTCAGCGGCAGCCTGGGGCGCCTGTTCGCGCTCGCCGAGGCTTACCCCGAGCTCAAGGCCGACGACACCATCCGCGAGCTCAGCGAGGAGCTGACCAGCACCGAAAACAAGGTGGCTTTTGCGCGCCAGGCCTACAACGATGCGGTACTCGACTACAACAATGCGCAGGCCCAATTTCCGGCATTGCTGATTGCCCGCCTGTTTGGTTTTGCCGCGTCGGCCATGCTCAGGGCCACGGAAACGCCGGCCGAGCGTGAAGCGGTGCGCATCCAGATGTAGGGTGGCGGCGACAGGCCAACATGCGTTTTTTTGAACACCAGGAGCGGGCCCGCGCCGAAACCCGGCAATTGCTGCTGCTGTTCGCCTTGACGGTGGCCGCCCTGGTGCTGGCCGTCAATGCCGCGCTGGCCCTGACCTGGCATCTGCTGACCCCGGGTGGGACGGGCTACCCGGCGTATTTTTTCAGCGTCAACACCGGCATGACGCTGCTCTTTGTGCTGGGTGGCTGGTGGCTGGAAACGTCCAGTCTGCACGGTGGCGGTGAAAAACTGGCGCGGCGTGTGGGTGCCCGTGAAGCCTGGCCCGCCAGCCGGCTTGATGAGCAGAAGCTTTGCAACATTGCGTCCGAACTCGCCATTGCCGCCAGCATGCGCGTGCCGCAGGTCATGGTTCTGGAGCGCCAGAGCAGCATCAACGCCTTTGCCGCCGGCTGGGACGAGGACGATGCGGTCATCGCCGTCACGCGCGGTGCGCTCGACGGCTTGAACCGCGACGAACTGCAGGGACTGGTGGCCCATGAGTTGAGCCATATCCGCGAAGGCGATACCCGGCTCAACATGCGGCTGGCCGGCATGGTGTTCGGGCTGGAGTTGATCTTCAACCTGGGCGCCGGCATGTGTGAGCCCGACGAGAACGGACGGCGCTCGGTGCTGACGCTGCCGGGCCTGGCCATTCTGGCGGCCGGTTTTCTCGGCTGGCTGGCAGGCCGCGCGCTGAAAGCGGCGGTGTCGCGCCAGCGCGAGTATTTGGCTGATGCGCGTGCGGTCCAGTTCACGCGCAGCCGGGACGGCCTGGGGGGTGTGTTGCGCAAGGTGGCCAGTCAGCAGGGCGCTGGCGGCAGCGCGAGTTTTCATCCGGCGGTGCAGCACATGCTGCTGGTCGGCCATCAGGCCCAGGCGCACTGGCTGGACTCGCACCCCCCGCTGGCCGAACGTATCCGCCGGATTTACGGGCGTGCCATGCCGGGGCTGGCCGACGACGAGATCGCGCCGACCCGGCCTGACGCCCTGTATTGAGCCCGGAATCCGCGGGGCAGGAAGGGGTCTCTGCAATGAACCGGGCCCGCAACATCCGCGGACGGACACGCTCGCCTGACCGGGCGCCAAGACTGGTCTAATAGGTCCTATGCCGCCCGCCCCGGTCGGCTTGAAACGGCGGCGCCCGCGGGGCTGCCGTCACAGGATCGATGCAAGACAACAAGACCTCTCAAATCCCTCTGTGGCGCCAGTTGCAGGGGGCGGCTTTTCTATTGATGGCCGTTCGCGGCGGCCGCTCCATGACCGCCGCGCTCGAAGACATCGACGCCACCCTCCGGCCCGGCGTGCAGGCCCTGGGTTTTCATGCGCTGCGCTGGCTCGGCCGGGCCGAAGCCCTGCGCCAGCAACTGGCCCAGCGGCCGCCGCCGCCGGAGGCCGACGCCCTGTTGTGTGTCGCTTTGGCGCTGGCCTGTACGGAAAGCGGCCCAGACGACACTGCTGCCTGCCGCCTGCCGGAAGGCGACAGCCCCCGCTATACCGCTTTCACGCTGGTGGACCAGGCCGTGGAAGCCGCCAAACGCGACGAGGCCACGGTGCACCAGGCCAGCTTCATCAACGGCTGTCTGCGCCGCTTCCTGCGCGAGCGCGACGCTCTGATGGCTTCGACGGAAAAACATCCGCAGGCGGTCTGGAACCACCCGCAGTGGTGGATAGACCGGGTGCGCAAGGACCACCCGGACAGCTGGCAGGCCATCCTGCATGCCAATAATGCCAAAGCGCCGCTGATTCTCCGGGTTAATACAAGAAAAACGACCCCAGCCCAATACCTGCAAGCGCTGAAAGCTATGAATATCATAGCAACTCAGGTGGGCCCGCAGGGGGTGATGCTGGCGACGCCGAGCGCGGTGACGGCACTGCCCGGGTATGCCGAAGGGCATTTTTCGGTGCAGGATGCCGCGGCGCAGATGGCGGCTCCCTTGCTGCTGGACGGGCTGGCCCCCGTCGGTGGCGCGCCCTTGCGCCTGCTGGATGCCTGCGCCGCGCCCGGCGGCAAGACGGCACACCTGCTGGAACTCGCCGACTGCGAGGTCACGGCGCTCGATATTGACGCGCGGCGCTGCGAGCGCATGGCGCAGAACCTGCAGCGCCTGGGCCTGCAAGCGGACATCCGGGTGGGGGATGCCGCCCGCCCCGACGGCTGGTGGGACGGCCGGCTTTATGACGGCATCCTGCTCGATGCACCGTGCACCGCATCGGGGATTGTGCGGCGCCACCCGGACGTGCGCTGGCTGCGCCGGCCGACCGACATCGCCCAGCTGGCCGCGCTGCAGGCGCGGCTGCTGGAAACGCTGTGGCCGCTGCTCCGGCCGGGCGGCCGGCTGCTGTACTGCACCTGCTCGGTTTTCAGGGCGGAAGGTGAGCAGCAGGCCCAAACGTTTGTTACGCACCACAGAGACGCCCATTTCATGCCATCACCCGGGCATTTGCTACCCCAAAGTGGCGCCCTGGAGACCGTCTTCCCGGACAATTTGGAAGGTGAGCACGACGGTTTCTTTTACGCAGTTTTTGAAAAACGCAAAGCCTGACTCGGTGCTGCGGCGGCTTCTGACGTTCTGGGTGTGCACTGTGATGGCGCTTGCCAGTCACGCGGCGCTGGCGACCGAGGTGAGCCAGTTGAAGATGGAGCGCTCCGACGAGGGTGTGTACCTGTCAGCCAGCCTCCAGTTCGACCTGCCCCCTGCGGTTGAAGACGCCCTGCTCAAGGGCATTCCCATGTTTTTCGTGGCCGAGGCCGACATCTTCCGCAGCCGCTGGTACTGGTACGACAAACGCATCACCACGGCGACGCGCACCATGCGCCTGGCCTTTCAGCCGCTGACCCGGCGCTGGCGCCTCAATGTGCTGCCCGGCGCCATCAGCGTCACCGGCTTGCGCGCTTCCTTCAGCCAGAACTACGACAATCTCGACGATGCCGTGGCGTCGATCCAGCGCTTTTCGCGCTGGCGGATTGCCGATGCGGCGGAAGTCGAGCCCGGTGTCCGGCACAACGTCGATTTCCGTTTCCGGCTCGATCTCTCGCAGCTGCCCCGCCCCTTCCAGATCGGCGTGGCGGGGCAGAAAGACTGGACGATCACCGTCGAGACCAGCCGCGACCTGGTCGCCGAACCGATTCGCGACCTGTCCCGCGACGCCACCAAAGACCTCTCCAGGGAAGCCGTCAAAGAGGCGGAGAAGTGAACCTGAAGGGCCATGTGTCGTCGCTGAAAAGCAGTCCGGCTTTTCGCTGGACGGTGGGTGTCGGCGTTGGCACCATGGCCGCGCTGGGGCTGGTGCTGCTCTTTTTGCTGACCCAGGCCACCGGCAACCGCGAACTCTACGAACGCAACTACGTCCTGCTGTTCGGGCTCAATGTGGCGGTGGCCGCCTTGCTGCTGCTGGTCATCGGCTGGATTGTCGTGCGCCTGATCCTGCGCCTGCGCAAAGGCAAATTCGGCAGCCGCCTGCTGGTCAAGCTGGCCGCGATTTTTGCGCTGGTGGGCCTGCTGCCCGGCATGATGATTTACGTGGTGTCCTACCAGTTCGTCTCGCGTTCGATCGAAAGCTGGTTTGACGTGAAGGTCGAGGGCGCGCTGGACGCCGGCCTGAATCTCGGCCGGGTCACGCTCGACACGCTGGCCACCGAGCTGGGCAACAAGACCCGCGCAGCCGCGGGGCAACTGACGCAGACACCCGATGCCTCGGCCGGCCTGGCACTGGAGCGACTGCGCGAGCAGCTTGCCGTCAGCGACGTCGTGTTGTGGTCGGCCTCCGGGCAGATGATTGCCAGTGCCGGCGATTCGCGTTACTCGCTCAAGCCCGAGCGGCCACCGGCGCAACTGCTGCGCAGTGCCCGCAGCCAGCGCGTGGCCACGCAGATCGAGGGGCTCGACGAGGTGGCCTTGCCAGGCGCCGAGACGCCCGGTAGCGCGGCAAGCCTCGCCGCGGGCAGTGCAACACCGCCCCGCATCAAGGCCCTGGCGCTGATCAACAACCCCAATGTCGGCCTGCTCGGCGAGATCCGCTTCCTGCAGGTGACCGAGGTGTTGCCGGCCAGCCTGGTGGCCAACGCCATCGCCGTGCAGGAAGCCAACCGCGAGTACCAGGAGCGCGCCCTGGCCCGGGGTGGCCTGCGCAAAATGTACATAGGCACACTCACGCTCAGTTTGTTCCTGGCCGTGTTCGGCGCGGTGCTGCTGGCGGTGGTGCTGGGCAACCAGCTGGCCCGGCCCCTGCTGGTGCTGGCCGAAGGGGTGCGACAGGTGGCCCAGGGCGATCTGACGCCCAAGGCGGCGCTGCAGGGCAAGGACGAACTGGGCGGGCTGACCCGATCCTTTGCCGACATGACCCAGCAACTGGCCGACGCGCGCGGCGCAGTGCAAAAAAGCATGGACCAGGTGGATGCCGCACGCGCCAATCTGCAGACCATCCTGGACAACCTCACCGCCGGCGTCATGGTGCTGGACCTCAAGGGCCGCATCCAGACCAGCAACCCCGGCGCCACGCGCATCCTGCGTGTGCCGCTGGCGGCTTACCACGGGCAGTCGCTCAGCGACATTCCCGGGCTGGAGGTTTTTGCGCAAGGCGTGCAGGCCCAGTTCGACGCCTACTTTGGCGAGAACCAGCTGCACGACGTGGAGCACTGGCAGCAGTCGTTCGAACTCAATGCCGCACAGCCCGGCGCGCCCGACAACGCCATCACGCTGATCGCACGCGGCGCCAAGATGCCGGGCAGCGAATGCCTGCTGGTGTTCGACGACGTGTCCGAAATGGTCTCGGCCCAGCGTGCCCAGGCCTGGGGCGAAGTGGCGCGCCGGTTGGCCCATGAGATCAAGAACCCGCTTACCCCCATCCAGCTGTCGGCAGAGAGGCTGGAGATGAAGCTCACCGGCAAGGTGGCCGAGCCCGAGCAGATCCTGCTGACCAAATCGGTCAAGACCATCGTCGACCAGGTCGATGCGATGAAACGCCTGGTCAACGAATTCCGCGACTATGCCCGCCTGCCGGCCGCCGAACTCAAGCCCGTCGACCTCAATGCACTGGTCAACGACGTGATGCAGCTTTATGCCAACGAGAATGCGGTCGTGCCGGTCTACACCGAGCTCGACCCGGTTTGCCCCCCCATCAAGGCAGATTCGCAACAGATCCGGCAGGTTATTCACAACTTGTTGCAAAACGCTCAGGACGCCCAGGAGGGCCGGCCGGAGGGCCGCGTGCTGCTCAAAACCGAGTACTCCGAGACCTCGAAGCGAGTGCGCCTGACGGTGCGCGACAACGGCACCGGCTTCCCGGAACACATCCTGAAACGGGCGTTTGAGCCCTACGTCACGACCAAGGTCAAGGGCACCGGTTTGGGGCTGGCCGTCGTCAAAAAAATTGCCGATGAACACGGCGCACGGGTCGATATTTCAAATCGCGTGGTTGACGGCGTCGTGCAGGGCGCTCAAGTATCGTTATCATTCGCAGTTGTGACATAACAACACTGCGGGCCCTGAGGTGGGTACCGCAGAATTGACAACTGCAGGCAGGGGTAGCGTTTCAACATGGCAAACATTCTGGTGGTGGACGACGAGCTGGGCATACGTGACCTGCTCTCCGAAATTCTCAACGACGAAGGGCATCAAGTCGAACTCGCGGAAAACGCTGCGCAGGCCCGCGCCGCGCGTGGCCGCTCCCGGCCCGACCTTGTGCTGCTCGATATCTGGATGCCGGACACCGATGGCGTGACGCTCCTCAAGGAATGGTCGTCCAGCGGCCTTCTGAGCATGCCGGTGATCATGATGAGTGGCCACGCCACCATAGACACTGCCGTGGAAGCCACCAAGATCGGCGCGATCGCGTTTCTCGAGAAACCCATCACGCTGCAAAAGCTGCTCAAGGCGGTCGAACAGGGCCTTCTCAAGTCGGCCGGCCGCAAACCGCTGGTCACACCTGCGGCACTGCTGCATGCGGTGGACATGACGGTGGAGGTCGCGATGACCGGCCAGGTCATGCCGGTGGCGGTGGACCTCGGCCCGCAGGCCACCCAGAGCTTTCTGCTTGAAAAGCCGCTGCGCGATGCACGCGACGAGTTCGAAAAAGCCTATTTCGAATTCCACCTGGCCAAGGAAGGCGGCTCCATGACCCGCGTGGCAGAGAAGACCGGACTCGAGCGCACCCACCTGTACCGCAAGCTCAAACAACTCGGCGTCGACCTGACCCGGGGCAAGCGCGCCGCCTGATATATAATCTTAGGCTCAGGCCCGGTAGCTCAGTCGGTAGAGCAGAGGATTGAAAATCCTTGTGTCGGTGGTTCGATTCCGCCCCAGGCCACCAGAACAATTTCCTTGTGAATCAACAGGTTCACAAGGTAGATGCAGCAAAAGCGGCCCCTCAAAAGGCCGCTTTTTTTGTTTTCTGACGCAGTCTCTGACGTTCGCATTGGAATTCGACTGCATAGCAGTGTCCGTTGACTGCGGGCCGCTGCGCTGCAGACCCGCCTTGGGGGTCGCAGGCAAGCAGGGCGAAAGCAGTCGGGAAGGCGACGTCGAAATGCGGCAAGGTGCTGCCGCCGTGCGGTCAGTGCGGTGTCATCACCGGCCGGCAGTCGGACGCGAAGCGCCTATTTTTTTGCCGGGCAGGATCGTTGCCAGTATCAAAGTACTTGTTGATGTATGTATAAATCTGCCCGCCACGCAGTATGTTCGTCAGGCATCTGCTGATGCGGCCGCGAGCTTGATGGGGCGGCGGAACTGCTGAAGCCGAATGGCGCCGAAGTTGTTGATGCCAACCGAAGGGAGTCGAAAATGCCGCGCGACAGGCTGCGAAGACGACGTGGACCTGGCTGATGGAGGGCTTGACCCAAGGCGCCGGATCTTGACGGTGCAGAACAAGTGTATATTCGAATTCATTGAACAATATCGACTTCTCTGAGGCTAAATCGACACCTATGGCTAAGCTCGCAAGCGGAACAGATTCATCTTCAATCACCGAGTCTGATCAGGTTTTTGAGTCTGCCGCAGAACTTTTTCGGGCCATGTCGGCGCCAATGCGGCTGAAGATCATCAGCAGCTTGTGTAATGGCGAGAAAAACGTGAGTCAGCTGCTCATGGAAATCGACACCACTCAGCCCAATATGTCCCAGCACCTGAACACGCTTTATCAGAGCGGCTTCATTGGCAAGCGCCGGGATGGTGTCCAGATTTTCTACCGGATCATCAATGACCGGATTGTGACGCTGTGCCGGGCGATCTGCACGCAGATCGCGATCGAAACGGACGAAAAAAATGGCCGATGAAGCCCGGCATCAGGGCTTGATGTAAACGAAGCCTTCCTGGGCTTGCAGTTTGGCTGCTTCTGAAACGCCTGAGGGGACAATTTTTGCTTCCATGAGAAGCTTGTCCGGTGAAATATTGCGCGTTGTCAGCGTATTCTTGCAGACACGGAATTCAACACCACGACCAGCCAGTGTGCTGACGGTGGAGCTGAACTCGCGTCCACGACTGTCCTTTGCGTCCTGAAGCATGAAGTCGATACCGGGTCCGTTGGTGACCACCACAATCCTGGCTTTGGGGTCTGCGTTCAAATGGTTCTGGACGTTGTTCAGTGCGGCTGCAGCAGTTTCAATGCCGGTGGTGAGGTGATAGACCGCCTTGACGGGCTGGGACGCCGGTGCGCCCTGGCTGGTGGTGGCGCAGCCCGAGACGGCGCCGGCAGCGAACACAGCGATCGCCAGGGAAAGAATAAGTTTGTGCATGAATCGTCCTCAAAAAAAAATGAATCCCCGGCAGGTGCCGGGGAAGGCAAAGGGAAAAAGGTAAGAGGTAGAGGCAAACAAGTTGCCAGCCCTCTCACAATAGCGTATCGGCCCAGATGTTCTGCGCCCAGTTCCAGGCGTACACGCCTTCCAGTTCATTGGGCGCGGCAGATACACCCCCTGAACCGGCCACCGTCTTGAATGTTTTTTCGGCGGCCACATACTGGTGCACAGACGCCACGTGAACGACCAGCTTGTCATTGACGAAGCTGTAGCAGGTGTTGGTCAGCACCGGATTCGGGTTGACCGTCATGCCTGAGAGCTGTGCCACCACGGCCGCCGCCACGACTTTGCCGTGCGAATTGGCCATGTGGCCGGACTTGGGCATCAGTGGGGCTGAGAGTGTTGAATCGCCAATGATGTGCACGTCCCGGGCGGCAGTGGATTCAAACGTCAGGTAGTCGACGTTGCACCAGCGTGCGTTGGCGTTGGCCAGGCCGGACTTCATGGCAATGGCACCGGCGCTCATGGTGGGCAGCACATTGAGTACATCGGCCTTGACATCGTTTTGAACCTCGAACTTGACCGTGCTGGTCCTGGCATCCACCGCGATGGCCTTGTGGGCGCCACGGTATTCCAGCATGCCCTGGTAGTTTTCTGCCCAGAATTTCTTGAACAGCGGTCCCTTGGAGGTGACATCCGGATTGGCGTCCAGGATCAGGACCTTGGATTTTGGCTTGGCCTTCTTGAAGTAGCTGGCCACCTGGCTGGCCCGCTCGTACGGGCCGGGGGGGCAGCGGTAGGGGGCCAGGGGAATGGTGATGGCATACACACCGCCGTCGGGCATGGCTTCGAGCTGACGGCGCAGCGCCAGGGTTTCCGGGCCGGCTTTCCACGCCTGCAAAATCTGCCCCGACGCATTGGCGGCCTGCAGGCCTTCAATGCTGTCCCACATCAGGTCGATGCCGGGAGACAGGATCAGCTTGTCGTAACCGATGGTGGCGCCACCTGCCAGCGTCACGGTTTTTTTGGCGGCATCGATGGCGCTGACCATGTCCTTGACAACCGTGACACCGTGTTTGCCGCTGAGTTTGTCGTAGGGCGTGGTGATGTCGCCCATGGTCTTGGAGCCGCCCAGGACCAGATTGGAGATCGGGCAGGAAATGAAGGCGGTGTTGGGCTCGACCATCACCACATCGATCTTGTAGTTCGACAACATGCGCACATACTTGGCCGCTGTTGCGCCGCCGTAGCCGCCGCCAATGACGAGCACCTTGGCCCGGTTGGGAATGGTGCCCGTGGTGGCGCAGCCGACCATGCTGCCCAGTGTGCCGAGGGCCAGGGATGCCTGAACAAAATTGCGTCTTTTCATGGTGTTTCTCCGGCTTAGCGCTTGGTCGCGGCGAAATAGGTGGCGATGCTGTCGATCTGCTGATCGGTGAAACCCTTGCTGAGCTGGTGCATCACCGTGGCTGGACGTGAGCCGTCCTTGAAGGCCTTGAATTGCATGACCATATAGCTCTTGGGCATGCCGACCAGCGAGGGGATGGCCGAGCCATCCACCGTGCGGCCGTCGGTGCCATGGCAATTGGCGCAGGTCGCGGCGAGGGCGCGCGTGTGCAGGGTGGCGCTTGCATCCTGAGCCAACGCGGCGCTTGCCGCGCTTCCCATGAGCAAAGCCGCGGCAAGGTGAATCCTGATGTGCATGGCGGGTCTCCTCTGTTAGATATCAATCAACATGAATATAGCGAGTGAATGACCCGATGTACCGCGGGTAAACACGCACAACCCGCCGCCGCTCAGGGCGCCGTCAGGGCGGGCCGTCCCGTGGTCATGCGCGGGCCGATGGGCTTGCCGTCAAGCAGGCGATCCGTCAGGCCTGCACCAGCCCACATGCCGACCAGGGCGATCCAGGCCGTCAGGGCAAAAATGGCCCCACCGGTGATGCCCGCGCCGACGGCGCAGCCGCCTGCCAGCATGGAACCAAAACCCATGAGCACGGCACCCGCGATATAGCGGCGCATGCCGTAACCATCGGTGAAGCCTTCCAGCTTGAGATCCTTGCCAATCCAGGCGCCGATAAACGAGCCGATGAAAACCCCGGGCAGCAGACCAAAGTCAAAACCGATTGCCGGCGCGGGTGAAGACAGCACCCGCATCAGCCATTCCGCGGAAGGGCCGCTGAAGGTCAGGCCCTGAACCTGCACCACTTGAAACGTGGTGACCGACACGAGGTGGGTGTAGCCCCAGCCTGCGGCCACCATCAGGCCTGCGCCTATGCCGCCCACCCATTTCCACAAACCCCAGCCGCTCCGCACCGAAAAGAATAGCGCTGCGGCAAGCCACACCAGGCCAAAAAGAAGCCCGCCCCAGTGGCCGGCGCCAGTGATGGCCAGCAAATCGCGCGAGGGGCCGCCGTCCACCGTCCACCAGGCGCTGATGGTGTTGCGCAAGGGGGCCAGTGACCCGGAGAGCGAAGCCTGGGCGGTGACGGCAAAGATCAGCCCTGAAAGCAAGGCCCGCAAATTGCCGTTTGCAGACAAGATCAGCAAGCGACTGGCGCAACCGCGGGTCATGATCATGCCGGCGCCGAACAGCAGGCCGCCGATCAAGGCCCCCGAGAGACTGCCACGCGCGGCGATCTGGCGCGCTGTGCTCACATCGAGCGAATGTGTCAGGATCAGCAGCTGAACACCCACCACGGCGCTGGAAAATGTCAGCAGCCAAACGGAGAGCTTCTCACCGAATTTCCGATGCCAGAACTCGATGGCAGCGGCACGCAGGCAAAACTTTGAACGCTGGGCAAAAAATCCGAAAAGGACGCCGATCACGAGCCCGCCGATCGCCAGGACCGCGCTCTCACCGTATTGCTCAAGAATGCTTGCCAGGTTCATGACGGTTCCAAATAATTCAGTATTAGCTTATATTAATGGTAAGTTCAGTGGCACGGTAGCCTTTTGATCTTGCTCAAGGGTGCCGTTTTGACCGGAACAGGCGAGTTGGGGTATTTGCGGTTTTGTGGGGGACACGCATGGCGATGACGGGACAATCTTTTTGCTGGCGCGGCCTGGGCGCGCTGTGGGTAGCGCTGAGCGCCTTGACGGTCTACGCCGACCCGGTGCCTGCCATGGTGGCGCACAAGGTGTCGCCCTCTGCGTGGTATGTCGAAGGCGTATCGGCCCTGGGCTCACCGGCCAACCAGAACTTCATTTCGAACGCGGGATTTGTGGTCACACCGGCAGGCGTGGTGGTGATTGATGCGCTGGGGTCGCCGGCATTGGCGACACGCCTGATGGCCGAGATCCGCAAGGTGACACCGCAACCCGTCACGCATGTGATCGTGACCCACTACCATGCCGACCACATTTACGGCCTGCAGGCCTTCAAGGCGCAGGGAGCCCGCATCGTCGCGCACCGTGCGGCGCGCGACTATCTGAATTCGGAGACGGCCCGGCTGCGGCTGGAGGCATCGCGCCAGGAGCTGGCGCCCTGGATCGACGCCCAGACGCGGCTGGTGGAGGCCGACGAGTGGATCGACAAGGACAAGGAACTGGTGGTGGGCGGCGTGCGTTTCCAGCTCAAACACGTGGGCCCGTCGCATACCCTGGAAGACCTGGCGGTCTATCTGCCCTCGGAAAAGGT
The DNA here is from genome assembly GCF_002278925.1 of Polaromonas sp. 39-63-25. Classification (GTDB taxonomy): domain Bacteria; phylum Pseudomonadota; class Gammaproteobacteria; order Burkholderiales; family Burkholderiaceae_C; genus Polaromonas. The sequence goes on from NZ_NCJH01000028.1 coordinate 24,657, forward strand.
GCTGTTCGCTGGCGACCTGGCCTTTCGCAGCCGCATTCCGTACGTCGGTCAGGCCGACAGCCGGCACTGGATCGTCGCGCTGGACGACCTGCTCGCGTTTGATACGGCTGTCATCGTGCCTGGTCATGGCCCCTTGTCTTCCGAGGCCCGCAAGGACATGCAGCTCACACGCGACTACCTCGTTTATCTCCGGACCGCGATGGGGCAGGCGGCCAGGAATCTCGAACCCTTTGAAGAAGCCTACCAGGCCACCGACTGGTCCCGGTTTGAACACCTGCCGCTGTTTCGTGTCGCCAACCGCATGAATGCCTACAACACCTACCTGCTGCTGGAACAGGAGACCAAGTGATGCCCAAGACCGCGCTGATGTCTGGCGCCACAGGCCCCGGCGCTTACCCCCTCGCGCGCCGCCGTTTGCTGCTGGCAGGCGTTGCAGCCTGTGCCTGCGGTGCCACTGCGGCCGCGCCGGCCACCTTGCCCCCTGCGCTGTCACTGAGCGATGAACTTGCGCAGGCCCTGAAAAAAGGTATGCCGCTGGTGGTGATGGCCAGCCTGGAAGGCTGCCCGTTCTGTATCGTGGCCCGCGAGAGCTACCTCGTCCCGCTGCGGGAGCAACACGGGCTGGTGGTGGTGCAGGTTGACATGCGCAGCCGCCGGCTGGTCAGGGACTTCAAGGGTGCGACGCTCACCCATGATGACCTGACCCGCAGCTGGGGCATCAAGGTCGCGCCTACGGTCCTGTTTTTCGGGCGCGGCGGCGCGGAGATTGCCGAGCGCATGGTGGGCGGCTATATTCCCGACTTCTACGGCGCCTATCTCGATGAGCGCCTGCGTCTGGCGCAAGCTGCGCTGCGCGCCTGACCGATGGCAGGCGCGCGCTAACCATGTCGCCTGCTAGGCACGGCTGTTTTTCGGCCTGCTAAACGCCGGGCGATTGCCCTGCGCGCATGCCTTCCGGCAGCGGCTTATTCACGTTCCAGCTCCAGATAGGTGCGACTGGCGTTGCCCGGGATCAGCTCGGCGGCATTGAGCAGCCGCATGAAGGGCTGCGCATCGAAGGACTTGACCGCGGCGCTCATGTCCGTTCCCTCATCCACCGCTTTTTTCATGTGGGTTCGCAGCGCCAGCAGGTAGTCCCGTGTGTCGGCGGCCGCGGTGGCCAGATCGGTCACCTCGCCGTGGCCGGGCACGATGTAGCGGGGTTGCAGGTCTTCGATGACCTTGAGTGCGGCCAGCCAGGCTTTGGTGTTGCTCACGGGGATGACGCCGAGCATGCGGTTGACGTAAACAATGTCGCCGCTGAACAAGACCTTTCTGGAGGGCAGCCACACCATCATGTCTCCCGGCGTGTGGCCACCGCCCCGGTGCCGCAATTCCAGCGTCATGCCACCCAAGGTCAGTGGCGTATCAAGACCTTCGATGAACCGGGTCGGCAAGGTCGGCACGGTGCCGTCGGCACGCTCCTTGAGGGCGGTTGTCAGTCCCGTCAGGTGGTCGCCACCGCGCGCCAGCATGTCGGCCCGTGCGTTGGCGTGGGCGATGATCTCGGCGCCCTGGGCCAGAAAGTAGCCATTGCCCAGCCAGCGGTGGTCTTGCCCGCCGGTGTTGATGACCCACTTGATGGGCTGCGGCGTGACGCGTCGCACGGCTTCCTGAATTTTGCGGGCCGACTGGTAGGTGGCGCCACTGTCGATCAGTATCACGCCAGCCGGCGTCACGATCAGCCCGATGTTGGCGTTCAGGCCCTCGTTGTCATACGTGCGTGCGCCTTTGTCGCCGACGTAGGCGTAGACACCGTCGGTCACCGGTTTGAAGTTCACGTCAACGGCATGGGCCGCCGGGGCGAGGATGAGCAGGCCCATGAAAACCATGCGCCAGCAGCTGCGTAACAATGTTTTAGTCATATCGGCTCTTGGCCCCCGTTGGATAAGCGTAGATAGCTATCATAATAATAGCAATTGGATGGTTGACCCGACGCTGCATCGTACCGCAGCGCAGCCGTCACCGCGTCAGCGCCATGAACAGTTTTGGAAGCTGCTCGGGCAGGCGTTCTATGTGGTCGATCACCGTGTACTGATGGCCGAAGATGTCGCTCACATACGCGTCGGCCTGGGGGTCGAGGTTGATGCAGTAGCTGAAGATGCCCTGCTGATCCAGTTCCCTGACCGATTGCCGTGCATCTTCGATCAGCAGGCGCTCGTCCTGCGCGTCCACGTCTGACGGTTGTCCATCCGTGAGAATCAGCATGAGCTTCTTGTCGGCGCTCTGCGCTTGCAGGTAGTGGGCGGCGTGGCGCATGGCGGCCCCCATGCGGGTGGAGTAGCCGGCCTCCATGGCCGCCAGCCGTCCCTTGACGTCGTCGTTCCAGTGCTCGCCGTAGCCCTTGATGTGCAGGTAGCGCACGTCATGGCGCGTATTGGAGTGAAAACCGGCGATGGCAAAGGGGTCCCCCAGTTGTTCGATCGACCAGGCCAGCAGCGACACGGCTTCCTGGCTGAGCTGCAGGATGGTCTGGTCGGAGCCGGCGGGTTTTTCGTTGAGCGAGGCCGACAGGTCCAGCAGCAGCATGACCGCGATGTTGCGTCCATCGGTCCGGTGGCTCATGTTGATGCGCGGATCGGGCGTGCAGCCGCTTTTGAAATCAATCAGCGAGCGGATGGCCATGTCCAGGTCGAGCTCGCTGCCTTCTTCCTGGTAACGCACACGCACCTTGTCCTGCGGTTTGAGCAGGTCCAGCAGGCGTTTGAGGCGTTTGGCCAGCGCGCTGTGTTTGGCCAGCAGCCGGTCGATGTCGGCGGCGTTGCCTGACGGGTGCAGCCTCTCATACAGGCTGACCCAGTCCGGGCGGTAGCTCTGGCTGGCGTAGTCCCACTCCGGGTAGTGACGCGGCGGCAGGCCCTTGGCGTCTTCGGCGGCAATCGACGGGCGATGCTCTTCGAACATCTCCTCGTCATCACTGAGTTCGTGAAAGCGCCACAGGTGGCGGTTGTCGTCGCGGAAATCGACCTCGGTATCGGTGAAGAAGGTCTTGGGAAGCTGGTCGCTCTGGCGCCGGGTTTTTGCGACGTACGACAGGGCGAGACCGGCAATCTCTTCGGTACTCGATTCGCCATGTTCCATAAGGGCATGAAAGCGCCGGGCAAAGTCATTCAGGGCCGCATCCTGGTAGCCGTGCGTGGGTGCCTGCGGCTTGTCGAGCAGGGCGCGCGACAACATGGCCAGGCGATGCCGCAGGCAGGAATGGGTCTCTGGATCGCAGGCGCCTTCCACTGGCGCCGGATGCAGCGCCAGAAAAATTCGGCGCAGCCCCGGGTATTCGCGCATGGCCAGGGTTTCCACCCGCGCGTCTTCGAAAAACTCGACCGCCATGCGCTGAAACGGACTGTAGTTGTCGGCAAAAATGGCGCCGCTCCAGCGCCGGTGCGCCGCCATGTGAGCCAGCGCGGCGCGGTAGCGGTCCAGGCCGCTGATGCCTTTGCAGTCGTCATAGACGTCGGGCAGCCGAATGCCGAGCGGGTCGAAGTAGGGAACCGGTTTGCGCAGCTCGTCAAAACCCAGAGAGTAAGGCACCAGAGGGTCGGCGTCCTGCCACAGCCCCAGCAGGTACAAATCGAGCTTGCGCGTGTGGTCGACCAGCAGCGTGCCGTGCCGCTCGCGTTGCAGCACAGCGCGGCTGTCGGCCGACTGCAGGCTGAAGTAATCGCGCTGGCGCTCCGGGTGGTGGTTGTAGTTGCGCACGCCATAGGCGACCCAGTTGCGCAAGCCTTCGATCGACAGCAGGCTCAGCAGCTGCGGCGACTTGAGAAAAAAATCCGGCAGGCTGGGGCTGGCATAAGTCTTGTGGATGCCGTGAATGGAGACGCTGGTGCGCTCCATGTAGTCCAGCGTCAAATCGAGGTAGTGCTGGATCTGCGCCTGCGACGGCAGCCGGCGGGCGATGGCCGCCAGCGATTGCAGAAACGGTGTAATCGCATGGCTGTTGGGCGACTTCGTCATCACGCGAACAGCGTCCATGACAGGCGCCAGGGCCGACTCGCCCAGAATGGCTGCAACCTGCGGCCACTCCTGCAAAAAGATCAGCACGGGCTCGACACCACGGCCCATTTTGCCCAGGAAACGGCCTTGTTCCAGGTAGGCATGGATGCCATCGGGCGTGAGCAGCGCCGCGGCCTCGCTCATGCAGTCGGCAAATACATCGGCGACCTGCGGGAAACCGCAGTCAAGCTGCGCGCGCCACGCGCTCATCTGTTCGGTGGAGGGGCCTGTGCGCACGCTATCAATCTTCAGGCAAAGACGGCATCAATGGCGTGGTCCAGCGTGGCACGGATGTCGGCGTCGTCGGTGATCGGCCGCACCAGCGCCATGCGGCAGGCATCCGGCGGGCTGACGCCGCCATTGATCAGGGTGGCGGCATACACCAGCAGCCGGGTCGAGATGCCCTCGTCCAGGCCATGGCCCTTGAGCTTGCGTGCGGTGCTGCCGATCTTCACCAGTTTGGCGGCGGTGTCCGGGTCCGTGCCGCTTTCAGTGGCGACGATGGCGGTTTCCAGTTCGGCGTCCGGGTAGTCAAAATCAAAACCCACAAAGCGTTGCTTGGTGGATTGCTTCAGGTCTTTCATCAGACTCTGGTAGCCGGGGTTGTAGGAGATCACCAGCTGAAAATCCGGGTGCGCGTTGATCAACTCGCCGCGCTTGTCCAGCGGCAACTGGCGCCGGTGATCGGTCAGCGGGTGAATCACCACCGTGGTGTCCTGCCGCGCTTCCACAATTTCATCCAGGTAGCAGATGGCGCCGATGCGCGCGGCCGTGGTCAGCGGGCCATCGAGCCAGCGCGTGCCATTGGCTTCCAGCAAATAACGCCCCAACAGGTCGGAGGCGGTCATGTCCTCATTGCAGGCCACCGTGATGAGCCGCTTGTCCAGCTTCCATGCCATGTATTCGACAAAGCGCGATTTGCCACAGCCCGTCGGGCCCTTGACCATGACGGGCAGTCGGGCCCGGTACGCGGCTTCATACAAAGCGACTTCATTGCCTTGCACTTGGTAAAAGGGCTCATCAATGACCCGGTACTGCTCTTTGGCTGTCATGGCTTTTCCTTGAGGAAGAAAAAAGCCTCCCTTGGGAGGAGGCGTTTTCAGGTCTTGAGTGCTACGCCTTGGCTTACTTGTGAACGCCAAGCTTCTCGCGCCAGCCGGGGAACAGCTTGTCGGAATCACCGGGGAAGGACTCGAAGGCACGCGCAAACTCTTTGTGCTCCTTGGCAAACTCGATCGGATCCGCACCTGACTTCCAGCACTCGTACGACTGGCGCAGGGAAATGGCACCAGCAGCCGGGCTGTCGATGTGGCCGTAAGCGCCGCCGCCCGAGGTGTTGATCACGTTGCCGTGACCCAGGTTCTCGAAGAAACCGGGCAGACGCAGGGCATTCATGCCGCCGGAGATGATGGGCGTGGTGGGCTTCATGCCATACCATTTCTGGTAGTAGACCGGGCCTTGCGCCTCATCGCGCTCGATCATGTAGGCGATGTTTTTGTCGGTGTTTTCACCTTCCATCTTGCCGTAGCCCATGGTGCCGACGTGGATGCCGGAGGCTCCCTGCAGACGCGAAATCTTGGCCAGCACAAAGGCGGTGTAGCCGCGTTTTGCCGAGGGCGAAGTGACCATGCCGTGGCCAGCGCGGTGGTAGTGCAGGTACTGGTTCGGGTACTGGCGACGCGCGGTGGTGATCATGCCGGGACCGCCGACAAAACCGTCCACCAGGAACGCCACCTTGTCAGCGTCCGGGCCAAAGGATTCCAGGATGAAATCGGCGCGGGCCAGCATTTCGTAATGGTCGTCGGCGGTGATGTTGGCCGAGAAGATCTTGGCCTGGCCGGTTTCGTCCTGGGCGCGCTTCATGGCGTCGTACACCAGCGGGTACACCTTCTTGGCCGGGCAGAACACCTGGTTGCCTTGCGGTTCGTCGTTCTTGATGAAGTCGCCACCCAGCCAGAACTGGTAGGCCGCAGCGGCAAACGGCTCGGGGCGCAGGCCCAGCTTGGGCTTGATGATGGTGCCGGCGATGTAGCCGCCGTCCTTCATCGGGCGACCCAGAATGCGCCACAGGTCGCTGATGTCTTTGGACGGACCATCGAACAGCTGGATGGCGCGCTCAGGGAAGTAAATGTCGTGGATCTTGCCGTGCTCGATGTCGCCCATGCCCTGGTTGTTGCCAATGATCAGTGTCAGGATCGACACCATCATCATGCGGCCGTCAGTGATGTTGCGGTCAAACAAATCCATCGGGTACGCAATGCGCATGTCTTCCGTGGCTTCATCGATGTAGTAAACCAGCGCGTCCAGATTGCGGGTGAAGTCATCGGTGGTGGAGACTTCAACGTTGGTGCCGGTCGAGGACTCGGCGGCGAAGTGAGCGGCGCATTGCAGATAGCTGCCGAAGCCAGGCTTGGGCTTCATTTTGTAAGCGACCAGAATGTGGGTGCCACCTTTGATGAGGTCGGCTTCCTTGAGGCTCAGGTCGGCGTAGCGGTTGGACTGGTCCATGACGGGTTCTCCTGTGGTTGGTTGGGCCCGTCAAACTGCTCGGAATTGATCAGCCCGTTGGGTATTGGGGCTGACTATAGAGACAAGTGTTCATAAGAAACATTCATATTTATTTGATTACAAATCAGAAAATTCTTATGAATTAGGCCGCCTCATGCCCACGAATCAATCAATGGGCCGCCTTGCTCGATCAGAAAAGCCTTGAAGGCCTTGGCCGCCGGTGAGAGCTTTTTCTGGCTCAGGTGGGTGACGTACCAGTGACCCATCAGTGGCATGCCGTTGACGTCGACCAGCGCCAGGTGGCCCGCGGCCAGTTCGTGGCGCACCGTGCGCAGCGACAGAAAGCTCAGACCCATTCCCGCCATGACGGCCTGCTTGATGGTTTCGTTGCTGGGCATCTCCATGACCACGTTCATCGGCATGTCGTGCTGGCCGAACAGCCGCTCCATGGCGGCACGCGTGCCCGAACCCTTTTCCCGGACGACAAAGCTGGTGTCCTTGAGCTCCTCAAACTGCACCCGCTTGCGGCGTGACAGCGGATGGTCGGGCGCGCAGACGATGCCCAGCGGGTTGGTGGCAAAAGCCGTGGCTTCGCAGTCCAGCGTGTTGGGGGCGCGCCCCATCACCACCAGATCTGCCTCGTTGCGTGACAGCATGCCCAGGATGTTTTCCCGGTTGTCGATGCGCAGTGTCAGCTCGATGCCGGGAAACAGCTTGCCAAAACGCACCAGCAGCATGGGCATGAAGTATTTGGCGGTGCTGACCACCGCCAGTTCAATCCGCCCTTTGCTGAAGCCCACATGCTCGGCCATGGTGGCTTCCAGGTCCTTGAACCGGGCCATGGCCGCGAGGGCGTGGACCAAAAACTCCTGTCCGGCCCTGGTCAGCTGGATATTGCGCCCGATCGGCTCAATCAGGGGCAGCCCAAACGCGTCTTCGAGCTGCCTGATCTGCATGGACACGGCCGGTTGGGTCACAAAAAGACGCTCTGCCGCTTTGGAGACCGACTTGTCCCGCGCAACCTCGATGAAAGTCTGAATTTGCTTGAGGGTGTAAGGGCGCATGGGCGGGTCCGGAGTGGGTGGCAGGTTACGAATAACGAAAATAATCAGTTTAACCTGATGAATATTCTAGTAAATATGATTTGAGTTTATGTGTAAGGTTCGATAAATTAAATCAGTCGCTACTTATTTGAGTAGCCCGCTCCACCCCTTTGCAAGGACGGCTGGCATGTTGCAAGCGCTGATTTTTGATGTTGATGGCACCCTGGCCGATACCGAGTCTGCACACCTGGCGGCCTTCAACCAGGCGTTTGCCGAGTTCGGGCTGGATTGGCACTGGGACGAGCCCTTGTACACCGATCTGCTGAATATCTCGGGCGGCAAGGAGCGCATGCTCCACTACTGGAAAACGACCCAGCCCGCGCTGCGCGAGGTGGAGGCGATGGCGCTGCAGGACACGATCAATCGCCTGCATGAGCTCAAGACCGCTGCTTACGAACGTGCCGTCAACGACGGCGTGGTCAGCTTGCGCCCCGGTGTGCTCCGGTTGATGGATGAAGCCCTTGCCGACGGCCTCCAGATGGCCATTGCCACCACCACCTCGCCCGCCAACATCGCGGCCTTGCTGCGCCGCGCGGTGGGCCCGGACTGGCGCTTGAACTTCACGGCCATTGGAGACGCTTCCACTGCACCGGTTAAAAAGCCGGACCCGCAGGTCTATCTGCAAATGCTGGCAGCGCTCAAGTTGCCGCCGGCACAGTGTCTGGCATTTGAAGATTCCGGCAACGGCCTGCAGTCGGCCACGGCAGCGGGGCTGGCCACCTTGATCACGCCGACGCGCTACACCGCGCATCACGACTTCTCGGCCGCCATGCGGGTGGTGCCTGATCTGAGCCAGGTGAACCTGGCGCAATTGCGGCGCTGGCATGGCGAGCAGGTGCGCGGCGGCCTCGCCCGCTCACGCTGAAGCGACAACGCAGAACAACTCCCCGGAAAGCCAGACCATGACATCCCCCACCTCATCAACACCCATGCTCCGGCTGGCGCCGTCCATCCTGTCCGCCGACTTTGCCCGGCTCGGCGAGGAGGTTCGTGCGATCGAGGCGGCCGGGGCGGATCTGGTGCACTTTGATGTGATGGACAACCACTACGTGCCCAACCTGACGATCGGGCCGCTGGTCTGCGAGGCGATTCGCCCGCATGTGCAGATTCCGATTGACGTGCACCTGATGGTGGAGCCGGTGGACGCACTGATTCCGCTGTTCGCCAGGGCCGGCGCCAACATCATCACCTTCCACCCCGAGGCCTCCAGGCATGTGGACCGCACGCTCTCGCTGATTCGCGAACACGGCTGCAAGGCCGGGCTGGTGCTGAACCCGGCCACCTCCGTGGAATGGCTGGACCATGTCATGGACAAGCTGGACATGGTGCTGCTCATGAGTGTGAACCCCGGCTTTGGCGGCCAGAAGTTCATCCCCGCCACGCTGGGCAAGTTGCGTACCGTGCGTCAGCGCATAGCGGCGCACCAGGCGTGCGGTGGCCAGCCGATCTGGCTGGAAGTCGACGGCGGCGTGAAAACCGACAACATCGCCGAGATCGTGCAGGCCGGCGCCGACACCTGCGTGGCGGGCAGCGCCGTGTTTGGCGCGCCTGATGCCAATGGCGGCTACCACGGCGTCATGCGCGAGCTGCGCCGCCAGGCTGCCTCGCTCTGAATTCCTGCATCAACCTCCAGAAAGAACGGCCATGCCATTAACCGCCAATCGGTCCACCCTGACCCAATTCCTGATCGAGGAGCGCCGCCGCTTCCCCTGTGCCAGTGGCGATTTCAATGCCCTGATTCTGGACGTTGCGCTGGCCTGCAAAGGCATTGCCCGCGCGGTCGCGTTTGGCGAGTTGGGGGGCGTCATGGGCAACCACGCAGTTGCCGAGGGCGGCTCCGTCAATGTGCAGGGCGAGACGCAGAAAAAACTCGACGTGCTGAGCAACGATGTCTTTATCCGGCGTACCGAATGGGCGGGCAACCTCGCGGGCATGGCGTCGGAAGAAATGGACTTGCCGTACCAGATTCCGGTGCAGTATCCGCGCGGCAAGTACCTGCTGGTGTTCGACCCCCTGGACGGTTCCAGCAACATCGACGTGAACGTCTCCGTCGGCAGCATTTTTTCGGTGCTGCGCGCACCGCAAGACGTGGAAGACACCGGTCGCGATGTGACCGAGGCTGATTTTTTTCAGCCCGGCGCCAGCCAGGTGGCCGCAGGTTACGCCTTGTATGGCCCTACCACCATGCTGGTGCTCACGGTCGGCGATGGCGTCAATGGGTTTACGCTGGATCCGAACCTGGGCGAATTCATGCTCACACATCCGAAGATGCAGATTCCAGCCGATACCCAGGAGTTCGCGATCAATGCCTCCAACAGCCGCTTCTGGGAGGCGCCGGTCAAGCGGTATGTGGATGAGTGCCTGGCCGGCAAGACCGGGCCCCGCGCCAAGGATTTCAACATGCGCTGGATTGCCAGCATGGTGGCCGAGGCGCACCGCATTCTGATGCGCGGCGGTGTCTTCCTCTATCCACGCGATACCAAAGACGCCTCCAAACCCGGCCGCCTGCGGCTGCTGTACGAGGCCAACCCGATAGGCATGCTCATGGAGCAGGCCGGGGGCCGGGCTTCGACCGGGCACCAGCCCATGCTGGGCGTGAAGCCGAGCTCGCTGCACCAGCGCATCGGCCTGGTCTTCGGCTCCAGGAGCGAGGTGGAGCGCATTGAGCGTTACCACGCCGAGCCCGCCAAGACCGAGCAGACCAATCCGCTGTTTGCCGAACGCAGCCTGTTCCGCGTCTGATGGTCGGTGGCGGCTGCCGAAGTGCTATTGAATAAATAGCTGATAACGCAGCAACCATAAGGGTTACAGGCACTTTTTGCCAAATTTTTTTGACTTACGGAGACACCCCCATGTCTGAACGCCATCCCATCATCGCCATCACCGGCTCGTCCGGCGCCGGCACCACCTCGGTCACGCACACGTTCGAGAACATCTTTCGCCGCGAGAATGTGAATGCCGCCATCATCGAAGGCGACAGCTTCCACCGCTACGACCGCAAGGACATGAAAACCAAAGCGGCCGAGGCCGAGGCCGCGGGCAACAACAACTTCAGCCATTTCGGGCCGGAGAACAACCTGTTTCCCGAGCTGGCCGAGCTGTTTCGCGCCTATGGCGAAACCGGCACCGGCAAGCGGCGCAAGTACCTGCACGACACGGAAGAGGCAGCGCCCTACAAGCAGCAGCCCGGTACCTTCACGGCCTGGGAAGACGTTCCTGCCGGCACCGACCTGCTGTTCTACGAAGGCCTGCATGGCGCCGTCGTCACGCCCGAGGTCAACATTGCCCAGCATCCGGACCTGCTGATCGGCGTGGTGCCGGTGATCAACCTGGAGTGGATCCAGAAGCTGTACCGCGACAAGTCCAAGCGCGGCTACAGCACCGAGGCCGTGACCGACACCATCCTGCGCCGCATGCCGGATTACGTGAACTACATCTGCCCGCAGTTCATGCACACGCACGTGAACTTCCAGCGCGTGCCCATGGTGGACACCTCCAACCCCTTCATCGCGCGCGACATTCCGTCGCCCGATGAGAGCATGGTGGTGATCCGTTTCGCCAATCCCAAGGGCATCGATTTCCAGTACCTGCGCAGCATGATCAACGACTCGTTCATGTCGCGTGCCAACACCATCGTGGTGCCCGGCGGCAAGATGGAGCTGGCCATGCAATTGATCTTCACGCCCTTTGTGTGGCGGATGATGGAACGAAAAAAGAGGGCTTCCTGACATGAACGCACCTGTACCCGCCATGGCCAGACAAATGGCCAACGCTGTCCGCATGCTCGCCGTCGATGCGGTCGAAAAAGCCAAATCCGGCCATCCCGGCGCGCCCATGGGCATGGCCGACATCGCCGAGGTGCTGTGGAACCGGCACCTCAAGCACAACCCGGCCAACCCGCACTGGCCGGACCGCGACCGTTTTGTACTGAGCAACGGCCATGGCTCGATGCTGATCTATGCGCTGCTGCACCTCACCGGTTACGACCTGTCGATGGACGAACTGAAGAAATTTCGCCAGCTGCACAGCAAGACCGCCGGTCACCCCGAAGTGGGCGTCACCCCCGGGATAGAGACCACCACCGGCCCGCTGGGCCAGGGCCTCACCAATGCGGTGGGCATGGCACTGGCCGAGAAGCTGCTCGCCGACGAGTTCAACCGCGAAGACGAGGAAACCAGCCACACCATCGTGGACCATTTCACCTATGTGTTCATGGGTGACGGCTGCCTGATGGAGGGCATCAGCCACGAGGCCTGCTCGCTGGCCGGCACGCTGCGCCTGTCCAAGCTGGTGGGTTTCTACGACGACAACGGCATCTCGATCGACGGCCATGTGGAAGGCTGGTTCACCGACGACACGCCCAAGCGCTTTGAGGCCTATGGCTGGAACGTCATCCCCGCTGTCAACGGGCATGACCCGGTGGCGCTGGATGCGGCCGTGCGTGCCGCCAAGGCCCAGGCCGTGTTGCCGCATGGCAAGCCAACATTGATCTGCTGCAAAACCGTGATCGGCATGGGTTCGCCCAACAAGGCCGGCACGCACGACGTGCACGGCGCCGCACTCGGCGCCGCGGAAGTTGCTGCCACGCGCGAAGCACTGGGCTGGACTGCTGCGCCCTTCGAAGTGCCGGCGGACATCGCCAGCGCCTGGAATGCCGTGGAACGCGGCCAGGTGGCCGAGCGTGCCTGGCGCATGCGTTTTGAGGCCTACCGCACGCAGTACCCGCTGGAGGCGGCCGAGTTCGAGCGCCGTGTGGCCGGCGATCTGCTGCCCGCTTTTGCCGACAAACTGCCCGGGCTGCTGGCGGCCATCGCCGCCAAACCCGAGGCCGTGGCCACCCGCAAGGCGAGCCAGAACGCGCTCGACGCGCTGGCGCCGCTGGTGCCCGAATTCTTTGGCGGCAGCGCCGATCTGACCGGCTCCAACCTGACCAACTTCAAGGGCTGCGTCAAGGCCGGACGCGACCACTGGGGCAACCACATGAGCTACGGCGTGCGCGAATTCGGCATGGCCGCCATCATGAACGGCATCGCCCTGCACGGCGGCTACATCCCTTACGGCGGCACCTTCCTGACCTTCAGCGACTACAGCCGCAACGCCATCCGCATGGCCGCGCTGATGAAGATACGCGTGATCCATGTATTCACCCACGACAGCATCGGCCTGGGCGAAGACGGCCCTACGCACCAGAGCGTGGAGCACATCCCGTCCTTGCGCATCATCCCGGGGCTGGACGTGTGGCGTCCGGCGGACGGACTGGAAACGGCGGTGGCCTGGGCTTGTGCGATCGAGCGCAAAGACGGCCCCAGCGCGCTGTGCCTGTCGCGCCAGAACCTGCCGCGCCTGACCGACGCCGGCATGGTCGGCAACATCCGCCGCGGCGGCTACGTGCTGTCCGACATGGAGGGGGTGCAGGCCGTGATTGTGGCCACCGGCTCGGAAACTTCACTGGCCATGGAGGCGCAGGCGGCACTGGCGGGCGAGGGCATTGCTACCCGCGTGGTGTCCATGCCCTGCACCAATGTGTTTGACCGCCAGAGCGATGCCTACCAGGCGCTGGTGCTGCCCCTTAACCTGCCGACGGTGGCCATCGAGGCGGCGCATCCCGATTTCTGGCGCAAGTACGTGGGCCGCACCGGCATGGTGGTGGGCATCGCCAGTTTTGGCGAATCCGCCCCAGCCACGGACTTGTACGCCCACTTTGGCATTACCACCCGGCGCGTGGTGGAAGCTGTACGCACGTTGACGCACCGCGCCGCTCATCGCCGCGAAGTGTGGATGGGCAATGACGAGCGGGGCCATGGGCTCCTGTCGGATCAGATCGTGCTATCCACCACCTGAGCCGGAACACCACATGAACAACGCTTTTGACCTGATCATGTTTGATCTCGACGGCACGCTGATCGAAACCGCGCCTGAAATCTGCGATGCCGTCAACGACACCCTGCGCCGCTTTGACCTGCCGGAGGTGGCGCAGCAGCAAGTCAATGACTGGATTGGCCACGGAACGCGTGAGCTGCTGATCCAGGCGCTGGCCTACAGCGGAAAAACAGATGCTGCGGCAATACGCGTCAGCGCCAGCCTGACGCTGATTGCAGCAGAGTTCGACAAGCACTACCAGAGTCGCTGCGGCACCCGCAGCCAACTCTACCCCCAGGTGCGTGAAGCCCTGACGGCGCTGCGCAGCAGGGGCGCCAAGCTGGCGGTGGTGACCAACAAGGAAGGCCGCTACACCGCCACGGTCCTGAACGCCCACCAGCTGATGCCGCTGCTCGATGTCGTGGTCAGCGGCGACACGCTGCCTACCAAAAAGCCGGATCCTGCAGGGATTGAAAGTTGTCTTGCACAGTTTGGCACGCCGCGCCACCGTGCGCTCTTCGTCGGCGACTCCAGCATCGACGTGGCGACCGCGCGCAACGCCGGCGTCACGGTCTGGGCGCTGCCCTACGGCTACAACATGGGCCAGCCGATCGCCGCCTGCGCGCCGGACCGGGTCATTGCCGACTGCTCGGCGCTACTGAATTAATAGCTACTGGCGCAGTATCGACGGGCGCTTGGGTTACTTTTTATTCGAGGAAATATTCATGACCATCAAACTAGGTATCAACGGCTTCGGCCGCATCGGGCGCAACGTGTTGCGTGCCGCCGTGCAGAACTTCAGCGACATCGAGATCGTCGGCATCAACG
>NZ_NCJH01000003.1 GCF_002278925.1 Polaromonas sp. 39-63-25
GACTACCGTGCACGCCGCCACGGCCACCCAGAAAACCGTGGACGGTCCGAGCAACAAAGACTGGCGCGGCGGCCGCGGCATCCTGGAAAACATCATTCCATCGAGCACCGGCGCGGCCAAGGCCGTCGGCGTGGTGATTCCCGAGCTCAACAAAAAGCTCACCGGCATGTCTTTCCGCGTGCCGACCTCCGACGTCTCGGTGGTGGACCTGACCTGCGAGCTGAACAAGGAAGCCACACTCAAGGAAATCTGCGCCGAGATGAAGGCGCAAAGCGAAGGCGCGCTCAAGGGCATCCTCGGTTACACCGAAGACAAGGTGGTCGCCACCGACTTCCGCGGCGAGACCTGCACCAGCGTGTTTGACGCCGACGCCAGCATTGCGCTGGACAGCACCTTCGTCAAGATCGTCGCCTGGTACGACAACGAGTGGGGCTACTCGAACAAGTGTCTGGAGATGGTGCGGGTGGTCGCGAAATAATTCGTCGCCTGCTCCCTCAAAAAACGCGCCTGAAGGCGCGTTTTTTTTCGCCGGACGGGTTACAGAAGCACAAACCCCAGCGCGGTATTGACCGTGTCCTTGACGACATTCAGCGCAGCGTTGATGGCCGCTTCCGCCATCAGTATCCCGAGGCCCTCCAGCGTCAGCAGCACCATGCGCGTGGCATTTTTCTGGATATCCAGATGAAGTGCCGCCTGCTCCTCGTTGATCTTGCCGGCAAGCTTCAGCGCTTCAATCATGACCAGCGTCTGCGCCAGTTTTTTGCTTTCGGCCTCACCGTATTCCTTGATGTCGGGCCACTTGTCGCTCAGCACACCCTTGAACGCGGTGAGCATGTCCTTGCCGAGCTGGGATGCATTGAGACTCATGGTTTTTTTCCTTGCGAGTGGTTGGGAGATTTATTCACCGCGGCTTGGCGAGTTCCAGCTTGAGAATGGCCGTGAAGCTGCTGTTGAATTGCGTGCGCAGGGGCGCAATCTGGTCGCCGGACAGGCATGCCATCCGGTGCAGTTTTTCCAGACTCCCGAGGCTGCCTGAGAGCAACCCGGCCTGCTGCGTCGTGATCTCGTTTTTGGGAATCGCCGCAGCCCGGACGGTGATGGCGCTGATGTCGACCTTGGCCTCTTCATAGAACTGCTTGTGTTTCTCGTATTTGCAGTCAGGCAGGCCCTGGACCGCCTCCAGCGCAACGAGGTGTGCTTCGGTTTTTTTCTGCAGGGCCGTCACGGCCTTGTCGGTTGCTTCGTCATACTTGCTGATGAGCTGAATCGAGCAGCCCGAAAGCGCCATGCCGGCCGCTACGAAGACTGCGGCGAACCGGGCCCGGCACGTCGATGGATGTCTGATGCTTGTCATGCTGGCTCTCCTGGTTGTCAAGTTGCTATGCCTGGATCTGCAAGTGCGGCTGCGCGCGCGGGGATGGCGTGTATCACGGCACCGGCCTCACCCGCTCGCACGGGGCAGGTTGTCGTCGCGCGCGCCCGGCGCCGGAATATCCTTGCCCAGCAGGTAGCCCGCGATCGCGCCGAACAGGCCGACGATGGGCGTCAGCTGGTCGTTGCTGTAGCCAACGACCAGCAGCAGCGCAGAAATGCCGATGATGGAAATGACGCCAAAAATGCGCAGCACGTGCGACGCGGGTGCCTTCGAACGCCAGAGCAGCAGGGTGCCCAGCAACAAGGCGCCGAAGGTGAACAGCAGCACGGCTATTGCGAGGAACTGAACCAGACTGGGTGACCAGGCCTGGACCAGCTGCGTGTTGGCCGGGTTCGCCGCGGCGGCGCTCACGGCGGCTTGCGCGGCGTCGAGGGCGGCCATCGGGTCGGCGGGGGAGGGGGACGCTGTGGTCATTTGGTACCCCCGGCTTTTTTGGCGGCTTCCATTTGCTGCACCCGGGCCTCAAGCTCGTCGAGGCGTTTGGACAGCGCCTTGAGGGCGTTGGTCTGCGCGGTCAGCAAGGCGGCGTTGGCCTGCGTGGACTCCGCTGCGTCTGCCCCCGGCCCCGCATGGCCGGGCACCTGCGCGAGGTAGTCCTTGTAACTCAGGACCTTCGGTTCCTTGGGTGCCTGCCAGTTCCAGCCCTTGGGCTGGGGGCCCGCCGGAGGCCCTTCCGTGCCGGCGGGAAGTTTGGGCGGTAGCTGGGCGCTGGCGAGGGTAGCTTGCAGCAAGGCCGCGCATGCCAGAAGCGCAAGACCCATGCGTGTGGTTTTCATGCCTTTCCTCCTCAACAGAAAGCCCCTGTCTTGACCCTCTGCACGCCGACTTGCCAACGCGGCGCAGGAGCAGGGACATCAGCGAAACGATAGGCCGACCACCGGTAAAAGAAAGGCAACTATTTCCCGGGTTTTTCCGGAATTATTCAGGGTTTCCGGACGGTGCGGCGGAGCAGTGCGTCCCGATTTTTAACCATGAAAAGGAAGACTGGCCCTTATGCAGCGAGCGCGGCCAGCTATTAAAAATGTAGCGATTCAGGGGACGCCGACCACCCCGGGATGACGGGCGCCGCCACCGTCTCAAGGGGCCGGTTTTTCCTCGCGCCCGTCCGGATGCACCGCAAACCTCGCCGGGTCGCGCCCGTGCACGGGCGCATCGCTGTCAAACGACCAGCCACCGAACTGGGTGCGCTGGTAGTCGGCCATGGTCTGCGCAATTTCGGCCTGGGTGTTCATCACGAAGGGGCCGTACTGCGCCACCGGCTCGCCGATCGGCCTGCCTTGCAGCAGCAAAAACTCGGCGTCGTTGCTGCCGCTGTTGACCAGTTCGACGGCCCTATCGGCACGCACCTCGATGGCGGCCGGGCTGCGGATGTCCTGGCCGCCTATGCTGACGGACTCGCCCTTGAAGAAGTACAGGTTGCGCCGCGTGCCCTGGCCGCCGGCGGCTGGCAGCGTCCAGCGCGCGCCCGGCGCCATGCGTATCGTCCAGATCGCCACGTCAGCATCGGCCTGCGCAGCCCAAGAGTCGGGCGGCGGTGCCAGTGGCGTGGCGGCGTCCTGCAACCTTCCGGCAATCACGGCCACCTGGGTAGCGCGGCCTTCGGCGTCTTTGGTGGTCAGGCGCGGAATGTCCTGCGACCAGAACATGGTGAAGTGCGGGTCGCTCATCTTGGCTGCCGCCGGCAGGTTCAGCCAGATCTGGAACAGCTCCAGCGGGTTGTCGTTTTTTTCGTCCAGCAGCGGGAACATCTCGGCGTGCACGATACCCTTGCCGGCCGTCAGCCATTGCACGTCGCCGCGGCCGAAACGCGCGGTGGCGCCCAGCGAATCCGAATGGTCGATCAGGCCCTTGCGCACGATGGTGACGGTTTCAAAACCGCGATGCGGGTGTGGCGGAAAACCCGGCACTTTTTCGCCGTGGTACATGCTCCAGCCGTCCTTGCGGCTGAAGTCCTGGCCAATGGCACGGCCCGCCAGCGAGACCGCCGGCCCCATGTCGGCGTTGGCTTTGGGATAGGCGTCGTCGTGATAGGCGCAGAACAAAAAGGGGTCGATGGTTTCCCACGGAAAACCGAGAGGCTGGACCTGAACGATGGGGCTGGACGTAGGTGAAAAAGAGGACATGGCGTTGCTTTCAGGAGTCTCCCTCAAGCTTACCGGCATCTGTTTTCCAGTGCTTGGCGCCGCCACGCGAGCACCCACGCGAGCTGGGGATTCCGGCAACACCGGCCAATTCGGGACACGCCGTTGTGGGTTCGTCCTACAGGACACTGCCAGCACCGCAGGTAGATTCACGGTTCGTCCTGTTGCATCTACCCAGAAATTATTTTAGGCAGTACAAGGCCGAGGCAGGAAAAACTGCCTGCGCACAATTTCGCGCGTATTTTTCGCTCAAATTCCGAAAGACTTCCATGAAATATTCCATTCTGCTTGCCGCTCTGGTCGCTACCCTTGGTCTGGCCGCTTGTGACCGCACGGTGGTCACTCCTCCTGCCGTGGCCGTTCCTGGCCCTGCCGGCCCTGCTGGCGAAGCTGGCTCCACCGGCGCTACGGGTTCTACCGGCTCCACCGGTTCGACGGGTTACACCGGCGCAACAGGTTCTACCGGCTCCACCGGCGCGACGGGCTCCACCGGCCCTAGCGGCGGTGCTACCGGCGCAACGGGTGCCACTGGCGCTACCGGCTCCACCGGGGCAACGGGCGCAACCGGCGCTACCGGCGACACCGTGATTGTTGTTCCGCAAAAGTAAGCTTCCAGCAACGCGCGGCCACCCTTTCCGGGGCTGGCTGGCGTGATGTGTGTGCGCCACGAGTGCACGTACATGAAAAGAAAAGGCCCCAGCCACCGAGGTGACTGGGGCCTTTTTCATGGCCGGGCTCAAGCCTTCATCAGGCTTTCAATTTCCAGCCGGTGCGAAAGATCCACCACACGGCGCCCAGGCACAGCGCCAGAAAGCCCAGGATGGCGGCGACGCTGATGCCGACGTTGACGTCCGCCACGCCGTAAAAACTCCAGCGGAAGCCGCTGATCAGGTAGACCACGGGGTTGAACAGGGCAATTTTCTGCCACAGCGGCGGCAGCATGTTGATGGAGTAAAACGCGCCGCCCAGAAAGGTCAGCGGCGTCACCACCATCAGCGGCACGATCTGCAGCTTCTGGAAGTTGTCTGCCCAGAGACCGATGATGAAGCCGAACAGGCTGAAGGTCAGCGCCGTCAGAAGCAGGAAACAGAGCATCCAGAACGGATGCGCAATGCTGTAGGGAACGAAGATGCGCGCCGTCGCCAGGATCAGCAGGCCCAGCAGCACGGACTTGCTGGCCGCCGCGCCCACGTAACCCAGCACCACTTCCATGGCCGACACCGGCGCCGACAGCAGCTCGTAAATCGTGCCTGACCATTTGGGCATGTAGATGCCGAAGGCGGAATTGGAGATGCTTTCATTGAGTAACGACAGCATGATCAGGCCGGGGATGATGAAGGCGCCGTAACTGATGCCGTCGATGTCGCCCATGCGCGAACCAATCGCCGCGCCGAACACCACGAAGTACAGCGAGGTCGAGATCACCGGCGAGGCGATGGACTGGGTCAGTGTGCGGAAAGTGCGCGCCATTTCAAAGCGGTAGATCGCGCGGATGGCGTGCCAGTTCATGCAGCCTCCTTCTGGGTGGCGGGCTTGTTGGCATGGACCAGGCTCACGAAGATGTCTTCCAGCGAACTCTCGCTCGAATGCAGGTCCTTGAAGTCGATGCCCAGTTCGGCCAGCCGTTTGAGCAGCTCGCCGATGCCGGTTTCCTCCTGCTGCGTGTCGAAGGTGTAGACCAGCGTGTGGCCGCCCTCGGTCAGCTCCACTGGCAGCCCGGCCAGCCCTTCGGGCACGGCCTGCAGCGGCGCGCGCAATTGCAGCGTGAGCTGCTTCTTGCCGAGCTTGCGCATCAGCACGTTCTTGTCTTCCACCACGATGAGCTGGCCCTTGCTGATCACGCCGATGCGGTCGGCCATCTCTTCGGCTTCCTCGATGTAGTGCGTGGTCAGGATGATGGTCACACCGCTGTCCTGCAGCTTGCGCACCATCTGCCACATGCCCTGGCGCAGTTCCACGTCGACGCCGGCGGTGGGCTCGTCGAGAAACAGGATCTGCGGTTCGTGCGACAGCGCCTTGGCGATCAGCACCCGGCGCTTCATGCCGCCCGACAGCGTCATGATCTTGCTGTCCTTCTTGTCCCACAGCGACAGGTCGCGCAGCACTTTTTCGATGTGGGCCGGGTTGGCCGGCTTGCCGAACAGGCCGCGGCTGAAGCTCACCGTGGACCAGACGGTTTCAAACGCGTCGGTCGACAGTTCCTGCGGCACCAGGCCGATCTTGGCGCGCGCCGCCCGGTAGTCGCGCACGATGTCGTGGCCGTCGGCCGTCACGCGACCCGAACTGGGCGTGACGATGCCGCAGACGATGTTGATCAGCGTGGTCTTGCCGGCGCCGTTGGGCCCGAGCAGCGCGAAAATTTCGCCGCGCCGGATGGTGAGGTCCACCGACTTCAGGGCTTCAAAGCCCGAGGCGTAGACCTTGCTGAGCTGCTCGATGGAGATGATGTCTGGCAAATCGGAATTCCGGTTGATGTGGGCGCTGGTGAAGATGCAGCGGCCCGCGTCACTGTAACCGGATCGCATGAAGGTTGCTGACGACGGGGTTGTTCACCGCGCGCGGGTGATTCCCGGCATCCCGGACCGGTTGTCAGGTCCCGGGATAACTCAGTTCCGGGTACCAGTCCCGGCCGCGGCCTTCGGGCGTGCTGTCCAGGATGGTCCACAGCGGCATCAGGTCCGGCGCGCCGCGCGGGTCCTGGCCGGGATCGGCCGTGGACACGCCCATCTCGCCGCTCCAGAAGTGCCGCAGGCTGCCGCCCTGCCGGGTGAAGACGTTGAAGGCCGGCACATCAGCATCCTGCGCACTCACATAGTCGCGGGTGTAGTCGCCGCTCACATCCGAATAGAGTTTCAGGTGGCGCCAGCCGCGTTCTTTCTTGAAGGCCAGCAGGCGTGTTATCGGCGAGCGCGCCACCACCACCAGCGCGATGCGCTGCGCCACATCCTCGGCTTCGCCGTCCCAGGCCGACAGCAGCGAGGTGCACATCGGGCAGGGCCGCTTGCGCTGCGGCCCGAACATATAGCTGTAGACGGCCAGCGTCTGCTTGTCGGCGAACAGGTCCGAAAAACGCACCGGGCCGTCTTCACCCTCGAAGCCGTAGTCCTTCGGCAACACGCCGCCCGGCGGCAGGTCGCGCCGCTGCTGCGCCACGCGTTCGATGTGGCGCCGCAGCTCGATCTCCTCGGCCAGCAGCGCATCGCGCGCACGCCGGTAGTCCTCGCTTTCATTGGGGAAACGCACCCCGTTGTTCAGGGCCAGCTCCCGGGCCGGCTTCAGGGTCGGTGTGGGGGTCATGGGCGCTCCTGTATTTCAGCCGTTGCGGGCCTTCACCCGGCGGTAGGTGGCGCTCATGAAGCGCTTCCAGCTGCCGTCGGCCTGAATCACCTGCGAGGCCAGCTCGTACACCTCGGGTCCCTGCAGGGTGATGATGTCCTGGTAACGCACCAGCGTGCCGTCGCCGCTGAACGACGGTCCTTCCGTGTCCAGCGTCAGCACTTTGCCGGCCGCGTCCAGCGAGCCCGCGTAGTGCCACAGGTGCGTCATCATCGAACCGACGAAGGTTCCGACAAAAGCGCTTTTCTGCGGGTCATAGCCGAGCGTGATCAGCATGTGGGCCGGGCTGCCGTCGGGCATGCTGCCCTGGCTTTCGCACAGCACCCACAACTCGCCCAGGCTGCGCACGGTTTGTTGGCCCGCGTGTTTCATGGCGGGCTGGCCCGGGCCCATGTCCGCCTGGCCTTCAAACGACCATTGACCCACCAGCTGCTGCAGCCAGCGGTGCTGGGCCAGCGCTGGCACGGCGGCGCACGGGTCTTGTTCGGTATTGGACATGACAGCACTCCTTTCAGGGCATGGGCAGCGGGTTAATGACCATCCAG
The DNA here is from genome assembly GCF_002278925.1 of Polaromonas sp. 39-63-25. GTDB lineage: Bacteria > Pseudomonadota > Gammaproteobacteria > Burkholderiales > Burkholderiaceae_C > Polaromonas. Next base: position 7,458 of record NZ_NCJH01000003.1, read on the forward strand.
CCCAGGCCGAAGCGGTCGGTCACCATGCCGAAGGACGAGGCGTAAAAAGTCTTGCCCAGCGGCATCTGCACCTGCCCGCCGTCGCTCAGCGCCTTGAACAGGCGCGCGACTTCCGCATCCGTGGGGGCGGTGATCGTCAGCGAAAAACCCTTGAACTCCGGCTTGCCGCCGAAAGCCATGCCGTCCGACGCCATCACCTGCGTTTCGCCGATGCGCAGGTTGGCGTGCATGATCTTGTCCTCCGAGCCCGGGGGGCACATGTCCGGCGACTGGGGCTCGGGGTTCTCCTTGAAGCGCATCATCGCCGTCACTTCGGCGCCCAGCGCGGTTTTGTAAAACGTCAGGGCCTCTTCGCAGCGGCCGTCAAAAAACAGATAGGGCTGGACTTGCATGTCGGTCTCCTTGTCAGGGGGTGGGTGGGTGGGGGACGGGGACGGGGGCGGGTTGGCGGAAGTGGCGATGCAGGCCGGCATACAGCCGCAAGGTCTCCGCCACCATGGGTCCATGCGGCCTCGTAGACCTGCTGCAGCTTGTTGCCGTCGAGCTTGATCATCTGCATCATGGCCTGCATCACGCGGTTGACCTTGGCCGGATCCTTGTCGGCCAGCACCTTGCGCATCACGCTGGGCACGATCTGCCAGGACACGCCGAACTTGTCGGTCAGCCAGCCACAGGCCTGCACGCTGCCGCCCTCGGACAGCCTGTCCCAGAGTTCATCAACCTCTTCCTGGGTCGGGCAATCGACAAACAGCGACATGCCCGGCGCGAAGCCGAAGTCCGTGCCCGCATTGAGCACGAAGAAGGTCTGGCCGGCAATTTCGAAACTGCCGGTCATGAAGCTGCCTTTGGGGACCGGGGCGCCATCGCCGTAACGCTGGATGTCGCCGGCCTTGGCGTTCCTGAACACCGAGGTATAGAACTTGAGCGCATCTTCAGCTTGGTCTTTGAAGGTCAGGAAGGTGGTGATTTTTTGCATGGGAATGCTCCTTGGAGTCGCTGGCCAACCATTGCCTGCGTTGTCAAACAGGGCAAACAGGGGTATTGTGAAGGTGTTGTGTACACCGTCCACAAAAGAATAGCAAACATAATGGACGCTGTCCACATAAAACGTAACAAACCATGACAGCGCTGTCCATCACGCCGCCGATCCCTGCGCCGGCCCGCAGCACCTACCGCCACGGCGACCTGCGCCGCGCGCTGCTGGAAGCCGGGATCGAGCTGGCGCGCGCGGGTGGGCCCGAGGCCGTGGTGCTGCGCGAGGCCACGCGCCGCGCGGGGGTGGCGCCCAACGCCGCCTACCGGCATTTCGCCAGCCGCCAGGCCCTGTTGCAGGCGGTGCGTGCGGCCGCGCTGTCGGCCGTGGCCCGGGCCATGGAAGCCGAACTGGCCGCCGTGCCCGCCGGTTTGCCGCCAGCCGACTTCGCCCGCGCCAGCGTGCGTGCCGTCGGCACCGGCTACCTGCGTTTTGCCCAGGCCGAGACCGGGCTGTTCCGCACCGCCTTTGCCGCGTCCGACGACATGAAGGATGAAGCACCGCGCGACCCCGACAGGGCCGGCCCGGGCGGCCTGAACCCGTTCGAGCTGCTGGGCGCCGCGCTCGACAAGCTGGTGCAGGCCGGTGTGATGCCGCCCGAGCGCCGCCCCGGCGCCGAGTTCCTGGCCTGGTCCGCCGTGCACGGCCTGGCCATGCTGGTCATCGACGGGCCGCTGGGCCCGGTGATCGGCCCGCAGATGCAGCTGGTCGGCCAGCGCCTGCTCGATATGGTCGAAAAAGGGCTGTGAAGACCTCACCCCCCATGCCCCAGCACATCGGAATCGTCGGCTGCTCCGCGGAAGGTGCCGCCCTTTGTTACCGCACCATTTGCGCGGAAGGTGCCGCGCTGCTCGGCCCGCACGCGCACCCCGAGGTTTCCCTGCACACGCCCTCGCTCGCCGCCTATGTGGACTGCCTGGACTGCGGCGACCTGCAGGGCGTGGCCGACCTCATGCTGGCCTCGGCGCGCAAGCTGGCGGCGGCCGGAGCCGACTTCCTGATCTGCCCCGACAACACCATCCACCAGGCCATGTCGCTGGTGGTGCCGCACTCGCCGCTGCCCTGGCTGCACATTGCCGAGGTGGTGGCGGACGCGGCCGTGCAGCGCGGCTTTCGCCGTGTGGGCATCACCGGCACGCGCTGGTTGGTGGACAGCGCGGTCTACCCGGACAAGCTGGTCGCGCGCGGCCTGCAGTACCTGCGGCCAAACGATGCCGAGCGCGACGAACTGGGCCGCATCATCATGGACGAGCTGGTGTGCGGCATCTTCCGGCCAGAAGCCGTGGCCAGTTTCCAGCGCGTGATGGAACGAATGAAAGGCGAAGGCTGCGATGCGGTGGTCCTCGGCTGCACCGAGATTCCGCTGATCATCAACGACGGCAACTCGCCGCTGCCCACGCTGGACTCGACGCGCCTGCTGGCGCGGGCAGCCTTGCAGCGCGCGGTGCACGGCAGAACTTAGGCATCAAATCGGCCTGTAGCCCAATCAGTACCTGCGCAAGCTGCTATCAAAAGAGAAGTGTCGGACGCTGTGGCCCAGGCACAGCACCCTCATCGGCAGCGCGCCGGCTCACAGCATTTTCTTGGGCACCAGGGCAATCGTCAGCCCTTTGGCCGTGACGGTGATGCTGCCCGGTTCCAGCCCCAGGCCGTCGGTCAGCATCAGGTCTTGCGGCTTGAGTTTGTGCAGCACCACTTCCTTGAGCGCCTGGCTGGCCAGCGTGGGAGCGTACGCCTGCAGCAGCGCCGCCGGGCCGGGCGCCATGTCGTCCAGGCGCAGGGCGTTGAGCCGAATCTGGTGCGCGCGCAGCGTCTGGTCGCTGGCTTCATAACGCAGCGCAAAGTCCACGTCGAAGGTGCCGGTCGAGGTGCGTGCCAGCGCCGGGCCGGCCGCGTCCACCACCATCTCGGTGCCCAGGCGGTTCAGTTCGGGCAGCAGGCGCACGCGCGGCGCCTGCACATTCAGGTTCAGCAGGCTGCCCATCTCATAACGACGCGGGAAGCGCTGTGCCACGGCCTGCTGCAGCTGTTCCAGCGTCACCTTGTAGCCCGTTCCGCCGGGCGCGTCCGGTGTGGCGGCGCGCGCCGCACCCGCCGCAGCGGCAAAGACGATCCAGCCGGGCGGGGTCAACAACAGTCTGCGTTTCATCGGGCCTTCATGAAAAAGCGCATGCAGGCATGCAATCGGTCATTGTGCGCCGCGACTGTTAACCGCCCTGTTGATGCGGTTGTCGGGCACATCCCGTTACGTGCGGACATGCGCCGCCTACAAGCCCACACACACACGACACCTGCGAAGCGCTCAATGCATCAACCCGGCTGCTAGGGCCTGTTCACACTGTTTATGCAAGATGCGTTGCGAGTCAAAAAGGTCATGCGTGAGGCGCAAAACGCAGCCGGGCTGGCGCCCGGCAAGGCTTTGCAACGCTGCGCATGGCCTTTTTGGCCGCAACCAGGAGGGAACGTGGTTAAAACAACGCCACTCGTCGTTGCACTCCTAGCCCAGCCGTCCAGGCTGAGCGTCGTCGCGCGCCTAGATTGGCGTTGTTTTAACCACGTTCGCACTTGTATAAACAGTGTGAACAGGCCCTAGGACGGGTGTCAGGACACATCATGAAAACGACTCTTCTGGTTTTGACCGTGGCCGGCCTGTCGGGCTGCGCCGTTTACCCGGTGCCGGCCTACCCGACTTACCCGACCCATGGCGGTGGCCCGCCCATGGTGGTGGAGCAGCCGGTGTACATCGAAGGCGGCTACCAGCGCCGTGCTTATGACTACCCGCGGGGCTACAGCCGGCCTGCGCCTGTTGTGGTGGTGCCGGTTCCGGTTCCGCGCGCCTTTCCGCACAGACCGCCGCCGCATGCGTCGCACCACGACCGTGGCCATGGCGACCGGGACCGCGACGGCGCACGCGGTCATGACCGTGATGGCGACGGAACGCGCGACCGCGCAGACCGTTGGCCCAACGACCCGCGCCGCAGGTAAAACGCTTGCCCTACCAGCCGAGGTTCGCCGACAGGCGCGCCATGGTGGCGTCGTCGGGCACGCCGGAGGCCGGCAGCCCGGCGCGCTGCTGGTACCTGACCAGCGCCTTCTGCGTGGCCTCTCCGTACCACCCATCCACAAACCGCGCGCCGCCATAACCCAGCAGCATCAAGGCCAGCTGCACGGTGCGCACCGCGAGGTCGGGCAAAGGCCCGAGCTGGTAACGTTTGTGGGCCAGCGCCAGCTTCGCGTCGTAGCGGTTCTTCTGGAAATCCTGCCCGTTGTAGCTGAAGGCAAACTGCACCCAGTCGGCGTTGCGCAGATGCCGCGCAAGATCGCCCTGCTCGATGAACCCCGCCATGGCGTCGAGCTGCGCATCTTCTGATGCCTTGCTGGCGCTGACCAGTGCATCCACGCTGGCAGCGCCGACCTTGCCGGCGTTGAACCCCATGACCTGACCCAGGCCCCATGACGTGCTTTTCAGCGCCGCCTCGCGGTCGAGCATCATGGCCCGGGTGAGCCGCTCATACTGGGAAGCGCCGCCATTGCCGTAACCCCCCGCGCTGCGGCTGCTGATGTCGGGCGCCTGTGCATCGAAGCGCCCATGCGTGAGCCGGCTGAACCAGTGGCGCTCGAACAGGATCTTGGGTCGCCGGTCCGGCAGGAAGCCGCAGCCACTGGTTTCAACCGTCAGCACCGCCCAGAGCGCAGGGGCGTCCACCCCCAGCCTGCCGAGCACCGTTTCAATTCCCTGTTGCGACAGCGGTGACGCCTTGCCTGTAAATACCATGAGCCCATTTCCTTTCTGCCGCCCGTGATGCAGGAACGATGCGGTCCTGAAAAAGCAGGCGTGCTATTGAGAGTTGTTATGCTCCCGGTTGTAGCGGCCCGGCGGCGATTTGGCATCCCCCAAATGGAGGACAAAACGCGCGGTGCAGCGGCCGTGGAACCAATGGATACGTTGTGTTTTTTTTGCACGTCACCCGTTTCGCCGCGCACAGTACGCGCTGACGGGTCAAGCATGAAAGTGGCCGCCAGCCCAATGAACACGGGCGGAAGCAGCTATAAAAACAGGAGTGTCAGCGCGGCGTTGCGGGAATCGGCCGACTGGCCCATCATCGGCAGCAAAGAGGCAAGCGCATGTTTTTCAGCCATTCCAACGAGATCTGGACCCAGTGCCCCGAGCTGGTACCGGGTGCCATGTTTGTCCGGGGCATCAGCAGCAAGGCGGCGGTCGGCCCGCAGGTGGCGCGCTTCAGCGGCATCGCCGCGGCGCGGCTGGCCAGCAGCGGCGAAGGCGAGTTGCCGGAGATCAAGGCCTGGCGCCAGGTGTTCTCCAAAATGGGGCTCAAGCCCACCAAGTACCGCTGTGCGGCCGAGGCGCTCCTGCGTCGCCTGCGCAAGGAAGGCGCCCTGCCGCGGCTGCATCCGCTGGTGGACTTGTGCAACGCGGTCTCGGCGGCCTTTGCCATTCCGGTGGCGGTGTTCGACCTGGCCAAAGTGGTGGGCGACCTGCAGGTGCGTTACGCCACCGGCCTCGAGCATTACCAGCCCTTCTCCGGCGAGGTCGAGCACCCCGAGGCCCATGAAATCATTTTTGCCGACGAGGCCGACAACGCCCACGCGCGCCGCTGGACCAACCGGCAGAGCAGCCTGTCGGCCGTCAGCGCCGACACCAGCACGGTGCTGATCGTCGCCGAAGCCCTGCACGAGTCGGCCTACGAAGACATGCGCACGCTGATCGCCGCGCTCATGCACGAAGTGCCTTTGGCCTGGCCCGCCGCCACGGCCAAGGCCCGCCTGTTGACCCGGTCTGCACCACGCTTCGAGCTGCAGCCTGCGCCGACCGCGCGCTGACAATCCCGCCACCGGCAACACCATGTAAAGCGCGCGTGCTGTCTTGAAACAGCATGTGTATGGCGTCGTCGGGGTGGCCGCGCCACACGTTGTACACGGGATCATCATGACTTCATCTGGTCACACAACTCGCTCACTCAAAGGACTCTCATGAACAAATTACTCGCCACCCTGATTGCTACCCTCGTGACCGGCGCTGCATTTGCGCAAGCCGCTGCGCCCGCTACCCCCGCCGTGCCTGCGACGCCTGCAGTGGTCAAGGCAGAAACCAAGGCCGACAAGTCCGTGGCAGCCGCTGTGCAAAGCGAAGCCAAGGTGGACGCCAAGGCCGACACCAAGGTTGAAAAGGCAGAAGTCAAGGCTGCTGAAAAGAAAACCAAGGCCGTGACCAAGTCCGCCACGACCAAAGTCAAGGCACAAGCCAAAGCCGCCAAGGCCGACGCAGATGACCAGGCCAAGGCCACCGCCAAAGCTGAAAAAACCATCGTGAATGCTGACGCCAAAGCCGACAAGACCATCATCAAGGCCGACGCCAAAGTGGAAACCGTCAAGGCCAACGCTGCAGCCGACAAGGCCACCGCCAAAGTCGAAACCGGCGCCGTCAAGGCAGAAGCCAAGGCCGACGTGAAAGCCGCCGGCAGCAAGTAAATAGCAACGCAGCAGCTCTTCGCTGCTGCACGCCAAAACAAAAAAGACAGGCCTGGCCTGTCTTTTTTTATGGGCGTCTGAAGAGGGTCAGGCCGAGTTCATGGCGAATGGTCTCTGGAGCGCAAGCTTCAAGCCAAATCGGCTGCCAGCCCTTGTGCTGCCTGCGCAACCAGCTATCAAAACAGAAGTAACGCAGGGCGCCGCTTACCGACCCACCACCGACCAGCCCGCCTTCAGGTTGGCCTTGTCGTTCTCGTATTCCCACGCCGTGCCGCAGCGGTCGCAGCGGTACTTGGTGACGGTGACCAGCGCGCCGCCGCGCCTTTCCTGGCGGTTGGCGCCCTGCACCAGCTCCGGGTGCCCCGGGGCCTTGCGCCAGTTGCGCTGGATGCCGGCGCACGAGTCGCACAGCTCCATTTTTTTCAGTTCGATTTTCCGGTTCAGGTCGTCGGTCATGGTGGGGCTCTTGAGGTGGGGGTGACGCCGGGCCGGTGCGGGTACAAGGCCGGGCGTGATGGGCTCCATTGTCGCGCCTTGGCCGTTTGCCTCCAACCTTCACGCCAAATCGGCCTCTGGCCCTTTTGGGGTGGGCGCAAACAGCTATAAAAAAAGAGTACTACAGGTTTGACAAAGCCAGCAACCGCAGATGCGCCGCATCTTCCATGTCCACTGGCAACTGCTGCTTGGCGCGCAGGTAGTGGTTGGTGAACACGTCCAGGTAAGCCTCCAGCGTCTGCGCCGCATGGGTTTCGCCGGCCAGCTCCAGGCACAGCGCGCCCACCTCCGAGGTGCAGAAATGCGCGTCGCGCTGCGAGCGGCGCAGGCGGTAGCGTGACAGCTGCTCGCTCTGCAGGCTCAGCACCGGCAGCTTGTCGAGGTAAGGGCTTTTGCGAAACATCTTGCGCGCCTCGGGCCAGGTGGCGTCGAGCAGCACAAACAGCGGGCGCTTCGCCGGCGTGCCGCCCGTGGTTTCGGCGGGCAACAGCGCCGTCACCACCCGCTCCTGCGCCACAAACTCCCCCGGAAACACCAGGTAGGGCTGCCACTGCGGATCGGCCAGCAGGGCCAGCAGCGCCGGGTCCACCTCGGTGCGCGCCCAGCCGAAGGCAAAGGTGTCGGCCACCACATCGGCAATCAGCCAGCCCGTGTTGCTGGGCTTGAGGGGCTCGATGTCGGCCATGATCAAACACACGCCCGACCGCACCGGCAGCACCGGGCGCAGCGCGCACAGGCAGTGGCTGGGAATCAGCCGGCAGCCGGCGCAGCGCTCCCCGCGCGGGCCGCCGCGTGCCAGAAAGGGTTTGGAGCTGCGCGCCAGGCGCGCGCTGCGCAAAAGGCTGACCGCATGAGGGAAAGCGTGGGGAGCTTGGGGCAGGTGATTCATTCAGCGGCAGCTCGGCCTGCCCCAGCTTGACGGATCAGGCAGCCGGCCGGTAAATCACGCACAGCTTGTTGCCGTCCGGGTCGCGCAGGTAGGCCAGGTAGGGCTTGCCCGGGTGACTTTCGCGAATGCCCGGTGGGTCTTCACACGTGGTGCCGCCGTTGGCAACGCCTGCCGCATGAAAGGCGTCGCCCTGTTCCGCGGACTCCAGCTTGAAACCGATGGTGCTGCCGTTGCCATGGCAGGCCGGCTCGCCGTTAATGGGTATGGTGATGCCGAAGCTGCCGCCCGGGCTGCGGTAGAAGTAGCGGTTCTTGTTGGCAACGCCGGGGCCTATGCCCAGGGTGCCGAGCACCGCGTCATAAAACTTCCTCGAGGCTTCCAGGTCGCTGACGCCGACCATGACATGACTGAACATTGATTTTTCTCCGTGGGGTGCTGAGTAGGCGAAAGGTATCGGTGGATGGTAAGGGATTTGGCCATCGTTAAGCAAAAAGTTCTGCAAGTTTGCGCGTCAACTTCAAGGGCCTGGCGTATGCAGGTGCAGCATGCTGCGATGCCGGAATGTGTAGAAGGCATCGGTCATGAAGTTGGACAAGTAGACGAGGCACACGGAGGTGTTGTGCAACGAAGACATTTGGATCATTGAGTGCTCTTCAGCGCTCGATGCCAGGGCCTGTGTGTCCCTTGCACGCCTAAACTGCTCAGGTCACAAATCGTATAACTATTCTTTGAGGGACCGTATGACAAACTCGTTGATAAACCGCTGTGCGTGCCTGGCCGTCTTGTTCGGCGCGTTGCTGCTCACTGGCTGCGCCACCAGATTTGAGAAGCAGGCTTTTAACAATGAGGCCTCCGCAGGCATCAAGAAAATCGCTGTCCAGCAATGGAACGATCTGGACGAGTATGGCGTCCGCGTCCTCAATCATCCGGGCATGAGTTTTGGGTTGATCGGTGGGCTCGTCGCGGCGGCGGATACCGCCAGCAAGACCAAAAAGCTCAACGACGTGCTGGACCCCAAGAACACCAAGCTTACCGCCGACTTCTATGCAAAAGCATTGCCGGGCCTCCGGCAGGCGGGGTATGAAGTGGTCGCCGTGCCGGTAAAGCGGGGCGCAAAGCCCGCCGAAGCCAAAGAAACCGTTCGAGTCATGAAAGGCCAGGACGCGTTTCTTCTTCTGACCTTTGAGGCTGGATATCTCGCGGCAGGCGCATCAACCGCCTACTATCCTTTTGTGGCCATGACTGCCGAGCTCAATGACAGCAAATCTCAGGCTGTTTTGTACAAAGAGGCCTACCACTACGGTTACAACAGCGGCAACAAGGATGTTGTGTTTATCGAAGCCGCAGCCGATTGCAAATTTGCCGACATTGACAAGCTCGTAGCCAACATCGACAAAACCAGAACCTGCCTGACGGCCAGTGTCGACATTCTGGTCAAGCAGATGGTTGCGGACCTGAAAAAGTAAGTTCGCTCACTGACGCCTCAACACATGCGCCATCTTTTCATCCGTCTGGCGGCGGCAGGTTGCCTGGCCGCTGTTCATCTGGTGGGCAACGCGCAAGACCCTGCGCCGCTTGCCACCCAGAACGCGGCACCCGCCGCGCAGGGCACGGCGCCCTGTTGCCAGCAACTGAAAACGCTGGCCAGGGTACCCCTTCCGCTTGAAAAAACCGAGTTGAGGCTGGACGAAAAATCCCCCGCTCATGACTTTGGACAAGGCGCACAGGCACTGTTATTGCTGGAGCTTCCGGCCTACACGAAAACATATGCCGTCAGCATCGCCAGCCTTCCCCTGGCTGGCGGCGCAGGTAAAGGCAACGAACTCACGCACGTCGCCATGCGCATCGAAACGCTGGATGCGGACTTTTCGCCCCTCAGGGTGTACCCCCACACCGGCATGAAGAAGCGCGGCCATGGGTATGAGAAGACGATATTCATCAACCCCTCCAACCAGAACGAACGCTACCTGCTGATTTACGGGGCCTTGAACCTCGAGCCCGAACAGGTCACCGTGTCCAGAACCGATGTCGTGTTTGTTGGCACGGGCTTCTTCATTGGCGGCATCGACAACGCCTTCAAGCTGAGAGCCACCAGCAGCGGCTTGCTTCAGGTTGAAGCCAAGGGCCTGCAACCCGCGAAACCATAGGCTGCGAGCGCGCCTGGCGTCACGGCGCCCCTGCGCTGGCCGGGGTCAACCGGTCGCCGGGTCAGGCGCTCGGCCGGTGCAAGGCGCAGCGCTTGTTGCCGTCGGGGTAGCTGGACGGTTCTCAGCCGCGCTCAGCGGCTGTCCACGCATTCAAGTTCAAACAGCGGCACATCAAGCTTGCGGCTTAGCCACACGCCGCCGCCAATTTCGGTCAGGCCCTCGCGCAGGCCGCGCCGGTACAGCTGCGCCGGGTGGCGGTGCAGGCGCGGGTCGGCCAGTTCATCGTCGATGACGTCGCGCTCGTAGTCCTCGCGCGTCGCGGCTTCCACATACAGCGCGCCCCGGCACAGGCGGCCCAGGTTGTGCAGGGCCCGCTTCAGGTCCGCCGGGTTCAGGTAGGTCAGCACGGCCTGGCAGATCACCAGGTCGAAGGGCTCGCTAGAGGTGTAGTCCACCACCGACCCACGCTCCCAGCCATAACGTTCGCACAGCCAGGCGCTGTACTCCACGCCGTGGTAACTCGCCTCAGGAAAGTGCGTGGCCACAATCTCGCGCCACACGCCAATGCCGCAGCCCATGTCCAGCACCCGCTTCACGGGCACGCGCAGGTACTTCAGGTAGCTGCACACAAAGGTGCCCAGGCGCTCTACATGCGCCGGGTCCACCACGCCGGTTTTCTCGTCGAAGTAGTAGCGCTGGTAGTACGCCTCGTCAAACCATTGGTCGCTTGCAGATTTCATGCGCATTGCTTTTCTGCTGGGTGGAGGGCATCGCCCTGTTCATGCAAAGGCCACCTAAAACCCGATCGTGTTGCTATTGCAAGCCGTCTAGCCATTGCTCGGCGTGGTGATGTCAAACGAGCCGCCGGGGCTGCGGTAGAAATAGCGGTTCTTGTTGGCGACGCCGGGGCCAATGCCCAAGGTGCCGAGCACAGCGTCATAAAACTTCTTTGAGGCTTCGAGGTAGTTAACGCCGATCATGACATGACTGAAAATTATTTGTCTCCGTGGGGTGCCCGTGGGCGGTTTGGAACTGGGAGATGGTAATAGATGCCAAAAAGATCCAGCGTTATGTATCCCCGGAGACGGCGGTGTTCCTAAATTCCTCCAAAGTACATATCAACTCCTGCAAATCATGGGGGATATCGTCGACCGAAAAATGCGATGCGATTTGAACGTCGCTAATCGATATAGACAACATTTTTTGCAAGCGCGTATTTAACTGCGCCAGGACTTCCTTCCCAGGGACAATGGTTAGGCGTGACGAAGGAGTCTTCCAAACCTCCTCAAAGCCCTCAATCGCTGCACGTGTTACCGTCGCCGCGTCCAAACTAGCATGGCTTTTCTTCGCCATGTCCAAATTACGGGCCACAATTTGCGACAGTACTTCTCCTTTAAGCCCCTCGGTAATTTCGTCAAGTAGCGCAGAAACATCTGGGAGCGGAGGCAACGCACAACCGGTCCGCCGTACTCGCTCGTTAAGCCTAGAGGAGATGGCGCTAGATAATACCTTCGAGCTCAATAAATAGTTTTCGATCTCTTTGCACTGGTGGATGTATATAAGTGACGCGTGCTTCTTCAGTTCACTTGCAATTTGTTGAACTTCTTCTTTGGATCGATAGTCACGGTCAAGAACTACCGCGCGCATCATTCTCGACCCTATAGTTAGCTCTATACCTGCGGCCAGATCCTCCATCCGCCTAGGATTGAACCCGTCAAGCTTAACTAATGCAAAGTCAGTTCTATTTGCCAGACGATCAAATGTCATTGTCCGAGCGAAGCGAGCGAGGATGTCAAAATCAAGTCCTTCAACAAAAATTACTCGGCGTGTTTTCGTAATTTGCGTCAATGTCGGATTCAGATTTGAGCCCAACGCAAAGAAGACGCGTTTAATTTGACTGACGTCTTTGACCCTCGTTGCGGAGCGTTTCTTTTTGTTTATCGTCAGCAAGCTACTGGGTTCTGTTTCTGAGATTATTTCTGTTGAGTGCGTTGCGATCAAAATGTCTGGCCCTAGATCTCGGAGCAAAGCAACTAACTGCCTTTGCAGATCTGCATGAAGGTAGATGTCGGGTTCGTCGATTACTAGTAGGTCGGCGCCAGCAGACTTCACAATGTGCGTAAGCATTTGGCACCAGACTTGGAAGCCATAACCTGCCCAACAGATCTCACGGGGAAATCTCTCCTCTGGACAAAACATTTTTAGAACTCTCGATTGAGATGTGCTGCCCTGCTGAATCTCCGGGCGTTCTATGTCCATGCCGGGCCATGTGCTCTGGATGAGGCTTCTAAAACGATCAAATCCGTCCGGGTAGTGCTGCCAGATATTCCTAAAATTTCTCGACGCGCCGTTCGTCATTAATGCGCGTCGAGCAGCCTCTTCTTGATACAACAACTCGTGTTGCTCGACCGGGCCAAGAATTGGAACAAACCCGACACTAATGTCAAATTTCTTCTTGAAAATAGTTGGGGAATCTACTTTTCCGCCTTCCGAATCCGGAAGTAAAAAGCATGATCCTTGTTCTGGGAAGTGAAGAATTAACTTATTGCCGTTTGAAAGTTTGAACGTAACTTCTGCAGGTTCTGAGTCATCGTAGTCATGAAAAATATTCTCTGATGAAATCGGCAAATCAGCAATGTTAAAGCGATGTCCCCATCTTCTAATTCCATTGGCGATCAACTGCTCGGCTTTTCGCGATCTCGCCCTACGCAAGCCTTCCGAGAGTATTCGAAAAACACCGATGATCGTGGATTTCCCCGCGTTGTTGGGGCCTACAAGGACGTTGAAATCTTGCAGCGAAATGCTGAAATTGGCGAATGCCTTGTATCTCTTGAAATGTACAGAAGTAATGCGAGTAGATGACATTTGATTTTTTAGTTAGGCAATCTTCTGAAGAGGCGCAAGGATTTAAGTCGACAGCCGCCGCCCAAACCCACTATTGCCAGACACCCCCATCACCAACATGTGCGTCGCCCGCGTCGCCGCCACATAAAACACCCGCGCGGCCTCCTGCTCGTCTTCCCCAGGCGCGGGCATGTGTCCCACGCCGGGCAGCGCCACCACGGGGAACTCCAGGCCCTTGCTGACCTTCATGGTCATGATCTGGATGGCGTCTGCTGCGGGGTTGTAGTCGCCTGAGTACTTGCGCACATTGAAGGGCAGCTTGCGCTGGTGCAGGGCGTCGGCGCAAATGTCCATGGTTTTCCAGTCTGCGCACAAAATGGCCATGTCGCCCCAGGCGTGGCCTTCCTGGTGGGCGTGGCTCAGCTGGTCGGCAATGGCAAATGCTTCTTCGCGCAGGCTGGGCAGCTTGATGATGATGGGCGCTTGCCCTTCGCGCCCGCAGCTGATGGGTTTGACCAGCGGAATGCCGTCGTCGTCTTTGTCGTCCGCCGTCAGCAGGTCTGCCGCAATCAGGTTGGCGGTTTGCAGGATTTGCTTGGTGTTGCGGTAGTTGATTTTCAGGATGGTGGTGCGGCCCTGAGCCTGCACGCCCACGCTTTTGAAGCTGAACTGTTTGCTGCGGCTGCGTTCGTAAATGCTTTGCGCATCGTCATACAGAAGCAGCAGCCTGTTGGTGGTCGGGTCCACCATTTGCGTCACCAGCTTGAGCCACTCGGGCGCAAAGTCGTGGCCTTCGTCAATCAGCACGGCCTGATACTGGCCGCCGGGGATGTGCTTGCGGTCGACGGCGGCAATGACGCGCTGCACCAGCTCTTCCACAAACTGCTGGGCCCCCATCTGCCCCGGCAGGGGCTGCCCAAAAGCCACCAGCTGGTCGCGGCACCATTTATGAAAATGCCGCACATGCACCTTGCCGCTCAAGCCCTTGGCGTCCATCACGCTGTGCAGCTTCACGCCCAGCGGTTCGTTGAAACACAGGACGAGGATGGGCTTGCTGTTGGCGGTGCTGGCCTGCGCCAGGTATTCGGCGCGGTAGCCGAGGATCATGGTTTTGCCCGAACCCGCCACGCCATGAATCACCCGGTGGCCGTCGCCCAGGCTGCGGGCGAGTTGTTCCTGCTGGATGTCCATCACGCGCATGATGCTGGGCATCTCGGCGCTTTCATCGCTGTCGTCGAACAGCGCGCCCTGCGGCTGCACGCGCACTTCGGGAAACATGATCCAGCGCACCCGGTCCAGTTGCGGCAGCGACATGACGCCGCTCATCATGAAGGGGAACATGCCCCACAGGCGGCTCTGCAAGTCTTCGGCGTCAACCTTCTCCAGCATTTCATCGCTGCAGATCACGTAATGCGGTTCAATGACCTCATCCAGCAGGCCGTCGGTGAATTGCCTGCGCGTCATGTTGGGGAACACCACGCCATAGCTCCACGGAAAGCTCAAGCTGCCCTGGTACTTGCCCTCTGCCTGTACCAGTTGCGGGTCGCGCTTGAGCGCATCAACGACCGCGTGTGCATATTGCCGGGCCTGTTCGGCGGGATTGGGCTGGGTTTTGAGCATCCCGTCGACAAAGACCCGCCAGCTTTGCTTGTCCGCGTGCTGGATCGTCTTGGGGCTCCAGTCCTTGACCTCCAGGATCAGGATGCCGCGTCGTGGATGCATCACCACAAAGTCAGGGTGCAAATGGCGGGGACCCACCGGCACGTCGTACCAGAGCAGGTAGTCGTCGTCGAGCTTCTGCTCCAGCCGCTCGGCCAGCCTGCGCTCGCCGCTGGTCATGCGGGAACCGCAGCTGCTGATTGCCGGAATAAGAGTTGCCATTGGAGATTGCTGCCGTCCCTAACACTTGGTTACGAGAATCATGCCCGGCATCGTGCGCAGGAGTTCCGGGTTTTTCAGTGACTTTTTGCCATATCGCCGCACTGGCGTAGGGCTATTCCCCTGCGGCCGCCGCATGGCCCGCAGGCCTGGAAGGCGCGTGGCTTCAGGTATCGTTGTTCCATCTTTTCATTTCTTCAGGGTTTCCCCTTGCCAGACGCCATCCACTTCTACGAACCCCGCCACGGCCACGGCCTGCCGCATGACCCGTTCAATGCCATCGTCGGGCCGCGGCCGATTGGCTGGATCTCGTCGCACAACGCGGCCGGTGCGCTGAACCTGGCGCCCTACAGCTTTTTCAACGCCTTCAACTACGTGCCGCCCATCGTGGGCTTTGCCAGCATCGGCTACAAGGACACGGTGCGCAACATCGAGGCCACCGGCGAGTTTGTGTGGAACCTCACCACGCGCGCGCTGGCCGAGCAGATGAACCAGACCTGCGCCGCGGTGCCGCCCGAGGTCAATGAGTTCGAGCTCGCCGGCCTCACGCCCGCGCCCTCGCGCGTGGTGGCGGTGCCGCGTGTGCTCGAGAGCCCGGTCTCGTTCGAGTGCCGGCGCACGCAGGTGCTGCAGCTCGAAGGCGTGGACGGCAGCAAGGTCGACACCTGGCTGGTGCTGGGCGAGGTGGTGGCGGTGCACATTGCCAAGGCGCTGCTCAAAGACGGCGTGTACGACACGGCCAACGCCGGCCACGTGTTGCGCGGCGGCGGGCCGGGCGACTACTTCACTGTCGGGCCGGAGCAGCTGTTTCGCATGTACCGGCCGCGATAGCCAGCCAGCGCGAGTTGTCTGCCCCGATTAAAGTCAGTTCATTCCCCATCTATTGAAAACCGCATCATCATCATCATGAACATCGCCTCGCTCAAGGAAGTTGTCAGCGCCGAAGAATGGCAATTACGTTTGGACCTGGCCGCCTGTTACCGCCTGGTGGCGCTGTATGGCTGGAGCGACCTGGTGTTCACGCACATCAGCGCGCGGGTGCCGGGGCCGGAGCATCACTTTCTGATCAACCCCTACGGCCTGATGTTTGACGAGATCACGGCCTCGTCGCTGGTCAAGGTGGACCAGCAATGCAACAAGGTGATCGACTCGCCGCATCCGGTGAACCCGGCCGGCTTTGTGATTCACAGCGCGGTGCACGAGGCGCGGCACGACATGACGTGTGTGCTGCACACGCACACCCGCGCGGGTGTGGCCGTCAGCGCGCAGAAGTGCGGTCTCTTGCCGATCTCGCAGCAGTCGGCCTTTGTGCTGGCCTCGCTGGGTTACCACGACTACGAAGGTGTGGCCTTCCGCGACGACGAGAAGCCGCGCCTGCAGCAAGACCTGGGTAGCGCGCGCCATCTGGTGCTGCGCAACCACGGCCTGCTGACGGTGGGCGAAACGATTGCCGACGCCTTCATGAACATGTACCGCTTTGAAAGCACCTGCCAGATCCAGCTCAGCGCACAGGCCGGCGGCGAGCTGATTCATTTTGAAGAAGAGATCTACACCGGCGACGACCGCGCTGCCACCTATGTGCGCGGCGGTGGCATGGGCGGCCCCTTTGTCTGGCCGGCGCTGCTGCGCAAGCTGGACCGGCTCGACACCAGCTACAAGGACTGAGCCGCGCTCCCTTTCCCGTTTGTTTGCGGTTTGTGCATGAAATTGGCCTCCAGCCCTTATGGAGTGTGCGCAGGCAGCTATCAAAAACAGAGCGTTTGAGGCGCCCACAGGCTGCCGTCAGGCGGCAACAGTGTCGGTCACCTCGCTGACCTGCACCTTCATGTCGCTGACTTCCAGCGGCTGCGGGCCGTAGTCGGAGATGAAGGCCACGTCGGCGGCATCGCGGCCATAGGCCAGCACGATGCGGCCGCCGCGCGGCTCCTTCTGGGTGGCGTCGAAGGTGTACCAGCGTCCGCCCACAAAGGCCTCGAACCAGGCGTGCAGGTCCATCGGGTCCAGTTCGTGCAGGTAACCCACGACCATGCGCGCGGGAATCTGCAGGCTGCGGCACAGCGCAATGCCCACATGCGCAAAGTCGCGGCACACGCCGGCGCCGTGGTCCAGCGAGTCCATCGCGTCGGTGCTGGCGTCGCTCACGCCGTACTGGTAGTCCAGGTTGGCGTTGATCCAGCCGCGAATGGTTTCCGCCTGCGCATAACCGGGTGGCGTGTCGCCGACGATCTCGCGGGCCTTCTCGGACATCTTGTCCGACGGGCAGTAGCGGCTTTGCAGCAGGTAGAGCAATACGTCGTCGGGCAGCTCGGCCACCGGCGTGTGCGGCGCGTCGGGCTGCACGGCGATCTGATCCTCGACCTCCATCACCACTTCGACCTCGATGCGCATTTCGCCGGCCTGCAGCACCAGGCGCTGGCACAGGTTGCCGTAGCTGTCGACATACTCGGTGGTCGGCACCCAGGGCTGCAGCTCATAACGGTCGCTGACGATCCACTGCGCCTGGCCGCTGCGCGGGCGCAGCATGGCGACGATGGGACAGTCGGCGGCCGTGTTCACGGTCAGGGTGCAGGTGGCTTTGAGTTTCATGGCGGGGCAGGTGCGAAGGGTGGCGTGTGGGCTGGAACGACTTGCCCACCTTACCCCTCAGCCGTGCACACGTCTGTAGGTCAAGGCTTGCTGCTGATGCCGGCGGCGGTTTTGCCCGCGCCGGCCGGGCCGGGCTACTTCGCGCTGCCGCCCTTGTTCACCAGTGACAGCGCGATGCCGATGGCAATCCCGATGCCTATGCCCATGGTGAGGTTTTCGATGATGGCGCCGATGATGACGCCGATCATCACGCCGGCGCCGATGTTGAGCGACTGTTTCTTTTCCTGTTGGGTCATGGCTGAAGCTGCACGGCGGGCTGCTGCTGCGCCGCGCTGAAGCATGGTTGAGGGAAAGAACACCTTAGCGCGGGCGGTGGCCGGGGGCAAACGATGAAACGCGTTTTTACATCCGCCGCCGGCGCAGAGCACCACCGGGTCGCGCCACCGGGTCGTCCTACAAGGACGCCGGACCATCGCTGACAGTTCCTTGGGCCGCAGGCTCCTAATGTGACCAAAGACCCATCGCGGCCCCTGCGCCGAAACGCTTTGCCCCCACCCAAGGAGACCCCCATGACTGACCAGAACTACCAGCGCTGTATCGATGCCTGCTACAGCTGCGCTGCCGCCTGCAATACCTGCGCGGCGTCCTGCCTGCGCGAGCCGGATGTGAAGGCGATGGCGCGCTGCATCGCCCTCGACATGGACTGCGCGGCGATCTGCGAAACCGCCGCTGCGCTGATGGCGCGCGACAGCGAGCACGCCCGGGCCGTGTGCGCGCTGTGCGCAGAGATCTGCGAGGCCTGCGCCGCGGAATGCGTGCAACACGACATGGACCACTGCCAGGCCTGTGCGCGGGCGTGCAAACACTGCGCCGAGGCCTGCCGCGAAATGGCGGCGCAGGCCTGAGGGTCGTCATCACCGTGCCGCCACTGGAGAACCCATGAAACGGATGGTTCTGACAAGCGCCATGACCTTGCTTGGCTTCACGCTGGGGGCATGTGGTGACAACAGGACCAAGTCCAGTGTCCAGGCGCCGGGACAGCCCGAAACCATCAAGACCCAGGTCCTGGAAGCGGGGGCCATCGCCCTGCAGAACAAGCCGCCGGTCGAGGCACTCAATGCCTACCTGGACGGCTTTCACTTCTACAACGGCCGCCCGGACATGCAGATCGAGGCGCACCACTACTGTTCGCTGCTCAACGAGGACGTGACCCAGTGCGTGATCTACGACGGCAACCAGAAGGACGCCAAGATCATGGGTGTGGAATACATCGTCAGCGCCGGGCTTTTTGCCGGGCTGCCGCCCGAAGAAAAGGCGCTGTGGCACAGCCATGTGCACGAGGTGAAGTCCGGCCAGCTGCTGGCGCCCGGCATTCCGGAGATCGCCGAGAAGGAGTTGATGAAAAAGCTGGTGGGCACCTACGGCAAGACCTGGCACACCTGGCACACCGACGCGCAGAAAACCCTGCCGCTGGGTGTGCCGCAACTGATGATGGGTTTCACCGCAGACGGGCAGGCCGACCCCGCCATGGTCGCCGCGCGCGACAAGCGCTTCGGCATCGACAGCGCAGCCCGCAAAAAGAGCCGCGAGGACATCGCGTCACCGACCATGGACCCGGGGGCCGACGCCTGGCAGCAGGGCAAGGTGGTTCAGATTCCCGACCCCACCGGCAGCCAGCACGCCCACGAGAACGCCACCCGGGGGCCAGGAAACCAGCGCGCCGCAGGTCAATGCGCGCTCCAACCAGCCCAAAGCCACGCTGCCATGACCCCGGGCCGTGGCCCCGCGACGGTGATGGTTAAAACAGGCTGCAGCCTTTATGCAGCGTGCGCCAGCAGCTATGAATACAGGAGCGTCGGTCGGCCGGCTTCCGAGGGCCCCGAGCGCCGTTTTTATTTCGCGCTGCCGGTGGTGGCGCCTGACGCAGCGCCGGCCGGCTAGCTCAGGCGTGGGTGGCCGGCGCCGCCGGCTGTGGCAGCACGGTGAAGGCCAATGCCCCCAGCGTCAGCAGCGCGGCAATGCTGGCCAGCACGGCGGTGAAAGGCTCCACGCCCTGAGCCGACGCCACCGAGGCCACAACGCCGGTGAACCACTGCATGGTGGCCACGCCCAGAAACATCGCCATGGTGAAGACCGACAGGGCGCGGCCCGTCATGGCCGCCGGGTAGGCGGCGCGCACGTCGGAATATTGAAGAATCATGTAACCCGACAGCAGGCCGATGACGATGGGCGCCGCCACGTCGATGAGCGGGCTGTGTATGAAGGCAAACGTGGCAAACAGGCCGGCCACCAGCAAGGTGAAGCCGGTGATCCAGCGGCGCCGCGTGGCGGGCCCGGGGTCGAAGCGGCCGAACAGCGGCGGGCCGGCCAGCGACACCAGTGACATCACCAGCGCCACGTTGCCGCTTTGCACCAGCGAAAAACCATGACGCTCGATCAGCATGGGGCCCAGCCACAGGCCGCGCAGCGAGACAAAAGAGGCATACCCCACGCTGGCCAGCAGCAAGATGCCCCAGGTGTGCGGCAGCGTGAACAGCGCGCCAAAGCCGGCCAGGGCCTGGCCCACGGACTCCTTCTTTTTCAGCGCATCCATCGGGTGCGGCGGCTCATGCACCAGCGCCCAGATCAGCCCCCAGGCGAGCACGCCCCACGCGCCCAGCACCCAGAAACCCATGCGCCACGAACTGGCCTCGATCAGCCAGGCCAGCGGCGTGCCGGTCAGCAGCAGGCCGATGCCGCCCAGGCTCATGGCCAGGCCCGAGATGGCGGCAAAGCGGTGCGCCGGCATGTGCCGCGCGATGAACACCGTGCACACCAGAAAGGCCGGCGCGCAGCCGATGCCGATCAACACCTGGCCGGCCATCAGCATGCCGAAGCTGGTGGACAGCGCCGACACGGCCGCGCCGGCAATCGCCACCGGAAACGCGGTGAGCACGGTGCGCCGCACGCCGTGCAGGTCAATGCCTATGCCCATGAACAGCTGCATGGCGCCAAAGGCAAAGTGAAAGGCGCCGGCAAACAGGCCCAGCGCCTGGGCGCTCAGGCCAAAGTCGGCCTGCAGCGGTGTGGCCATGATGGCGGCCACGGTGCGGCAGGCCTGGCTTAGCGCAAACGCGGTGATCAGCGCAAACAGCATGACCCAGATGGCGCGCGTGGGATCGGCGCGGGGGTCGGGAAGGGCGGGCGACGCGTGGGCGGCGTGGGGTGGCGGTGCGGCGGCGGTCATGCCGGTGAGGTTACACGACCTGCGACGTCATGGCAGGCCTTCACCCGCAGGGGGCGGGGCGCTCAGTGCAGCGTGCCGTTGGATTCCACCTGCGGTACCACGCGGGCCAGGTTGTTGGCGTGCGCCTTGCAAAACGCCACCAGTTCTTCCAGGTCGGCGGATTTGTCGAACACCCGGTCGGCGCCCAGCTGCAGGCAACGGTCCGTGATGTTCCGATGGCAATAACTGGTGAGCACCACCACCTTCTGGTTCGGCTTGCGCGCCTGGCAGTCGCGCAACACGCCAAAGCCGGAACCTTCCGAGAGGAAAAGGTCAACAATGGCCAGCTGCCAGTCGTCATTGAAGGTGCGCAGCCATTGGCGGGCCGCAGCCTCGCTGGCGGCATGGCCGACAAATTTGAGCGGCGCCACTTCTTCCATGGCCAAGACCACGGTGTCGCGTATCTCGGGCTTGTCTTCGACAAGGAAAGTGCTGAGCAGCATGGCTCCCCTTTTGATGAAGGGGTAACCGTACGTCACTGCGGCGGCCGCACCTGTGGGCCCGGGACGCCTTGGCCTGTAGGCGCTGTCCCACAGGTCGCGCAGGGCCTGCGTCTGGAGCAAAACAGGGCTCCGGCCCAATACTGACGGGCGCTCAAAGCTATGAAAAAAGTAGCAATCCTGGAGGCGGGCTATCCAATCAGTTTGGGCAGCCAGGTCGCAATTGCCGGCATCCAGAACACCGCCGCGAGCAGGATCAGGCTCATGAGTACATAAGGGACGACGGCGATGAAAATGTGACTCATGGTGACCGACGGCGGCGCCACGCCGCGCATGGTCATCAGGAGCAGGCCGTGCGGCGGCAGCAGCAGGCCCAGCTGCATGCAGATCAGGAACATCACGCCGAACCAGATCGGGTCGATGCCGAGCGCCTGCACGATGGGCATGAAGATGGGCAGCGTGATCATCATCATGCTGACCTGGTCGACAAAGATGCCGAGGAAAATCAGCATCAGCATCATGCCGACCACAATCATGTTGGTGGACAGGCCCTGGCCGGTGATGAACTGCACCAGGCCGCTGCTGGCGCCCGAGAACGACAGGATCTGCGCAAAGGTCGTGGCGCCCAGGATGATGAACAGAATCATGCCCGAGATGCCGGCCGTGCCCTTGAGCGCCTTGATCACCGCATCCCAGGTCAGCGCGCGGTAACACAGGGCCAGCAGCATGGTGGCAAAAGCGCCCAGCGCCGCGCATTCGGTCGGGGTGGCCCAGCCGGCGGCCAGCGCGCCCACCACCACGCCGAAGATCGACAGCGTGGGCAGCACATAGCCAAAAAACAGGCTCCAGCGGGCCCAGCCGCGGTGTTGCACCACGTCGTCCCTGTCGGCCGGCGCGAGCTTGGGGCTGATGCTGACGCGGATGATGATCCACAGCACAAAGGCCACCGACAGAATCACACCCGGAATCACGCCGCCTATGAGCAGCTTGGAAATCGAGATGCCCGACAGGGAGCCGAGCAACACGGTCAGCGCCGAGGGCGGAATCAGCATGTCGACCGCGCCGATGGCCATGATGGGGCCGGTGGCAATCGTCGGGTGGTAGCCGCGCGCCAGCATGATGGGCAGCATCAGCGAGCCCAGCATGGCGGTGGTGGCAATCGTCGAGCCCGAGATCGCCGAGAACACCGTGCCTGCGACCACGGCCACCACGGCAAGACGGCCGGGCACACGTTTGATCAGGCGCTCCACGCCTTCGATGACCTTGAGTGCCAGGCCGGTGTGGAACAGGATCTCGCCCATCAGCACAAACAGCGGAATCGGCGTCAGTGAAAAAGCCGTGACCGAGGTCACGCTGCTGCGCGCCAGCTGCATGAGTCCGGGCTCGCCGCCCATGTAGAGCCAGGCGCCAATGATGTTGATGGTGATGAAGGTCAGCGCCACCGGCATGCCGATGAACAGCAGCACCGTGGAGCCGCCCAGCATCAGCCAGGCGGCCAGGCCCCAGCCGCTCATGCTGCGCTCACCGCGTCGTGGCGCGGACCGCGCGGGCCGCGTTGCAGCCGGATCATGCGAAAAATCATTTCAATTCCAAGAAGAACAAAAACCAGCGGCAGCGGCGCCAGCGCCCACCACTCGGGGGTGACCAGGGTCTTGATGTTGACGGCGCCCGAGATGTAGCTCGACCACGCGGCCTGCGTGCCGTACCAGGCAATCACCACGCAGCAGGCGAGACCGATCAGGTCGCCGACCCATTCAAGGGTCCAGGCCAGCCGCGGCGGCAGCGCCTGCAGCAGGATGTCCACCCGGATGTGCTGGCCCTGGCGCAGCAGCCAGGGCGCCACACACATGGTGATCAGGTAGAGCATGAGCTCGGAGATTTCATTGCTCCAGGCCAGGCCTTGCGGCAGGCCGGGAATGGGCAGGTTGCGCAGCGCCACATCGGCCACGATGATCAGCATCATGGCCATCAGGATGGCGCAGCCGAGCATGGCCAGCGCGCTGAGCGCCCTGCCGTAGTGGGACGACAGGCGGTCAATCATGAATCAAGCCACCGCAGCGAAGGCACAGGCGGGTGAGGCGGCCATGCGCCGGCTGCGGCTGGCACCTCATTTGGAAAACAGCGCCTTGAAGCGGGCGGCAATCTCCGGGCTCTGCTTGGTCGCACCGGCCCAGCCGATGTCGTAAGCCTTGTCGCGGAAGGCCTTGGCCGTGGCGGCATCAAACGTGATGGTCTGGATGCCGGCGGCCTGCTGGCGTGCGGTTTCCGAGGTGGTGTACTTGGCCCAGAAGGTGTTTTCGGCTTCGAGCACGAGCAGCTGCTTTTGCAGGTAGTTGCGCTGCGTGTCGGTGAGCTTTTTGTACGCCGGCAGGTTCATGATCAGCGAGACTTCGGCGTCGTAGAAACCGGGGTCGATGCGGAATTTGGTTTTTTCGTGCCAGTTCAAGTCAAAAATGCCGCCGATGGGCCAGCCGTAACCATCAACCACGCCGCGCTCGAGCGCGGTGTAGACCTCGCCCGGTGGCGTGGTGATGACGTTGGCGTTGAGTGACTGGAAGAAGTCGCGGTACACCGGGGTGATGCGGATCTTCTGGCCGGTCAGGTCGGGCTTGTCGACCTTCTTGTTGGTGTAGATGTGAAAGGGCTGATTCTCGACCATGCGGGCCAGGTACTGCATGTTGCCCTTCTCGTTCCAGACCTTGTTGATCGCGTCGAAGGCGCCGTTCTTGCGCTGCTCGGCCACGTGGATCTGCGTGAGCTTGAGGAAGTCGGCCTCGGGCATGACGTTGGTGTAGAACGCGCCGGTGTTCATGGCCATGTCAACCACGCCGGTTTTCACCGCGTTGCCGGCTTCAAAGGTCGGGATGGCTTTCGGGCCACCGAGGAAGTTGATCTGCAGCACGCCCTTGCCTTCGGCGTTGACCTTGGCGATCCAGGGTTGCAGGCGCTGCACGTAAATGCCGTTTTCGGCAAACGCACTTACGAGGCGCAGCGTGACTTCCTGCGCGGCGACGCCGCCCGAAAAGCTGGCGGCGACCAGCACGGCCGAAACCGTTTTGACGGTGTTTAAAAAGCTGACTTTCATGGGGTCTGTCTCCTGTTGGATTTGCTATTGATGATCCGCTCTGCACAAACACCCGTCAATGCGGGCGACTACCACTCTCACGTTGATGACCTACACCGTGGCCAGCATCTGGTCCAGCGCCTTGCCGCTGTCGTCGGCCAGCGCGGCCTGGCTCAGTGCCTGCAATTTCCGGGCCCCATCGGGTCCGGCCTGCAGTTGCGGCAGTTTGCTCATGACGCGTTCGAAACTGCGCCAGCCGCGCACATGGGTGTCGCCATAACCTTTGACCAGCCGCTGCGAGCGCGCCACTTCGAGCGCCAGCGCCGGCTGCGTGCTCGCCAGGCTTGTGATGGTGGCCAGCCAGCCGTCGATGCGCTGCTGCTCCACCTGGAAGCGCAGCGAGCGCGGACGTAGCGGACGCAGCGCGGCAATCGTGTACAGCAGCAGGTAGCCGCGTATCGAGCTGGTCTGCACGATGCGGCCCTTGCGCGTGAAAGGCTCGACGCAGGCGCGCGCCCAGGGCGTGGCCAGCAGCCAGCGCCCGAGGCCGGCCGGCAGCGTGTCGGCAATTTCCTCGACGCGCGGATGCAAAAACTCGTTGATGCCCAGGTGCTGCGTATTGCTCAGCTTGACTTCGCCACCGACGCGCGCAAAACGCGAGCGCCGGGTTTTCAGGTCGGCCACACGCACGGTGTCTTCGTAGGACATCCACAGCGCCAGGTGGCGCGCGGTTTCGTCGAGCAGCTCGGCGGCCAGCGCAGGGTCGGCCGGCAGGCGGGCCAGCAGCGGCTGCAGGCGGTCCAGGTAGGTTGCGGCGTAGGGCACGTCCTGGTAGTCGGCCGCACGCATAACGCCGGCGGCCAGCGTGGCGTGGCTGCTGGCCGGAAAGTTTTGTTCAATACGCTGCGCCAGCGCCGCGAGCCGCGCGCCGACCGGCGGCATGGGCGCAGCGGCTGGCAGGGCCGCCGCCGCTGGTGGCGCCAGCGTTTGCTGCGCCACGGCAAAACCCGCGGCAAAGGCCTTGAGGCTGGAGGTGACGCCGACGCCGCCGCGCGTGATGGTGGCTTCGAACTGTTCGCGGGTAAAGGGCAGGTGGCCGGTGGCGGCCAGCGCGCCATACAGCGTGGGGCTGATCAGGCTGCCGGTGTCTTCGGCCAGCTGGGCAAAGTCGGCGCTGATGAAATGCCGGGCCGCGGCACGCCCGCCTTCAAGCAGCCTGTCCGAGCTGACGCGGCCGTCACCCATGGCGGTGCGTTCGGTCATGGAATACACGCGGTGCGTCGAGGCCACAAAGGTGGTGCGGTTGGCCGTGACCAGGCCGCGCTGCAGTGCGCGGCCGGCCTCCATCAGTTCCGAGGCAATCACGATGTCGACCTCGCCGGGCACCGGGCTCAGCGCCATGACCGGCATGCGGCCGGCGGGAACGGCGGCTTCGGGGAACATCTCGAGGTAATACACGGTGGCGCCGGTGCGCTGTGCTACGCCGGGCACCGAGGTGGTCTGCGCGAAGTAACCGTTCTGTTCGGCCAGATCCACCAGCCAGTCGGCCAGCACACCGCCGCCTTCGCCGCCCATCGCGAGGATGGCGATCGTGATGGCTCGCTCACTGTTCATTGGTGTACTCATGCCGCAATCCCTTCGAGCCGGCGCTCAATGCGGTTTTGCAGCCAGCCGATCACCGCCGTGCGCAGCTTCAGCTTGAAGCCGTCCCACGCGGTCGGGTTGTTGATGATCTCGGCGCGATAGAAAGACGGGCACAACACCGCGGCGTGTGCCACTTCGCCGCACAAGCCGCAGCCCACGCAGCTGTCGATCACCGTGGCGATCGGGTCGCGCCGCAGCGGGTCCGGGTTGGGCTTGATGGTCAGCGAGGGGCAGCCCGAGAGCCGGATGCACGAGTGGTCGCCGGTGCAGGTGTCGGGGTCGATGCCGAAACGTTCGCGCACCACACGTTCGCCGCCGGCAATCATCTTGCGGATCTGCGGCTTGACGCGGCGCTGGCGGTTCAGCATGCATTCGCTTTGCGCAATGATGACCTTGGGGCCTTTTTCTTTCGTGGTGAGTGCTTCGCGCAGGGTGTCGCGCATCTGCGCCAGGCTGTAGGTGTTGGTCACCGTCTTGGCCCATTTCACGCCGACGCCGCGCACGGCTTTCTCGATCGGGTTGTTGGTGCTGCGCAGCGGGTTGACGGCCTTGGACGACAGCACGTCCTGCCCGCCGGTGGCGGCCGAGTAGCCGTTGTCCACCACCAGCAGCACGTTGTCGGTCTGGTTGAACACCGCGTTGCCGACACCGCTGGTCAGGCCGTTGTGCCAGAAGCCGCCGTCGCCCATCATGGCGATCGTGCGTTTGGAGGTTTCAGTGGTGTTGAAGGCCGAGGCGCCGGCCCAGCCCAGGCCGTAACCCATGGTGGTGGCGCCGATGTTGAAGGGCGGCAGGATGGAAAACAGGTGGCAGCCGATGTCGCAGCTCACATGGTGCTGGCCGAGCTCGCGCTCGATCAGCTTCATCGCGGTGAAGATGGGGCGCTCGGGGCAGCCGGTGCAAAACGAGGGCGGGCGGGCCTGCACCTCGGCGGAGGCCGCCTGGATCGCAAAGGCCTTGGGGTTGCCGCTAAGGACCGCCAGGCCGGTGGCCGCGGGGCGCGCCGCCAGCGGCAGCTCCCGGCCCTCCAGCAGCTCGGGTGCGTAGATGTTTATGAAGCGGGCCAGGCCCTTGAGCACCACGCCGCCGGTGTATTCGCCGGCCATGGGCAACACGTCCTTGCCGTGCACGCGGGTCTGGATGTCGGCCCGGCGCAGGATGGTGTTGACGTTTTGCTCGATGAAGTCGGGCTGGCCTTCCTCGACCAGCAAGATGCCGCGCTTGCCGGCGCAAAAACGCTTGAACTCGTCGTCGATCAGCGGGTAGGTCAGGTTCAACACATACAGCGGCACCTGCGACTGCCCGAACGCATCGGCCAGTCCCAGCAGCTCGAGCGAGCGCAGCACGCTGTTGTACAGGCCGCCCTGCATGACGATGCCGAAGTCTTTGGCGCCCTCGGCAAAAAATTCGTTGAGCTGGTGCTGCTGGATGAACTTCACCGCGGCCGGCCAGCGTTCGGTGATTTTTTCCTGTTCCTGCGCATAGCTCGCCGGCGGCAGCACGATGCGGCTGGCGTCGCGCTGCGGGTTTTCCATCGCGTCCTTGAGCGTGAAGGCCGATCGCTTGTTGTCCTTGGTGGGAAAACGCCCATGCACATGGCAGGCGCGTATGCGCAGCTCCAGCATCACCGGTGTGCGGCTGGCTTCAGAGAGTTCAAACCCCATTTCCACGGCCTGCACAATGCTTTCCAGGTTGGGGCGCGGGTCCATCAGCCAGACCTGCGACTTCATGGCAAAGGCGTGCGAGCGCTCCTGCATGATGCTCGAGCCCTCGCCGTAGTCCTCGCCGACGATCAGCAGCGCGCCGCCGGTCACGCCGCCCGAGGCCAGGTTGGCCAGCGCGTCGGAGGCCACGTTGGTGCCGACGGTGGACTTGAAGGTCACGGCGCCCCGCAGCGGGTAATTGACGGACGCCGCCAGCGTGGCGGTGGCGGTGGCTTCGGAGGCGCTGTGCTCGAAACGCACGCCGAGCTCCTGCAGGATGTCGTTGGCGTCGGTCAGCACATCCATCAGGTGCGAAATCGGCGCGCCCTGGTAGCCGGCGACATACGACACGCCCGATTGCAGCAGGGCCTTGGTGACGGCCAGGATGCCTTCTCCGCGAAACTCTTCCCCCGCGCCCAGGCGCAGTTTTTCCACCTCGGCGGAAAACGAACGTTCAGCCATGCGCCGCCCCGCTGGCCGCAACGGCGTCCAGGGTCTGAAAAATAGGTGCTTGCTGCATCAATGGCCTTCTGTTTGCAGCGCAATTTACGCAGCTTGAAGGCATCATGCAAATGGATTGTATGAATGGAGCACATCTGTTTGATCAATAATTCGGGACAACCCTGAGAACCCTTCACAGACTCTTTCGCGAAAGGCGCGGCGATGAATTTCCGTCAACTCGACCTCAACCTGCTGCGCGTGCTGGCGGCCATTCACCGCACCGGCTCAGTGACGCTGGCCGGCAAGACTCTGGCGCTGTCGCAGCCGGCCACCAGCAATGCGCTGGCCCGGCTGCGCGACTTTTTCGAAGACGAGCTGTTTGTGCGCGCGCCGTCCGGCCTGAAGCCGACGCGCCTGTGCGAGCAACTGGCGCCCGCGGTGCTGGCGCAGCTACTGGCGCTGGAGACGCTGGTCACCGGCCACGAGGAGTTCGACCCGGCCAGCAGCGACATGCACTGGCGGCTGTCGCTGTCCGACCTCGGGGAAATGCTGTTCCTGCCGGAACTGGCGGGCGCGATGCGTAGCCAGGCGCCGGGGGCGCGCCTGTCCAATATCTCGGTGGCTTCCAGCGACGTGGCGGCGGCGCTGGAGGCGCGCGAGATCGACCTGGCCATCGGCATCCTGCAGCCGCGTCACCGCGGCATACGCACCGAGCTGCTGTTTCGCGAGCGTTATGTGGCCATCGCCGCGCCGCAGTGGCGGCCCGCCTCCGGCCGTAGCGGCCGCACCCTGACCGCGCAGCAACTGGCCGAGGCCTCGTTTGTGGTGGCCGCGCCGACGGCGACCTTTCACGGCAGCGTCGAGCAGATGCTGGCGCGCATGAAGCTGGAAGACCGCATCGTGCTGCGGGCCCGGCATTTCGGCGCGTTGCCCGAGCTCGCGCTGACCTCGGACCTGCTGTCCATCGTGCCGGAAATGTATGCGCGCAACCTGCGCCAGCGTTACGACTGCCGGGTCTGGGGCATTCCCGGCGTGCCGGCCTACGAGGTTCGCCTGGTCTGGCACAGCAGCACCGACAGGGACCCGGCGCACCAGTGGATGCGCGCGCTGGTGCACAAGCTGTTCAAGCGGCCGGTACGTGCCGAGTCCCGCTGAGTTGGCGGATTTTTAAGACAAATCGGCCGTCAGCCCATATACATCGGGCGCAAGCAGCTATTGAATATGTAGCGAGCCGGGCTCGCAGCGATTCAAGGGCAGGGCCGCAGCGCCTTGCCTTCGAACTGTGGCTTGAGGGCGTCGAGCTGTTCGCGCAGGGCGGCGTCCACCGCGGCAAGCTTGAGGATCTGCCCGCGAGCCTCGGCGCGCTCCTGGACCACGCGGGCGGTACGCACGCCCTTGGTGGCAATACGCGCGAGCTCTTTGTCGGCGTCGGCCTGCTGGGTGAAGCTGGCCAGGGCCAGCCCGGGGGCCAGCGTCTCGTTGTTGACCGAACGGAAGGCCACGCCGAGCTGGCGCAACTCGCTGCGTTTTTTGGCCAGAGCGTCTTCGGTGGTGTATTTGCCCATGTAGACAATCCAGCGCGCCGGCTCGGTGCTGCTTTCGAATTGCCAGCTGCCGGCGGGCAGCGCTTTTTCCAGGCTGGCCCGCAGCGCCGTGGTCTGCTGCTCGTTGAACAGGCCGGCCTGCAGGCATTCGGGGGCCGCGGCTTCCGCCGCGACGCTGGCGCCATTGCCCGGCCGGGCGGCGCTGCCGCTGTTTTCAATCTGTTGGGCTTCGTCGGCCGTCAGCAGGCGGATGGCTTCGGGCCGGATCTGCGTGGCCATGCGCTGGGGCTCGGTCTGCACGCCGGGCGCCATGCCCAGCGGGGCCAGCGCGCCTTGGGACCAGGCGAAGTAGGCGACGTTGGCCAGCGCCAGCAGCAACACCAGCAGCCTCAGCATGGGCGCGCGCTGCCTGCGGTGGGGGGCGTCACGGGACGGACGCTGACTTCGGAGCTGGTGATTTCTTTCATGCCAGCCGCAGTATGCACCAGCAGCGCGCCGTTTTCGCCGACGCCGTGGGCCACGCCCTGGGTGCCGTCGGACAGCTGCACGGCGCGCCCGGCGAGCGCGTCACGCGCCGCAAACCGGGCCTGAAACGGCGCAAAACCAAACAGGCCGAAGGCCTGCACCGCCTGCACCAGCGGCGCCGCCACGCGCAGCAGCGTTTGCGCCACGTCGATGCCGGGCAGCAGCGTCTGCAGGGCGCCGGGCGCCAGCGCGGCCGGCTGGCCGGCGTCCCCAGGGGCCAGCGGCTGCGCCATCGGTCGGACGTTGATGCCGACGCCGATGACCACATAACGCTGCTCGCCCCAGCTGGCGGTTTCGACCAGGATGCCGGCCAGCTTGGATTCGCCGCCGGCATCGCTCAGCCACAGGTCGTTGGGCCACTTGAGACGGATGGCGGGTGCGGCGCGGTGGCCGGGTTCCAGGCTCTCGGCGATGCTGATGCCGACCACCAGCGACAGGCCCGACCAGTCGGCCGGCTGCAGCGGCAGGCCCAGGGAAAAGGTCAGGCTGTCGCCGACGCTGCTTTGCCAGCTGCGGCCCATGCGGCCGCGGCCGGCGGTTTGCTGCTCGGCCACCAGCAGCACGGGCCCGCAAGCGTCCGGCCCGGCTGACCGGAAACGCCGCATCAGCTCGGTGTTGGTCGAATCGATCTGCGGCAGCACCTCGACCGTGAAGCCGGGCAGCACGGGCGCCACGGCCTCCCAGATGGCCTCGGCGGGCCAGCGGATGGGGGCGGTGAGTGGCGTGTTCATGGGGATGGTTGTGGGCTTCAGTGCGGGAGGGCGTGTCATCCCGGACTCGATCCGGGATCCATGACCGCGAACTGTTTGGGTCGCTCAAGCCGGGGCAATGGATGGCTGGTCAGGCCCGCCATGACGGCTCAGGGCTTTTTGCCTTTGGCGGGTTTGACCGGTTTGGCGGCTTTACCGGTCTTTCCGGCCTTCTTCAGGACTTTCTTGAGTTCCTTGTTGAGCTCTTTCCTGAGCTGCTTGCCCTTCACCGGCTTGTCGGCCGCGGCTGCCTTTTCAGACTTTTTCTTCTTCTCCTTCTTGCCCGGCTTGTCGTCCTTGGGCGCGAGCAGTGTGCCGCGGCAGTCGGGGGAACCGCACCAGCACGGGTACTCGGCCAGCAGCTTCTTGGTATAGGGCGCGTCGATGATCAGGCCGTAGTCGTAAAACAGCTCGTCGCCGGCCTTGATATTGCGCAGCGCCTTGATGAAGACACGGCCGTCCTGCTCGTCGGCCTCGCAGTTGGGCTTGCAGCTGTGGTTGATCCAGCGCGAGGAGTTGCCGCCGTACTTGGCGTCAATGACATGTTTTTCATCGATGTGAAAGTAGAAGGTGTGGTTCGGGTCCTTCGGGTCGTGCGGGTGGCGGCGCAGGGCTTCTTTCCAGGTGATCACTTCGCCCACGTATTCGATCAGCGTCTCGCCTTCGGCGAGGTCCTGCACGGCAAACACCCCCTTGCCGTGGACGTTGGACACGCGCGTTTGAATACGGCGGCCGGCGTCGGGCGCGGGCTTGACGGACGGGCTGGAAAGGGGGGCAGAGACCTGAGTTTTTGACACGACGTATTTTTTTGGTATGGTTAATTCATGCATGTGCGCGCACATGCGGGTGCGCGCGTGCGTACGCGCGAAGCCGCTATTGTAGTGAAGCACGCAAGGAGCAAGCCATGTTGAACCGCCGCAAGGCACTCGAATCCGTCGCCGCGCTGGCCGCCGCGGGTCTGGGGCTGCCCGCGTGGGCAAGGGGCTCGGACAGCCCCTTGCCCCAGGTCGGCAGCACCCTGGCCTTGCCGGCCTTGAGCCTGCTGGATGGACGCTCCTGGACGCCCGGGCAAGTGCAGGGAAAGGTGCTTGTGGTGTACTGGTGGGCCAGCTGGTGCCCTTTTTGTGCGGTGCAGTCGCCCCATATGGAGGCTTTATGGCGTGCGCAGAAGGCGCGGGGCCTGGAGGTTCTGGCGCTGTCGATTGATAAGGAGGCCGCTGCGGCGGTCAACTATATGAAGGTCAGGGGCTACAGTTTTCCCGCCGGGATGCTGAGCCCTGAAGTGGCCAAAGTGCTGCCCAAACCGGACGGTCTGCCGGTGGTGGTGGCTGTGAAAGTCAGTGGCAAGCGTGGAAAAGTCCTGTTTGCCGAAGCCGGGGAAATGCTCCCTGAAGATGTAGAAGGTTTGAAGAAGTACTTATGAAAACGCTGGTGATTGCAGAAAAACCCTCGGTTGCACAGGACATCGTGCGGGCGATGACGCCGACCGCGGGCAAGTTTGAAAAGCACGATGAGTACTTTGAGAGCGACGACTGGCTGGTCACCTCGGCCGTCGGCCACCTGGTGGAAATCCAGGCGCCGGAGGAGTTCGACGTCAAGCGCGGCAAATGGAGTTTTGCCAACCTGCCGGTGATCCCGCCCTACTTCGACCTCAAGCCGATGGACAAGACCAAGACGCGGCTCAATGCCATCGTCAAGCTGACCAAACGCAAGGACGTGGGCGCCCTCGTCAACGCCTGCGACGCGGGCCGCGAGGGTGAGCTGATCTTCCGCCTGATCCAGCAGTACGCCAAGAGCGCGCACCCGGTCAAGCGCCTGTGGCTGCAGTCCATGACGCCGGCCGCGATCCGCGAAGGTTTTGACAGCCTGCGCACCGATGCGCAGATGTTGCCGCTGGCCGATGCGGCGCGTTGCCGCTCGGAGGCCGACTGGATGGTCGGCATCAACGGCACGCGCGCCATGACGGCCTTCAATTCGCGCGATGGCGGCTTCTTTCTGACGACCGTGGGGCGCGTGCAGACGCCGACCTTGTCGGTGGTGGTCGAGCGCGAGGAAAAAATCCGCAAGTTCGTGTCCAGGGACTACTGGGAAATCCACGCGAGTTTCCTGGCCGAGGCCGGCGAGTACCCGGCCAAGTGGTTTGACCCGAAGTGGAAAAAAGCGGCCGCCAATGCCGACAACACCGAGCCCGATGCCGAGTTGAAAGCCGACCGCGTCTGGTCCGAACGCGAAGCACTCGCGATTGCCGAAGCGGTGCGCGGCAAGGCCGCCACGGTGACCGAAGAAAGCAAGCCGACCACGCAGGCCGCGGGGCTGCTGTTTGACCTGACCTCGCTGCAGCGCGAGGCCAACGGCAAGTTCGGCTTTTCGGCCAAGACCACGCTGTCGATTGCGCAAAGCCTGTATGAACGCCACAAGGCGCTGACCTACCCGCGTACCGATTCGCGTGCACTGCCGGAGGACTATGTGCCGGTGGTCAAGCAGACCTTTGAAATGCTGGCCGCCAGTTCCATGAAACACCTGGCCCCCCATGCGGCGACGGCGCTCAAGGGCAACTACATCAAGCCCAGCAAGCGCATTTTCGACAACAGCAAGGTGAGCGATCACT
Source organism: Polaromonas sp. 39-63-25 (assembly GCF_002278925.1). GTDB lineage: Bacteria > Pseudomonadota > Gammaproteobacteria > Burkholderiales > Burkholderiaceae_C > Polaromonas. Next base: position 40,803 of record NZ_NCJH01000003.1, read on the forward strand.
TTGCCATCATCCCAACGCTGCAGGCGCCCAGCGGCCTGAGTGACGCCGAGCAAAAGCTGTACGACCTGGTGGTGCGCCGCTTCATGGCGGTGTTTTTCCCGAGCGCCGAATACCTGGTGACCACGCGGATTTCCCAGGCCGTCGGCCACAGCTTCAAGACCGAGGGCAAGGTGCTCGTCAAGCCGGGCTGGCTGGCGATTTACGGCAAGGAAGCCGCCGATGAAGTGGCGGATGCCAAGGAAGGCGACAAGGGCCAGAGCCTGGTGCCGGTGAAACCCGGCGAGATGGTGCGTGCCGAGGTGGTCGAAGCCAAGGGACTCAAGACCCGTCCACCCGCCCGCTATTCGGAAGCGACCCTGCTGGGTGCGATGGAAGGCGCCGGCAAGACGATCGACGACGACGAGCTGCGTGAAGCCATGCAGGAAAAAGGGCTGGGCACACCGGCCACGCGCGCGGCCACCATCGAGGGCCTGATCAACGAGAAATACATGCTGCGCGAAGGCCGCGAACTGATTCCGACGGCCAAGGCCTTTCAGCTCATGACCTTGCTGCGCGGCCTGGGCGTGGAAGAGCTCTCTCGCGCCGACCTGACCGGCGAGTGGGAATACAAACTCGCGCAGATGGAACACGGCAAGCTCAGCCGCGAGACCTTCATGGCCGAAATTGCCGCCATGACCAAAAACCTGGTCGACAAGGCCAAGGGTTACGACAAGGACACGATTCCCGGCGACTACGCCACGCTGAGCGCGCCCTGCCCCAACTGCGGCGGCGTGATCAAGGAAAACTACCGGCGCTACACCTGCACCGGCAAGAACGGCGCGGAAGGCTGCGGCTTTTCGTTCGGCAAGACACCGGCCGGCCGCACCTTCGAGGTGGCCGAGGTCGAACAGTTCCTGCGCGACAAGCGGATCGGCCCGCTGGACGGCTTCCGCTCCAAGGCCGGCTGGCCTTTCACCGCCGAGATGGTCATCAAGTTCGACGAAGAGACCAAGAACTACAAGCTCGAGTTCGACTTCGGCGACGACAAGGCCGGCGAAACCGGCGAGATCGTCGACTTCAGCGCCCAGCAGTCACTGGGGGCCTGCCCCAAGTGCGGTGCGGGCGTGTTCGAACACGGCAAGAATTACGTCTGCGAAAAGTCGGTGCCGACCAACGCGCAACCGACACCGAGCTGCGACTTCAAGACCGGCCAGATGATATTGCAGCAGCCGGTGGAGCGCGAGCAGATGGTCAAGCTGCTCACGACCGGCAAGACCGATTTGCTCGACAAGTTTGTCTCCATGCGCACGCGCCGCCCCTTCAAGGCCATGCTGGCCTGGGACGCCGAAGCCGGCAAGGTCAACTTCGAGTTTGCGCCATCCAAGTTTCCGCCGCGCAAGACCGCCGGCCCGCCGCGGACCGGCACGGTGAAAACGCCGTTCGGGAAAACAGTGGCCGCGAAGACTGCCGGACCCGCCGCCAAAAAGGCGGCGGCCAAAAAAGTCGCGGCCAAAAAAGCCCCCGCTGCCAAAACCGCCAAGCCGAAAGTGCCGCGCGTTGCCAAGCCAGGCAGTGGCCTCAAACCCAGCGACGCACTGGCCGCGGTGATTGGTTCCGAACCGGTGGCGCGCACCCAGGTCATCAAGAAACTCTGGGACTACATCAAGGCCGAAGGCCTGCAGGACGCGGCCAACAAACGCGCCATCAACGCCGATGCCAAGCTGCTGGCTGTGTTCGGCAAGCCGCAGGTGACGATGTTTGAGCTGGCGGGGATTGTCGGGAAGCATTTGACAGCCGAGTAAATTCCACGGCTTTGCACGGCTCCCTTCGCCGGCATCACGCTGCGACCGCGGTCTGCCTTGGACAGTAGGGGCAACTCCCCACCCCTAGCCCCTGCCCTCGCCCCGCTGGGCGATGGAGGGGGACTTCATTTGGCTGCGTGTGTTGCGTCCGCGTGCAAACATCACAGCCACGTTCTCCGACCTGACGCGCTGCGCGCGTCAGGTCTCTCCGAATTCGGAGTTTGGTATTTCTCTTCGTTCCCTCCCCGTCGGGCTGGGCCGAGGAGCGCAGGCAAAAGCGGATCAGGGCTCGCGATTGTCTGAGGCGGAGCCGAGTTCGAGCGAGCCCCCGCTTTTGTCGAGCACCGCAGGCTGCCTGGAGCGAAGCGGAAGGACCCAGACCATCGGGTCGCCTTTTCTTTGGGTACTTTCTTTTGGCGACGCAAAAGTAAAGTGCCTCGCCCGCCGGGGCGAGACCCGGCCTGCAGGCGAACCACACACGGTCAAAAACACAGTCGGTAGCCGGCAAACATGGATCTCGGATCAAGTCCGGAATGGACCCGTGTCAGGAAATTTTGCTATAAATTAGGTAGCTGTTTGCGCTTGTCCAGTAAGGGCTGGAGGCTTGTTCGGCACGCAGCCGGCGGCATGTCAGGCCGTAGCGTGCTTCTTCGCCGCCGCCACCGCGGAAAGAAAATCCTCCAGTACCGCCGCATCGTCAATCGTGTCCGAACCCGGCTGGTGAAACTCGGGGTGCCACTGCAGCGCCGCGATGTAGCTTTTGGCCGGGTCCTTGCGGCGTATGGCTTCCACCATGCCGTCGGGCACGCTGAAGGCTTCGGCCACGAACTCGGGCGCCAGCTTCTTGATGCCTTGATGGTGAATGCTGTTGACACGTGCGCGTTCCACGCCAGGGTAAAGGCGGGACAACTGCGTGCCCTGCACGATCTCCACGCTGTGGAAGTTCTGGTCGTAGACCACCGCGTCGCGATGCAGGAAGGACTCGGGCACCTGGGTGGCGATGTCCTGGTACAGCGTGCCGCCGAAGGCCACATTGAGCAGCTGCAGGCCGCGGCAGATGCCGAACACCGGCTTGCCGGCTTTTTCGAAAGACGCCACCATGGCCTTGTCGTAGTCGTCGCGCACGCGGTCGCCGGACCAGCGTTCTTCGAGCGGCTCTTCGCCGTAGCTGCCGGGCCAGACATCGGCGCCGCCGTGCAGCACCAGGCCGTCGAGCCACTGGGCATAGTCGTCGAAACCCGCATCGCCGCGCTGGGTGGCGCCGGTCGGACAGGGCACCATGACCACCATCGCGCCCGAGGACATGATCCAGTGGGCGACCGTCTGCTCGACGTATTGCAGGGTTTTGCCGGTGAACAGCGAACGCGTCGGGTCGGCGTGGGAAAAGCAGGCCGAGAGGCCGATTTTGAGCCGGGTGCGCATGTGGCGCTGGCTGTTCATGGCTGTCGTTTTGCGCATCGCGGATCCAGTCGCAGGTCGTCGGTTCGGGGGCAGTGCCCAGTGTAGTGAGGTGCCGGCCTTTATTCCTGCGGCAGGTCGGCAAACCCCATGAACCGAACGGTGATGCGTGTCCCCGGCGGCGTGTGGCCGGGCACGGCGTCATCAACCGCGACGGTGGCGCCATGCTGTTTGGCGATTTCCTCCGCGATGGCGAGCCCCAGTCCCGAACCGTCGACATTGGTGCCGAGCGCGCGGTAAAACGGCTGCAGCACCAGCTCGCGCTCGGCGGCCGGGATGCCCGGGCCCGAGTCCTCGACCTGCAGCACCACCACGCCGCTGAAGCGGTCGGTCAGCAGGCGCACCGTGACCTGCCCGCCCTCGGGTGTGTAGTTGAGCGCGTTGTCCAGGAGGTTGCGCGTCAGCTCCTTGAGCAGTGTGGGGTTGGCTTCCAGCATGTTGGCGGCTTCGCCGGCCGGCGGGCCTTCGTAGCCGAGGTCGATGCGTTTTTCCAGCGCCCGCGGCACCGAGTCCTGGATGGCCTCGGCCAGGATGTGCACCAGGTCCAGCCGCTGCTTGGCCAGGCTGCGGCCGGTGGTTTCAGCGCGGGCCAGGGCCAGCAACTGATTCACGGTGTGGGTGGCGCGTATGCTGGCGCGGCCGATCTGCTTGAGGGACTTTTTCAGTTCGTCGGCGTCGGTTTCGCGCTGTGCCAGGTCGGCCTGCATGCGCAGCCCGGCCAGCGGGGTCTTGAGCTGATGGGCGGCGTCGGCCAGAAAGCGCTTCTGCGTGGTCAGCAGCACCTTGAGCCGGCCCAGCAGGTCGTTGATGGACGACACCAGTGGCGCGACTTCTTCGGGCACGATGCTTTCGTCGAGCGGGCTCATGTCGTCGGACTTGCGTGCGCGTATGCGTTTTTCCAGCTGGTCCAGCGGCTTGATGCCGCGCACCAGCGCCAGCCAGACCAGCAGCACGGCCAGCGGCAGCGTGACAAACTGCGGCACCATCACGCCCTTGACGATCTCGGTGGCCAGCGTCTTGCGCTTTTCCAGCGTCTCGGCCACCTGGATCAGGATCGGGTGGCCGCCCGCCACATCGACCTTGATCCAGGTGTAGGCCACACGCACGTCCTGCCCCTGCATGATGTCCTCGCGCAGCCGTACTTCGCCGTCAAAGGTCATCTCCTCGTCTGTCGGCAGGGGCAGGTCGTGTTCGCCGCTGATGAACTCGCCGCGCGCGCCCAGCACCTGGTAGAACACCAGGTCGGTGTCGTCGGCACGCAGGATCTCGCGTGCCGGCGCCGTCAGGTTGAACTGCACCTGCTTGTTTTTGACGACGATCAGTTTGCTCAGCGCCTGCACGTTGTACTCGAGCGCGCGGTCAAAGGGTTTGCCGGCAATGTTCTGCGCCACCAGCCAGGTCAGCGCCAGGCTGATCGGCCACAGCAACAGCAGCGGCGTGAGCATCCAGTCGAGGATCTCCCCGAACAGGCTGCGCCGTTCGCGCTGAAAGAGTCTCAGTGCCACAGCTCGAAAAGTACGGTGGCGTTGTCTTCAAGCCGGCCGGGGCCGCGGAGCCGGCTTTGTCGGGCCGCAGGCGCAGCGGCCCCCTCGGGGGGCAGAGAGCTACGCGCAGCGAGCGAACGTGGGGGCCACATTCACTAGCCTGGGATCTTCTCTAGGCAGTAGCCCAAGCCGCGCACTGTGGCAATCCGCACCGGGCCTTTTTCGATTTTCTTGCGCAGCCGGTGGATGTAGACCTCGATCGCATTGTTGCTGACCTCCTCGCCCCATTCGCACAGGCGCTCGACCAGTTGGTCCTTGCTGACCAGGCGGCCGGCGCGTTGCAGCAGCACTTCCAGCAGCCCGAGTTCGCGCGCCGACAGCTCCAGCATCTGCCCGTCGATGGTGGCCACGCGGCCGGCCTGGTCGTACACCAGCGGGCCGTGCTTGATGGTGCTGCTGGCGCCGCCCATGCCGCGCCGGATCAGCGCGCGCACCCGCGCTTCGAGCTCCTGCAACGAAAACGGTTTGGCCATGTAATCGTCGGCGCCGTAGTCCAGGCCCTTGACGCGTTCCTCGACGCTGTCGGCGGCGGTGAGGATCAGCACCGGCATGGCCGAGCCGCGCGCGCGCAGGCGCTTGAGCACTTCCAGCCCGTGCATGCGCGGCAGGCCCAGGTCCAGGATCAAGAGGTCGAACTCGGTGTTGGTCATCAGCGCGGCATCGGCTTCGGTGCCGCTGGCCACGTGGTCGGCCGCCGCGCCGGAAGCCCGCAGCGTACGCAGCAAGCCGTCGGCCAGCACCTGGTCGTCTTCGGCAATCAAAATACGCATGTTTGTCTCCTGAGGGGGTCCCTGGCGCGGTCCGGCGGAACGTACAGGGTGAAACGGCTCTGGGGCTGTTTTCCAAATTCTAGGCTTTTATCGGCTGTGGTTTGCTGACAGACTTCAAGCGCCGGCATACGCTTCCAGCCCCAGCGCCACCACGGTGGCCACGTCGGTGCCCACAGCCTGGCGGAATTCGGCTTCGGCCTGCGCCACAGCGTCGCGAAAGGCCTGCAGCCAGAGCAGGCCGGCGGCGGTGAACACCACGGTGCGGGCGCGCCTGTCGTGCGGATCGGGCTCGCGTATGACCAGGCCCCAGGCCTCGCACTGGTCCACCAGGTCGCCCATGGCCTGCTTGCTCATGCCGGCGCTTTGCGCCAGGTCGGTCAGGCGCGAACCGCCGACCGCCAGGTGGCGCGTGATGTGGATGTGCGCCGCACCCACCTGGGCACGGGCCGCCAGATTCGACAGCGCCAGCGGCACGTCCACGTTGCGCGCCATCAGCACCAGCACCCGTTCGTCGAAGCGCCGCAAGGCGTGGCCCAGCAGGCGGCCCAGGTGCGTGAGGCGCCAGTTTTCCTCGTCAGCAGGCGGGTGGATGGGGGCGTCAACAAGGCTGGAATCCATGCCGAAAATGATAAACCCAATTGATCAGGCAAACTGACTAAAAACAGGGTTTACTTATTTATATGACAGCCATAAAGTACTGGTCATGCACCCAGTACTGTAATTAAAAGCAGAGCTGGTATCCGAAGCCAAAAGTTTTCCCTCACCGACCCTCAAGGAGTTTTTCCATGGACCTGCCAAACAAGACCAACCCCGCCCTGAACACCGAAAAAGCCAAAGCCCTGCAAGCCGCGCTGGCCCAGATCGAGAAGCAGTTCGGCAAAGGCACCATCATGAAACTGGGCGCCGGCGAGGTGATCGAGGACATCCAGGTGGTCTCCACCGGCTCGCTGGGCCTGGACATTGCGCTCGGCGTCGGCGGCCTGCCGCGCGGCCGGGTCGTTGAAATCTACGGTCCGGAGTCGTCCGGCAAAACCACGCTGACCTTGCAGGTGATTGCCGAAATGCAAAAACTCGGCGGCACCTGCGCCTTTGTCGATGCGGAACACGCGCTGGACATCCAGTACGCGCAAAAACTCGGCGTGAACCTGCAGGACCTGCTGATTTCCCAGCCCGACACTGGTGAGCAGGCCCTGGAAATTGTCGACTCGCTGACCCGCTCCGGCGCGGTGGACCTGATCGTGGTCGACTCGGTCGCGGCGCTGACACCCAAGGCCGAGCTCGAGGGCGAAATGGGCGACTCCCTGCCCGGCCTGCAGGCCCGCCTGATGAGCCAGGCGCTGCGCAAGCTGACGGCCCACATCAAGAAGGCCAACTGCATGGTCATCTTCATCAACCAGATCCGCATGAAGATCGGCGTGATGTTCGGCAGCCCCGAAACCACCACCGGCGGCAATGCGCTGAAGTTCTACGCCTCGGTGCGCCTGGACATCCGCCGTATCGGCTCGATCAAGAAGGGCGAGGAAGTCGTCGGCAATGAAACCCGGGTCAAGGTGGTCAAGAACAAGGTCGCCTCGCCGTTCAAGATGGCGGAGTTCGACATCCTTTACGGTGAAGGCATCAGCCGCCTGGGCGAGGTGCTGGATCTCGGGGTGGCCGGCCACATTGTCGAGAAAGCTGGTGCCTGGTACGCCTTCAATGGCGAAAAAATCGGCCAGGGCCGCGACAACTCGCGTGAATTCCTGAAGGAAAACCCGGAGCTGGCCATGGAAATCGAAAACAAGGTGCGCGAGTCGCTGGGCATCCCCTTGATCCAGGAGGCGGTCGGCAACAAGCCGGAAAAGGCGGAGAAGGCCGAAAAAGCAGACAAGGTTGAAAAAGCCTCCAAAGTCGCGGCCGCCTGAAAAGACGGGGCTGGTATGCCAGGTTTTATGCCAAATCAGGCTCCAGCCCTTGTCTGTAAATCGCAAGTAGCTATCAAAACAGTAGTAGTTGACGACGGAATGTCGGCATGACACCAGGCAAACCTCCCGCGACACCGGGTTTCGGCCTGTCCCTCAAAGGCCGGGCCTTGCGCTGTCTCGCGCAACGTGAGCACTCGCGCAGCGAGCTCGAGCGCAAGCTGGCAGCACATGCCGAGTCGCCCGAGCAACTGGCCCAGGTGCTGGACGACCTGCAGGCCAAGGACTTCATCAGCGAGGCGCGGGTGGTGGAATCGGTCATCAACCGGCGCGCCGCGCGTTTTGGTGCGGCGCGCATCCGCCATGAGCTGCAGGGCAAGGGACTGGCGCCCGAGGCTGTGGCCGAAGCTGTGAGCAGCCTGAAAGCCAGTGAGGTCGAACGCGCCCGCGAGGTCTGGCGCAGGAAGTTCGGCGAGCCGGCGGCCGACGCCGCAGCCCGCGGAAAGCAGATGCGTTTTCTGGCGGCTCGCGGTTTTGGGGCGGAGGCGATCCGCCGTGTGGTGTCGCAAGCCGAGGACGACTGACGGCGGCCACCCCTGTTTCAAGGAATTGGCCTCTAGCCCAATCAACGCGGGCGCCAACAGCTACAAAATATGTAGCGCCTTACAGGCCCAGCATGAGCTCGAGGTTTTGCACGGCTGCGCCGGAAGCGCCCTTGCCGAGGTTGTCCAGCCGCGCAATCAGCACCGCGTGGCGGAACTCCTCGTTGCCGAACACCCGCAATTCCATCTTGTTGGTGTCGTTCAGCGCGAGCGCGTCTATCGAAGTGCTGTCACCCACCGGCTCGACCGTGACCCATTGGCTGCCCGCATAGTGGCGCGCCAGCGCGTCCTGCAACTGCACGGCCGTTGGCCGGCCGGGGAGCAAATCCAGGTGCAGTGGTAGCTGCACCAGCATGCCCTGCTTGAAGTTGCCGACGGATGGCGTGAACACCGGCCGGCGTGTCAGCCCGGTGTAGCGCATGATTTCCGGCAGGTGCTTGTGTTTGAGGTTCAGGCCGTAGATCTGGTACGGCGGCGCCTTGCCGGCTTCGTAGTCTTCAATCATGGTGCGGCCACCGCCTGAGTAACCGCTGACTGCGGGCAACGCCAATGGGTAGTCCAGGGGCAGCAGGCCGGCATCGACCAGCGGGCGAATCAGGGCGATCGCGCCGGTCGAATAACAGCCGGGGTTGGCCACGCGGTCGGCGTTGGCCACGGCTTCACGCTGGCCGGCCGCCAGTTCGGGGAAGCCAAACACCCAGCCCGGCGCGGTGCGGTGCGCGGTGGAGGCGTCGATGATCTTCGGCCCTTTTTTGCCGCTGACGCGTGCCAGGTCGTCGATCATGGCCACCGATTCCCGTGCCGCGTCATCGTGCAGGCACAGCACCACCAGGTCGACCGTGCCCATCAGCGCGCGCTTGGCAGCAGCGTCCTTGCGCAGCTCGGGCGCGATGCTGACCAGCTCGATGGCGGGCATGGCTTGCAGGCGTTCCCGGATCTGCAAACCCGTGGTTCCTGCTTCGCCGTCGATAAAGACCTTGGCCATGTGGCTTTTTCCTGCTGAAAGTGCTTAGAAGGGCGGTGTAAGCCGCGCACAAGAATTGTGCATCGCAACATGATACAGTTCTGCGCTGCTGCGTGCAGTGACCGAAGGCGTTACATTTTGGTGAATTCTGCGCAAATGTGGCAGATTGACATCACTTCGGCGAACGCCCCTTTTTACCGACTCCTGGAAGTAATTTCATGAAAATTCACGAGTACCAAGGCAAGGAAATCTTGCGCAACTTTGGTGTCCCCACGCCGCGCGGCATTCCTGCGTTCACCGTCCAAGAGGCCGTCGAAGCCGCCCAGAAACTGGGCGGACCGGTCTGGGTGGTGAAGGCCCAGATCCATGCCGGCGGACGCGGCAAGGGCGGCGGCGTCAAGCTGGCGCGCAGCATCGAAGACGTGAAAAAACTCGCCGGCGAGATCCTCGGCATGCAACTGGTCACGCACCAGACTGGCGCGGAAGGCCAGAAGGTCCGCCGCCTGTACATTGAAGACGGCGCTGACATCCAGAAAGAATATTACGTTTCCATCGTGACCGACCGCGCCACCCAGAAGGTGGCCTTCATCGCGTCGAGCGAAGGCGGCATGGACATCGAGGAAGTGGCGCACTCCACCCCCGAAAAGATCATCACCGAGTTCATTGACCCGCTCACCGGGCTGAGCGACGCGCAGGCCACCAAGATTGCCAACGGCATCGGGCTGCCGGCAGAGTCCACCGCCCAGGCCGTGGACGTGTTCCAGAAGCTCTACAAGTGCTACATGGACACCGACGCATCGCTGGTGGAAATCAATCCCCTGAACCGCGACAGCAAGAACAAGCTCATCGCGCTGGACGCCAAGTTCAACTTTGACCCGAACGCGCTGTTCCGCCACCCCGAAATCGTGGCCCTGCGTGATCTGGACGAAGAAGACCCGGCCGAAGTCGAGGCGTCCAAGTTCGACCTCGCCTACATCTCCCTGGATGGCAACATCGGTTGCCTGGTCAACGGCGCCGGTCTGGCCATGGCGACCATGGACACCATCAAGCTGTTCGGCGGCGAGCCGGCCAACTTCCTGGACGTCGGCGGTGGCGCCACAGCCGAAAAAGTCACCGAAGCCTTCAAGATCATGCTGAAGAACCCCGATGTCAAAGGCATCCTGGTCAACATCTTCGGCGGCATCATGAAGTGCGACACGATTGCCGACGGTGTGATCACCGCCTGCAAGGTCGTGAACCTCTCGGTTCCGCTGGTGGTGCGCATGAAGGGCACCAACGAAGACCTGGGCAAGAAAATGTTGGCGGACTCCGGTCTGCCCATCATTGCCGCAGACACCATGGCTGAAGCTGCGACCAAAATCGTGGCCGCCGTCAAGTAAGCCAGGAGAACCAACATGTCGATCTACATCAACAAAAACACCAAAGTCATCACGCAGGGCATCACTGGCAAGACCGGTCAGTTCCACACGCGCATGTGCCGCGACTATGCCAATGGCAAAGAGTGCTTTGTCGCTGGCGTGAACCCGAAGAAAGCCGGCGAAGACTTCGAAGGCATCCCGATTTTTGCCAATGTGACCGAGGCCGCCAAGGCCACCGGCGCCACGGTGTCGGTGATTTATGTGCCGCCAGCCGGCGCCGCCGCGGCGATCTGGGAAGCCGTGGAAGCCAACCTCGACCTGGCGATCTGCATCACCGAAGGCATCCCCGTGCGCGACATGCTGGAAGTGCGCAACCGCATGAAGGCCAAGGAAGCGGCCGGCGGCAAGAAAACCCTGCTGCTGGGCCCCAACTGCCCCGGCCTGATCACACCTGAAGAAATCAAGATCGGCATCATGCCCGGCCACATTCACCGCAAGGGCCGTATCGGCGTGGTCAGCCGCTCCGGCACGCTGACTTACGAAGCCGTGGCTCAGCTGACCGAAATTGGCCTGGGCCAGTCCAGCGCCGTCGGCATTGGCGGCGATCCGATCAATGGCCTGAAACACATCGATGTAATGAAGGCCTTCAATGACGATCCGGACACCGATGCCGTCATCATGATCGGCGAAATCGGCGGCCCGGACGAGGCGGAAGCGGCCATCTGGTGCAAGGCCAACATGAAAAAGCCCATCGTCGGCTTCATCGCCGGCGTCACGGCCCCTGCCGGCAAGCGCATGGGCCATGCCGGTGCGCTGATCTCCGGTGGTGCCGATACGGCGGACGCCAAGCTGGCCATCATGGAAGAGTGCGGCTTTACCATCACGCGCAATCCTTCGGAAATGGCCAAGCTGCTCAAGGCACTGCTCTAAGTTACCGCGTATTGCGGTTAGCCACAACAGACAGACCGGTTGTCATCGCTGACAATCGGTTTTTTGATTTTTCTGAGAGGTTTCCATGGAAGAGTTCATGACGGCTGGCTTCTGGCTCGCGGTTGGCCAGATCATCATGATCGACATCCTGCTGGGTGGCGACAACGCGGTGGTGATCGCCCTGGCATGCCGGAACCTGCCTCCCAAGCAACGCACCAAGGGCATTATTTACGGCACCATGGGCGCGATTGTCCTGCGCGTGATCCTGATTGCCTTTGCGCTTGCATTGCTGGCCGTGCCCTACCTCAAGATTGTGGGCGCCTTGCTGCTGCTCTGGATTGGCGTGAAGTTGCTGCAACCGGAAGACGAAGGCGACCACAACATCAGCTCCAGCGACAAGCTCTGGGGCGCGGTCAAAACCGTGATCATTGCCGACCTGGTGATGAGCGTCGACAACGTCCTGGCCATCGCAGGCGCCGCCCAAGGGGCGCACCAGGACCATCAACTGGCGCTCGTGATTTTTGGTCTGCTGGTGAGCATTCCCATCATTGTCTGGGGCAGCCAGCTGGTACTCAAGCTGATGGGGCGCTTTCCGATCGTGATCACCCTGGGCGCCATGTTGCTGGGCTGGATTGCCGGTCAGATGGCTTATACCGACCCGGCGATCAAGGCCTATCTGCCTGATTCGGCGCTCTGGAGCTATGCGGCGGCCGTGGCCGGCGCCTTGTTGGTGCTGGCAGCGGGCAAAATCCTGCAGGCACGTCAAAAGCCGGCCAACGCGGCCTGAGTCCCGGCCACCGCCGGGCTCCAGGCATGCAGCCCCGGCGCCAGCGGCACCAATTTGCAACACAAGCCTCTGGCCGTGTGCAAAAGTCCCTTGTCCGGGTTCTTGGCGTCTGTTAATGTCCAAAGGCGGTGAATTTGTAACCGGCCTGTAACGCTGGCCGGGTGACAAGTGCGCAAAAAAGAAGCCGGCGCGGCTGGCGCGCGGTCTGGCGAACCAGGACAAAAGGCGGGACGGACGTGGCCACATCATCAAGCAAGCGCGGGCAATTCTGGCGAGCCGACTGGTTTGTGGGCGTTCTGGTGGTGTTGGCCGTGCTGGTGCTGCACAGCGCGACCGACTTCTTTGCCACGCTGGAGCGCCGGTATTACGACTTTGCCAGTACCAGCACGTCGCGCCAGCCGTCGGACCGCATTGCCATCATTGCGATCGACGACCAGAGCATCGCCAACATTGGCCGCTGGCCGTGGCCGCGCGATGTACATGCCCAGCTGATTGACCAGCTGGCGGCTGCGAAAGTCAAAACCATTGCGCATACCGCCTTCTTTTTTGAACCGCAGACCGACCGCGGGCTGGTGTTCATCCGCAAGATGAAAGAAGCGCTCGGACCGGTTGTTGTTCCTGCCGATCCCGCTGCTCCCCAGGACAGCCTCAGCGAGCAACTGGGCAAGGTGATTGCCGAAGCGGAGGTCGCATTGGATACGGACGCCAAGCTGGCGGCGAGCATGGCCAAGGCTGGCAATGTGCTGGTGCCCTCGGTTTTTGTGCTGGGTGAGCCCCAAGGTAAGCCCGACCCCCTGCCCGCCTATGCCCTCAAAAGCGCGGTGGTGGAGCCGGGCGGATTCTCGCTGCCCGCCATTCGGGGCCAGCAGCCCATAGAGATCATCGGCAGCAGCGCGGCAGGCATTGCCCATTTGAACCAGCTGCCCGAAGTGGACGGCGCGGTTCGGCAGGAGCCGCTGCTGATCAACTATGACGGCCAGGCGGTTCCGTCCATGGGATTGCTCGCCGCGGTCAAGAGCCTGAACCTCGCTGCGACCGATATCAAACTCAATGCCGGGGAATCGGTGCAGATCGGCAAATTGCGCATAGGCACGGATGAGGCCGCCCTGATGTTGCCGCAGTTCTACAAGGGCCGGGACGGCAGGCCGGCGTTCGCGGTGGACTCTTTCTACGACGTGTTGTCCGGCAAGATCCCGGCGAGCAAATACACCGACAGGATTGTGATCATTGGTGCCACCGCCGCCGGCGTCGGCACGCAGTTTCCTACACCGGCCGGGCCCGGACTGTCACCGGCGGAGACGATTGCCCACATCACTTCCAGCATCCTCAGCGAACACTTCATTGTCCAGCCCGCCTGGGGCATCTGGGCCACGCTGGGAGTCCTGCTGGTTGTCGCAGCCTACCTGATTGCCGGCCTGCCGCGCCTGTCTGCAGGCAAGGCTGCCGTCATCACGCTGCTGCTGTTTGTGCTGCTGCTGGTGATCGAGTTCGGCTTGCTGTCGGCGGCTGCCACCTGGCTCAAGCTGGTGTTTCCGGCCGCGCTCCTGGTGATTGGCCACCTGGCACTGACCACCAAGCGTTTCCTGATGACCGAGGCCGGCAAGCTCAAGTCCGACGAAGAGTCGGCCGAAACCAACCGCATGATGGGCCTGGCCCTGCAGGGGCAGGGGCAACTGGACATGGCTTTCGACCGGTTCCGACGCGTGCCTTTCACCGACGCGCTGATGGACAACATGAACAACCTGGCGCTTGATTTCGAGCGCAAGCGGCAATTCAACAAGGCCCAGGCGGTGTACGAATACATGGCCAGCTACAACAAGAACCACAAGGACCTGCAGTCCAAACTCAATCGCGCGAAGAATCTGTCGGAAACCGTCATTCTGGGTGGTGGCGGAGCGCACCCCGGGGGCACCATGCTGCTCGACGGCGGTGGTGTCGAAAAGCCCATGCTGGGCCGTTATCAGGTTGAAAAGGAACTGGGCAAGGGGGCCATGGGGGTGGTGTACCTGGGCAAGGACCCCAAGATCGGACGTGTGGTGGCGATCAAGACCATGGCCTTGAGCCAGGAGTTTGAGGGTGACGAGTTGACGGACGCCCGTGAACGGTTTTTCCGCGAGGCCGAAACTGCAGGCCGCCTGCAGCACCAGAACATCGTGACCATTTTTGATGCCGGTGAAGAGCACGACCTGGCTTACATCGCGATGGAGTTCCTCAAGGGCAAGGACCTGCTGGACGTCACCAAGGACGGGCAACTGCTGCCGATTGCCAAGGTGCTGTCAATTGTGGCGCGTGTTGCAGAGGCGCTGGCCTACGCTCACAAGCAGAACGTGGTGCACCGGGACATCAAGCCGGCCAACATCATGTACGACCCCGACAGTGACACCGTCAAAGTGACCGACTTCGGCATTGCGCGTATCACCGACTCGAGCAAAACCAAAACCGGCCTGGTGCTCGGCACCCCGAGTTTCATGTCGCCCGAACAGATTGCCGGCAAGAAGGTTGATGGACGCTCGGATCTCTATTCGCTGGGTGTGATGCTGTTCCAGATGCTGGCGGGCGTTTTGCCTTTCCGTGGCGACTCCATGGCCGAGCTGATGTACAAGATAGCCAATGAGCCGGCGCCCGACATTCGCGTGATCCGCCATGAGTTGTCCGCGCGGCTGGCGGATATCGTCGCGCTGTCGCTGAGCAAAAAGCCTGAAACGCGTTATCAGGATGGCGACCAGTTTGCCGCTGATCTGCATATCGCCATTGCCGAGCTGTCGGCTGCGCCCACAGGCTCTGCTGTCCCCGCCGGTGCCGCCACCACAGGTTCGGAAGGCGGTGAAAAGACGGCAGTGTTTGCGCCCGGCGACAATCCTGCTTTTGCACGGACAATTGCGGCCCGCTCTCTGCCGGATTCCCCGGCCGACGTTGATGCTACAGATTTGAAGCCATAACAAAAACACGATGATTTACGAGATTTGCACCCAGACAGACCCCGGTTTAACCCGGGACAACAACGAAGACTCCGTGACGTTTGATGCCCCTACCCGTCTTTGCATTCTGGCTGACGGCATGGGTGGCTACAACGCGGGTGAAATTGCCAGCGGCATGGCGACGGCATTTATCAAGTCCGAATTGGGGCGCTGGCTGGCGCAGGCTGGTAAGCATGCCAACGGCAAGGAGGTGCGGCGGGCGATGGAGATCTGTGTCGAAAACGCCAATCATTCCATTTTCAACGCAGCCAACTCCAACCCGCAGTACTCGGGCATGGGCACCACGCTGGTGGTCGGTGTGTTCCAGAACACCCGCCTGATGCTGGGCCACATTGGCGATTCGCGCTGTTACCGCTTGCGGGGTGGCCAGCTCGAGCAGATCACCAAGGACCATTCCCTGCTGCAGGAGCAGATCGACGCGGGGCTGATCACACCGGAGCAGGCGCTGACTTCGGTGAACAAGAATCTGGTGACCCGGGCTTTGGGTGTGGAGGACGCGGTGTTGCTGGAAGTCAACGAACACCGTGTGGAGCTGGGTGATATTTACCTGATGTGCTCTGATGGCCTGTCCGACATGATCAGTGACGAGGCGATTGCGGCTATTCTATCGGGATCGAAGTCGCTGGAGCAGATCGCCAGGCAGCTTGTTGCTGCGGCCAACGACAGCGGCGGCCGGGATAATATTTCGGTATTGCTGGCGCAAGCCAAGGAGGCCTCGGTCAAACGCGGCCTGCTGTCCAGGATGCTGGGGAAATAGTCCGATTGAGTGACATACTAAAAAATAGACAGGAGTCGGCCATGCCGAAAATGATCGTCTCTATTGACGGCGTTGTGATCAAAGAGGTCCAGTTGACCAAGGACCGCACGTCGCTCGGGCGCCGTCCTTACAACGACATCGTCATTGACAACCTGGCCGTCAGTGGGGAGCATGCCGTTCTGCAGATGTCCGGCAACGAGGTTTTTGTTGAGGACCTGAACAGCACCAATGGCACGTATCTCAACGGCAAGGCTGTCAAGAAGCAGCAGCTCAACAACGGTGACACCGTTGAAATCGGCAAGTACAAGATCAAGTATGTCAACGAAGCCGCGAGTGCGGGCTTTGAGAAAACGATGATCATCAAGGCCGGTTCGGCCGGGTTGGTCGCGCCTGCCGGGGCCGCAACAGCCGCGGCAGCGCCTGCACCCGCCGATGGGGCGGGCACCAGCGCGGCCATCAAGGTCATGTCAGGCGCAGCCGCTGGCCGGGAAGTTGCCCTGGTCAAGGTGGTCACCACCATCGGCAAGCCCGGGGTGGCGGTTGCGGCCATCACCAAGCGGCCGCATGGCTTTGTCGTGGCGCATGTGGAAGGGGACAACAAGCCCACGCTGAATGGAGCGCACATTGGCGTCGAGCCGGTGCCGCTGAAAAACGGCGATGTACTTGAGCTGGCAGGCACGCAAATGCAATTCGTCCAGCGCTGATCAGGCTGATACCCCGCGTTCGGCCGGAAATCCACTGCAAATCGCGGCTCTTCAAGAGGCCTTATGCGACTTTTTTCCCGGCATTGGCCTCGCATTGCCGTCACGCTGATTCCGCTGGTTTTTGCCTTGCTCCACGCCAGTGGTGTGTTACGCCTGGATGTCCTGCAGCGGCTTGATGACATTCTTTACGACGCCCGCCTTCGGGCCACCATGCCCAAGACGCTGGATGAGCGCATTGTCATCGTGGACATCGATGAAAAAAGCCTGGCGGAAGCCGGCCGCTGGCCATGGGGCCGCAACAAGCTGGCCGCGCTCGTGGACGAGTTGCTGGGGCGGCAACAGGCCGCTCTGCTGGGATTCGACGTGGTTTTTGCGGAGGCTGACGACAGCTCCGGCCTGAAAAGGCTGCAGCAACTGGCCCGGAACGAATTGAAGGACCAGCCCGCCTTTACCGACAAGCTCGGCCAGATCCAGGCCAGCCTTGACTACGATGCCGTCTTCGCAAAATCGCTGGAGAACAAACCCGTCGTGCTGGGGTATTACTTCACCAGTGACCGGGACGGCCGGGTCAACGGTGTTTTGCCTGCTCCCGTCATGGGGCGGGAGGCGCTAAAGGGGCGGCCCATCCGGTTTACCAGCTGGAACGGCTTCGGTGCCAACATCGATACCATCGCCAAGGCTGCGCCGTTGGGAGGGTTTTTCAACTCCATCACGGAAGGCGACGGGGTCGTTCGATCGATTCCCCTGCTGGCTGAATACAAAGGCGAGTACTACGAGTCGCTGTCCCTGGCGATGTTTCGCATGCTGGTGGGCCAGCCCGGCGTCGAGCCCGGATTTCCGCAGGAAAAATTCCTGACCCGCAATTACCAGGGGCTGGAAAGCATTTTGCTCAAGCAGGGCAGTAAAACGCTCGCCATCCCGGTGGATGACCGGGTGGCGACTCTGGTGCCGTTTCGCGGGCCTGGTGGCGCCAGTGGTGGCTCCTACCGGTATGTCTCCGCGTCCGATGTGCTGGCCGGAAAAATGGCGCCGGGTCAATTGAAGGACAAGATTGTCTTGCTCGGCACCACGGCGCCTGGCTTGCTGGACCTGAGGGTCACGCCGGTCGGGGAAACCTATCCCGGCGTCGAGACCCATGCCAATGTGATTTCAGGGTTTCTTGATGGCAAGGTCTTTGTCAAACCGGACTATGCGGTTGGTTTCGAGGTGGTGATTCTGGTGCTGTCGGGGCTGACACTGGCTCTGGCCTTGCCTTTGCTGTCCGCCCCGCGCGCGGTGGCGACCAGCGCCGCGGTGACAGCCGCCCTGGCCGGGCTGAATTTCTGGCTATATTCGGCCTATGGCCTGGTCTTGCCACTGGCCACCGCGCTGGTCATGGCGCTCACGGCGTTTGCCTTGAACATGAGTTATGGCTATTTTGTGGAAAGCCGTTCCAAGCGGGAACTGGCCAACTTGTTTGGCACCTATGTGCCACCCGAGCTGGTCGATGAAATGGTCAAGGACCCCGACAGTTACAGCATGAAGGCATCGGCCAAGGAGCTCACGGTGATGTTCTGTGACATGCGTGGCTTCACCCGGATGTCAGAAACCATGGAACCGACGCAGTTGCAGGCGCTGCTCAACAGTGTTTTCAGCCGGCTCACGGACCTGATCCGCAGCAATCGCGGCACCATCGACAAGTACATGGGTGACTGCGTGATGGCTTTCTGGGGTGCACCCGTCGAGACGCCCGAGCACGCCGCTCTGGCGGTCAAGACCTCGCTGGAGATGGTGCAGGCTGTGCGCCAGCTCAATGAAGAGCACCGCAGCAAGGGCTTGCCGGAAATTGGCATAGGCATCGGACTGAACACCGGCAGCATGTGCGTGGGCGACATGGGCTCGGATATCCGCCGCAGTTACACCGTCATTGGCGACGCCGTCAACCTGGGGTCTCGTCTGGAAGGACTGTCCAAAATCTATGGCGTCGATACCGTGGTCAGTGCGTCCACCCGCGAACTGGCCACCGGGTTTGCCTGGCAGGAGCTCGACAAGGTCCGGGTCAAGGGCAAGGACCAGGCGGTGGCCATTTTCTGTCCGGTGGCGCTTCCCGGCCAGCTCGACAAGCAGCTGGGCAGCGAACTGAGAGAGTGGGCGTTGGCGCTCAGGGCCTACCGCGACCAGGCCTGGGACGACTGCGATGTGCATTTGCTCAACTTACAGCGCATGAATGCGCAAAAGTACCTTTACCGGCTGTATGCAGACCGTGTAGCCTCCATGAGGTTGTTGCCGTTTGATCCCGAGTGGGACGGGGCAACCAACTTCGAAACCAAATGACACAGCCTGCCGGCGCCTCAAGCCAAAAAAGACCATGAAAGTACGCGTACTGGGCTGTTCGGGAGCGATTGCCAAAGGCTGCCGGACCACGTCTTTCCTGCTGGATCACGACGTGCTGGTCGATGCCGGGACGGGCGTTGGCGATCTCACGCTGGACGAGATGCGCGGCGTTGATCACGTGCTGCTGACACACTCCCACCTGGACCATGTGGCGGCCTTGCCGCTGATGGTGGACGCGATTGCGGCACAACGGACGACCCCGATACAGATTCATGCGCTGCAGGGCACGATCGACGCGCTGAAAACCCATATTTTCAACAACACCATCTGGCCTGATTTCTCAAGAATCCCCACGCCGGAAGCGCCGTTTGTCAGCTTTCATCCGCTGACCGTCGGCCAGACGCTGCTGCTGGCGGGAAAATATGTGGAAGTGCTGCCTGCGGTTCATACTGTGCCCGCGGTGGGTTATGCGGTGGCCACCGGCGCCGGGTGCTGGGTGTTCACCGGCGACACCGAGCGCAACCCCGCGCTGTGGGCCCGGATCAACCAGCTCAATGTCGCCATGCTGGTGATCGAGACGGCCTTCAGCAACCGCGAACGCGATCTGGCCCGGCGTAGCCTGCATCTGTCGCCTCATGCGCTGGCCAGCGAGCTGGACTGCATCGACAAAGGCAGGAACTATCCGATTTACATCACCCATACCAAGCCGGCGGAGACTGACTTGATCATGGCCGAGATCCAGCGCTTTGACCAGACGGCGCCGTTTGGTCCCAACGTTACCCACGACATACGCTGGTTGCGCGCGGGCCAGGAGTTTGAGTTATGAATGCCGTTGTACAGCAAGACCACGAAGACGCGTTTTTTGACTCGCAGATGCTTCCACCGCAGGAGCGGGGAGTGACTTTTGAAGCGCTTTATTTTCGCCAGCTGCAACTGGTCACCAACCGCATTCATGAAACCGAGAACATTGACCAAATCATGCTGGAGGCCAGCCAGGATATCTGCAAGCTGTTCAATGCCGACCGCCTGACCCTCTACGCCGTCAATGAAGACCGCACGTCCATCATCTCCAAGGTCAAGACGGGGCTCAACACCAGCCGCGACCTGAAGCTGCCCATCAGCGCGCAAAGCATTGCGGGCTACGTTGCGCTGTCGAAAACCATGGTGAATATCGCCGATGTGTATGACGACGAAGCGCTCAAGAAAATCCATCCCAATCTGAGTTTTCTGCAGGAGGTGGACAAACGCTCCGGTTACCGCACCAAACAGATGCTTGTAGCGCCGGTGATGGACGGCAGCACGCTTTATGGTGTCCTGCAGGTGATCAACAACCGCAGCGACCAGCCTTTTGCGAAGCTGGAAGAAGACGGTGCGCAGCAACTGTGCCAGACGCTGGGCATCGCCATTCGCCAGCGCATGCAGAAGGCCGAAGACGCCCAGCGGCGCAGGGCGACCAAGTACGACGGGCTGGTCACCGAAGGGGTGTTGAGCCAGGACGAACTGCTCCACTGCATCCAGAAGGCGCGCGACGAGGTCCAGTCGGTCGAACATCTGCTGATGGCTGATTACCGTATTCGTCCCGCGCAGATTGGCGCGTCGCTGAGCAAGTTCTTTGGTGTTCCCTACGAGGCCTACAACGCGGGACGAATACGTTCGGAAATGCTGCATGGCCTGCTCAAGCGGCACTTTGTGGAGCAGCAGGGCTGGATGCCGCTGGAGGAAACGCCGGACGGTCTGGTCATCATGTGTGTTGATCCCGAGGCGGTGCGGGGAGCCCGGGTGGTCCCGCAGGTATTCCCGAAAATCAGCAAGTTCGCCTACTGCGTGACCACCCAGACCGAATTTGACGAAACACTGAGCCAGCTTTTTGGCGCGGGCAACGAGGGCGGCTCCATTGACCAGCTTCTGGCCGACATGGACTCGCCGCTCGAAAACGATGCCAACGACGATTCGGCGCTGGAGTCGGCCGCCGCCGACAACGAGCTGGTCAAGTTTGTCAACAAGGTCATCATTGATGCCTACAAGCAGAAGGCCTCCGACATTCACATCGAGCCCATGCCGGGCAAGGCCAAGACCGGCATCCGTTTTCGCATTGACGGAAGCTTGCTGCCCTACATCGAGGTGCCGGCCCAGTTTCGCCAGGCCATGGTCACGCGGCTCAAGATCATGTGCGATCTGGACATTTCCGAAAAGCGCAAGCCGCAGGACGGGAAAATCAAGTTCAAGAAATACGGACCGCTCGACATCGAACTGCGTGTTGCCACCATTCCGTCAGCGGGAGGTGTCGAGGATGTCGTCATGCGGATACTCGCTGCGGGCGAACCCATCCCGCTTGAAAAGCTGGGACTGACGGATCACAACAGGGAGCGGCTGGAGAAAACCGTTTCCAAGCCCTATGGCCTTTTTTACGTTTGTGGCCCGACGGGTTCAGGCAAAACAACGACGCTGCACTCGATCCTGAAATTTCTGAACACGCCAGACACCAAGATATGGACGGCTGAAGACCCGGTCGAAATAACGCAGAAGGGCTTGCGCCAGGTCCAGATCAACAGGAAGGCAGGCATCGACTTTGCCCTGGTGATGCGTGCTTTTCTGCGTGCTGACCCGGACATCATCATGGTCGGCGAGTCGCGCGACAAGGAAACCGTGTCCATGGGCGTGGAGGCCTCGTTGACCGGCCACCTGGTGTTCTCGACGCTGCACACCAATTCTGCCCCTGAGTCCATCACCCGGCTGCTGGACATGGGCATGGACCCTTTCAATTTTGCCGATGCCCTGCTCGGCATCCTGGCCCAGCGCCTGGCCAAAAAGCTTTGTGACTGCAAGCAGGCTTACCAGCCGAGCTCACAGGAAGTCAAGGACTTCATCAGGGAGTATTCGGAAGAATTGCGGAACACGGAAGCCTGGAAGACCGATCCCGGCGGCGAAGCACAGAAGCTGCTGGACGACTGGATGGAGCGCTATGGCAAAGATGGCCTACTTACCATGTACCGGGCCGTTGGCTGTGATAAATGTAACCAGACCGGCTACAAGGGCCGCATCGGCCTGCATGAGCTGATGGTGGCCGACGATCCGGCGAAAAAGCTGATTCAGGAGCGTGCCCGCGTGGCAGAGCTGTTTGCGGCGGCCGTCAACAGCGGCATGCACACACTGAAAATGGACGGGATGGAGAAAGTGCTGATGGGGCTGACCGACCTCAAGCAGGTTCGGTCGGTCTGCATCAAATAAGCAAATGTCCTAGTGTTATAAGGCTGGTTTTCAGGTAAATAGCCTTATCGCATCGATATGATGCAGTTTTCCCTTTCGTCTGGATCTGGCTCATGCTCAAACAGTTAGTACGCACACTCTTTTCATCGGGGAAACGCTTTTGGACAGTGGAAGAGGTTCGTGAGCTGATTGATAGTGGTGACTTCCCGGCCGCGCAGGAAGCTGCGGATCAGCTTCATGCGGCAACGCCTCGACGCGACTTGACCAGGGACTGCATTCTTGCCGAAATTGCTTTTCGCCAGATGCGGGATGCTGATGCGGAAGACGGTTTTCGGGCGGTTCTTAAAGAAGCCCCCGGCTTTGCGGACGCACATTTCGGTCTTTCCCTTCTTTTACTGGAGCAGGGAGATACGGAAGCCGCCATTGAACACGCTCAATTCGCGAAAAACGTCACTACCAACGATCCGCGCTACCTCGCTCAACTCGGGTGCTGTCAGGTCACGATGGGGAATTTTCCAAGCGCTGAATTGCCGCTGACCCAAGCCTTGCGTTTGAACGACAAGGACAAAGCTGCTTGGAACAACCTGGGACTGGTCTACCTGGCCAAACAGGAGCCGGGGGATGCTCACGCATGTTTTTCCAAGGCTCTGAAGCTGGATCCCAAGTTCGCCCTCGCCTTGCAAAACATGGCCTATCTGGAGGGGGAGATGAGTGCGGTTGGGGCAGTGTTTACGCCAGCGATCATGCCGCCCGAGCCGACCTCCAGGAGCACCGTCGATGAGGAGCGCGCGCCTTGGCGGCGGCTTTGGGATGAAGTGGATGTTTTGAGAAAGGCCGGTGAAACGGATGCCTCTCTCGCCCGAGCCGAAGCCATTTGCATGGAATACGCAGATCTTGCAGACCCGGTGTGTGAACTCGATGCTCTGTATCGTAAGCTGGGCGATTTCCGCAGCGGCATGGACGTTTTGCGGGCTTATCTGGTGGGCCACCCCCAGGATGGGCAAGCCCTTGCCGCACTTGGAGCCGCGCTCCTTGCCGCCAACGAAAATGCCGATGCTGAGCGATATTTGAATCGTGCCTTGGAGGAAGGATTCGAAAACATCAAGGTGCTTTGCGACTTGGCGCAATGTCTGAGCAACCTGGAAAAACACGCTGAGGCCCTTGAGGTCAGGCGGCGGGTGTTTGAGACGGAGCCTAACTTCCTCCATCAGGCCCAGCTGGCTGCAACATTGTCGACGGCTTGTCACTACGAGGAAGCCATTGCATTGTTTGACGATCTGATCGAGAAGGAGCCGGACCGAAAGAGCGTGTTTCTGGTCTCCTACGCGGTAGCTCAGGCTTACAGCGGACATTTCGACAAGGCGATGGCTTTGCTGAATGAAGCCCTGGCAATCCAGCCCCGGGACGCCAATTTGCATTTGCAGCGCGCCCAGATCAATCTGTTGTTGGGTAATTTTGCAGAGGGGTGGGCAGGTTATGCGTACCGTGGATTGGCGTATACCCGTCAGTATCGGGTGTTGCCATTCAAGAAATGGCGCGGCCAGAATATTTCCGGGAAATGTATTGTGGTGCTGGCCGAGCAGGGCTTGGGCGATCAGGTGATGTTGGCGTCTTGTTTACCTGATCTGTTGGCCTTGGGGCCGGCACGCGTTGTGGTCGAGGTGATTGGACGGGTTGCGCCCACGCTGGCCCGCTCGTTTCCCCAATGTGAAATCGTCCACACCAAGCAGGACAAGAAGATGGAGTGGGCCAAAACGGTGGGGGATGTCGATTACTTCGTGCCCCTCGGAGATTTGCCCCAGTACTTCAGGACAAGCGTCGGGGCTTTTCCGGGTAAGGCTTACCTGAAGGCTGATCCGGATCGTGTGGCTTACTGGCGCCAGAAACTTGAAGCGACAGGTCCCAGGCCGTGGATTGGCGTCTCCTGGCGCGGCGGTTTACAAGCTACCCGACGCATCCTGCGCTCGATGTCACCCAGTGAGCTGGCGCCGCTGACGAATGCAGTGAGTGCGACCTGGATCAGCCTCCAGTATGGCTCGGTGGACGAAGACCTGAAAATTGCAGCAGCGTCGAATGTCATGCTGACACACTGGAACGAGGCAATTGCTGACTTGGACGAGTTTGCTGCCTTAATTGAAGCCCTCGATTGTGTGGTGACTGTTTGCAATACCACCGTTCACTATGCTGGCGCGCTGGGCAAAAAGGTGCTGGTGCTTGCGCCGCACATTCCGGAATGGCGTTATGGCCTGAACAGCACCCAGATGCCTTGGTACCCTGATGCCAGGGTGCTTCGGCAACCGCATCACAATGACTGGCCCGGGGTTATCAGCGAGGCTACCCGGTGCCTGAAAGGGATTTTGGTGCCTGACAAATTTGTCGGGCAGCGTGACTAAAAAGTAGCTTTCCACCCTAAAAATCAATGAATCCAGCCCCTTTCCGCATGGCACAAGAGTTGCTGCCCTCAATGGGCACGACCAGACTTTCGTCGCGCACTAGGTTGGGTTTAATTTTCAAGGAGTTTTTATGAAATCTATGCAGAAGGGTTTTACCCTTATCGAGCTGATGATCGTCGTGGCGATTATCGGCATTCTGGCCGCAGTGGCACTGCCTGCGTACCAGGACTACACCATCCGCGCTCGCGCTTCTGAGGTGATCCTGGCTGGTTCTTCCGCCCGCACGGGTGTGACTGAAGCGGCACAACTGGCCAACACCATGGCAATTGGCGCGACTGCTGCCAGCGCCATTGCGCTTGGTATTTCCTCCTCGAAATTTGTGTCTACCGGTTCGGTGGATACTTCGGGAACGATTGCTGTGACTTCCAAGAGTGCGATTGGTACGGATTCGTTTATCGTCACCTTGACACCGAGCTGGACCGGCCAAACCGTGGTCTGGACTTGCAACGCATCCATTGCCAAGTACGCACCTGCTTCTTGCCGCGGTACCTGATTGCTTAACTTTAGATTGTGGAAGGGCACATGGATGTGCCCTTCCACAAGTCAGGACTTTCGATGTTGAGCTTTCTTCGCATAGGGCGAAAATCCGAAATAAAAGATTTTGCGGTGGATCTGGCAGACCAGATCGCCAAGCGATACCCTCCTGCCCTGGATAGCCAGCCAGGAAAGCGCCCTTCCGTAAATCGCCTTACCCGCATAACGGAAGATGCCTGTATTAAAGCGGTTGAATTCCACGACCGCCACAAGCTCGGCTGGCTGTCCAGAGCCCGACTTGGAAATGATTTTCGCTGGGCATTGGCTGAACTTGGCTACACCAAGGAGTTCGTCGATTTTGCGACAGAAGCCGTGATCGTTCACATCAGCCGCAAGCGCTGATCCAGGTCAGGCGACAATTGCAGATTGCCGAGAGACAGGCTTACTCAAGGAAGAGAACGCTTTCCCCGAAAAAACGCGAGATCCTGAAAGATGGGGACTTGTCGATGGCCTTCAGAGCCAATCGCAAGTACAAACGGAGCGGCTTTGGGGCGCTTTTCGAAGACCACCATTGAGTCGTAGAACAACACGCTGTACAGATGCTCCGCCAGCCACGCGGCCTTGTTGTTCGAGTCTGCAAAGAATGGTGCATTGACCTGATCGAGCACAAATTTTCCGTATTCGATGAAAGTGTCCGGCTTGCGGATGCCACCATCAAAATCGGGTAGGTAACTTGTGTGTGTGTCCTCAACAATATAAACAGCGGTCGATGACATGCGCGGGAAAAGTGTTTCGAAACTGGCAATCTGGTGTTCGAAAATATGACTACCATCATCGATAACGATATCAAACGGCCCGTGCACATCGCTGACATCGGCCAGGAAATCGCGATCAGCTTGAGAGCCAATTTCAATGAAGATGTTGCCTGACTCTACCCTTTTACATTTAGGATCAATATCGACGCCAATTATTTTCTCGGCGACCGGAAAATACTTTTGATAAAGCTGGAGACTTCCGCCGTTCTGCACGCCAATCTCCAGAATTTTGCAGGGTTTATTCCTGTACGGTGAGAAGCAGCGCTCGTACACCTCGAGATACTGCGCCCACTTCGAACTCACGTTTCCCGTGTGGGCCATAAAAAGCTCGGCAAAAGTGGGCGTGCTCATTCTTCACCCCCGCCAAGGGGCTTTTCTCCGACCAATCTCATGTCTCGCGGCTCCCTTAGCTTGTAGACGGCTGCCTCCTGCCGCACATTGATCATCCCTACGCTTTGCATGAGTTGGGCCAGACTGTAAGGGGTGTAACCCCAGCGATGAATCATGAGGGGATCTTTCCATCCGGGGTCGCCATAGAAAACCCACATGCTCGTTTGTCCGGCCTTGTCCTGTCGCGAGCGGAGCTCAGGCTCTGCCAGCAGCGCTTCACATGCGCTCAGTAAATTCGGGCATTCAAGGATCATGCTACCGCCCGGCTTCAGGACCCGCAGCCATTCCCGCAGGATGGCCTCGATTTCCCAGCGCCAGAAATGCTCTACCACGTGGATCGCCATGATCTCGTCAGCATGATCGTTTTCAAAACAGGTCAACTCATGCAGGTCGCAAATGACATCGGGAGACTTACCCGCCCGCGCCTCCACCACATCCACGTTCACATATCCGGGAAGAATTTTGTCGCCGCAGCCAAGATTCAGGCGGATCAGTGCTTTAGGTGCAGCCTGCGGCGGAGAGGCTTGGATTTGAGGATGTTGGGGACCATTGGTACTGCCGCCCTTTAAGCGGAATGCCCGAAGCCATTCGGTCGCGATCTGAGCAGCACCATGGCGCATGCGGACAGCGATTTGGCCCGCGGAAAGTTTCTCCATGGCCTGTGCAGGTTGTGCGAGATAGTCCCGGATCGCCTGCACTGGGTTGTCGGTGAGTGATACGTAAGGCCGGAAAACCTCGTACGCCGGGATCGGTGATGCCACCACATAACGTCCGGCGTTGAGTGCATCGGTGAGCCGATTGGCAGATTTGGCGGCTTTGGCCCTGTCGGAAAGGTCAGAAGGCACAAGGACGATATCGGCGTCCTCCACGACCGTCCATTGGGTTGCCTCGTCCCAGGGAACCAATTCCATCAAGGCACCTGGGCTGTGCTTGTCGTTAAAACGCTGAATGTAATTCTCAATGGTGGCGTTGGGTCGTGTCACGACCCAGACAAGCATCGGTTGCGTCGCAGAGTAGTCACCCAAGGCATCGGCCCACCGCTGCATCGAGGGCCAGTTTCCATTGTTTCCATACCACACCAGCTTCAGGCGAGGCGAAGATTTTTTGCCACCCAGCAGCCTTTGGGCCCAAGCCGCAACTCCGGTTGACCTGTAAAAAACGCGGGCTTTGGCTCCTGGTGACGCCAAGGGATCTCCAACCGTTGCGACCGCACCACTGCTGTGGCGTTGCACGGCTTGCGCCATCACGTCAGATCCCGCTGTACAAATACCAGCTTGCGCTGCGAGCGCGCGCCAATACGTCCCAACTTCGGGGTTATCAAAATGATCATCACTGAAGTCGGCAACCACCAGTACCCCCAACGCTGAAGCTGTTGCCGCCCCTTGGAGAATTTGTTGGCTAAGACGGGAGAAAC
Source organism: Polaromonas sp. 39-63-25 (assembly GCF_002278925.1). Classification (GTDB taxonomy): domain Bacteria; phylum Pseudomonadota; class Gammaproteobacteria; order Burkholderiales; family Burkholderiaceae_C; genus Polaromonas. The sequence continues at coordinate 68,400 of NZ_NCJH01000003.1, forward strand.
GCAGCGGGTCCTTGCCGGGAAGTAGCTTGCCGATCACACAGACGTCGGGCAAGTGGATGTCCAAATTGGAGGCATAACCGGTCCATTGGTTCATGGGTATGAACTGGATGGTATGGCCTTCCTGCAGCAACTGCTGCGCCGGCAATATCGCCCGATAGCGATTGGACGCGAGCGGACTAGTAAAGCCGGAGTCGGAATTTCCGGCAACACCGTCGACGATCCAGTGGATAAGCATGAAGGAGTCCGTCAGAAGCGCTGCAGTATCAGCATCGCTGGTCCGCGCGCAACATACTTAGTTTCTCTTGGACCCATTCGTCCGAATATTCGCATGCTTGAAATTCATTGAAGTAGGGGCCGCCGCTCGTATAGTGCACGTTCGAAGCGTCTGTCCGCGCATTGTCGTAGCCAACTAAATGATTCCAGCCTGCCGGCAAGTCGCCTATCAGATCATCGCTCTCTAGCCACTTGAACTGATGCAACTCCAGGCCGCTTGCTGTATTCGTGAATTCAGGCGTCAGTGCCCGGCATCTGGTGTTGTTGAACAGCATGACGCTCGACCAGTTCTTCTTTGCATACACAGTCTGCTTTTCATTATGAAATTTGGTTATCTCAGTCGGAACGTGGTTATGTTTGACACACATCACGGCATAACGGTCGTCACGCAAGGCCCACAACTTGCTGATGTCCTCAAGGATAAGCATGTCGCAATCGATGAAGAGTGACCAGCCTTCGTAGCCACTCAAGTAAGGTGTGAGAAAGCGGGAAAATGAAAAGTCGGTGGATTGCAAGGGGTCGCGCTCACGCCACATCAGGTCTTTGAGGTTGTTCAACGCCAGCGGGATGAAGCTCACTGGTTGAGACGAACGTGCCAGGATGCTGTGCGTCAGCACATGCCATGCTACCGTTTCGCGTGGATCAAAACCTATGAAGATACGGATCATGAAGACTTGCCTTTGACAGAGACCGGCTGGGGAAACTCCAGGAAAATTTGCTTGATGTACCCGGATGTGTAAATGCCATAAATGATGACTACGTCCAGCAGCCCGCAACTGGCGAGAAACAGTTCAGGCCACCGGCGCCAGACCTCGGAATTCCAGAGGAACCAGCCGAGCAGGACAAGATTCAGCGTCGCGGTCATGCCGAGTATGAAGCGGCCTTTCGACCAGATAAATCGGATCAGGCCACCAGTGTCCGGGTGCCGGGAAAATGCAGCATAGGCCAACAACATCACTGGAAACTCAAGCAGCAGCACCACCCACGACAAGCTATTGCCCGCCATCTGGACAGCTTCGGGGGACCTTCGGGAGGCCAAGGCCACGATGAGCAGCAACCAGTGTCGCCCCAGAAATGCCATGGCAAGCCATAAGGGTCCAGGGACGCTTAATACGCCATAGCGATTTACATTCAGGAAGCGTTCATCGATTTCTGCCATGATCAAATATAGCTCAAGAAATGTCGAACTCATGCCGCCGCTCGACTCCGCGGACGCGCCCTTTGTCGAATTTTCCACCTTTATGTCGCTTGCTTCAACGCGCGTGTTCTCGAGGTTGATGCCATGAACGAAAATTTGACCATTCGTGCCACGCCTGCGCCTTCAGCCTCGTGGATGAACGTCATGGCTCTCCTGGCCTTGACCGCGCCATGGCTGAACCCTTTTGCTGGCGGTCCGATGCCGGCCATGCAGCCGTGGCTTGCCGCAATCTCTTGTGCGGCAGTGCTATTTGGAGCGCAAGGAATTGCCCGCTCCCCCTTGGCAACGCCGACGCTGGTCGCCCAGGCATGGTTGGTGGCGGCGCTTGTCAGTGCCGGCGGAGGGTTGATTCAGTATTTTGGTTATGGCGAGGCGTTTCTTCCCTGGGTGAATCAGGCGGGTCCCGGCGAGGCCTTTGGTAACTTGCGTCAGCGCAACCAATTTGCGACGCTCATGGGTATCGGGCTACTCGCGTTGACGTGGAAAGCCACGGGGCGACGGGCTACAGGAGGTGTTGTTGTGGCCATCGTGTTGCTCTCTCTCGGGAATGCAGCCTCAGGTTCGAGGACTGGAACCTTGCAGTGGGTCGGTATAGCCGCCTTGGCAGCCTTCTGGTCAGTTCCAGGAGGTAGACGGCCCCTGCGGATCACTGTCGCCGCCTTGGGCACCTATGGTGTGGCTTTGCTCATGCTGCCGCCTCTGCTTATGCTGCTGACAGGTACGAGCACGGGTGGCGTGCTGGGTCGTTTTTCGGAGCAGGGGGGCTGCGCTAGTCGCTTGGTGCTTTGGTCTAATGTTCTTGAGTTGATGGCGCAAAAACCATGGTTGGGCTGGGGCTGGGGCGAGCTGGATTATGCGCATTACATGACGCTTTACCCCGGCGCACGTTTCTGCGACATCCTGGACAATGCCCATAACCTGCCGTTGCATATGGCTGTGGAGTTGGGCATTCCGTTGGCGCTGGCTGTTTGTGTTGGTGCGGGTTGGGTCGTCTGGCGTGCCAAGCCATGGCGCGAAACGGATCCGACCCGGCAGATGGCCTGGGGTGTGCTGGCCGTCATCATGCTGCACAGCATGCTGGAGTATCCGCTGTGGTACGGCCCCTTCCAGATGGCATTCGGGCTGTGTGTGTGGATGCTGTGGCCGGCGCCGCGAGAGCCGATGACGGGCTCACGTCCCTACGCGGGCGCGGCAGCAGCAATTCGGCTTGTCGTGGTCACAGCATTGTTGGCAGCGGTGGCTTATGCCGCCTGGGACTACCACCGCATCAGCCAGCTCTACCTGGCGCCGCAGGCGCGCGACCCGGCCTATCGTAACGATACGCTGAACAAGGTTCGTGGATCCTGGCTTTTCCGGAACCAGGTGGAGTTTGCGGAGTTGACCACCACCTCGCTTCGGCCTGGCAACGCGCAATGGACATTCGACACTGCCACGGCCTTGCTGCACTACTCGCCTGAGCCACGGGTGATTGAAAAGGTGATTGAAAGTGCAGTCATGCTGGGGCGTGACGATGAAGCCTTGCTGCATCTGGTCCGGTACCGTGCGGCTTTTCCCGACGACTACACAAAGTGGCGCCACGCCAACGGCCTGACTGGCGGGCCTGCAGACTGACCCCGGACGCGACTAGGGGGTCGCTATAAAACTTCCCGACTTGCCACCGTGTTTTTCCAGCAGCCTGATATCCGTCATCGTCATCCCACGGTCGGCGGCCTTGCACATGTCATAGATCGTCAGCAGTGCCACTTGCACCGCAGTCAGGGCCTCCATTTCCACGCCGGTCGGTCCGACTGTTTCGACCGTCGCCTGGCAAACAATGCTGGCGCTGCCCATGTCGGGGCTGAAATCCATCGCCACGCGGGTCAGTGCCAGCGGATGGCACAGGGGAATCAGTTCGCTGGTTTTTTTGGCGGCCATGATGCCCGCGATCCGGGCGATGCCGAGTACGTCGCCCTTTTTGGCGGTGCCTTCCAGGATGATGGCCAATGTGGCAGGATTCATGGTGATGCGGCCTTGCGCCACAGCCACCCGGTGGGTGGCCGGTTTGCCGGCCACATCAACCATGTGCGCCTGTCCCTGGCCGTCAAAATGTGTCAGCGGTGAAGTCGTTGTCATACTGTTACGAAACCTTTACAAGCAACCCTCATCATAAGAGCATGCCCGCAGTGCCCCCTTCCCTGAAAAGCCGCTTGTCGGCGGCCGGAATCCATCTCACGCTGAGCCTGGCGGTGGCGGCCCTGGCGGCCTGGCTGGTGTTTGCCCTCTGGTATCCCTATCCCTACCGCGAAATATCCGGCGGGCGCCACCTGTTTTTGATCGTGATGGCGGTCGATGTCATCATGGGACCGCTGTTGACCCTGGCGGTGTTTAACCGCAACAAGCCGGTGGCCGAGTTGCGCCGCGATCTTACGGTGATCGGTATGTTGCAGGTGGCGGCGCTGGCTTATGGTTTGTGGACAGTGTCTGTTGCGCGTCCGGTCCACCTGGTGTTTGAGATCGACCGGTTTCGGGTGGTGCATGCCATTGATATTCCCGAAGAAGAAATGGACCTGGCGCCGCCGGAGTTGCGGCGACTGCCCTGGACCGGCCCGACGCTGCTGTCGGTGCGTAACTTCAGGAGCCAGCAGGAAGGTTCGGACGCTACCGTGGCTGCCGTGCAGGGCTTTCCCTTGGGCGCCAGACCCTTCCTGTGGCAACGTTATGACGAGGCCAGGCCGCAGATTCTCAAAGTCGCCAGACCGTTGGGCGATTTGAAAAACCGTTTTCCTGGTCAGGTGGGCACTATCGATGCCGCCTTGCGGTCCGGACCGGATCGCGGCAGGACCAGCGAGTCCGTGGCTTACGTTCCCATGGCAGGACGCGACAAATTCTGGACGGTCCTGCTCGACCTTCGAACTACCGAGGTGATTGCTTTTGTTCCCATTGACTCTTTCTGATTCGTTCCTGCCAAGGAAGCTTTTTGTTCTGAGTCCTCTTGCGCTGGCGGCCATGATTTTCATGGCGCCTGTGAGCCTGGCGCAGGCCCAGACGCCGGCCCGGCCCAGCGGCGCGCTGCCGGCGCTGGGTGACACCTCGGAGCTGTCCGCCAGCGCCGAGCGGCGGCTCGGCGACCGGATTGCTGCCAGCATTTACCGCGACCCCGACTACCTGGACGATCCGGTGCTGGGCGACTACCTGCAGGGCATCTGGCAGCCGCTGATGACGGCGGCGCGCACCCGGGGCGAGCTGGGCCCCGAACTGGACGAGCGGTTTGCCTGGGACGTCATGCAGATCCGTGACCGCAGCATCAACGCCTTCGCCTTGCCAGGGGGGTATCTGGGTGTGCATCTGGGGCTGATAGGCGCGGTGGCCACCCGCGACGAGTTGGCCTCGGTCCTGGCGCATGAGTTGAGTCACGTGACGCAGCGGCACATTTCGCGCCTGATGAGCAAGCAGAGCCAGCAAATGCCCTGGCTGATTGCCGCCATGATTCTCGGCGCCCTGGCTGCCAACAAAAGCCCGGACGCCGCCAATGCAGCGATTGCCGGCGGGCAGGCGCTGGCCGTGCAGAACCAGCTCAATTTTTCGCGTGACATGGAGCGCGAAGCCGACCGGGTCGGCTTTGGCGTGATGGCCGACGCGGGCTTCGAAAAGCAGGGTTTCGCCAGCATGTTCGACAAGCTGCAGCAGGCCTCGCGGCTCAATGACAACGGCGCTTTCCCCTACCTGCGCAGCCACCCGCTGACGACCGAACGTATTGCCGAGATCAAGGGCCGGTTGCAACTGGAAGGCGGGGCGGTTCCGGCGCCCAAGAACGCCAGTGAAGAGCCGGGCGGCACGCGCACGCTGCACGCCATGATGGCGGCGCGGGCGCGTGTGCTGGCCGACCCGGGCGTGGACGGCCTGCGGCCCATGGTGGCAGATGCGCAGCGTGTGTCACTCGCCGGTGCGGCGAATGCGGCATGGACACCGCGCGATGTCGGTGCCCTGTATGGCGGCGCCCTGGCGGCGAGCCGCTTGCGCGACCACGCCTTGGCGCGCAGCCTGGTGGGCAAACTCAAGTTGGCAGCGCCCGCGAAGACGACACTGGCCGATCCGGTGGAATGGCTGGTGCTGGAGATCGAGCTGGCTGCCGGCAATACGGCGGGGTTGCCGAAACTCGGCAACACGCGCAGCCGGGCGGCCCTGCTGTTGCAGGCCCGGGCGGATCTCGCGGCAGGTCGGGCGCAGGATGTGTCGGGCGCCTTGCAAACCTGGGTTACCACCCATCCGAAAGATGCCATCGCCTGGCAGTTGCTGGCGACGGCCTGGGGCCAGCAGGGGCAGACGCTGCGCGCGATCCGGGCCGATGCCGAGAGCCGGGTGGCCCAGCTGGACTACCCGGCGGCCCGCGACCGCTTCAAGGCTGCGCAGGACCTGATGCGCAGCGGCCGCGGTGGCGGCGCGGCGGCCGGCAACTACATTGATGCGTCCATCATCGACACGCGGGCGCGTGAGATCGACCAGCTACTTCGGGAGCAGGCGCTCCAGGAGAAACTCGATCGCTAGCTGCAGCACCGAGTAAATCAGCGAACCGATCAGGGCAGCGACAAATCCTGTGACATGCAGGCCGCTGAGCAGGCTGGCCGCCGCCCAGAACATCAGGGCGTTGATGACAAACAGGAACAGCCCCAGCGTCACCAGTGTCACCGGCAGGGTCAGCAAGACCAGCACCGGGCGCACCACCGTGTTGAGCGCGCCCAGCACGGCCGCGGCAAGCAGTGCCGCCGGGAAGCTGGTCACGGTCACGCCGGAGTACAGATAAGCCACCGCCAGCAAGGCGGCAGCGCTGCAAAGCCATTTGACGATGAGTTTCATGCGCTCAAGAATACCACCGCAGTCTGCAGTTTTCTAATCGACCGTCAACAGCAGGCCGGAGCCGGCCAGCATGGCGGCAAAGCCCCAGACGCCGCGTGGCTCGCCGGGATGCGGCCCGCGTGCTGACTGCAGGTCCGCCCCGGGTCTGGGCCGGCGCGCGTCCACCAGACGCCCCTCGCCGTGCCGCGCCCGCAAGGTGGCGGTGAACTCATCGAGCGAGCCGCATGCCAGGTGCGTGATGACCGGGTCGCCGGAGGCCTGCAGCAGCGGGACGATTTGTTCAAAAACTTTCTCGGCCCACTTGCCGCGCCAGCTTTCGCGGGCACTGTGCGTGACCCACTTGCTGACGCGGTGTGTGATGCGCGGGGCGCAACCCACCACGATCCAGCGCGTCGGCGCGCGCGCCTGGCCGGGTTGCAGCAGGGGTGCCAGCATGTCCAGCGCATGGGCGGCTTCGTCGACATAAACAATCGTGGTGTCCATCAGTGAGCTCCTGCCGGCTTCATGTCAGTTGGCGTGGTCGGCCACCGCGTTGCCGGGCTGCATGGCCCTGGCACGGCGCGTGACCCACCAGCCTGCACCCAGAACACCGGCCACGGCCAGGGCGTAGGTGCCCAACTGCGCGGCGGTGTTCAAGGCGGCGGATGCGGGCAGCGAGCCGGGGCCACCGTAGACCGGGTCCAGCAGGGGCTCGCTCACAATCATCTTGGCGGCGGTGAAGGCCAGCACCGCGGCGCCTATGTTGATGATCATGGGAAAACGCTCGACCAGCTTGAGCACCATGGTGCTGCCGAACACCACGATCGGGATGCTGACCAGCAAACCGATGACCACCAGGTCAAACGAGCCGTGGGCTGCACCCGCCACGCCCAGCACATTGTCCACACCCATCAGTGCATCGGCAACCACAATGGTTTTCATCGCGCCCCAGAAGGTACTGGCCACCGGGCCGTCGTGCTCCTTGTCGCCCTGGTCGGCCAGCAGCTTGTAGGCAATCCAGAGCAGGCCCAGGCCGCCGACCAGCATCAGGCCGGGAATCTTCAGCAGCCAGACCACACCGACGGTCATGACTGAGCGCACGGCAATGGCCCCCACGGTGCCCCAGGCAATGGCTTTTTTCTGCAGATGGGGCGGCAGGTTGCGCGCGGCCAGCGCGATCACAATCGCGTTGTCGCCGGCGAGCACCAGGTCGATGAGGATGATCGCCAGCAGGGCCGACCACCAGGGTGTTGAGAATAATTCCATTGAGCACTTTCACGTCAGGTTGCAACATGGCAGTCCGGCGGGCGGACTTCCAGCTTCGTTAAAACCGGACAGGTCGGTGAGGGGCGGAATGGTTGCCGCGACGCCTCGATCAAACCTGGTCAGGTTTCAATCGAAGGTCTGGCTCGACACGCAGTTTTGCTGCATGTCCAACAAGCCGGAAGTGGGAACTTCGTAATGACGACTTGTTGAACGTCTGGCGGCGGGAGAGATTCCGGTGCAGCCAGACGAGGGAGTTACTCCCCTTCGGAACCCCGTATTTGACAACAAAGCGCGCTTTTTTGCAAAGTCCGGCTGCGTTACCCCTGAAAACAGCTTGGCGCTGCAGAAGGCTGCCTGCTTGGCCTATCATTCACGGCCCAGCCGGAAATAGCGGGCGCCGCCCCCAGCGGCGGCCCGTTTTCAGCCTCCACGTTTCCTTTTTCCGATTGCATCGTCCCGCATGCCTGGCATCCACATCACTGACATCGAAGCGGCCATCAATTACTGGCGCGAAAAAAAGCCGTCGCCCGACGGCATCACGCTGGCACCCGAACTGCGTGCGCTGGCCGAGGTGTACGCCATGCTGGTTTTCTACCGCGAGGAGGAGGCCGGCGAGGCCGGTTTTCCGCCCCAGGCCATGGCGGCCTGGCGCGGCTGGTACGACACGACCGCCGACACGCCCTGCATTGCCATCTGCTCGACCAGCCAGGGCGACGAGTTGTGCAAGGGCTGCGGGCGCACCTTCGAGGAGGTGCAGCGCTGGCCCGAAATGAGCCCGGCCGCCAAACGCGGAACCTGGCGGCGCATCACGCAGGAAGACTCGGCCTGGCGTTTCGGCCGGTATGCCGACCGCGCGCTGGAAAACCGCGACAGGAAAGACGCGCCGCCGATGTCCGTCTGACCTGCGGAGTTCAAGCTTTTTCGGCTTCCGGCCCTTATGTGACGGGCGCAGGCAGCTATGGATTCAGGAGTAAACTGGACCCATGCTCCGACTTGCCCGCGCTCCCAACATTGCCATCGCGGCACTTTGGGCCGATGTGCTGCAGCAGGCAGGTTTTTCGGCCACGGTGCAGCGCTATTTTCTTGGCAGCGTGGCGGGACAATTGCCGCCCGACCAGTGCCAGCCCGAAGTCTGGCTGACCCACGACCATGAAAAGCCGCGCGCCGAGGCCTTGCTGCACAGCCTGCAAAACTTGCCGCAGCGACGCTGGCTCTGCGCCTGCGGCGAAATGGTCGAAGGCGGCTTTGAGCAGTGCTGGTCCTGCGGCGCCGACATGCCGGCCGCCTAGTATTGTTGGGTACAGCGCGAGGCTCTTACCCCAGCCAGGGCCGCGGGTCCGGCTTTGCCGGCCCGCAGGCGCAGCGGCCCCCTCGGGGGGCAGCGCATTAGACGAAGTGAAAAGCGTGGGGGCTAAATCCGTTTCGCCAGTTCAGCGGCTTTGCCGGTGTAGCTGGCCGGGGTCATGGCCAGCAGGCGGTCTTTTTCCGCGTCCGGAATCTCCAGCGAGCGGATCAGTCCGTGCAGCGCTTCGGCCGTCACGGTTTTGCCGCGCGTGACTTCCTTGAGTTTTTCGTAAGCGCCCTGCACGCCGTAACGGCGCATCACCGTCTGGATAGGCTCGGCCAGCACTTCCCACGAGGCGTCCAGGTCGTCGGCCAGGGCTTCGTGGTTGAGTTCGAGCTTGCCCAGTCCGGTGCTCATGGAGCTGTAGGCCAGCACGGCATAACCAAAAGCCACGCCCATGTTGCGCAGCACAGTGCTGTCGGTCAGGTCGCGTTGCCAGCGGCTGATCGGCAGCTTTTCGCTCAGGTGGCGCAGCAGCGCATTGGCCAGGCCGAGGTTGCCTTCGGCGTTCTCGAAATCAATCGGGTTGACCTTGTGCGGCATGGTGCTGGAGCCGATTTCACCGTCCTTGAGGCGCTGCTTGAAATAACCCACGCTGACATAACCCCAGACATCACGCGCAAAGTCGATCAGGATGGTGTTGGTGCGCGCCACTGCGTCGAACAGCTCGGCCATGTAGTCGTGCGGCTCGATCTGGATGCTGTAGGCCTGGAAGGTCAGGCCCAGGCCCAGCGGCTCGGGTGACTCGATGACGCGCCGGCTCAGCGCCTCCCAGTCAAAGTCGGGCCAGGCCGAGAGGTGGGCGTTGTAGTTGCCAACGGCACCGTTCATCTTGGCCATCAGCTTGACGGCGGCGATACGCTCGCGCGCCACGTTCAGGCGCGCCACCACGTTGGCAATTTCCTTGCCGACGGTGGTCGGGCTGGCGGTCTGGCCGTGGGTGCGGCTCAGCATGGGCTCGTCGGCGTAGCGGTGCGCCATCTCGCGCAGCTGCGTGATGACCTTGTCCAGCGCCGGCAGCAAGACCTGCTCGCGGCTGCTTTTGAGCTGCAGCGCATGGCTGGTGTTGTTGATGTCCTCGCTGGTACAGGCGAAATGCACAAATTCGGCGGCAGACTGCAGCTCCGGCCGCGCCTCGAACTTCGATTTGATCCAGTATTCCACCGCCTTCACGTCGTGGTTGGTGGTTTTTTCGATGTCCTTGATCGCGGCCGCATCATTTTCCGAGAAATGTTTGACCAGTCCGAGCAGGTAGGTGCGCGCGCCGGGGGTCAGCGGCTTGAATTGGGCAAAACCCGCATCCGACAGCGCGATGAACCACGCGACTTCCACCTGGACGCGGCGGTGCATGTAGCCGAGCTCCGACATCAGCGGCCGCAAGGGGGCGAGTTTGGCGGCGTAACGGCCGTCCAGGGGAGACAGGGCGGTGATGGAGAAGCTGGTGGACGGGTTCATGGGCGACATTGTAGGCGGGTGGCCTGGCGCCCCGGCGGACAGGTTACCCCGTTTTTGCCGCGTGACAGGCCCGGCCGACGCATACTCGATAGAATGCAATCGGCTGGGGCCTGCTAAGCTAGTTGGCTTAAGGTATCGCGACCCCCCAAGCCACCAAGCCCCAGGGCTCACGACAAAAGATTGACTATGAAACTCATTGGATCCTACGGCAGCCCTTATGTGCGCAAAGTGCGCATCGTGATGGCGGAAAAAAAGCTCGACTACCAGTTCGTCATTGAAGACGTCTGGGCTGCGGGCACGACCATGTCCGAATCCAATCCGCTGGGCAAGGTGCCCTGTCTGGTCATGGAAGGCGCCAACGGGTCGGAAGAAGCCGTTTTCGACTCGCGTGTGATCGTGGAGTACCTGGATACCCTGTCGCCGGTCGGCAAGCTGATTCCGGTGCAGGGCCGCGAACGCGCCGAGGTGAAGACCTGGGAAGCGCTGGCCGACGGCCTGCTCGACGCGGCCATCCTGGCCCGGCTGGAGGCCACTTGGGCCGGGCGTGACGACAAGCAGCGTTGTCAGGCCTGGATTGACCGCCAGATGGACAAGATCGACACGACCGTGCGGGCCATGAGCACCGGTCTGGGCGACAAGCCTTTTTGCAGCGGCATCCACCTGAGCCTGTCCGACATCGCCGTCGGCTGCGCGCTCGGTTACCTGGACTTCCGTTTTCCGCAGATCGACTGGCGCACGCCCCACCCCAACCTGACCCGGCTGTACGACAAACTGGCGCAGCGTCCGAGTTTTGTCGACACTCTGCCCAGCTGAAGCGGTTCGGACCTAAAAAGGTCTGTAGCCCTTTGTTGGCGGGCGCTAGCAGCTATAAAAACAGGAGCGGTCGCTTGGGTGAATGACCGTGAGGGCTATTTACGGGCTTGTTTTTTCAGCCAGCGCATCAGGCTGCCCAATAGCGGCAGCTTTTCATACAGCTCTTCGGCCGCGTCCCAGTAGTCGCGGTGGCGCGCCACCAGGCCGGCCTCGTTGAAGCTGATGTGCGAGGCGCCGCGAATGGTCTGCAACTGCTGTGGCCCGCGCCGCCTGAAATAAAACTCGAAGTTCCAGGTCAGGAAACACTGACTGCCGTCGACCACCTGCGCCGTCACCACAAAACGCGGCCGGTCCAGTGCCACGTACATGTGGCTGAAGATCTGCTGCACCTGCGCCAGGCCCTGCACCTCGTTGAACGGGTCCTTGAACCAGGCGTCGGTCGCATAGAACTCGCCCATGCGCGCAACGCCAGCCGGACTCAGGGTTTCAAAAAATTGCACCAGTGGCTCGACCCGGGTATTCATCATGGGGTGCTCACAAGCCGGTGAATTTCCGGATCGCCGGGAAATACAGCGCGTAGGGCAGGACGCGCAGGGTTTTCATCCAGAGCGTGAACCGTTTCGGAAAGTGGATCTCGAACTCGCCCCGCGCCCAGCCGGCCAGAATCTCCGTCGCCGCCTGGGCCGGGCTGATCAGGGCCGGCATGCTGAACTGGTTGCCGGCGGTCAGCGGTGTTTCGACAAAGCCCGGGTTGACCAAGCTCACCCCCACGCCACTGGCCTGCAGGTCCAGGTACAGGGTTTCGGCCAGGTTGATCAGCGCCGCCTTGGTCGGGCCGTAGGCCAGGCTTTGCGGCAGGCCACGGTAGCCGGCGACGCTGCCGACCAGGCTGAGGTGACCGCTGCCGCGTTGCAGCATCGCCGGCAACACCGCGTCGAGCACATACAGCGCCCCCACGTAGTTGACCTGCTGGTGCCTGAGCATGTCCGCCAGGTCAAAACCGGTGGCGCGTTGTTCCCTGTAGTAGCCCGCGCAATACATCATCAGGTCCAGCGGGCCCTGGGCCAGCAGGGACTGCGCCGCGGTTTTCACGGCGGCCGCATCCGACGCGTCGAGCATCAAGGCCTGCGCGCCGGGGTGGGCGGCCACAAAGGCTTCCAGCGCCGCGCCGTTTCGAGCAGAGACCACGACTTTGGCGCCAGCCTCGTGCAGCGCATGCGCCGTGGCGTGGCCAATGCCGCTGGAGGCGCCGACCAGCCACACGGTTTTGCCGTGCCAGTCACGAAGGGGAGGGTTGTACGGCATGGTGCTGCTTTGTTATAAAAATGATAGCTGTTGGCGCAGGTGGATAAAGGGATACAGGCCGATTTGACTTGAATCAGGAAGGTGTGGTCAGCGCTTCACGAACGAGAGCGTGACCTCGCCGAGCCGCACGCCGAACTTGCTCATCACCGCCTTGTTGAGCAGCACCTTGTCGTTCATCAGGTACATCCAGTCGTCGAACTGCACCTCGATCACGCGGCCGTCCACCGGCAGCTTGAGTGTGTAGCCCCAGCGGAAGGCATTGCCCTTCTCTTCGCCAGCCGCTTCCCCCAGCACGTCGGCGGCGGTGCCGGTGTAGCGGCCGTCGGGCGTGCGTTTGAGCGTCCAGACCCGGCGGTCCGTGCTGCCGTCGGAGTAGGTGAAGGCTTCGTCGAGCACGCCGGTCTCGGCGCCCGGCGGGCCTTGCCAGCTGCAGGTCATGACCACGGTGAAACGTTTGACGACCTTGCCGGAGCGGTCGGTGAAGACGCCGTACGCATCGACCGTGCCGTTGAAATACCGGCGCATGTCGAGCACCGGTTTTTCGGCGGCGTAGTCGTTGATCTGCGGGCCGGCGCAGCCCGCCAGACCGGCCAGCAGGGGAAGGGACAGCGCGAGCGCGGTTGCGCTCCTGTGGAGAAAGTGTTTCATGGTGGGACCCCTTGCGGGTGTTTGATGACAAGAAAATACAGGCAGGCGGCAGCCGCCAGCTTGAGCAGGCAGGGCAGCACGCAATACGCCACCAGCAGCGCGCTGAGCGCCTGCGCGTCGCGCGCCCCCGGGGCGTAGCCGAACAGGGCGAGCAGCGGCAGGGCCAGGCCGGCGGCGAGTGCCAGGTTGAGCTTGATGGCGAAATTCCACCAGCCGAAGTAAGCGCCTTCGGCCCGGCCCGATTGGCCGTTGGCCTGGATCACGCCCGCCAGCAGCGCGCCGGGCAGCGCCAGGTCGGTGCCCAGTGCGATGCCGGACAGCGCGCAGACGACCACGAAGGCCACGGTATCCCCGGCGGCTATCTGTGTGGCCCAGCCGAAGGTGGCAATCGCCACCAGCATGCCCACCAGCCAGGTGGGCGCCAGCCCGATGCGTTTGACCAGCGCCAGCCACAGCGGGATGGACAGGGCCGCGCTCACGAAATAGCTGCCCAGAAACAGCGGCTCCTGGCTGGACGGCGCCTGCAGCCGGTCCTGGATGAAAAACAGCACCAGGGTCGCCGGCACCGCGCTGGCCGTGCCGTTGAGCAGAAAGACCACGAGCAGGCGGCGAAAGCCCGGCTGGCGAAACGGTAACCAGATCGACGTCGCCACATGGGGACCGGCATTCGTCTGCCGCGGCACCGGCCGGTCGGCGCGTGCCCAGGCCAGCCAGCCGGCCGTCAGGGCGACAAAAAACAGCGCGGTGCTGGCCGGCAGTCCGAACACCACCGGCGTGATCGATGCAAGCACCACGCCAACCAGGCCCAGGCCCTCGCGCCAGGCCACGATGCGGCTGCGCTGGCGCTCGTCGCCGCCCAGCATCGCGCCCCAGGACTGATGCGACACGCTGAGCGCGCTGTAGCCGGCATAGGTCAGCATCAACATCAGGCTGGCCCAGACCACCAGTGCCGACGGTGCGCTCACCAGCGGAAAAAACAGCAGCGCGAAGCCGAGCGCCAGCACCAGCGCGGCAACGGCGCCCAGCCCCAGCACCGCCCTGGCCGAGCGTGCAAACAGGCGGTCACTGAGACGGCCCAGCAGGGGATCGATCAGCGCATCGAACAGGCGCGCACCCAGCAGCACCGCGCCCAGGGTAGCCAGCGGCACACCGAATTCGCGGGCGTAGTGGTTGGGCAGGATCACATACAGCGGCAGCGCCACAAAAGCCAACGGCAGGCCCAGCAGGCCGTAGGCCAGGCCGTTGCGGGTGCCAAACGCGCCCGGGGCAGCAGTGTTCACGGGCCTGCCCCGGCCATCAGCGCATTGCGCAGGCCGGGCTCCGAGGTGCCGGGTGCCAGCCAGATGCCGAAGAAGCGCCTGGCGAATTCCGCGTCGCGGATCTCGCCCAGCGGCTTGCCGTTCATCCAGAAGGTCGCACCCACCCCGGGCCGGTGCACACCCATGATGCGATCGCCCTTCTTGACATCGGGCAGCACCCTGCGCAGCGCGGCCGACCACTGGTCCGCGAGGTCGTCGCTGACCGGCGCGGCGCGGCGCATTTCCGTGATCGAACGTTCGGCGATCGCCCCGCCTTCAAAGGCGCGCAGGTAGCTGAGTTCCAGCGCCAACGCATGGCTGGCAAAGTTGTCCACCCGGAAGCCGGGCCCCGCCCACAGCCGCGCGTCGTAGACCTGAAAACCGAAAACCCGCAGGCGGCCGCCGCCCAGCAGCCTGCCCTGCGGCAGGGCTTCGAGCAATTCCGGTGGCCTGGCGCTGCCCGCCACGGCTTCGGTGCCGGTCTGCGCGGCAGCCGGCGCGGCGGCGCCGATGCCCAGCACCAGCGCAAGCAACAGTACGCCCGTCAGATCTTGCGCAGCGTGTACTGCACCACGTCGGTGTTGGCCTGGGCGAAGGCCGCTTCGCAGTAGGCCAGATAGAACTCCCATATGCGGATGAACCTCTTGTCAAACCCGAGCTGGAGCACCCGTGACTCTTGCGCCATGAACTGTTCGCGCCACAGCCGCAGCGTGTGGGCATAGTCCTGGCCAAACGAAAATTCGTCCACCACTTCCAGCCCGGCGGCGCGGGCCTGGGCACGAAACTCGGTCGGACACGGCAGGCAGCCGCCCGGAAAGATGTATTGCTGGATGAAGTCGGTGGACGAGACGTAACGCTCGAACAACTCGTCGGCAATCACGATGCTCTGCACGCAGGCGTAGCCGCCGGGCTTGAGCAGACGCGCCACCGCCTGGAAGTAGGTGGGCCAGTATTCACGTCCGACGGCTTCCACCATTTCAATCGAGCAGATCGCATCAAACGGCGCATCCCCGCTGGTTTTGCCGATGTCGCGGTAGTCCTGCAGGCGCAGATCGGCCTTGTCGGCCGCGCCCGCCCGGGCCATGCGCTGCTGCGCCCAGGCGAGTTGCTCGGTGCTCAGCGTCACGCCGACGACGGAGGCGCGAAATTCGGTGGCAGCCATTTCGGCCAGCGCCCCCCAGCCGCAGCCGATTTCCAGCACGCGGTCGCCGGGCTTCACGCCTGCCATGCACAGCGCGCGCCTGACCTTGGCATGTTGCGCGTCCTGCATCGAGGTCTGCGGCGTTTCGAAAATCGCCGACGAATAGTTCATCGTGCCGTCCAGCCACAACTCGTAAAAGGCATTGCCCAGATCGTAGTGCGCGTGGATGTTTTTCTGGCTGTTGGCCCTGGTGTTGCGGTTGAGCAGGTGCTTGACGCGGTAGGCCAGGCGCCCCAGCCAGGTGCCATAGATCACGTCCTCGACTTCCTTGCGGTTGACGATCAGAACGCGCAGCAGCTCGGTCAGGTGCGGGGTGGTCCAGTCGCCAGCGATGAAACTTTCGGCAAAGCCGATGTCGCCCGAACGCAGCGCGGCGCTGCAGGCCTTCCAGTTCACCAGGCGCAGGCTGGCCGTGGGGGCCTCGCCCGAGCCGAAGCGCTGCATGCTGCCGTCGGGCAGCTGCAGGGTCAGCGTGCCGTGTTTGAGGCGCGACAGCAGCTTGAAGGCCGTGCGCGCCGCGGCCGGAGCGCCACCGGGCAGCGCAAACGAAGCGCCATTGACTGAAGAAGAAGCGGTGGAGTTGCTGGCCATGGTCATCGGGTTACAAAAATTTCAGGGGGCTGGGGTTTGCTGACAACAGGCACACGTTTGCGCCAGAGCTTGAGGGCCTGCCAATGAATGCGGGCCACCACACCGAAGGTCATGGCCGGGTAGCCCCACAGGGCTTTGCGCAGCGTGGCCGCGCTGAGGACCTGCAGGGTGCCGGCGACGCTGGTTTGCAGCAGCGGCCCCGACGCGTCGTCGTAGTCGATGCGCGCCACTGTTTTCTCCACGCCTTCATTCTCGACACGCATGAAACGGAAGCGATAGAAACCGTCCAGCGTGCAGAACGGCGACACGTGAAACACCTTGACGGCCTGCAGCTCCTGGCCGTAACGCGGGTGGTCGAGCAGATAGCAGTGGCGTTCGCCAAAGGTGTTGTTGACTTCGACGACGATGGCGCGTAACTCGCCGGCCGCATTGTGGCAATACCAGAAGCTGACCGGCTTGAAGGTGTAGCCGAACACCCGCGGGTAGGTGTGCAGCCAGACCTCGCCCGCGGCGTCGGTGATGCCCTCGCGCTCCAGCAGCGCATCGACCCAGGCCAGGCAGTCGTCGCCGCCCTCGCCATGATCGCGGTCAAAAAAGCTCAGGGCCGCGCCGCGGTTGCGCGCCAGCGCGCCGTTGCCATGCTGGCGCAGGCTGCGCAGCGGCAGCATCAGGAAATAGGTGGGGTAGTTGAAGGCGTTGACAGCAGGCTTCAAGCGGGTGTGCCGCACCTCGCCAAAACCGATCAAGGCTTGTGCAGGGCTTGCGCTCATGGCGCGGCTCCGGCGCAGTCCTGCAGCAGCAGTCGGGCGGTTTGCAGGCCCGACTTCAAACCGTCTTCATGAAAACCATAACCGGTCCAGGCGCCGCAAAAATAGCTGTGCTGCAGGCCCTGCAGTTCGGGCAGCTCTTTCTGCGCGCGGATGGCCGCAGCGTCGAAGACCGGGTGGGCATAGTCGAATTCACCCATGATGTGCTGATCTGCGATCGGGGCCGCGGGATTGAGCGACACCACCACTGGCTGGGCAAACGGCAGGGGCTGCAGCATGTTCAGCAGGTAATGCAGGCACACCTGGGAGGACTCACGCCGCGGGTCCAGCGCACGTTCGTAGTTCCAGGCAGCCCAGGCCAGCCGGCGGGCGGGCAGCACCGAAATGTCGGTGTGCAGCACGGCGCGGTTGGGCTGGTAGCTGATGGCGCCCAGCACCGTGCGTTCGGCACTGCTCGGGCTTTGCAGCAATGCCAGTGACTGGTCGGAGTGGGTGGCCAGCACGACCTTGTCGAACTGTTCGTCGGCGCCGTCGGTGAGCACGCGCACGCCGCCATGAGGCGAGAGCGCATCGCGGACGATGCCGCGCACCGGCGTGTTCAGGCGTTTGTCGGCGATGCCGGCAATAATTTTTTCAACGTAATGCCGGGCGCCGCCGGTCACCGTCCACCACTGCGGCCGGTCGGCCACCTGGATCAGGCCGTGGTTGTGGCAGAAGCGGATCATGGTGGCCACCGGGAATTGCAGCATCTGGTCGGTCGGGCAGGACCAGATGCAGCCCAGCATGGGCAGGAAATACCAGTCGCGAAACTCGGCTGAATACTGGCCCTCGCGCAGGAAATCGCCGAGCGGCTGCATCATGGCGGCTTCCGCGCCGCTTTCGGCCAGCGCCGTGGCCGTGCGGTTGAAACGCATGATGTCGCGGAGCATGCGCCAGAACTTCCAGTTCAGCAGGTTGCCGCGCTGGGCAAACACCGTGTTCAGGCTGGAGCCGCTCCACTCCAGGGCGCCGCGCTTGCCGGCGCCGGGGATCTTGACCGAAAACGACATGTCCGACCTGGCGGTGGCCACGCCGAGGTCGGCAAACAGCTGGATCAGGTGAGGGTAGGTGCGTTCGTTGAAGACCAGAAAACCGGTATCGACGCCGTGGGTCACCGGGCCTTGCGGCGTGGGCAAGGTGATGTCGACCGTGTGGGTGTGGCCGCCAAAATAGCTGCCGGCCTCGAACAGGGTCAGTTCGGCCTGGCCCCGCAAGGCGTGGGCGACCGCCAGTCCGGCAATGCCGGAGCCGACGATGGCGACCTTGGGGCGGGCTGGAGAACTCATCTCACAGCCCGGAAGACAAAAATGTTGCGAAGCGCCCCGATGCGAACAAGGGAGGGAGGGAGGAGGAGGAGAACCGCCCCGGGATTGCAGCCGGACCGCGAGCGGCCGGAAGTCTTCGCAACAAAAAAACAGTGACTGTCGGCGCTGCGCTTGCATGCCAGTGCCGACCGAAGTGTGAGTCCGCGACCCCGCCCACAGTTCCCCTGCTGGGCAAGCTGGTGGGTGTAAAAATTCGTTAACGTCGCGGAAGTCATCAAAAAATCGAGGTGTGTGGAGAAGAGGTTCTGTCTGACAAGTTCTAAATTGGACTTAGTGGTTAAATTATTACCGATTGGTAATTATTTGCCTAAAAGCTTCTCTTCGATGTCCTTCAGGAAGGCAGGGTCTTTGGGGTCGGTGGCGGTGTTGAAGCTGGTGACGCGCTGGCCATCGCGGGCCACGACATACTTGTGAAAGTTCCAGCGCGGACGCTGGCCGGTCTTGTCGGCCAGTTGCCGGAACAGCGGGTTGGCCGTTTTGCCGGTCACGCCGGATTTGACGAACATCGGAAACTTCACGCCGAAGGTGTTTTCGCAGAAATCGGCGATCTCCTTGTTGCTGCCGCTTTCCTGGGAAAAGTCGTTGGACGGAAAGCCCAGCACCACCAGGCCCTGGTCCCGGTAGCGCGCATACAGCGCTTCAAGGCCCGCATACTGCCGGGTGAAACCGCAGAAGCTGGCGGTGTTGACCACCACCAGCACCTTGCCGCTGTACTGGCACAGGGACTGGGGCTTTTCGTCCTGCAGCCGCAAGAAGCTGTGTTGCAGCAAAGGGGCGCAGGCCGGCGCCTCCTGGGCTGCACCAGCGCCGGGTGGGGCCGCACGGGCAGGCGTGAGGGCCGCCATGGCCGCCAGCAGCGCCCACATCGGCCAAGGGTTGAAAGACGGGTGTTTCATGATCTTGCTCGCTTTTGAATAATGGGAATAATGGACGGCCCTTGTTGCGCAGTCTGTGCGCCACAAAACCAAACTACCGCAAACCTGACCTGACTGCCGGACATACGCAGTGTGGGTCCGATCAGATTCAAGCATGTTGCCCCCCGAACCCTCCCTGCCCGGTCCGGTCATTGCCCGCCAGGCCGACGCCTGCGCCCCCGGCTTCACGATTGCCGCGGTCGAGCGTGATACCGGCCTGTCCAAGGACACCTTGCGGGTCTGGGAGCGCCGCTACCTCTTTCCCGTGCCCGGCCGCGACGCCCACGGCGAGCGCCTGTATTCACGCGAGCAGCTCGAGCAGCTGCGGCTGATCAAACGCCTGCTGGACACCGGGCACCGGCCCGGGCAGGTGGTGGGTTTGCCGCATGCCGAGCTGCAGGCCCTGGGCCGGCAGGCCGGCGGCAACAGGCAGCGTCCGCAGGGGCAGCGCGGCAAAACCGCCAGGACCGCCGTGACGGCGGCGGTCGACGTTCCCGCGCCCGAGATCCAGGCCTGTTTTGAGCTGGTCAAGCGCCACGACGCGCTGGGCCTGCGCCACACCCTGGCCGCCGCCGTGCAGGAGCTGGGCCTGGCGTCTTTCGTCAGCACGCTGGTGGCGCCGCTCAACACCTTGATCGGCGACGCCTGGATGGATGGCCGGCTGGAGGTTTTCGAGGAACATTTCTACACCGAGTCGGTGACCGCCGTGCTGCGCCACGGCATCAGCAGCCTGGGCGTGACCGGCGTCGCGTCGCCCCGGGTGTTGCTGACCACGTTTCCGCAGGAGTCGCATGGGCTGGGTCTGCTGATGGCCGAAACCTTTCTGGCCCTGCAGGGTTGCAACTGCCTGTCGCTGGGCGTGCAGACGCCGGTGCCCGACATCGCCCGCGCGGTGTCGGCGCACGGCGCGCAGATCGTGGTGCTCAGTTTCAGCGCCAGCCTCAACCCCAAGGATGTGACGCAGGGGCTGGGCGACCTGCGCGGCCTGTTGCCGCCGGCGGTCGAGATCTGGACCGGGGGCGCCTGCCCGGTCCTGCAGCGCCGCAATGTGCCGGGCGTGCGGGTGCTGGACAGCTTTGCCGCCATCGAGCCAGAACTCCAGCGCTGGCGCCAGGCGCAGCCCTGATCTGGCGTGGCTCATTTTTGGCGGCGTTGGCCGCTACCCAAGGCCGGCGCAAGGGTGTAGAAGGGTTGAAGAGGTGTGCAAAGCGCCATCCCCTGAGCCCCGCATGAAAGAGGGCTGAAAAGCCTGCTTGAAAAAGCTTGTCACATTCAGCCCCTAAAATCAGAGTGAATCTAGTGCGGTGTGTGCCGCGTAAGGAGTTCGTATGCTTTACCCAGAACTATTCAAACAGCTCGAATCCGTCCGCTGGGACATGGACAAGGACATTCCCTGGGCGAGTTTCGACGCGTCCAAGCTGACCGACGAGCAGGCGCAGACCATCAAGATGAATGCCATCACCGAGTGGGCGGCGTTGCCGGCCACCGAGATGTTCCTGCGCGACAACAAGGACGACAGCGACTTTTCCGCCTTCATGTCGATCTGGTTTTTTGAAGAGCAGAAGCACTCGCTGGTGCTGATGGAATACCTGCGGCGCTTTCGCCCCGAGCTGGCCCCGACCGAAAAAGAGCTGCACGACGTGCGTTTCGAGTTCGAGCCGGCCCCGCCGCTGGAGACGCTGATGCTGCATTTCTGCGGCGAGATACGGCTCAACCACTGGTACCGGCGTGCCAGCGAGTGGCACACCGAACCCGTGATCAAGCAGATCTACACCCAGCTCAGCCAGGACGAGGCGCGCCACGGCGGGGCCTACCTGCGCTACATGAAACGCGCGATCAATAATTTTGGCAACGACGCCAGGGCCGCCTTCACCAAGGTCGGCGTGTTGATGGCCAGTGCCAGGCGCACGGCGCAGGCCCTGCACCCGACCAACCTGCATGTGAACAAGGCCCTGTTTCCGCGCGACACCATCCAGTCGCGCCTGCCCAACCCCGAGTGGCTGGAGCACTGGCTGGACAAGCAGATCGATTTCGATGCCGCCTGGGAAGGCAAGGTGGTCGAGCGCATCCTGCACAACATGAGCCTGCTGATGAACCAGAGTTTCAAGACCGTGCAGGAGCTCAATCGCTACCGCAAGGAACTGAGCAAGGAAATCGCGGCATCGGTCGCCCCGGCGCCGGTGGCCACTGGCGCCTGACGGCGGGCGGCGGCCTGCTGGTCGAGAGGGTCGCGACGGCCTTCCGTTAAAGTGGCGTGATGCAAGGCGCATCCCCTCCCCCCTCTTCTCCCCTTTTCACGCAAAAAATCGTTTCCCGCGAGCAGGCGGCACAGCTTGTCGCGGCCCTGCCGCGGCCGGTCGTGTTCACCAACGGCGTGTTCGACGTGTTGCATCGTGGCCATGCAACCTACCTGGCCCGTGCACGGGCGCTGGGCGCCAGCTTGGTGGTGGCGCTCAACACCGATGCGTCGGCCCGGCGCCTGGGCAAGGGCCCGGACCGGCCGCTCAACAACGAGGAAGACCGCGCCGTGCTGATCGCGGCGCTCGAATCGGTGAGCCTGGTGACCTGGTTTGACGAGGACACGCCGCTGGAACTGATTGCCGAACTGCAGCCCGACATCCTGGTCAAGGGCGGCGACTACGACATGGATACGCTCGCCGAGACCGCGGTGGTCCGGCGTTACGGCGGCCAGGCGCTGGCGATTCCGTTTGTCGACGGCTACTCGACCAGCGCGCTGGTGCGCAAGATCCGCCAGGCCCCCTGATCCTGCCCTTGATCTCGAGGCGCTACTGATTCAATAGCTGGTGACGCCCGTGGAATAAGGGTTACAGGCCATTTCGACTCGCATTCGAACGGGCCGCCTCCGGCTCAGGGCGCCGGCAACTGCGCCGGCTTCGCATCGGCCGCCAGCGTTGCCTGCCCAGCCTCGGGCGATTCCTTGCGGCCGCGCAACCGGTTGGTCAGGCGCCGGATGCCATGTTCGATGTCGTCGATGTAAGTGAACACCGCCGGCACCACCAGCAGGCTCAGCACCGTTGAGGTGATCAGTCCGCCGATCACGGCAATCGACATCGGCGAGCGAAAACTCGGATCGGCCGCACCGAAGCCGAAGGCGATCGGCATCATGCCGGCGCCCATGGCCAGCGTGGTCATGATGATGGGCCGGGCCCGCTTGTGGCAGGCGTCCAGCAGGGCGTCGCGGCGCGACATCGGCGCCACCACCGGGTGGCCGTTGCTGCCGTCGTTGCCGCGGCGCGCGACGATGGCGTATTCGACCAGCAGGATGGAGTTTTTGGTGGCAATGCCCATCAGCATGATCAGGCCGATCAGTGAGGGCATGGAAAAACTCTTCTGCGCGATCAGCAGCCCGACGAATGCACCGCCGAGCGCGAGCGGCAACGCGGCCAGGATGGTCACCGGGTGCAGGAAGTCCTTGAACAGCAGCACCAGCACGATGTAGATACAGAGCACGCCGGTCAGCATGGCCAGGCCGAAGCTGGCAAACAGCTCGCCCATGACTTCGGCGTCGCCGATCTCCACCACCTTGACGCCGGCAGGCAGGTTTTTCACGGCCGGCAATTCCTGAACCAGCTTGGTCACGTCGCCCAAGGGCAGGCCCGACAGCTCGATCTCGAAGTTGACATTGCGCGAGCGGTCGTAACGGTCGATCACGGCCGGCCCGCCGGCAATCTCCAGCGTCGCGACCTGGCCCAGCATCACCGGGCCCTTGGTCCCGGGCACCGAGAGGCGCTCCAGCACGCTGAGGTCCTGGCGCGCCGCGTCGGCCAGCTTGACCACAATCGGCACCTGGCGTTCGGGCAGGTTCAGTTTGGGCAGCGACACGTCGTAGTCACCCAGGGTCGCAATGCGCAGGGTCTCGCCGATGGCCGCGCTCGTCACACCGAGGTCGGCGGCGCGCGCGAAGTCGGGCCGCACGGCGATCTCGGGCCGGATCAGGCTGGCGGTGGACGCCACACTGCCCAGGCCAGGCACGGTGCGCAGGTCTTTTTCCACAGCCCGCGCCGCGGCCTGCAGGGCCACCGGGTCTTCACCGGTCAACACCAGCACGTACTTCTCTCCCGAGCCGCCCAGGCCGACCTTGGTGCGCACACCGGGCAGCGCTTCCAGGGCAGCACGCATTTTGTTTTCGATGCCCTGCTTGCGCGGCCTCTCGGTGCGCTCGGTCAGCAGCACCGTCAAGGTGGCCTTGCGCGTTTCGGCCGCACCGGCCATGGCAAACGGGTCGGTGCCCGCGCTGCCGCCGCCTATGGTGGTGTAGACGCTGCGTACATGCTCGACATTGCTGACCAGTTGCCGCGCCTGCTCGGCCGAGGCCTTGGTTTGCGCCAGGGTGGAACCGGGCGGCAGCTCGATGTAGACCTGCGTCTGCGAGTTGTCGTCGGGCGGAATGAAGCCGGTGGGCAGCAGCGGGATCAGCAGGATGGAGCCGATGAAAAAAACCGTGGCCGCGATCATGGTGGTCACGCGGTGCTTCAGGCACCAGGTGGCCATGCGCATGTAGACGCGCATCCAGGCCGGGTCCTTGTGCTCACCGACGATGGGCTTGAGCAGGTAGGCCGCCATCATGGGGGTGAGGACACGCGCCACCACCAGCGAGGCGAACACCGCCAGCGATGCGGTCCAGCCGAACTGCTTGAAAAACTTGCCGGCCACGCCGCTCATGAAGGCGGTCGGCAGGAACACCGCAATCAGTGTGAAGGTGGTGGCCACCACCGCCAGGCCAATCTCGTCGGCTGCCTCCATCGCTGCCTGGTAGGGCGTCTTGCCCATGCGCAAATGCCGCACGATGTTTTCCACCTCGACAATCGCATCGTCCACCAGGATGCCGATCACCAGCGAGAGCGCCAGCAGTGTCACGACATTGATCGAGAAACCCAGCAGGTACATGCCGATGAAGGCCGGAATCACCGACAGCGGCAGCGCCACGGCCGACACAAAAGTGGCGCGCCAGTCGCGCAGGAACAGCCAGACCACCAGCACCGCCAGCAACGCGCCTTCGTAGAGCAGCGCCATCGAGCCGTCGTACTCCTCTTCCACAGGCTTGACGAAGTTGAAAGCTTCGGTCAGCACCAGGTCGGGATGTTGCGCCTTGAGTTCAGCCAACGCCACCTGCACGGCCGCGCCGACGGTGACCTCGCTCTCGCCGCGGCTGCGTGCCACTTCGAAACCGACAACGGGCTTGCCGTCGAGCAGCGCGGCCGAACGCGGGTCGGCAACGGTGTCGCTGACCGTGGCCACCTGGTCGAGCCG
This sequence comes from Polaromonas sp. 39-63-25, assembly GCF_002278925.1. Taxonomy (GTDB): domain Bacteria; phylum Pseudomonadota; class Gammaproteobacteria; order Burkholderiales; family Burkholderiaceae_C; genus Polaromonas. Next base: position 92,921 of record NZ_NCJH01000003.1, read on the forward strand.
GATGCGCCGGCCGTCGCTGAGCGCCAGCTCCAGTCGGCCCAGCTCCTGCGCCGACTTGACGGTGGCCAGCGTGCGCACCGGCTGCTCACCGCCGCCCAGGTCGGTGCGCCCGCCTGCGCTTTCGGTCTGCACCTGCTTGAGCTGGCGCGAGATGTCGGCGGCACTGGCGCCCAGCGCCTGCAGCTTCGAGGGATCGAGCGCCACGTGCACCTCGCGTGTCACGCCGCCCACGCGGTTGACCGCACCCACGCCGCGCACGGCCAACAGCTTTCGCGAGACCGTGTTGTCGACAAACCAGGACAGTGCCTCGGCATCCATGCGGGGCGAACTGATGGTGAAGGCCAGCACCGGCTGGCCGGCCAGGTCCACCTTGCTGACAATCGGGTCGCGGACATCGCCGGGCAGGTCGGAGCGCACCCGCGCGACCGCCGAACGCACGTCATCGACGGCTTCCTGCACCGGTTTTTCGAGGCGGAACTCGGCAGTGATGGTGACGCCGCCGTCCTGCACCTTGGTGTAGATGTGCTTGAGGCCCTGCACCGTGGCAATCGAGTTCTCGAGCTTGCGCGCCACCTCGGTCTCGAGCTGCGCCGGCGCGGCACCCGGCAGTGAGGCCGAGATGCTGACGGTCGGCAGGTCAATGTCGGGAAAGTTCTGCACCTTCATTGCCTTGAACGACAACATGCCGGCAAAACTCAGCAGCACAAACAGCATGATCGCGGGGATCGGGTTCTTGATCGACCAGGAGGAGACGTTCATCAGGATGCTCCTTATTTGGTAGCTTGTGGCGCAGATGCTGCGCTGGTCGCGGCCTGATTTTCTGTCGCAGTTTCGCTGATGCGAACGAGGTCGCCATCGTTGAGAAAGCCCGCACCGTCAACCACGACGCGCGTATCTGGCGCCAGGCCGGAGAGGACCTCGACCCGGTCGCCCGCGAGCCGGCCGGTCACCACCTTGACCTGGCTGACGCGGTTGTCGGGTGCCAGGCGGAATACAAAGTTGAAGCCGTCGCGCACGACGATGGCGCGTTGCGGCACCGTCAGCGCGTCCGAGGCGCCGAGGTTGAACTCGCCGCGCGCAAACATGCCGGCCTTGGCGGGCGAATTCTTGGCGGGCAGGATGGGCAGATCGACATACACCAGCGCCGAGCGCGTCTGCGGATCGACCGTGGGCGCAATCATGCGCACGCGGCCCTGGATCTCGCCACCGCTGGCGGGACGCACGACCGCCGTGGTGCCGGCCGTGATGCGGCCGAGTTCGGCCGAGGTCACTTCGGCGCGCCACTCGAGTCGGCCCTTGCGGATGAGCCGAAACAACTCGGTGCCGGCGCTGACCACGGCGCCCACGGTGGCGGTGCGCGCGGAGATCACGCCGCTGTCGGGCGCCAGCACCTGGGTTTGCCGGCCGCGCAGCTGCTGCGCGCCCAGCACGGCCTGCGCCGCCTCGGCACGCGCGCGGGCGGTTTTCTCGGTCGTCAGGTACTGGTTGATCTGCTGGGTGCTCAGTGCGCCCGAGTTCTGCAGCGTGCGCGCGCGTTCGGCATTGGCCGCGGCGTCGGCCGCGCTGGCCTGCGCTTCCAGCAGGCTGGCGCGCGCCTGCGCCACGTCGGCCTGCACGCTCTCGGTTGAAAAGGTCGCCAGCACCTGGCCGGCCTTGACCACGTCGCCGACATTGACCCGCACCTCGGTCAGGCGCAGGCCGTTCGATTCGGAACCGATGATGGCTTCCTGCCAGGCCACGATGTTGCCGTTGGCGGCCAGCGTGAGGGGCAGGCGGGCCGGCTGCGGCTGCGCGGCGGTCACGGTCAGCGCCGGCTTGGGCGCGGCCTTGGCGTCTGCAGCGGCGTCCCCGGATTTCCCGGAAGACAGGAAAAAGAAGGCGCCTGCGGTCACCACAGCCACAACGACGGCGATCACGGCAACGGGTTTGAGTTTGAATTTTTTCATGGTGTTCTTGGAATCAAACAGGGAGGGTCAAAAGGAGAAAAAGAAGAGCTCAGGGCCGGGCGGATGCGGCCTGGGCATTCGACGATGCGGAGGGGCCGGCCATGGCCGGCGTCCAGCCGCCGCCCATGGCGCGGTACAGCGCCACCCAGGCCGACCGGCGTTCGCGCTGCAGCGTGGCCAGGGCGGTTTCGGCACCGAGTTGCGCGCGCCGTGCGTCTTCCAGTTCAACCAGGCTGGCCAGGCCATTGCGGTAACGCGCGTCGGTGCCGGTGAAGGACGCGCGGTATCCGGTCACCGCGGTCTGGGCATCACCTTCGCGTTCGGCGGTGCTCTGCAGCGTGACCAGGGCTTCCTCGACCTCGCGCACGGCTTGCCGCACCCGCGCGCGGTACAGCGCGGCGGCTTCCTCATAACGCGCCTGCGCCGCATCGACGTCGGCCGCGCGGCGGCCACCATCGAACAGCGGCAAGGTCAGGGCCAGCGGCCCGATGGACCAGGTGTCGAGTGTGGTGGTCACGCCGCCGGCGCGAGAACGCGAGCTGCCGATGGCGCCGCTCAGGCTCAGGCGCGGGTAACGCTCTGCCTGGGCGCTGCCGACGTCGGCGCTGGCGGCCGCGACCTCGCGCTCGGCGTTGAACACGTCGGGACGCTGTGCGAGGGCGTTGGCCGGTACATTTGCTATTGAAATCATAGCTGGTTGCGCAGGCAGATCGGGCGCTGCAGCCACTTTTTGCCTGATGTCCGGCTCGGCCAGGCCGGTCAGGGCCACCAGCGCCTTCAGGTCGAGCTCACACTGCGCGCGCTGCTGCGTGGCCCGGCCGCTGGCCTCGGCCGCACTGGCGCGTGCCAGCGCGTCGGTGGCCGGTGCGGTGAAACCGGCGCCGGTGCTCAGCCCCGACAGGCGCGCCGTCTCGCCGCGCGAACTGGCATCGGCCCGTGTCACCGCTTCGAGCTGGCGGCAGGTGCGCAGGCTGTAGTACTGGTTGGCCACCTCGGCCGCCACCGACACACGTGCGTCATGCCACTGCGCCCGGGCGCCGGCCAGACGTTCGCCGGCGGCATCGCGGCCGGCCAGCCGGCCGCCGAACACGTCGATTTCCCAGCTCGCCTGCAGGCCGGTCTGCGTGGTGGTCGTGACCGGCGGCGTGCCCGGCCCGGTGGACTGCTGCGAACGGCCCCGGCTGGCGCTGGCCGTGGCGTCCAGCGAGGGCAGCAGGGCCGCACCGGCGCCCACCCGCGTGGCGCGGGCCTGCTCGATGCGCGAGCGCGCCGTGGCCACCGTCGGGCTCACCGCTTGGGCGGCGGCGATCAGTTCGACCAGCAAGGGGTCGCCCTGCTGCTGCCACCATTGGGTCAGGTCGGTCAGGGCGCCGTTGTGCGGCAGGCCGGCGCTGCCGGCTGGTGCCGGCAGGGGGGCAAACCATTGCGAGGGGGTGTTGGCAGACACCGCTGCCGGGGGGCTTTGCAGGGCGCAGGCGCCCAGCAGCAGCGGCACCAGGGCGCCGGCGGTGAAACGGGGTTTTCTCATGGCTTGTTCTTTTTCACGGGAAGGGGGGACTGGCGCCGGGCGCATTCCACCGCGACCATGGCCTCGGCAAAATCCACCAGGCGCGCGGCCCACAGGTCGATGGCTTGGGGCGTGGCAATCAGTTGCGGCCGGACCGTCACGATCAGGTCGCGGCTGATGAAGGTCTGCATGGCCAGCCCGGTGATGGAAAACGCCAGCCTGTGCACATCGTCGTCGGGTTTCGTGACGCCCAGATGGCGGCCCAGCACTTCCACCAGTGCAGCGTGCGCCGGCAGGATGTTGTTGTCGAGCTGCTCGGCCCACAGGCCGGTCGGTTCCAGCATTTCGCGAAAGTGCAGGCGGGTCAGCTGTTGCACCAGGTCGCCCAGCTTCAGGGGCTCCAGAAAGCCCCCGATAAAACCTTCGAGAGCCTGCCGCAGTGTCAGGTGCGCCGGCAGGAAGCGTGCAATGTCGTCACAGGGCTTGCCCAGCGGTTCGGTGAAGACCGCGCGGTAAAGCCCCGCCTTGTCGCCGAAGTAGTAGCTGATCGCGGCAAGGTTGGCACCGGCCGCGTGCGCAATCTCGCGCGTTGATGTTTTGGCAAAGCCCTTTTCGGCGAACAGTTTCAGGGCACTGAGCAGCAGGTGGGCCCGCGCTTCGGCACCGTCGGCGCGCTGCTTGCGGGCTTCGGGCCCGCTGGCGGGTGGGTGGGCAGGCAGGGAGGGTTTCATGGGCCCGATTGGACCACATAAATCAAACGATCGATTTAATTAAAACAACTGTTTCAATTTGATGCACGGCGGGCAGGACGGACTCCCGGGAGCCCTGCCCTGGCAGGCCGTTTCCAGAAGCCTTCAGGCGCCGGCGTGGGGCTCGCCGGCTTCGAACACCGTGCGCCACACCGCCAGGATGGCCTCGCGTTCGGCCTGCAGCGCCGAAGGGACCACCTGGGTTGGCTCTTCGTTGAGGCGCGCCTGGTGTTGCACCCGGCGCAGCGCGCGGTAGGCGCGGGCCACCGCCTGGCCTTGGCCCGCAGGCAGCAGGCCGGCGACCTCGGCACGCTGCAGCAAGGCGATGTTGCCGACGTTGTCGGCCAGCTCCGGGTGGCTGCGCGACTGCGACAACACCAGAAACTGCACGACGAACTCTGCGTCCACCATGCCGCCGGGGCTGTGCTTGACGTCGAATTTTTCTCCGGTTTTTTCGCCCTTGATCGGATGGGCGGCACGCACTTTCTCGCGCATCGCGACAATCTCGCGGCTCAGGGACGGGATGTCGCGCGCCGCGCTGATCACGGCCAGCCGCACGGCGTCAAAACGCTGGCGCAGGGAGTCGCTGCCCTGGACAAAACGGGCGCGGGTGATGGCCTGGTGTTCCCAGGTCCAGGCGGTGTTGCTGCCGCGCTGCTGCTGGTAATTGGCATAGGCCTCGAAACGCGTGACCAGCAACCCCGAGTTGCCGTTGGGCCGCAAGGCGGTGTCGATCTCGAACAGGTCGCCCTCGCCGGTCTTGATGGTCAGCCAGTTGATCAGCTTGCGCACAAAAGCGGCATACACCTCCGAGGCCCGCTCGTCCTCGTCGTCGTAGACGAACACGATGTCCAGGTCGCTACCGTAACCGAGCTCCTTGCCGCCCAGCTTGCCGTAGGCAATGATGGCGAACTGCGGCGTCTCGCGATGGCGGTTCTTCAGGCGCTGCCAGCACCAGTCGGTCGTGACCTTGAGCACGGCTTCGGCCAGGGCGCTGAGGTCGTCGGCGACCTGCTCGACCGTGAGTTGACCTTCGACGTCCCGCGCCAGCGTGCGAAACAGCTCGGCATGGTGCGCGCGGCGCAGCAGGTTCAGGCAGCTTTCCTCGTCGTCCTCGCCGGTGCGACGCAGGGCGGCCAGCCGCTGCTGCAGTTCCTGCATGAAGGCCGCGGCGTCAAAACGTTCGTGCAGCATGGCGTCGCTGGCCAGCTCATCGATCACGCCCGGGTGCTGCAACAGGTAACGCGCCGGCCATTTGGCTGCGCCCAGAAGGCGCAGCAGGCGCTCGTGCACGGCGGGACGCTCCACCAGCAGCGCCAGATAACTCTCCCGGCGCAGCAGCGGCTCGATCCAGTCAACGATGCGCACCGCCGCTTCCTCGCCAACCTTGCCTTCGAGCAGCCACTGGGCGGTGCGTTGCACCAGCCGAGTCAGGCGCGTCCGGGCGTCGTCGCGCAGCCCCAGCACGCGCGGGTGCTCGCGCCACAACTCCAGCCGGGCGCGAAATTTGTCGGGCCAGTGGTCCGCGAGTTTTTCCAGCAGCTCGTCGAGGTTTTGCGGTGCGGCCGGCGCCGACTTGCCGCAGCCCTTGCACTCGCTTTTCTGTCCCAGCAGCGTGTCGAACTCCTGGGCGACCAGCTCGCGGTGCGCATCGAGTTCGCTCAGAAACGGGCAGCAGCTGCTGTAACCCAGGGTCTGGGCGATCCAGGCCAGGTCATCATCGCGCGTCGGCAGCACATGGGTCTGCTGGTCGTCGAGGTACTGGATGCGGTGCTCGACGCGGCGCAGGAAATCGTAGGCCCGCATCAAGGCTTCGGCCGTGGCCTGTGCCATCAGTCCGGCGCTCGCCACGCGCTGCAGCGCATCGACCGTCGGGCGGGTGCGCAGCTCGGGGAACTGCCCGCCGCGCACGACCTGCAGCAGCTGCACGGTGAATTCAATCTCGCGGATGCCGCCGCGCGACATCTTCACGTCGTTGGCGCGCTCGGGGTGGCCGGCGGCCCGTTTGGCGGCGTGTTCGCGGATCTGCCGGTGCAGGATGCGCAGCGCGTCGAACACGTTGTAGTCGAGGTAGCGCCGGAAGACAAAAGGCAGGACGGACCCGCGCATGGCCTGCGCCGAGCCGTTCCGGATACATTCGAGCGGCGCCACCACCCGGCTCTTGAGCCAGGCAAAACGCTCCCATTCGCGCCCCTGGACCTGGAAGTATTCTTCCAGCGCGCCCAGCGAGACGGCGGCCGGGCCCGAGTTGCCGTTGGGCCGCAGGGCCAGGTCCACCCGGAACACAAAACCATGTTCGGTGGCCTCGCCAATCAGGTTGTAGATGGCCTTGACCTGCTGCGCAAAATATTCATGGTTGGAAATGACGCCTCGGCCATCCTCCCGGCCGGTGGTCTCGCCGTCGTGGTCATAGACGTAGATCAGGTCGATGTCGCTGGAGACATTGAGCTCCCTGGCCCCGAGCTTGCCCATGCCGATCACCCACAGCTGGGCGCGTTGCCCGGCCGGGGCACCCGGCATGTCGAGGGCCTGGGGTGCGCCATGCAGCGCGTCCAGCGGCTTGCGTGACTCGCAGATGGCGATGTCCAGCGCCAGCTCGGCCAGCTCCGTCATGGCCTTGGTGATGACCTGCAGCGGCGCCTGGCCACCATCACAATCAAGAACCACCAGGCGCTCCATGACGAGCTGGCGCAACACCCGCAGGGCCGCGCCGGTGTCCAGTCCGCGTGCCTGCAAGGCGTCGTAGGTGATCTGCATGCCGGCCCGCCCGGGTGCGCCGGGGGGCAACAAGGCCAGCTCGTCGGCGTAACGCCGCCGTATGCGCTGGACAAACCGCGAATAGCCCGATGCCGTCAGGGGCTGGGCCGGCAAGTCGGTCGATGGCACGGACATTACAGGACTTCCCTGGCTTGCATTGAACGGACGGAAGCGCTGAAGGTCATAATTCTCATGTCCATGGATCAAACGACACCCTCCCAGCCGGCGCTTGCCTCTCGACGTCTCAAAATTGCCGCGCTGGTCGCTCGCCTGGCCTTGGGCCTGGTGCTGGCTTTCTGGGTGCTTTTCGGCGCGGCCTGGGCCGTGCTTCACGGCTGGATTGTGCCGCGAATCGGTGAATTCCGCCCGCGCCTGGAAACAGCAGCCAGCCAGGCCCTGGGTGTACCGGTGCGCATCGGTCAGATCACGGCCCGGCCAGGCGGGCTGATTCCGTCCTTCGAGCTGCGCGATGTGGCGCTGCTGGATGCCCAGGGGCGCGAAGCCCTGCGCCTGCCGCGCGTGCTGGCGGCCGTCTCGCCGGCCTCGCTGTGGGGGCTGGGTTTTGAACAGCTTTACATCGACCAGCCCGAGCTGGATATCCGGCGCACGTCCGACGGCAAGATTTATGTGGCCGGCCTGGATGTGTCGCGCGACCCCAACGACGACAGCAGCGCCATCGCCGACTGGGTTTTTTCGCAAACCGAGTTCGTCATTCGCGGCGGCACGGTGCGCTGGAGCGACGACCTGCGGCAGGTCCCGCTGCTGGCCCTGACCCAGGTGGACTGGACATTGCGCAACCCGGGGCGCCGCCACCTGATGCGCCTGGATGCGACGCCGCCGCCCGAATGGGGCGAGCGTTTCAGCCTGCGCGGTGTGTTTCGTGAGCCGCTGTGGTCGGGCGGCGCCGGCCAGTGGCGCCGCTGGGCCGGGCAGATGTATGCCGAGTTCGGGCGGGTCGATGTGTCCGAGGTCAAGCGTTACGCCAACCTGGCCAGCCTGGGCATCGACCTGCGGGCGGGCAGCGGCGCGCTGCGGGTCTGGGCCGATGTCAGCGACGGGCAGGTCACCGGCGGCACGGCCGATGTGGCGCTGCTGGCGGTGGATGCGCAACTGGGCAAGGCCCTGCAGCCGCTGGCGCTGCAGGCCGTGAGCGGCCGTTTTGGCGGCCGGCAGTTTGCCAACGGCTTCGAGTTCGCCACCGAGGGGCTGCAGTTTCGCACCCGCGATGGCCTGCAGTGGCCGGGCGGCAATGTGTCGCTGGCCTACACCGGTGCCGAGGGCAAGGCAGCTGCGCGCGGCGAGTTCCGCGCGGACAAACTCGATCTGGCCGCGCTGGCGATGATCGCCAGCCGACTGCCGCTGGGCGATGCGGCGCATGCCATGCTGACTTCACTGACGCCCAGGGGCCTGGTGGATGTTGTTGAAGCGCGCTGGCAGGGCGCGCTCGATGCGCCTCTTGCCTACGCTGCCAAGGGGCGGGTGACGCAGCTTGAAATTGCTCCCCAGGCCGCGGCCCAGGGGACCAGCGACCGGCCCGGGGTGCGGGGTGCGGCAGTGGATTTTGACCTGACCCAGCAGGGCGGGCAGGCCAAAGTCAGGATCACCAATGGCGACCTGTATTTGCCCGGCATTTTCGAAGACCCGCGCCTGCCGTTCGACCAGCTGTCGACCGACGCCCAATGGAAGCTGACCGGCCCGAAAATCGAATTGCAGCTGCGCAACCTGGTGTTTGCCAACGCCGATGCCCAGGGCAGCGCGCAGGCCAGCTGGCACACCGCAGACGCACCGGTAGCGACTGCGACTGCCGGCGCCGCCGCCCATGACGGTCGCTTTCCCGGTGTGCTGGATTTGCAGGGCAGTCTGAGCCGCGGCGACGGCGGCCGGGTGCATCGCTACCTGCCCCTGATCCTGCCCGACACGGTGCGCCACTATGTGCGTGATGCAGTGACCCAAGGCGCGCTCAGCGACGTGAAATTCCGGCTCAAGGGCAATTTGAATGACATGCCGTTTGCCGATCCGAAGCTCGGCGAGTTCCGGGTGTCGGCCAAGGTGGCCAAGGCCACCCTGGCCTATGTGCCGCGGTCGGTGCAGCCGCGTGACGCCAGTGCCTGGCCCGCCCTGAGCGAGCTCGACGGCGAACTGGTGTTCGACCGTGCTTCCATGCAGGTCAATGGCGCGACGGGGCGGATCGCCGGTTTTCCCGGTCTGCAGGTGGTCAAGGCCGACGCCCGTATTCCCGACCTCATGCTTGGGGCCACGGTGCAGGTGGTGGGGGAGATCAAAGGGCCGCTGGCCGAGGCCGTGGCCGTCGTCAATACCTCGCCCCTGGGCGACATCACCGGCAAGGCGCTGGCCACCACCGTGGCGACCGGGACGGCCGGCTACAAGCTTGAACTGAGCCTGCCGCTGGGCGACCTCGAGAAATCCAAAGTGAAGGGCAGTGTCAGCCTGGCGGGCAACGATGTGCAGTTCACGCCGGACACGCCGCAGCTCACCCGTGCGAAGGCCCTGGTGAGCTTCACCGAAAGCGGCTTTGCCATCAGCGGCGGGCAGGCGCGCCTGCTGGGCGGCGACGTGCGCCTGGAGGGGGGCACGCGCGCAACGCAGGCCGGCGTGGCCCGGCCCGCTGAGTTTCCGGATGCGGCCGTGCTCATTCGGGCCCAGGGCACCCTGAGCGCCGAGGGGCTGCGGCAGGCCCGGGGGCTCGATCTGGTGGCGCGCCTGGGCAGCCGCGCCAGCGGCACTGCTGCCTACACCGCCAACCTCGGGTTCCGGCGCGGCGCCACCGAGATCAGTTTGTCCAGCAACCTGCAGGGCATGGCGCTGAGCCTGCCGGCTCCGCTGAACAAGAGTGCCGAGACCGTCCTGCCGGTGCGTTTTGACAACACGGTCGTGCGCGGCGCGACCGCAGGGCAGGCCCTGCAGGACCAGCTGTCCCTGACCGTGGGGCGGCTGGCCTCGGTGCAGTACGTGCGCGACATCAGCGGGCCGGAGCCGCGTGTGTTGCGCGGCAGCATTGCCATTGGCCTGGAGCCTGGTGAAAGTGCGCCGGTGCCTGAGGCCGGGGTGGCCGCCAACATCAATCTCGCGAGTGTTGACATGGATGCCTGGGAGCAAGTGCTGGCCGCCAGCCCGGCGCCGGTTGCCGCGGCACCGGCCGAGCGGCTGACCCCCGCCAGTGCCGTGCTCGGTTATCTGCCGACCACCATGGCGATACGTGCCAGGGAGCTGGTGTTCGATGGGCGAAAACTCAACAACGTCGTGCTCGGCGGATCGCGTGACGGCCTGACCTGGCGAGCCAACATCGACGCGACCGAACTCAACGGCTACGTCGAGTTTCGCCAGCCCGGGGGCGCGGGTGCCGGCCGGCTGTATGCGCGCCTGTCGCGCCTGAGCCTGGGCCAGAGCACGGCCAGCGAGGTCGAGGCCATCCTCAACGAGCAGCCTGCCAACGTTCCGGCGCTCGACATCGTGGTGGAGGACCTGGAGCTGCGTGGCAAGAAACTGGGCCGGGTTGAAATTGAAGCCATCAACCGCGGCGCCGGGACGGTGGCCCGCGAAGGGGGGGCGCGCGAGTGGCGGCTCAACAAGCTCAATGTCATCGTGCCGGAGGCCACGCTGACCGCCACCGGCAACTGGGTGGCCGTCAATGCGCAGCAGCCGGTGGCTGCGGGCGGGTCGCGCGGGGCGGTCGAGCGGCGCCGTACCGTGATGAATTTCAGGCTCGACATTGCCGATTCGGGCGAACTGCTCAAGCGTTTCGGCATGAGCGATGTGATCCGTCGCGGCAAGGGCAAGCTTGAAGGCCAGATCGCCTGGGTGGGCTCGCCGCTGAGTCTGGACTACCCGAGCCTGAGCGGGCAGTTCAATGTGAATGTGGCCTCCGGCCAATTCCTCAAGGCCGAACCGGGCATTGCCAAGCTGCTCGGGGTGCTCAGCCTGCAGGCCCTGCCGCGGCGCCTGACGCTGGATTTCCGCGACGTGTTTTCGGACGGATTTTCCTTTGACTTCGTGCGCGGCGACGTCAGCATCAACCAGGGCCTGGCGTTTACCAACAACCTGCAGATGAAAGGCGTCAACGCCGCCGTGCTGATGGAAGGCAAAGCCGACATCGCCAAAGAAACCCAGGACCTGACGGTGGTGGTGGTGCCGGAGATCAACGCCGGCACCGCGTCCCTGATTGCCACCGTCATCAATCCGGCGATTGGCCTGGGCTCCTTCCTGGCCCAGTATTTCCTGCGGCGCCCGCTGACCGAGGCGGCGACCCAGGAATTCCACATTGATGGCACCTGGACCAACCCGAAAATCACCAAGGTGGATCGCAAGGCCGCGGCCGAGGTCAAGCCCGGTGAGAAGCCCGCCGAGGACACCGGAGCAAAAAAGTAGCCATGCACGTCGCCGCCCTTCAAATGGTCTCGGGGACCAGCGTCCCCGCCAACCTGGTCATGGCCAGGCAGTTGCTCGAGCGTGCTGCCGCGCAGGGCGCCGAGCTGGCAGTGCTACCCGAGTATTTCTGCGTGATGGGGCTGAAGGACACCGACAAGCTCGCCGTGCAGGAGGCCGCTGGCGCGGGCCCGATCCAGGATTTTCTGGCCCGCTCTGCGCGCGAGCTGGGGCTCTGGATTGTGGGCGGCACCGTACCGCTCGGCGCCAGCGACCGTCAGCATGTGCGCAACAGCTCGCTGGTGTATGCGCCGACGGGGCAGTGCGTCGCGCGTTACGACAAGATTCACCTGTTCCGGTTTGACAACGGGCTGGAGCAGTACGACGAGTCGCGTGTGATTGAAAGCGGCGCAGCGCCAGTGACCTTCGAGCTGCCCTCGGTCGATGGCCACCGTTACCGGGTCGGTCTGAGCGTCTGTTACGACCTGCGTTTTCCCGAGCTGTACCGGGCCATGAAGGCGGACCTGCTGCTGGTGCCCAGCGCCTTCACGCGGACCACCGGCCAGGCGCACTGGGAAGTCCTGCTGCGGGCGCGCGCGATTGAAAACCTGGCCTATGTGGTGGCCGCGGCCCAGGGGGGCGAACACGACAATGGGCGCCGCACCTGGGGCCAGAGCCTGGTGGTCGATCCCTGGGGAGAAGTGCTGGGCGAGCAGGCCCAGGGCCCCGCGGTGGTCATGGCCGAGGTGAGCGCGGACAGGTTGCGGGCGGTTCGCCTGCAGCTGCCCGCGCTGGACCACGGGGTGTTGTGAGCGAGCCCAGCGAACCCAGCGAAGCGGCCAGCCGCGCCGAACCGTTTTCGGACCGGCGGCGCTGGAGCCGGCGCTGGGGCTTGTGGGCCCTGCTGGTGGCGCTCCTGCTCGGCTTGTTGTCCACGCTGGTCTGGCTCGCCGGGCGCTACGAGTCCAGCCAGGTGCAAAGCCGGCTGGAGCAGGACGCGGTGCAGACAACCACCGACATTCGCGCTGCACTGGCGCGTAACGTCCAGGGCATTCAGGCCTTGCAGGCCAGCAGCCCGGATCCGGCCGCCTGGCGTGTGCCCGCGTCCGCGCTGCTGCACGAGCACCGGGAAATGTTGCGGCTGGAGTGGCGTGATGTGGCGCTGGCGCCGGTCTCTTATGCGGAAACGCCTTACCGGCCCCCGGTGTTTGAGCGGCTTGGGCGCGCCAGCGCGCAGACCGATGTCAGTTTTGCCTGCGCGGCGGCGCGCCGTTTCAGCGGCCCGGCCTATTCGAGCAGCTACTTCCTGCCGCAGGCCGACGGGCTGGGGCTGGAGGTGCTGGACATGTGCCTGCCGGTGCTGGCGGGCGGGCAACTGGCGGGCTACCTGCTGGCGACCTATTCGCTGCAGGAGATCCTGTCCGAGCTGGTGGGCCGGCAACTGGCGCGTGGTCACGGCCTGGCGTTCACCGAGGCCGACGGCACGCGCCTTGCCATGTACGGCAACCCGGCCCGCGGCAATCGCGTCTATGTCGCGCAGCAGCTGCTCGATCTGCCGGGCAACACCATGGTTCTCCGGCTGGAGCGCCAGCTCGGAACCCCGGCCCTGTTTCCCAACCTGCTGACCGCGTTGGTGGCAGCCATGTCGCTGGCGCTGCTCGCCGTGCTGGCGCTGCTCGGGCGCGACATGCGCCGGCGCCTGAAGGTCGAGCATGACCTGGCCGACGCGCTGGCCTTTCGCAAGGCCATGGAGGATTCGCTGGTCACCGGCATGCGGGCCAGGGACCTGCAGGGTCGCGTGACCTACGTGAACCCGGCCTTTTGCCAGATGGTGGGGCTGGAGGCCGGCGAGCTGCTCAAGCACGGCACGCCGCCGCCTTACTGGCCGCCCGAGCAGGTCGAGGAGTACGAGCAGCGGCAGGCGCGGCGACTGGCCGTCGGCGCGACCCTGCCGCGGGAAGGCTTCGAGTCCGTCTTCATGCGCCGGGATGGCTCGCGTTTTCCGGTGCTGATCATCGAGGCGCCACTGATCAACGCCGTGGGCAAGCAGACCGGCTGGATGAGCGCCATTCTCGATGTCAGCGAACAGCGGCGCGTCGAGGAGTTGTCGCGCGCCAGCCAGGACCGGCTGCAGGCGACGGCCAGGCTGGCCACGGTCGGCGAGATGGCTTCGCTGCTGAGCCACGAACTGAACCAGCCGCTGGCCGCCATTTCCAGCTACGCGACCGGCTCGCTGAATCTGCTGCAAAGCGCGGTGGCCGGCGAAGCGCAGCCGCCCGACCACCAGGACCTTCAGCTGGCGATGCGCCGCATTGCCGAGCAGGCCGAACGCGCCGGCAAGGTCATCAAGAGCGTGCACGACTTTGTGCGCAGGCGCGACCAGGTGCGCGAGCCGGTCGCGCCGCGCGCCCTGCTGGACGCGGTGATACCGCTGATCAGCCTGCAGGCCCGCAAGCTGGGGGTCCGGGTGCTGATCCAGGTGGACGAAAGCTGCGAGCCGGTGCTGTGCGACCGGACCATGGTCGAGCAAGTGCTGCTCAACCTGGCGCGCAACGGCATGCAGGCCATGCAGTCGACGGACAAAAGCCGGCGCGCCGACAAGCTGCTGATCCTGCGTGTGCGGCCGGCGGCCTCCAACGCACACAGCCGATGGGTGGAGTTTGCCGTGATCGACCACGGGGAAGGCATTTCGGAGGACGTGGCGCGCCAGCTGTTCACGCCCTTCTTCACGACCAAGGCCGAAGGCATGGGCCTGGGTCTGAGCCTGTGCCGCACGGTGATCGAGCAGCACGGCGGGTTTCTTGGTTTTGCGGCGGGCCAGCCACAGGGTACGATTTTCACCTTTACATTGCCGGCCGCGGTCACCGCCGTCGCGGTCACCGACGTGTCCACCTGAACACCCGCTTGCGGGAAGGAATTGCCATGGAACCCATCCAGAATGCCACGGTCTACATCGTCGATGACGATGCCAGCGTGCGCGAGGCGCTGGCCTGGTTGCTGCGTTCGCGGCGCCTGACCAGCGAGACGTTTGCCAGCGCCGAGGCGTTCGACGAACGGATCTCGGGGGCGTCCGCCATTTCCTCGCCCTCGTGTGCCCTGCTCGATGTGCGCATGGGCGGCATGAGCGGGCTGGCCATGTTCGAAAAGCTGATTGGGTATGGCCTGCTGCCCACCCTGCCGGTGATTTTCCTGACCGGTCACGCCGACGTGCCGACCGCGGTCGATGCCGTCAAGCGCGGCGCTTTCGATTTTTGCGAGAAGCCCTTTTCCGACAATGTGCTGGTGGACCGCATCGAGCAGGCGTTGATGCAGTCGGCAGCGGCGCTGGCCGATCGCAGCAAGCACACCAGCCTGCATGTGCGCCTGGAAGGCCTGACGGAGCGTGAGCGTGACGTCATGAAGCTGGTGGTGGAGGGCCTGCCGAACAAGCTGGTGGCCGACCAGCTCGACATCAGCGTGCGCACGGTGGAAGTGCACCGGGCCCGGGTTTTTGACAAAATGCAGGTAAAGTCGGCGGTGGAGCTGGCGAATCTGCTCCGTAATTTATAGCGCTAAAGCGGATCGCCGGGCTTTTCCGGTGGTGCATCGCGCTGGGCATCGGCATCGCTTTTGAGTTCGCCTTTGTTGCGGCCGGAGAACATCGTCCACCAGACAATGAAAACCAGAATGAGCAGGGCCCCCAGGGCTTCGAGTAAAAGTAAGGCCATGACTGTTTTTTCCCGGATAACACCGACGCTTGTCATTATCGCTGCCGTGCTGGGCCTGGTGTCCTGCGCGACGGCGCCCGTGCCTGCTTCCCGGCCTTCGGCGCCCGCCGCTGCCAGCGTGCCTGCGCGTCCCGGGTCAGGCGCAGAGGCTGGCACCATGGTGCGCGGCAAGAGCCGCTGGGTGCCGGTGGCCTGGAGCGACCTGCCGGGGTTTGAAAATGACGCGCTGTTCGAAGCCTGGAACGCCTGGCTCAAAAGCTGTGAGCGGCCCGGGCCGGTGTTTGCACCGCTGTGTGGCGAGGTAAGGCGCCTGAGCATTGCGACAGGGGAGGAGCAGCGCGCCTGGATGGTGGGCCGGCTGCAGCCTTACCGCGTCGAAACCCTGCAAGGCACGGCCGAGGGACTGCTCACCAGCTATTACGAACCCGTGCTCAGGGCCAGCCGGCAGCCCGGCGCCGCTTACCCGGTGCCGCTGTACCAGCCTCCGGCCGGCCTGGGCAGCCGCAAGCCCTGGTACACCCGGCAGGAAATCGAGACGCTGCCCGAGGCGCAGGCCGCACTGCGCGGGCGGGAAATCGCCTGGCTGGCCGATCCGATTGATGCGATGTCGCTGCATATCCAGGGCTCGGGCCGGCTGGCCATCACCGATGCCGGGGGTGCGCAGCGTACCGTGCGGGTGGCGTTTGCCGGTTCCAACGACCAGCCTTTTCGCAGCATCACCCAGTGGCTGATGGAGCAGGGCCAGGGCCGGATGAACGCGCCCTGGACCGAATCCACCAAGGCCTGGGCGGCGCAGAATCCGCAGCGCGTGTCGCAACTGCTGTGGAGCAACCCGCGTTATATCTTTTTCCGCGAAGAAACCCTGAGCGAGATGGACGCGGCCTTCGGCCCGCGCGGCGCCCAGGGCGTGCCCCTGACGCCCGGCCGTTCGATCGCCGTGGATCGGGAAAGCATTCCTTACGGCACCCCGGTCTGGCTCGCCTCGCGCGGCGCGGCGGCGGACCTGCAAAAACTCGTGATCGCGCAGGACACGGGCAGCGCCATCGTCGGTGCCGTGCGGGCCGACTATTTTGCCGGGACGGGGCCGCAAGCGGGCGAGCTGGCCAGCCGCGTGAACCAGCCCCTGCGCTTGTGGGTGTTGTGGCCCAAATGAGCCTGCCGCCCACCTTTCTCCCCCGCTGCGGCCTGCTGCTTGCTGCGGCTGCCCTGCTCTCTGCTTGCGCCGCCCCCGGCACCGGATCAGTGGCAACGCGTTACCGCTGTGAACATGGCATTGATTTCAGCGTGAGGTTCGTGGATGACAGTGCGCTGATCGAGAGTTCGCGCGCCTCCGACGTGCTTTTTCGTGACGCAGGCGGGCAAGGCGCCTCGCAGACCGTGTACAGCAACACGCGTATGCGCGCCGAGTTTGGCCTGGGTTCGGGCGAGCGTGAGGCGGTGCTGCGTTACCCGCTGCTGCCGCTGGTGGCGCGCTGCGTGCGGGACGGAAAAGAAGTCCCTTAACGTACCGAAATCCGCAGCTGCACCGTCAGCGTCGAGCGGGTTGTCGACTGCGCGTTGTTGAACAAGCCGGCACTGCTGTCGTTGCTGTCCTCCTCCGACTGGGCCACGGTCACCCACTCGTTGAGCGGCGCAACCAGCGTTGTCACCACGCGGGAATCGGTGGGTGGCGAAGTCGCGCTGCGTGGGCTTGACACGGCGGCCAGTTCCAGCTCGGCGCTGTCGCCGCCGCGCCAGAACGGCCTGGCCGCAAAACCGCTGCCGGCGTTCATCAGCACCGTGGCGCTGCCGTAACGCACGATTCCGTTTTGCACAAAGCTGTGCAGCAGTCGCACAGGGACGCTGTTGCCCAGCAGGATGTTGGCGCTGCGGCCGTTCAATACCAGCAAGCGCTGGGTCACGTCGCCCGACCCGGTTCGCTGGCCGCTTTGCGCGTCGATGTGGACATCGCCTCCAGAATGGCCGGGCTGCATGCGCACCGTGCCGCCGGCGCCCAAGGTGTTCCGGGACGCGCTGCTGTCCCGCAGCTGGCGTACCTCAATTTGCAGATTGCGCGTCGGCAAGGGCGCCTGGTTTACTATCAAATCAGGAGCTGATTGCGCCCGTGCAACAAGGGCTGGAGCCATAAAAAGCACCGCAAACAGGGCCGAAACGGCGTGTGAGCGGCAAACAGGCATGGCGCGGGCTGTCATGGTGTCTTGTCTGACAAGTGGCCCAGCGGCAGCACGCTGCTGGACTTGATCTCGCCCAGGGAAAAGCTGGTGTGCATGTCCTTCACATTGGGCAGGTTCAGCAGGCTTTTCAGGGCGAAGCGCGAGAAGCTGTCGAGGTCGCGGGCCACCACCTGCAACTCGAAAGTTCCGGTGCCGCTGATGTAGTGACAGGCGATGATCTCAGGCAATTTGCGGATCGCCTCTTCCATCGCGCTGGTCGCATCGCCGGTGTTGCGGTCGGCGTCCAGGCGCACAAAAGCCAGCACACCCAGGCCGATCTTGTGGCGGTCGATCTCCGCGCGGTAACCCTTGATGAAGCCACCTTCCTCCAGGGCCCTGACGCGTCGCCAGCAGGGGGCGGCGCTCAGGCCGACGCGGGTGCTGAGTTCGGCGTTACTCAAGCGCCCGTCGGTCTGCAATTCATTCAGGATCGCGAGGTCAAACTTGTCGAGTGTTTCCATAATTGGCAATTTTAAGCAAGAATCTTGCTTAAGGCGAGTTAAACAAGGCATAAAAAGCAAAGACTTATCTGGCCATCGCGCCTACACTTTGCTCCTATATAGAGGCATCACCCTATCCGGGTGTGAGCCTCTTCGCGCTGCCCAAAAGGCGGTGTCAGCCCCACGACTGGAGACAAGATGAACGCACCCCTGCCCGAACACATCCGCAAGGCCCTGGAAACGGTGACCTTGGACGACAAATACTCGCTCGATTACGGTCAGGCCTTCATGAGCGGCGTGCAGGCCCTCGTCAAGCTGCCCATGCTGCAGCGCCAGCGCGACGCCCTGCAAGGCAAAAACACCGCCGGCTTCATCAGCGGGTATCGCGGTTCCCCGCTCGGTGGTTACGACCAGGCGCTGTGGAAAGCGTCCAGCTACCTGAAAGCGCAGAACATCGTGTTCCAGCCGGGCGTCAATGAAGAGCTCGCCGCCACCGCGCTGTGGGGCACGCAGCAGCTGGGCTTTTCGCCACCGGGCACCAACAAGTACGACGGCGTGTTCGGCATCTGGTACGGCAAGGGGCCGGGCGTGGATCGCTGCTCGGACGTGTTCAAACACGCCAACATGGCGGGCACCACCCCTTGGGGCGGCGTGATTGCGGTGGCCGGCGACGACCATGTGGCCAAGAGCTCCACCGCCGCGCACCAGAGCGACCATATTTTCAAGGCCTGCGGCTTGCCGGTGTTTTTCCCGACCAATGTGCAGGAAATTCTGGACCTGGGCGTGCACGCGTTTGCCATGAGCCGCTTCTCGGGCGTCTGGGCCGGCATGAAGACCATCCAGGAAATTGTCGAGTCCAGTGCCACGGCGATGATCGACCCTGAACGCGTGCAGATCAAGATCCCGCTTGATTTCCAGATGCCGCCGGGCGGTGTCCACATCCGCTGGCCGGATGCGGCGCTCGACCAGGAAGCGCGCCTGTTCGACTACAAGTGGTATGCCGCGCTGGCCTACATCCGCGCCAACCGGCTTAATTACAACGTCATCGAAGGCCCGAACGACCGCTTTGGCATCATCGCCAGCGGCAAGGCCTACAACGACACGCGCCAGGCCCTGATCGACCTCGGGCTGGACGATGCCACCTGCCGCCAGCTTGGCATCCGCCTGCACAAGGTGGGTGTGGTCTGGCCGCTGGAAGCGCAGGGCACGCGCGAATTTGCCACCGGCCTGCAGGAAATCCTGGTGGTCGAGGAAAAACGCCAGGTCATCGAGTACCAGCTCAAGGAAGAGCTCTACAACTGGCGCGCCGACGTGCGGCCCAACATCTACGGCAAGTTCAACGAGGTCGAGGGTGACTTCAGCGGCGGCGAATGGTCCATGCCGAACCCGACGGCCAACACCCTGTTGCGCGCCAACGCTGACCTGTCACCTTCGCTGATCGCCCGCGCGATTGCCCAGCGCGTGCGCAAGCTGGGCCTGGACAGCGACATGACGGCGCGCATCGACGCGCAGCTGGCCATCCTCGAAGCCAAGGAACGCTCGCTGCAGGTGCTGGAAGTCAAGGCCGACCGCCAGCCCTGGTTTTGCTCCGGCTGTCCGCACAACACCAGCACCAAGGTGCCCGAAGGCTCGCGCGCCATGGCCGGCATCGGTTGCCATTTCATGGCATTGTGGATGGACCGCAGCACGTCCGGTTTCACCCAGATGGGCGGCGAGGGCGTGCCCTGGGTCGGCCAGCAGCCGTTCACGACCGACCAGCATATCTTTGCCAACCTCGGTGACGGCACCTACTTCCACAGTGGCTCGCTGGCGGTGCGCCAGTCGATTGCCTCGGGCGTGAACATCACCTACAAGATTCTCTACAACGACGCGGTGGCCATGACCGGCGGCCAGCAGATCGGCGAGCGGCCGGAAGGCCTGTCGGTGGTGCAGATTGCCCAGTCCATGCGGGCCGAAGGGGCGGCCAAAATTGTGGTGGTCACCGACGAGCCGGAAAAATACGACGGTGTGGCACTGGCCGAAGGCGTGACGGTGCATCACCGCGACGAGCTCGACACCATCCAGCGGCAGTTCCGCGAGATCAAGGGCACGACGGTCATCATTTACGACCAGACCTGTGCCACCGAAAAGCGCCGGCGCCGCAAGCGCGGCACCATGGTCGACCCGGCGGTGCGCGTGGTCATCAACGAGCTGGTCTGTGAAGGCTGCGGTGACTGCAGCGTGCAGTCCAACTGCCTGAGCGTCGAACCGCTGGAGACCGAGTTCGGCCGCAAGCGCCAGATCAACCAGTCCACCTGCAACAAGGACATGTCCTGCCTGAAGGGCTTTTGCCCGAGTTTCGTGACCGTCGAGGGCGGACAACTCAAGAAGAAGGCCAAGGGCAAGGCGGCTTCACCGTTTGAGATGGACGCCCTGCCGCAGCCGCAGATCCCCGCGACACAAGGTGTCAACGGCGCTGTCTGGGGCATCGTGGTGGCCGGCGTCGGCGGCACCGGCGTCATCACCATCGGGCAGTTGCTGGGCATGGCCGGGCACATCGAAGGCAAGGGCATCGTCACGCAGGACGCCGGTGGCCTGGCACAGAAAGGCGGCGCCACCTGGAGCCATGTGCTGATAGGCGCGAGCCAGGACGATATCCGCACCACGCGTGTCGGCATGGCCGGCGCCGACCTGATCATCGGCTGCGACCCGATTGTGACGGCCGGCAAGGAAACGGTGCTGCGCATGCGCGAGGGCCGCACCCACGTGGCGCTCAATTCCCACAGCACGCCGACGGCGGCGTTTGTGCACAACGCGAACTGGCAGAACCCGGCCGAGGCCTGCGCCGCGGAGATCGCCAAAGCCGTGGGGCTGGCCGGTGTCGGTGCCTTCAATGCCGACGCAGCGTCCATCAAGCTGATGGGTGACAGCATTTACACCAACCCGATGATGCTGGGCTACGCCTGGCAAAAGGGGTGGATCCCGCTGGAATACGCGTCGCTGATGCGTGCCATCGAGCTCAATGCGGTCGCGGTGGACAACAACAAGACGGCTTTCGAATGGGGCCGCCGCGCGGCCCACGACCTGCCCTCGGTGGAAAAGCTGTTTGCCTCCGCGCAGGTCATCAGCATGCCGGCGCCGCGCCAGGGCCTGCCGGAGCTGGTGGCGCGCCGCGTGGCCTTTCTGACGGATTACCAGAATGCGGCGTATGCAAAGCGCTACGAAAGTTTCGTGAACCGCGTCCAGCAGGCGGAATCGGCACTCGGAAAAACGCTGCTCACGCAAGCGGTTGCGAAGTACCTGTTCAAGCTGATGGCCTACAAGGACGAATACGAAGTCGCGCGTCTGCACACCGACCGCAGTTTCCTGGACAAGGTCGACGCGATGTTTGAGGGCGACTTCAAGCTCAACTATCACCTGGCCCCGCCCATGATTGCGAAGCAAAACGACAGGGGCGAGCTGCAAAAGCAGAAATTCGGCCCCTGGATGCTGACGGGCTTCAAGCTGCTGGCCAGGCTCAAGGGCTTGCGCGGCACGGCGCTGGACCCGTTCGGACGCACCGAAGAACGCCGGATGGAGCGTGGACTGATTGCCCGGTACGAGGCCAGCATTGAGGAAGTGCTGCGCACGCTGGATGCGGACAACCATGCCGCTGCCCTTGACCTGGCCCGTATTCCGGAGCTCATCAAGGGGTATGGCCACGTCAAGGCGCGCCATGTCGAGGCTGCCCAGCAACCATGGAGCGCGGCGACGGCGGCATTCCGCCAGCCGGTCGCCGGCGAGCGCCAACTGGTTGCCTGAGGACCCGGCGGGCGGGGCTGGAGGTCGCGTCCGGCCTGAAAAAGCTCGGCTGGCCGCATTTGCCGGCCGACAATGGACGGTAAGGGCCTGCAAAGGGCGAAAACCGGTAGGGTTACAAGTCCTGACATCCACCCGCCCGCATACAATCGGCCTTCCGCGCCCCCGCTGTGACCAGTGGGAGCCTTACTTATTGTTGTGGAGTCTGCCGTGTTTATTTCTTCCGCGTTTGCCCAAACCGCCCCAGCCGCTGCTGCCGAAGGCGGCATGTTGTCTTCGCTCACCAGCATGCTGCCGCTGGTGCTGATGTTTGTGGTGCTGTATTTCGTGATGATCCGCCCGCAGATGAAAAAACAGAAAGAGCATCGCGCGATGATTGACGCACTGGCCAAAGGCGACGAAGTGGTCACCGCCGGTGGCCTGCTCGGCACGGTCACCAAGCTGGGCGAGGCCTACCTGAGCCTGGAGCTTGCCACGGGCGTCGAGGTCCAGCTGCAGCGCAGTGCCATCGTCCAGGTCCTGCCCAAAGGCAGCATCAAGTCCTAGTCGTTTCTCCCGGCCGGCCGGCATGGACCGGCTTTTTCAGCCCCTCAGTTTCCCAGGAACAGCACGCTCATGAATCGTTATCCGGTCTGGAAGTACGCGATCATCGTCGTCGCCCTGTTGATTGCCGCCCTTTACACGCTGCCCAACTTTTTTGGCGAGGCGCCTGCGGTGCAGGTTTCCGCTGCCAGGTCCAGCGTCAGGATCGACGAGACAACAGTCGCTCGCGTCGAGAAGGCGCTCAAGGATGTCAATATCGTTGCGGAGGCGGTGACTTTCGATGTCACGTCGGTCAAGGCACGTTTTGGCGACACGGACACCCAGCTCAAGGCCAAGGACGCGATTGAAAAAGCGCTGCTGCCCGATCCGGCCACACCGTCTTACATCGTGGCCCTCAATCTGCTGTCACGCTCACCCGCCTGGCTGACCGCCCTGAACGCCCGGCCCATGTACCTCGGCCTGGACTTGCGCGGCGGTGTGCATTTCATGCTGCAGGTGGACATGCAGGCGGCACTGACGAAAAAGGCCGAGTCGCTGGCCGGAGACATCCGCCTGGTGTTGCGGGAAAAGAACATCCGCCACGGCGGCATCAACCGCAACGGCCAGGTCATTGAGGTCAGGTTCCGTGACACGGCCACGCTGGACGCCGCCAAACGCCTGATCCAGGACCAGTTTGCCGACCTGCAACTGGCGGACGCGCCCGACGGAACCGAGTACAAGCTCAATGCCAGCATCAAGCCCGAGGCGGCCCGTCTGGTGCAGGAGCAGGCACTCAAGCAGAACATGGTGACGCTGCACAACCGCATCAACGAACTCGGTGTGGCCGAGCCGGTGATCCAGCAGCAGGGTCTGGACCGCATCGTGGTGCAGTTGCCCGGTGTGCAGGACACGGCCAAGGCCAAGGATATTCTGGGGCGCACGGCCACGCTGGAAATGCGGCTGGTCGATGAAAGCGCCGAAGGCCGCGCGGCCGAAAGCGGCGCCAGTGCCGTCCCTTTTGGCTCGGAGCGCTTCCTGGAACGCGACGGCCGACCTGTGATTGTCAAGAAGCAGGTGATCCTGACCGGCGAAAGCCTGACGGATGCCCAGCCGGGGTTTGACTCGCAGAGCCAGCAGCCCAAGGTGGACCTGACCGTGGACGCCAAGGGCGGACGCATCATGCGCGACGTGAGCCGCGAAAACGTCAAGAAGCGCATGGCGATCGTGCTGTTTGAAAAAGGCAAGGGCGAGGTGCTGACGGCCCCGGTGATCCAGAGTGAGCTCGGTAACCGCTTCCAGATTTCCGGCTCCATGAGCGTGACGGAAGCCAATGACCTGGCATTGCTGCTGCGTGCCGGATCGCTGGCTGCCCCCATGGAAATCATTGAAGAACGCACCATCGGCCCCAGCCTGGGCGCTGAAAACATCGCCAAGGGCTTTCACAGCGTGGCCTGGGGCTTTCTCGTGATCGTCGCTTTCATGGCCGTTTACTACATGCTGTTCGGGCTGTTCTCCGGTCTGGCTCTGGCGGTGAACCTGCTCCTGCTGGTGGCGGTGCTGTCCATGCTGCAGGCGACCCTGACACTGCCCGGCATGGCGGCCATGGCGCTGGCGCTCGGCATGGCGATTGACTCCAATGTCCTGATCAACGAGCGGGTGCGCGAGGAGTTGCGCAATGGCGTGGCACCGCAGGCCGCCATCCATAGCGGCTATGAGCGCGCCTGGGCCACCATTCTGGACTCGAACATCACCACGCTGATTGCCGGGCTGGCCTTGCTGGCCTTTGGTTCCGGACCCGTGCGCGGATTCGCCGTGGTGCACGTCATCGGCATTTTGACAAGCATGTTCTCGGCCGTGTTCTTCTCGCGCGGGCTGGTCAACCTCTGGTACGGACGGCAGAAGAAACTCAAATCGGTGTCCATTGGTACCGTCTGGCGACCCGCCGGAAACACTGCTGTGCCTGCCAAGCCTGCAGCGTCGGCCAACTAGACCACAGAACAACGGACAGAAAACGCCATGGAATTCTTCAAAATCCACAAAGACATCCCGTTCATGCGGCATGCCTTGATCTTCAATGTGATTTCATTCACGACCTTTGTGCTGGCCGTGGTTTTCCTGTTTTCGCGTGGCCTGCATCTGTCGGTGGAGTTCACCGGCGGCACGGTGATGGAGGTCAGCTATTCGCAGCCCGCCGATGTCGAAAAGGTCAGGGGTACCGTGGCGGGCCTGGGCTTTACCGATGTGCAGGTGCAGAATTTCGGCACGGCGCGTGAAGTGATGATCCGGCTGCCTGCACAAAAAGGCGTGACCACCGCCCAGCAGAGCGAGAAAGTGATGGCGGCGCTGAAGGCGGATGACCCGCAGATCGCCCTGCGGCGGACCGAGTTTGTCGGCCCCCAGGTGGGCGAAGAGCTGGCCCAGGATGGCCTGAAGGCGCTGGCCATGGTGGTGGTCGGCATCATGATTTACCTGGCGTTTCGCTTCGAATGGAAGTACGCGGTGGCGGCCATCATTGCCAACCTGCACGACGTCGTGATCATTCTTGGTTTCTTCGCATTTTTCCAGTGGGAGTTTTCGCTCTCCGTGCTGGCCGCCGTGCTGGCCGTGCTGGGCTACTCGGTCAACGAATCGGTGGTGATTTTCGACCGGATACGTGAAAATTTCCGCCGTTACCGCAAGATGAACACCGTGCAGATCATCGACAACGCGATCACCTCCACCATCAGCCGCACCATCATCACGCATGGTTCCACCCAGATCATGGTGTTGTCGATGCTGCTCTTTGGCGGACCGACCCTGTTTTACTTTGCGCTGGCCCTGACGATTGGCATCCTGTTTGGCATCTATTCTTCGGTGTTTGTGGCCGCAGCGATTGCGATGTGGCTGGGCATCAAGCGCGAAGACCTTGTCAAGCCATCGGGGAAAAAGGAAGAGGACCCCAACGACCCGAATGCCGGGGCAACGGTTTAGGCAAACCGCACCAACATCTATACGGACGTGGCCGCAAACACCAAAAGAGACCTTCTTCTTGCCCGGCAGGCGCGCGAACGGTTTGTGAGCCACGCCGCGCGCATCCTGCCCGAGCTGGCTGGCGCCATCCGGCAAAAACTGTCGACCCTGACCGAGCAGAGCGGCAGTGCCCGCGACATGCAGGATCGCCGTGACGCCTGGTTGTCCTTTCAGGATTCGGAAGCGGTCTGGGTCAACGCCACCATCGCTGCCTGGAAAAATGCACTGCTCCCGGCGGCCGCGCCAGCTGGCATGGCGGTGGATACCGGCAAGTTCGAGCTGATGGGCAACGAAGTGATGGAGAACAGGATTCTTGCCTCCCGCCTGGCTTTGCGCCTGCTGGACAGTGCCAGTTGGGAGCTCAACGACCTGCGTCTGCGCGTCCAGAGCCTTGAGGGAGTTTCCGAGCTCGCCAAGGAAGACATTCTCCGACCCGAAGTCCTCTCGCAAAAGATGGTGGAGCAATGGACCCTGGCTCCCCTGTCGCGCGAGGTGTGGCTGACGGTGCAGGACCTGATCCAGCAGCAGTTGACCGAGCATCTGCTGGAGGCCTACCGCGCCGCCAACGAGTTCCTGATCAAGGAAAACGTGATGGTGGACATCGATCTGCGGGCACTCGTCAAACGCACGCCCTCTGCAAACAGCCCGTCACCCGTGCGCGCCAAACCCAAGCCGGAGGGCCGTCGCGCCACGGCGCCGGTCGGGCAGGCGTCCGGTGAAGCTGGCGTTGAAGGGGGCTCTTCGGGCGTTGGGGCCGGGGGCGGCGGACGTTCAGGTTCAGGTTCAGGTTCAGGTTCAGGGCGTGGAGGTAGCGGTGGCGGTGGCAGCTCGTCGGGTGCTACGGGGGGGGCCGCAAACTCCGCCGCAGCCAGGGAAGCGATCCAGGACGAGACACGCATGCAGACCGGGACGTCGCCACTGGCACGGGCGCGCATGCGGGCGCAGGGGGTGATGGGGCATCTCAAGCGCCTGCTGTCCGACCACGCCGTTGATTTTGATCACACCCACGCCAATCAGCCCTCACCCCAGCTGGCGCAGGCCCTGTCCAGGGTGCAAACCCGCGCCGCGACGGGCAATGCCTACGAAGGCACCTTGATCGATGCACCCGGTCAGGTTTATGGTGCCGTCGATGTGGAGCAGGCGGCAGGCGCCTTGCGCCAGCGCACCAGCGACCTCAAGCAGGCGGCGAGCACATCCAGTGAAAAGGCCACCATCGAAATCGTGGCGCTGATGTTCCAGA
The DNA here is from genome assembly GCF_002278925.1 of Polaromonas sp. 39-63-25. Lineage (GTDB taxonomy): Bacteria > Pseudomonadota > Gammaproteobacteria > Burkholderiales > Burkholderiaceae_C > Polaromonas. The sequence continues at coordinate 119,171 of NZ_NCJH01000003.1, forward strand.
GCATTCTGGCGGAAGACCGCATTCCGCCTGCCGTGCGGGTGTGGTTTGCCAGGCTGCAGATGCCGGTGCTGCGTGTTGCGATTTCAGAACCGGAATTTTTCGGTTCCCTGCAGCATCCGGCACGCCGGCTGATCGACCGCATGGGCTCCTGCGTGCTTGGTTTTGATGCGACGATCTCGGGCGGTGCGCTGGAGATTGAAATCAAGCGCATCGTGCAGGTCATCGAGCAATACCCGGAGACCGGCAGGCGGGTGTTCCAGCTGGTGTATGACGAGTTCCAGAAATTCCTTTCGAAATTCCTGTCCGGACAAGGCAGCGCCGCGCGCGTGGTCAGCGTGGCCCAGCAGATGGAACAGAAGGAAACCATGGCCATCCAGTACACCATCGAAATGCGCAACATGCTCAACGACATGCCTGTGCGCGAAGAGATCCGTGAATTCCTTTTCAAGATCTGGGCCGAGGTGCTGGCCATTGCAGCCATGAAAAACGGGCCCCAGCACAAGGACACGATCACGCTCAAGCAGGCGGCGGCCGATCTCGTCTGGGCCGCCAGCGCCAAGCCCAACCGGAATGACCGGGCCCGCGTCATTGCCGACCTGCCCAAGCTGCTGCACCTGCTGCGTCTGGGCATGTCCATGCTGGGCATGACCGCGCCGGTGCAGGACCAGCACCTGAAGATCATCAGCGATACGCTGGCGGACGCCTTCATGTCCAAGACCGATGCCATCTCCCTGGAGCGCATTGAGGAAATGTCCAGGCGGCTGGCGAATCTGGAGGACTACCTGTCGGACGAGGATGTCGGCGACCTGCCGCTGGACACCGAAAGCCTCGTCATGATGATCGGCATTGATGCCTCGGAAATCGAGGTGATTACCGACGGTGGCAGCCAGCCCAGCGAGGCCATGCGTTCCTGGGCGCAGGAGTTGCAGCTCGGGTCCTGGTTCACGCTGGACCACAACGGCCAGGTCAGCCATGTGCAGTTTGCCTGGCGCAGTGACCGCAAGCAGTTGAACCTGTTTGCATCGACCGACGGCCGCAACTTCCTGATCCAGGCGCGCCGTCTGGCGGCCTACCTGCAGGCCGGTCTGCTGGTGCCGACCGAAGACGAAGCCCTGACCGTGCGCGCCACCCGCGATGCGCTGGCCAAGCTCGATGCCAATCCGGAGCGCCTGCTGGGCTGATCGCCAGCGCGGTGAGGAGCCTTCTTTACCAGCAGGGGCCGCGGGTCCGGCTGTGCCGGCCCGCAGGCGCAGCGCCCCCTCGGGGGGCAGCGAGCTACACGCAGTGAGCGAACGTGGGGGCTCTAATGCGCCACGCGGAAGTCCGCGTCGTCGCAGAGTTCGTCCAGGACCAGTGCATCGGGCTCTTCGCCAAAGCTCCAGTACACCATCAGCACAATGATCTTGAGGTCGTCCAGCGCAAGGGGGTCTCCCGGTGCGGCCATTGCCCGGTCGATCACGATTTCCCGCATGTGGGATGGCAGCACACCCGAAGACTCCAGGAAACTGACGAAGCCCAGGGCCTGGGCGCCGAGGTGGTCCTGCTCTGCCACTGAATAAACACGCAGGCTGCCGGCCGACTGGGGCTGGAAGCCCGGCGGTGTGGTGGCCGTTGCGGGGACAGGGGGGGCGCTGGCCGGTGATGCGGCAGGCATACCAACCTGGGTGTTCTGCGCGGCGATGTTCAGGCCGTTGAGCCAGACCAGCGCCGCCTGGATCTCGTCGGCCTCAAAACCGACCGCCGTGAGTTTGCGGCTCAGCTGGTGCAACTCGGGGCAGGCGTCGCCTTGCCAGTAATTTTCGTAAACGTACACCAGTACTTCAAACATGCACTCAATATAACGCAGTTGGGAACGGTGTGACCGTTGTACGCCGCCGAAGGCCCTTGACCCGACGTAACCGTAGGCGTCAACCCCTCGCCATGCGCTGAAATAGCCCGCCCTGCAGCCTGGCAACCTCCCCGGCCATCTCCAGCGCCAGCAGACGGGCCTGTAATTCGGCGGTTGCCAACCCGGTGCGCGCCTGCAGGGCGTCGAGGCTGACGGGCTCGTACCCCATCGCCGCAAACAGCGGGTCGTCTGCAGGCTGTCCGTCCGCATCCGGTTCTGCGGTCAAGGCAGTCGAAAGCTGAGGCAGGTTCAACTCTTCCAGCACGTCCTGGGCGGACTCGACCAGCTTGGCGCCCTGTTTGATGAGGGCGTGGCAGCCCCGCGACTGGGGGGAGTGGATGGAGCCGGGGATGGCAAACACCTCCTTGCCCTGTTCCGCGGCCAGGCGCGCGGTGATGAGCGAGCCCGACTTGAGCGCCGCTTCGACGACCAGCGTGCCTTGGGACAGACCGGAGATCAGGCGGTTGCGCTTCGGGAAGTTGGCGGTGAGGGGCGGTGTGCCCAGCGGGAATTCGCTGATGACCAGGCCATTTTCAGCAATGCGGTGAGCCAGCGCCAGGTGCTGCTTCGGATACACCCGGTCCAGCCCGGTGCCGACCACGGCCAGGGTGGTGCCGCCGCCGAGCAGGGCGCCGTCGTGAGCTGCGCCGTCCACGCCGAGCGCCAGCCCCGACACCACACAGAGACCGGCTTCACCGAACACCCAGGCAAATTGCCGGGCATTGCTTTCCCCCTGCGGCGTCGGGTTCCGGCTGCCCACGATAGCGAGGCAGGGAGCTGCGCTATTGATAGCTGCCGGCGCCCAGGGATCGAGGGATCCAAGCATATAAAGCATGGAAGGTGGGTCTTCGATGTCGAGCAGCGCGGGCGGGTAGCCGGCATCGCCCAGCGTCACCACACGCCGGTTGTCGGCGCCCTGCAACCAGTCCAGGGTGGTTTGCAGTTGGGCGGCCAGGGTGGCGGGCTCGGTCAGTAGCGCATCGGCCAGGCGGTCGGAGCCGAGCTGCCGCAAGGTGCTTGCGTCCTGTTCAAAGATGGCCTGGGCTGACCCGAACGCGGCCAGCAGCTGGCGGGCTCCCGCGTTGCCGATACCCGGGGTCAGCGACAGGCGCAACCAGGCGCCGAGTTCAGCAACGTCCATGGAAGGGTCGGATTCAGGCGGAGGCGGCAACGCAATTCATGCAGACGGTCTGCACAAGCTGGCGCTGATGCTTAATTGGGATTTTCGAAGTGGTCGCCCACTTTTACGCCTTCGCTTACCTCCAGGACCAGCGCATAGGAGAGCTTTTCAAAAGTGCGGAAGACAATCAACAAGCCGTTGCGTTCGTTGGGCAGCTTGATCTGTGTTCTGGCAGAGTCCGTGCGGTCGGTGATCCGTTCCCCGCTTCGCAAAATTGCCATGACATGGCCCCGCTCCAGACCGTCCCGGATGCCGCGGTTGATCACAACAACCTGGTTGCCCGCCGCATAACGCACGGCACTGCCATAAATCGAGACAATCTGGCCCTCAATGGGGAGCTGTGGCGCGCGCGGTACATAACTGAGCAGTTCGCGCGGCGGTTCCGGCACCAGCCGGTCACCGACGCGCATTTCTTCCTTCGCGACGAGGATGTCGATGGTGGCCGGGATGATCTCATCGACGAGCTTGCCGTCCTTGCCCTTCACGCTGGCGGTGGACTCGCCGCGCACCAGCTCGGCCTTGCCAAGAAACTGTGCTTCGTAGCCGAGAATTTCGCCGGTGGTGGGGTCTTTCAGCGGTGTCGCATTGCGGAAGACCCGATAGTCCAGCGGCTCACCTTTGGCTGTGCTCAGCGGCTTGCCGGTGTCCTTGTTTGAGTAAACGCCGCGTGCGTAGGCGCGGTCGCCTCGGCTGAGCAAGACACGGCCTTCCTGGGCGGCCACAATGCGCGGGGCGGTCAAAAACGCGGCTTCATCAACGATCAGGGCTTCCGACAGAAAGGGCTCAATGGCCTGTGGCGACAACGTCGGGATGGCTGCGTCGGCCAGCGATTCGTAACGCGTGCGCGGCGATACCCGCACGGTGCCGGGCTGGCCGTCGCCGTCGCCCGCGCGCCGGGCCCGCAAAGTGGCGCGGCCGCCGGATTTGTCCAGATACAGCTGCTGGCCGGGATAAATCCGGTGCGGATTGCGGATGTCATCCAGATTCATGCCCCACAACTCGGGCCAGCGCCACGGGGTTTTCAGGAACATGCCCGAGATGGCCCACAAGGTGTCGCCGCGCTTGACGGTGTATTCGTCGGGGGCATTGGGGGCCAGATCGCTCAGCGGCACGCCGGTTTGGGCCACCTGGCTGGCCGTGGCTTTCTGGCCGGCGGTGATCGGGAAATTCTGTGCGTGCAGACCTGCGGTGGATGCCAGCAGAGCGGCCGCTATTGAAATCTGACTGAACCGACCAAAAATATGTTGCATCTTGAGGCCCTTGGGGCTGGCGCGGCCTTGGGCATCAAGGCCGGACGCCGCGTTTGTATCTTGATAAATCACTAGCGATTTTGTACTTAAGCCCTTGATTAGGCAACGAATATGCCATTTCGCGACAGCGGGGATGCTGAAAAATGGCGAAAATTAGCGAAAATAGCGACATCTGATTGCCTGCCACCATGACCCAACTGACCATCCTTCGTTACCCTGACCCGCGTCTGCACACCGTTGCCAAGCCCGTGGCGGCGGTGGACGCGCGTATCCGCACTTTGGTGGGGGACATGCTGAAAACCATGTATGCCGCCGAGGGGATCGGCCTGGCCGCCAGCCAGGTCAATGTTCACGAAAGAGTCGTTGTGATCGACGTCAGCGAGGGCCGCGACCAGCCGCTGGTACTGATCAACCCCGAAATCATCTGGTCCAGCCCGGAGACCCAGGTCAACGACGAAGGCTGCCTGTCAGTGCCCGGCGTGTATGACGGGGTGGAGCGCGCCAGCGCCATCAAGGTGCGGGCGCTGGACCTGCAGGGCCAGCTGCAGACCCACAGCGCCGAAGGCCTGCTGGCGGTGTGTGTCCAGCACGAGATGGACCACCTGATGGGCAAGGTGTTCGTCGAGTACCTGTCGCCGCTCAAGCGCAACCGCATCAAGACCAAGATGATCAAGCAGAAAAAGGACGAGGAACGGGTCTGAGTACAGTCCCCACGCTCGCTCACTGCGTGTAGCTCGCTGCCCCGAGGGGGCGCTGCGCCTGCGGCCCGGCAAAGCCGGTTCCGCGGCCCCGGCTGGTTTGAAGAGAAGTCACGGCGCATCTCCGCCAAGCAGGCCTCTGAAAAATTGGACGGTCCACTTTTCCAGGCCGGTACTCGGCGAAAATCCTCCGATGCGCATTATTTTTGCCGGTACCCCCGAATTCGCCCGTGTGGCCCTCGCGCAGCTGCATGCTGCGGGTTTTGAAATTCCCTTGGTCCTGACCCAGCCGGACCGTCCCGCCGGGCGCGGCATGAAGCTGCAGGCGTCCAGCGTCAAGCAGTTCGCCCTCGACCACCACATTCCCGTGGCGCAGCCGCGCAGCCTGCGGCTGGACGGCAAATATCCCGAAGACGCTGCCGCAGCACGCGCCGCCATCGAGTCGGCACAGGCCGACGCCATGGTGGTGGCGGCCTACGGCCTGATCCTGCCGCAGTGGGTGCTCGACACGCCCCGGCTGGGCTGCTTCAATATCCATGCATCCTTGCTGCCGCGCTGGCGCGGTGCGGCGCCCATTCACCGCGCCATCGAGGCCGGCGACAGCGAAACCGGCATCACCATCATGCAAATGGACGTCGGGCTGGACACCGGAAACATGCTGCTGGTGGAGAAAATCGCGATTCTGCCGACCGACACCACCGGCAGCCTGCACGACCGGCTGGCGGCCCTGGGTGGCCGGCTGATGGTCGAGGCGCTGGAGCTGGCGGCCTGCGGCGGGCTGACCCCCGTGCGCCAGCCTGAGCAGGGAATCAGCTACGCCCACAAGATTGAAAAACACGAGGCCACCATCGACTGGACGCAAAGTGCGGCGGTGATCGCACGGCGTATCCGCGCCTTCAATCCCTTCCCGGCCGCAGCCAGTCCGGTGGCCGGTGAAATCCTCAAGATCTGGGAGGCGGCCGTGTGGCCGGGGCCCGTGCCGGCCGGCGCCCGGCCGGGCGAAGTGCTGGCCGTCAGCGAGCAGGGGGTGGATGTCGCCGCGGCAGACGGCGTACTGCGCCTGACGCGCCTGCAGAAGGCGGGCGGCAAGGCGCTGGAAGCCGCGCAGTTCCTGCGTGGCTTCGCGCTGGCGCCTGGCATGGTGTTTGGTGCAGACCCGGAGGCCGCACCATGAATACCCCCAAAGAGCCGCTGTGGCGCCACCCCGAGTTCCGCCAGGGCGTGCGCGACATGGCGCCCATTGCTGCCGGCACCGCCGCCTGGGGCCTGATGACCGGCGTGGCCATGGTCAAGTCGGGGCTCAGTGTGTTCGAGTGCGTGCTGATGACGGTAGTCGTGTTTGCCGGCAGTTCGCAGCTGGCGGCGGTGCCGCTGATTGTGGCCGGCGCGCCCATGTGGGTGATTCTGGCGACCGCTGCCTGCGTGAACCTGCGCTTTGTCGTGTTCAGCGCCCACCTGCGCCCGTACATGATGCACCAGCCGCTGTGGCGCCGCATGGCCGGCGGGTACTTCACGACCGACCTCAGTTATGTGATGTTCACCGCCCGACATCCGAAGCCGGTGCCGCCCGATGATCTGCCGACCCTGCGCGCGCAGGAGGCCAGCCTGGCGGGCAACTGCGCCGTCACCTGGGTCGCCTGGGTGGTGCCCAGCCTGCTCGGCATCGCCATGGCCAACGCCGTGCCGCTGCACTGGGGCTTGGGGTTTGCGGGCATCCTGGCCTTGCTGGGCATCACGCTGTCACTGGCAAGCAGCCGGCTGCGCCTGATCTCGGCCGGTGTGGCCGGCGCCGCAGCGGTGGCGGCCTTTGCCCTGCCGCTCAAGCTCAACATCCTGGTCGGCATCGCAGCGGCCGTGGCGGTCTGCCTGATGCTCGAAAAGCCCGCCAGGCCAGACGCAGGCCGTCCCAAAGCCGGGGAGGCCGCATGATGCAGACCGATGGCTGGACTGTGGTGACCATCCTGGGCCTGGCGGTGGTCACCGTGATCACGCGCTCTTTCTTTTTCCTGTCGAGCAAACCCTGGACATTGCCGGATTGGGCCCAGCGCGGGCTGCACTATGCGCCGATTGCTGCGCTGGCGGCGGTGATCGTGCCCGAGATCGTGATGACGCAGGGATCTTTGATCAGCACCTGGCGGGACGCGCGCGTGTTTGCCGCGCTGGCGGGCGCTGCCTGGTTTTTCTGGCGCCGCACCGTGCTCGGCACCATCGTGGCCGGCATGGCGGTGTACCTGCCGCTGCATGTCTACCTCGGCTGGTAGGCTTCACCGGACCCGCTCCTACAATCACTGGCACACCGATTTTTACCTTCTGTTTCCTTGCGAGCCCCCATGAAATTCATCCGTTTCTCCGATCTGTGCGCCCAAGGCCTTGTCAAGGGCCGGCGTGTCTTCATTCGTGCCGACCTCAATGTGCCGCAGGACGATAGCGGCCACATCACCGAGGACACCCGCATCCGCGCCTCGATTCCCTGCATCCAGATGGCCCTCGACGCCGGCGCCGCGGTGATGGTGACCTCGCACCTGGGCCGGCCCACCGAAGGGCAGTTCAAACCCGAAGACTCCCTCGCGCCGGTGGCGCAGCGCCTGGGCGAACTGATGCAGCGTGAGGTGCCGCTGAAGTCCGGCTGGGTCGACGGCGTGGACGTCGCGCCTGGTGAACTCGTGCTGCTGGAGAACTGCCGCGTCAACCCCGGCGAAAAAAAGAACGACGAGGCGCTGGCGCGCAAGATGGCGGCGCTCTGCGATATTTTTGTGCACGATGCTTTCGGCACGGCGCACCGCGCCGAAGCCTCGACCTACGGCATCGCGCAGTTTGCCAAAACGGCCTGCGCCGGCCCGCTGCTGGCGGCCGAAATGGATGCGATTTCCAAGGCCCTGGCGAATCCGAAGCGCCCGCTGGTCGCCATCGTGGCCGGCAGCAAGGTATCGACCAAGCTGACCATTCTCCAGGCACTGGCCGGGAAGGTGGACCAGCTGATTGTGGGCGGCGGCATTGCCAACACCTTCATGCTGGCCAACGGCCTGCCCATCGGTAAAAGCCTGGCGGAACGCGAACTGCTCGACGAGGCCCGGGCGGTGATGGCGGCCATGAAGGCGCGCGGCGCCGAGGTGCCTGTTCCGACCGACGTGGTGACCGCCAAGACCTTCAGCGCCGATGCGCCCGCCACCGTCAAGGCAGCCACCGAGGTGGCGGACGACGACCTGATCCTGGACATCGGCCCACAAACCGCGAAAAAGCTGGCCGATCAGCTGATGGCCGCCGGCACCATTGTCTGGAACGGCCCGGTGGGCGTGTTCGAGTTTGCCGCCTTTGAGGGCGGCACGAAAGCCATTGCGCAGGCGATTGCCGCCAGTCCCGCTTTCAGCATTGCCGGCGGCGGCGATACGCTGGCCGCCATTGCCAAATACGGGATTGAAAAAGACGTGGGCTACATCTCCACCGGCGGCGGCGCCTTCCTCGAAGTGCTGGAAGGCAAGACCCTGCCGGCGTTCGAGATCCTGCAGAAGCGTGCAGCGGGCTGAGCCGGAGCGACATTTGCTATTAAAAATATAGCTCTCTGCGCAATCAGGGCAAGGGGTGGAGGCCGTTTTTGCTTGAATTTTTTCGGATCCACGGATAGCTGCCGGGAGTTTGCAGATGACGGATTTTCACGGTGTTTTTCCTTATCTGGTGTCGCCCATTGACGCCGACGGAGAGGTCAGCGCGCAGGTCCTGACGCGCCTTTGCCAGGACCTGATGGCGGCCGGTGTGCATGGCCTGACGCCTCTGGGGTCGACCGGCGAATTTGCCTACCTCAACCCGGCGCAGCGGCGCCGGGTGGTGGAGGTGGTGGTGCAGGCCGCCGGCCGCCGGGTTCCGGTGGTGGCCGGTGTGGCGGCCACCACCATCGTCGACGCCGTCGGTCAGGCCCGGGAGTACGAACGTATGGGCTGCGACGGCATCCTGGCGGTGCTGGAAGCGTATTTCCCTGTGGACGACGAAGGTGTCTACCAGTACTTCAAGGCAATTGCCGATGCCGTGTCGCTGCCAGTGGTGATCTACACCAATCCGAATTTCCAGCGCTCCGACCTCAAGCTGCCGGTCATCGAGCGGCTCAGCCACATTCCCAACATCCGTTATATCAAGGACGCTTCCTTCAACACCGGGCGCCTGCTGTCGATCATGAATGTGGTCGAGGGCCGAATGGAGGTTTTCGCCGCGTCGTCGCACGTGCCTGCGACCGTCATGCTGATGGGCGGCGCGGGCTGGATGGCCGGGCCTGCCTGCCTGGTTCCCCGGCAGAGCATCGCGCTGTACGAGCTGTGTCGGGCCGGCCGCTGGAGCGAGGCCATGGCCTTGCAGCGCAGGCTCTGGAGCATCAACCAGGTGTTTGCCACCTTCAACCTGGCGGCCTGCATCAAGGCCGGCCTTGTGCTGCAGGGGTATGAGGTCGGCCATCCCTTGGCCCCGCAAGCACCGTTGTCGCCGGAGGGTGTGGAAACCGTGCGTCGGGTCCTGCACGAACTGGGCGCGCTGTAGCCAGTGCAGTGCGCCGGTGTACCCGGCCTGTAACCGGTTCCGTGTGAGAATCGTCTACAAATTACAGGAGACACTCATGCCACGCCGCGCCACCAAAATTGTTGCCACCCTGGGCCCCGCCTCGAGCGATCCGGCGCTGCTTGAAAAAATGATACGTGCGGGCGTCAACGTGGTGCGCCTCAATTTCAGCCACGGCACGGCGCAGGACCACATCGACCGGGCCGGGCTGGTGCGCGAGGCGGCCCAGCGCGCCGGCCGTGAGGTGGCCATCATGGCCGATCTGCAGGGGCCGAAAATCCGCGTCGGCAAATTTGCCGAGGGCAAGGTCACACTGGTGCCCGGCGCCAAGTTCGTGCTCGATGCCTCGCGCACCGAGCCGGGCGACATCAAGGGTGTGGGTCTGGACTACAAGGAGCTGCCGCGCGACGTGAAAGCCGGCGACCTGCTGCTGCTCAACGACGGCCTGATTGTGCTGACCATCGACGCGGTGCGCGGCGAGGAGGTCCACACCACCGTCAAGCTGGGCGGCGAACTCTCCAACAACAAGGGCATCAACAAAAAGGGTGGCGGCCTGACCGCGCCCGCGTTGACCGCCAAGGACATGGAAGACATCCGGACCGCCATGAGTTTCCAGGCGGACTATGTCGCGGTGAGTTTTCCGAAAAACGCCACCGACATGGAAATGGCGCGCCAGCTGTGCAATGTGGCCGCCGCGCCCTACAAACACAAGCCCGGCCTGATTGCCAAGATCGAACGCGCCGAAGCCATTCCCAACCTGGAAGACATCCTGCGGGTCAGCGACGGCATCATGGTCGCGCGTGGCGACCTCGCGGTGGAAGTCGGCAACGCCGCCGTGCCGGCGCTGCAAAAACGCATGATCAAGATGGCCCGCGCCATGGACAAGGTGGTCATCACCGCCACGCAGATGATGGAAAGCATGATCCTCAACCCGGTGCCCACGCGCGCCGAGGTCAGCGACGTGGCCAATGCCGTGCTCGACGGGACCGACGCCGTGATGCTGAGCGCAGAAACGGCCGCAGGCAATTACCCGCTCGAGACCATCGAGGAAATGGCCAATATCTGCCTGGAAGCGGAAAAAGCCGAATACACGGCGCTGGACGCCGACTTCAGCGGCAAGACCTTCACGCGCATCGACCAGTCGATCGCCATGGGGGCGCTGTTCACGGCCCACCACCTGGGCGCCAAGGCCATCGTGGCGCTGACCGACAGCGGTTCCACGCCGCTGTGGATGAGTCGCCACGACATCCGCGTGCCGATCTACGCACTCACTCCGCGCCTGGCGACGCAGCGCAAGATGGCGCTGTACCGCAATGTGCGCCCGCTGTTGATGGACACCAGCGCCGACCGCGACACCGCGCTGGAACAGGCGGAAGGGCACCTGCTGCGCCGCAACATCGTGCAAAGCGGCGACGTGTATGCCATCACCTGCGGCGAACCCATGGGTGCCCCTGGCGGCACCAACATGCTCAAGATCTGCCGGGTGGCCTGAGCCAAACCTGTAAACCTGCCGGGCTGCGTCGCCCCGATGGCCGACGCCGGCCCCGGTCCTCAGTGACCAGGAACCTCTGCCTGAGGGCGTGCCGGCCTTTGTGACGTCTGGCGGGTGACCCAGGTGACGCCGAGGTCCAGGCCGGCGGCGGTGGTCCAGCAGAACCAGGCGGTCCAGAAGGTGTGACTCATGTAGTGGGCGCCGCGCACCTGTTGCGCCAGCCCCAGCAGCAGGCCGGCCAGCATGGAACCCAGCAACCAGCGGCGAGCCGTGGTCGGCAGGACATGCCGGAAGGCAAAAAAGCCGCCGACAAATGCAAAACCCGCCGAGGCATGACCGGCCGGAAAGCAGCCACCGTCCCCGCCGTCCCGCACGCCCCAGGCCCAGTGCGAGACATGGCTGGCCACACCGCCGAATTCCTGCAGGCTCCAGGGGCAACTGCTGTGGCTGTGCAGCTTGATGTCGGAAACCACCAGCAGCGCCGCCAGCGTGGTCAAGGCCAGCTGGACGCGGCGCGACACTGGCAAGCGCCGCAGGGTGCCGACAGGCCGGGCGATGCCAATCAGCAGTGCCCCTTCGAGCAACCAGGGCAGCGGTCGCATGTCGTCATGCAGCACGCCGCGCCAGAACCAGTGGTTTTCGAGGGCAAAGCCGCTGGCGGACCCGAACCAGCGCGCCAGGGTCAGGTCCAGTCCGGAAGCGTCCCAGGCCAGCAACAGAAGAAGGCTGGCCAGTGACCAGAAAAATAGACGCGACGGGCTGGAAATGGCTGGACTGCGGAAGGCGTGCATGGGGAGCGTGTTGGGCGCAAGGAAGGCTGGACGATAGCCCTGTACGCCTTAAATCAGGCTTAATGTCGGCGTCTGGCAAAGGTGCGCAACGGTCCGGGGCGGGCTTGTCCTACACCTTTGCCCCTTCAAGGCTGACGCAGGAAGGCTGTCCAGAGGCGGCCCGAGGGCTCCGTGGGTCGGCGCGGCGGGTAAAATGAAAGAAGTTACCGGTCAGTTACCGAATCCACCGAATCCGTTCAACCTTCCTGGGGATATCTCTTATGGCACTCGTTTCCATGCGCGAGCTGCTGGACCATGCGGCAGTCAATACCTACGGCATTCCAGCTTTCAACGTCAACAACCTGGAGCAGGTCCAGGCCGTGATGGCCGCCGCCGACGAGGTGGGGGCGCCCGTCATTCTGCAGGCCAGCGCAGGCGCGCGCAAATACGCCGGCGAAGCCTTCATCAAGCACCTGATCCTGGCGGCCGTCGAGGCCTACCCGCACATTCCCCTGGTCATGCACCAGGACCATGGTCAGAGCCCGGCCGTCTGCCAGGGTGCGATTGACCTGGGCTTCAGCTCGGTGATGATGGATGGCAGCCTGGAGGCCGACGGCAAGACCATCGCCAGCTTCGACTACAACGTCGAGGTCACCCGCAAGGTGGTGGACATGGCCCACGCCACCGGCGTGTCGGTGGAGGGCGAACTGGGCTGCCTGGGCAGCCTGGAAACCATGCAGGGCGACAAGGAAGACGGCCATGGCACCGACGCCGTCATGACCCACGACCAGCTGCTGACCGACCCCGAGCAGGCCGCCGACTTCGTCAAGCGCACCCAGCTCGACGCCCTGGCGATCGCCATCGGCACGAGCCACGGCGCCTACAAGTTCTCGCGCAAGCCCACGGGCGACATTCTGGCGATCGAACGTGTCAAGGAAATCAACCGCCGCATCCCCAACACCCACCTCGTCATGCACGGCTCCTCCAGCGTGCCACAGGACCTGCTGGCCATCATCAACCAGTATGGCGGCAAGATGAAGGAAACCTACGGCGTGCCGGTCGAGGAGATCCAGAAGGCCATCAAATTCGGTGTGCGCAAGATCAATATCGACACCGACATCCGCCTGGCCATGACCGGAGCGGTGCGCAAGTTCCTGGCCGAGAACCCCGACAAGTTTGATGCCAGAGAATGGCTCAAACCTGCGCGCGAGGCCGCCAAGGCCATCTGCAAGCAGCGCTACATCGAGTTCGGCTGCGAAGGCCAGGCCGGCAAGATCAAGGGTGAAGCACTGAGTGTTGTCGCCGCCAAATACGCCAGGGGCGATTTGGCCCAGGTGGTGCGTTAACCCGGAAAATCCTCGCCGTGTCGAACGGGCGATAATTCAAAGCTCGCCGCTACCGGCGGGCTTTTTTACTTTTGGCAAGCATCCCATGACCTCCGCTCTCCACACCTCGGCCCTGACCTCCCTGCCCCTGCTCGCGCGCGGCAAGGTTCGCGACAACTACGCTGTCGGCAAAGACCGGCTGCTGATGGTCGCCAGCGACCGGCTCAGCGCCTTCGACGTCATCATGGGCGAGCCGATTCCGGGCAAAGGCGTGTTGCTCACGCAGATGGCGCTGTTCTGGTTCGACAAGCTGGACCATATCTGTCCGAACCACCTGACCGGCGAAGCGCCCGAAAGCGTGGTGACAGCCGCCGAAGTGCCGCAGGTCACCGGCCGTTCCATGCTGGTCAAGCGTTTGAAGCCGATTCCGGTCGAGGCCGTGGTGCGCGGCTACCTGGCCGGCAGCGGCTGGAAGGAATACCAGGACAGCCAGTCGGTTTGCGGTGTGCCGCTGCCAGCCGGCCTGAAAAACGCCAGCAAGCTGCCCGAGCCGATTTTCACGCCGGCGGCCAAGGCGGCGGTGGGCGAGCATGACGAAAACATCAGCTACGAGCAGGTGGTCCAGGTCGTCGGCCCCGAACTGGCCGCGCAGATCCGCGACCTCAGCCTGCGCATCTACAAGGAGGCGGCGGCCTTTGCCCTGACCAAAGGCATCATCATTGCCGACACCAAGTTCGAGTTCGGCCTCGACGAAAACGGCACACTGACCTTGATGGACGAGGTGCTGACGCCCGACTCCTCGCGCTACTGGCCTATCGAAGGTTACGAGCAGGCCTTCGCCACGGGCACCAACCCGCCCAGCTACGACAAGCAGTTTGTGCGCGACTGGCTGGAACAGGCCCTGGTCAACGGCAAGCCTTGGGACAAGACGCCGCCAGCACCGCGCGTGCCGCAGGACGTGGTCGAGAAAACCGCGGCCAAGTACCAGGAAGCGCTGACCCGGCTGACGGCCTGACCGGCGCCTTGGTTTAAAATAGCTTCAACTCAAGGAGCGTTGCAGCGAAACCCGGTTTCGTCAGGCTTGGGTGACAGCAGGACCCCCACGGCCTGCCTTTGCAACGGCGCTCACCTCAGGGAGCTTGTTCAGAGCTTCCTCATCCAAGGTGAGTGAATGTCCGAAATCCAAGTTCCCCCCATGAAACTGTCCGGCTTGGAGCCGGTCGCCATCGGCGCGGGCAGCCTGTTCGTCAACATCGGCGAGCGCACCAACGTCACGGGCTCCAAGGCCTTTGCCCGCCTGATCCTCAATGGCGAGTACGAGCAGGCGCTCGTCGTGGCCCGCCAGCAGGTCGAAAACGGTGCTCAGATCATCGACATCAACATGGACGAAGCCATGCTGGACAGCCAGGCCGCCATGGTGCGTTTCCTGAACCTGATCGCCAGCGAGCCCGACATCGCCCGTGTGCCCATCATGATTGACAGCTCCAAATGGAGCGTGATCGAGGCCGGCCTGCGCTGCATCCAGGGCAAGGGCATCGTCAACTCCATCTCGATGAAGGAGGGGCTGGAACCTTTCAAACACCAGGCCAAGCTGCTCAAGCGGTACGGCGCCGCCGCCGTGGTCATGGCCTTCGACGAACAAGGCCAGGCCGACACCTACGAACGCAAGATCGAGATCTGCGAGCGCGCCTACCGCGTGCTTGTGGACGAGCTGGACTTTCCGCCAGAAGACATCATCTTCGACCCCAACATCTTTGCGATTGCCACCGGCATCGAGGAGCACAACAACTACGCGGTGGACTTCATCAACGCCACACGCTGGATCAAGGCCAACCTGCCCGGCGCCAAGGTGTCGGGCGGCGTGTCGAATGTGTCCTTCAGCTTCCGCGGCAACGACCCGGTGCGGGAAGCCATCCACACGGTGTTCCTGTACCACGCGATCCAGGCCGGCATGGACATGGGCATCGTCAACGCCGGCATGGTCGGCGTCTATGACGACCTCGAGCCGACCCTGCGTGAACGCGTCGAAGACGTGGTTCTCAATCGAACGCCCGTCTACAAGCCGGGCGAGCCTGAAGTCTCGCCGAGCGAACGCCTGATCGAAGTGGCCGAGACCGCGAAAAGCGGCGCCAAGGACGACAGCAAGCGCAATGAGTGGCGCGCGCTGCCGGTGCGCCAGCGCCTGTCGCACGCGCTGGTGCACGGCATGAACGAACACATCGTGACCGATACCGAAGAGGTCTGGCAGGCGATCAAAGCCGAGGGCGGGCGCCCGCTGCATGTGATCGAAGGCCCGCTGATGGATGGCATGAACGTGGTCGGCGACCTGTTCGGTCAGGGCAAGATGTTCCTGCCGCAGGTGGTGAAAAGCGCGCGTGTGATGAAGCAGGCCGTGGCCCATCTGCTGCCCTACATCGAGGCCGAAAAGCTGCTGCTCGAAGCGGCCGGTGGCGACGTCAAGACCAAGGGCAAGATCATCATCGCCACCGTCAAGGGCGACGTGCACGACATCGGCAAGAACATCGTCACTGTTGTGCTTCAGTGCAACAACTTCGACGTGGTCAACATGGGCGTGATGGTGCCCTGCCACGAAATCCTGGCGCGCGCCAAGGTCGAAGGTGCGGACATTGTCGGCCTGTCGGGCCTGATCACGCCCAGCCTGGAAGAAATGCAGTACGTGGCCGGCGAGATGCAGAAGGACGACCATTTCCGCATCAAGAAGATCCCGCTGATGATTGGCGGCGCCACCACCTCCCGGGTCCACACGGCCGTCAAGATTTCGCCGCATTATGAGGGCCCGGTGGTGTATGTGCCCGACGCGTCGCGCAGTGTCAGCGTGGCGCAAAGCCTGCTCTCCGACCAGGCGGCCAAATACATAGCCGAGCTCAATGCCGACTACGACAAGGTGCGCACCCAGCACGCCAACAAGAAGCAGACACCGATGTGGCCGCTGGCCAAGGCACGCGCCAATGCCACGCCGATTGACTGGGCGCATTACACGCCGCCTCAACCGAAATTCATCGGCCGTCGCGTCTTCAAGAACTTCGATCTGGCTGAACTGGCGAACTACATCGACTGGGGCCCCTTCTTCCAGACCTGGGACCTGGCCGGCCCTTTCCCGGCCATCCTGAAAGACGAGGTGGTGGGCACCGAGGCTGTACGTGTGTATGCCGACGCGCAGCGCATGCTCAAGCGCCTGATCGAAGGCCGCTGGCTCACGGCCAATGGTGTCATCGGTTTGTACCCGGCCAACAGCGTCGGTGACGACATCGAGATCTACACCGACGAGACGCGCAGCGAAGTGGCCATGACCTGGTATGGCCTGCGCCAGCAGGCCGAGAAAACCGCGCTCGACGGCGTGATGCGGCCCAGTCGTTGCCTGGCCGATTTTGTGGCGCCGAAAGTGCTGTCAGCCGAAACCAAGGCCGTGCGCGCCGGACATGCGGGCGCCGAGGGCCACAACACCTTCATGCTGCCTGACTACATCGGCCTGTTTGCCGTGACGGCCGGCCTGGGCGCCGAGAAGAAGGAAAAGTACTTCAACGACGACCACGACGACTACTCGTCCATCATGCTCAAGTCGCTGGCCGATCGGCTGGCCGAGGCCTTTGCCGAGGCCATGCACAAACGGGTGCGCGAGGATTTGTGGGGTTACGCCGCCGGCGAAACGCTGAGCACCGAGGACATGATTGCCGAGAAGTACCAGGGCATACGCCCGGCGCCCGGCTACCCGGCCTGCCCGGACCACAGCGTCAAAAAAGACATGTTCGAGCTGCTGCAGGCCGAGGACATCGGTATGGCACTCACCGAAAGCCTGGCCATGACCCCGGCCGCCAGTGTCAGCGGCTTTTACCTGAGCCATCCGCAAAGCGTGTATTTCAACGTTGGCAAGATCGGCGACGACCAGTTGCAGGACCTGGCCAAGCGGCGCGGCAAAAAGGCCGAAGACCTGCAGCGGCTGCTGGCGCCCAACCTTTGAACGGCCGCGAGGCGCTCCCTTCAAGCAGGGGCTGCGGAACCGGCTTTGCCGGGCCGCAGGCGCAGCGGCCCCCTCGGGGGGCAGGGAGCTACACGCAGTGAGCGACCGTGGGGGCCTTAATTTGCTTTGAGCGCCCGCCGGTACTGCACCGCCTCGGCCACGTGGGTGAGCTGCACCGACTGCGCACCGGCCAGGTCGGCGATGGTGCGTGCCACTTTCAGGCAGCGGTGGATGCTGCGTCCCGACCAGCCTAGGCGCGCGGCCGCCGTGTTCAGAAATTTCGCTGCGGCATCGTCGAGCTGGCACTGCGCATCAATGGCCTTGCCCTGCAAGGCCTGGTTGCTGCTGCCCTGGCGCGCCGTGGCGCGTTCACGCGCCGCAACTACCCGTTGCCGGATGCTGGCCGTGCTTTCGCCTGGTGCGGCGCCCAGCAATTCCTCGGCGGCCAGTGCTCCCACTTCCACATGCAGGTCAATCCGGTCCAGCAGCGGGCCGCTGAGTTTGCCCTGGTAACGCGAGACCTGGTCCGGCGAGCAGCGGCAGGCACGCAGGCTGGAGCCGAGGTAGCCGCAGGGGCAGGGGTTCATGGCAGCGATCAGCTGGAAGCGGGCCGGAAACTCGGCGCGCCGGGCGGCGCGCGAGATCGTGATGGTGCCCGACTCCAGCGGTTCGCGCAGGGCTTCCAGCGCGGCTCGCGGAAATTCCGGGAGTTCATCGAGGAATAAAACGCCATGGTGCGCCAGTGAAATTTCACCAGGCCGGGGCGGTGAGCCCCCGCCGACCAGGGCCACGGCGCTGGCGGTATGGTGCGGGGCGGCGGTGGGCCGGACTGCCCAGCTGTTCAGCGAAAAGCGGCCGCCGAGCGAGGCGACGGCTGCGCTTTCGAGCGCTTCGGCTGTGCTCATGGCCGGCAGCAGGCCGGCAAAACGCTGGGCCAGCATGGACTTGCCCGAACCCGGCGCGCCCACCATCAGCAGGCTGTGGCCGCCAGCGGCGGCAATCTCCAGTGCGCGCTTGGCCGCCGCCTGCCCCTTGACGTCGGACAGGTCCGGATAAGGGGTGGTGTCCTGCGGGGCGCTGGGCTGGAGCCGGACCCAGCCTTGCGTGTCCTCGGGAATCATGTCGCCCGGCAGAAATTGCCTGACCACGTCGAGCAGGTGGTGGGCCCGGTAGACCTCGGCATCCGGCACCAGCGCCGCTTCCTCGGCGCTGCCACCCGGCAACACCAGCCGGGGTCGGGGCTGACCGGTGTCCCGGCCTGGCAGGGCCAGGCTCATGGCCAGGGCGCCGCGTATGGGACGCAACTCCCCGCCCAGCGACAGCTCGCCGGCAAACTCGTAGCCTGCGAGCTTGGCGGTGTCGATCTGGCCACTGGCCGCCAGAATGCCCAGCGCAATAGGCAGATCGAATCGGCCAGAGTCCTTGGGCAGGTCGGCCGGTGCCAGGTTCACGGTGATGCGTTTGTTGCCGGGAAACTCCAGGCCGGTGTTCTGGATGGCAGACCGCACCCGCTCACGGGCTTCCTTGACCTCTGTCTCCGCAAGGCCCACGAGCGTGAAACTTGGCAGGCCGTTGGCCAGGTGCACTTCGACGCAGACCGGGTGCGCCTGCATACCCAGCAAGGCACGGCTCTGCACTAAAGATAAGCTCATTTGTCGATTTCTCCCTCATGCACCAAAAGCGAGCATATATTGATGCACTCGTTAGGTGCGCATCTTGTATTTATTCCAGTTCAAGTTAACGCGTCAGCCCTTCCTGACGACGACGAAGGAGCTTCAGGCCTACAAAATTTGGCACGCTCCATGCTAAGTGTTCATCGCGCCAAATTCCCTTTTCAACTATTTATGGAGTCCTCGATGAAATCAGCCGCCAAAAAATCAATGCTGGTGATGGTACTTGCCCTGGCAGGTTCGGCCTTTGCCCAGACCGCAGCCCCTGCGCCAGACTACACCCTGTCCTACAACGTCGGCGCCACCACCGACTACCGCTACCGCGGCATTTCGCAGACCGGCAAAAAACCAGCGCTCAATGGCGGCATCGACTACGCCCACAAAAGCGGCTTTTACCTCGGTACCTGGGCTTCGACCATCACCTGGCTGAAAGACTCCACCGCCAACCCCAACACCACCAAGGGTCCGATCGAGATCGACGTCTACGGCGGCTACAAAGGCGCGTTGTCCGATAGCGTGGGTTATGACGTCGGCGGCCTCTACTACTGGTATGCCGGCAACGACCTGAAAAAGACGGCAGGTTTCGTGAGCCCCAACACCTTCGAGCTGTACGGCGCGCTCACCTTCGGCATCGTTACTGCCAAATACTCGCACGCCACGACCAACCTGTTTGGCACGGCCAATAGCAAGAACAGCGGCTACCTCGACCTCAGTGCCAACTTTGACCTGGGTTCCGGCTGGTCCATCGTGCCGCACGTCGGCGCGCAGAAAATCAAGAACGGCAATTCCTACACGGACTACTCGGTGGCGGTCAACAAGGACATCGACGGTCTGGTGGTGAGCCTCGCGGTAGTGGGCACCAGCGGCCTGGGCGGCCCCTACACTCTGGTTGGTTCGGGCACCCGGGATCTTGCCAAGGATGGCCTGGTCCTGTCCGTCAAGAAAAGTTTCTGAAATAACACGGCTTAGAAGCTGAGGCAAAGGAGAACTCATGAAACTCGTAACGGCCATTATCAAACCGTTCAAGCTGGACGAAGTGCGCGAGGCGCTGTCCGGTATTGGTGTGCAGGGCATCACCGTGACCGAAGTCAAGGGCTTCGGCCGCCAGAAAGGCCACACGGAGCTGTACCGCGGCGCTGAATACGTCGTGGACTTCCTGCCCAAGGTCAAGATCGAGGCAGCGGTGTCCGACGAGCTGGTGGACCGCGTCATCGAAGCCGTCGAGGGCGCAGCCCGTACCGGCAAGATCGGCGACGGCAAGGTCTTCGTCTACAACCTCGAGCAGGTCGTGCGTATCCGCACCGGTGAAACCGGCAAGGAAGCGCTCTAAGCCTCAACCCTCAAAAAGAGAAATAGACATGAAAAAACTACTTGCCTCCCTGGCTCTGGGACTGAGCTTGCTGACTTCCGGCGCCGCCGTGCTGGCGCAGGCGCCAGCGGCTGCCCCCGCGGCGTCTGAAGCCGTTGCACCGGCGGCTGCTCCTGCCGCAGTGGCTGCACCGGCTGCGGCCGAAGCAGCGGCGCCTGCCGCACCTGTTGCCGTGCCCAACAAGGGCGATACCGCCTGGATGATGGTCTCGACCATGCTGGTGATCCTGATGACCATCCCCGGTCTGGCCCTGTTCTATGGCGGACTGGTCCGCAGCAAGAACATGCTGTCTGTGCTCATGCAGGTCATGGTCACCTTCTCGATGATCACCGTGTTGTGGTTCATCTACGGCTACAGCCTGGCTTTTACCGAGGGCAATGCGTTCTTCGGCGGCTTTGACCGGCTGTTCATGAAGGGTGTCTGGGACAACGTTGCGGGTACCTTCGCCAACGGCGCAACCTTCAGCAAGGGGGTTGTGATACCCGAGATCATCTTCGCAGCCTTCCAGGCCACCTTCGCCGGCATCACCTGCGCACTGATCGTCGGCGCCTTTGCCGAACGCATGAAGTTTTCCGCCGTGCTGATGTTCATGGTCATCTGGTTCACCTTCAGCTACGCACCGATGGCGCACATGGTGTGGTTCTGGATGGGCCCTGACGCCTACACCGCCAAGGAAGTTGTTGACGAGATGACCTCCAAAGCCGGTTACATCTGGCAGTCGGGTGCGCTTGATTTCGCCGGCGGTACCGTCGTGCACATCAACGCCGCTGTCGCCGGCCTGGTCGGTGCCTACATGGTGGGCAAACGCATTGGTTACGGCAAGGAAGCCATGGCGCCGCACAGCCTGACACTGACCATGGTCGGGTCCGCCCTGCTGTGGGTGGGCTGGTTCGGTTTCAACGCCGGTTCCGCCCTGGAAGCCAACGGCTTTGCCGCCCTGGCCTTCATCAACACCCTGGGTGCCACGGCAGCCGCGGTGCTGGCCTGGTGTGTCGGTGAAGCGCTGATGCGCGGCAAGGCGTCGATGCTGGGTGCAGCCTCCGGCGCAGTCGCTGGTCTGGTGGCGATCACGCCGGCAGCCGGCAACGTCGGCATCGGCGGCGGCCTGATCATTGGTCTGGTGGCTGGTTTTGCCTGCCTCTGGGGTGTCAATGGCCTGAAGAAAATGCTGGGTGCGGACGACTCGCTCGACGTGTTCGGCGTGCACGGCATCGGCGGTATCCTCGGCGCGCTGCTGACCGGCGTGTTCAACTCCCCAAGCCTGGGTGGCCCCGGCTACGTGGCAGACTGGGTCACGGCCACCATGGTGACGGCGGCGGATTACTCCATCGTTGCCCAGGTCTGGATCCAGCTCAAGGCTGTGTTGATCACGGTGGTCTGGTCCGGTGTGGTTTCCTTCATCGCCTACAAGGTGGTGGACCTGACCATCGGTCTGCGTGTCAGCGAAGAAGACGAGCGCGAAGGCCTCGACATCACGTCGCACGGCGAAACCGCCTACAGCCGCTGACCGGCACAAGCCGTGGCCGTCTCCGGGTGGCCACGGCGGCTTGAATGAATTTGGGATAAATAGCGAGAGTCTCCTTTGGATGTTGAGCCCGCAAGAACTCCGGTTCTGGCGGGCTTTTTTTTTGCCTGGGCGGTTTGTCCACCGTGCACAATGTCGGCAGGAGACTTGCCCATGACCGAGCCCATCACCTTGTCCAGCGCCAGCCTGCGTTGTGACATCAAGCCCGACCTGGGCGGTTGCATCACCGGCCTCTGGCTCGGCGACCTGCCTGTGCTGCGTTCGACGCCCGCCGGCGAGCTGATGTCGGTGCGCCTGGCCGGCAGTTATCCGCTGGTGCCGTTTTCCAACCGTGTCGGCCATGCCACGCTGAAGTGGCAGGGCACCAGCCATCCGCTGGTGCAGAACAACGGGCCGGAGCCGCATGCCATCCATGGCCTGGGCTGGCAGCGGCCCTGGCAGGTGCTCGACCAGGACGAGCAGCTGCTGATGCTCGCTTTCGAACACAGCGCCGACGCCGCCTGGCCGTTTGCCTTTGACGCCTCGCAGACTTTTCGCCTCAGTGGCAACACCCTCGAACTCACGCTGAGCATGACCAACCAGTCGGCCACACCGGCGCCGGCCGGTCTGGGCTGGCACCCCTACTTTGTCAAGCGCAACCGCAGCCGTATTGCGTTTGAAGCGACCGGGCGCAGGGAGATGAACGAGGAAAAACTGCCGACGCACCGCCTGCCGGCGCACGGACTCGACGTGGACTGCGCCGCGCTCGATGTGGACCACTGCTTTGACGGCTGGAACGGCGTGGTGCACCTGCGTGATGAAAAAATGCACACACGCATAGCGTCCAACCTCGGCCGCCTGGTGGTGTTCACCAACCCGAAGCGCGACTTTGTGGCGATCGAGCCGGTCAGCCATGTCAACAATGCCGTCAACCTGCTGCAGGCCGGGGCGGGCCAGGTCGATGAGCTGGGCATCCAGGTGCTGGCACCGGGCGAATCCATGAGTGCCCAGATGAGCATCCAAGTGGAGTCCGCCGCATGAGCTGGACGACCACGGTTGCGCAGCCCAGCGAACTGGGCGAATCGCCGTTCTGGCACCCCGACGAGCAGCTGCTTTACTGGGTCGATATTGCGGGTAAAAAAATTCACCGCAGCAATGTGTTCATGGGCACGGTGGAAAGCTGGGCCATGGCGGCGCCGCATGAGCTGGAGCCCGGCTGCATCGCACCGGCGCGCAGCGGCGGGCTTGTGGTTGCGCTGCGCGACGGCATCTATCGGGCGCGGACCTGGGGCGGTGCGCTGGAGAAGCTGGCTGATGCCGCGCACGACCCGCGAACCACCCGCTTCAACGACGGCAAATGTGATCCGCTGGGTCGCTTCTGGGCCGGCACGATCTACGAGCCGCGCGCTGCGCGCGAAGCGGCGCTGTATTGCCTGGACGGCCGGGCGGGCCACACACCGGCGCTGGTGCGCATGGCCGGCGACGCGACCGTGGGCAACGGCCTGGCCTGGTCGGCCGACAGCCGGACCCTGTACTGGGCCGACACGACCGGCCATGTCATCCGCGCCTGGGACTGGGACGCCGCCGGCAACACCCTGGCCCGGCAGCGCGTGTTCCGGCAGTTCCCGCCCAAGCCGCCCGGCTGGCAGGCCGGCATGCCGGGTTATGGCGGCCGACCCGACGGCGCAGCAGTGGACAGCCAGGGCAATTACTGGGTGGCCATGTACGAGGGCGGGCGCGTGCTCAAGCTGTCGCCGGGCGGCGAACTGCTGGCCGACATCCCCACCCCCGTGGTGTGCCCGACCATGGTGTGTTTTGGCGGCGACGACCTGCAGACGCTGTACCTGACCACGGCGCGTCACGGGCGACCCGCCGCCGAACTCGAAGTACTGCCGCAGTCCGGTTGCGTGTTTTCCATGCGTGTCGATGTGCCCGGTCTGCCCGTCCATTTTTTCGCGGACGCGGGTTGAAGCCCCCAAAAAAGCGAACAGCCGCCGTTCAAAAATATCAACCCCGGCCGACCGGCGTCCCCTTACCATCAGCACCATGGACTCAGCGCTTCAATTGATCATCGACCAGGTGCAGGCGGCAGCCGCCAGCGGCACGCCACTGCGCATCCGCGGCGGCGGCAGCAAGGACTTCTACGGCCAGACGCTGCAGGGCGAGGTGCTGGATGTCACGCCGCTGGCGGGCATCACCAGTTACGAGCCCACCGAACTGGTGGTCACCGCGCGGGCCGGCACGCCGCTGGCCGAGCTCGAGGCGGTGCTGGCGGAACGCGGCCAGTGCCTGCCTTTCGAGCCGCCCCACTTCGGGCCGGGCGCCACGGTGGGGGGCATGGTTGCAGCCGGCCTGAGCGGCCCGGCGCGCGCCAGTGTGGGTGCCGTGCGCGACTACGTGCTGGGCGTCACCCTGCTCAACGGCAAGGGCGAGTTGCTGACCTTCGGCGGTCAGGTCATGAAAAACGTGGCGGGTTACGACGTCTCCCGGCTGATGGCGGGTGCCATGGGCACACTGGGGCTGCTCACGGAAATCAGCCTCAAGGTGTTGCCGGTGGCGCCAGCCGAAGCCACGCTGAAGTTCGGAATGAGCCAGTCAGAGGCCCTGGCAAAGTTGAACAGCTGGGGCGGGCAGCCGCTGCCGCTCAACGCCAGCTGCTGGGTCGACGACGCCGGTGCCCCCACCCTGTACCTGCGTTTGCGCGGCGCCGTCGCAGCGGTCGAGGCCGCCTGCAAAACACTGGGCGGCGAGCGCCAGGACAATGCCGCGACGGCACCCGACTGGACCTTGTGCCGCGACCAGCAGTTGCCGTGGTTTCTGGAGCGCGGCGAGCAGGACTTGTGGCGGCTGTCGGTGCCGCAGACCGCACCGGTGCTGGACCTGCCCGAGCCGCCGCTGGTCGAATGGCACGGGGCGCAGCGCTGGGTGCGGGCTGCCGCCGGTGAGGCGCAGCGCCTGCGCGATGCTGCTGCGGCTGTTGGCGGAAGCGCTACGCTTTTCATAGCTGATGGCGCTCATGTGGAAAGGGCTGAGGGCCGATTTGACCCCTTGAAGCCACCTCTGGACCGGATTCACCGCCAGCTCAAGAAAGAGTTCGATCCCTCCGGGATTTTCAATCGCGGCCGCCTCTACCCGGACTTCTGATGCAAACCCACCTCGCCCCCGAATTCAAGAACACCGCCGACGGCCAGGCGGCCGAGGCGATTTTGCGCAAATGTGTGCACTGCGGTTTCTGCACTGCGACCTGCCCGACCTACCAGCTGCTCGGTGACGAACTCGACGGCCCGCGCGGGCGCATCTACCTGATCAAGCAGGTGCTCGAAGGCCAGGCGCCGACGCGCAAGACCCAGCTGCATCTGGACCGCTGCCTGACCTGCCGCAATTGCGAGACCACCTGCCCCAGCGGCGTGCAGTACGGCCACCTGATCGACATCGGCCGCAAGCTGGTCGATGAACGGGTGCCGCGGCCCACTTCCGAGAGCGTGGTGCGCTGGGCGCTGAAGGAAGGCTTGCCGTCACCGCTGTTTGCACCGGCCATGAAACTCGGTCAGGCCGTGCGTGGCCTGTTGCCGGCGGCGCTGAAGAACAAGGTGCCCGCGCGCCAGCCGGCGGGCCAGTGGCCGCAGCGTGAACACGCCCGCAAGATGCTGATGCTGGCCGGTTGCGTGCAGCCCGCCATGATGCCCAACATCAACACCGCGACGGCGCGTGTGCTCGACGCGGCGGGCATCCAGACCGTGGTGGCAGCCAAGGCCGGCTGCTGTGGCGCGGTGAAGTTTCACCTGAACGACCAGGACGGCGGCAAGGCCGAGATGCGCCGCAACATCGACGCCTGGTGGCCGCATGTGGAGGCTGGTGTCGAGGCCATCGTCATGAACGCCTCGGGCTGCGGCGTCACCGTCAAGGAGTACGGTTACCACTTGCAGGACGATGCGGCGTATGCGGCCAAGGCGGCGCGTATCAGCGAACTGACGCGCGACCTGAGCGAGCTGCTGCCCGAACTGGTGGCGTCGCTGCGCGGCCGGGTGGCCGCCAGCGCTGCGCCTATCGCGTTTCATCCGCCTTGCACGCTGCAGCACGGCCAGCAGCTGCGCGGCGGTGTTGAGCAACACCTGGGCGCCCTGGGTTTCGACGTGAAGGTCGCCAGCTGCGAAGCGCATCTGTGCTGCGGTTCGGCCGGCACCTACTCCGTGCTGAACCCGGAGATCGCCTTCCAGCTGCGCGACCGCAAGCTGGCGAATCTGGGCGAGATGGCGCCCGAGGTGATTGTGTCGGCCAACATCGGCTGCATCACGCACCTGCAAAGCGGCACGGCCACGCCGGTGCGGCACTGGATCGAAGTGCTCGACGAGGCGCTATCAAATAAATAGCTGCTTGCGCCCGTCCATCAAGGGCTGAAGGCAACTTTCTTCTGAAATCAGGCGGCCAGCGCAGCTTCCACGTCTTTCGCCAGGTCGGCCGGTTTGTCGGTCGGTGCATAACGCCGGATCACCTGACCGTCCTTGCCGACCAGGAACTTGGTGAAGTTCCACTTGATGGCCTTGCTGCCCAGCAGGCCGGGCGCTTCGGACGACAGCCACTTGTACAGCGGGTGCGCGGCCGGGCCGTTGACGTCGATCTTGCCCATCATTGGAAAACTCACGCCATAGTTGACCTGGCAGAACTCGGCAATCTCGCCGTCGGCGCCCGGGTCCTGGGAGCCGAACTGGTTGCAGGGGAAACCCAGCACCACCAGGCCCTTGCCGGTGTAGGCCTTGTGCAGCTCTTCAAGGCCGCCGAACTGCGGCGTGAAGCCGCATTGGCTGGCCGTGTTCACGATCAGCATGACCTTGCCCTTGAATTGCGAAAGCGCAATGTCCTGGCCGTTGATCTGCCGGGCTTCGAAGTCGTAAATGCTGCTCATGGCGCGCTCCTGGTTGGACCTGCCACTGTACTGCAGCGAATGAACGGAGGGGGGATGTTTTTCCGCCGGGCCGCCCCGAGGAAAAATGCGCCCCCTCGGGGGGCAGAGAGCTACGCGCAGCGAGCGAACGTGGGGGTTATTTCTGCGGCGCGGGAGCCAGCGCTGCCAGCGCGGCGGCCAGCACAATCAGGCTGCCGCCCAGCAGCGTGCGCGGGCTGAATTCCGCTGCGCCCAGTGCGGCCGCCGACAGGCTGGCAAACAGAATTTCGGTCAGCATCACGAGTGCGGTGGTGCTGGCCGCCAGGCGCGCCGCGCCATACTGCAGCGCCATGTTGCTGAGCAGGAAGGCCACAGCCAGGCCCAGCGCGACGCCGGCCCACGAGGTGCTCCAGACCGGCGCCGGCACGGTGTGCCAGGCCATGCCCAGCAATGCGGTGGCAGTGGCCATGAGGCCGCCACCGCCAAACATGGCCATCATGCGTGATTCACTGGGCGTGTACGCCAGCTTGCGCAGCAGCACGTTGGTGGCGGCAAAACTCAGGCCACCCATCAGGGCCAGCCAGTCGGCGGCACTGTGCGGCACCGGCCAGGGCGAGTCCGGCGATTTCAGCACGATCAGCACACCTGCCATCGCCAGCACCAGGCGCAGCAGCGAAGCGCGGGTCGGTTTTTCTCCCAGCAGGCCCCAGGCCAGCAGCACGGACCACGCCGGCATCAGGTAAAACAGCAGCACCACCCGAACCACGTCCCCGACGGTCACGGCCCAGTTGAAGCCGACGTTGGTCAGCCCGGCGGCGACGGCCAGCCACCAGAGCTGCGGATGCCGCGCGAAGCTGCGCCAGCCGCCGGGCCGCCATGCCGAGATGCAGGCCAGCGAAAAGAAGTAGATCAGCGCGGTGGACCACAGGGGGTGCAGCCCCTGCGACTGCAGCTCGCGAAACGGCCACCAGGACACGCCCCAGACAAAGGCGTTGAAGACCAGTGCCGATGCGGCCAGGGCGGCGCCACGGGGGGTCACGGCTTTCGGCTCCGCGGGACCACGGCCTGGCCGCATGTCCATGCCGGCCGCATCAGTGCAATTTGTCGCTGCGCGCGATGGTCATCAGATGATCGATCTGCTCTTTGTATTTGATGCAGTTGCTTTTGTGCCAGCGCTGGATCAGCCACATGAAGCCGGCCACCACCACGCCAAAGGCGGTGATCGCGCCGAAGGCCGACAGGCCCATGCCGGTGGACAGGCTGTAGCCGGCACCCAGCGCCAGGATGCAGGCCTGCTCGTTGAAGTTCTGCACGGCGATGGAGCGGCCGGCGCCCATCAGGTTGTGGCCGCGGTGCTGCAGCAGCGCGTTCATCGGCACCACCAGGAAGCCGCCCAGGCCGCCCAGCAGAATCAGGAAGGGCGCGGCCACCCAGACATTGGTGATGAAATTCATCAGGATCACCAGCACGCCCATGGCGATGCCCAGCGGCATCACGCTGGTGGCGTGCTCCAGCCGCATGCGCATGGACGCCAGGATGGCGCCAGCGGCGGTGCCAATGGCCACCACGCCCACCAGCGACGACGCCTGCGTGGTGCTGTAGCCCAGGGCCGCCGCGCTCCAGGCCAGCACGATGTAACGCAGGTTGCCCGACACGCCCCAGAACAGCGTGGTGGTCGCCAGCGAAATCTGGCCCAGCTTGTCGCGCCACAGCGCCGAGTTGCAGTTCCAGAAATCGGGCAGGAGTTCGAGCTTGTTGCGCGGCATCGGACGCATCTCCACGCCGGTCAGCGGAATGCGCGTATTGAACCAGGCGGCAATCGCATACAGGGTGATCAGCGCGCAGATGGCGGCTTCGGGCGGCGTGTCGATGCCGGTGCTGATGACGGGGAAGTCGAACGACAGCAGCAGGTGCGACACCGAATGGCCGACCAGCTGGCCGCCGAGCAGCACACCGAGGATGATGGAGGCAATCGTCAGGCCTTCGATCCAGCCGTTGGCCTTGACCAGCTGGGAGGCCGGCAACAACTCGGTGAGGATGCCGTATTTGGCCGGGGAGTAGGCGGCAGCACCCAGGCCGACAATCGCGTAGGCCATCAAGGGGTGTGTGCCGAACAGCATCATCAGGCAGCCCACCACCTTGATGGCGTTGCTGATGAACATGACCTTGCCCTTGGGCTGCGCATCGGCAAAAGCGCCGACAAAGGGCGCCAGCACCACATAAAACAGCGCAAACATCGGCACCAGCGCGGCCGGCTGCCATTTGGGCGCGCCACTGGTTCTGAGCAGCTCCACGGCGGCGACGAACAGCGCGTTATCAGCCAGCGAGCTGAAAAACTGGGCTGCCATGATGGTGTAAAAACCGCGCTTCAGCTTCATTGAACGGTGTTGATCACTGTGGCGAATGCATCAGGCAGTCTGATGCGGCACGATAAAAGTGAATGTCTCCTGACTATCAAGGTTTATAGCACGCGGCAGGATGGCAGAATCGACAAATAGGTCTTGACAAGCCTGCGTTAACCCCCGCCCCGTCCTGTTCCCCCACTACCACGAGCCGTTTCCTGACATGCCCCGTCCCATTCTTGCCACCGTTCATGCCGCCGCCCTCAGCCACAACCTGGCGCGCGCCCGCGCTGCTGCGCCGGACGCCCGGGTCTGGGCCGTCGTCAAGGCCAATGCCTACGGCCACGGCATCGAGCGCGTGTTTGATGCATTGCGCAGCGCCGACGGTTTCGCCCTGCTGGACCTGTCCGAGGCCCAGCGCCTGCGCGCGCTGGACTGGCGCGGCCCCATCCTGCTGCTGGAGGGTTGTTTTGACGCCCGCGACCTCGAGCTGTGCTCACGCCTGGGCCTGTGGCACGCCATCCATTGCGACGAGCAGATCGACATACTGGCGGCCCACAAGACCCAGGTGCCGCACCGTGTCTTCCTCAAGATGAACTCGGGCATGAACCGCCTGGGCTTCACGCCCGAGCGTTACCGCGCGGCCTGGACGCGGCTCAACGCCTTGCCGCAGGTGGAAGAAATTTCGCTGATGACCCATTTCAGCGACGCCGACGGCGCGCGCGGGATAACCCACCAGCTGCAGGTTTTCGAGGCGGTCACGCACGACCTGCCCGGCGAGCGCACGCTCAGCAACAGCGCGGCCACTCTGCGCCATGGCCTGGCCATCGGCGAGAAGTCCGACTGGGTGCGGCCCGGCATCGCGGTGTATGGCAGTTCGCCCGATTTCCCCGAGCACAGTGCCGCCGACTGGGGCTTGCTGCCGACCATGACGCTGGCGTCGAAAATCATTGGTGTGCAACAGCTGGTGGCGGGCGACACGGTGGGTTACGGCTCCAGCTTCACCGCCGACGGCCCCCTGCGCATCGGCGTCGTGGCCTGCGGTTATGCCGACGGCTACCCCCGGCACTGCACGACGGGCACACCGGTGCTGGTTCACGGCGTGCGCACACGCATGGTGGGCCGCGTCAGCATGGACATGATCACGGTGGACCTGACACCGGTGCCCGATGCCGGCATGGGGTCGGACATCACCTTGTGGGGGCGCGCGTCCAACGGCGCCTTGTTGTCGATCGACGAGATCGCAGCGGCTGCGGGCACGGTCGGTTATGAGTTGATGTGTGCCGTGGCAGCACGCGTGCCATTTCAGGTCGATTGAGCGGCAGCGCGTTGTCCGCTGAGCTGATGCTCAACGCTTGCGCAATCCCAGCACCATCACCGCGCCCACCACCAGCAGCGCGCCGGCCACCTGCACCGGCGCAATCGCCTGACCCAGAATCAGCCAGGCCAGCACCAGCGCAAACACCGGCTCCACATTCATGATGGCCGAGTTGCCGACCACGCCCAGTTTGGGCAGCACGGTGAACATGATGGTGAAGGCCGTGCCGTACAGAAAGGTCAGCGCAGCCAGGCCCCACCAGCCGATGGCCGCCTGCGGCAAATGGAAGCCGCCCTGCACGGCCACGCCCGCCAGCGCGAACAGGCCGACGATGCTCATGGTGGTCAGGGTGCGCACACGGCCATCGACGTCGCCGGCCTCGTGCTGGGTCAGCACCAGCGCCACGCCAAACGTGGCCGCCGCCGCCAGCGCAAAGGCCACGCCGGTGCCGATGCGGCCCCATTGCCCGGCCGCGCCCAGGCCCGAAGCGGCGCCCAGCACGTCGAGCGCCAGCGCCAGCCCGATCAGGATCACCGGCATGGCCAGCAGCAGGGCGCGTTCGGGCGAGCGGCGGTACAGCACCCAGTCCCACAGCGCCGTCCAGATCGGGTAGGTGTTGAAGGCCAGCAGCGCCAGCGCCACCGGCAGCCGCGCCACGGCCGAATACAGGCACAGGCTTTGCACGGCGATCAACAGGCCGATGACCGGCAGGATGCGTTTGTTGCGTGCGGTGAAGCGCAGCGGCACACGCTGGGTGGCCAGCAGGGCCGCCACCGCCAGGGCAGTGACCACGCTGCGGAAGGCCACCGCTGTGGCCACGTCCACGCCGTTGTTGAAGGCCAGGCGCGCCGCCACGTGGTTGGCGCCCATCATCAGCGCGATCAGCAGCAGGGTGGCAAAGGCGGCGCCGCTCAGGGCCCGGCGGGTGCTCATGGGTACAGCCCATGAACACGGGCGTGCAGGCGCGCCAGGCCGAGCAGCGCGTCGGTGAAGGGGGTGGGTACCTGCGTCAGTTTGCCCAGTTCCTTCACCACGGTGACCAGGGCGTCGAGCTCGACCGCCTTGCCGGCTTCCACGTCCTGCAGCATGGAGGTTTTGAAGGCGCCGAGCTTGAGTGTCACCGCGTGCCGGTCTTCCGGCTGCTGGGCGATCGGGATGCCGATGCGTGCGCCTATCTCTTTGGCTTCGAGCATGATCTTCGAGATGAAATCGCGCACCAGCTCGTCGCCGAGGATGCGGTCGGTGGTGGCGCCGGTGAAGGCGCTGATCGGATTGACCGTCATGTTGCCCCAGAGTTTGTACCAGGCGTCTTTCTGGATCTGCGCCGACACGCTGGCCGCAAAGCCGGCGCGCACCAGCAGCTCCGCCAGCGCCTGCACACGTGGGCTCTGCGCGCCCGAAGGCTCGCCGATGATGAGGCCGTTGCCGAAATGGTGGCGAATCACGCCGGGTGCATCGACCGAGCAACTCGCATGCACCACACAGCCGATGATGTTCGCCGCCGGAATGGCCGCGGCAATCTCGCCGGTGGCGTCCACCGCTTTCAGTTGTGTGCCGGCGTAGGGGCCGCCAAAACCCTGGAAGAACCACCAGGGCACGCCGTTCATCGCTGTCAGGACGAGGGTGTCGGGGCCGATGAGCGGTGCGATCTGGCGTGCCACGTCGAGCAGTGCGGGTGCTTTCACCGCGATGACCACCAGGTCCTGCACGCCCAGCGCGGCCGGGTCGGCGCTGGTTTGCACGGCCGCGGAGTGGATGTCTGTTCCGCTTGCCACACGCAGGCCGTGGCGGTTCAGCGCTTCCAGCGTTGCGCCACGCGCCACCACGCTAACGCTGCAGCCTGCCGCCGCGAGTCCGGCGCCTATCCAGCCACCGATGGCACCGGCGCCGTAGATACACGCTTTGTTGATGGTTTTATGAGTCATTTTGGCTTCCAGCCCTTTGTTGACGCGCGCAAGGCGCTCTAGTTTTGATAGCTGTTGTCGATCCGGTCGACCTGCCGCACCAGCGCGTCAAAGACATCCTGGCCGGCGCCGTAGGCCGGCTGGAACTGCAGCGCGTCGCGCGTGGATTTCTGCGCCACGGCTTCTGTCACCGCAATCGCCGGGCCCATGCTGAAGGTGGCCAGCTGGATTTCGCAGGCACGCTGCAACGTCCACAAAATGGCAAAGGTCTGCGGCAGGGCGTGGCCCCAGGTCAGCAGGCCGTGGTTGCGCAAGATCACTGCCTGCCGCGTGCCGATGTTGTTGACCAGGCGCGGGCCTTCCTCGGCGTGGATGGTGATGCCTTCGAAGTCGTGGTAGGCCACCTTGTCATGCAGCTGGGCCGTGTAGAAGTTGGTCTGCTGCAGGCCGCCCTGCAGGCAGGCGACCGCCACGCCGGCGGTGGTGTGGGTGTGCATCACGCAGTGCGCATCGGGCAGGCCGTCATGAATCGCCGCATGCACGGTGAAACCGGCCGGATTGACCCGGTGTGTCGAGCCGTCCAGCACCTTGCCCTGCAGGTCGATCTTCACCAGGTTGGAAGCGGTGACTTCGCTGTAGTGCAGGCCGAAGGGGTTGATCAGAAACTGCTTGTTCCCACCGGTGACGCTGTCCGGCAGCCGCACCGTGATGTGGTTGTAGATCATCTCGGTCCAGCCGAGCATGGCAAACACGCGGTAACAGGCGGCCAGCTCGACGCGGGTTTTCCATTCGTCGGGATGTATCCCGGGTTTTTGCAGGACGGCGTTCATGGGGAGTCTCCAGTCAATAGGTTTTGCTGACGGGCGCGGGCGCGACGGCTGCCCTGAAAGCGGCGGCCAGGGCGCTGGTGGCCCGGACCAGCAGATGGGTGTCCAGCCCCACGGCCACAAAGGTGGCACCCAGAGCCAGGTACTTGCGCGCCGTGGCTTCATCGGGCGTCAGGATGCCGGCGGCTTTGCCCGCCTTGTTGATGCGCGTGATGGCGTCGGCAATCGCTGCCTGCACCTCGGGATGGGCCGGGTTGCCCACATGGCCCATGGACGCAGACAGGTCGGCCGGGCCGATGAAGACACCATCCACACCGTCCACGGCGGCAATGGCGTCCAGGTTGTCCAGCGCCAGCTGTGTTTCTGCCTGCACCAGCAGGCAGACCTGTGCATTGGCTTCATGCGCGTACTGCGGGTAACGGCCCCAGCGCGAAGCGCGCGCGCCGCCCATGCCGCGTATGCCTTGCGGCGGGTAACGGCTAGCCCGGACCAGCGCAGCGGCTTGCGCGGGTGTGTCCACCATGGGCACCAGCAAGGTCTGCACGCCGATGTCCAGGTACTGCTTGATCAGCGCTTCGCCGACATGGCCGTGGCCCATGGGCACCCGTGCGATCGCGTGCGAGCCCGGGTAGCCGGCCATCACCTGCAGCTGGGCCAGGATGCTGTTGATGTCGTTGGGGGCATGTTCGCCGTCGATCAGCAGCCAGTCAAAACCGGCACCGGCGCAGATCTCGGTGCTGTAGGGGCTGGCCAGGCCCAGCCAGAGGCCGATCTGCGCGCGCTTGTCGGCCAGGGCCTGCTTGAAGGGATTCAGGGGTGTTTGCATGGGGTGTCTTTAAACAAAGTGAAATTCAAAACGACCGAGGGGTCCGTAGTCGGCGTCGAAACGGTCACCGGCTTTCGCGGCGACCGGCCGGGTGAAGGAGCCTGCCAGCACGACATCGCCGGCTTGCAGGCATTCGCCCCAGGGGGCGAGTTTCATGGCCAGCCAGGCGACACCAATGGCCGGGTGGCCCTGCACGCCGGCGGCCAGGCCGGTTTCCTCGACCACGCCATTCTGGCGCAGGATGGTGCCGACCCAGGGCAGGTCGACGTCGTGCGGCGACACCTTGCGGCCGCCCAGCACGATGCCGGCATTGGCGGCGTTGTCGCTGATGGTGTCCTGAACCTTGCGCATGGCTTTGCTGTGGCGGTCGAACTGCTCGATGCGTGCGTCGATGATCTCGATCGCGGGCTGCACATAATCGGTGGCGTCCAGCACATCGTCCACGGTGATGTGTGTGCCTTCCAGTTTTTTCTTCAGCACAAAGGCCAGCTCCACTTCCACGCGCGGCGCGATGAAGCGGGCTGCCGGAATGTCGCCGGGTTCGAAAAACATGTCGTCCAGCAGCGTGCCGTAGTCGGGCGAGTCGATCTGGCTGGAGATCTGCATCGCGCGCGAGGTCAGGCCGATCTTGTGGCCCCTCGCCACACGCCCCCCGGTGATTTTCATTTGCACCCAGGCGCGCGAAATCGCATAGCCGTCCTCGACGGTCATGCCGGGGTAACGTTTTGAAAAATGCTCGACCTGCACGCGGGTCTTCTCGCTGTGGTCCAGTTCGGCGGCCAGCTGGGCAATCAGTTCCGGGCTGAACATGGTCAGGTTTTCTGGAAGAGGGGATGGAGGTTGCTGTGTTTGCCGTCGTAGACCTGGCCGGGGCTTTCGTCCAGCTGCAGCGTGATGCCGATCAGCCGGTCCTTCATCAAGGGGTCAAAATGGGCCGTAGCGAGCGCCAGCAAAGCGTCTCCAGCTCTCTTTTTGGTAGCGTTCGAGCGGCCGGCAGCCATGCGCAGATTCAGGTAAACAAAGCCGTAGTCCCGCTTCCCGTCCGCCACCGCGTAATGCGCGGCCGGGTAGGCCAGCACCCGCGTGCCGCCGGTGGGGAAGACCTGTTTGCCCTCCTCGTCTTTCACGGCCAGCATGGTGCCCGCCAGCGCGCGGCACAGTGCCGTCATGTCGGTGGCGGTCTCGAGGTTGGGGGTGTAGAGGATGACGAGGTGTGGCATTGTCTTGTTTGGTCAGAGCCGGCTCACGGCCTGGTAGCCGTGCGCGGACGAGGCCTGCGCGGCGGGAATGGCGGCGCCGGTTTGCGGCGTGACCGGGAACACCGCGTTGATCTGCCCGGTGCCCGAAGCGCCGAAGTAGGGCGTGATGACCTCGGCCTGAGCGTCGTAGTCTGACCAGCCCAAGGCGCCCAGCAGCATGGCGGTGTCATGCATGAAACCTTCGCCGTGGCCTTTGGCCGCGTATTCGGGCAGCATCGCGCAGAACGCTTTCCAGTCGCCGCGCTGCCACATGCGCACCACCTCATGGTCCAGCGTTTCGAGGAAGGGGCTCCAGACCTTGAATGCGTAGTCGGGCGCCAGGCCGTTCTGCGCAAAACGGTGCGACAGCGAGCCGCTCGCAAAAAAGGCCACGGTGCCGTCGTACTCATCTTCAATCGCGCGGCGCATGGCCCAGCCCAGGCGCGCGCTGTCGTTGAGGTAATGCGCCTGGCACAGCGCCGAGACCGACACCACCTTGTAGTGCTGGTCGGCATTCATGTAACGCATGGGCACGAGCGTGCCGTACTCCGGGTTCAGCGTGGTGGCGTCGTGCGCCAGCGTTTCCACGCCATGCGCATTGCAGACCCTGGCCAGCAGCTGACCCAGCGCCGGGTTGCCCGGGAACTCGAAACCCATGTTGCTGATGAAGTGCGGCAGCTCGTTGCTGGTGTACAGGCCCTTGAAGTGCGGCGCGCAGTTGATGTGGTAATTCGCGTTGACCAGCCAGTGCGTGTCGAACACCACCAGGGTGTCCACGCCGAGAGCGCGGCAACGCCGGTCGATTTCCAGGTGGCCGTCAATCGCGTCCTGCCGCGTGCCTTTGCGCGGGCCGTCCAGCTCGCTGAGGTACATCGAAGGCACGTGCGTGATTTTGGCGGCGAGGGCCAGTGTTCCCATGCTCAGACTCCCCAATGCGGAATGTGATGGCTACCGAGCGAAACCGCCACGTTCTTCGGCTCGCAGAACACTTCGTAACTCCAGGTGCCGCCTTCGCGGCCGGTGCCCGAGGCCTTGGTGCCGCCGAAGGGCTGGCGCAGGTCGCGCACGTTCTGGCTGTTCACGAAACACATGCCAGCCTCGACCGCTGCGGCCACCCGGTGGGCGCGGCCGAGGTTCTCGGTCCAGACATAACTCGACAGGCCGTACTGGGTGTCGTTGGCCAGGCGGATTGCGTCGGCTTCATCCTTGAACGGGATCAGGCACGCCACCGGGCCGAAGATTTCTTCCTGCGCGATGCGCATGCGGTTGTCGACGTCGGCAAACACCGTGGGCAGCACGTAGTTGCCATTTTTCACCCGCTCCGGCAGGTCCGGTGTGCCCAGCCCGCCGCACAGCAAGGTGGCGCCTTCTTTCGGGCCGAGTTCGATGTAGCTGCGCACCTTGGCCAGATGGCCCTGCGAAATCATGGGGCCGATGGTGGTGGCTTCGTCGAGCGGGTCGCCGACCTTGATGCGTTTGGCGCGTTCCACGAATTTGGCTGCGAAGTCGGCGTAAATCGATTGCTGCACCAGGATGCGGCTGCCGGCGGTGCAGCGCTCGCCGTTGTTGGAGAAAATCATGAAGATCGCGGCGTCGAGTGCCCGCTCGAGGTTCGCGTCCTCAAAAATCACAAACGGTGATTTGCCGCCCAGCTCCATGCTGAATTTTTTCAGGCCGGCGGCCTGCACGATGCGGTTGCCGGTGGCAGTCGATCCGGTGAACGAGATGGCACGCACGTCAGGGTGGCGGCACAGCGGCTCGCCGGCGTCCTTGCCGTAGCCGTGCACGATGTTGAGCACGCCGGGCGGAATGCCGGCTTCCAGCGCCAGCTCCCCCAGGCGCGCGGCTGTCATCGGCGAGAGTTCGCTCATCTTCAGCACCGCGGTGTTGCCAAAAGCCAGGCAAGGCGCAACCTTCCAGGTGGCCGTCATGAAGGGCACGTTCCACGGCGAGATCAGTGCGCAGACGCCGGTCGGGTGGTACAGCGTGTAGTTCAGGTGCGTCTCGGTCGGGTAGGTGTGGCCATCGACCCGCGTGCACATCTCGGCAAAGTAATAGAAGTTGTCGGCCGCGCGCGGGATCAGCTGCTTGCCGGTCTGCGCAATCACCTGGCCACAGTCGTTGGTCTCCATCTGCGCGATCTCGGGCACATGTGCGGCGATCAGGTCGCCGAGCTTGCGGACCAGTTTGGCGCGCTGCGGTGCCGGCATGCCGGCCCACTTCGGAAAGGCCTCTTTCGCAGCGGCCACGGCGGCGTTGACTTCGGCTTCGCCGCCAGCAGCCACTTCGGCCAGCACGTCCTGAGTGGCGGGGTTGACGGTCTCGAAGTAGCTGCTGCCGGCGACGGCCCGGCCATTGATGAGGTGATCTATTTTTGTCATGGTCATTCAATCGTATTGATAAGCGAGCCCAGGCCCTCGATGCTGGTAACGACCACGTCGCCGGGCCGGCAGTCCACCACACCGTCGGGTGTACCGGTCAGGATCAGGTCGCCGGGTTGCAGTGTCATGAAGCTGCTGAAATATTCGATCAGGAAGGGCACGTCGAAAATCATGTCACGCGTGTTGCCCGTTTGCGTGATTTTTCCGTTGACGGTGGTCTGCAGCGCCAGCGCCATGGGGTCCGGCACATCGGCCGCGTCCACCAGCCAGGGGCCCAGTGGCGTGCAGGTGTCGCGGTTTTTCACGCGCAGATTGGGCCGGTACCAGTTTTCGAGATAGTCGCGGATCGCATAGTCGTTGGCGATGGTGTAGCCCGCGATGAAGTCGTACGCGTCGTCACGGCTGACCTTTTTGGAAGTCTTGCCGATGACCACCGTGAGTTCACACTCGTAATGCATGAACTGCACATCGGCCGGCCGGCGTGTCAGTTGGCGGTGGCCGGTCAGCGTGCCTTCGCCCTTGATGAACACCAGGGGCTCTTCGGGCGCCTTGAATTCCAGCTCTTTCGCGTGGTCAGCGTAGTTCAGGCCCAGCGCAAGAATGGTGCGCGGGCGCGGCGTGGGTGCCAGGGGCGGCAGCCAGGTCACCGCGTCTTCGGCGACGAGTTGTCCGTTGGCGAGCAGGAGCTGGCCGCCGCGTTCTGTGGCCGAATGCACCTGGCCTTGATGAACCACACGTGCGTGTTTCATGTGGCCTCCCGAACCAGCGTGTTGCTCAGCGTGCCGAAGCCGGGTGCCGTGATGTCAATCTGGTCACCGGCTCTGGCCAGTGGTCTGCCCAGGTCGCAACCGAGCATCAGCACATCACCAGCGCGCAGGGTCATGAACTCACCGACATCGGCCAGCAGTTGGTCGGCAGGGCGCACCAGCTGCGAAAAACTGACGGCCTGTTTCAGCTCGCCATTGATGCGCACTTCCAGTGTGAAGCTTGAAGGATCGCCAGCTTCGCTGGCAGGCACCAGTCGCTGGCCGATGCCGAGAAAACCGTCCAGGCATTTGAACTTGACGGGCGGCCGGAAAAAAGACGCATGGGGAATCGACAGGTCGTTCATCAGCACATAGCCCGCCACGACGCCGGCCTCACCCATCACCATGGCGATGCTGGCGCCGACTTCGACCTCGGGGACCCGAGCCGGCACGGGGATGCTGGCGCCGCTGGCGCTCCAGGTGTTGGCCGGCTTGACATACAGCACCGGCGCCTGGGGTGGCGCCTTGTAGGGCGGCTGGTTCATTTGCGGCGCCAGCGCCTCGACTTCGGCGCGGAAGTTCAGCAGCACGCCGTAGACCGTGCCCGACGGCATGAAACTCATGGCTGCTCCAGTTCAATCACCTTGTCGAGCAGTGCGTAAAGCTGCGACAAATTTTCTTTACCCAGGGACTGCTCCATCCACGCGTAATGCGTTTCTATGGTTTGCGACAGGGTGTTGACCAGTTGTGCGCCCTTGTCGGTGGCCTGAACCACCGTGCGCCGCTGGTCCACCGAATCGCGCGAGCGCTGGATCAGGCCGTCGCGCTCCATGCGGGTCAGCACGCCCGTCAGGCTGGGGCCGAGGATGAAGGCTTCGCGCGCGACCTTGCCGGTTTCGACCACGCCGTGTTCACCCAGCACCCGCAGCACCCGCCACTGCTGGTCGCTCAGTGCATGTTCGCGCAGGCGCGGCCGGGTGTGTGCCATCACGGATTCGCGTGCCTGCAGCAGCAGGCGGGGCAGGTTGCGGTGAATAAAAGGCGTGTTCATGGGCAAGGAGGATTTATTTAATATATTAAATGATTTGAAGCTTGCTGCCAGCCGCGCGAGGCCGGGACTAACCCGCACTGTGAATAAATACAGTAATATCGCCGGATGGCCAAAGACAAGACGATTTACACCTGCACCGAGTGCGGCGGCACCAGCCCCAAATGGCTGGGCAAATGCCCGCATTGCGGGGCCTGGAACACGCTGATCGAGTCGATTGCCGAAAGCCAGTCGCCGGTGAAAAACCGTTTTGCCTCGCTGGCCAAACCGTCGGAAGTGGCGACCCTGGCCGACATCGAGGCCACCGACATGGCGCGTACGCCCACCGGGCATGAGGAGCTGGACCGTGTTCTGGGCGGCGGCATTGTCGAAGGCGGCGTGGTGCTGATAGGCGGCGATCCCGGCATCGGCAAGTCCACGCTGCTGCTGCAGGCCCTCGATTCCCTGCAGCGCGCCGGCCTCGACACTCTGTATGTGACCGGCGAGGAAAGCGGCGCTCAGGTGGCGCTGCGCTCGCGCCGGCTCGGGCTGGACGGCTCTCAGGTCAAGGTGCTGGCCGAGATCCAGCTCGAAAAAATCCTCGCCACGCTGGAGGCCACGCGGCCGGCCGTGGCCGTGATCGATTCCATCCAGACCGTGTATTCCGAGCAACTCACGTCGGCGCCGGGCTCGGTCGCCCAGGTGCGCGAATGTGCTGCCCACCTGACGCGCGCCGCCAAGTCCAGCGGCGTCTGCATCATCCTGGTCGGTCACGTGACCAAGGAAGGCGCACTGGCCGGCCCGCGCGTGCTCGAACACATGGTCGATACCGTGCTCTATTTCGAGGGCGACACGCATTCGAGTTTTCGTCTGGTGCGCGCGATCAAGAACCGTTTCGGCGCGGTCAACGAGATCGGTGTGTTCGCCATGACCGAAAAAGGCCTCAAGGGCGTGAGCAACCCCAGCGCGATTTTTCTGAGCCAGCACGCCGAGCCGGTGCCGGGCAGCTGTGTGCTGGTCACGCTCGAAGGCACGCGCCCGCTGCTGGTGGAAATCCAGGCGCTGGTCGACAGCGGCGGCCCCAGCCCGCGTCGCCTGTCGGTGGGCCTGGACCGGGATCGGCTGGCGATGCTGCTGGCGGTGCTGCACCGCCACGCCGGCATTGCCTGCATGGACCAGGACGTATTTGTCAACGCGGTCGGCGGTGTGCGCATCAGCGAGCCGGCGGCCGATCTGTCGGTGATGCTGGCGATCACTTCCAGCCTGCGCGGCAAGCCGTTGCCCAAAGGCTTCATCGCTTTCGGCGAGGTCGGCCTGGCCGGCGAGGTGCGGCCCGCGCCGCGCGGCCAGGAGCGGCTCAAGGAAGCGGCCAAACTGGGCTTCAGTGTGGC
Organism: Polaromonas sp. 39-63-25; assembly: GCF_002278925.1. Classification (GTDB taxonomy): domain Bacteria; phylum Pseudomonadota; class Gammaproteobacteria; order Burkholderiales; family Burkholderiaceae_C; genus Polaromonas. The sequence continues at coordinate 159,717 of NZ_NCJH01000003.1, forward strand.
CGTGGTGCCCAAGGCCAATGCGCCCAAGAAGCCGATCGAAGGTTTGACCATCCATGCGGTCGAACGCGTGGAGCAGGCGATCGAGGTGGTGCGAAGCCTCGCGTAGCGGGATTCACCTCGGTGCGGCGGATGGAGCGCTATTAAATCAGTAGCTGTTGGCGCCCTCTCCATCTGGGCTGAAGGCCGATTTTTCTTGAAAATAACAAGTGGCCATGGCTGTGTGGAAGCTCGTACGCACTCCCCGCAGCCGGGAGGTGGCCGGTGGCTGCGAAAATAGCGCCATGAACTTCCAGAAAATTTTTGTTCCGATCGCCGGCGTTGCCGTGGTGGTGCTGGCTTACCGCGGTTTCGGCTGGGCCGGTGTAGCGGCTGCGGTCGGCGGCCTGATGATGTGGCTGCTGCTCCACTTCACCCGCATGATGCAGGTGCTCAAGCGCGCGGCCAACCGGCCCATCGGTTATGTCGACAGCGCCGTCATGCTCAATGCCAGGCTCAAGCCGGGCATGACGCTGCTGCATGTGGTGGCCATGACCCGAAGCCTGGGCGCGCTGCAATCCGACAAGGACGCCCAGCCCGAGGTGTTTCGCTGGACCGATGGTAGCCAGTCGCATGTCACCTGCACCTTTGTCGGCGGCAAGCTGGCGCACCATGAACTTTTCAGGCCGCCGGTGACGGATTCGCCGCCGGCCGCCGCCGGCCCGTCGCCCGGCCCGTAAAATCAGCGTTTCGGGTTTTTCGGCAGGTTCTTCGGCCCCGCCTGCAGCAGGCCAGACTCCGGGAACCCTTTCACGACATTCATCACAGGATCAGTACCATGTCCCCAGTAGCACCCTCCATGGAAGACCGCGACGGCAAAATCTGGATGGATGGCCAGATGGTCGAATGGCGTGACGCCAAAATCCACGTCCTGAGCCATACCCTGCATTACGGCTGCGGCGCCTTCGAAGGCGTGCGCGCCTACAAGACGGCCGACGGCAGCACGGCCATCTTCCGGCTGGAAGAACACACCGAGCGCCTGTTCAACAGCGCCAAGATCCTGCGCATGAAAATTCCTTTCAGCAAGGAAGAGGTCATGGAAGCGCAAAAGGCCGTGGTGCGCGACAACAAGCTGGAAAGCTGCTACCTGCGGCCGCTGACCTGGATCGGCTCGCAGAGGCTGGGCGTCAGCCCCAAAGGCAATACCATTCACCTGATGGTGGCGGCCTGGGCCTGGGGCGCCTACCTCGGCGAAGAGGGCATGAAACGCGGCATCCGCGTGAAAACCTCCAGCTACACGCGCCACCACGTCAACATCACCATGACGCAGGCCAAGGCGGTCAGCAACTACACCAACTCCATTCTTGCCAACATGGAAGCGCTGGACGACGGTTACGACGAAGCGCTGTTGCTGGACGCCTCGGGCTTCGTCAGCGAAGGCGCGGGCGAGAACATTTTTGTGGTCAAGGGCGGCGTGGTCTACACGCCCGACCTGTCGGCCGGCGCGCTCAACGGCATCACGCGCAACACCATCCTGCACATCTGCAAGGACCTCGGCCTGGAGCTGGTGCAAAAGCGCATCACGCGCGACGAGGTGTATATCTCCGACGAAGCCTTCTTCACCGGCACCGCCGCCGAAGTCACGCCCATCCGCGAACTCGACCGCATCGAAATCGGCGCGGGCTCGCGTGGCCCCATCACCGAAAAAATCCAGAGCGCGTTTTTTGACATCGTCAACGGCCGCAACCCCAAATACGCCGGCTGGCTGGCCAAGGTCTGATCATGAGTACCTCTTTCACCGTCGAACTGCTCGCCAAGGACCTGAACCCGCAAGGCGGCGTGTTCTGTCCCAGCCCCAAGGCCGACATGGCCGTGTGGAACAGCCACCCCAAGGTCTACCTCGATGTGGCGCGCACCGGCGACGCGAAGTGCCCTTATTGCGGCACGACTTACGCGCTGAAAGCAGGCGAGCACGTCGGCGCTGGCCACTGAGATGGCCGCGCCTGGCCGTTCGGGCTGAGCCTGTCGAAGCCTTCTTCAGACATTGCGGTTTGCAAACACCCTTCGACAAGCTCAGGGCGAACGGAAGCCATGTCAGATAACTCGCACCGTTCCCTCGTCATTGCTCCCCAGTGGATAGGCGACGCAGTCATGACCGAGCCGCTGCTGCGGCGTCTGCATGCACGCGGCGAGCAACTCACGGTCGGCGCGCTGCCCTGGGTCGCACCGGTGTACCGTGCGATGCCGCAGGTGCACGAGGTCATCGAGTTTCCGTTTGCGCATGGCGGCCTGCAACTGAAGGCGCGGCGCGCGCTGGCCAAGCGGATCGCCGGCCAGTTCGACACCGCCTACGTGCTCCCCAACTCGCTGAAAAGCGCCTTGCTGCCCCTGCTGGCCGGCATTCCCAAACGTGTCGGCTACCTGGGTGAAGCGCGCATCGGCCTGCTCACCCATCGCCTGAAAAATCCGGCCAAAGGCCAGCGACCGCCCATGGTGGCGTTTTATTCGGCGCTCAGCGGCGACACGGATCTGGACACGGACCGGCCGCAGTTGCAGATGCCGGCGGCCGAGGTGACGCAGGCGCTGGCCGAGCTCGGCCTGGAGCGCGGCGCTTATGACGTCTTTGCACCGGGTGCGGAATACGGTCCGGCCAAGCGCTGGCCTGCGGCGCATTTTTCCGAACTGGCGCAACGCCTGGCCCTGCCGGTGCTGTTGCTGGGCTCGGGCAAGGAAGCGGCGCTGTGCGAAGAAATCGCCGGGCCGGCCAACGCGGTGCGACCCGGTGCCTGTATCAATCTGGCCGGCAAGACCACGCTGGTGCAGGCGCTGTGCGCCATCGCAGCGGCCCGCCAGGTGGTCAGCAACGACTCGGGCCTGATGCATGTGGCGGCGGCCTTTGGTGTGCCGCAGGTCGCCATCTTCGGCTCGTCGAGCCCGCTGCACACGCCGCCGCTGAGCGCGAAAGCCACGGTGCTCTGGCTGAAAAACGATGCGGCCTACCTGCCACCGCTCGATTGCGCGCCATGCTTCGAGCGCGAATGCCCGCTGGGCCACACCCGCTGCCTGAACGACATCAGCGCGGCGCGGGTGCTCGCGGCTTTGTCGCCCTGACGCTGAGGGAAGCGCTGAACAAGTCCCCTGCGGCGCGCGATCAGCCGGGCTCGGGCGGCCTGCTGCGTTGAATTTCTTGCCAATAGCCAGCTATTGGCTGCGAATCATCACCCAGCACACCATCACGAAATAGCCGACCAGCGTGGTCAGTTCCACCACGCCCTGCTCGCCGAAGAGCGCCAGGGCGGCGGCGTACGAACTGTCGCTGACGCCATGGTGCTGCAGCAGTTCGGTCACGAAGTCCACCATGGCTGCTTCGTCGGGGGCTGTGCTGTGCGGGTATCTGCCTTCGGCGATGGCCTCCAGGCTGGCCTGCGGCACGCCGGCCTTGAGCGCCAGCGGTGCATGCATCAGCCATTCAAACTGGTTGGACACATGGCGCGCGACCAGGCACATCGCCAACTCGCGGATGCGCACGTCCAGCATGCTGTCAAAACGCAGGTACTCGCCCACCTGGCCGACGCGCGCCATCAGTGCCGGACTGCGCAGCAGGGGAATGAAAGGACCGAACACCGCTTTGCGCGGGCCGGCGATCAGGGCGTCGGCCGCTTCGCGCTGCGCGGCGGACATCGCGTCGGCCGGCAGCATGGGAAGCCGTTCCGGGGCAGAAGTGGAGAAGCCCTGGCGGACAGGTGCCGCCGGTTGGTTGGTGTTCACGCGCAAACTCCCGCAATCAAGTAGCTGCCGATGGTAACGCGGGGAGAGCGGCTGTCCCGCAGATGTAACCGGGCAAAAAAAGGCCACCTTGCGGTGGCCTTGCCAAGTCCTTTGAGGGACGTCGTTGAGACTGATGATCTGTTGATCGATCTGGAGTCTTCTGCCTTTGTTTTCAGCGATCGATGTTGTCACAGCAACTGCGAGACTTTAAAGGGTAGATAGTTTTTGTGGCATCCCCTATTTGGGGGAGAGATGTCGTTTTTTCGCGTAACAGTATTTCAAATTGAGATTTTCTTCACGCCTGCGCCATCACGGCGGTTTCCTCAGAGCCCGGGGGGGCCGGTGAGAGCCTCTTTGAGGCCCTCCAAAAGCTTTTCTGCATCAGTTCCAGCCAAGGGGGCGTCCGCCGGTGTGGGCAGCTTGCTGGCCAGGTCGTTCAGGCCGGACTTGAGGGCCTCCGGGACCGGCGTGGCCGGTTTCGCGGAGGTGGCCTTGTCCAGCGCGTCTTGCAGAGGCCGGGGTGGGCGCAGCGGTGCCGGGTCGGGCATGGTCGCGCCGGGCTTCGGCAGGTCGGCGGGTGCTGCACCGCCAGGAGCGGGCGTGCCGGACGGCGCGACCGGTGGCAGATCTGCTGTTTCAGGCACTTCAGGCACCTCGGGCAGGCCCGGCCTTTCCGGTATTTCGGGCCCGGCTGCCGGTTTGCCGGGTGGCGCTGTCCCGGGTGGCTGCGACGGTGTGGCGGCGTCCCCGGGCAGGGGGGGGGCTGAAGGGGTCGGGGGCCTTGGGCCGGCATCGGTGTCCGGCAGGTCGGTCGCCGCCGGATGCGCCGCGTGCTCCGGAGTGCGCTGATCGGCGGGAACATCCGCCGTAGGCGCGGCAGGCGTGTCGCTGGCGCCGCTGTCTGTTGCTGCGGACGCGGCGGAACCCGGCGCTGCCTGGGCCTCGGCTGCGGGCTCGCCCGGGGCGGCGCTGGCGTCCGGTGCAGTGGCCCCTTGTTCCTCCTGTTGGGTCGGTGTGCCTTGGGCCGGCGCGGCGGCGGGCGCCGCCGCGCCATCGGTCGAAGCGCCGCCGCCTGGTGCGTTGCCTGGCGCGCCGGCACCGGATGCGCCGGCGGCTTGTCCCGCTTCGGTGGGGGACGCCGCACTGGCTGCGGGGGCGCCAGCTTGCGCAGGGGGCGCCTTGCGCGCCAGCGCTTCGCCGCCGTGTTTGACCACTTCGGCGTCCATCGTGGCCTCGGCACTGACCACATCGGCGCGTGCGACCTCGGTTTGCGCTTTGGCCGTTTCCACCTCTTTCATCGCTTCGTCGATCAGCGCCTGGCCCTTGTCGCGATGCTGGGTGACTTCCGCGCGCGCCTCAGCCGTGCGCTCGGCGACCTCTTTGGATGCTGCCTGCACCTGCTGTTTCAGCCCATCCACTTCACCCGCGACCGACGCCAGCCGCTCGTCCATCTTCTGCTGTTCTTCCCGGGCAGCGTCGCCGGGCGGCGCGACTGCGGCCAGTGCGTCATCCAGCATGGTGGCCAAGGCCTGCTGGGCGGCGGCCAGCTTTTCCAGCGGCCCGGCGCTGGCCTGGTTCGCCGCTTCGCCCTGGGCCGCGGCGTCCTGTTGCGCGGAGGCCAGTGCGCCTTGCAGGGGCTCTGCGGCGCTGAGCAGGGCGGCCATGCTGGCAGAGATGGCGTCGGGCTGGCGACTGGCCGACTGGCCCGCAGCCTCAAACTCCTGACGCAGGGCGAGGGCGCTGTCGCTGGCGCTTTGCACACTCGCCTGAATTTGCTGGAGAGCATCTTCGGCTTCAGTGCGAAAGCTGTCCAGCCTGGCACCGAGACCGTCCACCTGGCTGGTGGCATCGTCGGCAGCCGTTTGTATCCGGGTGACCAGACTGCCGGTTTCGCTGCTGGCCTGGCTGAAGCGGCCGGCCATTGCGGACAAGGCCTGGCTGGCGTCGCTTTCTGCCTGCGCCGCCGACTGCACAGCCTGCTGAGCCTGGCCGATCAGGCCATCGGCCTTGGCGAGCACGTCGTCAAGCACCTGGCGCGCGCGGCCCACCTGCTGGTCCAGCTGGGCCTTGAGATCTTCCATCAGGGCCTGAAGCTGGGCGGGCGGGCGCCGGATCTGTGCCTGCAGCGCTGACATCTGGTCGCGCAGCGCCTGCACTTTTTCCTTGAGCTGGTCCATGGGCGGCTGCATCTTTGCCTGCACGTCGCTGATGCCCTGGATGACGCGTGACTCGGCGCTTTCCACCTGCAGGCGAACCGGCGCCACGAAGCGGCCCTTGAAACCCAGCACCTGTGCATGCACGGCGTTGACTTTCTCACGCGGCTGCGTGGCGGCGACAAAACTGTCGCGCGCCTCGCGTACCTGGGCCACCAGCTTGTCGGGCTGGGCCTTGACCTGCTCGGCTGCCGCATGCATGTCGGTGGAGACCTGGGTCATGCGCTCCTGCGCCTGCACCAGGGCGGCGCGCACCTGGTCCAGCACGGCAAGCACTTGCGCAATGGCCTGGCGCACCTGTTCGATGGCCTGTTTGACCACGGCCCGCAACTGCTCGACAACCGCGATGGCCTGGTCCAGCAGGCCGATGGCGGTGTTGCCCGATGTTTTCACCGTGGCGCGCGCGCCGGCAATGGTTGTCCTGATGCCGGGGATCATGGCCTTGACGCCCATGAACAGCGTGCGCGCCGCCACCATGGCCAGCGAGCGCGTGATGTATTTGGTGCAGACGGCGATGGCGTTGTCGCACAGCGCGTCGGCCTGGTCCATCTCGCGGCTGGCCTGCGCCAGCGCACGGTCGGCACGGTCCATGAACTCGCGGATGCGCTGCTGGATGCTTTCAATCGTCTGCTGCGCTTCGTCGATTTGCGCCTCGACCGGCTGGAAGCGCTCGGGCAGGGCTTGCAGTGTGACCTTGAGTTCGTCGATCTCGGTGATGACTTCGCCCAGCGTGTCCTTCAGGACGGTCAGCGTGTCGTCCACGCCGGCGACCGCCGTGTCCATGGTTTGTTTGAGCGCAGCGATCACCGTTTCCAGGCGGGTGATCTGCGCCTCGATGCTGGTCAGGATGCCGTCAATCACCTGGCCCACGGCTTCAATCTGCGCAGCGACCGCGTCAATCGCCGCCTCCACCCCCAGCACCGGCGCGGCGATGGCCAGCGCCACCTCGTGGGTGCGGTCCTTGAAACCGCCGACCTGTCCGGTCAGTGCGGCGAGTTCTTCCTCCAGCACGGTGACGGCTGCATCGATCCGGCCCATGACCGTGTCAATGACACCGGACACGTCGGCCACGATCGCGTCAATCTGGGCCTGGAGCCCGTCCAGCACCGCTGCCAGGCTTTGCGCGGTGGCTTCAATTTCTGTCTGGATGCCTGTCGCAGCGCCGGCGACTTCCAGCCGGACGCTGCCGATCTCGCCGTTGATGCCGTCCAGCGCGCCCTGCACCTCGGCGCGTACGCCGGCCTGCGCACTCGCGAGGTCTGCGGGTTGCCTGATCTGCAGGTCGGCCAGGCGTTGCTGCAGGGGCGCGAGCGTGCCGGCAAACTGCGCCAGGCGCGGTTCCAGAGACAGTGCCCGGGCGCCCAGGTCCTGCGCGCTGCGGGCAATGCCGGTCAACCGTGGCGGAATGCCGGACACATCGGGGCGGATCGCCACCAGCCGGCCCGGCAAACCCGTGGCGACCGACACCGCGTCCTGGACATCGCTGACGATGCCGGCCAGATTCTGCCCCGCCGTGGCCAGGCGTGGCCCCAGACCAGCGAGCGAGTTCACCACGCCGCCCAGGTCCGATTGCAGGCGCGTCAGTGCCAGCGACAGCGGCCCAACCAGCGCTTGCGGATTGAGGGGCGGACTCAGCTGGGTGATCTGCGTGGCCACCGCGCTGACCTGCTGGGTCACGGTGCTGATGGCCGCGGTGGCTTCGGAAATGCCCGCGCCCAGTTCGGTCTGCAAGGTGCTGGAGGCCGTGGCCACCGACGCGATCACCTGCGTGGCGCCGGTGCTGATGGCCGTGCCGGCCCGCGTCACAAACTGCATGCGCGGGCTTTACAGATCGTCCAGCGTCCGGGTCACCGAACTGCTGGCGTCGGTCATGGCGGTCTCGATCAGCGGCACTTTCGACGGTGTCGGTTCCAGCGACACACCGGCCAGGTCGATGCTGCCCAGGGTCAGGTCAATCTGCTCCAGCGTCTGTTCGATTTCGGGCAGCACCTCGGCGCCTTCGATCTGCACTTCTTCGAGCACGGGCAGCAAGGGCGGCACCGGGGGCCGGTCGGGCAGGGTGTTGAGGTTGATCAGCGTACTGGAGGCCGGTACCGTCGCCTCGGTGGCGGGAACCAGCGGCCAGCCACCTGCGCCTGCACTTGCCTGGCGGTCTGTCAGTACCAGGGTGCCGCGCGCCAGTTTGGCAGCGAGCGCTTGCAGCACCTGTGCATCGGGCATGGCAAACACCGAGGGGGAATGTTCGCAGCGGTACAGGGCGTAACGCAGGGACGTGAGAGCGGCGGGATCGGCGCTCCAGAAACGCAGGTAGTCGGCGGCATGTTCGGCACGCTCAAAGACGAGAGGTGTTCCGGCATGCCCGCCGGACAGCGAACTGAAAGCGTCATGCAGCCAGACCGGGTTCGACTGGCGCTGGAGGGTCGCGAGAGGCACGCTCATGCAATCACCCGCGTGGACAAGGGCGCCTGCGGACCGTCCCCCTGTTCAGGGAAAAATACTTGCGCGGTGGTGGCGGTGGGCGACATACAAGGCCTTCCCTGGGTGGAGGAGGCGATTGTATATTTCGCCTGCCCTGCCGCGTATTCGTATTTCTAGTGTCCAGTCCCGCAAATAGGTGATGAAATGAAATTGTCCAGTCAGTCGCCAGGCAAGGCGCGAGGAGGCGACATAGCCGTAGCCATGGCAACGACGAGCAACGCCGCATGGTGGCTGAATGGGCGATTTCATATCGCCTTTATTTGCGGGACAGGACGTTAAGCGGTGGCAGGCATCGGCAGCTCGACCACAAAAGAAGCGCCGCCGCCCGGCCGGTCTTCGCAGCGCACGCTGCCCCCGTGGCGTTCGGTGATGGATTTGACCAGCGCCAGGCCCAAGCCCACACCGCCTTCGCGTTCGCTGGCGCCCGGCAGGCGATAGAAGGGCTCAAAAATGCGTTCACGCTGGTCCGGCGGCACACCTGGTCCGTGGTCGTTGACACGGATCACGGCACGCCGCTGCGCACCCGCGCCGGTCTGTCCGAGTTCCAGGCTGACTTCGCCGTTGCTGTAACGCCTGGCGTTTTCCAGCAGGTTGCGGATCAGGCGGCGCAGCAGGCGCGCCGAGCCCTGCAGCGTGAGGCTTTCGGTCTGGGTCGCCGTGCCGAGTTCCGCCTGCACCCGGGCACATTCCTCGGCGGCCAGACCGGTCAGGTCCAGCACCTCGAACGGTTCGGCGTCGGCCTGTCTGGTGTCGAGCCGGCTGGCCAGCAGGATTTCGTCGATCAGCTGGTCCAGCTCATTGATGCTGCGCGAGATTTCGGCGCGCTGCGCCGAGCCGGCGTCACCACCCATCAGTTCCAGGCCCATGCGGATGCGCGCCAGCGGCGAGCGCAACTCGTGCGAGGCGTTGGCCAGCAGCGATTTGTGCGAGGCCAGCAAGGCTTTCTGTGACTCCATCAGCGTTTCGATGCGCTCGGCGGCGTGGTTGAAACGTTCGGCCAGAAAAGCCACTTCGTCGCTGCCCTGGACAGTCATGCGGGCCGACAGGTCGCCGCTGCCCCAGCGCTCGACGCCGCGCTGCAGGCCTTCGAGCCGCTGCGTCAGCCGGCGGATGATGGGATAGGCACCCAGCGCGACAGCCAGCGCGACCAGGCCCAGCATCCAGCCAAAGCCAAAGCCGTAGGGCGGACGGTTCCAGGAACTGCCGGGAGGGCGTTTGGGGCGGGGCAGCTGCAGGTTCAGGGTCTGCCCGTCCTTGATCAAGACGTCAAACTCCAGACCGTCACCGAGCTTGCGGTCGGGCCTGGTCTGTGCCCGACCGATGACTTCGCCGGCAGCGTTGTGCACCAGGACTTCGCGGATCGGCAATTGGGGCGGGTCTGTGCTCAGTTGCCAGGCCGCGCCAACGAGAAAGGCGAGCACCACCACCGTGGCGACCACGGCGAGCCAGATCCTGACATACAGGTGCGAGGTAAAACGGGACCACATGGGAGACTCCTACAAATCCGATTTTCGGGCGCATGACTGCGTTGCGCGGTGCTCGGAATCCTCATGCACCCAGGTGCATTCCGGTGTCCTGCGCTCCGTGCGCCTTGCCCTGCATCCCGACAATCGAATTTCTAGAAGTCCCATAAGACCGGATCAATCCTGCTGCTTGGCAAAAACGTAACCCACACCGCGCACCGTGAGAATGCGTTTGGGGTCCTTTGCATCGAGTTCGATGGCGCTGCGGATGCGGCCCATGTGGACGTCGATCGAACGGTCAAAAGCTTCGAGTTCGCGGCCACGCACGGCTTCCATGATCTGGTCCCTGGAGAGCACGCGGCCAGCGCGTTCGGCCAAGGCGACCAGCAGGTCGAACTGGTAGGACGTCAGTTCGCAGACCTTGCCGGAGACCGACACGGTGCGCGCGTCGCGGTCGATCTCGAGCGAGCCGAAGCGCATGGTCTGCTGGCTGCCGCTCGTGCTGGTCGTCTCGCCGCCGCGGCGCAGCACGGCACGGATGCGGGCCAGCAGCTCGCGCGGCTCAAAGGGTTTGGGCAGGTAGTCGTCGGCGCCGATTTCCAGGCCGACAATGCGATCCATCGGGTCGCCCTTGGCGGTCAGCATCAGCACGGCCGTGCGGCCGGCGTCGCCGCCCAGGCCCTTGATGCGCCGGCACACTTCGAGGCCGTCCATGTCGGGCAGCATCAGATCGAGGATCACCAGATCGGGCTTGCAGCTTTGCAGCGCTTCCAGGCCCTTGCCGCCGTCGACCGCATGGGTAAATCCATAACCCGACTGGCGCAGGTATTCCCCCACCATGGTCGCCAGGCGGGTGTCGTCTTCGATCATCAGGAGTTGCTGTGTCATGGGCGGGTTCACCGTGCGGGTGCTTGTGGGCTGATCAGTGTAGCCATTGGCGCCCGCCGGTGGGGTGGCCGCCAACACGTCGGTGGTGAAAGGGCTGGGGGTACGGTCACTCATGGAGACTCCTTCGTCAATGACCGTCTCATGGTGCGCGCCGCGCAACAAGTCGCGTTGAAGCCGCTGTAAAGTTAGGTAAACCGGCGCGCCGATCGGGGCGGCCCCTGCGGCGCTTTTGAAGCCTATGAAATCAGTAGCTGTCGACTCCCGTGGATCATGGGTTGGCCGGCATTTTCATGCGTGAAGCCAGCCACACCAGCAGCAGCACCGGCGCCCCCAGCAAGGCCGTCACCGTGAAAAAACTGCTGTAACCAAACGCGTCCACATAGGTGCCCGAGTAACCGGCCAGAAACTTCGGCAGCAGCAGCATCATGGAGCTGAACAGGGCGTACTGCGTGGCCGAATAGTTGATGTTGGTCAGGCTGGAGAGGTAGGCGATGAAGGCCGCCGAAGCGATGCCGCTGGACAGGTTGTCGGCCGAGATCACGAAGATCAGCGCATTGACATCGTGGCCGAGCGAGCCCAGCCAGGCAAACAGCAGGTTGCTGCCGGCGCTCAGGACGGCGCCCAGCATCAGCACGCGCATCACACCAAAACGCATGGCCAGCGCTCCGCCGACAAAGGCACCGACCAGCGTCATGATCACGCCATAGATCTTGGTGACGGCCGCGACTTCGTCCTTGGTGTAACCCATGTCGACGTAAAACGGGTTGGCCATGATGCCCATCACCACGTCGCTGATGCGGTAGACGGCAATCAGCATCAGGATCAGCGCCGCCTGTTTGCCGTAGCGGCGCAGGAAGTCGGCAAAGGGTTCGACCAGCGCGCTTTTGATCCACTCGGCGGCGTTGCGCGCAGGCGGCAGCTCGCGCGGCGCCGGCTCGGGCGAAAACAGCACCGTCACCACGCCCAGCAGCATGGACGCCGCCATCGCGAAATAGGCGATTTGCCAGGCACCGTGCTGATAGCCGGTCGCACCGCCCGCACCGGCGACCTCGGCCCGCGCGGCAATCCACAGGACACCGGCGCCGGCCCAGATCATCGCCATGCGGTAACCGGTCTGGTAGGCCGCCGCCAGCGCGGCCTGGCGCTGCACGTCGGCCGACTCGATGCGAAAGGCGTCGAGTGCGATGTCCTGCGTCGCCGAGCCAAAGGCCACCGCCAGCGCGCACCAGACCACCGGCAGCAAGGCAATTTTGGGATCGGTCAGCGCCATGCCGACCAGGGCCGCCATGATGACGGACTGCGACAGCAACAGCCAGCTGCGCCTGCGTCCCAGCAGGCGCGTCAGCAGCGGAATCGGCAGGCGGTCCACCAGCGGCGCCCAGACCCATTTGAAGCCATACGCCAGCCCGACCCAGCTCAGGTAGCCAATGGTGGTGCGGTCAATGCCGGCTTCGCGCAGCCAGAAACTCAGCGTGCCGAACACCAGCAGCAGCGGCAGGCCGGCGGAAAAACCGAGCAGCAGCATGCGCAAGGTGGGCGCTTCGAGGTAGACGCGCAAGGTCTCGGCCCAACTGGGGCGCGCGGCCGGGGCGGGGGAGATGGGGGAAAGTTGAGCTTCAGAAAGCGGCGTTGGCTGACGTTTTGCCTGGGGATCGTCGGATAAGGTCTCGCTCATGCGGGAATAATACGCTGCGGGCTCTTTTGTCCGGCTGGCCGGAACCTGCCCTTTATCTGGAGAAGGCGATGACATTTGCATTGAGACTGACCCTGGCGGCCTTGTCCGCGGCCTTGTTGCTGGGCGCGGGGCCGGCCCGCGCCCAGCGTGAAGGGGTGGCCGTCGGTGGCAACTCCGGTTTCACCCAGCTGGTGCCGGCGGGGGAGATCGAGCAGGCCTCCCGGCAGCAATACAGCAAGATGCTGCAGGAGGCGGCGGCCCAGAAGGCCTTGGCCCCTGCCAGCCATCCGCAGCTGCAGCGCCTGCGCCGCATTGCCCAGCGCGTCATCCCGCATGCCGTGGCCTGGAACCCGCGTGCGAAGGACTGGCAGTGGGAGGTCAACCTGATTGGCAGCAAGCAGATCAATGCGTTTTGCATGCCGGGCGGAAAAATTGCCTTCTACACCGGCATCCTGGACCAGCTGAAGCTGAACGACGATGAGGTGGCCATGATCATGGGCCACGAAATGGCCCATGCCCTGCGTGAACACGCGCGCGAGCGCATGGGCAAGTCGGCGGCCACCAACATCGGAGCCAGCCTGCTGTCGCAGCTGCTGGGCCTCGGGGACCTGGGCCAGACCGTCGCTGGTCTCGGCGTGGAGCTGATCAACCTGCGTTTTGGCCGTGAAGACGAGTCGGAGGCCGATCTGGTCGGCATGGAACTTGGCGCGCGCGCCGGCTTTGACCCGCGCGCCGGCATCACACTTTGGCAGAAAATGGCCGCCGCCAGCAAGGGCGCGCCGCCGCAGTGGCTGAGCACCCACCCCGCCGGCGCCACGCGGATTGCCGACATGGAACGCACCCTTCCCAGAGTGATGCCGCTGTACGAGCGGGCGCGAAAAAGCTGAGCGTATGGATACCCCGCAGCAGGCTTTCCAGAGGTTTCTCGATCAGCAGCGCGCCGACTACCGGCGCGCCCTGCCGGAAAAAATGGCGCACATCCACGCCCTGTGGAGTGCGGTGGCCGACGGCGACGACACGGCGCTTCCGGCGGAGCTGGAGCGCCTGGTGCACACGCTGGCAGGCACGGCCGGCACCCTGGGGTTTCATGAGGTGGGCGCGGCCGCCAGGGCGCTGGAGCTGCTGCTCGAACAGGCCGCGCCGGCCGGTCAGGTACCCTTGCCACTCCAGCGCACCGATATTGCACTTGCCGTTGCCGCGCTGCAGGCCAGCCTGCCGGCCGACGAACCTCTTTCTTGACCAAGGACGATAGCCATGAGCAAAACACTTGCCCGCATTCTTTATGTCGAAGACGAACCCGACATCCGCATGGTGGCGCAGATGGCCCTGGAGGCCGTGGGCGGTTTCACCGTGATCGCCTGCCCGTCCGGCAGCGAGGCGCTGGCCGCGGCACCGACCGCCCAGGCCGACCTGCTGCTGCTGGACGTCATGATGCCGGGCATGGACGGTCCGAGCACGCTCAAGGCCCTGCGTGCGCTGCCCGCCACGGCCGGCACGCCGGTGATTTTCATGACGGCCAAGGTGCAGGCCGCCGAAGTGGCGCAGTACCGCGAGCTCGGAGCGATCGACGTGATTCACAAGCCGTTTGATCCGATGGAGCTGTCTGCGCAGATCAGCCGTATCTGGGCGCAGCAGGGGCCGTAACAACGCATTGGCAACTGCAGCCCGGCAAAAACGGTTCTTGAGCAGAACCGGCTTCGTTGCCGGCCATTGAAGCCAGACCTGCCCCAGGACCTTCTCCCCATGCCCAGCCCCCTCCCGCCGGACCTGCCCGGCGCCCCCGCGCCTGGCCGTCACGACCCGGCTTCGCTGTCGGCCTGGGCACCCCTGAGCTCGCCGGTTTTTCGCATGTTGTGGGGCACCTGGATGGCCGCCAACATCTGCATGTGGATGAACGACGTGGCCGCCGCCTGGCTCATGACCTCGCTGACCACCTCGCCGATCTGGGTGGCCCTGGTGCAGTCCGCCTCGACGCTGCCGGTCTTCCTGCTGGGCCTGCCCAGCGGCGCGCTGGCCGACATCCTGGACCGGCGCCGCTACTTCATCATCACGCAGTTCTGGGTGGCCGCCGTGGCGCTGGTGTTGTGTCTGACGATCGTGATGGGTGCCATGACCGCGCCGCTGCTGCTGGCGCTGACCTTTGCCAACGGCGTCGGGCTGGCCATGCGCTGGCCGGTGTTTTCGGCGATTGTTCCGGAGCTGGTGCCGCGCGCGCAGTTGCCGGCGGCACTGGCGCTCAATGGCATCGCCATGAATGCCTCGCGCATCATCGGCCCGCTGGTGGCGGGGGCGCTGATTGCCGGTGCCGGCAGCGAGTACGTTTTCATCCTCAACGCCGTGATTTCGCTGGTGTCCGGTTTTGTGATCATGCGCTGGCGCCGCGAGCATGTGCCCAGCCCGCTGGGCCGCGAGCGCCTGATCAGCGCCATGCGTGTCGGCGTGCAGTTCGTGCGCCAGTCGGCGCGCCTGCGCGCGGTGCTGCTGCGGGTGGCACTGTTTTTCTTTCACTCCACCGCCTTGCTGGCCTTGCTGCCGCTGGTGGCGCGTGGCCTGCAGGGCGGCGGAGCCGGCACCTTCACGCTGCTGCTGGCGTCCATGGGCTCGGGCGCGATTTTTGTGGTGGCCTTTTTGCTGCCGCGGCTGCGCCGCACCTTGTCCCGCGATGCCATGGTGCTGGGCGGCATGGGCCTGCAGTCGGCAGCCACGGCCATCATCGCCTTTGCGCCGAATGCCTACGTCGCCGCGCCAGCCATGTTTCTGGCGGGCGCGGCGTGGATCACCACCGCCAACACCCTGAGCGTGTCGGCGCAGCTCGCGCTGCCCGACTGGGTGCGTGCGCGCGGCATGTCGATTTTCCAGATGGCGATCATGGGAGCCAGCGCACTGGGCGCGGCGGTCTGGGGCCAGATTGCGACCGTGACCAGCGTCCCGACCAGCATGCTGATCGCCGCATCGACAGCGATGGTGGCCATGGGTGCCACGCAGTTGCTGCTGCGCGACCGCAGCATCGAGGAGGACCTGACGCCGTCCCGCGAATTCAAGGTGCCCAGTGCAGAAGCACCGCCGCTGACCGGCCAGGTGCGCACCATGATCGAGTACCGCATCGATCCGGCCCGGGCCCTCGAATTTCGCACGCTGATGCAGGAAAGCCGGCGCAGCCGGCTGCGCCAGGGGGCGCTGGCTTGGGAGCTGCTGCGCGACATCTCGGACCCGGGGCGTTACGTCGAGCAGATCACCGACGAATCCTGGACCGAACACCTGCGCCGCTTTGACCGCGTGACGGCGGGCGACGTGGCCTTGCGCGACCGCAAGCTGGCGTTTCATCGGGGCGAGACGCCACCGGTAGTGACGCGGCTGGTGCTGGAGAGCTGACAGCGCTTTGTTGCCGGGCTGCCCTGGGGAACGTAGGGGGAAATCGCCCCCGGCCCTTTCTGGATAGGCGCTGACAGCTATTGATTAGATAGCAAATCCGTTCCGTTTTGGGCCGGCGCTCCACACCCGAACCGGCCGCCGGAACTTGGCACACCTCTTGCATCTCATCTTGTACACAAGTATGGATGCTTTAAATTGGTGCAAGTTTCTTTAACCCCTGATCTGACCGGCCAGTCGCCGGCACCGGACAACATGCTGGCCGCTGCGGGCGACCCGGTGCTGGCGCCGCAGGCCTGGATCTGCCGCGCCAAGTCGCCGGCAACCGCCAGTGCGCAGGCTGCTTCGGCCGGGCCGCTGGCGGGGCTGACCTTTGCTGCCAAGGACAACATCGATGCCGGAGGGGTGCCCACCACCGCGGGTTGCCCGGCTTTTGCCTACACACCGACTGCCAGCGCCTTTGTTGTGCAGAAACTGCTCGATGCTGGTGCGCAGCTGGCCGGCAAGACCAACCTCGACCAGTTTGCCTGCGGCTTGAACGGCACGCGTTCACCTTTTGGGGCGGTGCCCAATGCGTTCAACCCCGCTTATGTATCAGGCGGCTCCAGTTCCGGCTCGGCCTACGTGGTGGCCACCGGGCAGACCGACTTCTCGCTGGGCACCGACACGGCCGGCTCGGGCCGGGTGCCAGCGGGGCTCAACAACATCGTCGGCCTCAAGCCTTCACGCGGGCTGATCAGCGCGCGCGGAGTGGTGCCGGCCGCGCAAAGCGTGGACTGTGTGTCCATCTTTGCGCGCACGGTGGCCACCGCGGTCCAGGTGCTGGAAAGCGCCATGGCGCACGACGCGCTCGATCCGTATTCGCGCCGGCTGACGATGGCCAGCGAACCGTTTGCACCGGCCTTCCGTTTTGGTGTGCCGGCCACGCTGGAGTTTTACGGGGACCGTGCCGCCGAAGCGGCCTTCGCCGAGGCGGTGGCGCGGCTGCAGGCCCTGGGCGGTACGCCCGTGGCAATCGACTTTGCGCCGCTGGCGCAGGTCGCGGCCCTGCTCTACGAAAGCGCGCTGGTGGCCGAACGTTACACCGCCATCCGCAGCTTCTTCGACGCTCATGAAGCCGAGGTAGTCGAACCGGTGCGCAGCATCATTGCCGCGGGCCGACAGTACAGCGCGGCGGATCTGTACGAAGTGCAAACCGAATTGAAGCGCCTGGGCCAGCAGGCCGACGCGATGTGGGCTCGTTCCGCCGACGGCCGCAGCGAAGGACCGCCCCAGGCAAGGCCAGCCCCCTGCACCCATGAAAGGGGCAGCGAGTACCCGGATCCACACGCAGTGGGGAGCGTGGGGGCCAACATCGACGTGCTCGTGGTGCCGACCGCACCGACGCATTACACGATCGCGCAGATGCAACGGGACCCGGTCGTGCTCAACCGTAACCTCGGCGCGTATACCAATTTCGTGAACCTGCTCGACTACGCCGCCCTGTCCGTGCCCAGTGCCGTGCGCGCCGACGGGCTGCCGTTTGGCATCACGCTAATCGCCCCTTGCGGCAGCGACTGGCAACTGGCCGACCTTGGCCAGCGCTACCACCACGCTACCGGCCTGACGCAGGGCGCGACCGGCCTGCCCCTGCCCGCCATGCGCGCCATTGCCGGCCTGCGCAAGCCGGCAATGGCGACGGTGCGGGTGGCGGTGGTCGGCGCCCATCTGTCGGGCATGCCCTTGAATACCCAACTGACCGAGCGCGGGGCGGTGCTGACAGGCCCCGCCGAAACCGCGCCCGACTACAGGCTGTTCGCCTTGCCCGGCACCACCCCGCCCAAGCCCGGCCTGCTCCGTGTCGGTGCCGGCCAGGGGGCCTGTATTGCGCTTGAAGTCTGGGAGATGCCACTTGCTGCCTACGGCTCGTTTGTGGCGCTGATCCCCGCGCCGCTGGGCATAGGCACGCTGGCGCTTCGCGACGGCAGCACGGTGCAGGGTTTTGTCTGCGAGCCAGAAGCACTGCACGGGGCGCTGGACATCTCGCACCTGGGCGGCTGGCGCGCCTACATGACTTCACTCAAGACGGCTGCGGCCTGACACCTTTCATCGATACCAACCTCTTTCACTTCAGGAGCATTCCATGACCACTGCCCGCACTTCCTCCACCTTCACGGCCTCGCGCCGGAAAGTCCTGCAAACCAGCGCGGCCATGCTGGGCGTGCTGGGCATGCCCGCCATCGTGCGTGCCCAGGCCGCACCGAAGATCCGCATCGGCTACTGGCCGATCGCCGCCGGCCTGCCGTTTTATGCGGCCATCGAACTGGGCTACTTCAAGGAAGCCGGCCTGGACGTGGAGCCGCTCAAGTTCGCCGGCGCCCAGCAGGTGATGGAGGCCGTGCTGTCCGGACGTTCCGACGGCACCGCCAACGGCACCGGCTCGGCCAACATTGCCATCGGCGAGCTGGCCCAGCCTGGTACCTTCAAGATCTTCTGCTCCAACCCGAGCAATGTGAAAAATGTGCTCGACGAGGTCATCGTTCCGGTGGCCAGCCCCGCCAAGGTGATGGCCGATCTCAAGGGCAAACGCATCGGTTCGGGCCCCGGTATCCAGAACGTGACCCTGGCCAAGACCGTGCTGGAGCGCGGCGGCGCCGTGGGTGCCACCGTGGTCGAGCTGCCGATCGGCCAGCATGTGGCCGCGCTGGCCGCCGGCCAGATTGACGGCGCCTACACGCTGGAGCCCACCGGCACGATAGGACGCATGAACGGCACCACGCGGGTGCTCGAGGCCGGCGTGATCTCCAGATATGTGCTGGGTGACAACATGGCGCCGTGGTTCGGCGGCTCGGCCTCGCTGTCCTCGGAGTTCATCAAGAAGAATCCCGATGCTGCAAAGAAGTTTGTGGCCGCCTACGGCAAGGGTGTGGCTTACGTGCGCAGCAAACCGGTCGAGGCGCGCCAGTACCTCAAGGGTTACACCCCCATCGAAGGTGCGCTGACCGGCGAGGTGCCGCTGGCCGCCTACATGATGTACAACGAGTTCAAACCGGCCGACGTCGCGCACTTCCAGAAGTTCTTCGATCTGTTCTCCGAAAAAGGCATTTTCAGTTCGCGCCTCATGGTGGACTCAATGCTCTACAAGGGCTGAACATGAAGCATGGCACCTCCTCCGTGACGGCGGCGCCGGTGGCGTCTGCCACGCCCTGGGCACCGCCGGCCAGCGCACCGGCGGCCGTTGCGCAACGCACGCCTGCGCTGGACAGGGCACTGCCCTTCATCGGGCCGGTGGTGCTGTTCATCGTCTGGGATCTGGTGGTGCGCCTGGGCTTCATCAAGGCCATCCTGCTACCGCCGCCGCTCGATGCGCTGGGCGCCCTGGTCAACGGCCTGGCCGGCGGCCCGCTGCTCAAGGATTTTGCGGTCACGGTGTGGCGCACGGTGCAGGCCTTCCTGATTGCCGCGGCTGT
Organism: Polaromonas sp. 39-63-25; assembly: GCF_002278925.1. Taxonomy (GTDB): domain Bacteria; phylum Pseudomonadota; class Gammaproteobacteria; order Burkholderiales; family Burkholderiaceae_C; genus Polaromonas. Next base: position 178,996 of record NZ_NCJH01000003.1, read on the forward strand.
CGGCATGCCGCTGGGTGTGTTGCTGGGCAGCTCCGAGAAGGCTTACCGCAGCGTTGAGTTCCTGATCGACTTTTTCCGCTCCACGCCCTCGTCGGCGCTGATCCCGCTGTTTCTCATGATCTTCGGTGTGTCCGACATCAACAAGGTGGCGATTGCGGCTTTCGGTGCGCTGCTGATTGTGGTGTTCAACAGCGCCTACGGCGTCATCAACGCGCGCAAGCAACGCGTGATGGCGGCCAGGGTCATGGGCGCTTCGCGCTGGCAGGTGTTCAAGGACGTGCTGATCTGGGAGAGCCTGCAGCCGAGTTTTGTCGGCCTGCGTTCGGCCGTGTCCATGGCGCTCGTCATCGTGATCGTGGCCGAGATGTTCATTGGCGCCGACAGCGGACTGGGCAACCGCATCATCAATTCGCAGCAGGTCATGAACGTGAAGGACATGTACGCGTCCATCCTGGCCGCCGGCGCGCTCGGGTATGCGCTCAACATCTTTTTCCTGGTGCTCGAGCGCCGCATTGTTCACTGGAGTGGAAGGTAGCCATGTCTGCAGTTCTCAATGCCCCGTTGTTTGCCGATGTTCCCGTGCCGGCCTTCCAGCCCGGCCCGGCCGGCACGCACATCACCATCCGCGGCCTGACCAAGTATTTCGCCGGCTGGCCGCTGTACGAGGACTTCAACCTCGACATCCCGAAACACAAGATCGTCTCGGTGTTCGGGCCCAACGGCTGCGGCAAGTCAACGCTGATCAACATGATTGCCGGGCTGGTGCCCATCGATGCGGGCGAGATCCTGTTCGACGGCAAGTCGCTGAAAGACACCAAGATCGGCTACGTGTTCCAGAACTACCGCGAAGCGATGTTTCCGTGGATGCGCACCATCGACAACATCGCCTACCCGCTCAAGCTCGAAGGCCGGTCCAAGGCCGAGGTCGACAGGCGCATGGCCGAACTGGTCGCGTCCTTCGACGTGAAGTTCGACCTCAAGCGTTACCCCTACGAACTCTCGGGCGGCCAACAGCAGACCGCTTCCATCATGCGGGCACTGGCGAACAACCCGGAGGTGCTGTTTCTCGACGAGCCGTTTTCAGCGCTCGACTTTGAAATGACGCTGTTCATCCGCGAGAAGCTGCAGGAAGTGTTCATGCAGACCGGCACCACCATGCTGCTGGTCTCGCACGACCTCGAAGAGGCCGTCTACCTGGCCGACCAGGTGCTGCTGCTGACCAAGCGGCCCACCCGTGTAGCCGAAATCCTGCCGTATGGCGATGCGCGCCCGCGCACGGTGGAAACGCTGTCCGAGGCCAGCTTCATCGGCACAAAAAAACGCAGCCTGGAAATTTTCCAGCGCGAAGTGCGGCGTTGAACGGGAGGGCCCCATGAACGACACCCGCATGCTCGCCTACGTCGAAACCACGGCCGCGCTGCTCAAGCTGCCGCTGGATGCGGCGCGTACCCAGCGCGTCGCGCTGAACCTGCAGCGCACCGCCGTGATGGCGGCGCTGCTGGAGGCCGCGCCCCTGGCTGCGCACGACGAACTCGCGGAAATATACAGGCCGGCAGCCTTTCCGCCCAATGACGACGGGCGACAATAGCTATGAAAAATATAGCAAATAGCGCGGAGACCATGGCGGCAGCGGTCGCCTCGGGCGAGGTCAGCGCACGCGAACTGCTGGACGCGAGCCTGGCGCGCATCGCGGCGACCGACGGTCGGGTCAACGCCTTCACCGACCAGACACAGGCCCGTGCCCGCGCCGAAGCCGATGCCGTGGATGCGCAGCGGTCGGCGTCGCAGCCGCTGGGGCCGCTGGCTGGCGTGCCTTATGCCGTGAAAAACCTGTTCGACATCGAAGGGGTGGTGACCCTGGCCGGCTCCAGGGTCAACCGCGGCGATGCGGCGGCGACAGCCGACGCCTTTCTGGTCCGGCAGATGAAGGCAGCCGGCGCCGTGCTGGTGGGCGGTCTCAACATGGACGAATACGCCTACGGCTTCACCACCGAGAACACCCATTACGGCCCCTGCCACAACCCGCACGACCTCACGCGGATTGCCGGCGGGTCGTCGGGCGGCTCGGGTGCGGCGGTCGCGGCCGGCCAGGTGCCGGTGTCGCTCGGGTCGGACACCAACGGATCCATCCGCGTGCCGGCCTCGCTGTGCGGCGTCTGGGGCCTCAAGCCCACCTTTGGTCGGCTCTCGCGCCGTGGCGGCTACCCGTTTGTGCACAGCATCGACCACCTCGGGCCGCTGGCCGACAGCGTGGCCGGCCTGGCGTTGGTCTACGACGCCCTGCAAGGGCCCGACGCCCTGGACCCGGGCTGCCAGGCCCTGCGCGTGCAGCCGGTCATGCCCCTGATCGGCCGGGGTGTCGAGGGTTTGCGCATCGGTGTGCTGGGCGGCTATTTCCACGACAACGCCACGCCGGCCGCACGCGAGGTGGTGGCGCTGGCCGCCAGCACCCTGGGGGCGCAGGCCGCAGTGACCTGGCCGGACGCCGCGCTGGCACGCGCCGCGGCTTTCATCATCACCGCCAGCGAGGGCGGCAGCCTGCACCTGGACGACCTGCGCACCCGCGCCGATGACTTCGAGCCGCTGTCGGTGGACCGGTTCATCGCCGGCGCCCTGCAGCCGGTCGACTGGTACCTGCGTGCCCAGCGTTTTCGCCGCGTCTACCGCGACAAGGTCAACGCCCTGTTTCGCGACTGGGACGTGCTGCTCACGGCGGCCACGCCGGTCAGCGCGCCTGTCATCGGCACCGAGTGGCTGGACATCAACGGCACGCAGCAGCCCGCGCGCGCTTCCATGGGGCTGCTGACCCAGCCCATCTCGTTTGCCGGTTGCCCGGTTGTGACGGCGCCGCTGTGGCCGGCAGGCACCGGTGGCCTGCCGATCGGCGTGCAGCTGATTGCCGCGCCGTGGCGCGAAGACCTGGCTTTCCGCGCCGCCAAGGCTCTCAGCGATGCCGGTGTGGCGCATGTCCGCCCGGTTCAACTCTAGAAAAAAACCAACATGCTCGCCATCAATCTTCCCGATGTCCTGGCCGAAGTCACGGCCGAGTTCCAGCGTTACGAAAAGGCCCTGACCGGCAACGACGTGGCCGTGCTCGACGAGCTGTTCTGGAACAGCCCGCACACCCTGCGCTACGGCGCGACCGAAAACCTCTATGGCTACGACGCGATCCGGGCCTTCCGCGCCGGGCGTCCCGCGCAGGGGCTGGAGCGCACGCTGCTCAAGACCGTCATCACCACCTATGGCCAGGACATGGCGACCGCCAATGTCGAGTTCCAGCGCACCGGCAGCGCCCGGCCTGGCCGGCAGAGCCAGACCTGGCTGCGCACGCCCGGGGGCTGGCGCGTGGTGTCTGCCCATGTGAGCCTGCTTGCATGAATCCTGCTTCCCGTTCCTCAGTACTTCTTTAACTTGACCCAAGGAGAAACCTCATGACGACCAGACAATTCAGCCGCCGCGATTCCCTCAAGTCCCTGGCCGCGCTCGGCGCTGCCGGCACGCTGGGCGCCTTCAGCGAACTGGCCTTTGCGCAAAAACCCATCACCGTCGGCGTGATCTATGTCGGCCCGCGCGACGACTACGGCTACAACCAGGCCCAGGCCCAGGCCGCTGCCGAACTCAAGAAGATGCCCGGCGTGAAGGTGGTCGAGGAAGAAAACGTGCCGGAGACGGCTGCTGTCCAGAAAACCATGACGGGCATGGTGGCCCAGGACGGCGCCACGCTGGTCTTCCCCACCTCCTTCGGTTATTTTGATCCGCATGTGCTGGCCGTGGCACCCAAGTTTCCGGGCGTGCGTTTTGCGCATTGCGGCGGTCTCTGGACCGAGGGCAAACACCCCAGGAATGCGGCCAGCTACTTCGGCTACATCGAGGAGTGCCAGTACCTCAACGGCGTGATCGCCGGCCACATGACCAAGAGCAACAAGATCGGTTTTGTCGCTGCCAAGCCGATTCCGCAGGTGCTGCGCAACATCAATGCCTTCACCATGGGCGCGCGCTCGGTCAAGCCCGGCATCACCTGCAACGTGATCTTCACCGGTGACTGGTCCATGGCCGTCAAGGAGGCCGAGGCCACCAACAGCCTGGCCGATCAGGGCTGCGATGTGTTCACCATGCATGTGGACGGTCCCAAGGTGGTTGTCGAGACGGCCGCCAAACGCGGCAAGATGGTGTGCGGCTACCACGCCAGCCAGGCCAAGCTGGCGCCCAACGCCTACCTGACCGGCGCCGAGTGGAACTGGCTAACCGCCTACACCACCTTCCTCGACGCCGCACGCAGCGGCAAGCCGCACCCCAACTTCATCCGCGGCGGCCTGAAAGACGGCTACGTCAAGATGTCCGCCTACGGCCCGATGGTGCCGGACGTCGCGAAAAAGAACGCCGACAGCATCAAGGCCAGCATGGTGGCCGGCAAGTTCGACATCTTCAAGGGCCCGCTCAAGGACAACAAGGGCGCGACCATCATCCCGGCCGGCAAGGTTCACAAGCAGACCGACCTCGAGTTGGAGAAGATGAATTACCTGGTCGAAGGCGTGATCGGCAGTGTTTGACGAACACCCCCGAAGCGCCTGCGGCGCCCGGTGCGGCCACCAGAGGTGGCTGCCCTTCGGGCACGTCCAAGCTTGCGCAGGCAGGCTTGGAGCCGCGGCTCTCAGCCCCTCAAGGGGGCGCCACCAGCGGCCCGGCAAAGCCGGTTCCGCGGCGGCCTTGAACATGTACGTCGATCACTGATACCAAACTGATGCGCAATTCCCTCGCCAACGTCCTGCTGCCCACGGCCGCCATTGCCGCGGCGTTGCTGCTGTTTGGCGTGTTCGTCGCCCTGGCGGGTGTCAATCCGCTGGACGTCTGGCTGCTGCTGTTCAAGGGCGCCTTCGGCGACTGGTATTCCTGGCAGAACACGCTGCAGCGCGCCGCGCCCCTGATGCTCACGGCTCTGTGTGTTGCGGTGCCGGCGCGTGCGGGCCTGGTCATCATCGGCGGCGAGGGTGCCATGGTGCTGGGCGGGCTCGGCTGCGCGGCGCTGGCGGCCGCCCTGCCGCTGCCCTCCGGCTTCGTGGGAACGGCGCTGGTGTGCCTGGCTGGTGCCCTGGCCGGTGCGTTGTGGATCATGCTGGCCGGTGCGCTGCGCCAGTACCGCGGCATCAATGAAACCATCAGCAGCCTGTTGCTGGCTTATGTGGCCATCGGCCTGTTCAAGCACCTGGTCGAAGGGCCGTTGCGCGACCCGGCCAGCCTGAACAAGCCGTCCACGCCGTCGCTGGCCGAGGGTTTGCGCATCACCGGCATCGGTGGCTCCGACGTGCACTGGGGGCTCTTGATCGGCGTGGCCGCCTGCCTGGCGGCCGGCTTGTGGTTTCGCATGACACCTTCGGGCTTTGCAGTGCGTGTGGTCGGCGGCAACCCGCGCGCGGCGCAACTGGTCGGCCTGCCGGCATCCCGGCTGATCCTGCTGGCCTGCGCGCTCGGCGGGGCCTGCGCCGGGCTCGCCGGCGCCGTCGAGGTCGCGGCCGTGCACACCAATGCCAACGCCTCGCTGATCGCCGGTTACGGCTACGCCGGCATCCTGGTGGCCTTCATCGCGCGCCAGCATCCGGTGGCCATCATCCCGGTGGCCATCCTGTTCGGCGGTTTCGGCGCGGCCGGCAGCCTGCTGCAGCGCCGCCTGGGTTTGCCCGACGCTTCGGTGCTGGTGCTGCAGGGCATTGCTTTTGTGCTGATCCTGGCCAGCGAGGCCCTGCGTGATGTGGACTGGAAAGCCTTGCTCGCACGCATCAACCGCTTCGGTCCGTCCGAGCCGAGTCCGATCCCCTTGCCACAGGACAAGCCATGACAACCGACCAGCTGCTGATCTTCTTTGCCGGCATCGTCGGCGGCGCACTGCGTGTCGGCGCGCCTTTCCTGTTTGTCAGCCTCGGTGAATGCATCACCGAAAAATCCGGACGCATCAACCTGGGCCTGGAAGGCGTGCTGGTGCTGTCGGCGATGTCGGCCTTCGGCGCCTCCTGGCTGAGCGGGTCGCCGTGGATCGGCGTGTTGGCAGCCGCAGCCACCGGCGCACTGCTGGCCACCCTGCACGGCGTGTTGTGTTCGCTGCCGCGCGTCAACGATATCGCCACCGGCATTGCGCTGATGCTGCTGGGCATGGGCTTGGCGTTTTACCTGGGCAAGCCGTTGATCCAGCCGCAGGCGCCGCAACTGCCGGCCATCGCGCTGGGCAACTGGAGCGATTCGGGCGCCGTGCGTTCGGCCTTGCAGGTCAACGCACTGGTACCCATCGGCATCGCGCTGGCTGTGGCGCTGTGGTGGGCTTTCGCCAACACCCGCGCCGGCCTGCTGGTGCGCATGGCGGGTGACTCGGCCAACGCCACGCGCGCCCTCGGCTATTCGGTGTCGGCCATCCGTATTGCGGCCACCGCAGCCGGCGGCATGGTCGCCGGTCTGGGCGGCGCCTGCCTCACACTCTTTTACCCCGGTAGCTGGAACGAGGGCGTCTCCAGCGGCCAGGGCCTGATCGCGGTGGCGCTGGTGATCTTCGCGCGCTGGAGCCCGATCCGCTGCGTCTACGCGTCCTTGCTGTTCGGCGGCGCCGGCGCCATCGGGCCTGCCCTGCAGTCCATAGGCATCAGCTGGGGCTACCACCTGTTCAACATTGTTCCCTATGCGCTGACGCTGCTGATTCTGGTCATGACCTGCCGGCCCGGCACCACGGTGAGCGGCAGCCCGGGCGAACTCTCCTCCAACCATTGAACACAAGCAAGGAAACATGATGACAGGCCTGGGCGGACTCAACAAATCGAAACATGGCGTGGTTTTGGGCCTGGTGCAGTTGCAGCTGCCCGTGGTCGAGACACCGGCGCAGCTCGCTGCGCAGACGCAGCGCATCTGCGCCATGGTGGCCAAGGCCAGGCGCAACCAGTCCACCATGGACCTGGTGGTGTTTCCGGAATATTCGCTGCACGGCCTGTCGATGTCGATCGCGCCCGAACTGATGGTGTCGCTCGACGGCCCCGAGGTCGCCGCCTTCAAGCGCGCCTGTGTGGACAATCACATCTGGGGATGTTTCTCCATCATGGAGGCCAACCCCGGCGGCAACCCCTACAACAGCGGCCTGATCATCGACGACACCGGTACGGTCAAGCTGTATTACCGCAAGCTGCACCCGTGGGTGCCGGTCGAGCCCTGGGAGCCGGGCAACCTCGGCATTCCCGTCTGCGACGGCCCGAACGGCAGCAAGCTGGCGCTGATCATCTGCCACGACGGCATGTTCCCCGAGATGGCGCGCGAGGCCGCCTACAAGGGCGCCGAAATCATCATTCGCACGGCGGGTTACACCGCCCCTATCCGTCACAGCTGGAAAATCACCAACCAGGCCAACGCCTTCTGCAACCTGGCGGTCACCGCCAATGTCTGCATGTGCGGCAGCGACGGCACCTTCGATTCCATGGGCGAGGGCATGTTCTGCAATTTCGACGGCACGGTGCTGGTGGCGGGCAGCGGCCGGCCCGATGAAATCATCACCGCCGAAGTGCGGCCCGACCTGGTGCGCGAGGCCCGTACCGGCTGGGGCGTGGAAAACAACATCTACCAGCTCTACCACCGCGGCTACGTGGCAGTGAAGGGCGGCGCCCAGGACTGCCCCTACACCTACATGCGCGACATGGCGGCCGGCACCTACCAGCTGCCCTGGACGGTGGAGGTGACCGACGGGACCTCCTGCGGCTTCGACGCGCCGACGCGCAGCTACAAGGCCTGAAAAGGAAAACATGACCATGCCACGCTTCGTCAACGCCAACCCGTACGCTTGGCCCTGGAACGGCGACCTGCAGCCCGGCAACACCGCGCTTGTCGTGATCGACATGCAGATCGATTTCTGCGGCGAAGGCGGTTACGTCGACAAGATGGGTTACGACATCTCGCTGACGCGTGCACCGATTGAGCCGCTCAAGACCCTGATGGCCGCCATGCGCGGCGCGGGTTACCACATCATCCACACGCGCGAGGGCCACCGGCCCGACCTGTCGGACCTGCCGGCCAACAAACGCTGGCGCTCGCGCCAGATCGGCACGAAGGGTGTGGGCATCGGCGACGACGGACCCTGCGGCCGCATCCTGGTGCGCGGTGAACCGGGCTGGGAAATCATTCCCGAACTCGCGCCGCTGCCCGGCGAGGTGGTGATCGACAAGCCCGGCAAGGGATCGTTCTACGCCACCGACCTCGAGATGGTGCTGCACACGCGCGGCATCCGCAACCTGATCCTCACCGGCATCACCACCGACGTGTGTGTGCACACCACGATGCGCGACGCCAACGACCGCGGCTTCGAATGCCTGCTGCTGTCGGACTGCACCGCCGCCACCGACGCCGGCAACCACGCGGCGGCGCTGAAGATGATCACCATGCAAGGCGGGGTGTTCGGCGCCCATGCGGAGTCAAAGGCAGTGCTGGACGCACTGGCCCAGCCATGAGTACCACCGCAGCCATCGGCAGTCTGCCGCCGGCCACCGGTGCGCTGGCGCTGGATACCTACCGGATGAGCATGCGTTTTGGCAGCTTCACGGCGCTCGACAGTGTCAGCCTGAAGGTGGCGCCGGGCACGGTACATGCGCTGCTCGGCGAAAACGGTGCCGGCAAAAGCACGCTGGTCAAATGTGTGGCGGGGTATCAAAGGCCTTCGGAAGGCAGCATCCTGATTGACGGCCGCGAGCAGGCGATTGACAACCCGGTGGTGGCGCGCGCCCTGGGCATCGGCATGGTCTACCAGCATTTCACGCTGGCACCGGGCATGACGGTGGCGGAGAACCTGTTGCTGGCCGGCGGCCAGTTGCCCGCGGTGATCAACTGGCGCGCCAAGCGTGATGAACTCAAGACCTTTCTCGCGCACACGCCTTTCCGCCTGGACCTGGACGCGCGGCCGTCGGAGCTGGCGGCGGGCGAAAAGCAGAAGCTCGAGTTGCTCAAACAGCTCTACCTCCGGCCGCGCCTGCTGATTCTCGACGAGCCAACCTCGGTACTCACGCCGCAGGAAGCCGACGAGGTGCTCGGCCATGTGCGCGAGTTCGCGCGCAGCGGGCTGTGCACGGTGCTCATCATCACGCACAAGTTCCGCGAGGTGATGGCCTATGCCGACGACGTGACCGTGCTGCGCCGTGGCAAGGCGGTGCACACCACGTCGGTGGCGGCGACCGATCCGGTGCGGCTGGCGCAGGCCATGGTGGGCGATGCGGCTGCCGTCCGCCCCGAAAGCCCGGGTTCAGAACAAAATATGCCTCCAGCCCTTATCCGACAAGCGCAAGCAGCTACGAAAAAAATAGCGAGTACGCCCCTGCCCTTGGTCGTGGAAAAGCTCTCCGTGATGGGTGACCGCGGCACTCCCGCCGTGCGGCAGCTGAGCCTGTCGGTGGCCGCCGGCGAGATTCTCGGCATCGCCGGCGTCTCCGGCAACGGCCAGCGTGAACTCGTCGAAGCGCTGGTCGGCCAGCGCGCACGTGCTGCGGGCATCGTGCGGGTCAACGGCCAGCCCTACGCGGCCACGCGTGATGAGAACCACCGCCTCAAGGTGCGCAGCCTGCCCGAGGAGCCGCTGCGCAACGCCTGCGTCGGCGACCTGAGTGTGGCCGAGAACATGGCGCTGCGCGACTTCGACCGGCCGCCGCTATGCACCGGCGGGCGCTTGCGCTTCGGCCGCTGGCGCAGCCGGGCGCGCGAATGGATCACCGGTTATGGCATCAAGACCCAGGGCGAAAACGCGCCCATCCGCAGCCTGTCGGGCGGCAATGTGCAGCGGGCCGTGCTGGCGCGCGAACTGCATGGCGAGATCAATGTGCTGATCGCCGCCAACCCGGTGTTCGGCCTGGACTTTGCGGCCGTCAAGGAAATCCACACCCGCCTGCGCGGCGTGCGCGACCAGGGTGGCGCGGTGCTGCTGATCAGCGAGGACCTGGACGAGCTGCTTGAACTGGCGGACCGCATCGTGGTGATGAGCGAAGGACGCATCGTTTTTGAAACGTCTGCTGCGGACGCCGAGCGGCATGTTCTTGGGGCGCACATGGGTGGGGGGCATCACGCGCCTGCGCCCTTGCCTGAGGTTGTGATGTGAATGTGCTTTTGAGTTTTCCAGCAAGCCGGGACTCGCCCCGGCGGGCGACTTACTTTTCTTTGCTTCGCCAAAGAAACCTAAGGAAAAGAAAGGCGACCCGATGGTCCGGGTCCCTC